>CAWJHE010000001.1:0-24213 GCA_963842455.1 uncultured Chloroflexia bacterium
CGGTGAGCGCGGCGCAGGCAAAACCACCTGGCTCAAAAAGCTGGTATCCGCTGCCAGGCAGGCCGGTTACCAGGTCTGCGGCCTGCTCAGCCCGGGGACCTTTGAGAACGGCGTCAAAGTTGCCATCAACCTGGTAGATCTGGCCAGCGGTGAGGAGCGCGTCATGAGCACACCCATCCCCCAGCATCTGAGCGCCGGCAAAGGCGGCATCCGTCGCCTGCAGACTGGCGAGCTGGTTCTGGGTGGTTGGCAAATGCACGAGGATGTCCTGCAGTGGGGCAACGACTTGCTATACAATTTACTCGTCAGCCATCATGCCTCGGCAAGCCAGGCTGCCACGCTTCTGGTCATCGACGAATTAGGTCCGCTGGAATTTGTGCATGGGTTGGGTTTCACTCATGCCATTCAATTCGGCAGCATACTTAATCTGATTTCGCGCCCACCCACACCCTCGAACAAAGGCGCGCCTCATCCTATCCAGCCCGCGCAAACAACCAGCCTCCAGGCTGCCTTTATCGTTGTCCGCCCGGATTTGATCCCAAAAGCTACCCGCATTTGGCCACAGGCGCAGATTATAGAAATCAATCCAACCACTCGATAGTCCACTCTTACCAAGTTTCCCGATTTTCTTGACATCTTCTTGACACCCTTAGCGGGTTCCTTGACCTATTCTTGATCTGCATAGAGGTATGATTAGTCGGTTTGTAACCAACTATTTAAATGCAGAGAAAGAATCGATATGGAACCGAACATCAAAAGAAACGGTTTGAATACTTACGAATTCCAACCAACCACAGCTATACCCAAAACATGGAGAAACTGGTTAATTGGACGCCCTTTGGCCACTGCCGATGCACCCCATCAAACCATCGGGAAAGCTGTCGGGCTAGCTGTCTTCGCCTCCGATGCGCTCTCATCAACGGCTTACGCAACGCAGGAAATCCTGGCAGTCCTTGCCGTGGCTGGCACTGCAGCCTTTGAATATTCTATCCCGATCGCAATCGCCATCGCTTTGCTGATGGCCATCGTGACCATTTCCTATGAACAGACCATTCATGCATACCCTGGTGGAGGCGGTGCATACATCGTAGCTCGTGACAACTTGGGTGATCTACCCGCACAAGCAGCTGGAGCTGCCCTGCTCACCGATTACATTCTAACCGTCGCCGTATCTGTCTCTTCTGGTGTTGCCCAAATCGTTTCCGCCTTCCCAGCTATTCACGATTTTCGTATCTGGATCGCTGTTGGTTTGGTCAGCTTGATCATGCTGATCAATCTGCGAGGCGTTAAAGAATCGGGCATCACATTCGCCATACCAACTTACTTTTTTGTTTTCAGCATGTTGATCACGGTCGCCATCGGAATGTTCCGTTATTTTACTGGCACCCTTGGCGTTGTCATCGACCCGCCACATCTTGAGCAAGCCGCACATACAGCTGGCAACCTGATGGTCACCGTTACACCCTTTTTATTATTGCATGCCTTTGCGAACGGAACCTCTGCTTTGACCGGCATTGAAGCAATTTCAAATGGCATCACAGCGTTTAAAGAGCCACGCAGCCGCAATGCAGGCATCACGTTAATCTGGATGTCCATCATCTTAGGCACATTGTTTCTGTCGATAACCTTTCTTGCCCGTCATATCCATGTTATCCCGTCCGAAACGGAGACAGTGATTTCACAAATTGCACGCACGATCTATGGTAATGGCAATGTCTTTTACCTGGCCATCATCGCCGGCACCGCCATGATTCTTGTCCTGGCAGCCAACACCGCTTTTGCCGATTTTCCCAGGTTAGGCGCGCTCGCCGCCAAAGATGGCTATCTCCCTCGCCAGCTCACCTACCGGGGCAGCCGCCTGGTCTATTCCTGGGGTATTGTCTCGCTTACAATCATCTCTTGCCTGCTGATCATCATTTTCCAGGCCAGTGTCACCCGTTTGATACCTTTATACGCCATTGGTGTCTTCCTTTCCTTCACACTTTCTCAAACAGGCATGGCGCATCGCTGGTGGAAAAGCGGCCATTTGCAGAAAGACGAGGAAATTCTAGAAGGCGGTTCTACTCTGAAATTCGATCAGCGCTGGACCATCAAAATGCTGGTCAACGGCTTCGGTGCTGTATGTACCCTGGTTGTTATGTTTGTTTTCGGTATCACCAAGTTTTCTGACGGCGCATGGATTGTGATTTTCATCATACCCATTCTGGTCGCCATTTTCTTCACAATTCACCGGCATTACCAGCGCCTTGCCCAAAACCTCACCCTGGAAAAAGGCTCCATAAATCCTCCCATTCGTCGCAATCGGGTGCTGCTTCTGGTAAGCGGCGTCCACCAGGGATCACTGGCAGCTCTGCGATATGCCAGGCAACTGTCTTCGGATGTGACCGCTGTCCATATTTCCACCGATCCTATCGAAAGCGAAAAATTGAATGTCAAATGGGGGAAGTATGGTGAAGGTTGTCGCCTGGTGGTGCTGCAATCACCATACCGGCTGATGATCGAGCCATTCCTGGAATATCTGATGTATCTGGATGAGCACAAAATGGAAAATGAAGTGCTCACGATTGTCATTCCCACTTTCACTTCCAAGGAATGGTGGTCTCAATTCTTACATATGCGCACGGCAGAAACCCTTCGAAAAGTCCTCCGCGAAAAGAGAAGATCTGGTAATTATTGAAGTCCCCTATCAAGTGCATTAGGATTAGAATTGTTATTGATGATGTACCGAAAACGAATCCCAGAAAATAAATGGCTGCCTGTTTTTTGGCGTTATGCTCAAAGTGCAGGGTTAGTGCTCCTGGCAACCATCATCAGCATACCCATCCATTTTCAGATTGATGCTGTCAACTTGGTCATGCTGTATTTACTTGCGGTGGTAGTCTCTGCAGTATTTTTTGGAAGAGGACCGGCAATTCTGGCATCTTTGCTTAGCGTGATCACCTTTGATTTCTTTTTAATCGAACCTCGTCTGAGCTTTACGGTTGCAGATACACAATACCTGCTTACCTTTATCGGATTACTGGTTGTCGGCTTGGTCATCAGCACAACCGTAGCCCGTGTTGCTAGCCAGGTGGAAATCATCCGCCAGAAAGAAGCCCACACCGCTGCGTTGAACTCGCTCAGCGAGGATTTAACCAGAGCCTTGGACCTGGAGGATATGCTTCACTCGGTTGTGCACCATATCCACCAAAGTTTTGCCACCCGGGTGTTGGTTTTACTGCCCTCAGATAACGGTCTCCTCCTGGTCGCCGATTCAGCCCAACAAGCAGAAGCATCTGGCGGGACTGAATTGACGCCGGATGAATTGCTGAGCGCGCAGCAGCTCTACCTCGCCGAATCAAAGCGCTCGCCCAACCAGCCATACAGCCTGAGCGAAAATCAGCTACACGTCTATTCTATTCTTACCGTTGCGCACCAGTTTAGGTGTTGTGGGAGTACTTGGTATAGAAAAAGGGGGCAAGCCTGCTTTTTTGTCTGATGCCACCCAACGAAACTTATTAAATGGTTTCACTAACCTGGCAGCCCTGGCCATCGAACGCGCACACCTGACTGAACAGGCCAGCCAGGCAAAAGTATTGAAAGATATTGAACGCTTACAAACAGCCCTGCTTAACAGTATCTCTCATGAGCTGCGCACGCCATTGGTATCGATTACCGGCGCTCTCAGTTCACTTGCCGAAGCAAATTCAGCTCCTGACAAACCTCAAGAGGATCAAAATGCCCGCTATGAAATCATCCAGACTGCCTATGAAGACGCACGGCGTATGAACCTGCTGGTCGGCAACCTCTTGGACATGAGCCGCCTGGAAACGGGCACAGTCAAACTGAACCTGGAGCCTTGCGACTTACAAGACCTGGTAGGAATTTCGCTGGAACGCTTTGCCCAGCAGTACCCTGACCGCGCCGTTCGAGCAAACCTGGACCAAGATTTTGCGATGCTCGAATTGGATATGGCTTTGATGGTCGAGGTGCTGGTCAACTTACTGGTAAACGCTGCGAAATATTCACCACCCGACACGATCATTGAGATCAATTGCAGACAAGCAAGCGGTTTTATCGAAATCGAAATCAACGACCAGGGGGAAGGTGTCGCTGATGAAGACCTGGAACATATTTTTGGGAAATTCTTTCGCTCATCAAAGGTCAAGCACACTGGCGGATTAGGCTTGGGGCTTTCGATCAGCAAAGGTTTCATCGAAGCGCACGGCGGTCAGATATCGGCTCGCAACCAACCTGCTGGTGGTCTTTCTGTTCTCATCCGCTTGCCGCTTTCGGAGAAAGCAAAAAATCATGAATGAAAATGGATTGAAAATTCTGGTTGTGGACGATGAGCGCGCCATACGCCGCTTCTTGCGCGCCTCCCTTACATCCATGGGGCACACCATCCTGGAAGCCGCCTCTGGCAGCGAAGCGCTTGCTGTTGTAATTGAACATCGTCCGGATATCATTTTTCTCGACCTGGGATTACCGGATATGGATGGGCTGCAAGTCACTCAGAAATTGAGAGAGTGGTCCCAAACGCCTATCATCATCCTATCTGTGCGCGATCAGGAAAAGGTTAAAATCCAAGCCTTAGACGCCGGAGCCGATGACTACCTGACAAAACCATTTGGCATGGGTGAATTAATGGCGCGGGTGCGAGGGGTTTTACGTCGCAGCCTTCAGCACGGATCAGGGGAACCGATCATGCGCTTTGACACCTTGGTTGTAGACCTGTCTCACAGAAAAGTAAGCAAGGATGGTGAAGAGATCAGTCTCACACCGACAGAATATGACTTACTTAAATTAATGGTACAAAATGCCGGAAAAGTATTGACCCATAAACAAATCATCCAGAAGATATGGGGTGGGGGCTATGAAGAAGAAGCGCACCTTCTGCGGGTGAATATCTCCAATCTGCGCCGAAAAATCGAAAGCGACCCAACCCGACCGAGCGTCATATTCACCGAACCAGGGGTCGGATACCGCATGCGCGTCGAAGATTAACCCAAAATTCCCCGACCAGTTTGTGAAATCCTTAACATAAGTTAAAGCCAAGATGAGTTAACTGTAATATATTCATACGTACTGTCATATATTCTTTTTTCTTTTGTTAAGGAGGCTTTAAAATGTTGCAATCCACCCCTAAACAGACACGTCAGATCGTCTTGGCTTTGGTCATCCTGGCCGCGATATTGATGATTGTCTACGTACCCTTCCTGGGCTTTGACATGGTCAATCCCATTGTCAAGTACCAGCAAGCCCGCATTGAGAAATTTACTGCTGAAGGCAATCCCCAAGCTCCGTTACTACAATTAACCGTGTGGCTGGTTAGTTTCTTCTACCCCTTCTGGAGTACGCTATCCTGCCTGGCTGGTATTGCTCTGCTCGCTCTTGCCAAGCCTCTATACAATGGCGAAAGGTGGACGCGCGGATTGGTGCTTATTTTGCTCGCGGTACCATCCATCGGTGGCGCCTACATGATCGTGCCCTGGATGAACTTTGTTGGCAGCGTCGAGGGCGGCTTCCCTCCGGCAGTCATCATGATGGCCATTGGTTTGATCCCCTACTTCGCCCTGATCCTGCTTGAGAAAGTTGATTGGACCCAGAAGATTGCTGAAGCAGCCGTATTCTTGATGCTTGGCGTCACCGCCGCTGAGAACTTTGCCAATGGTCATGCCGCATTCCGCATCCTCTACGGTCACCCTGCTCGTCCACTATTTGCAGAAGGCATCGCCATCACCTACTTTGGTTGGCTCGGTCTGTGGGTTGGTTGGATCATGTGCACCCTGGCCATTTACTTTGTCGGTATGAAGAAAATGTCCGGCTGGTACATGACCCTGATCGCTGGTGGCATTACCTTGGTCTCCAGTGCTGCTACCCACTATGTCCGCCACGCAACCAATGACTACCTCTACGGCGCTTTGATGGGCCTGGCGCTGGTTGTTCTCATGCTCATCCCAGTCGTCAAAACCCGCCTGTTCGACAAAGAAGCATAAATTACAAAATAAAATAGTTGCAGTGTCTACGCATCATTCAATGTTTAGACACTGCAACCCATCAAAAATATATAGATTGATCATCCGACCAATCCTTGAGATAACAGCAGTATTTCAAAAAAAGGGAGAAATTAGAAATGAAAAAGCTGTACAGGTTGATCACCATAACAATTCTGGCTGCTTTGTTATTAGCTGCCTGCTCGCCAGCTGTCTCTGCCCAACCTGCAGAGAGTCCAGCATCCCCAGATACCGCTGCCAAATGGAAAATCGACCACATCACAAAAGTACCTCCGATCATGATGCGCGATGCCTTGATCGAGATGCTAGACCAGACCGACAATCCCATCCCATATTATTACGAAGAAGCCGTCAAATACTCTGGGCACTCTTGCATGGTTGTTGCCTCTGCATGGATGATGACCAAGCTTGCGCTCGATGAACTGTATCCAGGTGATGAAGTCCCCGTGCGTGGGCAAATTCAAATAACCGCTCCTGGGGCTGAAGATGAATGGAATATCGGCGTCTTTGGGGAAGTCATGAGTTATATCACCGGCGCTTCTCCCAAAACCGGTTTTTCTGGTTCCATATTCGCAAAAGGTAATCCTCTGACGGTCCGGCGAAATAAATTCATCTATACTGAAGAAGCTGTCAACACGCCTCCCCCCCAGATGGAATGGATTTTTACCCGACTGGATAACAACAAAAGTGTTGCGGTATCTTGGAACATTGCTAAAGTAGTCCCGGCCATCAACGAAAAAATCCTAATGGAGCCGGAGGAAAACTAGCCAGTGGTGCTGCAACGCCAGAAGAAGCGGCTAAGTTCAACAAAGATTGGGCTGACGCTGCTCAATACATTCTCGAAAACGCTGGTAAAGTCGAGGGACTGGTTACAGTCAGAATCATTAACTAAATTTATATTATGGATGTTTCTAGCTTGAGGGGGACATGCTGGTCATCTCCTTACAAACCGCCGGAGGCTGCGAAGCTTCCGGCGGTTCGTTACGGAGGAGTGTGTGTTTTTTGAAGAAAATGCCAGGATCAGTTAGGCATGTAGAGGCTGTAGAACAAATAGAACAGGAAAATCAACTGTTTCTTTACTTCTCGATATTCACACGTTTATTCCACTTACTAGCACGATAAACTAATGTCGCAAAATCTGGTTCAAAAAGCGTTTTGTGCGTTCTTCTTCCGGGTGAGCGAAGAAAACCTCGGGGGGTTTCTCCTCAACAATGACACCACCATCAAAAAAGATCACCCGGTTAGCCACGCCACGCGCAAATCCCATTTCATGCGTCACCGCCACAATTGTCATCCCAGATTCTGCCAGGTCCTGCATAACATCCAGTACTTCTTTAATCATTTCAGGATCAAGAGCGGATGTCGGCTCATCAAACAACATAATCTTAGGTTTCATGGCCAGCGAGCGTGCAATCGCAACACGTTGTTGCTGACCACCAGATAGCTGGCTGGGGTATTTGTTTGCCTGCTCCGGAATTTTCACTTTCTCCAGCTGCTGCAAAGCCACTTCTTCGGCTTGTTTGCGCGGCCACTTGCGTACCAGCAGAGGCGCCAGGGTGATATTTTCCAAAACCGTCAGGTGTGGAAACAGGTTGAATTGTTGGAACACCATGCCCACTTCTGCCCGAATGTTTTTGATATTCTTCACATCCTGGTTCAATTCAATCCCATCGATGAAAATTTGACCTTTTTGGTGTTCTTCCAGGCGGTTTAATGTGCGGATCCAGGTCGATTTTCCCGATCCCGAAGGACCGATCACCACCACGACTTCTCGCTCACGCACTGTGGTGGTTATACCCTTCAAGGCGTGGAAATCACCATACCATTTATGCACATCTTTACAGATGATGATCTCTTTTCCTAGTTCGTTAGCCATATCTACATCCTCCAGCAAGGTTTCCAGTCGTTGCCGCCAACCTAACTCAACAGGTACAGTTGGCGGCAAATATAAAGGTCAATTAGAAATTCGGGAAATCTGGCAGCGGTTCGCCGAACCACTTGGTGGAAAGGTTGTCCAGGTCGTGATTTAACATGTGGGAGTAAATGAAGGCATTTACCCAGGTCAGCAAGGCTTCGTCGCCGCGGCGTACGCCGATATGGCAAGGAGATTGCTGGATGACGAACTTGGATTCCACATTCATCTCCGGGTGATCTTTGATGATCTGGGTGGCGATGGCATTGCCAGCCACGATCAAATCCACCTGGCCCGTTAGAAAAGCCTGCACGGTGGTCGCCTGGTCAGAGAAGCGCTGGATGTCCGCATCTGGACCAGCAGCATCGGAGAAGGCGATTTCTTCTAAAGTCCCCAGGGTTGCGCCAACTTTGTAGGCTTTGGCTTCTTCGACATTCGTTACCGCTTTGTCCGCTGAGCCATAAACAGCCCAGAAGAAAGGCGCGTAGGCGTTCGAGAAATTGATCACCAGAGCGCGTTCGGGTTTGATACCCATATTGGCGATGATCAGGTCAACTTTGCCGGATGTCAGGTAAGGGATACGGTTCTGGCTGGAGACGGGGACAAGCTCGACTTCAACGCCCATATCTTTACCCAGCATGTTGGCAATATCGATATCATAGCCTTCGTATTGGCCGCCGGTGCCCATCGAGCCGAACAGTGGAGTATCTTCTGGAACTGCAATGCGGATTTTTCCTCTGGAAACGATTTCATCCAGGATATTGGTTGTTCCGCCGCTGCTAGGCGCAGCGCCGCTTTCAGGAGCGGCACCGGCTTCAGGAGCAGCCGCCGGTGTGGCGCTGCCTGAACAACCTACCAGGAATGCGAGCATCAGCAATCCTGATAAAACAATTTGCAAAAATCGATTTCTTGTTTTCATCTTTCATCTCCTAATTTCTTGATCGAATGATTTTGACCAACTTTTCTTCCACGGCCAGGCTTGCTGACCGGTGAATACAATCGAGTGCGACCTAGCGGGTTTCGAGCGTTAATTTCGCCTCCAGGCGCTTGGAATAGATCGACAACGGATAACAAACGATAAAATAGATAACGCCAATCATCGTGAATATAATAAAGGGTCGAAAAGTCACATTGTTCAGGATTTGACCCTGGCGAGTCAGCTCAACATAGCCAATAATGGAGGTCAGCGAAGTGTTCTTGATCACCTGCACGGCAAAACCGATCGTAGGCGGGATAGATACTTTGATGGCCTGCGGCATGATGACATAGCGGAACTGCTGCAGCCAGCTCAAGCCCAGCGATGTGCCCGCTTCCCATTGCGCATTCGGGATCGATTCGACGCTGCCTCGCCAGATATCTGCCAAATATGCCGTCGTGTAAAAAATCAGGGCAATGCTGGCCGACACAAATGCCGGAACATCAAACCCCAACACGATGGGTATACCGAAGAAGATCAAGAACAGCTGCATCAGCAAAGGCGTACCTTGGAAGAATGCAATATAAAACTTGCTGATCTCCCGCAAAATCCGGCTTTTGGATATGCGCATGATGGTAATTAGCAACCCTAAGATACCGCCGCCGACAAAGGCCACCAACGATAACAAGATGGTCCACTGAGTTGCCTTTAGCAGGGAAAACAATACTTCGAAGAAAACGAATTCTCTCATGGTTGGTTCACCGGTACCTTTCCAAAGATGAGTTTGCCAATCAGATTGAAGGTTGTCCTGAACAGATAGGCCAGTCCAAGGTAAAGCAAGGTCACAACCAGGTAAATTTCAAAGCTTCTGAACGTGCGTGACTGAAGATAATAGGCCTGGTAAGCCAGTTCCTGGGCAGAAATAACCGAAATCACAGCTGAGTTGAGCATAAACAGGATGAATTGACTGGTCAACGCCGGGTAGACTGTCATCAAGGCCGGTTTCAGGATGACATAGTAGAAAATTTGAAAGGTAGAAAGCCCCAAGGAACGGCCCGCTTCGATTTGCCCCTTGGAGATAGCTTCCACCCCGGCTCGCATAATCTCCGTTGCATAAGCGCCGATATTAATCGTCAGGGCGATCAGAGCCGCGGACCAGGCCGGAATCCTGATTCCCAAGGTCGGTAAACCAAAGTAGACAAAGAAGAGCTGCACCAGGAAGGGTGTATTACGAATAATCTCGATATACACCTGGATCACTGCTGACAAGGAGCGGATTTTCAAGGTCTGCAACCCGGCCATAATCGTACCGATGAGCAAACCCAAGGCTGTACCGGTTGCGGTAATTTGAATGGTGAGTAAAACGCCTTCCAGGAAAAGTCGCCAGTTTTGCCATATTACGTTGAATTGAAATATATAATCCATAAGTCTGGCCTCATAACTCTTGCTCTAATACATTGCTAATCAACTGCATTGAGTATATAAAAAACTTCCCCCCAACACATCCGATTGCGGGGGGATTTTTTTAGGCCAGAAAGACGATTTGGCTATCAGCCTGTTGGACGATAACTGGATCGGTCAGGTGGTCAAATGATGCCGGATCGCAAGGGAGACGGCCTCCAGGCGGTTACTTGCCCCCAGCTTTTCAAAGATGTGGCTGACATGTGTCTTCACAGTGGAGCGGCTTACTGAGAGTATTTCGGCAATTTCGGGGTTGCTGCGACCCTCTACGAGCAGCTTCAACACTTCACGCTCTCGATCTGTCAGGTCGTCGCCTGGGGCTGCTGGTTTCATGGTTTTATTGATCAAAATGCGCGTCGCTTCTGCAGATAGGGTTGGTTGCCCCTTGCTTGCAGCCCGAATTGCGTTTGCCAGCTCATCGACCGAAACATTCTTAAACAAATAGCCAATGGCGCCCGCCTTCAAAGAAGCTTCCACGAGTTTCTCTTCACTGAAACTGGTCAAAGCAATCACCTGGATATCGGGAAAATTCTTCCGGATAGCCTGAATGGCGGTAACGCCATCCATGACAGGCATCATTAAATCCATCAGGACAACATCGGGATGTAGCTGTGCACAAAGCTCCAACGCTTCTTTTCCATTGACGGCTTCCCCCACCAGCTCAAAATCATCGTAGGCCAGCAAGAAAACGGCCAGGCCACGTCGCACCATGTCATGATCATCCACCAACAAAACTCGTGTTAAAACCTGGTTTTGCATGTTATCCTTCTCCTTCGCTCGCATTCCCTGGCCATACAACCAAAATATCTGTGCCCGTGCCAGGGCGACTGAGGACCTCCAAATCAGCGCCAATATTGCCAGCTCTTTCACGCATGATTTGCAATCCCAGGTGCCCCCCTTCCACATTCCCCAGCTCAAAACCCTGCCCATCATCACAGATGCGCAACCGAATTTCATCCGGGCTTTGCTCCAATCCCAATAAAACCTTGCGGGCGCGGGCATGTTTAACGATATTGTTTAACGCTTCTTGGGCTATGCGAAACAGGTTTTTCTTCACCTGGATCGGAATTTCGCGCTGCCCGCTAATCTGAAGCTCGATATCCAAGAGCGTCCGGCCTTTGAGTCCGTTGACCAGTTGCTGCAAGAGATCCGTTAAGACCGCATCCGCCATCGAAACCGGTCGCAATTCCAGCAAAAGAATACGCATTTCTGCCAGCGCTCCCCGGATCAGGCGGTGCAAATCACCCAGATTTTGCTGGACCAGCGCTGGGTTACGCTCCCACAGGCGGGGTAAAGTCTCAGCGATGACACTGGCCGAAAACAGGCTCTGGTTGACCGAATCGTGCAATTCGCGCGCCAGCCGCTGCCGGTCTTCCAGGATTGCTGTCTCCTCTGCTTGCCTGCGCAGGCGGACGTTCTCAACTGCCAGGCCAATATGATCGGCAATCGATACCAGCAGGGTCAGTTCTTCCTTGCTCAACAAATCATCCGTTTCGCCAAAGATACTCAAAATACCCAATAAGCCACCGCTGGTATTCTGGATTTGTACCCCGGTATAGGAATGCCAACCGCTCTGGCACACCGAGGTTGGCATGCGCGTGTCATCGCACAATCCGGTGATCGAAAAATATGGATGCTCCTTGAACACCGATCGAATCTCTGTTAACCTGCCAAAAAAGGAGGCAATTCCTTCCCCCACATCATCCGCAACGCCCTGCTGTGTGTTCACACGCAACCGGTTACCCGACTCATCCAATAGCTGAATGATGCCGGCTCGCCGGCGCATAGCAGACAAAGATCGTTCTAACAGACGTGAAAGCAACTCATCCAGGTCCATCACGTTACTGGCCACTGCGGTTACATCGTAGAGGATCGAAAGATCTCTGGTACGATCCGCCACCCGCTGCTCCAGTTCGCGGGCATAGCGCTGCACTTCTTCCTGCAAGTTCCTTCGCTTCTCAATTTCGGCATTCAAACCGATATTAACCTGCGCCAGTTCTTCCGTCCTTTCGACCACACGCTGTTCCAGATCGTGCTGCAAGGCAACCAAAGCCGTGGTGCGTGCATCCACCAGTTCTTCCAGGTGGCCGCGGTAATTCGCCAGCTCCTGTTCAGCCTGTTTCCGTTTGGTGATATCCAGAATGGAAACGAATGCCTTTTCCCAGGTCTTTTCATACCCAGGGGCAATCGAGATGCTGGTGGCGACCCATAATTGATCCCCAGTGAAGGTTTGTTGCACTGTTTCACACTCGAAGCGTGTCTTTCCTTTGGCAAATTCAGATAACTGCTGCCCAAAGTTGATTAACGAGTCTTCTAAGAATGTAGCGGATATCCCCTGGTAGAGGCGTTCTTTACTGTCGGCTTTATACAGCTCCAACGTGCTCTGGTTAACATCCAGCACTCTCACAGCCTGGACACAATCAAAGACCACGTCAGGGTTCTGATTGAAGTAAGTCAGTAAGTCATCGACACCTGAAGACTGTATCTCGTTGATAATTTTCTTTACTTCAGAAAAGTCTTCTTCTCGCAATGCAATCGGCGAGTCCTCAAAAATACCGCGATAGCGTGCTTCGCTCTCGCGCAACTCCGTATTTATCTTGTGCAATTCTGCCGTACGCATATCAACGCGCATTTCCAGCTCACGGTTTGACTGCAGAATGCGCCAATACAACCAGAATACACCGGCAAGCAGAACGGCAACAATCAAAGCATAAAAATATATGAAAATATTCTTGTTCAGCCAGATGGCTGAAAGGGAGCCGATCTGATCGCCGCGATAGATAATTCCTGTTGAAAGTTCCACCCTGCGGATAAGCCTGAACGTCATCAACAAGTTGGTAAGCGTATCAGCAGGCTCGCTCTGCACGTCCACGAATTCCAAGCCTTCGTTGGTGATGACTTGAATACGGGCATAATCCTGCTCATCCACTATCAGGTTGAGATAATCGGTCGGGGCTTTCGGTTCAAAATTCCACAGGGAATTCGAAATCACCAGCGCAAAAGCTTCAACGGCTTTCTGACGCTTCTGAAGCGTGTAGTTTTCATAAATAACAAAAAAAGCCACAAATAGAAAACCGGCTGCAATGAGGATATTCACCAGGCTTTTTTTGTTCTTAATCAGGATTCTCATCGTAAATACTTTCAGGCATCATATCAAGGTCAATCACCAAAATCCCAAATCGAGAACTCGGCGAACTACTCTTCCGCTGGTAAATCAACATACTGGCGAATGGCTGCATTCAATTGCTCGATGATACGATCATCCACTTGCATGCTGCACAAGATATAGCGATTTTCGCCAGAAAGGATATCGGTAAAATGGATTTTCTTGAAATCATTCGCAAAAAATTCGGAAGCTTTAATCAACCCATCGGCTTCTTCAGGCGCGATAAACAGATAATCAGCATGCCCGGCATGGATCATTTTCAGCATGCCATTGTTCTCATTGGTGGTCACAAGACGGTTGGGCTGGTAGGTTTCGATTTTTTGATCGATAAAATCTCCGTAAGAGTACCCGTCCTTGACTAAAAGGGTGAGGCTTGGGTTCTTAAAGAATTCTTCAATTGTGCCGTTTAAGGGGATGCTTTGATTATCTGCTCGAGCTAACGCAATCTGGGGCTCATCCTGGTAAACCGGTAAGCTAAACTTCGCGAAAGACTCTCGTTCCGCATTCTTGAACCAGGCGATCACACAATCCTGCCCCGTGTTTTGCTGCAAAATATAAATTTGCCGCTTCGTCGGTGTTTGCTGCCAGCGATAGGGTACCCCACCTTTTTCAAATGCAATCGTAACCGGATCACCCGTCAAGCCAGTGACGCCCGAGTCTGTGGTCACCAGGTAAGGGGGTCGCTCGTTGTAGTGCACTGTGATAACATTGTCAAGCGTGTTGGTAGCTGGTATGGAGGTTTCAAACGTCACGACACTGGGTCTAGTACAGGCAGCTAGAAAGGTCAAAAACAATAAAGTTAGTATGGAGAAATATTCAAACTTATCGGAAATTTTTGCACTTCTGTATGAACGCATAAAAATTCTCATAGCGATTTTGCGAATTAGTTCCCTTGGTACATTCCAAGGGAACTAAAGTATAACATTTCTATTCTTGTTAGTTGGGACTTTTCGCAAATAAATTCTTTACAAGAAGTTCGCTCATTAATCCCATCACCAAAGTCAGGGACTTGCACTCAGGCTGCTCGTAATATTTTACATTCTGGGTCCATTGTTACTTCATAGAAACTTCCTATTCATCATTCACATCAACAAATATTATCTTCTCCGAGACTGCTGGAAAATGACACTTCAACCTTTTGATATCATCAATAAGTTGTTCCCTAAAAGATTCAGTTGAATATATTATTGCCGGAAAATTGTGACATGGGACAATTTCCACACCGACATCCACCTGTTTTTTATTGAAATAATATTGAAATTTTTCCAAGTCGTAGAACCAGAAGGCATTTTCATCGTAGTGAATTTCTACGAAAACTTCTATCTTTAATAAAATCAATCTCATCATGTGGATTGGGGCTTTGAACTACATAATCTGGATAGATTTTCGTGTAATATTCGATAAGTTCTTTATACCCCAATTCTCGAAATCGTTCTGCGAATTGGTAATTTATGCTACTAACTTCTTTTAGTTCTGTGCGCTGTATCAAGGTTTCTTTATTTGTTTTATCCCTTTGGACTTTCAAAGAATCTATCACTGAATATATTTCGTGATTTATGTGGGGATATCTCACCTGTAATATTTCGGAGCCACCAAAATGTGAATAATCATAGATTATCTTCATGTTGACTTTCCTGATTTAATAAACCTATTCGCATACGCTTTGTTCCCTACCCCGCCGCCACATACACCAGCACCCCCACATAATGCGCTGCAGCCCCCAAGATCACAAAAACATGCCAAACCTCGTGAAAGCCGAAAACTCCAGGCTTAAAATCCAGTTTCTTGGTGATATAGATCACCGCACCCAGAGTATAGGCTAATCCGCCAGCTGCCAGCCAGGCCAGGGCGCCAGGCGGCATTGCCCGCAACATCTCACCGATGGCCGCCAGGCACAGCCAGCCCATCACCAGGTACACACCCGCCGTTAGCCAGCGTGGCGCGTTGATGATGAACAGCTTCACCACCACACCGATCACCGCCAACGACCAGACGATGGCCAACATGCCCCATTGCCAAAAACCCTCAAAGAAATGGTAACAAATGGGCGTGTAGCTACCTGCAATCAGCAGGTAGATCGCAGAATGGTCCAATTTACGCAGGGCAAGCTGGACTTTTGGTTTGACTTTCGCCAGGTGGTAGGCTGCGCTGCTTGAAAATAATGCCACCATACTCAACCCATAAAGCGCCAAAGCAATCACTTTGCCGGGAGTGTCCCAGCCTACGACCAGTAATATAATCAAACCCACGAAAGACGCCACAGCTGCCCCTAAATGGGTCAACCCGCTGACAGGATCTCGCATCTTTTCCCAAATTCTGTTCATAAATCGTTCCTCAATGCTCGACAAATTTTCCGTTCTATACAGGTGTGCGTTGAGCTTTTCACCAAATGACTACGCACGGACAGGTCCAACCAAGTCCCACAAATTGCCGTATAGATCCTCAAAAACTGCTACCGTGCCATAATCCGCATTTTTCGGTTCACGAATAAACTTAATCCCTTCCGAAAGCATGTGTTCATAATCTCTCCAGAAATCATCTGTTCGTAGAAATAGAAAGACACGCCCACCTGTTTGATTTCCGATCGCAGCACTCTGTTCCGGAGTAGTTGCTCTTGCCAGCAGAATGTTCGCGCCATCCGAACCAGGAGGCGCAACCAATACCCAACGTTTATCTTGTTCAGGTTGATATTGGTCTTCAACCAGAGAAAAATGGAGTTTCTTGCAGAAATATTCTATGGCTTCGTCATAATCTCGAACCACCAAAGCCACGTGCATTAATAATTGTTTCATCTATGCGACCTTATTCCGTCTTAATGGAAACTACCTTGCACCAACAGAAAAGCTGAAGGGAATATAATTCCCAGACATGGGTCCGATGGTCAGGCTTGGCGCTGAAAGGCTTCCCAGGCGCAGCTGCATGGCTTCGTAATCCCCACTCAAGAACAAGAAACGCTGCGCATCCACCCATTGCACCTCCACAGCTGGTAGGATATCCGCCAATGGTTGGAAGTTGCCGGTTGCATCTCCGAGCAATAACTCACCATCTTGCTCGATGGTTATCCAGTTGCCATCCGGGCTCCAGGTTTCGAAGTGCAGATTTCCACTGCGTACCGGAAAATCGGCAGAGCCATCGATATGCGCCAGGTGCAAAGTCCATTGGTTGGCATCTGGCGCTGTCCGCGACAGATAAATTGTCTTCTGTAAATCCGGCGAGAGCACCTGACCCGCAAAAAACAGGCTCAAATCAAACGGGTAAGCAGCTATCTGAGCTGGGGAACCATCCGCAATGGGAATCCGCCAGAAAGCCATGGAAGCATCGGCCGCCAGGGAGTCCTCCGAGGGCACCACAACCCAGGCTGCGCTGCTATCCTGCTTCCCAGGTCACCTTTGGGTAATACTGATACTCGCTATAGGTCATAATCATCGGGAAGGTCACCAGGTTTGAGCGCCGGTTCGTCCCATCAACATTCACCAGACTTACGCTGGTTGGCGAAACCAGGGCGATCTGGGCGCCATCCGGCGAGTAAGTAAAAGCCCCACCCAGCCCGGGTTCTAACAAGGTTAGCAGAGATCCCGTGCTGGTATCTAACAGGCGTAAATCATCCTGGATGATTAGACCCGGTCCCATAAAAACCAGTCGAGTATTGAATGCTAGCTGGCGTGTTTGGGGGACGAAGGACATCTGGTATGGACTGACCCCATCTGCGGACGGATTGCTGGAAAACGCCATCAAAGTCGAGGCGTCCAATAACCGGCGCAGATCCGATCCGTCTGCATTCACCCGCCATAAACCGTTGAATAGGAAGTCCGCATTGCGCGTGGTAAACACAACCACCCATCCATCCTCGGAGAGAAGCACATCCGCAACCGGCTCACCAGTATAAAGCACGATCTCTCCAACGCCTTCGGTCCATAAACGTAGCTCGCCTTCGATTGCATAGGCTACACGCAACAAATGCGGATCATATCCTGCTGGCGGCGGGTTATCCAACCCTTCAAGTGTTTCAACTTCGAGCGGGTCGGTCTGGGCAGGCGTCGTCTCCAAAACCTGCGGCACTGCTGTGGATCCTGGCGTTGGCTCAGGAGCACTGCTCACTTCTGTTGCCGGCGTACCAACCTCTTGGATGGGTGCTGCCGTCAAAGTCTCCGCCACCCAAGTAGCTACCGGGTCGCCTTGTGGAGTTTTGGGTTGCGTTAAGGGTAAAGCCAGGGTACAGCTTAAGCTCATCAGCAAGATGGCAATCAATGGAACAACAAGTCGGATGCGCATAAAAGCTCCCATAGTATTGAATGTGTCAAGATTTTTAAAAAACAACTATTCCCCAAACATTAAATCGCCAAATCAAATGGCAGATCGCTAATATCTCTAAGTCTACGGCCATCAATCATTGACAGCAACAAATCCAATTGATCAATGTTACTTATTTCTTCTATCGCTGTCTTTAATTCGTGCAAAGCAAAATGATAAACACAATCCAGATCACCCGTACCCAACGCTAAAGAAGCGATTCGAGTTGGAAGTGGTTCTGCTGTAATAGCCATTATGTGAGGTAGTGGCCCTTTGCGATTGCGAATTAAGTTCAATGCTTCTGTGCGCGTATTTTGGGATCTATCACTGCGTATGGTCCATTTACAAGAAATACTTGCATGCAGGATAAGTTTCCTATCTGGTCTATTCTTTTGTCGGAGTGGCGTCAAGTTAGAGATTGTATCTAAATCTGTTATAACTGAACCATCATAATTGATTAACTCATCAGAAACTGGGAAACGTCCAATAACAATATCAGGATTTATAAAGTAATCTCCACCTAGGGCTGAAGCCAAGCTCCGGTCATTCTCTACGATGGTTTTTAAGTACGATAAGTGTTCATATTGCTCAAAGCCAGAGATACCAGTCTGGATTGTTGAATAAAACCAGTCCCCAGGACGTATATGGCGGAGCAACGAAAATGATGATTGAATGAAATCCTTCGTTATACTTTCAAATCTTCCTCCTACAGTCTGCTCAACAATATTTTCCTCACCAAGATTAAACCCTAATAATTCTATGATACGAGTGGCGATTTCTCTGCTGGATCTATTGGAGCCATCAGCAAAATTTGGAAATCCTTTCGTTGTTCGAATAATTTCGCTACATATTCTATTGTGATACACCTTTCTCAAATCATTTAATGTCATCTTTTCCTCATCGTTTTCATGTTTGAAATTTATTCTTTTCTAAACTCTAAGATATATTCTTCATGCATTCTATTTTGAATTTGAGAAAATTTATCAACGACATTTCCCGTTGGCATCATTCGTCTATTTCGGTCTAAATGCCTCACCATTATTTTCGGATACGAAAAACCGACTGCCTGTCCGATATCTGCTAAACATAAATCTGTTTTAGTGGATCGCCCTTCCAGGATAGAATTGCCGACAACAAGAACTGTGGATTTTCCAGGCTTGAGGACTCTTGTGCATTTCACGAAGGACCCTAGTCATTTCTGAATAGTATCTCCTTAACACAAATCCCTTTTTTTGATTATTTTCAAAAATCCCATCCACGATTTGGGAAGTGAAGACAGGCAAATCTTCGAAAGTAATGTCCTTTATCAACTCTCCACCAATATATGTGCTACGCTTTTTGCCAAGATAAGAGACAGGATATCCAAACCATACTAATGAGAATTTATGCGCCCGCATATAATCAATCGCATTAGAAGCATAGGGAGGGGAAGTGACTATTAAATCTACAGATTCTTGGTTTATAGGTAAATTTTCTGCGTTGCCAAATGAAACCTTTACCGTAGGGCGATTTCCGCAATTTAATAATCCACCTAGATTCACCTCAACTTTTTTTTCAAACTCTATGAAAGGTGATCGCAATCTTTTCGTCGCATAACTTAGGTTTTTTACTGGATACTTTAAGTATTCTGCGCCCTCTAGAATTTCTCCATTTTGCTTGTAAATTAATTTTGCCCTATGAGGACGTGTATGTGCCAAATCTAGTGCTAGTGAAACGCCACCAGTTTTTGTTATGATTATGGCTGAGAATGCTAGTCTTAGGAAATTCTTCAATTTTTCATCTTTTAAATTCTCAATCTCTAACAGTAAGGCAATCAATCCTAATTGAGTGTCTTTATCAAACCAATAATCTATGAAGTCCTTTGTCGCATTGTCCCACCTTGTCTCAAGGATATTAGAAAGATATGATTTATCATCATTGTATGCGTCCTTAGCTTTCTTAACAATTTCTTTGCTGCAATTGAGTGCAATAATCGGATCTACCGATGTTGTCTTTACATTGGCAATTAAAACAGCCAAAGGATCTATGTCTAATCCGATAGCCTTACGTCCCATCAAAATTGCCTCAAGGATCGTTGTACCCGATCCAAGCATTGGGTCTAAAACAATATCTCCTGGCTTGGTTAATGTCTCGATAAAGTGCTTAGGTAATTGAGGTGGAAATTTTGCAGGGAATGGATGAAAATTATGCGATGCATATGTCACATCTTCCGAGTGAAAATCATAGAAATTTTCCCTATTATGATTCACTTGGGCTCCATCAGTTCCTCGATCTTCTTCTTTAAAAAAGGGGAAAGACAATTGTTTTCTTGCCATAATAACCAATTATAGCCCATTGAAACAACAAAAAACACTCTATATCACTTTTTCTTCCAACATTTTTTCCATCTGTTTTGTCCAAATATTTCTCACGACTCATAGATACACGGTTAATGAGAAAACTTGGCGCCAAACCTTTTTGCATCGCTCGTAACCAATTACCAATTAAAAACCAAATCTTTCTCAATTCTTGCGTTATACTTGTGACCTATGAAACCATTTCGACTCATCTCCATCTACACACGCAAATATACATTTCAGCTCAGCCTGACCGTGATCAGCATGCTGCTTCTGGTCGGGGTCCAGCTGGTGCTACCCTGGATTATCAAGACCCTGATTGAAACCGTCACCACGCCTGACGCTGCCAGTAAATCTTTACGAATCATCACCACCCTGGCGCTGGGCAGCCTGGGTCTATACATCCTGCGCGGCATCCTGCAATTCATGCGCAGTTACCAGGCGCATATCGCTGGCTGGGGTGTGGTAGCCGACCTGCGCAAGCATCTCTACCGGCACCTGCAACGCCTTTCACTGCGCTTCTACGAAGATAAGCAAACCGGGCAGCTCATGTCCCAGGTGGTCAACGACTCCGACCTGTTCGAAATGCTCATCGCACATGCCATTCCGGATATATTTGTCAATATTCTCACTCTTGATAGGTGTGATCGTTGTGCTGGCTAGCATCAATCTCCAATTGCTTTTACTCAGCTTGCTGCCAGTTCCCTTTATTCTGATTGCCCTCCGTATTTATTCTCGTCACGTACGCCCAGCCTTCCGCTTTCGTCAAAAGGAGTTGGGTGATCTGAACGCCTTGCTCAACGAGAATATCTCCGGCATCCGCGAGATCAAAGCCTTCACCCGTGAAGATGCTGAGCTGCTCCGTGTTAGCCATCGCATTGACCGCTATCGAACTTCTCTGTTACGAGCCCTGCGTCTGATGGCCACCTTTTCCCCTTTCATCGAATTCACCTCCTCTCTGGGTAATTTGGTTGTGATTTTCTTTGGTGGGCGGCTGGCTATGCAAGGTATCCTACCTCTCAGCGACTTGGTTGCCTTCTTCCTATACCTGGAAATCATGTACCAGCCGATCCGTGTTTTGAGCAGTGCTTGGGAAAATATCCAGAGCGCGCTGGCTGGCGCTGATCGTATCTCAGGCTTATTGGCTGAAGATGAAGAAGTCCAGGAACATGCCCAAGCGACAACCTTACCCGAACCTGTGCGCGGTGCGCTTTCATTCAATGAGGTTGTTTTTTCATACGGAAACGGGGAAAATGTGCTCGAGAACATCAACCTGGAGATCCCCGCCCGCAGCATTGTCGCCCTGGTGGGGCCAACTGGTGTGGGCAAATCCACCCTGGTCAGCCTGATCCCGCGCTTCTACGATGTCCAACAAGGAACGGTGAAACTAGACGGTGTGGATGTGCGCCAACTTGAGTTAGAAAATTTACGCCAACAGACCAGTATTGTGCTGCAGGATGTTTACCTGTTTTATGGCAGTGTGCGCGAGAATATCCTCTTTGGGCGCCCAGACGCCACCGATGAGCAGGTCGTCGCGGCCGCCAAGGTTGCCAACGCCCACGAATTCATCCAGGCTTTGCCCAACGGTTACGAAACCTTGATCGGCGAACGTGGTGTGAAACTCTCCGGCGGTCAGAAACAACGCCTGTCTATAGCCCGCGCTGTGCTCAAGAATTCACCGATCCTGATTCTGGATGAGGCCACTTCTTCGGTCGATACCGAAACCGAGCTGCTCATCCAGCAGGCGCTGGAGCGATTGATGATCGGACGCACGACCATCATCATCGCCCACCGACTGAGCACAATCCGCAATGCCACCAAGATCGTGGTGCTGGAGGGCAAGAGCATCCGCGAGATAGGCACCCATGATGAGCTGATTGCCATGGATGGCCTCTACCGCAGACTATACACCGTGCAGCAGCGCATCGATTCGCAAATTGAGAGCCAGGCGCTACAATCAGCGCTGCGCAGCCGGAATTAGATAGGATAACGGATGGCAGATACCACCTCGATCATCATTTTCGGCGCAACTGGCGACCTGACCTGGCGCAAGCTGATCCCCGCCCTCTACAACAACTACCAGAAAGGCCGCCTGCCTGATTGCGCCCTGGTGATCGGGTTTGCCCGCCGCTCCCAAAGCGACCAGGAATTTAAAGCCCATTTGGAACAGGGTGTCCGGGAGTTTAGTCCAAACAGTTTCCAGGAGCAGACCTGGCAGAGTTTTTCCGAGAAGATCCACTACCTGCAGGGCGATTTGGAGGATAGCCAGGATTTTCTCCGCCTGGCAGAGCGTTTACACACTCTGGAAGGCGGACCTGCCAACCGCCTGTACTACCTGGCTACCGCCCCAGAGCTGTTTGCCCCCACGGTCAGCGCCTTAGGCGCTGCAGGCTTGGCTGACCAGCAAGATGGCTGGCGACGCCTGGTGGTCGAAAAACCCTTTGGGCAGGATGGACCATCCGCCCAAGCGCTCAATCAAACCCTGCATAGCGTCTTTGACGAAAAACAAGTTTATCGCATCGATCACTACCTGGGTAAAGAAACCGCCCAGAACATCCTCTTTTTCCGCTTCGCCAATGCCATCTTCGAGCCGATCTGGAACCGGCGCTATGTTGATCATGTACAAATCACCGTTTCAGAAATGGTCGAAGTGGGGCGGCGCGCCGGTTACTACGACGGATCTGGCGTGCTGCGTGATATGTTCCAGAACCACCTGCTGCAGCTGCTTTCTCTGGTCGCTATGGAAGCGCCAGCCTCCTTCAACGCCGATGCGGTCCGCAATGAAAAAGTAAAAGTGTTGCAGAGCATCCGCCCAGTCGATTTTCAAGAGAGCGTGCTGGCCCAGTACGATGGTTATGCTAGCCTGGAAGGTGTTGCACCTGGCTCGCGCACCCCTACCTTTGCCGCCTTAGCTCTGTATGTCGATAACTGGCGCTGGAAAGGCGTGCCCTTTTACCTGCGCTCCGGCAAAGCCCTGGATCAGAAAGTCTCCGAGATCACGGTCGTCTTCCAACGCCCGCCGCATGTCATGTTCAATTTGCCTGATGAAGCACGCTTCCGACCCAATATTCTCAGCATCTGCATCCAACCGGACGAAGGCATCCATCTGCGCTTCGAAGCCAAACAACCGGACACAGAGAACCAGACCCATTCGGTCAACATGGCCTTTCACTACCAGGACTGGTTCGATGGCGAGCTGCCCGAAGCCTACGAGAAACTGCTCCTGGAAGCCTGGAACGGCGACGCATCCCTGTTTGCCGCGCAGCGATGAAATCGAAAGCGCATGGCATCTGATCGACCCGCTCATCCAGGCCTGGGAGGAGAACACCGGCACAGCGCTTGCTGGCTATGCGAAAGGCAGCAACGGTCCTCAGGCGTCCCACGACCTGCTGGCGCGCTCCGACCGCCATTGGTATGCCTTTTGTAATCACGGAACTTGATTATGCCTGCTATTATCAAAAAAATTGTCCTCCCCGACGCCGAAGCCATCGGCCGCGAATGCGCTTCCATCTTTGCCAGGCTTGCCCTGGCTGCCATAGAAGGCCGAGATCGCTTTCTGGTATGTCTATCAGGCGGCTCTACTCCACAGTTCGCCTACCAGCTTCTGGCGCAGCCCGCCTACCGGGACCTGCCCTGGCAAAAAATCGTTTTTTTCTGGGGCGATGAACGCTGCGTCCCAGCCGACGACCCGCAAAGCAACTACAACCAGGCTTACCAAACCTTGCTCAGCCGGGTGCCTGTGCTCAAAAAGAACCTGAATCGCATCCCCGCAGAAAAACCCACCCAATTGGCAATTGATGGCTATGCGCAAATTCTAGCCCAATACTCCGCCTCCCATAAACCCTGGCCACGCTTTGACCTGGTCCTGCTCGGTCTGGGCGAAGATGGTCATATCGCCTCACTCTCCCCAGAAAGTCCAGGTCTGCAACCCGACAGCCCGCCTGTCATCGCTACCCAGCTCAATTACCAGCAACGCCCCTCCAATCGACTGACCCTAACCTTACCGGTTTTCAACAGCGCCCGCGAGGTCATTTTCCTGGTTTCTGGCGCTAACAAAAAGAACGCTCTCGCCGCCTCCTGGGACGATAACTCCGACCCACAGCAAAATCCAACGAAATTGGTGCAGCCATCGCCTG
>CAWJHE010000002.1:0-20841 GCA_963842455.1 uncultured Chloroflexia bacterium
TCACGGTGCTCCAGGCTCTGGAATTTGCCGGCTACGGTTATCCGGGCATCGATGAGCACTACGAATCATAGTGATCAGCTCAAGTGGGCGCAAATCGGTCATTTGGGATGCTCTCGACAGGGCGGTGGACACTCCTGCTTATATCATTGGTATCACGGACAACTCGGAAGAAACCAACCCCATCCTACAAAAAGCCCATACCGTCCTGCTCACGCGAGCTGAAAAGATCGGTTGGCGGATCTAAACCACTTCAGCAGCTCTCACCGCTCTCTGTATGTTGGCGATTGAGTGGGGTTTTCTACGTCATCTTATGACTTCCCCGCAGTACGAAGAACTGCATGAACAGTTAAATTTATTACCATTCAAGATGAAAGCCGCGTCTTGAAAGCAGCCGTAACTTTGCAAGCAACGTTGCTCAAGAAACAATTGAGCAATCCATTTTTACCCTCATCGCCAGTGGACCAAACGATGGGGTTGCTCTCATCGGTTCTGCACTGCTCTCCGAAGGTCCACAACGTTTTGGCCTGGCTCTACAGCTCGAAGAGTTCCATCACAGTCTCCGCCAGTACACGCTCCAACCAGGCAATCCCGTCATCCTGCTGGCAACACACCCGACCTGTCTGCAACGTTCTCTCGAGACAGCCATCGTCGCACATGAACGAGGCGCTTTCCTGATCGGCATTCTGGGTGCTCAAACAAATGAAATAGCAAAATTTTGCCGCCACCACATAACGATCCCGGAGGTCCAGAATCTATTAAGTTCCCTTCTAACCCTGGTTCCTTTGCAGGAACTCAGCATACAACTGGCTGAAAGACGGGTCATCCAAGGGTATAATCGTCCCCATCATTAAGGGCTTTACCAATCGGAACGATACCTTAACCAAAATGTTGTTCAAATAATCAAACCATGACAAGACAAACCCTTGCCAGGTTGTTTCAACCTGTAAATCGATTTAAGATATTTTTCACCTTGCAATACCTTGGTGTGGGTATCTTCGCGCCCTATATGGCCCTCTTCCTGAATAGTAAAGGACTATCCGGTGCACAGCTCGGCATCATTCTGGGCACTATGCCACTAGTCAGCATCATTGCTCAGCCAACCTGGACCACCATCAGTGATCCTGTTCCAGTCGCGGCGCACCTTGCTCATTTTGTCTTGTCTTTCCGCTGCCGTGATCGCCTCAATGTACTTTTTGACATCTTCATTTTTGGGTTTGCTGCTGATTTCAGTCTTGTATGCTCTTCTCCATGCGCCTATCGGCGTACTGAGCACAGCCCTGGCGTTAGACCATCTTGAAACGTTAAATCGGCAGGACGAATTTGGCTATATCCGCCTTTGGGGCTCGTTTGGTTTTGCTGTCACAGCCTTACTGATGGGCGCTTTTGTGATCACAACCATGACATCCATTCTTCCCCTGTTGTACAGTGCTGTGATGTTCGTGCTTACCTTGCTGGCTTTTACGCTGCCGGAAGGCGAGAAGAAGAAACCATCCGCCTGGTGGCAAGGAATAGCCATTGTCTTCAAGAAAAAAGAGATTATTCTGTACTTTATTGGCTGTATGTTCATAAATACCTCGATATCCATCGGACTACAGTACATGCCTCTTTTTATGGAAAAACTCCAGTCGATGGGTTGGATGATCGGTCTGGCTGTTTCCTTGCAAGCAGTTATGGAAATTCCACTGATGGCAAAAGTTCCGAAATGGACTTACAAATATGGACTGCCTGCCGTGTTTCTACTTGGCGTTGTCCTCCTCCCCCTGCGCTGGCTAGCGTTTATCTTTATCCAAGATCCAGCCTGGATAATCCCAACCTCCATCTTTCACAGCCTGGCCATTATGAGTTTGATGGTGGTCGGCGTGAAACATGTGGACAGCAAATTTCCCAAAGAATGGCGCGCCTCCGGTCAGGGTCTCTACTCCACCGTCATGAATGGAATTGGACCATCCATTGGCTTGTTTATTGCCTGGCAACCTGTATGATGTCCAGGATATTCAAACCGTGTGGTTATTTACCTTGGGCATCACCGTGGTAGGTGTGATCATTCTGCTGGCTGTTTTCTCGCCTTTCAAACCCCGCAAATAATCGAAATTGCATGGGCGGTGGGCAGGTCTTCTCTGCGCCGATGGGCAGGTCTTCTCGCGCCACACCGGGCTCCCATCCTTCGTTCACCTAACCCGGTGCGCACGCAGGTTCGGGGAGTGACCTGCCCCTACACTTTTAATAATTCGTGGCTAAATCACGCGCGGACATGGGCAGGTCTTCTCGTGCCATGCCGGGCTCCCATCCTTCGTTCACCTAACTCGGTGCGCACGCAGTTCGGGGATGACCTGCCCCTACTTTTAATAATTCGTGGAAATTCGTGGCTAAAAAAATCCTTCGTGATCCTTCGTGGCTAAATCCCCCGCGCACATGGGCAGGCTCTCGTGCGATGCCGGGCTGCCATCTTTCGTACACCTTTCACGGTGCGCACACAGGTTCGGGGATGACCTGCCCCTACGTTTTGGAAAATATTCGTGGAAATTCGTGTCAATTCGTGGCTAAAAAATCCTTCGTGATCCTTCGTGGCCCTTCGTGGCTAAATTCCCTCACGCTAACCCATGTTCCAAGGCATACAAGGCAGCCTGCAGGCGATCCCTCAAACCCAGGCGGGTCAGGATGCTGGACATGTGATTTTTCACCGTGCCTTCGCTCACACTTAGCTTCTCGGCAATCTCACGGTTGGTCGCACCGGTAGCTACCAGACGCAGCACCTCCAGCTCGCGTTCGGTCAGGTCAACTTCGGGGATGGCAGCCTTTCGCGCCTGGCTGGCCCGGTAGGCGGGTAAATTAAGCTGCCCCACCAGCTTGCCCGCCACCGACGGTGAAAGCTGGTAAATGCCGGCATGCGTCAAGCGCACCGCCTGGGCCAGGTCCTGGGCAGGGATGTCCTTTAGCAGATAACCGCTCGCCCCAGCCGTCAGCGATTTGACAATATATTCTTCATCATCAAAGGTGGTCAGCATCAACACCTGGCAGCCTGGCAGGCGCTTGCGAATTTCAATCGTCGCCGCAATTCCATCCATGCGCGGCATGCGCACATCCATCAGCACCACCTGGGGCTGTAGCTCCAAAGCCATCGCCACGCCTTCTTCGCCATTGGTCGCCATGCCCAGCACTTGCATACCTTCTTGTAGAGCCAGGAGAGAAGCAATTCCTTCTCGGACCAGGCGCTGGTCGTCAACAATCAGGATGGTTATCGGTTGCAGGCTCATAAGCTATTCCTTGTCTCAGGATTTAAAATTTCTGTTGCCCTCGGCACCTCAGCAATTAACACCGTCCCCTGTTCAGGAGCACTCTGAACCACCAGGCTGCCGCGTAGCATCTCCAATCTCTCGCGAATCCCGCGCAATCCAAAGCTGGTACTGGCAGAAGTACCATTCCCCTGCAAATGCTGCAGGTTAAAACCAGCGCCATCATCGCGCAGCACCAACCGAGCTACCTGCTGGTCGAAGGCTACACGCAAAAAGGCATGCCTGGCCTGCGCATGTTTCTGGATATTGGTCAGACCCTCCTGGGCAGCCCGGTATAAAGCGATGCGTGTTGAGCGGGGGTAAGGGCTCTCATCGCCGCTAAAATCCATGGTCACCTTCAAATCCGGCGAATTGATTTTTCGTACCAATTTTTCCAATTCTTCTCCCAGGTGAAATTCTGTCTCAGGAGCGCGTAAAGCGCTCACCGAGCGGCGAATGTCGCGCAGGGCTTCGCCCGCAGCTTGCTTGGCATCCAGCATTGCCTGGGTGGCTTCCTTTGGATTGCGTTCCTGGTAAGCCAGCGCCTTTTCTAATTGGATATGCACCGCTGTCAGGTAGTGTCCTAGCGAATCATGGATATCCCTCGCTAGCCGCACCCGCTCCTCCGCGGCTGAAAGCTCGGCTACCTGTTCGGTGTAAGCCTGCAGTCGCCGGTGCGAAACTTCCAGATCAGCCAGTAATTGCTCTGTCTCCTGGCGGTGGGCGTCATCCCTGCGGATGATATGCGCAATCAAGGGCACAAATAACATCACAAAGGTCAGCGCCAGGATATTGGAAGCAGCTTCGGGGTTGGTGTACCACAATTGCTCCACCTGGCTGACGCGCCAGATATTGAAGACCACATAGAATAGGCTGAGGAATACACTGGTGCGAGCGCCAAAAGCAAAATAAGCGCTATAGGGGATCATTGGATAAAGAAAAACGGCTATCCGGTTACAGTCCAGGGCTACAATGCCTTCGATCAATAAGATGCGCACAGCCAGCATCCCCAAAGCGATCATGCGCGGCGGCGAATTGCGATAGCGGCTCTCCTCAAACCACTCCAACCACAAGAGCACCACCAGGATCACGGCAATCCAAGAGTTGAAATCAAACGGCAGGCTTCCCTGGCAGTTCGCCACCCCGTTCAAGTAAGCCACCGCGCCGGTTATACTGATATACAAGACGGAGAACTTAAAACGAAATGGGCGTGAGGTGGTCCGCCGCAGCACGGACTCCAGGCTCAGGGGTGGTGCTTGTTCTGGATGTTTGTTCTCTCGCATGGCATCATTCTCTCGAAATTTGATTATAGCATGCGCCAGCCCGTGAGTGATAGTGCCCCAAAGTCGCCTCTTCTTAGTCAAAAGTCATCTATCTAATGGCTAATGCCTGCCTGGAATCTGAGTAAAACCAGGCATAAAAATAGGACCTGGGGCACTGGTATCCTGGCTTGAAAGCGGTTAATCTTTTCTAAATGAAAATCTAGGAGGAGAGCTATGCAAATCGTTAGTGATGCAGGATGCGACATCTCGCAACAGCAATTAGCGGGCGGAAAAGTTACCGTGGTTCCGCTCAGTATCAACCTGGCCGGTAAGACCTACCGCTCAGGCATTGATATTACCTATAAAGAATTTTATACCTTATTAGCAGAAACGGGTGCACTACCGACGACATCGCTGCCCTCACCGGGTGAATTTGCGGAGCTCTACCGAGAGCTGGCTGCAAAAGACCCTGAAATTCTGTCGGTGCACATTTCGTCCGGGCTTAGCGGCACCTCGAACTCCGCCCGAGATGGCGCCGCCCAGGTCCCAGAAGCGCATGTCACCATACACGACACCATGACCCTCTCCATCGGTGAGGGCTGGCAGGTGGAAGCCGCGGTGCGCGCTGCCCAGGCTGGCTGGAATGCCGCTCAAACCGTGCCAGTGCTCGAACGCATTCGCGAAATCACCGAAACAGTTTTTACCCTTCCGGATCTGAAATACTTGATCCATGGCGGGCGTATCAGCCATATCAAAGGTCTTTTGGCGCAACTGCTCAACATCAAGCCAATCATTGGTGTGGGAAAACAAGACGGGAAATACTTCCAACGCGACCAGCAGCGCACTTTCACTAAAGCCATGGCCGGCATCGTTAACTTGATTGCCAAGGATGTGCCCCGCGGCGCTCCCCTGCGCATCCAGGTGGCCCATGCCAATTATCCCGAAGGCGCTGACCAATTGCAGGAAATGATCGAGAAGGTCTTCCCTTGCGAAAAATTGCCAATCAGCGATATTGCCCCTGTCTTAGGCGCACATACCGGACCTGGACTGGTGGGCTTGTCCTACGCACCGATGGATAAATTCCCGACCATCTCGTAAGCTTAGCCTTTGGATAACAACATTCTGGCATCCAGAGCGCGGCAGCCTTCGTTCTCGTAAAACACCCTCAGGGGGTTGATATCGACTTCCTGGATTTCCGGGAAGTCCTGCAGCAGCTGAGCCAGGCGCAGTAAAGCATCGACCACGGCTTCGATATCCGAAGCCTGGTCGCCGCGCGCACCCTTCAAGATCTGCGCGCCGCGGAACTCTTCGATCATCTCCCGCGCCTCCCAGCTTGCCAACGGTGCGACCCTCACCGAAACTTCGTTCAGGATTTCAACAAATATCCCCCCCAAACCCACAACCACCACCGGACCGAATTGAGGGTCTTGACGTCCCCCCAAGATCAGCTCGCGCCCACCACTGACCATGGGCTGCACCAGCACACCATCCAGGTGCGCCTGCGGATATGCGCTGCGGATACGGGTCATCATCTCTTCGAAGGCTTCCGCAAGGGCTTCAGGATTGCGCAAATTGAGCTGCACGCCCCCCACATCGGATTTATGCGAGATCTGTTCCGCCACGATTTTGATCGCTACCGGATACCCGATCTGCTGAGCAGCGTTCTGAGCTTCTTCGATGGTCTGAGCGCAGCGCCCCTGAACCGTCGGTATGCCGTAGATTTCCAGAAGTGACAGGGCTTCCGATAGGAGCAAATCTCGCCCCTCGACCTTGGCGTGCTCCACCAGCTTCCTGGCAGCCGCCCGATCGACCTGGAAATGCTGGATCTCCTTATCCTTCTTCAACCTTTGCGCCAGGAAATCGTAACGCTGGCTGATTTCCAGGGCGCGAATAGTCTCCACAACCTGGGTAAAAACTGGAAAGGCATAATTCTGCTTCAAGTAAGAAATTTCTTGGGCGGCAGTCGACAGGTAGTAAGCCACCGGTTTTTGATACTGCTCCACCAACCCCATGATGCGCTCTAACAATGCCCGGCTGGCCAGGTTCTCTGCTTCGGAAAGCGAAGTATGCAAGAACACCACCCCATCCACATCTTCCAGCTGTAAGGTCTGTTCGACAATCTGCGCATACAAATTCAAATCAAACAAATCGCCCAGGTCCAACGGATTGGTCAGTTTGATCACAGATGCCCGGAAATGCTGTTCGATTTCCCGCAAAAAGCTCTCCGGAAAATGCGCCAGCTCAAAGCCGGAGAGCTCGCAGGCATCTGCTGCAATGACCGCATGCCCACCCGAGCGCGAAATGATCGCCAGGCGTTTGCCGCGGATGGGCGGTAGGCGCAGTATTTTCATATTGTTGCCCAAAGTGGTCGCATCGTGCACGCGCATCACCCCAGCCTGCCGGAAGGCAGCTTCCACGACCTTATCATCGCTGGTCAGCGAAGCGGTATGCGATTGAGCAATTTTCTGCCCCAACCGTCCGATATTGGCTTTGAAGACCAGGATCGGTTTGTGCGACTTGCGCGCCACATCCATTAAACGCCGGCCGTTGTTGATGCTCTCCAGGTATACAAAGATAATCGCCGTGCCTGGGTCATCGATCATATACTCCATCAAATCTTCAGCGCTGATATCCAGCACATTCCCCACCGAAACGAACTTGTTCAGGCGCAAGCCTTCGTTTGCCATCAAATTGAGCACACTCATTCCCACGCCGCCGCTCTGTGTAATCACGGAGACATCGCCAGCCTTGACGAATTTCGTCAATCGCGGGAAAGGCACACATAGCCCATTCTCCATGTTCATCACCCCAATGCAGTTCGGCCCCACAAAGCGGATCCCATAATTACTGGCTATGCGCACAATCTCTTCTTCCAAACGCTTGCCTTCCTCGCCATACTCCCGGAAGCCGGCTGTCTCAATCACTACCCGACGAATCCCCTTGCGACCACATTCCTCCAGCACCCCAGGCACCGTCTTCGCCGGAGTGAAGATCACCGCCAGGTCTACATGATCCGGAATGTCGCCCACAGCATGGTAAATGCGCCGCGTTTCAACCGTGCCCCCGCTTGGCCCGACAGCATACACAATCCCATTGAACTCGTACTCCACCAGGTTGGCGACAATATTACGCCCCAGGTTGGTCGGACGGGAGGAAACACCAATCACCGCTACGCTGTTCGGATAAAAGAATTCTCGCATGGCTGGCTCCCTATATCATGGTATTAAAATCGCTTTATTCGGAAAAAGATGTTGATTAAATCTTAACATGGAGCACCCCGAAACGCAAGATTTTGCTAAATCCGGGAACCAATTCGCACCTGCAGCGTCCATATACAAGCTAAAATGACGTATTCTTTATTGAAATGAATCTCTCGCAAAGCCGCAAAGCATGCAAGGTCAAATAGCTTGTTAACCATCTTTGTGTAGCAATCTAATTCGTGAAATTCGTGAAAATTCGTGGCTAACAAAAAACCTTCGTGAATCTTCGTGGCCCTTCGTGGCTAAGAAAATCTAATTCGTGAAACTTCGTGGACATTCGTGGCTAACAAAAAAACCTTCGTGAAACTTCGTGGCCCTTCGTGGCTAATAAAATCTAATTCGTGAAATTCGTGAAAATTCGTGGCTAATAAAAAAAACCTTCGTGAATCTTCGTGGCCCTTCGTGGCTAAAAAAATCTAATTCGTGAAATTCGTGAAAATTCGTGGCTAATAAAAAAAACCTTCGTGAATCTTCGTGGCCCTTCGTGGCTAAAAAGGAAAAATCTTTACCACCAGGAGCAACCCATGAAATATACCCTCCTCATCATCCTGATCACATTCTCCCTGCTGCTCAGCGCCTGCCAACCCACATCGACAGCCACTCAGCCGGTTGCAGCGCCTCCCGAACCCATACCCACCAGCCAGCCAGCCGTGGCAACCATCATCGCGCCAACCCCGTCGTCAACCCAGGCAGAAACGCCGCCTCCACCCGATAACCTCGCCCAACCCCCAACGGATTTACCGGACGGAAAAACCCTGCAGAACTTAATGCTCCACTCCCACGAAAATTGGTCTTCACTATGGGTGGAAGCCAGCGGGAAATGGTATAGCGGTGAGGCAACAAATCAGCTCAACTCTGAAGAACGCCACCAGGTGTGGATCCGCCGGCCATTCTACATGCTGGCCTTGTCGGGTCCAATTCAAGGAACACCGAATGCCCTATATGCCTCCGATGGCAGCGCTTACCTCATCCCCGGCATGGACCCGCAACCCTTCCCCGAATACATTCTCCATCCGCCCAAAATGCCATCTGTTGACACCGGATTACCGGTACAGCCGTCCGAAAGCTTTATCCCCAACCCGCTGGTCGACAACCTGTACCCGATCGGGCTGGCAGCTCGACCGGGCGAATACCGGCCGATCGGAACAGCTGTGATCGCCAATCGTCCAGCATACATGCTCGAATGGATCCCCGAATTTGCCAGCCAGCGCCTGAACCGCTTCTGGATCGACGCGCAGACCGGGGTCATCCTGCGCCTGGAAGCCTACACCAAGCCGGACGGCCGCTACCTGACCCAGGAAATCGAGATCACCTCGATCCTTTATGACGTGGAAATACCGGAGAGCCTGTTCACGCTGGATTACGCACTCCCCTCAAGTTTTGCCCAGGCTTTCAATGACCTGCCCGGTTTTTCCCATTGAACGCTTCGTCCAGGTTAGTCCCAATCGTATTCCCGGCGTAGGAACGCTCATCCACCGGGTTGAGCCGTTCAATGCTGGCAGGACTTAGCAGTGGAATCCATTTGCGTGCATACAATCGCTTAGAAATCTCTTGAACGCCTTCTTCACTCCACATCCACTCAAACCGGTCCAGCTTTCGCAAATCCATCGGTCGTGTGTAGCCGCGCAGGCTTCTTTCGCCCTCGACGCTGAAGTATGGCTCAAAGTAGGACATTACCAGCTCGCGCAAACTTCGATACACCGGTTCACGGTATCGCAGCCCGACATAATTGGATTTCGCCACCGCCCCATACAAACCATCCACCTGAAAAAGCGCCAGCACATGGTCATCGTCCTTACCCGGCTCTGGAACCAGGTCAATGATCACCGGCGTAAACCCCAGGTAGCGCAACCCGACCGCCGCCAGCAGAGCCGCCATCCAGGCAATGCCCCTGCCCATCCAGCATCACATCCAGCGGGGAGCGGTCGCGTTCTTCGGCAATATAGGGCAAGACCGTCCAGGTAGGCCTGCACCTGGTAAGGGCTTTGAAACCCGCGCAGAATTTCTTGTTTCTCCGGCGGTAACTTTTGTAGAAAAATCTCGATCTCAGCATCCATGTTGAATACTCTCCTAATTCATCTAAATTTACCACACCCTTGGGCGGAATTTTCCATTTTGTGTATACACCCGGTACCCATCCGGTTTCTGCTGCAGAAAATTGTCTTCACGTGACGTGCGCAGTGTGATATCGACTTACGAAAAAAGCTCTGCTTTCTCTGCAAGCTCCTGCAAGCTCTGCGAGAGATCAAAAAAGCTCATCGCACTTCGTGGGCCATGCAAAATGATCTGTGAGCTTATTTCAAGAAAGAAATCTCTGCGCACTCTGCGTCTCTGCGAGAGATAAGCTGATCGCACTTCGTGGGCCTGCAAAATGATCTATGTGACATACTTTCAAGAAAGAAAAGCTCTGCGTCTCTGCGGGCTCTGCGAGAGATCAAAAAAGCTGATCGCACTTCGTGGGCTATGCAAAATGATCGGTGAGCTTATTTCAAGAAAGAAATCTCTGCGCACTCTACGTCTCTGCGAGACATAAGAAATTCTCTGCGAGAGATAAGAAATTCTTTGCATACTTTGCGACCTTGCGAGAGATCAAAAAAAATTATGGATTTTGATTATAGCTTCATTCCTGAGATTCTCGTGATTGAAGTTTTGCATTGATCCATCTTATGATAGAATTTTTATCATTGGTCCTTCCGATCGCATAAGCTCATCGCTTTACATGCATCAAGCCAGATGATTCGCATGATGAAATTTAAAAAAACATTGAGTACTTGGCGAGCTTTGCGAGAGATCAAAATGATTCTGTTCTTAGGAAGTTCATGATGTGTGCACAAACCACTCCAGCAAAACTGATTTCAGCCCTCCAAACAAGCGGATCGGTCTCCGGCATCTACCTTGTCACCGGTGAGCGCGGCGCAGGCAAAACCACCTGGCTCAAAAAGCTGGTATCCGCTGCCAGGCAGGCCGGTTACCAGGTCTGCGGCTTGCTCAGCCCGGGGACCTTTGAGAACGGCGTCAAGGTTGCCATCAACCTGGTAGATCTGGCCAGCGGTCAGGAGCGCGTCATGAGCACACCCATCCCCCAGCATCTGAGCGCCGGCAAAGGCGGCATCCGTCGCCTGCAGACTGGCGAGCTGGTTCTGGGTGGTTGGCAAATGCACGAAGATGTCCTGCAATGGGGCAACGACTTGTTATACAACTTACTCGTCAGCCATCATGCCATCGGCAAGCCAGGCTGCCACGCTTCTGATCATCGACGAACTAGGTCCGCTGGAATTTGTGCATGGGTTGGGTTTCACCCATGCCATTCAATTCGGCAGCATACTTAATCTGATTTCGCGCCCACCCACACCCTCGAACGAAGGCGCGCCTCATCCTATCCAGCCCGCGCAAACAACCAGCCTCCAGGCTGCCTTTATCGTTGTCCGCCCGGATTTGATCCCAAAAGCTACCCGCATTTGGCCACAGGCGCAGATTTTAGAAATCAATCCAACCACTCGATAGTCCACTCTTACCAAGTTTCCCGATTTTCTTGACATCTTCTTGACACCCTTAGCGGGTTCCTTGACCTATTCTTGATCTGCATAGAAGTAAGATTAGTCGGTTTGTTACCAACTATTAAAAAGCAGAGAAAGAATCGATATGGAACCGAACATCAAAAGAAACGGTTTGAATACTTACGAATTCCAACCAACCACAGCTATACCCAAAACATGGAGAAACTGGTTAATTGGACGCCCTTTGGCCACTGCCGATGCACCCCATCAAACCATCGGGAAAGCTGTCGGGCTAGCTGTCTTCGCCTCCGATGCGCTCTCATCAACGGCTTACGCAACGCAGGAAATCCTGGCAGTCCTTGCCGTGGCTGGTACTGCAGCCTTTGAATATTCTATCCCGATCGCAATCGCCATCGCTTTGCTGATGGCCATCGTGACCATTTCCTATGAACAGACCATTCATGCATACCCTGGTGGAGGCGGTGCATACATCGTAGCTCGTGACAACTTGGGTGATCTACCCGCACAAGCAGCTGGAGCTGCCCTGCTCACCGATTACATTCTAACCGTCGCCGTATCTGTCTCTTCTGGTGTTGCTCAAATCGTTTCCGCCTTCCCAGCTATTCACGATTTTCGTATCTGGATCGCTGTTGGTTTGGTCAGCTTGATCATGCTGATCAATCTGCGAGGCGTTAAAGAATCGGGCATCACATTCGCCATACCAACTTACTTTTTTGTTTTCAGCATGTTGATCACGGTCGCCATCGGAATGTTCCGTTATTTTACTGGCACCCTTGGCGTAGTCATCGACCCGCCACATCTTGAGCAAGCCGCACATACAGCTGGCAACCTGATGGTCACCGTTACACCCTTTTTATTATTGCATGCCTTTGCGAACGGAACCTCTGCTTTGACCGGCATTGAAGCAATTTCAAATGGCATCACAGCGTTTAAAGAGCCACGCAGCCGCAATGCAGGCATCACGTTAATCTGGATGTCCCTCATCTTAGGCACATTGTTTCTGTCGATAACCTTTCTTGCCCGTCATATCCATGTTATCCCGTCCGAAACGGAGACAGTGATTTCACAAATTGCACGCACGATCTATGGTAATGGCAATGTCTTTTACCTGGCCATCATCGCTGGCACCGCCATGATTCTTGTCCTGGCAGCCAACACCGCTTTTGCCGATTTTCCCAGGTTAGGCGCGCTTGCCGCCAAAGATGGCTATCTCCCTCGCCAGCTCACCTACCGGGGCAGCCGCCTGGTCTATTCCTGGGGTATTGTCTCTCTTACAATCATCTCTTGCCTGCTGATCATCATTTTCCAGGCCAGTGTCACCCGTTTGATACCTTTATACGCCATTGGTGTCTTCCTTTCCTTCACACTTTCTCAAACAGGCATGGCGCATCGCTGGTGGAAAAGCGGCCATCTGCAAAAAGATGAGGAAATTCTAGAAGGCGGTTCTACTCTGAAATTCGATCAGCGCTGGACCATCAAAATGCTGGTCAACGGCTTCGGTGCTGTATGTACCCTGGTTGTTATGTTTGTTTTCGGTATCACCAAGTTTTCTGACGGCGCATGGATTGTGATTTTCATCATACCCATTCTGGTCGCCATTTTCTTCACAATTCACCGGCATTACCAGCGTCTAGCCCAAAACCTCACCCTGGAAAAAGGCTCCATAAATCCCCCCATTCGTCGCAATCGGGTGCTGCTTCTGGTAAGCGGCGTCCACCAGGGATCACTGGCAGCTCTGCGATATGCCAGGCAGCTGTCTTCGGATGTGACCGCTGTCCATATTTCCACCGATCCTATCGAAAGCGAAAAATTAAATGCCAAATGGGGGAAGTATGGTGAAGGTTGTCGCCTGGTGGTGCTGCAATCACCATACCGGCTGATGATCGAGCCATTCCTGGAATATCTGATGTATCTGGATGAGCACAAAATGGAAAATGAAGTGCTCACGATTGTCATTCCCACTTTCACTTCCAAGGAATGGTGGTCTCAATTCTTACATATGCGCACGGCAGAAACCCTTCGAAAAGTCCTCCGCGAAAGAGAAGATCTGGTAATTATTGAAGTCCCCTATCAAGTGCATTAGGATTAGAATTGTTATTGATGATGTACCGAAAACGAATCCCAGAAAATAAATGGCTGCCTGTTTTTTGGCGTTATGCTCAAAGTGCAGGGTTAGTGCTCCTGGCAACCATCATCAGCATACCGATCCATTTTCAGATTGATGCTGTCAACCTGGTCATGCTGTATTTACTTGCGGTGGTCGTCTCTGCAGTATTTTTTGGAAGAGGACCGGCAATTCTGGCATCCTTGCTTAGCGTGATCACCTTTGATTTCTTTTTAATCGAACCTCGTCTGAGCTTTACGGTTGCAGATACACAATACCTGCTTACCTTTATCGGATTACTGGTTGTCGGTCTGGTCATCAGCACCACCGTAGCCCGTGTTGCTAGCCAGGTGGAAATCATCCGCCAGAAAGAAGCCCACACCGCTGCGTTGAACTCGCTCAGCGAGGATTTAACCAGAGCCTTGGACCTCGAAGATATGCTTCACTCGGTTGTGCACCATATCCACCAAAGTTTTGCCACCCGGGTGTTGGTTTTACTGCCCTCAGATAACGGTCTCCTCCTGGTCGCCGATTCGGCCCAGCAAGCAGAAGCATCTGGCGGAACTGGATTGACGCCGGATGAATTGCTGAGCGCGCAGCAGCTCTACCTCGCCGAATCAAAGCGCTCGCCCAACCAGCCATACAACCTGAGCGAAAATCAGCTACACGTCTATTCTATTCTTACCGTTGCGCACCAGTTTAGGTGTTGTGGGAGTACTTGGTATAGAAAAAGGGGGCAACCCTGCTTTCTTGTCTGATGCCACCCAACGAAACTTATTAAATGGTTTCACCAACCTGGCAGCCCTGGCCATCGAACGCGCACACCTGACTGAACAGGCCAGCCAGGCAAAAGTATTGAAAGATATTGAACGTTTACAAACAGCCCTGCTTAACAGTATCTCTCATGAGCTGCGCACGCCATTGGTATCGATTACCGGCGCTCTCAGTTCACTTGCCGAAGCAAATTCAGCTCCTGACAAACCTCAAGAGGATCAAAATGCCCGCTATGAAATCATCCAGACTGCCTACGAAGACGCACGGCGTATGAACCTGCTGGTCGGCAATCTCTTGGACATGAGCCGCCTGGAAACGGGCACAGTCAAACTGAACCTGGAGCCTTGCGACTTAGAAGACCTGGTCGGAATTTCGCTGGAACGCTTTGCCCAGCAGTACCCTGACCGCGCCGTTCGAGCAAACCTGGACCAAGATTTTGCGATGCTCGAATTGGATGTGGCTTTGATGGTCGAGGTGCTGGTCAACTTACTGGTAAACGCTGCGAAATATTCACCACCCGACACGATCATTGAGATCAATTGCAGACAAGCAAGCGGTTTTATCGAAATCGAAATCAACGACCAGGGGGAAGGTGTCGCTGATGAAGACCTGGAACATATTTTTGGGAAATTCTTTCGCTCATCAAAGGTGCAAGCACACTGGCGGATTAGGCTTGGGGCTTTCGATCAGCAAAGGTTTCATCGAAGCGCACGGCGGTCAGATATCGGCTCGCAACCAACCTGCTGGTGGTCTTTCTGTTCTCATCCGCTTGCCGCTTTCGGAGAAAGCAAAAAATCATGAATGAAAATGGATTGAAAATTCTGGTTGTGGATGATGAGCGCGCCATACGCCGCTTCTTGCGCGCCTCCCTTACATCCATGGGGCACACCATCCTGGAAGCCGCCTCTGGCAGCGAAGCGCTTGCCGTTGTACTTGAACATCGTCCGGATATCATTTTTCTCGACCTGGGATTACCGGATATGGATGGGCTGCAAGTCACTCAGAAATTGAGAGAATGGTCCCAAACGCCTATCATCATCCTATCTGTGCGCGATCAGGAAAAGGTTAAAATCCAAGCCTTAGACGCCGGAGCCGATGACTACCTGACAAAACCATTTGGCATGGGAGAATTAATGGCGCGGGTGCGAGGGGTATTACGTCGCAGCCTTCAGCACGGATCAGGGGAACCGATCATGCGCTTTGACACCTTGGTTGTAGACCTGTCTCACAGAAAAGTAAGCAAGGATGGTGAAGAGATCAGTCTCACACCGACAGAATATGACTTGCTTAAATTAATGGTACAAAATGCCGGAAAAGTATTGACCCATAAACAAATCATCCAGAAGATATGGGGTGGGGGCTATGAAGAAGAAGCGCACCTTCTGCGGGTGAATATCTCCAATCTGCGCCGAAAAATCGAAAGCGACCCAACCCGACCAAGCGTCATATTCACCGAACCAGGGGTCGGATACCGCATGCGCGTCGAAGATTAACCCAAAATTCCCCGACCAGTTTGTGAAATCCTTAACATAAGTTAAAGCCAAGATGAGTAATACTGTAATATATTTATTACGTACTGTCATATATTCTTTTTTCTTTTGTTAAGGAGGCTTTAAAATGTTACAATCCACCCCTAAACAGACACGTCAGGTTGTAATCGGCTTGATTATTTTGGCCGCGATCCTGATGATTGTCTACGTACCCTTCCTGGGCTTTGATATGGTCAATCCCATCGTCACCTACCAGCAAGCCCGTATCGCCAAATTTACTGCTGAAGGCAACCCGCAAGCTCCATTACTACAATTGACCGTTTGGTTGGTTAGCTTCTTCTACCCCTTCTGGAGCACACTATCCTGTATGGCCGGTATTGCTTTGTTAGCTATCGTAAAACCGCTTTACAACGGCGAACGCTGGACTCGTGGCTTAGCGCTGATCCTGCTTGCCATCCCATCCATCGGCGGCGCCTACATGATCGTGCCCTGGATGAACTTTGTTGGCAGCGTCGAAGGCGGCTTCCCACCAGCTGTGATCATGATGGCCATCGGTCTGATCCCCTACTTCGCCTTGATCCTGCTTGAGAAAGTTGATTGGACTCAGCGAATTGCTGAAGCAGCCGTATTCTTGATGCTGGGCGTCACCGCCGCTGAGAACTTCGCCAATGGTCACGCTGCATTCCGGATTCTCTACGGTCACCCTGCCCGCCCGCTCTTTGCCCCCGGCATCGCCATCACCTACTTTGGTTGGCTTGCCCTTTGGGTCGCCTGGATACATGTGCACCCTGGCCATCTATCAAGTCGGCATGAAGAAAATGTCCGGCTGGTATATGACTCTGATCGCTGGTGTGGTCACCCTCGTCGCCAGCGGCGCAACCCACTATGTCCGCCATGCCACCAATGACTACCTGTACGGCGCTCTGATGGGCCTGGCGCTGGTTGTTCTCATGTTCATCCCGGTTGTCAAAGCTCGCTTGTTCGAAAAAGAAGCATAAATACAAATTTACAAAGTTGCAGTGTCTAACCTTCTTGATAGTTTAGACACTGCAACCTATAACAATTGAATAGATTGATCAACAGACCAATCTCAAATAATGCACTATTTTCAAAAGAACAGGGAGATAGAAAGCAAATGAAAAAGCTGTATAGGTCGATCACTGTTCTTATCCTTCTGGCGGTGTTCTTGGCTGCTTGCTCACCAGCGCCAGCCGCTACAGCTGCATCAAGCGACTATCAAATGGAAAATTGACCACATCACCACTACACCGCCAATCCTGATGCGCGATCCATTACTCGAGATGCTGGACCAGACCGACGATCCCGTCCCCTATTACTACGAAGAAGTCGTCAAATACTCGGGACACTCCTGCATGGTCGTGGCTGCTGCTTGGACAATGACTAAGATGGCTCTGGATCAACTCTATCCAGGCGATGAAGTTCCCGTGCGTGGGCAAATCCAAATCACCGCCCCTGGGGCTGAAGATGAGTGGAATATCGGCGTCTTCGGTGAGGTCATGGGCTATATTACTGGCGCAGCGCCTAAAACCGGTTTCTCCGGCTCTATCTTCAAAGGCAACTCGCTCATGGTTCGCCGCAACCTGTTCATCTACACCGAAGAACCCGTCGGAACGAAACCACCCTTTATGGAATGGATCTTCACCCGCGTGGATACCGGTCAAAGCGTTGCTGTGTCCTGGAATATCGGCAAGGTTATACCCGCAATCAACGAAACTGTTCTCACCGAACCTGGCGGCAAGCTAGCTGCTGGAACTGCCACCGAAGAAGAAGCTGCCAAGTTCAACAAAGATTGGGCTGACGCTGCACAATACCTCCTGGAAAACGCTGGCAAAGTTGAAGGCCTGGTGAATGTCAGACCGTACCCTTAAAATTTAGAAATTAAGTTCCGGCCAGATAGTGTGCGTAAGACTATACACATCTCGACTGGCAATAAAAAAATCTAAACGGATGTTTCTAGCTTGAGGGGACATGCTGGTCATCTCCTTACAAACCGCCGGAGGCTGCGATGCTTCCGGCGGTTCGTTACGGAGGAGTGTGTTTTTTTGAAGGAAATGCCAGGATCAGTGAGGCATGTAGAGGCTATTGAACAAATAGAACAGGAAAATCAACTGTTTCTTTACATTCTCGATATTCACACGTTTATTCCACTTATTACTAGCACGATAAACTAATGTCGCAAAATCTGGTTCAAAAAGCGTTTTGTGCGTTCTTCTTCCGGGTGAGCGAAGAAAACCTCGGGGGGTTTCTCCTCAACAATGACACCACCATCAAAAAAGATCACCCGGTTAGCCACGCCACGCGCAAATCCCATTTCATGCGTCACCGCCACAATTGTCATCCCAGATTCTGCCAGGTCCTGCATAACATCCAGTACTTCTTTAATCATTTCAGGATCAAGAGCGGATGTCGGCTCATCAAACAACATAATCTTAGGTTTCATGGCCAGCGAGCGTGCAATCGCAACACGTTGTTGCTGACCACCAGATAGCTGGCTGGGGTATTTGTTTGCCTGCTCCGGAATTTTCACTTTCTCCAGCTGCTGCAAAGCCACTTCTTCGGCTTGTTTGCGTGGCCACTTGCGTACCAGCAGAGGCGCCAGGGTGATATTTTCCAAAACCGTCAGGTGTGGAAACAGGTTGAATTGTTGGAACACCATGCCCACTTCTGCCCGAATGTTTTTGATATTCTTCACATCCTGGTTCAATTCAATCCCATCGATGAAAATTTGACCTTTTTGGTGTTCTTCCAGGCGGTTTAATGTGCGGATCCAGGTCGATTTTCCCGATCCCGAAGGACCGATCACCACCACTACTTCGCGCTCACGCACAGTGGTGGTGATGCCTTTCAAGGCGTGGAAATCACCATACCATTTATGCACATCTTTACAGATGATGATCTCTTTTCCTAGTTCGTTAGCCATATCTACATCCTCCAGCAAGGTTTCCAGTCGTTGCCGCCAACCTAACTCAACAGGTACGTTGGCGGCAAATATCAAGGTCAATTAGAAATTCGGGAAATCTGGCAGCGGTTCGCCGAACCACTTGGTGGAAAGGTTGTCCAGGTCGTGATTCAACATGTGGGAGTAAATGAAGGCATTTACCCAGGTCAGCAAGGCTTCGTCGCCGCGGCGTACGCCGATATGGCAAGGAGATTGCTGGATGACGAACTTGGATTCCACGTTCATCTCCGGGTGATCTTTGATGATCTGGGTGGCGATGGCATTGCCAGCCACGATCAAATCCACCTGGCCCGTTAGAAAAGCCTGCACGGTGGTCGCCTGGTCAGAGAAGCGCTGGATGTCCGCATCTGGACCAGCAGCATCGGAGAAGGCGATTTCTTCCAAAGTCCCCAGGGTTGCGCCAACTTTGTAGGCTTTGGCTTCTTCGACATTCGTTACCGCTTTGTCCGCTGAGCCGTAAACTGCCCAGAAGAAAGGCGCGTAGGCGTTCGAGAAATTGATCACCAGAGCGCGCTCGGGTTTGATACCCATATTGGCGATGATCAGGTCGACTTTGCCGGATGTCAGATAAGGGATACGGTTCTGGCTGGAGACGGGGACAAGCTCGACTTCGACGCCCATATCTTTACCCAGCATATTGGCAATATCGATATCATAGCCTTCGTATTGGCCGCCGGTGCCCATCGAGCCGAACAGTGGAGTGTCTTCTGGAACTGCAATACGGATTTTTCCTCTGGAAACGATTTCATCCAGGATATTGGTTGTTCCGCCGCTGCTAGGCGCAGCGCCGCTTTCGGGAGCGGCACCGGCTTCAGGAGCAGCCGCCGGTGTGGCGCTGCCTGAACAACCTACCAGGAATGCTAGCATCAGCAATCCTGATAAAACAATTTGCAAAAATCGATTTCTTGTTTTCATCTTTCATCTCCTAATTTCTTGATCGAATGATTTTGACCAACTTTTCTTCCACGGCCAGGCTTGCTGACCGGTGAATATAATCGAGTGCGACCTAGCGGGTTTCTACGGTTAATTTCGCCTCCAGGCGCTTGGAATAGATCGACAACGGATAACAAACGACAAAATAGATCACGCCGACCATGGTGAAGATCACGAATGGGCGAAAAGTCACATTGTTCAGAATTTGCCCTTGGCGGGTCAGTTCAACAAAGCCAATGATGGAGGTCAAAGAAGTATTCTTGATCACCTGGACGGCAAAACCGATCGTGGGTGGGATGGAAACCTTGATGGCCTGGGGCAGAATGACGTACCGAAATTGCTGTATCCAGCTCAAGCCCAGCGATGTGCCCGCTTCCCACTGCGCTTTGGGGATCGACTCAATGCTGCCGCGCCAGATATCTGCCAGGTAAGCTGTGGTATAGGCAATCAGCGCAATGCTGGCGGAAACAAAAGCCGGTACGTCAAAGCCCAACAGGATCGGGAATACCAAAGAAGATCAGGAATAACTGCATCAGCAGCGGCGTGCCTGGAAAAAGGCAATATAAAATTTGCTGATCTCCCGCAAGATGCGGCTCTTGGATACACGCATGACGGTGATAAGCAGTCCTAAGATACCACCGCCGATAAAGGCAACGATCGATAAGAGGATCGTCCACTGAGTAGCCCGCAGCAGGGCAAATAATACTTCCAGGAAGTTGAATTCTCTCATGACTGATTCACCGGTACCTTTCCAAAGAGTAATTTGCCGATCAATCCAAAGACTGCCCGGAACGAGTATGCCAGGCCTAAGTAAAGCAGCGTCACAAACAGATAAATCTCAAAGCTTCGGAAGGTGCGCGACTGAGATAAAATAGGCTTGATAGGCTAGTTCCTGCGGCGGAAATAGCTGAGATTACCGCAGAATTTAGCATGAACAGGATGAATTGACTGGTTAATGCCCGGGTAAACCGTCATCAAAGCCGGTTTAATGATAATATGCGTGAATATCTGAATAGTAGAAAGCCCCAAGGAACGACCCGCCTCAATTTGCCCTTTCGAAATAGCCTCAACCCCGGCTCGCATAATCTCCGTGGCGTATGCGCCAATATTGATCGTCAAGGCCAGCAAGGCCGCTTGCCAGGCAGGCACCAAAATCCCCAAGGTAGGCAAACCGAAATATACAAAGAAAAGCTGCACCAAGAAGGGCGTATTGCGGATGGCTTCGATGTAAACCTGGATCACTGCTGA
>CAWJHE010000003.1:0-16861 GCA_963842455.1 uncultured Chloroflexia bacterium
AAAGCTGGTACTGGCAGAAGTACCATTCCCCTGCAAATGCTGCAGGTTAAAACCAGCGCCATCATCGCGCAGCACCAACCGAGCTACCTGTTGGTCGAAGGCTACACGCAAAAAGGCATGCCTGGCCTGCGCATGTTTCTGGATATTGGTCAGACCCTCCTGGGCAGCCCGGTATAAAGCGATGCGTGTTGAGCGGGGGTAAGGGCTCTCATCCCCGCTAAAATCCATGGTCACCTTCAAAGTCGGAGAATCGATTTTTCGTACCAATTTTTCCAGTTCTTCTCCCAGGTGAAATTCTCATCTCAGGAGCGCGTAAAGCGCTCACCGAACGGCGAATGTCCCGTAGGGCTTCGCCCGCAGCTTGCTTAGCATCCAGCATTGCCTGGGTGGCTTCCTTTGGATTGCGTTCCTGGTAAGCCAGCGCCTTTTCTAATTGGATATGCACGGCTGTCAGGTAGTGTCCTAGCAAATCATGGATATCCCTCGCCAGCCGCACCCGCTCCTCCGCGGCTGAAAGCTCGGCCACCTGTTCGGTATAAGCCTGCAGTCGCCGGTGCGAAACTTCCAGATCAGCCAGTAATTGCTCTGTCTCCTGGCGGTGGGCGTCATCCCTGCGGATGATATGCGCAATCAAGGGCACAAACAGCATCACAAAGGTCAGCGCCAGGATATTGGAAGCCGCTTCGGGATTGGTGTACCACAATTGCTCCACCTGGCTGACACGCCAGATATTGAAGACCACATAGAACAGGCTGAGGAATACACTGGTGCGAGCGCCAAAAGCAAAATAAGCGCTATAGGGGATCATTGGATAAAGAAAAACGGCTATCCGGTTACAGTCCAGGGCTACAATGCCTTCGATCAATAAGATGCGCACAGCCAGCATCCCCAAAGCGATCATCCGCGGCGGCGAATTGCGATAGCGGCTCTCCTCAAACCACTCCAACCACAAGAGCACCACCAGGATCACGGCAATCCAAGAGTTGAAATCAAACGGCAGGCTTCCCTGGCAGTTCGCCACCCCGTTCAAGTAAGCCACCGCGCCGGTGATACTGATATACAAGACTGAGAACTTAAAACGAAATGGGCGCGAGGTGGTCCGCCGCAGCACGAACTCCAGCTCAGGGGTGGTACTTGTTCTGGATGGTTGTTCTCTCGCATGGCATCATTCTCTTGAAATTTGATTATAGCATGCGCATCCCATCAAAGGATAGTGCCCCAAAGTGGCCTTCTTCTTAGTCAAAAGTCATCTATCTGATGGCTATTGCTTGTGGAATCTAAGTAAATCCAGGCATAAAAATAGGACCTGGGGCACTGGTATCCTGGCTTGAAAGCGGTTAATCTTTTCTAAATGAAAATCTAGGAGGAGAGCTATGCAAATCGTTAGTGACGCAGGATGCGACATCTCGCAACAGCAATTAGCGGGCGGAAAAGTTACCGTGGTTCCGCTCAGTATCAATCTGGCCGGATGACCTACCGCTCAGGCATTGATATTACCTATAAAGAATTTTATACCTTATTAGCAGAAACGGGTGCACTACCGACGACATCGCTGCCCTCACCGGGTGAATTTGCGGAGCTCTACCGAGAGCTGGCTGCAAAAGACCCTGAAATTCTGTCGGTGCACGTTTCGTCCGGGCTTAGCGGCACCTCGAACTCCGCCCGAGATGGCGCCGCCCAGGTCCCAGAAGCGCATGTCACCATACACGACACCATGACTCTCTCCATCGGTGAGGGCTGGCAGGTGGAAGCCGCGGTGCGGCGCTGCCCAGGCTGGCTGGAATGCCGCTCAAACCGTGCCAGTGCTCGAACGCATTCGCGAAATCACCGAAACAGTTTTTACCCTTCCAGATCTGAAATACTTGATCCATGGTGGACGTATCAGTCATATCAAAGGTCTTTTGGCGCAACTGCTCAACATCAAGCCGATCATTGGTGTAGGAAAACAAGACGGGAAATACTTCCAACGTGACCAGCAGCGCACTTTCACTAAAGCCATGGCCGGCATCGTTAACTTGATTGCCAAGGATGTGCCCCGCGGCGCTCCCCTGCGCATCCAGGTGGCCCATGCCAATTATCCCGAAGGCGCTGACCAATTACAGGAAATGATCGAAAAGGTCTTCCCTTGCGAAAAATTGCCAATCAGCGATATTGCCCCTGTCTTAGGCGCACATACCGGACCTGGCCTGGTGGGCTTGTCCTACGCACCGATGGATAAATTCCCGACCATCTCGTAAGCTTAGCCTTTGGATAACAACATTCTGGCATCCAGAGCGCGGCAGCCTTCGTTCTCGTAAAACACCCTCAGGGGGTTGATATCGACTTCCTGGATTTCCGGGAAGTCCTGCAGCAGCTGAGCCAGGCGCAGTAAAGCATCGACCACGGCTTCGATATCCGAAGCCTGGTCGCCAGCGCGCACCCTTCAAGATCTCCGCGCCGCGCAACTCTTCGATCATCTCCCGCGCCTCCCAGCTTGCCAACGGTGCGACCCTCACCGAAACTTCGTTAAGAATTTCAACAAATATCCCCCCCAAACCCACAACCACCACCGGACCGAATTGAGGGTCTTGACGTCCCCCCAAGATCAGCTCGCGCCCACCACTGACCATGGGCTGCACCAGCACACCATCCAGGCGCGCCTGCGGATATGCGCTGCGGATACGGGTCATCATCTCTTCGAAAGCTTCCGCAAGGGCTTCAGGATTGCGCAAATTGAGCTGCACGCCCCCCACATCGGATTTATGCGATATCTGTTCCGCCACGATTTTGATCGCAACCGGATACCCGATCTGCTGAGCGGCGTTCTGAGCTTCTTCGACGGTCTGAGCGCAGCGCCCCTGAACCGTCGGTATGCCGTAGATTTCCAGAAGTGACAGGGCTTCCGATAAAAGCAAATCTCGCCCCTCGAGCTTGGCGTGCTCCACCAACTGCCTGGCAGCCTTCCGATCGACCTGGAAATGCTGGATCTCCTTATCTTTCTTCAACCTTTGCGCCAGGAAATCGTAGCGCTGGCTGATCTCCAGGGCGCGAATGGTCTCCACAACCTGGGTAAAAACTGGAAAGGCATAATTCTGCTTCAAGTAAGAAATTTCTTGGGCGGCAGTCGACAGGTAGTAAGCCACCGGTTTTTGATACTGCTCCACCAACCCCATGATGCGCTCTAACAATGACCGGCTGGCCAGGTTCTCTGCTTCAGAAAGCGAAGTATGCAAGAACACCACCCCGTCCACATCTGCCAGCTGCAGGGTCTGTTCGACTATCTGCGCATACACATTCAAATCAAACAAATCGCCCAGGTCCAACGGATTGGTCAGTTTGATCACAGATGCCCGGAAATGCTGTTCGATTTCCCGCAAAAAGCTCTCCGGAAAATGCGCCAGCTCAAAGCCGGAAAGCTCACAGGCATCCGCTGCAATGACCGCATGCCCACCCGACGCGAAATGATCGCCAGGCGTTTGCCGCGCATGGGCGGTAGGCGCAATATTTTCATATTGTTGCCCAAGGTGGTCGCATCGTGCACACGCATCACCCCAGCCTGCCGGAACGCAGCTTCCACGACCTTATCATCGCTGGTCAGCGAAGCGGTATGCGATTGAGCAATTTTCTGCCCTAACCGTCCGATATTGGCTTTGAAGACCAGGATCGGTTTGTGCAACTTGCGCGCTACATCCATTAAACGCCGGCCGTTGTTGATGCTCTCCAGGTAAACAAAGATAATCGCCGTGCCTGGGTCATCGATCATATACTCCATCAAATCTTCAGCGCTGATATCCAGCACATTCCCCACCGAAACGAACTTGTTCAGGCGCAAGCCTTCGTTTGCCATTAAGTTGAGCACACTCATTCCCACGCCGCCGCTCTGTGTGATCACGGAGACATCCCCAGCCTTGACGAATTTCGTCAAGTCGTGGAAAAGGCACACACAGCCCATTCTCCATGTTCATCACCCCGATGCAGTTCGGACCCACAAAGCGGATCCCATAATTACTGGCTATGCGCACAATCTCTTCTTCCAAACGCTTGCCTTCCTCGCCATACTCCCGGAAGCCGGCTGTCTCAATCACTACCCGACGAATCCCCTTGCGACCACATTCCTCCAGCACTCCAGGCACCGTCTTCGCTGGAGTGAAGATCACCGCCAGGTCTACGTGATCCGGGATGTCACCCACAGCATGGTAAATGCGCCGCGTTTCAACCGTGCCTCCGCTTGGCCCGACAGCATACACAATCCCGTTGAACTCGTACTCCACCAGGTTGGCGACAATATTACGCCCCAGGTTGGTCGGACGGGAGGAAACACCAATCACCGCTACGCTGTTCGGATAAAAGAATTCTCGCATGGCTGGCTCCCTGTATCATGGTTTTAAATCGCTATATTCGGAAAAAGATGTTGATTAAATCCTAACATGGAGCACTCCGAAACGCAAGATTTTGCTAAATCCGGGAACCAATTCGCACCTGCAGCGTCCATATACAAGCTACAATGACGTATTCTTCATTGAAATGAATCTCTCGCAAAGTCGCAAAGCATGCAAGGTCAAATAGCATTGTTAACCATCTTTGTGTAGCAATCTAATTCGTGAAATTCGTGAAAATTCGTGGCTAACAAAAAATATCCTTCGTGAAACTTCGTGGCCCTTCGTGGCTAAAAATAACCTCCGTGGCTATGAATTTCTCGCAAAGCCGTAAAGAACGCAAATTACCATGTCATCGCCACAATCTTTTTAGAGCAATCTAATTCGTGCAAATTCGTGGCTAACAAAAAACCTTCGTGAATCTTCGTGGCCCTTCGTGGCTAAGAAAATCTAATTCGTGAAATTCGTGAAAATTCATGGCTAATAAAAAAAACCTTGTGAATCTTCGTGGCCCTTCGTGGCTAAAAAGGAAAAATCTTTACCACCAGGAGCAACCCATGAAATATACCCTTCTCATCATCCTGATCACATTCTCCCTGCTGCTCAGCGCCTGCCAACCCACATCGACGGCCACCCAGCCGGTTGCAGCGCCTCCCGAACCTATGCCAACCAGCCAGCCAACCGTGGCAACCCTTATCGCGTCAACCCCGTCGTCAACCCAGGCAGAAACGTCGCTTCCACCCGATAAGCTCGCCCAACCCCCAACGGATTTACCGGACGGAAAAACCCTGCAGAACTTAATGCTCCACTCCCACGAAAATTGGTCTTCACTTTGGGTTGAAGCCAGCGGGAAATGGTATAGCGGCGAGGCAACAAATCAGCTCAACTCTGAAGAACGGCACCAGGTGTGGATCCGCCGGCCATTCTACATACTGGCCATCTCAGGTCCAATCCAAGGAACACCGAATGCCCTATATGCCTCCGATGGCAGCGCTTACCTCATCCCTGGCATGGATCCGCAACCCTTCCCCGAATACATTCTCCATCCGCCCAAAATGCCTTCTGTTGACACTGGGATACCGGTACAGCCGCCCGAAAGCTTTATCCCCAACCCGCTAGTAGACAACCTGTACCCGATCGGGCTGGCAGCTCGACCGGGCGAATACCGGCCGATCGGAACAGCTGTGATCGCCAATCGTCCAGTATACATGCTCGAATGGATCCCCGAATTCGCCAGCCAGCGCCTGAACCGCTTCTGGATTGACGCGCAAACCGGGATCATCCTGCGCCTGGAAGCCTACACCAAGCCGGACGGCCGCTATCTGACCCAGGAAATCGAGATTACTCGATCCTTTATGAAGTGGAAATACCGGAAAGTCTGTTCACGCTGGATTTCACACTCCCCTCAAATTTTGCCCAGGCTTTCAATGACCTACCCGGTTTTTCCCATTGAACGCTTCGTCCAGGTTGGTACCAATCGTATTCCCAGCATAGGAACGCTCATCCACCGGGTTGAGCCGTTCAATGCTGGCAGGACTTAGCAGTGGAATCCATTTGCGCGCATACAATCGCTTAGAAACTTCCTTAACACCTTCTTCACTCCACATCCACTCAAACCGGTCCAGCTTTCGCAAATCCATCGGTCGTGTGTAACCGCGCAGGCTTCTTTCGCCCTCGACGCTGAAGTAGGGCTCAAAGTAGGACATTACCAGCTCGCGCAAACTTCGATACACCGGTTCGCGGTATCGCAGCCCGACATAATTGGATTTCGCCACCGCCCCAACCAAACCATCCACCTGGAAAAGCGCCAGCACATGGTCATCGTCCTTACCCGGCTCTGGAACCAGGTCAATGATCACCGGCGTAAACCCCAGGTAACGCAACCCGACCGCCGCCAGCAGACCGCCATCCAGGCAATGCCCCTGCGCATCCAGCATCACATCCAGCGGGGAGCGGTCAGCGTTCTTCGGCGATATAAGGAAGACCATCCAGGTAGGCCTGTACCTGGTAAGGGCTTTGAAACCCGCGCAGAATTTCTTGTTTTTCTGGGGATAACTGTTTCAGAAAGATCTCGATCTCGGCATCCATGTTGATTACTCTCCTAATCATTTAAATTTACCACACCCAAGGCAGCAAGCGGAATTTTACTTTTAGTTAATATGCCCGGTACCCATCCAGTTTCTGCTGCAGAGAATTGTCTTCTCGTGACGTACGCAGAATGACAAGTAGGGTGTTGATCAAAAACAGGCACCTACGCCCACGGAAAGCCCAGCAGGATGGGGATTGCCAAATATGCCAGGACTCCACCGGCGTACCCTGGATAGCGCACAATGGCATGTGGTCCCTGGCTCACCACCACCTGTCCGCGCTCCGATTGCAGGCGTATGACTGCCGAAAAGAGTTGGTTCACGATAAAAGCCCAGTTGCCGATCCAGTAACCTATTGCCACAATCTCCCAGCCCCCTGTGCCTTCCCCGTTCTACCAACAAATGCGGGTTACGTCGCCAGGCTATCAGGCGACAACTGTAAGGGAACGCCAGATGCATGATTTAAAGCAACCAGGCTTGGCCCCATCCCCAATCCCCAGAAACTAGGAACAGCGTCAGCGGCAAGATGGCTGTAATCAGTGCAAATTGAAGCATACTTTTTAGTGGAAATTTCATTAAGAATATTTTACTGAACTTTTCAAAAAAAGTCTCTGAATTTTTATACTACTATTGACACTGGTAAATATTCAGTGTATGGTTGTGGTGGGTCAGGCGTTTTACCAACAGCAATAACGTATGCTCAAAAAATCTAGTAATTTGAGAAAATCTCAAGTATTATTAATTTACCTTTTCCTATCTACCCACTGATCCCACCGTCTTTTCTTAAAAATTATTCCAGGATGGATGAGTTTAATGATCATACAAAAGGGGTTGCCGAAATTCAACCAGAAACTCCATAATGAATTAATCAACAATGGATGGATTCAGTTAAAGGAACCTGGCAGCCCGGCATGCGCTACCGCTTTATCCATTCCATTTATGATCATCAACCTGTTTCTAACTGTCCTGTCTATGAGCACCTATACAACGATATCTTTTGAAGAATTTGGATTTACACCCGACGCATTTTCTATTATCATAAACCTGGGTATGATATTTGCATTAATCATCGTAATCATCCTGCATGAAGCGCTGCATTTGATTTTCATCCCGAACTTTCAACAATCATCAAAAACCGTCATTGGGCTTACTTTCTTTGGCGGCTTTGTTGTAACCGAAGAAGAGATTAAAAAATCTAGATACATGCTAATTACCATTGCCCCTTTTTTGATTGCCTCAATCCTATTACCACTGATACTCAACATTTTTGGATTACTTACATCCTCTCTTAAACTTTTAGTAATGCTCAACGCAATGGCTTCATCAGTAGATATTCTTCACCTATTGGTAGTTCTAAAACAAGTACCTCCAAAGACGATCATCAAAGGCAACGGGCCAAAAACCTATTGGACTCATTACCTGGCTTCTTGATGCTTTAGCAAAAGAAAGATTGATCACACTGGCTTACCGTCGAATGAAGGAATAATTGTGGAAAATGGAATATTTTTTAACCAAGCGCTTCAAACAATATAGTAACATTTACGGAAAAGGTGTCGACTTGGAAATTAAGGCTGCAACAAAAGAATTATTCGAAAACCTAAAGATGAAAAAACCCATCACCGGCATCTACATCGTCACCGGTGAGCGCGGCGCAGGCAAAACCACCTGGCTCAAAAAGCTGGTATGCGCTGCCAGGCAGGCCGGTTACCAGGTCTGCGGTCTGCTCAGCCCGGGAACCTTTGAGAACGGCGTCAAAGTTGCCATCAACCTGGTAGATCTGGCCAGCGGTCAGGAGCGCGTCATGAGCACACCCATCCCCCAGCATCTGAGCGCCGGCAAAGGCGGCATCCGTCGCCTGCAGACTGGCGAGCTGGTTCTGGGTGGTTGGCGAATGCACGAGGATACCCTGCAGTGGGGCAACGACTTGTTATACAATTTACTTGTCAGCCATCATGCCACCGCAAGCCAGGCTGCCACGCTTCTGGTCATCGACGAACTAGGTCCGCTGGAATTTGTGCATGGGTTGGGTTTTACTCATGCCATTCAATTCGGCAGCATACTTAATCTGATTTCGCGCCCACCCACACCCTCGAACGAAGGCGCGCCTCATCCTATCCAGCCCGCGCAAACAACCAGCCTCCAGGCTGCCTTTATCGTGGTCCGCCCGGATTTGATCCCAAAGGCTACCCGCATTTGGCCACAGGCGCAGATTTTAGAAATCAATCCAACCTCTCGATAGTCCACTTTACCCAAGTCTCCCCATTATCTTGACATCTTCTTGACACCCTTAATGGGTTCCTTGACCTATTCTTGATCTGCATACAGGTATGATTAGTCGGTTTGTAACCAACTACTTTAAATGCAGAGAAAAATTGATATGGAACCGAACATCAAAAGAAACGGTTTGAATACTTACGAATTCCAACCAACCACAGCTATACCCAAAACATGGAGAAACTGGTTAATTGGACGCCCTTTAGCCACTGCCGATGCACCCCATCAAACCATAGGGAAAGCTGTCGGGCTAGCTGTCTTCGCCTCCGATGCCCTCTCATCAACAGCTTACGCAACGCAGGAAATCCTGGCAGTCCTTGCCGTGGCTGGCACTGCAGCCTTTGAATATTCTATCCCGATCGCAATCGCCATCGCTTTGCTGATGGCTATCGTGACCATTTCCTATGAACAGACCATTCATGCATACCCTGGTGGAGGCGGTGCATACATCGTAGCTCGTGACAACTTGGGTGATCTACCCGCACAAGCAGCTGGAGCTGCCCTGCTCACCGATTACATTCTAACCGTTGCCGTATCTGTCTCTTCTGGTGTTGCCCAAATCGTTTCCGCCTTCCCCGCTATTCACGATTTTCGTATTTGGATTGCCGTCGGTTTGGTCAGCCTGATCATGCTGATCAATCTGCGAGGCGTTAAAGAATCGGGCATCACATTCGCCATACCAACTTACTTTTTTGTTTTCAGCATGTTGATCACGGTCGCCATTGGAATGTTCCGTTATTTTACTGGCACCCTTGGCGTTGTCATCGCCCCGCCACATCTTGAGCAAGCCGCACATACAGCTGGCAACCTGATGGTCACCGTTACACCCTTTTTATTGTTGCATGCCTTTGCGAATGGCACCTCTGCTTTGACCGGCATTGAAGCAATTTCAAATGGCATCACAGCGTTTAAAGAGCCACGCAGCCGCAATGCAGGCATCACGTTAATCTGGATGTCCATCATCTTAGGCACATTGTTTCTGTCGATAACCTTTCTTGCCCGTCATATCCATGTTATCCCGTCCGAAACGGAGACAGTGATTTCACAAATTGCACGCACGATCTATGGCAATGGCAATGTCTTTTACCTGGCCATCATCGCCGGCACCGCCATAATTCTTGTCTTAGCAGCCAACACCGCTTTTGCCGATTTTCCCAGGTTAGGCGCGCTCGCCGCCAAAGATGGCTATCTCCCTCGCCAGCTCACATACCGAGGCAGCCGCCTGGTCTATTCCTGGGGTATTGTCTCGCTTACAATCATCTCTTGCCTGCTGATCATCATTTTCCAGGCCAGTGTCACCCGTTTGATACCTTTATACGCCATTGGTGTCTTCCTTTCCTTTACACTTTCTCAAACAGGCATGGCGCATCGCTGGTGGAAAAGCGGCCACCTGCAGAAAGATGAGGAAATTCTAGAAGGCGGTTCTACCCTGAAATTCGATCAGCGCTGGACCATCAAAATGCTGGTCAACGGCTTTGGAGCTGTATGTACCCTGGTTGTTATGTTTGTTTTCGGTATCACCAAGTTTTCTGACGGCGCGTGGATTGTGATTTTCATCATACCCATTCTGGTCGCCATTTTCTTCACAATTCACCGGCATTACCAGCGCCTTGCCCAAAACCTCACCCTGGAAAAAGGCTCCATAAATCCCCCCATTCGTCGCAATCGGGTGCTGCTTCTGGTAAGCGGCGTCCACCAGGGATCACTGGCAGCATTGCGATATGCCAGGCAACTGTCTTCGGATGTGACCGCTGTCCATATTTCCACCGATCCTATCGAAAGCGAAAAATTGAATGTCAAATGGGGGAAGTATGGTGAAGGTTGTCGCCTGGTGGTGCTACAATCACCATACCGGCTGATGATCGAGCCATTCCTGGAATATCTGATGTATCTGGATGAGCACAAAATGGAAAATGAAGTGCTCACGATTGTCATTCCCACTTTCACTTCCAAGGAATGGTGGTCTCAATTCTTACATATGCGCACGGCAGAAACCCTTCGAAAAGTCCTCCGCGAAAGAGAAGATCTGGTGATAATTGAAGTCCCCTATCAAGTGCATTAGGATTAGAATTGTTATTGATGATGTACCGCATACGAACCCAAGAAAATAAATGGCTGCCTGTTTTTTGGCGTTATGCTCAAAGTGCAGGGTTAGTGCTCCTGGCAACCATCATCAGCATACCCATCCATTTTCAGATTGATGCTGTCAACTTGGTCATGCTGTATTTACTTGCGGTGGTAGTCTCTGCAGTATTTTTTGGAAGAGGACCGGCAATTCTGGCATCTTTGCTTAGCGTGATCACCTTTGATTTCTTTTTAATCGAACCTCGTCTGAGCTTTACGGTTGCAGATACACAATACCTGCTTACCTTTATCGGATTACTGGTTGTCGGTCTGGTTATCAGCACTACCGTAGCCCGTGTTGCTAGCCAGGTGGAAATCATCCGCCAGAAAGAAGCCCACACCGCTGCGTTGAATTCGCTCAGCGAGGATTTAACCAGAGCCTTGGACCTCGAAGATATGCTTCACTCGGTTGTGCACCATATCCACCAAAGTTTTGCCACCCGGGTGTTGGTTTTACTGCCCTCAGATAACGGTCTCCTCCTGGTCGCCGATTCGGCCCAGCAAGCAGAAGCATCTGGCGGAACTGGATTGACGCCGGATGAATTGCTGAGCGCGCAGCAGCTCTACCTCGCCGAAATCAAAGCGCTCGCCCAACCAGCCATACAACCTGAGCGAAAATCACTACACGTCTATTCTATTCTTACCGTTGCGCACCAGTTTAGGTGTTGTGGGAGTACTTGGTATAGAAAAAGGGGGCAACCCTGCTTTTTTGACTGATGCCACCCAACGAAACTTATTAAATGGTTTCACCAACCTGGCAGCCCTGGCTATCGAACGCGCTCACCTAACTGAACAGGCCAGCCAGGCAAAAGTATTGAAGGATATTGAGCGTTTACAAACAGCCCTGCTTAACAGTATCTCTCATGAGCTGCGCACACCATTGGTTTCGATTACCGGCGCTCTCAGTTCACTTGCCGAAGCAAATTCAGCTCCTGACAAACCTCAAGAGGATCAAAATGCCCGCTATGAAATCATCCAGACTGCCTACGAAGACGCACGGCGTATGAACCTGCTGGTCGGCAACCTCTTGGACATGAGCCGCCTGGAAACGGGCACAGTCAAACTGAACCTTGAGCCTTGCGACTTACAAGACCTGGTAGGAATTTCGCTGGAACGCTTTGCCCAGCAGTACCCTGACCGCGCCGTTCGAGCAAACCTGGACCAAGATTTTGCGATGCTCGAATTGGATATGGCTTTGATGGTCGAGGTGCTGGTCAACTTACTTGTAAACGCTGCGAAATATTCACCACCCGACACGATCATTGAGATCAATTGCAGACAAGCAAGCGGTTTTATCGAAATCGAAATCAACGACCAGGGGGAAGGTGTCGCCGATGAAGACCTGGAACATATTTTTGGGAAATTCTTTCGCTCATCAAAGGTCAAGCACACTGGCGGATTAGGCTTGGGGCTTTCGATCAGCAAAGGTTTCATCGAAGCGCACGGAGGTCAGATATCGGCTCGCAACCAACCTGCTGGTGGTCTTTCTGTTCTCATCCGCTTGCCGCTTTCGGAGAAAGCAAAAAATCATGAATGAAAATGGATTGAAAATTCTGGTTGTGGATGATGAGCGCGCCATACGCCGCTTCTTCCGCGCTTCCCTTACATCCATAGGGCACACCATCCTGGAAGCCGCCTCTGGCAGCGAAGCGCTTGCTGTTGTAATTGAACATCGTCCGGATATCATTTTTCTCGACCTGGGATTACCGGATATGGATGGGCTGCAAGTCACACAGAAATTGAGAGAGTGGTCCCAAACGCCTATCATCATCCTATCTGTGCGCGATCAGGAAAAGGTTAAAATCCAAGCCTTAGACGCCGGAGCCGATGACTACCTGACAAAACCATTTGGCATGGGAGAATTAATCGCACGGGTGCGAGGGGTATTACGTCGCAGCCTTCAGCACGGATCAGGGGAACCGATCATGCGCTTTGACACCTTGGTTGTAGACCTGTCTCACAGAAAAGTAAGCAAGGATGGTGAAGAGATCAGTCTCACACCGACAGAATATGACTTACTTAAAATTAATGGTACAAAATGCCGGAAAAGTATTGACCCATAAACAAATCATCCAGAAGATATGGGGTGGGGGCTATGAAGAAGAAGCGCACCTTCTTCGGGTGAATATCTCCAATCTGCGCCGAAAAATCGAAAGCGACCCAACCCGACCAAGCGTCATATTCACCGAACCAGGGGTCGGATACCGCATGCGCGTCGAAGATTTAACCCAAAATTCCCCGACCAGTTTGTGAAATCCTTAACATAAGTTAAAGCCAAGATGAGTTTACTGTAATATATTTATTACGTACTGTCATATATTCTTTTTTCTTTTGTTAAGGAGGCTTTAAAATGTTACAATCCACCCCTAAACAGACACGTCAGGTTGTAATCGGCTTGATTATTTTGGCCGCTATCCTGATGATTGTCTACGTACCCTTCCTGGGCTTTGACATGGTCAATCCCATTGTCAAGTACCAGCAAGCCCGCATTGAGAAATTTACTGCTGAAGGCAATCCCCAAGCTCCGTTACTACAATTAACCGTGTGGCTGGTTAGTTTCTTCTACCCCTTCTGGAGTACGCTATCCTGCCTGGCTGGTATTGCTCTGCTCGCTCTTGCCAAGCCTCTATACAATGGCGAAAGGTGGACGCGCGGATTGGTGCTTATTTTGCTCGCGGTACCATCCATCGGTGGCGCCTACATGATCGTGCCCTGGATGAACTTTGTTGGCAGCGTCGAGGGCGGCTTCCCTCCGGCAGTCATCATGATGGCCATTGGTTTGATCCCCTACTTCGCCCTGATCCTGCTTGAGAAAATTGATTGGACCCAGAAGATTGCTGAAGCAGCCGTATTCTTGATGCTTGGCGTCACCGCCGCTGAGAACTTTGCCAATGGTCATGCCGCATTCCGCATCCTCTACGGTCACCCTGCTCGTCCACTATTTGCAGAAGGCATCGCCATCACCTACTTTGGTTGGCTCGGTCTGTGGGTTGGTTGGATCATGTGCACCCTGGCCATTTACTTTGTCGGTATGAAGAAAATGTCCGGCTGGTACATGACCCTGATCGCCGGTGGCATTACCTTGGTCTCCAGTGCTGCTACCCACTATGTCCGCCACGCAACCAATGACTACCTCTACGGCGCTTTGATGGGCCTGGCGCTGGTTGTTCTCATGCTCATCCCAGTCGTCAAAACCCGCCTGTTCGACAAAGAAGCATAAATTACAAAATAAAATAGTTGCAGTGTCTACGCATCATTCAATGTTTAGACACTGCAACCCATCAAAAATATATAGATTGATCATCCGACCAATCCTTGAGATAACAGCAGTATTTCAAAAAAAGGGAGAAATTAGAAATGAAAAAGCTGTACAGGTTGATCACCATAACAATTCTGGTTGCTTTGCTATTAGCTGCCTGCTCGCCAGCTGTCTCTGCCCAACCTGCAGAGGTTCCAGCATCCCCAGATACCGCTGCCAAATGGAAAATCGACCATATCACAAAAGTACCTCCGATCATGATGCGCGATGCCTTGATCGAGATGCTAGACCAGACCGACAATCCCATCCCATATTATTACGAAGAAGCCGTCAAATTCTCTGGGCACTCTTGCATGGTTGTTGCCTCTGCATGGATGATGACCAAGCTTGCGCTCGATGAACTGTATCCAGGTGATGAAGTCCCCGTGCGTGGGCAAATTCAAATAACCGCTCCTGGGGCTGAAGATGAATGGAATATCGGCGTCTTTGGGGAAGTCATGAGTTATATCACCGGCGCTTCTCCCAAAACCGGTTTTTCTGGTTCCATATTCGCAAAAGGTAATCCTCTGACGGTCCGGCGAAATAAATTCATCTATACTGAAGAAGCTGTCAACACGCCTCCCCCCCAGATGGAATGGATTTTTACCCGACTGGATAACAACAAAAGTGTTGCGGTATCTTGGAACATTGCTAAAGTAGTCCCGGCCATCAACGAAAAAATCCTAATGGAGCCGGGAGGAAAACTAGCCAGTGGTGCTGCAACGCCAGAAGAAGCGGCTAAGTTCAACAAAGATTGGGCTGACGCTGCTCAATACATTCTCGAAAACGCTGGTAAAGTCGAGGGACTGGTTACAGTCAGAATCATTAACTAAATTTATATTATGGATGTTTCTAGCTTGAGGGGGACATGCTGGTCATCTCCTTACAAACCGCCGGAGGCTGCAATGCTTCCGGCGGTTCGTTTACGGAGGAGTGTGTTTTATTGAAGGAAATGCCAGGATCAGTGAGGCATGTAGAGGCTGTTGAACAAATAGAACAGGAAAATCAACTGTTTCTTTAATTCTCGATATTCACACGTTTATTCCACTTACTAGCACGATAAACTAATGTCGCAAAATCTGGTTCAAAAAGCGTTTTGTGCGTTCTTCTTCCGGGTGAGCGAAGAAAACCTCGGGGGGTTTCTCATCAACAATGACACCGCCATCAAAAAAGATCACCCGGTTGGCCACGCCACGCGCAAATCCCATTTCATGCGTCACCGCCACAATCGTCATCCCAGATTCTGCCAGGTCCTGCATAACATCCAGTACCTGTTTAATCATTTCAGGATCAAGAGCGGATGTCGGCTCATCAAACAACATAATCTTAGGTTTCATGGCTAGTGAACGCGCAATCGCCACACGTTGCTGCTGACCGCCAGATAGCTGACTGGGGTATTTGTTTGCTTGCTCTGGAATTTTCACTTTCTCCAGCTGCTGCAAAGCCACCTCTTCGGCTTGTTTGCGCGGCCACTTGCGTACCAACAGAGGCGCCAGGGTGATATTTTCCAAAACCGTCAGGTGTGGAAACAGGTTGAATTGTTGGAACACCATGCCCACTTCTGCCCGAATGTTTTTGATATTCTTCACATCCTGGTTCAATTCAATCCCATCGATGAAAATTTGACCTTTTTGGTGTTCTTCCAGGCGGTTTAATGTGCGGATCCAGGTCGATTTTCCCGATCCCGAAGGACCGATCACCACCACGACTTCTCGCTCACGCACAGTGGTGGTGATGCCTTTCAAGGCGTGGAAATCACCATACCATTTATGCACATCTTTACAGATGATGATCTCTTTTCCTAGTTCGTTAGCCATATCTACATCCTCCAGCAAGGTTTCCAGTAATTGCCGCCAACCTAACTCAACAGGTACAGTTGGCGGCAAATATCCAAGGTCAATTAGAAATTCGGGAAATCTGGCAGCGGTTCGCCGAACCACTTGGTGGAAAGGTTGTCCAGGTCGTGATTCAACATGTGGGAGTAAATGAAGGCATTTACCCAGGTCAGCAAGGCTTCGTCGCCGCGGCGTACGCCGATATGGCAAGGAGATTGCTGGATGACGAACTTCAATTCCACATTCATCTCCGGGTGATCTTTGATGATCTGGGTGGCGATGGCATTGCCAGCCACGATCAAATCCACCTGGCCCGTTAGAAAAGCCTGCACGGTGGTCGCCTGGTCAGAGAAGCGCTGGATGTCCGCATCTGGACCAGCAGCATCGGAGAAGGCGATTTCTTCCAAAGTCCCCAGGGTTGCGCCAACTTTGTAGGCTTTGGCTTCTTCGACATTCGTTACCGCTTTGTCCGCTGAGCCATAAACAGCCCAGAAGAAAGGCGCGTAGGCGTTCGAGAAATTGATCACCAGTGCGCGCTCGGGTTTGATACCCATATTGGCGATGATCAGGTCAACTTTGCCGGATGTCAGGTAAGGAATACGGTTCTGGCTGGAGACGGGGACAAGCTCGACTTCAACGCCCATATCTTTACCCAGCATGTTGGCAATATCGATATCATAGCCTTCGTATTGGCCGCCGGTGCCCATCGAGCCGAACAGTGGAGTATCTTCTGGAACTGCAATGCGGGATTTTTCCTCTGGAAACGATTTCATCCAGGATATTGGTTGTTCCGCCGCTGCTAGGCGCAGCGCCGCTTTCAGGAGCGGCACGGGCTTCAGGAGCAGCCGCCGGTGTGGCGCTGCCTGAACAACCTACCAGGAATGCGAG
>CAWJHE010000004.1:0-65847 GCA_963842455.1 uncultured Chloroflexia bacterium
GAGAAACGATCCAGGTAGCCCAACATGGCTGCGCAGGTTCCACCCTTGAAAGCCAGGTTTTGAGCCAGGGATGGCTGGTCTACGATTTCCATCAGCAAACGATGGAGGTAGGATCGATGCAGAAGATCTTCTGGGCGTAAGTCGATCATGCATACCCTACCTGTTTTTGGATCGATCGAACCAGCTCAAATTCGATCTGCGCCGTGACATCAAAATGGTAATCAGGAGCATAATAAAGCAAATCCGCCGTCGCCCGCTCTAGAGAGGCCACAAAAACCTGTTTCTCCCTAATAATACCGATCGGGTTGAACAGGTACTCATCTTTCATCTGCCGGTAACGGAAAGACCAGGCCCCCACCGTTACCTGCCTGGATTGGTCGGAGATAAATGTATAGTCATACACAACCTGGGAAAGCACCCCGGCCTGAGATAAGACAGTTTCTGTGCTCAGGTAAGCATAGCGGTGAATAATGGCGACCCCCAGCTCCAGCGGATCAAGCAAATCAATAGGGATGGTGGCATACAACCCTTTATAAACCGGGAAAAGGACGCCGCTATCGATATAACGTGAAATGGTCATATACAACGTTTGCCTGTTGCTGATGCCCCATAGGATTGCCAGGTCGTTAGTATGAAACAGTTTTCGATCGGATTGAAGTAGTTCGTTTATCCTATACATTTATGTATAGGATAACGCAGCACTAACTGAAAGTCAATAGCCTTCACCCTGCCCCTCCCCACCATCAATGACCTGACACTTTGGTCGAGGGGAAGGGAAAGAAGCTAAGAATTCATCCAGATTGTTCAAAGGCGCAAACATCCACATATTCGGAACGAGCAGCCACAATACTAACCTCACTTTTTAGATAAGCCCATCGCACCTCGTATGTTATGCAAAATGATCTGAGCGATAGGTTTTCAACGAAATCTCTGCAGACTCTGCGGCTTTGCGAGAGATCAAAAATGATAAACCTCTCAATCTCCTCTGGCACTGTATCGCCGCTGCCTAGCAAATGATGCCCCCCACTGGGAATTCTATCAAGCCAACAGGCCCAATTTATCCTCAATAACCTCCTGATAGTTCTGAATAAAGCCATCGAGTTCTTCATGTGACTCTACAAAAGCCGATAAATCCAAGAATACGTCCTGTCGTCTAATAGAAAGCGCGCCGACAGCCAGATGCCAAAAGGGCTCATCTGGCCGTGGCCGGAGATACCTAGCTTTCGATCACATGAATCTGATCGCCATAAACCGTGCAGAAAAAAACGCTCAACGGGAGCAGGCTATCCTAAGCGAGGATAAAGCTCCTCTGCCCACAGGCGGATAGCCCCCCAGTCGCGGTGGTCGCCTTCTTTCCAGGCGCCAAACAGCACGCTCAGGCGGAACTTGAACCGGTCCCCAAAAGAGGGGATTTTTTGGATATCCAGGACGCCGGCGAACAGACCCTCACTGACCGGTTTCACCCTGGCACGCACCGGCGCCATCCAGGCTGCCACATGCTGGCGGTATTGGGAGGCATTCTTCATCGCCAGGGTCATGCACACCAGGAAAGTAGCCACCGGTACTCGGGATAACTCCACCTGGTGCGCTTCGACAAATTGCAGGGCATCCGGCAGCCACTGGGCGCCATTGATAGCGCTGCCAAGCACAACAGCATGGTAGGGTGAGAGATCACGGACGGCTTTTACCGGCAGCACATCAACCTGCGCTCCGCATTCAGTTAGGGTCTTACCAATCGCTTCAGCCACACCGGCCGTGGCGCCAAAGCGGCTGGCGTAGGCAACCAGAATTTTCTCAGTCATGGATCATTTCCTTTCGTTAAGCGCTGTGCGCAGAAAACAGCCTGAATGCTATCAAAATATGGTAAATCATCAAGGCCAAACCGCCTATCAAAGATGTTAGCATGGCTGTCGAAAAAAGCTGCGGGGAAAAGGCGGCTAAGGTGAAAAAGATGAGCATACAGGTGAAACCCAGGATGCCAAGCCAGGCTATCTTCTTGCTGAATACCCCGGCGCGTAATAACACCAGTGCCATGATCAAGCCGCCTAATTGGGTGTAACCCAGCCCCATAAAAGTGCCAGGGGTCAGATCCGCGCCCTGCGCCAGTGCTGCCCTTGCTGCTTCTTCCAGGAAAACCCTTTGTGAATCGGATGCCAGCGCATATTGACTGCTGATTGCCAACATGGAGAAAACCGTGTTGCTCGAGATATAGATGGCGACCCCGATGAAGTAGAGTGTAGCTGCTAACCCGGCAAAGGCTGGGTTGGTCTGCCGGTGAACGTGAAATAATGCCAGGTAGACCGGAATGCCCAGGCTGAGCGTGATGATATTAATCAAGCCCAAATTGCTGAGAGCCGTGATAGGACTGGTTTCAAATAGATGAAACCAGTCAGTCACTGGAACGGCATGGTTTGACGCGGCCTCTCCAGCGGCCATAGACAATATCGTATCAGCAATCCCCGCCGCCACGATCAACAAAGCTGCTAGCCCGGCGATGGTGTAAAAGTTTTTCCAATGTGAATCAACGCTGATTTTGGTTGTACTCATGCTGTTAAAGCCTCCTTTGGGCCAGATTTCATGTTAAAGAATAGAAACAGACTGGCGGTCAAGCCTAATGCCGTCAAGGTTCCCCACAAAGGTATTTCGTTAGTTTCAGTTACTCCCCGACTTAAAGCCAGATAACTATTGAAACCCAAGACCAGGGTGTACAAGGGTCCTTTTACACTCAGAATGCCAGCAATCACAAATCCCCAAGGCTGGCGTTTCAATAACCAAACTGCAGCTACGATTAACCAGGGAATGAGCAGGGTCAGATCCAGGGCAAAGACCACGTTGGTCGGATGCCCAGCCAAGATCACAATTGCCGGAAGCTGACCCGTGATGATAAAGTTAAGCGATTGAAGAATATATACCAGGCTTAAGCCAGCCGCCACGAAGAGGAAGTAGCCTGCGATCCACTTAACGGGTGTGTGTTTAGAAAATTGCTGCTGAATGGCTGGCAAGTCTAAATTTACCAGCCCCAGGATCAAGGCAAAGATCGATAATCCAAGCAAAGCAGCATACACCAGGAAGAAGGCATTGAACGCCGCGCCAAACAAATAAAAGGCATAGTTGTAAAGCATATAATCCAGCATTCCCAACCAGATCAGCTGGGCTTTGAGCGAGCCGCGTCTGGAAGTAACCATCGCCAGGGTTAGAATTGGGATGGCCAGGAATAAGGTGATTAAATCATTGCCAAACCAGGTGGTTGTCACAAAACGATTATCGCGATAGAGGTTATCGAACAAAAGCCCCCCAGCGGAAGCAATCAAGGCTAGCACAACGATAGCTATCGATAACCAGAGAACGGATTTAGATGTTGCCAATATGGGACCCTCCAAAGATTTCGAAATTACTTTCCTATTCAGAATTTTTTATATGTTTTTTGTAAAAGTGTTCAGCAAACCAGACCAGGAGGAACATCAAGACCAAAACTTCGGCAAAACCTACCGAAGCCAGCAATGGCAGTGAGAGTTGATCCTTTACCAAAGTGACAAGTTGCCCCATCGGTTGTAGATTCTTTAGTGAAAACCAAGCCAACGGGTTAACCATCCAGAATATACGCCAGCCAGGATGCCAAGATTGATCACCACCCCCATGATCAGCCATGGATGCCAGTAAAGCCCAAGCAGCAGTAAGGATAGAGCTGATCCAATCACCGCGAAGGTTTGCCAGGCAGCGCTTAATCCCGGGAAACCCAATAAACCGATCGCCGCTACAATAAAAAACACCAGGGAGACCAGCCATAACATCCAGCCAACGGCTCGAACAAGACTATCACCTAATCCAAAGCGGCTGATCGGCCAGGCCGGGTCCACATTCGGTCGCCACCAGGCAGGCAGGTAAGGCGTACGCAACGCGCCAGGCTGAGGCACAGGAACAGTCGCCAGGCTCATGGCTATCAATCCATGCAGCACTAGAAAGACAGCAAATATCGATCCGAAGGCTTTGTGAATTCATGTAAGCATTTATCCTATCTAATTTTTTAATATACAAAATTTTTTCGGCTGCCCAGTAACCATGCAAACACAGAAGAAATAACACTTAATCATCAGACCAGTGTATTCCCCAATTTCTGGCTAGCTTGGGAGCAATTTCAATTGGATATTGGATCGGAAACTTTGTTTAGGGGCTTTCTGATTTTGTCAAATACGCGTCCTGGATAGCCTCCCGAAAATGGGCTGCCAGTATTCTCAAAGGGTCAGATGTGCGATGAACACGGCTGAGCAGGATGCCGCCTTCCAGGCTGACCATGATCAAACAGGCTTTTTCTTTCGCCAGCGCCGGGCTCATTCCTGAGCTGGTCATCTTCTCTTCAAACGCAGATTGTAATTGGGCGTACACCTGCCGGCAAGCCTGGCTGATGCGCTCACTGGCAGCAGCCGACTCGATCGCTACGATGCTGAGCGGGTTGCCAGCTGAGAATTGCTTTTCCTCAATTTTGTCTGCCAGGCGTAAAATATAGGCATAGATCGCCTGGATTGGATCTGGATCTTTATCCAATTCTGCCCGCAAACGGTTTACCAGGATTTCTCCAGAATAGAGCACGGCCTCGCTGACAAGCTGTTCCTTGCCCTCTGGAAAATAATGGTAAAGAGAGCCCTTCGGCGCGCCGCTTTTTCGGACGATTTCGTTTAAACCAGTTGCCGGGAAGCCTTGTTTTTCAAGCAGAAAACAGGTGGCCTGGATAATTTGTTCTCGCGTGGTAGACATCAGGAACATCCTATTGTTGCGGAATTCTCACGATTATATCGACCGGTCTAATTAATGTCAAGAGGTGCAATTGGCAATTTCACTTTTAGCCTGTAACGAGTATGATTTTGTAATCCGAGAGGAAATGATTGTGCAGGTATAGAAACATCATTTTGTGCGGATACGGTATAATCTTACCATAATGACGATCGATAATTGCTGGGATTTATGGAAGAGAAGGCAATTAATGACTGGCAGTGATGTCAATCGTACCCGAGCTTACTTAGCTATTGTGACCCATTTGGAACGGATAACCATGTTTCGTCCACTCGAATCAATTAAAGACACCCATCAAAGAGAACAAGCCAAAAAGTTGCGAATCTGGTTCGAAGAAAGTTTCCTTAAGGACAAGCATGAATGACAATCACTGGCTGGACGGGTCTTTATATCCTGACATGGACCCACCCGACACACTAGATACCCTACCCGAGCAGGTGGATTTCCTGGCACGTTTATGCGCTGCCTGGGATTTTGGCATCCTGCCAGAGGAAAGCACCGTTATAGGAGATCCGCAAACCCGAATGGACTCCTGCCGTCGATGCCTGCCGTTTATTGACCTCGCCAGCCTATCATCTGTTGCGCCGCTGGCATAACCTGTCGCGCCTGCCTTATTTAGGCCAGGATACTCGCCTACATTCGCGACGATCCCTGCCTGTCCCAGGTATAAACCCATGTCTCAAAATATGAAAGATAAAGATTTGCCTGGTCACAGGCGCTACTTCGGGTATCGGCAAGGAAACGGCCGCAGCCCTGGCATCCCAGGGCGCCACAGTCGTAATCACCGGACGCCGTCAGGCCAGAATTGAGGCTAGCTGTCCAGGAGATTAGCGCCAAGACCGGCAGCCCGAATATCCATTCCCTGCAAGCCGATTTCTCCAACCTGGAAGAAGTGCAGGCGCTGGCAAACGCCTTCAAAGAGCGCTTCCAGCGGCTGGATGTTTTGGTGAATAATGCCGGCGCTTATTTCAACCGGCGCCATGAAAGGCTGGGGGAGGTCGAGCTGACCTTGGTGGTCAACCACCTGGCGCCATTTCTTTTGACCGGTCTGCTCTTGGACAGGTTGCTCTCCAGTTCACCAGCGCGTATCGTCAACGTCTCCTCCGGCGCGCATCATTATGACAAGCATGGATTTCAATAACCTGGGCTTTCAACGCGGTTATTTTGGGCTAAAAGCCTATGCCCGCTCCAAACTGGCCAATATCCTATTCACCTATGAGCTCGACCGCCGGTTGGGAAAGAACGGGGTCACGGTCAACGCTGTGCACCCAGGGCAGGTCACCACCGACATCTGGCGCACCAACTTCTCAATTTTTGGACCCCTCGTCCAATGGCTGATCAGCTTGAATGCCCTAACACCCGAACAAGGAGCGCAGCCAGTAATACACCTGGCTTCATCTCCGCAAGCCGAGGGTATCTCCGGGAAATATTTTAACCGCATGAAAGTCCAGAAATCCTCTGCAATATCCTACGATGAAGTCCTGGCACAGCGTCTTTGGGGCGAGAGTGAGCGCCTGACAGGTTACCACTACCCTGAGATTACCTGTTAATTCTCTGGAAAAAGCTTGGCACCTTGTAGGTCATGCAAAATGGTCTGTGTAATAAGCTTTCAAAAAAACTCTGCGGATCTGCGAGAGATCAAAAAGCTCAACGTACCTTGTGGGTCATGCAAAATGATCTGTGAGATAGGCTTTCAAAAAAAGCTCTGCGGACTCTGCGGCTCTGCGAGAGAACAAAATTCTCAACGTACCTTGCGGATCATGCAAAATGATCTGTGAGATAGGCTTTCAATAAAAAGTTCTGCGGACTCTGCGGCTCTGCGAGAGATAAGAAAATCTTTGCGTACTTTGCGACTTTGCGAGAAATAACCAACTAAAGTTTGTGCTACATAAAGGCTTTGCGAAAGATCAAAAAAATTATGTCTTACATCACCTGGCTACGCCGGCATATCGGCAATCAAAAAACGATCCTGGTTTACACCAGCGTGGTGCTACAGGACTCCCAAGGCAGGGTTTTGCTGCAGCGGCGCACCGATATAGATATCTGGGGGCTACCAGGCGGCATCCTGGAGCCGGGTGAAACCCTGCTTGAATGCGCTCAGCGTGAATTGTTCGAAGAGACTGGCTTAACTGCTGGAGAGATGCGCCTGGTGGGGGTGTACAGCGAGCCCTGTTATGATGCGATCTACCCCAATGGCGACCAGGTGCAGCAATACACAGTCTGCTTTCAAGCCCAGGTGAATGGCGGCGAGATGCGCGCAGATGGCGATCGAAACCAGCGCCCTGGCCTTCATGGCGCCAGACGAAATTCCCTATGCTGAGCTGCCAAATTTTTACCAGGCCATGTTAACAGATGCCCTCCACAGACCAGGGGCTAACGGTTATCAACCCGCGTTCACGCCACCCGTTTCGCAATCGCTGCTGGTCAATCCCATTGAAGTCGTCCGCCCCTTGATCGGTAATGCCCTCTATGTTGGCGCAGGCGCCATAGCCGTGGTGAAGCGAGCGGACGGAAAATTGTTAGTTGTACGCCGCACGGATAACGGCGAATGGTCCTTGCCAGGCGGCTTTTTGCATATGGGGGAAAACGCAGCCAACGCTGCCCAACGCGAAGTGCTGGAAGAGACTGGCCTCCACATCCAGATCCAGCGCCTGATGGGTGTCTTTTCACCCGCCTATAACTGGGTCTATCCCAACGGCGACCAGGTGCACGCAGTGGTATCCGTTTTTAAAGCTATCCCTACCGGCGGCGTGGAAAAGGCTGACCAGGTCGAAACCAGCCAGGTGGGATGGATGCACCCACAGGAGCTGGCAAGCTTATCAACCCTACCCATTCTAAAAGAACTCAACCAGGCAGTTATCTCCCATCTGAACCAGGGTGTATTTATCCACTAGCGCGGAATTACGAGAGTCCATCTCAACCATAGGTGAGACTGCTTCGCACAGACCGCTCCTAATGACAACTGTCATTGCGAACGAAGTGAAGCAATCTCTCCTCTCGACTGGCGCTGTGATTGCTTCGCACAGAACGCTCGCAATGACGCGCACTGACAGCACATGCATGTAACGCAAACTGGCGCATGCTCCTAATGACAAGCGTTATTGCGAGGATAGCGCTCTTTGCCCGGAGGTCAGCGTTCATTGCTGACCCAGCACTCTCTCCTCTCGACTGGCGCTGAGATTGCTTCGCACAGACCGCTCGCAATGACGCGCACTGGCAGCACATGCATGTAACGCAAACTGTCAGTTTGCGGATTTGCTGCAGGCAAATACCCTGTTCACACCATCGCAAGGAATCATCAGCAGCGGCGTGCTTCTCAACTCATAGCTTGAAACAAACTGAAGTTGTTATACATCTAATGATACAATTTAATCCCCTGTCACAATGGCAGGCCGGGCGGTGTTAATCTATTAGAAACACCGAACCTGCGTGCCGAGGCCGGTCATGGCAATGACACTATCCAAACACCAAAGTGCAGCTCGTCCACTTGAAAATGATCCAGCCGCATTGGAGACCCTCTTCCATGCGAACTGGGAACGCGTCTGCCGCTTGCTTTACCGCTTAACCGGCGATTGGGATGAGGCTCAGGACCTGGCTTTAGAGACCTTTTTCCAGTTTCACCGCAATCCTCCTGGGGATGATACCAACCTGGAGGGCTGGCTATACCGGGTTGCCTGGCGGTTGGGTTTGAACGCCCTGCGCGCACAAAAAAGGCGACAGACTTACGAACAAGCCGCCGGACAACAAGTGATTGCTGAGAAAGGGCTCTCGCATAACCGGCAGCTCGAAGAACATATCCAACAGCAAATCGAAGTACGCAAAGCTCTGAGCATTCTACCGCCTCGTTCAGCCCAACTGCTCCTGCTGCGCTACTCCGGTTTTTCCTACGCCGAGATTGCTGCCATTATGGAAATCGCCCCTACATCTATCGGCGCCTTATTGGCCCGTGCAGAGAAAGAATTTGAACAAGTATTTGAAGCATGAAGGAGTGAGCCATGCATATTCTAGAAGGTGACATCAGGGCATATGTAGATCGAGAGCTGGAACCAGAAAAGGCTGCCAAGTTGGAATCACACCTGGCAGAATGCCCGCTTTGCCTGGAAAAATACCAGGCAATCCAAAGCAGGCAACAGCATTTATCCAATGTGTTTGAGGGCAAAAACATAACCGAGCCCAAGCTGCCCATACAAACACCTGTCGCATGGCGCACTTTGCAAAGCAAGATCAATGAAGATCAGAAGGAGAAAACTAACATGTGGAAGAACATGCAATCCAGAATACCCCGTCTGGCCTGGATGGCCATGGCGATTGTTTTAATCCTGGCAGTTTCCTTAACTTTTGCGCCGGTTAGAGCCATCGCCAATAACTTCCTGGGTTTATTCCGGGTCGAACAAATCCAGGTGGTTGAAGTGGACTACAGAAACCTGTCGAGCCAGTTAGGCGACTCGTCCCAAATCGAAAATTTCCTATCAGAAAATGTACAGGTTGCTGAAGGTGGTGATACTCAGGAAGTAGCCGATGCCCAGACTGCAGCCCAGATGACTGGCCTGGACGTGCGCGTGATCAGCGGTTTTGACGGTCCGGTAAAATTCCGCGTTCAGCCTGCGGCAAAAGCCGTTTTTAACATGGATTTAGAGCTGATAGAAGCTATTCTAAAAGATCTGAACCGCAGCGATATCCATCTTCCGGACTCTATAGATGGCGCCGTGGTTACCGTTGAAATCCCAACTGCGGTCATCTCAAGCTATGGCGATTGTCCCGAACCGGATGAGGAAAGCGGAGCCGGCGCATATGATCCAGACGACCCGGATAGCTCCCGCATGGCAGATCGTCCCGATTGCATTGGCTTTCTGCAAGTGCCTGCGCCAACCATCAGCGCCCCGCCAGACCTGGATGTCAACCAGATTGGTCAGGCTTACCTGCAAATCCTGGGGATGAAACCTAAAGAAGCCCAAAAGTTTGCCCAAAATGTGGATTGGACCAGCACTTTTATCGTCCCAATCCCCAATTCGGGAACCGATTATATAGAAGTCTCGGTGGATGGCGTCAAAGGCACCTTGATTACCCACCATTCAGGCCAGTTTATCCTGATCTGGCTGAAGGATGGCATTTTACATGCCCTGAGCGGACCTGGGGCAAAAAACCGGGCTTTAGAATTAGCCAACGCTCTGCGCTAAAACCCGATCTGCTTTTTCTCTCATTTACAGGTAGACAGAACCCCCTGTCTACCTGTATACTTTTTCTTAAACAGAAAGAAGAAAGATCAGCATGGTGAATTTGGTATGACAAATGCTAAATCTTTAGCTATCCAGACCACTGGCTTACGCAAGGTTTTCGGAGAAAAAACGGCTGTCGAAAACCTGACTCTGGAGGTAGCCCGCGGGGAAGTATTCGGCTTTCTCGGGCCGAACGGCGCTGGAAAAACCACCTCGGTCAAGATGCTGCTCAACCTGATCACGCCCAGCGCCGGTGAAGGCAGCTGTTCTCGGGTACCCGCTAACCGATCCAGCTGCCCGCAGTAAAATTGGTTTCCTGCCCGAGCATTTTCGCTTTCACGATTGGCTGCAAGCGCGTGAGTTCCTGACTTTACATGCTGATCTCTACCACATGCCAAAAACCCAGGCGCGCAATCGGATCGAAGAATTGCTCGATTTGGTAGGTTTAATCCCGCACGCCGAGAAACGCCTGCGAGATTTCTCGAAAGGCATGCTGCAACGGGTGGGGTTGGCGCAAGCCTTGCTGAACCAGCCGGAACTGGTCATCTTAGATGAACCCACTTCGGGTCTCGATCCGGTAGGTCGTCGCCTGGTGCGCGATATCATCCGCCAGCTGAGCCAGGCAGGGACAACTGTTTTCTGAACTCGCATCTTGCTCAGCGAGGTGGAAATCACCTGCCACCGGGTAGCTTTTATCAAGCATGGTGAAGTCGTGCTGACTGCCCCTTTGCACACCTTGATGGAAAAGGAGATCAGCGTACAGGTGCGGGCAAGCAATTTACTCGCCGACATGCTGCAGGGATTGACACGCTGGTGCCGGCAAATTCGGGTTGATGGAGAACATCTATCCTTTACCATCCAAGATGAAAGAGACCTGCCTGCCGTGCACCGTTACCTGGTGGAACAAGATGCACAGGTATATACTTTTCAGCCTCAGCAAATTTCTCTGGAAGAGCTATTTATCCAGATTGTGGGAACGGATGGCGGTTTATGATCCATAATGAACAACTTCCAATGAGTGGAATTTTCACCATCGCCCACCTGACCTTCCAAGAAGCCGCTCGCAGAAAGATCCTGCTGGCTGCACTCCTATTGGGTATTCTTTTCTTAATCGTATTCGGCTTGGGCTTTCATTTCATCATGCTCGATTTTGAGGTGGGCACTGAGACATCCACCCTGGTAGAACTTAACGCTTTCCGCAACTTCATCTTAATGGCCGGCTTGTATGTGGTCAACTTCTTGACCGCTATCATGACCGTTCTGACATCAGTCGACACGGTCTCAGGCGAAATCAATTCAGGTATTATCCAGACGGTGGTTTCCAAGCCTATCCGGCGCTGGGAGGTAATCGTGGGCAAGTGGCTGGGCTATGCAGGCATGCTCAGCTTGTATTTGCTTTTATTGGCGGGCGGAGTGATGGGTTTGATCTACTTCCGCAGCGGCTACTTGCCACCCAATCCTCTCGCCGGAATGGGGTTGATCTGGCTTAACGCCTTGATCCTGCTGTCGGTGTCCATCTTCGGCGGCACAGTATTTTCCACACTTGCTAATGGTGTCCTGGTTTTTGGGTTATACGGCGTGGCTTTTATCGGCGGCTGGATTGAAACCATCGGTGGATTTCTGCCAGACCAGGCTTCCAGCCAGACAGCAATCAATATTGGCATCGTCACCAGCCTGCTCTTGCCCAGCGAGGCTCTGTGGAAGCGCGCCGCTCACGAAATCCAATCTCCCCTGGCCGCCATTTTGGGCATCACCCCATTCTCAGCTGGCTCTTACCCCAGTAATATCATGATCTTTTATTCGATTGCTTACCTGGCGCTGGCCATCGGTCTGGCTATTTACCAGTTCAATCACCGAGATTTGTAAAATTCCATTTACGAGATGGTAAAAATGTAGAAAATGGCTACGTGCAGCACGCTGCTAACCCCAGCTGAAATCCAAAAAATGGGTTTACGGGTCTTATGGTGAAATAGCAGCATACCCGCTAACAGACCAAACGCGCCGCCGAGCCAATTCAAAGTCAAGAGGGTGCGCTCCGGGATACGCCATTGGCGCGCCCGGGCGCGGAATTTATCTATCCCTACGATCAGGAAAGTCAGGATGCTCACAGCGATATAGAAAATCAACATGCTTCACTCCTCTTGCACAAACCAAATAATTTAGACAAATTTTATTTATCATATATTTAACATAATTATTGTCTAAATATGGTACTATTCTCAAATGGATTCGCAGCAAGAAGATCTCTTTACCCCTCTGCATAATTTACGCAAAGAATGGTCTTTTTTTGCCGCGCTGAGTATATTATACCTTTCGGCTGGCTTTGCACTTCTGGCATTGAGCTGGCAAGTACATTTTGCAGCCATCTGGGGACTGACAGGTGCAGTTACGCTAATTTACCAACTATCGGTACTCTGGTCAGGGTTACCTCGCAACCATCGCCAGGGTGAGATCGATATCCTGCCAAGTCTGGGCTGGGGAAATTGCCTGACTTTGCTACGTGGCATATTAATTGCCGGGCTAGGTGGTTTTCTTTTCTTACCCGAACCAGAAGGCTGGCTAGCCTGGCTGCCAGGAATTTTCTACACCCTGGCAATCGCCGCCGACTTCTTTGACGGCTACCTGGCTCGCATCACAAACCATGCCACTCGCCTGGGAGAAATCCTGGATATGAGCTTTGATGGACTGGGTATTCTGGCGGCTATCATCCTGGCTGTGCTATATGATCGACTGCCTAACTGGTACTTGATTGTAGCATTTGCTCGCTATGCCTTTGTTTTTGGGCTATGGCTGCGAACGCGTCTTGGCAAAGTCAATTACGATCTTCCTCCCAGCATCCGCAGGCGTGCACTCGCCGGATTTCAAATGGGCTTTCTAGCGGTGATGCTATGGCCCTTATTTTCACCTCCTGGAACCCATGTCGCCGCCCTTTTGTTCGGTATTCCTATCTTACTGGGATTTCTTCAGGATTGGCTTTATGTGACTGGCTTCATTCAATCAGGCGCCCTCCCTAAAAACCAATCGCTACAAAAGGTGATCCATTGGCTTCCATTACTTTTCCGCGCCGGCGTGGTTTCGCTTGGCGCTGCTCTTATCTTCCCCGACTTGGCAGTTCTTAACCAACTCTCCAGCTCCCAAGCCGCGCTGGTTCTCGCTGACCTGGCTGTTATCATCCTTTTGACAGCCGGCGTCACCACACGCTCAGCAGCCATCGTCGGGCTGATTTTGCTGGGCTTTCACCAGCTTTTTGCCAGTCTCAGCCTCGCCCAAATCTCTCTGGCCTGCGGTTATGCCGTGATTCTCTTTTTAGGTGGTGGACCTTTTTCGTTATGGACGCCAGAGGAATACCTGGTCTTACCACCGCGCCGGTGAAACTGCCATGCTCAAAGGGGAGCAAACATCATGAAGACTGGCTGGAGAATTGGGATAATTTTCGGATTTGCGAGTGTCCTGCTCGTCTGGTGGACCGTTCAGCATATATCTCTTGAGGAAGTCTGGTTGTCGATCAGCCAGTTGAGCATTGGTCAAATTACTTCTCTGATACTGCTTAACCTCTTGATAATTTTGCTGTTTACAAGCCGCTGGTGGCTTATCCTAAAAGCATCTGGTTATGCCGTGCCTTACCTGAGTCTAACCGGTTATCGCCTGGCTTCGTTCGCAGTCAGCTACTTCACCCCAGGCACTCAATTTGGTGGCGAGCCGCTCCAGGTACATTTGCTGAGCAAGAAACATCATATCCCCTCAACCACCGCCCTGGCTTCTGTAGCCTTGGATAAGCTCTTAGAGTTAATTGCAAATTTCTCCTTCCTCAGCCTGGGATTATGGCTTATCATCACCAATGGTCAAAAATTGACTGGATCATCTGCCCAAGGCTGGCTTTCTGGGATAAATGGCTTGCAAGCTGTTGCCTGGCTGAGCATCTTGATTAGCCTACCCTTGATCTATCTGTTTCTGCTATGGCGAGGCAGGTTCCCATTCGCCGAAATGAGCCGGCGATTACCAACTCCCATTTTGCGAACCAGACTTTTCCACAACCTGCCAGCGTTCCTGGCTTCAACCGAAAGACAAATCTCCACCCTTTTCCGTCTCTCTCCGCGCACCATCTCACTCAGTGGCTTGTTATCGATAGTTATCTGGGTTCTGATGGGGTTTGAATTCTGGTTGATGATCCGTTTCCTTGGCAACAACCTGGGGCTCGTCCAGTTGATCACAGTATTAACCGCCGCTCGCCTGGCTTTTCTGATGCCTTTGCCAGGTGGCATCGGCGTTTTGGAAGCCAGCCAGGTTCTGGCTATGCAGGCTTTGGGGCTCAGCCCTGCTTTGGGCATCAGCATTAGTTTGCTAATCCGTACCCGCGATATGTCACTCGGCCTGGTAGGTCTGTGGCTTGGAGCAGTTTTGACCCCCCATAAGCCTTCAGTTGAGCAGGGAACTGAAGTGGCCGAAACTTTTCCTGGCACAACAGGATCATATCCAATACAATCTTTGAAGGAGGTGTAGGATGAATCTGAAATCTTAAACAATGGGGAATTGTCTTGTCTAACCCTGCTAACAGCCATTATCCATTTTTCACTTACTCTTCCCCGATCTTCTTTTTATCTTAAATGGGCAGGATTTTTAACCTTATTGGCAGCCTATATTTTACCAAACCAATACTTCCGGCAAAATCGCGCACTAATCCGCATTGCTTTCATGGCTTTTACAGCCATAACCATCCTGGCCTGGGTGGCTATCGGCGATAAGTCCTGGCCAGCAGGTATGCTGGGCTACTATCACCAAAGCCATCGAACTGGCATTATTGGGTCTGCTATGGAGCGACCGCCGGTCATCAGGAGGGCATTAGAAATGAAAGAAATTAGCGTTGAACGAAAAGTCACTGCACGTATTCCTACCGAAGAGGCCGAATTTCGACTGGCCTTATACCATAACAACCAGGATGATAAAGAACACCTGGCGCTGATCCTGGGTGAACTCAGCAACCAGGAAAATGTGCTGGTAAGGGTGCATTCCGAATGCTTCACTGGCGATGTGCTTGGCTCTAGGCGCTGCGATTGCGGCGAACAATTGAAGACAGCCATGCAGATCATCGCCCAGGCTGGCAGCGGCGTCGTCCTATACCTGCGTCAGGAGGGCCGGGGCATCGGCTTGCTCAACAAACTGCATGCCTACAACCTGCAAGACCAGGGCTATGACACAGTCGAAGCCAACCTGCTCCTGGGGCATCAGGCTGACGAACGCGATTACACCATGGCAGCTTTAATCCTGGAAGACCTCGGGATACGCTCTATCCAGCTGATTACCAACAACCCAACCAAAATCCAGCATTTGCAGGAATTGGGCGTTGATGTAACCCAGCGCGTCCCGCTTGAGCCCACCATCTATGAAGATAACGCTGCGTATTTGTTCACCAAGATGGTGCGCATGGATCATCTCTACCAGCTTGGACTTTCGCCCATCGGGGTCATGGCAGCCAGTCATGCAGATCATTGAGCAATGGCTGGAGCAATCTGCTGAGCATGTGCAGCAGATAGGTCGCCCGCTGGTCACGGTTAGTTACGCCCAGAGCCTGGACGGGAGCATCACCGCCAAACGCGGTCAGCCGCTTGCGCTGAGCGGAGCAGCCTCAAGCCGCTTCACCCACCAGCTCCGTTCTCTGCACGATGCCATCCTGGTCGGTGTGGGAACTGTGCTGGCAGACGACCCCCTGCTAACGGTACGGCATGTACCGGGCAAGCATCCCCAACCGGTCATCCTGGACAGCCACCTGCGCACCCCGCTGCATGCCCGCCTGGTCGCCCAGCATCCTGGTCAGGTCTGGATAGCCGCCGCACAAACGGCTGAGCCAGAACGCATCCAGCGGTTGCAAGACGCCGGCGCCAGAGTGATCCTACTGCCAACCGAACCGCAAAACAGGGTTTCCTTAAGCAAACTCCTGCAAAGCCTGGCTTCCCAGGGCATCCGTAGCTTAATGGTCGAAGGCGGCGCCCAGGTTATCACCAGCTTTTACCAGCAAGGCCTGGCAGACCAGGTGGTTCTAACCCTGGCGCCAGTCTTCGTTGGTGGGTTACCGGCTGTTACCCCTCAACAGCCTTTGGGTGAAAATGCGGAACAACTACCTCGCCTGACCGAAAGCGGTTCACACTGGCTGGGAGAAGATCTGATCGTGTGGGGAAAGCTGCGTTACTCATGAAAACAGTTTACCGGCAATCTTTGTTTTTCACTGCGCCAGGTGAGGTCGAAGTCCGCAGGGAACCCATCCCGGAAGTATTGCCAGATCAGGTCCTGGTTCAAACCATCCTGAGCGCCATCAGCCCTGGCACGGAATCGCTCATCTATCAAGGTCTCTTTCCCCAAGAGTTGCCCCTGGATGCTAACTTACCTGCCCTATCATCCAGTTTTGCCTACCCATTAAAGTATGGCTATGCTGCCATCGGTAAAGTGATTGAGGCAGGAGAGCAAGTCGATCCAGACTGGGTCGGTCGCCTGGTTTTTGCCTTCAATCCCCACGAAAGCCATTTCACCAGCCGCCCCGAGGATTTACACATCATTCCAAGTCATCTCTCACCTGAGGAGGCCGTATTCCTGCCCAACATGGAAACGGCTGTCAACCTGGTAATGGATGGTCGTCCCATCTTGGGAGAAAATGTAATCGTCTTTGGTCAGGGAATTGTCGGCCTGCTCACCAGCGCTTTGTTAAGCCAGTTTCCCTTAGGCAAGCTGGTTACCGTAGACCGCTACCCTTTGCGCCGCAGTGCGTTGGATGCCATTGGTGTGCACACCAGTCTCGACCCGGCTCAATCCGGCTTTACCGAGCTGGCAATGCGCAGCCTTGCAGGTGCAGCGGACCTGAGTTTTGAGCTCTCCGGTGCGCCAGAAGCCCTGGACCAGGCCATCGCAGTCACCGGCTTTGGCGGGCGCATCGTGATTGGCTCCTGGTATGGACAAAAGCGCGCCAACCTGGACCTGGGCGGTTGGTTTCACCGCAGCCGCATCCAGCTCATCAGCAGCCAGGTGAGCACCATCGCTCCTGAATTCAGCGCACGTTGGGATAAACAACGGCGTTTTCAACTAGCCTGGGACAAGCTGGCTCAAATTCGCCCTTCCCGATGGATCACCCATCGCTTTCCGATCAGCCAGGCGGCGGAGGCTTATCGCCTGATCACCCACCAGCCTGATGCCTGTCTGCAGGTCATCTTGACTTACGAATAAAACGAGGAATAAATGTACACTGTCGCAGTTAAACGCAATTTTATCGCCCAACATTTCCTGATTGGCGGAGATTGGGGGGCGGAAAACCAAAACCATTCGCACCACTACCAGCTCGAATTACAGTTGCACGGAGAAAGACTGGACCAACACGGTTACCTGGTCGACATCGTGCAGATTGAACAAACTCTGCAGGAGCTGGTAAACAAATATCAAGACCAGACCCTCAATCATCTGCCTGAATTTGAAGGTCTCAACCCCAGCATCGAGCACTTTAGCCGCATCCTGTGCCAGCAATTGGCTCAAAATATCCATGCGCCGACTTTGCATGCTTTGACCGTCAAGTTGTGGGAAAATGAAATTGCCTGGGCTTCTTTCCAGATGCACTTCCCATCTGCGTAAGGACCGGAAGCCAAAACATAGCAAGTATTTGATGTGAGACTATCACAAGAACGATGCACATTGCCCTGCTCATCTATGGAAATCTGGAAACAGTTTCCGGTGGATACCTTTATGATCGCAAACTGGTCGAACACCTGCGCAGCCAGGGCGACCAGGTAGAAATCATATCGATCCCCTGGCGAAGCTACCCGCTTCTCCTGGCGGATAACTTCTCCGCTTCACTTTTCCACCGCATGCAGAATTTGCAGGTGGATATACTTCTGCAGGACGAGCTCAATCATCCTTCGTTGTTTTTACTCAATCAGCGTATGCGCAAGGAAACCAAGATTCCCCTGGTGTCTATCGTGCATCATCTACGCAGCAGTGAGCAACGATCCGCCTGGCAAAACATCCTGTTCAAAGCGATTGAAAGGCGATACCTGGACAGTGTAGATGCCTTGATCTTCAACAGCCGGGCAACCCAAAAAGCTGTTCTTGAGTGCAATGCTTCTTTGAAAGATAAGCCCTCTCTAATCGCCTTCCCCGCTGGAGATCGCTTCAAGCCTGCCTGGGATTTGTTGGAAACACAAAAGCGCGCAGACCAGCCTGGCCCTTTAAAAATTGTTTTTATCGGCAATCTCATCCCACGCAAAGGATTAGACAGCCTGCTTAAAGCCCTAAAATACATACCAGCCCATTTATGGGAGCTGAATGTGATCGGCAGCCTGGAGCTTGACCCTTTTTATGCCCAAAAGATGCGAAAGCTTGTGTCCAAGTTGGACATGACAAAACACGTGAAATTTCTGGGGACTGTGCCAGACACGCTCATAGCGCAAACCCTGTCGAATAGTCACCTGCTAGCCGTGCCATCCAGCTACGAAGGCTTTGGGATCGTTTACCTGGAAGGTATGAGTTTTGGTCTGCCAGCCATTGGCGCAAAAGCTGGCGGTGCACAAGAAATCATCCAGCATGGGCATAACGGTTTCCTGGTCGAACCTGGCGATGTTGAAAGGTTAAGCGCTCATATTTCCAATCTGGCTACAGACCGTCAAAAGCTGGTAGAAATGAGCCTGGCAGCTCGTCGCAGCTTTGAATCGCACCCCAGTTGGGAAATGACTGGTGCGCAGATTCGCAATTTCCTGCTTACAATTAATGAAAACCGCAATGCAGCGTCTACACCAGCTAAAACAAGTTTGCCTTAATCAGCAAAGAGCGTTGGCCAATTACAATGTCACTGCGAGTAACGCTAGGTTACCAGGGTGCCATCCAGTCTGAAGCGACAACCGAAAGCGGGAGTCATTGCGAGCGTTCTGTGCGAAGCAATCTCGGTACTAGTCAAGAGGTGAGATTGCTTCACTGTGTTCGCAATGACAGTTGTCATTAGTATAGCGTTGGCCAATTACGATGTCACTGCGAGTAACGCTAGGTTACAAGGGTGCCATCCAGTCTGAAGAGACAGCCGAAAGCGGGAGTCATTGCGAGCGTTCTGTGCGAAGCAATCTCGGTACTAGTCAAGAGGTGAGATTGCTTCACTGTGTTCGCAATGACAGTTGTTATTAGAGGCGAACTTTGCGAAGTAGTCTAAATTACCATACAACTTATCAGGAACAAACTGAAGTTTGTTCTACATATAAAAGGATAACTCAAGATGCAGTCAATTACCGAATATTCATTTCCACGCTACCTGGCGGCGAAGAAGAGCGTCGACGACCGTGCTTTGAATCGCCAGGTCTGGGACACTTTGGCAGCTCAACTACCAACTGCATCGAAACAGAAACCACTCAGGGTGCTGGAGATTGGCGCCGGAATAGGCACGATGATCGAGCGTATGCTGGAGTGGAAATTGCTGCAACAGGCTCACTACACCGCGCTTGACTCGCTGCCCGAAAATGCACAAGCAGCGCTTACCGCGCCTCTCAAAATGGGCAGCCAGGCAACACATGCAAATATATTCCAAAAGCGCCTTACCATTGGGCAAGTAGCCGACTCTCATCGAAGAAAAAAGGTCGAAGTTGAATACCACTCAGAGGATCTTTTTGCCTTCATCGAACACCAAAGCGGTCAACAACAATGGGATTTGCTGGTTGCACATGCCTTCTTAGATCTGGTAGATATCCCTGCCACTTTGCCACTGCTTCGCCCATTGCTGTCACCAGGTGGTAGTTTCTATTTCAGCCTGAATTTTGATGGTGCGAGCATCTTTGAGCCAGGCATTGATCCTGGTTTCGACCGTCTGGTGGAAGCTTTATATCACCAGAGTATGGACGAACGCGTGATCGCAGGCCAACCTGCTGGAGACAGCCAGGCTGGTCGCCACCTCTTCACCCATCTCCGCCAGGCAGGTTTCACGGTTACCGGTGCGGGTGCATCCGATTGGGTTGTGTTTCCCACCAACGGTTCCTATCCCCACGATGAGGCTTACTTTCTGCATTTCATCATCCATACTATTTTCGAGGAATTAAAAAATCATCCAGAAATGGATACCCACCGCTTTGAGGCCTGGGTCTCGAAACGACGCCAGCAAATCGAAGATGCTGAATTGGTGTACATTGCACATCAATTAGATTTTGTGGGAACACCAGCATAACGACAATGCTCATAGCGTTCTGTGATGTAAATTACTTAATCAAAACATGATCATTGACAGAACACTGACCGAACCATGATTATCTTCTAATTTTTAGAGAATAATCTCATTGTGGGCAGCTAGCTGAGGTAAAATGGGAGGCGTTAAACCCTTAAAAAAACCTGGAGTCAATTTGAACGTTAAGCGTTTAGTAACTGATTATTTCTGGCTGCTGTTTGGAGCAGGCCTCATCGTCTTTCTAGATCAGCTCAGCAAAGGATGGGTGCGTAACAACCTGTCCTTGGGAGAAGTATACCGGCCAGAATTGTGGATCACGCCTTTTGCCCGCATCTTGCATTGGAGCAATACCGGCTCTGCTTTTGGTTTATTCCCGAACATGAGCGGCGTTTTTACAGTTTTAGCATTCCTTGTCTCGGCTGCAATTATCTATTATTACCCACAAGTCCCCGGAAATGACCGTTTGCTACGCCTGGCAATGATCCTACAATTAGGTGGCGCTGTCGGCAACCTGGTTGACCGCCTGATCCAAGGGCATGTCACCGATTTTCTCTCTGTGGGCAATTTCCCTGTTTTTAATGTTGCCGATGCCAGCATTTCCACCGGTGTTGCTGTTTTGGTGCTCGGCATCTTCCTTAAAGAGCGACAAGAAAAAGCGGCATCCAGCCGGGAGATCAACGCATCTGCCTCACAAATCTCATTGAATGATCCAAGCAGCTGCAACACCGACCTCGATAGCTGAGGTAAAATGGGGGCAAATCTTATATCTATTGGAGCTTTCGTTGAAGACTCAACGCTATATAACTGATTATATTTTCTTGCTTGCTGGCGCAGCGATCATCATCTTCCTGGATCAGTGGTCCAAAGAATGGATACGAACCAACCTGGCTTATGGGGAGATCTATCACCCAGAATTATGGCTGAGCCAGTATGTTCGTTTGATGCACTGGCGAAACACAGGAATCGTGTTTGGGCTTTTCCAGGATATCCACAAGCTATTTAGCCTTCTGCCTGCCATCATCTCTGCAGCAATTATTTTCTATTACCCCAGGGTACCCAAAGAAGACCGCTTGATTCGCTTCTCGATGATGCTTTACCTTGGTGGAGGCATAGGCAACTTGATCGATCGTCTGACCCAGGGTTATGTGACCGATTTTGTTTCTGTGGGAAATTTCGCTGTTTTTAATGTTGCCGATGCCAGTATTTCGGTTGGTGTCGTCATTCTGGCTTTGGGGGTTTACCTGAAAGAACAAGAAGAAAAGAAATTAGCAGCCTCTGCTAAAGAGACACAAACTGAAGAACTCCCGGAACAGGCCGATGATTCGCAGCTTCCGGAGGAGAACAAACTTGAATGATCAAAATTTCACTTTTAAATTCGATGAGGCAGAACCTCAGCGGCTAGATAAATTCCTGGTGACATGCTTGCCTGAGTTATCCCGGTCACGCATTCAGGCGTTGATTAAAGAAGGAAAAATCACTACGGATGGTCAATTGCCGCGCAAATCTGGGCAGATGCTTGAAAAGGGTGCACAAGTCCAAATTTTTATCCCAGCTCCAGTCCCTACCGACCTGATACCCGAATCTATTCCTTTGCAGATCATTTTTGAAAATGAAGATTTGCTGGTAGTCAATAAGCCTGCAGGAATGGTCGTGCATCCTGCAGCCGGCCACTCTTCAGGGACATTAGTACATGCTGCATTGGCGCATGCTCCCGGAATGGAAGGCATTGGGGGTGAGCAACGCCCTGGAGTAGTCCATCGCCTGGATAAAGATACATCTGGTTTGATTTTGTTGGCAAAAAATGATCGAACCCTGCGCTGGTTGCAAGATCAGTTTCGCCTGCGCAAGGTGGAGAAGACCTATCTTGCCCTGGTAGATGGACATCCCCCTACGCCTGTGGGAAGAATAGAAGCCCCAATTGGTAGGGATGTGAAGTCGCGCAAGAAAATGGCGGTGGTCTCTCCTGCCAAAGGACGGCTGGCAACCAGTGAATATAAAACCGTGGAAATGTTTATGGACCACGCTTTACTGGAGGTACACCCTGAAACTGGCCGGACGCACCAAATCCGCCTGCATATGGCCTTCCTGGGTTGCCCCGTAACTGGCGACACGATTTATGGACATCGGAAAGCGACCATTCCAATCAAGCGCCACTTTTTGCATGCAGCACAGCTAAAAATTCAATTACGCGGGGAAAAAGAAGAACGGGTTTTTACAGCCCCCTTACCTGAAGAATTGGAAAATGCCCTGGGTGCTCTGCGCGTTTCTCTGTGATCATTAAACCAGTCTTTCCTGACCAGCACCCATTAAAAATCAATCGTAGAATTTCTTTAGTCAGGCAATCAGAAAAAAAATACAACTCATCCAAATGAATCTGGAGAAAACATGAAAATAGTTGACCTACGCTCGGATACCGTCTCACAGCCAACGGCGGCTATGCGTCAGGCAATGGCTGCAGCAGAGGTTGGAGACGATGTGTATGGAGAAGATCCAACCATAAACCACCTACAAGAAATGGCGGCCAGCCTGATGGGCAAGGAAGCCGGGCTTTTTATTCCTTCAGGCACAATGGGAAATTTGATCGCCATCCTGGCGCACTGTGGACGCGGTGATGAAGTGATCCTGGGAAACCAGGCTCATACTTTTTTGTTTGAAGCCGGCGGCATTTCCGCCTTGGGTGGTGTCCACTCTTGCCAGATTCCCAACCAGCTTGATGGCACATTGGACCTGGACGATATTCGCCATGCGGTCCGTCCCAATGACCCACATCATCCCATCACTCGCCTGATTACAATTGAAAATACCCAAAACCGCTGTGGAGGCGTTCCACTAACCGCCAGCTACACACAGGCTGTCAGTGAATTAGCCCAGGATTTCCATTTGAATGTTCACCTGGATGGCGCCCGCATTTTCAATGCAGCGGTTGCTCAAGGAATACAGGCAAAAGAGTTGGCTGCACCAGTCGACTCGGTGACATTCTGCCTGAGCAAAGGTTTATGCGCTCCCGTCGGATCAGTCCTGTGCGGGTCAGCCGAATTTATCGCCCGTGCCCACCGTATCCGCAAGCAACTTGGCGGTGGGATGCGACAGGCTGGCGTCTTGGCAGCTGCCGGCATTGTCGCTTTGGAGAGCATGATCGATCGCCTGGAAGAAGACCACCAACGCGCAAAAAACCTGGCCAGGCTTCTAGGTCAGATCCCTGGAATCTTGCTCGAACCAGGTACTCCTTACACCAATATGGTATTCATAAAATTTGACAAAAGCATAATTCCTTACACTGCCGGGCAAATTGCCGAGCGCATGGCAGAATTTGGCATCAAATTGGGGATCACCGGCAGATTCCGCTTCAGACTGGTCACCCACTACTGGATTGATGATCAAGCAATCGAATTGACAGCAGAAAAGCTTGCAGAAATCTTAAAGAATTAAGTGCATGTTATAATTAATTGGGATTGGGTAACTATGAGCGCATTATTTAACGATAGAACAGATTGATGAAGTTGTTCGAATTATTAGAAAAGAGCAGTTCAGCCAGCCACGGGTGGGGATCATACTGGGCTCTGGCTTAGGTGAGTTTGCAAGAACTGTTGAAGGGGCTACTCATATTCCATTCGGAAAACTGCCCTACTGGCCGGTTTCTACCGTTCATGGTCATCAAGGTCAACTGGTTTTTGGCAACCTGGAAGACCAGCCAGTCGTTATCATGCAAGGGCGTTCTCACTACTATGAGGGCTACAGCATGTCAATCATCGGTTTGCCGGTGCGCGTCATGCAGCGCTTAGGTATTGAAATTCTGATTGTGACCAATGCAGCTGGCGCTGTTAATCCAGACTTCAGTGCTGGTGAATTGATGCTCATCACCGACCACCTGAATTTAATTGGCATGGCGGGGCTAAATCCATTGCGCGGCCCCAATTTAGATGAACTGGGTCCACGCTTTCCGGACATGAGCCAGCCTTATGATCGAGAGCTTTGCGAAATCGCTCGACAGGTCGCCAAACAGGCCCAAATCAGGCTAAATGAAGGTGTGTATGCGTCTCTGGCGGGTCCTTCCTTTGAATCACCAGCCGATTTGCGTTTCTTACGCGCTGCTGGAGTGGATGCAGTTGGAATGTCCACGGTCCCTGAAGTAATTGTGGCCAGACATGCAGGAACTCGCGTGTTGGGAGTTTCTGGAATCAGCAATAAAGCAAACCTGGATGGTAGTACGATCACGACTCACGAAGAGGTTTTGGAAGCAGGCAAAAAGATTGTTCCCCAACTCTCTGCCTTGATTCGAGGCGTACTTAACCGGTTATAGTTATCTTGAATTTTAACGGCGTGTTATCGGTATGCGCCCTCACCGAGGTGTGGCTTGGAAGAAGCTCTTAGCTTTTTTCGCGCCTTTGAAACATGGATTTACTTGTTTCTCGGGCTTTGGGGGCTAATTTTTATTCGACGTTTTGTTGTAGCCTGGCAGGAATTGCGCGGTGCTGTTTTTGGTTTAGAGCGAGAAAAGGCTCAAACACGGCTCAACCAATCTGCCAGTATGCTAGTTTTGTTATTAAGCATTGCCGTTGTAGAGTTTGTATTGGTTTCGTTTATTGCACCGGCATTACCAGGAGCGAACCTGTTGCCAACCCCGACATTAGACTTGCTCGCAACCCCAACCACCACTCTCGCAGCCGGCAATATGGAAAACCGTGATGAGATCGATATGCTTACCGCAGAACCCCCTCAAACCCCTCTAAATCCAGGCTGTATTCCAGGACAAATCGAAATCACATCACCGACGAACGGACAGGAAGTAAGCGGTGTGTTTGAAATTACGGGCGCGGCTAATATCCCAAATTTCGGTTTCTACAAATTTGAAATCAAGCGCCCTGATGAAAGTTTATGGTTAACCATCCAGGCAGGGAATTCTGTTGTCAATGGAGGTAAACTGGGTGATTGGGATACCGCCAGGTTGACCCCGGGAGAATATCAATTAGGTCTGGTCGTTGTTGATAACCAGGCGCAGGCCTCACCGGCTTGTATCATTCAAGTTCGCGTCATTCCGCCAACGGTTGAGTAAGAACCTGAAACCAGTAAAAACCGCTTAGAGGTAATTGTTAATGCCAGAAATTGAAATCCGTCCTGCTATCGCTTCCGACATTCCGTTTTTAGTGGGATTAGACCATCATTACCAAAGCAATTATGCCTGGCAGATGGACTTCAACCAGGACCGAGAAGACAACCAGATCAGTATTCATTTTAAGAAAATTCGCTTACCCCGTGCAATCCAAGTTGAATATCCCTGGTCACCCAACGCTTTAGCTGAAACCTGGATGGAGCGTCCGGTTGTTCTGGTCGCCAGTTTATCCGAGCGTCCCATAGCTTACGCAGGGATTGCTCTTTCAGATCAAGGCTTAAGCGCCTGGGTAACCGACTTGATTGTTCACCGTCCATTACGCCGGCAAGGGATTGGCAGTGCTTTGATCTGGTCATGCATAGAGTGGGCGCTGCAAGCCAACTCTCAAAGCCTGGTATTGGAAATGCAACCTAAAAACGATCCTGCAATCCGATTAGCTCAAAAATTAGGATTTGAATTCTTCGGTTATCGCGATTATCACTACCCTCATCAAGAAACCGGTTTCTATTTTGGCAAGCGACTAAAATAAATCTTATTGGACCACCCTTTACACGAGGTATGTACAATTTTACTGTCACAGCCTTAAGAACGATAAACGAACTGCTTTCTGCAGGCATTGCCATTACAGCATTTTCCTTGCTGCTATATGCGCTCTCATTCAATTTGCGTGATCGAGTCGCGCGCTCATTTGCTATCATCCTCCTATGCGTTGTGATTGTCTTCGTCTCCGAAGCGTTGAGCAGTGTTGCCCAGAATAATGAGCAGCTTGAACTCTGGCTGCGAATCCAATGGGTAGGGATTATCATTTTACCTGCAGCCTATTTGCATTTTTCCGATGCCTTACTCGCAACAACCGGTAGACCTTCGCGAGGTCGCCGGAGTCTGGCTGTGCGCTTAGGCTATATAGCCTCCTTTGCCTTTTTGCTTACCTTACCATTTTCTTTATTAGTTGGTCCCCTGGTCACAAATGGTCAGCCAGCGCCGCACTTACAACGAACCTGGTTAAGCTGGATATTCATCACCTTATACCTGCTCAGCATGGCAGTTTCTTGGATCAACTTCTGGCGCGCCTACCGCCGAACAGTCGCCCGCACCAGCCGGAGGCGGATGTCCTACTTGATCACCGGCGCGTTAGCGCCTGCTTTGGGTTCTTTTCCATTTCTCCTATTTCGGCTTTAATTTTGCAGCCCAACACCAGCTCATCTTCTGGTCCACAGTTACACTGAGCAATTTACTTATCTCAGCCCTGCTTGTGTTGATGGCCTACGCGGTAGCTTTCTTTGGTGTTCCCTGGCCTGACAGGGTAGTAAAAAGACGCCTGCTTAAATGGCTGATGCGCGGTCCAGTGACAGCTTCCACCATCCTGGCAATCGCAACGATCCTGAGGCGCACTGGCGCCAGGTTTGGGTTAGATTTATCAGCCATTATTCTGACATCTACCGTTGCTTTAATATTGATTTTTGAGCACCTGATCACCTTAGTCGCTCCCATCTGGGAAAGATGGTTGTTTTCAGGAAAAGACCGTGAAGAAATGCAATTACTGCAGACTTTGGATGAACGACTATTGACCGCCAGTGATATGCAGCAATTTCTTGAAGCTGTCCTGGCTGCAGTCTGCGACCGGTTGCAAGTTTCCAAAGCTTTTATTGCCGCTTTGGGAGCGCAAGGTTTAGAACGAATAGTAAAGATAGGAGGTGAAATAACGCTGGAAAAAGGCGAACTGTCTGCCAATCTACTGGAGGCTGTCTCCCAAAATAGTTTGACTCGAAGCTTGTTCTCTTGGGGAGAATATTGGATAATTCCACTTTATGACCCTGAGGAGATATCTGGCGAACTCTTAGGGCTGATGGGAGTCGTTCACCAACCAGATCAAATCCTGGATGACGAACAATCTGATGCCCTCGACATGCTTTCCCAGCGGGTTGCGATTGCTCTCCGTGATCGCCGCAGGCAACAACAAGCATTTAGTTCGCTTGAAGAATTGACCCCACAAATGGACATGTTACAAAAGTTACGTGCAGCCGCCCGATATGATGGCAAGGAAATGCTGGCACTTGCATCGTCCAGCACAAACCAGGGAGAGATGACTTCTTGGGTCAAAGATGCCCTCACCCACTTTTGGGGTGGCCCTAAGTTGACCCAGAATCCACTCCTACGTTTGCACCTGGTCGAACAAGCCTTATCAGAGGGTGAGGAAAATCCCACCAACGCATTACGTGGCATCCTGCGCAAAGCGATTGATCGTGTCCGCCCTGAGGGAGAACGCCGGTTTACAGCCGAATGGATTTTATACAACATCTTAGAAATGAAATTTATGGAAGGTCGCAAGGTCCGAGAAATTGCAGTTCGCCTGGCTATGTCAGAAGCCGATTTATACCGCAAACAACGCGTAGCCATCGAAGCAGTTGCAGAAGCAATTATTGAAATGGAACAAATTGCAACTGCACAAGAACCACTCATTGACGAACAAAAACCATCTCAACTCAAAGATGAAAAGCAAAAAGGTGGACTTAATGGTAGGTAAAAGATACTCCTATAACGAACAAAATATGCCACCCCCTATGAACGAATCCTGGTGGGAGGCAGTCTTGGCAGAGGACGAAGCGCAGTACGCATCCTTGAATTCGAAAACCTCAAGCCAGAGCGGGGGGGAGCGGAAATATTTGGAGAATGAAAATGGTGAAGAGATAGACCATCTCAACTGGGAAGAAGCCAGCCTCCTGTATGAGCAGGACCAGGTTATCAGCCTGACTGTAACCGGCTGCAACCGGGGAGGTCTACTGGTTCATGGTGATGGCCTGCATGGTTTCGTCCCATTGTCCCATTTGATTGGTGTTGAATGCAATGAAGACGATCCCGAAAAAATCCTTGAACAATACAAAGACAGCCAAATAAGTTTGAAAATAATTGAATGTGATCCGGATCGGGGACGCATTGTATTTTCAGAACGCGCCGCCCAGGCATCGCCAGGAAGTCGAAAGCGCCTGCTTGAAAACCTTGCGCCTGGTGATTGTACTTGGGGTACCGTGACAAATATTACTGACTTTGGCGTTTTTGTCGATTTAGGTGGGGTAGAGGGATTGGTGCATGTATCGGAGATTTCCTGGGGGCGTGTTCACCATCCATCCGATGTGGTAAGCTTGGGGCAAGATGTGGAAGTTTATGTGATCCAAATCGATCAAGACCGGGCACGCATTGCCCTAAGCCTGAAACGCCTGAAGCCGAACCCATGGGAAACTGCTGAGGACAGGTATTATGTTGGGCAGCTCACTGAAGCAGTGATTACCAGCATTGTGCCCTTTGGCGCCTTTGCCAGGTTAGAAGAAGGCCTGGATGGACTGATCCATATATCCGAATTCTGCCAATTAAACTCCAAGCGAGAAGAAGAATTTGGCTTATGTGAAGGTCAAAAGATTCAGGTTCGAGTTTTGCACGTGGATGCAACCAAACAGAGACTTGGATTAAGTCTAAAATTAGACGAAGAGCTGAATTAAGCCATTCTGTTTGAGATTGTTGGAAGATGATAGACTACCGCCCTGGCATTCGTCCTGAGGAATACCAGCTCATTTAAGGTAATATGAACGATTTTTGGAAGATTGTACTCGGTGTATTGTGCGGGTTGCTGGGGGCTGGAATTCTCCTTTTAACTTTGCGTCAGCCTGCAGGCGAACCAGTTCAGCTTCGCCCCTTATCGACACCTGCACCGGTCACAGTTTACCTGGTAGGGTCTGTTCAATCTCCCGGGGTATATACATTGCCCGCTGGCAGCCGGCATCCAAGATGCAGTTCAGGCAGCCGGCGGGCTATTAACTGGATGCCAACCCCAAATCAGTCAATCTTGCAGCCATCTTGGTCGATGGTGAGCGCATCTTCGTTGCCAGCATGGCAGAACCAGAGGCCGAAACGGTTTCACCAGGCAACCCCTTCGAACGATCTGGCAACCTGGATAGTCTTTTCTTAATCAACATCAACACAGCCTCACAAGCCGATCTAGAGCTTTTGCCAGGGATTGGTCCTGTAACTGCACAAAAAATCATTGAATACCGTGAAGCCAATGGCTTTTTTCCCTCCATAGAAGCAATTTTAGATGTCCCTGGAATCGGTGAAAAGACACTGGAAGAGATCAAAGACATGATTACAGTCAGTGACTAAAGCTACCGAATTCTGGCGCTACTACGATACCCATGCAAACCAGCTACAAGTTCAAAATCACATCCCAAGCATTGGGAGAATTATTCAGTCTCGATGGAATTCAAGATCATATCAACGAATGTTCAATAAACAGGCGACTGCCTGCTTATCCAATCATCGGAGACCTGCATGCCCCCAAAACCACGCCGCAAACCTGCCACCAGCACCAGCGCATTCGGTTCGCCAGGACGCACCAGCCATGATGCATCCACCTTCTATCAAAGTCGCTTGTATGAAAACCTGCCTGAGCCGCAGAAGATGCACTTACCAAGAGACTGCATTACCAGAACAAGTCGTAGATCATATTCTGTGCGCATCCTCTCAGAATATGCACCAATTGCCAGATCACTGCATCCATCTGATGGTCACTTCCCCGCCATACAACGTGGGTAAAGATTATGATGAAAACCTGACACTTCAAGAGTATCTGGACTTTTTAGCTGGTGTTTTCAAAGAAGTTTATCGTGTCCTGGTACCCGGTGGACGAGCTTGTATCAACATCGCCAATCTGGGTCGAAAACCTTACTTGCCGCTGAATGCTTTCATTGTTCAAACGATGTTAGACTTGAATTTTCTAATGCGCGGAGAAATCATCTGGAATAAAGCTGCCAGCGCAAGCTCATCTACAGCCTGGGGCAGCTGGCTTTCTGCTGCCAACCCAACTTTACGGGATGTACACGAATATCTCCTGGTCTTCTCCAAGGACACCTTCAAACGCCTGAACCCAGAAAAACGCCAGTCAACCATTACCAAAGAAGATTTCCTGGAATGCAGCAAAAGTGTCTGGACCTTTCCAACCGAATCTGCAAAAAAGATTGGTCACCCTGCCCCATTCCCCATCGAATTGCCGAGACGACTGATCCAATTGTACACATTTTCCAATGAAGTCATTCTCGACCCGTTCATGGGAAGCGGGCAAACCGCATTAGCGGCATTGGCATCTGGACGGCATTTCGTGGGGTACGAGGTTAACGAAGATTACGCCAAGTTGGCTGAAAAGAGGATTCTGCAAGCCAAAAGCTGATTGTGGTATCATTCAGCATCCTACTTAAAACCTGGTGTACTCATGAAACCTTATCAAGGCATTTTAGATCGTTACGGATCATTACTGGATCTGCCATCCCACACAAAACCTGTTACTTTACTCGAAGGAAATACTCCACTAATCCCGGTTCCCAGGCTGGCTCAAGAATTAGCCTCTGGAATGGAATTGTTCATAAAATATGAAGGTCTGAATCCGACTGGCTCCTTTAAAGATCGCGGCATGACCGCCGCAATCAGCGAGGCAGCCGGGCGCGGGGTCAAAGCTGTTATCTGCGCATCAACAGGAAATACAGCCGCTTCAGCAGCCGCTTACGCTGCTCGAGCCGGCATGAAAGCTATTGTCTTAATCCCGCAAGGCAAAGTAGCGGCTGGTAAATTAGCTGGCGCTATTGCCTATGGTGCGCAAGTGGTTCAAGTTGACGGCTCATTTGACGATGCCCTGGCGCTGGTTGTTGAAATTACCCAACGCCACCCCATTGCTCTGGTCAATTCACTCAACCCCTACCGGCTTGAAGGGCAGAAATCTTCTGCCTTTGAAATTTGCGATTCGCTCGGAGAAGCGCCTGATTGGTTATGCTTACCTGTGGGCAATGCAGGCAATATCACGGCTTACTGGATGGGTTTCAATCAATACAACACCCTGAAAAACACAGGCCTACCCCAGATTCTCGGGGTCCAGGCAGCCGGTTCAGCCCCCTTGGTCCTTGGTCACCCTGTGGAAAAACCCGAGACTGTGGCAACAGCGATCCGAATCGGCCGCCCAGCTCGTGGCGAACAGGCCCTACAGGCCGCCGAAGAATCAAATGGGCGTATCATTGCAGTTTCGGATGACGCCATTCTTTCCATGCAGCGCCGTCTGGCAAAAGAAGGCGTCTGGGTCGAGCCAGCTTCCGCGGCTGGAATTGCAGGCCTGGCAGCTCAATTACAATCCGGCGAGCTGGACATGACGGGCAAACGCGTCGTGGTCATCTGTACAGGTCATGGTCTCAAAGACCCAGATATCATCGTAAAACAATTTCATCAGCCAACCGTTTTACCTCCCCAGCTGCAAGCCCTGGAAGATATCATACTGGATCAATAACCCTGATCAAGCCGAATAGTTTATTCAAATCAAGTCTTGCAACCTGAAACGAAAATCTGCGTAGATAGATTGTAGACATTTACAAGAATAATATTTTGATCAGGAGAATTACCATGAATACCGAAGTTAAACGTCTCTATCGTTCCCGCACCGAGCGCATGATCGGCGGGATTTGCGGCGGGTTAGCCAATTTCATCAACATCGATGTCACCCTGGTTCGATTGCTTTTCGTATTTGGCGCAATCTTTGGCGGACCAGGCATATTGGTTTACCTGGTGATGCTCTTTGTCATTCCTGAAGAGCCTTTAACCAGCCAGGCTGTAATCACCCCCCATGAAGAAAAGACCGAGTAAATTTCAGCCAAAGAGAACGGTCACCCCATCCGAGCTGAATGGGGTGACCGTTTTTTTATTCACTGCCCACAATATGAGTCAGCGTACGGTGCAAAGGAGCATAACCGCGTTCCACCTGTTCAGGTGTCGGGAAGGTAGCTTCGTCCGGCTTGTCCGAAAGGCCAAATAATAAGGCGCCGCGTTCTTTCCAGGACAAAGCTGCCTGGCGCACCTCCTGTGTGATCACAATCTCTTGATCCAAAAGGGTTTCCACAGGCGTAGTTCCTGCCAGGTGACCCATGCGCGCCACAGTTAAGAGATATTCATTCCGCCGGAAAGCTTTAAACGGGGTGGGATCGCCCAGACGCACATAATGATATATCTCCGAATGAATAGCAGCAAGATTCTCGGGTAAGCCAGCCTTATTCTTGTTCGTCTGTGCAATAAAATCATCAAAAGAATTCAATCGTTTTTCCCTGACTTGCCTGGCCAGGCCGTCTGCGTCTTCTAACCCGCTGCCAATTACCAGGCAAATATACGCCAGGTAATCCTGGTTATCAGCTGTAAAGGGGTGGAACTCCACCTGGTTGAACAGTTCATAGGCAGTCTTAAAGAGCTGTAAATCAAACGATTTCCCCAGCAAATCCGCCACGGTGTGTTGAACAGCGTTCACCCGCGCCTGATCAATTGTATGAGCATTCCTACCACGCGCCCCCAGGGTGGTTTTATCCAGGTCAATCACCAAGGCGGTAGATTCATCGCCTGGGATTCCTTGATCCTGGCAAAACCGGTCAAAATCAGTCAGCGCTGACCAGCGGTTAGCCAGGTAAATCAAATCGCCGCCCGGCAGTTCCTCAACTTGAAATGAGGCGGGTTGGTTATTCTCAGAGCCGATAAAAGCCGCCCCGCGCCACCCACCCGCCTGGCACAGGTTGGTAAAGGCGGTGCCATCCAACATGCGTGTATCACCAATCAATACCAGGTTGCGAATATTCCCATTAACCCCGCGTCTATGCTGAACTTCCTGCAGAAGATAAGCTACTACCTGGGCATAGGCTGGCTGGGTTTTGCGCGGCGCTCCGCCCTGGCTTAGACCTATTTTTGGCGCAATCGCAGCCAGACCGGGCAAAGATGCATCAGCCGGCTGCAGGTTGCGATACACAATTTGATCCTCCAAAAATTCACTGACAGTTGATAATCCATAATTTTTCATTTTGTTTGCCTGTTTTTTTAGAATTTACTGATTTTATCCGCCTTTCTTGAAAACTGGTAGCCATACAACCCAACTAGTGGAAAAATCTTCTCTATACGCTTCCTTGAAGCTCCAATCTCCATGGTATGATTAAATGGTTTGATCAAAACTCATTTGCGAATTGGAGAACTGTGATTTATGGCCAAAAAAATTATTCAAACAAACGCGTCTGTACCTCCCCAGGGCGCCTATTCCCAGGGAATTCGCGCCGGGGATTTTCTCTTTGTCGCTGGTCACACGCCGCTTGATCCCGTAACCCAACAAGTAGTCGGCGACACAATCGAAGAGCAAACCGCCCGTGTGCTTGAAAACATTCGCGCTGTATTGGAAGCTGGCGGCGCCGGCCTGGAAGATATCATCAAGACAACCGTCTACTTAACCGATATCACCTTATTCCCGCGCTTCAACCAGGCTTATGGCAAATTCTTCCCCGAATCTAAACCAGTTCGAGCCACGGTAGAGGCCAAAATTGTTGGAGATGGCGCTTTGATCGAAATTGAAGCGATTGCGTACGTGGGCGATAAATAGAAGCAAATCATCAAAGCGAACAACCAGGGGCAATTTCAATCGGTTTATGCTAATTTTATGATTGAACAGGATGCCTTTTATAGAAGGATCAACGCATGTTAGAAAATTTACCCAACGAAACCAGGCTCTTTGTCTACATTTTGTTGTTTATGTTTGTCAGTGGATTAATACTATCGACGCTTCTTCTGGTTTGGGTTTTATGGCGCATTAAAAAGATCCATTTACCGGAAGGAGCAGATTTCTTAACCACCCTGAGAGCCACTCCACTGGCAGTGGTCTTGCTTTTAGATGTCTTAGATATGACCCTGGATATCTTCGGTACACCGGTCGCCTGGGTTGTGCTTGGCAAGTTGGGGTTGCATCCATTGCGAACCGTAACCACCGTAGAAGCCTTTATCCCCGGCACCCAGTTTATCCCCCTGATGACCGCTTCCTGGATCGTAGCCCGGCTGGCTGGAAAGTCTCGCCGGTTTTAATCAGCAGACCATCAAAAGAACCATGTATGATTAAAAAGCCCCCCATCGGGTAGATGAGGGGCTTTTTCATTTTGAAGTTCTACCTATTCTTTGGCGATTACCGGCAAATACAAGCGGGATAGCGGCATATCAAATGTCGTCGCATATTTCAAGTTTACCCAGGGAGGCATCGTAATAGCTGATCGCTGGTTCACCAAGACCGTTCAAGTGCAATGGAACAGTATTGTCCAACAACTCACCGGCGCTTTCTACGATTTCAAAGGTCCAGGCGCCATTCCACTTTGCATATTTTAAATCACCATTGGTCTCATCGTAATAGCAAAGATGCCGGTTCATCCGTTCCCGTTGGTATGGCCAAAGAAACATATTTGCCAACACTACCTGGAGAGTCAATCGTAGAAATCGTCCAATCTGCTAGAACTAGCATGGAAATTCCGGTGTTAGCAACAGCCAACATGAGATCCTTTTGTGTATCGTTATAGTAAGCAATGCGCATACGCCAATGGTTAGCTCGGATTGATAAATCATCATCAAAGAGAGCTATGGATGTATATGCCTCGGTGACAACCACACCATCTCCATCAAGACCAACTTTTACGAGTGGGTAACTCTCCCAGGAGTCGCTAAATCTCTTATAGGCATACTTGATCTACTTCGTTGGTTTTATCATAATAGCTGATATAGGGACGATCGCTCTCATCCAAAGCCAAGGATGAAAAATAACCGACATCACCCAGTGGGTCCACTGTGGTTATCTTCCAGGATGTACTGACAGTGTCCCAATAGGCATATTTCAAATCACCCTAGGCTGGCATCATAATAGCTCATATGTGGGTTACCACCAGAGTCAATCGCTAAAGAGACATACCGACCCACATCCCCAAGCGTATCAACTTTTTAAAAATCCCAATTCTTAGAAACCAGGTTCCATTTAGCATAGACTCAAATCGCCCTGCGTCTGATCATAGAAAGCAATCGCTGGACGATAATCATCAATCCAGGCTGTTGATGAGTGTTGACCGTCAGAAGAACCCGGGTTCACAAACTCCAATTTCCCAGTTTGGCGTAAGATAACGGGCAAATTTAAGTGCATCTGCATTCACGTCGCGATAACTGATCGCTGGCTCCCCAAATCCATTGATCGAAAGAGAAGTGTTCAAGCCAACTTTTGACTCAATATTATTTACGCAACTGATAACGCTGGCTATCCATTTATTATCTACATTGAGGTATGTGTAATTCAACGAGTTATTCGTAAAGTCACCAAATACGATGCCTGGTTTATTGTTGCTTTTATTAAGAGCAATCGAGGTGTAGAAGCCAATATTGCCATCTGTATAGATCGTCTTTCACCGTTGTGGTTGAACCACTAGAAATCGAAGCATATTTCAGATCGCCATTGGTTTGATCATAGTAACTTATCCAGACTTTCCCATCAGAGCCGCGCGCAATGGATGTATACAAACCCACAACACCTTGGGTGTCAATCGCTGGTTTTTTCCATTGTAAATCGAGCCCTACATATGCATATTTCAGATTATAACTGGTAAAATCCAGGTAACTGATATGGGGATAAACACTGGATCCTATTTCCTGCAAAGCCAAGGAAGCATAGGAACCAACATTATGATCTTGATCTACATCGAAAATCTGCCAACTACCGCTACTAGATCTACGTGCATACTTCAAGTCATCATACTTCTCTGACATATACGCAATATGCGGACGATTACTTTGATCTACCGCAATTGAGGTATGAGTACCCACGACACCCTGGTCACTATAGGCATCAACTGTTTCAATCGTCCAACTCATTGGCAAATAGAAACGATCCCAATACGCATATTTCAAATCTCGGTTGGCTTCATCGTAGTAACTGATATGAATATTCCCGTAATTATCTACCGCAATAGATGTATGTTTACCTACACCAATAGACGCTTCAACCTGGGAAATCAAATCTTCTTGTTGCGAAGGATCCGCCTGTTGTTCGCTTCTAAACAAACTATCTTCCAACTTACGTAAGGCTTGTAGTTCTGGACTGGAAACCTCATCAATCTCTGGCAAGCCTGTCTCTGAAATAGCATAGGGGAGAGGGCTGGTATCCACAACGAGCTTTTCCCAACCACTGCCCAGGTTATAGGCTAACTTTAAATTACCATTAGCAGCATCGTAATAGCTGATAAACGGCCGAGAAGAGAAATCAAATGCCAGGGCTGCATAAGACACCAACCAGATAACTGCCGTCAACCACTTCCTCATCCCATTTTTGTCCACATTATTCCAGCAGGAATAATATAGATAGTCGCCGCCAAAGGCCACACAAGGGGTGTTATCACTTTTTAAAGCCAGGCTGCGATCAGTCATAAACCGTAAAGATAGAGGGAAGGGTGGGAGCTGCTGGCGCCCCGATCAATTACCTGGATATTCCAGGTTGCGGCAGGTGCATCCGGTGCAGGCAGGGGGACTGCCCCTTGCGCCGACGAGGTCACAAGCGATAGAAGGATGACCAAAGCACTGATGTGGTACAACTTCACTCCCTGCAGATTTGCGCTTATTTTCGCTCTGTCGAGCCAAAGTTCTTTTGATTGGTTTCATTGTAATCTCCTGACCTGTTCTTGTTTTATCTTGTCTAGTAACAGGATTTTTTATGTTAATTATTCGATACAAGTAACTACTCAAAACAGCATTTCGAAGTATAGCATAATCCTGCAGCTTTGGCGAAATGGGCTATTTCACCGCCGAGACCAGGAAAAAACCTCGGCAGATCAATTCGTACGCAAGAAATCTAATCCGTACTGCGCATCCAGGTAATTCGGGTTCTCCTCCAAGGCACGCCGGAAATCCGCTTCTGCCTGGATCCTATCGCCTTGCCGGTACATAGCCCAACCATGCCATAACCAGGCTTCCTCTGCATTCGGAGTAATCTGTAAAGCATACTCAGTCAATGCAATCAAATCATCCATTTGACCCGTGTGAAAATAGGCGATAAATGGACCAAACTGGTAACGCAACATCCGTTGCGGCAAACCCAGCTCGCGGGCTTTATCATACGCGTCAGTTGCCTCAATATAACGCTCAAAATACATCAGGTTCGTACCCAGGTTAAACCAGGCAAAAGCATTCTCCGGGTCAGATTGCGTTTCTTCTTGGGCTACCACTAACGCATGCTCCCGGTTAACATCTGCATCCCAATGCTCGCCCATGATACTCTTTAACAATTCTTCTTGACCAGGCAAGTAGATCACAATATAAACGCGGTTAAATGCCTGCCAATATTCATCCAGCGTATCATATGGGATTTCAAGATCTGGTCCGTGAAAGCTATCCTGGCCAATAAAATGACTGGCGGTGTCATCATAACCGGTCAGCAACTGGTAGTGGGCTGCCCACAAGTCGTCATTCGCCCAAAACGGCTCATCAAAATGGAATGTTTCTTCAATCATAACGGGAATGCCAGCCGCTAAAAGTTTTTTAAGCAGATCAAGATCCCCACCCACCCGGTATTGGACATTTAGCCAACCAGCTCTTGTGCGTACATAGTAAGCAAGCTCTTCAACATTCACATTGCGATCTTCGCGAAAAGGCTTGAGCAGAGAAGCAATATCTTCCTGGTTTCCCTGCCAGCCATAATAGCGCAGGTACATCGCCAGACTGGCTGGCCCACAATTGTTGATATCCTGTTTTTCGTACCCCGGGCTGGTTAAAATCACGCTTTCTGGCAATGGGGTGGCTGTCGGATATTGTGTAGGTGTGACTACCAAAGTTGGTGTGGGTGTATTAACTGGAGTGGAAGTAGGCGGAGCTATCGTCGGAGATGCATTTGCCTGCATAACCTGTGTAGGTGATGGCAACGCGGTAGGCATAGAACGGATCGGATTAATAATACTGCGCACATAAGCCATGGCAAAATCAACCCGCCAGCCTATCCGATCTTGAACCGCTGGTAACCAGACAATCATCCCCGCTAAAATTAACACAACCCCCACTAAAAACAGGGTTTTTATCTTTTTTGACATGCGCATGGCGGCAATTTTATCACCAGTTGACTTGACTTTGGTGAACAAGGGATTAAGGAAAGGACAAATCCCGGTTATGAACTGAGTTTCCGCTAGACAGAGCTCTTTCGTTAGAAAAAAAGACGGATGGTACCCTGGATTATAACCTTTATGATTTTCTAATTGCTCGTTTCCCTTTGGATTGTTATAATACTGGACATGAAATATCACATTTGGACTGAAGGTTGTCAAATGAATGTCGCGGATTCACTGCGAGTGGCATCCGCGCTTGAACATCTTGGTTATCACCCAACACCACGCCCTGAGGAAGCACAGGTGATCGTACTGAACACCTGTGTAGTACGCCAGAGTGCAGAAGATAAAGCTTATGGACGATTAAGTTCTTTGCGCCCCCTGAAGAAGCAGAGACCGGATTTGGTGATTAACTTGATGGGTTGTTTGGTTGGGGTTAAAGGCCACGAACGGTTACAAAAACGCTTTCCCTACGTGGATGTGTTTTCCCCACCCTCGGATCCTGGCCCTCTGATCGCCTTCTTGACCCAGGGAGAAAGCCAGAGCCTGGAAGAGGCGCAAACACAGCAGCGCTTTGCTTTGATGGATGGAGACCTGGTTCTGCCGCAGGATGAAAGAGAAAAACTGGTCGCATCCTTTGTGCCGGTGGTTTTGGGTTGTTCCCATGCCTGCACCTATTGCATCATCCCCTACCGGCGCGGCGTCGAACGCAGCCGCTCTGTCGGCGACATTGTTGCAGAGTCGCGCGCGTCTGGTATCGCAAGGCGTGAAAGAGATCACCCTTTTAGGTCAGATTGTTGACCGCTATGGAAAAGATATCCCAGATGGACCCAACCTGGCCAGTTTGCTGCGCATCTTACATCAGATCGATGGCTTAGAAAGGATACGTTTTCTAACCTCGCACCCCAATTGGATGAACGATGATCTCTTAGATGCGGTTGCAGAATTACCCAAAGTTATGCCGCATATCGAAGTCCCTGTACAGGCTGGGGATGACCAGGTCCTGGAGAACATGAAACGCGGTTACACAGCAGCGGATTATCGGGAACTCGTCCAACGCATTCGCCAGCGCATCCCAGGTGTATCAATTGCAACCGATATCATCGTCGGCTTCCCAGGTGAGACCGATGAGCAATTCCAACATACTTACGACCTCCTGGATGAGCTGCAAATGGATGTTGCCCACCTGGCGCGATATTCCACACGACCTGGAACCGTTGCCGACCGGCGCATGCAGGATGATGTGCCTGAAGAGGAAAAAATGCGCCGTTTTCGCCTGCTTGAGAATTTACAAGAAGGCATTGCAACACGCATTAACTCAACCTATCTGGGCGAGACGGTCGACGTCCTTTTCGAGGAGCAGGTACGCGGCAGGTGGCGAGGACGGACGCCCACCAACAAGCTAGTTTTTGTTCAATCGGATGAAGATTTACTCGGAGAATTACGGCCTGTGCAAATCACCTGGACTGGACCCTGGTCTATGCAAGGTCGTTTACCCAGGAGTTTCGCCAGTACCCAGCCAGTTGAAAACCTGACCATGCTGAACCCGATATCGAATGATTGAAAGTTCTACCTTTACCCCGCCGCAACGTTTTGGCATCCTCTTCCAGTTGCTGCTGATTGGCGTCTTTCTAGCAGCGGCTTCATTAGGGCTCTGGCAGGCCATTTATACCAGCATCGGCCCAATGCTGATCCTATACTTGTTCCCAGCCTTTTTAGCGGTGTTCTTAGTTCCTCTGTTAGCATACCGCATCTATGGACTTCGAACTGCCGTCTATTCGCTCGAGCGTGAAGGGATTCACTTGCGATGGGGGCTGCGCGTGGAAGATATCCCCATCGATCACATTTTATGGATACACAAGAAAGAAGAGCTGGAAAGCCACCTGCCCCTGCCATGGTTTCATTGGCCTGGTTCACTGCTTGGGACACGTCGAACAGTAGGCATAGAAGAGGTAGAATTCATGGCTTCCCGTACACAAGGGTTAATCCTGATCGGTACGCAAGAACGAATCTTTGCCATTTCCCCAGCAAATCCAGATCTTTTTTTACACACCGTTTCACAAATCATGGAAATGGGTTCGCTGGCGCCAATCCCTGGTCGTTCCATCTATCCAACCAATTTGATGAGCCGGGTATGGACATCCAGGTTAGCGCGCTGGATGCTGATCGGCTGCATTCTGTTCAGCCTGTTGCTCTTGATTTGGGTAAGCATCGCAATACCCTCGCGCAGCCAGATAATCCTCGGATTTGGCCCAGATAGCTCACCAGGAGATTTGGTACCGGCCAGTCGCCTGTTACTCCTGCCCATCTTAAGTACCAGTTTTGTTTTGATTAATTTCTTCCTGGGGCTTTTCTTATATCGCAAAGATAAAAATCAGCCATTATCTCTGCTGCTTTGGGGAAGCAGCGCCCTCTTGCCACTTATATTTCTGATTGGGGCTATCTTTATCACGGTGAATAGCCCAGGCTAAATCCATTTCTCCACAGAGAAACGTCAGTTATCCACAGATTTCCAACACTTATCCACAGGATCATCCACGTAACAGGTAGTTTCTATGCCGCTCATTTCAGGTCTTTTCTTCGGAATTCTCGTTGCAGCCATTGCCTGGCGAGCAAGGTCGCTTTCCCGTAGTGGAGCAGTAGCAGCTGCTATCAGCGGTGGCTTGATCTTTGGACTGGGCGGAATCAAATGGGCGAGCTTATTGCTGGCATTCTTCATCTCCTCCAGCCTGCTTTCCAAAATCTTTTCCCGTCGCAAAGCTGGACTAAGCGAAAAATTCTCAAAAGGAAGCCAGCGAGATTGGGGGCAGGTGTTAGCGAACGGAGGACTAGGAGCTTTTTTGGCAATCCTGCACACGTTCCTCCCAAATCAAGAGTGGATTTGGTTTGCCTATGCAGGCGCCATGGCAGCGGTTAATGCCGATACTTGGGCAACTGAGTTAGGTGTATTTAACCCAACACCCCCGCGCCTGATCACCACCGGCGAACAAGTCGAACGCGGCACATCTGGCGGCGTCAGCCTTTTGGGTAGTTTTGCCGCCCTGGCAGGTGCGGCTTTCATCGGATTTTGGGCGATAATTTGGAATTTCGATCCTATCGCCTGGAAAATTCTGGCGTCCGCTGTGCTTGGCGGGCTGGCAGGCTCCTTCTTCGACTCACTGTTAGGAGCCACCCTGCAATCTATTTACTTTTGTCCCGTGTGTTGCAAGGAGACTGAACGCCACCCCATTCACACCTGCGGAACAGTTACCCAGCCTTTAAGAGGATGGAGCTGGCTGAATAATGACCTTGTCAATTTATCCGCCTCCATTATCGGAGCGATGGTAGCTGCCGCAATTTGGTTTTTATAATTCCAACAACTGGGAAAGATCGCCAATCGATTTTACAACCAGGCAATCTGCATCTGGGAAGACGCCATCCGGGTCAACTAAGACTGGGATCAGAGCAGCATTTTTAGCTCCCACGATATCTGCATAATAATTATCACCGATATAAACTGTTCTATCCGGTAAAGCCCCCATGCGCTGTAAAGCCTGGTGGAAGATTTCAGGATCTGGTTTCCAGGAGTTAACCTCTCCGGCAACCAATGACAGTTCAAAATACTTTGCTAATCCAACTTCCTGCAGGTAGTCCTGGCAAGGCTGGGAGCGATTGGAAAGCAAGCCCAAACGATAATTCGCATCTTTCAAGAGCTGCAAGGTTTCGGGGACTTCTGGGGGAATATAATCTTCAGAGTTTTGGTTTCGACTGATATACCGTTGAACTTCAGGCGCCAATGTTTGTGCACATTCAGTTGAACAATCAAACGCTAATAAACTTCGCTGCGCATAATGCACCCAAAAGGCATCATCTTGAAGATCAAATTGCTGAGAATCCTGTTCCAGCTCTGCCGATTGAGCCCAGTAATAATGCGTCCAGCGTGCAGCTCTACGCCGCTTCTCCGATCCATCCGCGACCCCCAAAGAAACGGCATAATCATAAAAGGTCTGAACAAAGGACGGCCGGTTATGCCGCAAGGTGCCATCTAAATCAAATAAAATTGTGTCAACATTTGCCAGGAATCCATTTCCACCGTACAAGATAACCCTCCCAAAATTTTCTTAGCCGCCAATTTCGCTCATCACCCGGTTCAAGGGGATCAGCCCATCGGCTAAACCATGCCCCCAAGGTTTGTACCAAATACCATCCAGAATCAACTGGCGCAGCTCAACAAGTGAGGCGCCTGCCCTTAAAGGTTCCAACAAATTCAACTCGCCCTCACGCAATAAACACAGCCGCAGCCTGCCATCCGCAGTCAAACGCGCCCGGGTACATGAAGCACAAAAAGGCTCCGTAACCGTTGAGATAAAGCCGACTTCCCCTGCTGCCCCTGGCAAACGAAAAACGCGCGCCTCCCCATCCAATTGCCCATTGCCAACAGGTTCCATTTCACCGAGTGCAGCTGTGATCCGAGAATGGACTTCCTGAGCCGTCACCACCTGTTTTTGCTGTAATTCGGTGACCCCGCCAAAAGGCATCATCTCAATGAAGCGCACTTGCCAGGGGTTTTCCAGGCTTAATCGCGCCAGGTCCACTACATCCTCTTCGTTATACCCCCGAACAACAACCACATTAATCTTGATAGGTGTCAAACCTGCTGAATCCGCCGCTTGAATGCCAGTCCAGACATCCTCCACTTGCCCCCAACGTGTTAAGCGCTGAAACTTATCAGGATCAAGAGTGTCTAAACTGATATTCACGCGTTGTAAACCAGCTTTCGCCAAGGGATGCGCCAGCCTGGAAAGCAAGACGCCATTCGTCGTCATGGATAAGGACTGTATTCCTGGTGTGCCTGAGATGCCTTCAACCAGGTCGACGATATGAGCGCGTACCGTTGGTTCTCCGCCTGTCAGTCGAATTTTATTAAAGCCCAATTGAGCGAACAAACGCACCAATAACAAAACCTCATCATCCTGCATAAGCTCTGCATTAGGACGAAAAGTCATGTCTTCCGGCATACAATACACACAGCGCAAGTTACAATGATCTGTCAGGCTGATGCGTAAATAGTGAATATTTCTTCCGAAGCGATCAATTGCCATATCAAAACTACCAATAAATCCGATTTTCCTCGTCCGAATTATACCTTGATTTTCATACACTTAGCAACTTGTGTACGTATGATCACGCTCATGCCAGATTGCTCGCCGCAGCATCTTGCGCGGGCTCCAGATTTAGCAGATATCCACCACTTTTCCGCCGGTAATTTTGACCAGCTCGGCTGGGGTCAGGCGGAAGACTGCCCTTGGGGTGCCAGCCGCAGCCCAAATACTCTCATATTGCAGCAAATCTTTATCTACAAACGTTTCAATCGGCTCTACATGTCCTACCGGTGGCACACCGCCGATCGCAAAGCCTGTCTGCTGGCGCACAAAATCAGCATCCGCTTTTCCCAAGGGCTCCTGCAATAAAGCTTCTAATTTCCTCTCATCGACCCGGTTCTGTCCGCTGGCCACCACCAGGATTGGACGGCGAGAACGTTTGGTTTTAAACACCAGGGATTTCACAATTTGTCCCACCAGGCAGCCGATTGCCTGGGCTGCATCATGTGCAGTACGGGTCGAATCTGGCATTTCCATTACTTGCAGCTTCAAGCCAAATGCATCTAACACCTGTTGTACTTTTTGGGCGCTCGAGCTGAGTTGATTTTCCGTCAAGCTTAGACCTCCAAAATTTTTAGAGCCATCCTCGCCTTCGAAGCCAGGCTAGCATAAAAAATGGTGTTATGCAGAGTATGACAATAACCACTAAAAATACCGAGGGTTCCATCAAGCTTCGGACTGGATTGCGTGGAAGAAAGAAATTCATCCCAAAAAAAGAAGTAATAAAAGATAAAGGCATAAAGAAGGTAGTGATCACGGTTAAGACTTTAACTACTTCATTCATGCGGTTATTGACCATCGACAAGTAGGTCTCCAGTGTTCCAGTGATCAGATCACGCATACTCTCCATTAAATCATGCATCCTGACCAAATGATCGTATACATCCCTGAAGTAAACCTGGGCACGGGTATCGATCACATCAAATTCTTCACGGGACAGCTTATTAAGTACTTCGCGTTGAGGAAAAATAATCCGCCGCAGCTGCAAAACCATCCGCTTTACATTATAAATTCTTTCCAGAGTGTCTGCAGATTGGCGCCCGAAAACCTGACCCTCCAGCCGGTCGATTTCATCGTCCAGCGCATCAAAGATAGACTGGTAACTGCCTACAACATCATCAATTATCCGGTAGAGTAAATGGTCAGAACCAAATTTTAATGCACGCTCATCGGTCTGTAAGGATGACCACAAGTGATCCAAGACTTCGATGGGTTTGTCATGATAGGTTACTATATAATTTTTCCCCACAAAAATATCCAACTCAAGAGTTGACAAATCAAGGCTCTCACTTTTTACAAGAGTAATGGCAGAAAAAACCAGATAAAGATATTTCCCCCAGTTATCTAATTTCGGCACATGTGTCTCTCTCAAGGCATCATCAATTGCCAGTGGATGGAATCCAAAAGTTTTTTCCAATATTTCTTCATCGTCATGACCATCCTCATTATGAAAATCTACCCACAATAAACCATCCGGCTCATGGATGGCAAAGGCGATGTCAACTAACTCCAAACCGGTTTTCAACTTCCCATCCGACGAAAAATGAAGAGCTCGAAACATATTTCTACCTCCAAATAAAATTAAGGGAGCATCCATGCTCTCTCAAACCAATCTTTATTTTGAACAACCCAACCTTCTACGGATTCTTCACCTTCTGGCATTAATCCAGACACCTTCCACCAGATGGACCCATCCGCTTCGACCGGTCCATCGACTATCATCACATAATCTCCTGCTCGCAATCGGTTAAGGGTTATTGCTATTCTCGTTGGGTTAGCCCGGATACTTAAATTGGATCCAGCTGGGGTAATCCGGTAGACATCTCCTTTGCGAAAGGCTAATACAAAAAATGGGGCGCCTCCTGGTAGTGAATCGATCATGCTCCACGCCGGTCTTTCTGGTTGCGCATGCTTAACAATCCAGCCCCATTCAATATCACTCAACCTTTCTGTCGTCGATTGATTGAATTCATAATAAGAGAATACCCCTCCTTGAGCAATTTGCAGCTCACCCCCGATAGGCGCAATGACATAGATCCAATCCAGCCAGCCAGTGCCAGCCTGCAAAACCTGGGAACCCGTATCAGCCAACACAGAAATTGCCACAACAGACATATTTTCTTGGGCTGATTGGACATTCTGAGTGATCAGCTTCGTAGAAGAAATATCTACCAGACCTAATGGCGCTTGAATCAAGGTGAAATCATTGGAGTCTAAAGGAACGCCTTGGATTTCTTTAACAGCAATATCACCCAGGCGCACCAGGCGATCACCCAGGTCGCGCATCTCCTGCATCAAATCTGCCAGGTTTAGATTGTCCTGCTCTTCAGCCAAAAAACCTACCATCTGTCTTTGCTCAAGACCATCGACAATCACATTAGCCAGGTAGGATAAGTGGTAAAAATCATCAGGCGCGGGTTCCACAAAGGCAGGCGCCGGAATAGAAACAGTTGGTCCAGCCTCAGATACCCGACCAGTGTAGAAATTTCTTTCATCAGAACGGTGATGTGCTAAAGCCCAGCGAGCCAGGGCGCTGTTTAAGTTTCTCTGAACCCACCCAGGCCGGTTCATGAATGATGGAAACTTATCAGGATATTCTTGCGGGAAGGGAAAAAATGCTAGATTCCAGGCGCCCCAAAAGGTGCTTTGCCTTTGTCCATCATCCTGCAATCGAAAGGCGTCTTGCAAACTGGGCAAATCTTGTGAATATGCCTCAGGCTGTGTGGGGGCGTAAGATTTCAGGATCTGTTCTGCAACTTGCCACCCTGCAACAGCCATCCAATCCAGGCCACTGGCTGTGTGCTGCGGTAATGCAGTTGCTTCCTCACGGAGAACTGGCAAGCTGGAAAGAACAAGTGTATCCGGTAAATACCTTCTGCCCAAAAAACGCCAATCTCGGCTACCGGACATATCATCTGAAAGAGATACCAGAGGCGAATACGCTCTGGGGGGCGGTAAGGTCTGTGCCAAAACCCGAAAAACCTGCCATGTGCTTTCATCAGAAAATGCCAATACAGAAATCTTGTTTCCGTAAACACGGTCTATCAATTGAGCATACCGACGGGGATCATCATCTTGCGAACGTCCATAGAAAAAGGCCATCGTTTCATCTAAATCTGCCCACAATTGCGCAGACGGCTTTCCAGCAACACTGGCGCGCTGTAATGCCAGGTTTATGATTAACGGGGCACGCGAGGCTGGCAGACCAGGTCTATCCTCTAAGGAAAAACCTACCTGTTCAAACCAGGTTTTACCGCGAAAATATGCTTCCAGTGTATGATCACCTTGATAAAAATAAGGCGCCTCAAAAGAGCTGAAGTCGAGCTTTACCCCAGGGAAGATGACCAATTCCTCAACCAGCGAGCTATTGAGCACTTGCCCTACCTGTGCCAGGGAAAGCATTTCCAGGTCTGTATCCAAATCGAGCTGAACTTCAGGCTCCAGAAGACGAAGCCCTACTGAAAGATAAAGCACTGCCAGTTTTGCATCTTTTTCAAGCACGCTTCCTTGCAAACCGGGTAAATATCCCTGAATTTCATCCAAAGTAGATTGAGCTACATCAGCCAGTCGCCTGGACAGCTCCTCTCGCTCCAATGCTCGCAGCAAAGCATCGCCAGTTGTTTTCAAGGCATGGCTGGCAGCATCTGTGGTTAGATAATATGGCTGACCATGAAGAGCAGAAACCTTATGCCGGATACTGCTAAAATCCCCTTCTTGACTTTGGATGACAACAAACCCATTTTGCGTTAGGTAACGCTGTTGAGAATTGGTCAACCCGGCAGTCACACCTGCGTTGCTGATCCGATCCAAATCAACTGGGAATTCAGTCCAGCTTGTACTGCCAGGAACGGCTTCCCAACCCTGGACATTTGTGTCTGCAAAGGGTTGTTCTGGTAGCAGGGGAATGGGTTCGATTTCAAAAGCAGGCGAAGCCGCAGATTCAGGAAAAAGAGTCTGCGTGATGATTGGCGTCGCCTGATGAGTTTCAGAGAAAGCTGGAGAAGGTGTTTCTCCCCTGCCGGCTACTGTCGGCGTCAAAGGCGGAGGCGTAGGAATGACCTGGCATGACAAAATCAGTAGCCATAAACAAAGTACAGGCAAAAATAACTTTTTCATGGTTCTAGCTTATTTAAAAAGGCGCTCTATCTAAAGAATTCAAAGATATGCGAGCCATATCCATAAAGTCGATATTAGCAGCGAAACCAGGACAGTTGGCAAGCCAATGCGAAAGAACTCCCAAAATGAAATCCGGAATCCGCTCCGTTCAGCAATGCTGGCCACAACTAAATTAGCAGAAGCGCCGACCAGAGTCAAGTTACCGCCCAGGTCAGCTCCCAAGGCTAAAGCCCACCATAAGGGTTTAATCAGCATACTCTCACCCAGGTTTTCAACCAGTGGAATCATGGTAGCCGTATAGGGGATGTTGTCGATAATTCCCGAGAAAAAAGCTGATATCCATAACAAGCTCATCGAAGTGATCGAAAGGTCGTTGTGAGTCAGGCTAACCAATTGATCTGCGACCCGATCCACCACTCCGGTTTTTACCAGGCCTTCAACGGTTACAAAAAGACCCACAAAAAACATCAACATAGCCCATTCCACATGTTCTAAAATTTCAGCAGGGGACCTCTTGGTCCAGATAAGCAGGATTGTGGCTCCTAATAATGCAATGGTTGCCGGTTCCAGATGAAAAAAATGGGCAAAGAAAAATCCCACTAGAACCAAACTGAGAATGATTAACGATTGAGCTAACAGTACCGGGTTGCGGATTAACCCCCTGGTTTGAATTCTTAGTACAGATTGTCTTCGATCAGGTTCCACAACCAATTTTTTACGAAAAAACACGGCGCATGCAGCCAGAAAAACGATGAGGATCATGATCGTAGGCGGCGCCATGTTAACAAAAAATTGAGAAAAATCAATATTTGCATGGCTGGCTATCATGATATTGGGAGGATCACCAATTAATGTCGCCGCCCCACCAATATTCGATGATAATGTTTGAGTGATCAAGAATGGCACAGGGCTTAATCCCAGGTCGGTTGCCACAAATAATGTGACCGGCGCCATCAAGACCACTACCGTGACATTATCTAATAATGCCGATGAAACAGCCGTTATCGCACACAAAATCACCAGTATCCGAATTGGATCGCCTTTCCCCAGCCTGACTGCTTTGACGGCCATCCATTGAAAGACGCCTGTCTCCCCCAACAAATAGGCAATCATCATCATTCCTGTAAGCAAGAATATTACGTTCAAATCCAGGGCACGAAAAGCTTCCTCTTGCGATAAAACCCCCAGCAGAATCATCAGCATTCCACCCAGCAAGGCTGTTGGCGTTCGATGAACTCGTTCGCTGACGATAATAGCATAGGTGATCAAGAACAGGAGAACCGCCAGAACCTGGTCAGTCATACCTGCTCCTCATTACCACTCTTTGCCCTCCAGCAGAATGCCATCAGTTCCAACAAATTAATGTAACCCACTACATGGTAATGATCATCGATAACAGGAACCCCGTTTAGCTTCTCGACATGCAGCACATGGAATACTTTCTCCAGACCATCCTGCATTTTCACCCACACTGGCGGTCTCATCAAGTCTTCTGCTGTGCGCACCTTCGAACGCTGGAGGTAAGTCAAGACTTTTTCGATATCCGTCGCTTCGCTGATAAATTCTTCGGGAAACATTTCATAAAACATGGTGTCAGCCAGCGAGGCAATATCAATCAACCCAATCAGTCTTTCTTCACGGTTAACCACACATGTAACTTGCACCCGCGGCCGGGTCAGAATAGCTTCTACTACCTGGTGCAAAGGTGCATCCGCCTGCACCTGAACAGCCTCCAGGTCCATCATTTTTATAATTTGTGAGACTTGGATTTTTTGATCTAATACTAAGGAATCGGCCTGCGGTTCAGAGGGTGTGGCAGATGTTGTCAGTGAATAGCCGCGCTTGCGTATCCCGAGCGCATGACTGACAGGCAATGCAAACAAAATTCCACTATGAGGGCGATCGAAGCCCTCGACGATCTGGTCCGCCTCAGAGATAGCCTTTTCTAACAAAATCTCATCGCTGATAACGCTAATCAGCGTCCGCTGGGGCACATTTTCATGCTCAAACAAGCGTCCAATGCCACCCAGTCCAATCTTTTTTAGCCAGTTCTCTGCCTGGTCGCCTCCCACGCTATTCAAAATCGTAACACCGGGCACACCAATGCGTCTCCAGGCTTCTAACAAAGCAGGAAGGCGAGACAAATCGTGCAAAATAACCACCAGCATATATGTCATGTTTTTCCTCCCAACGAATCCGGGTAAACGAAAAGACCAACTGGATGCAGTTATACCGATCGCGCCAGAGCCGTCATTGCCAGCACCAACACCCCCAAAATCAGGTTCAAGCGCATAAGATTCTCTTCCTGGCGCAGGATGCGCGCTTCGTTTTCGAGAACACTACGTCCTTGTTTTGGTCGTTCATAGTCTGTATCAGACCGTTGAGCCAGGTCGAGCGCCCTCACCAAAGCCAGGCGGCGAACCTGAGGCAACAATCCCCAGGTAAGATAAGCTGAAACACCAGCCATCCCTAAAAAGAGAATGTGTTTAATTAGAATTGCACCTGCCCAAAGGTTGCCGATCGAGAAGAATCCATCATAATTCGGGTTAGCGCCCATTTGCAGCATTCCAGTACCGGCCAGGATCGCCAGGCTAAACCATGCCAAAGGATCAAAGCGCCTTTGCAGGGCGCCGAGAAAACGCGCATAACCTTCCGCTGGCAAACTTTTCCGCGCAGCAGGTAATACTAGCCAGGCTATTGCCGCCAATCCCCCAATCCATGCTACAGTAGCCAGCATATGCAACCAGTAAGCCATTGCAAGCACCCACAGGGAGTTTAGCATACGCAGTTTTTCTCCTGGTAAGATTTACGGCGAAACGGTCGGTTGCTCTTCGTTCTTTGGTTCACTCAGGGCTGCACAGCGGCCTGCAATGTCTGCATAGGCCTGTTCCAATTCGGGATCGGATGCGATCGAGAGTGCAATTTCCAATTGAGCGGCTGCATCACACCATCGTTTTTGCTGGGCTAACAATTTGGCATAATTAAACAAGGATGTCCGATATCGCTGTGCTGCAGTCAAGCCTGAACCATCGCGCAAATTGGGCACATGAGGCGCTACCTGTCCAAAATAATAGGCAGCCTGCCCCCAGTCAATCTCCCAGAAACTGGCGCCGGTGATATACAAGGTGGTCCAGTTCAGAATTCCTTTAGCCTCGGTATCCAGTAAGCCAAAACGAGAAGCCAGGGTCAAGTCGTAGATACCGCCTTCCAAATCGGACTTGTTGATAATTTTATCTCTGCCGCGGCTACGCAATGCCAGAAACAACATTCCATCTACTTCCACACTGTGGAAATCCGGATCGGCTTTACGCAAGGTGAGCAAAGTTTCAAAGGCATTATCCCAATCTTCATCTAATAAATATTGCTGGCTTTGGTCAAACATTTCCTGCACACCGCGCATGTCGGGCGTAGGCGTTAGTGTTGGCGTGGGGATCAGGGTTGGGGTAGCTGTCGTATTGAGATATAGCAGCACTTCCGACAACTTATCCATAGCCCCAGGATAAGCGGGGTCAATTTGAATGACATATTCGAAACGTTGCCGGGCGCGAAAATACTGACCTTCTTCCAACTCTTGCATTCCCAATTGGAATTGTTCACCAACTACCTGGGCAAGTTGGGTCGTTTCTGCGCTTTGACGCAGGTCAATACCTGAAGAGTAACCACCCAAAGCGCTAAGAGCGGCAATGATGATTAACGCCAGAATCCCAAGTAAAGTATAAACCAGGGTTGGAGAGCGTTTTTTCTTAAGAATGCTTGTTTCTTTCAGCTCACTGCCAATCTCTCCGGACAATCCGTTTGGCGAAAGCTGGTCGGGCTGTTGATCGTTGTCAACTGGTACATTTACAGGTTGTGGTTCGTTTGGGTTCTCATTTTCCATGTTGCCCATTATACCGCAGCTCTTCCTTCTCGCATCATTCTTCAAAGAGGTATAATCCTGGTATGACCCTATTTCATTATTATCATCCGGTGGAAGTACGCTACTCAGACCTTGACCCTCAAGGGCATTTGAATAACGCACGTTACCTGACCTATTTTGAACAGGCGCGCATCAACTATATCGTCCACATTGGCTTGTGGCAAGGCGGCTCATTTTTAGATATGGGATTTATCGTTGCCAATGCACAGATTAATTTTTTAGCGCCAGTCTTTTTCGGCCAAAAGTTAAAGGTTGGAGCACGCATTACGCATTTAGGCAATAAAAGTATGAATATGGAGTACAGTCTGCTGGATCTTGAATCGAACCAGGAGCTGGCCAATGGTTCCACAGTTTTAGTGGCCTACGATTATCAAAGCGGAAAAACGGTCCCTATTCCAGAGCAATGGAGACAGGTTATTAGCGAGTTTGAAGGTTTATCAAGAAAATCTACTCACAGGATAGAAAACGGATGATATTACCCGATGTAAATACCAGTTACTTATTAAATTTTTTAGCTCAATTACTCAACACCCCCAGCCCAACCGGTTTTGCTCAGCAAGGAATCGAAGCGACGCGCCAGGCAATGCTAGCCTTTCCAGACATTCAACTTTCGCTCACCCGCAAAGGAGCCCTGGTGGGACACTGGAAAGGAGAACAATCCGATGCGCCACGTGCTCTAACCGCCCATGCAGACACCTTGGGAGCCATGGTTAAGGAAATTAAGCCTAATGGACGGCTGCTATTAACCAAAATTGGTGGGTTTGCCTGGAATACGGTCGAAGGTGAAGGCTGTACAATCTTCACACGGCGCGGCGATCCGATACGCGGCTCTTTTTTGTTATCGAAGGCCTCCTCACATGTTCACGGCAAAGCAGTCATGGAAACGCCTCGCGATGACCATCAAATGGAAGTACGGCTGGATGAACGAACCCAAAATGCAGATGAAACCCGTGATTTGGGCATCGAAGTCGGAGATTTTGTTGCCTTTGATCCGCGCGTGGAGATTACAAACGGTTTTATTCGCTCTCGCCATCTTGACGATAAAGCCTGCGTGGCATGCATTCTGGCTGCCATCCAGGCTATGCAACAAGCCAAGCTGAAACCACGCCAAAACACAATTTTTCACATCAGCAATTACGAAGAAGTGGGGCATGGCGCTTCTGCTGGCATCCCGGCTGAAGTAACCGAGTTGCTCACAGTGGACATGGCCGCTGTAGGCGATGGACAAACTTCGGATGAGTTTCACGCCACTTTGTGCGTTAAAGATTCGGGGGGACCCTATCATCATGGGATGAGCCAACGCTTGCGTGGACTGGCAGACCAATTCCAGATTCCTTATAAGGTGGATATTTATCCTCAGTACGGATCAGACGGTGAAGCATTTTGGCGCGCTGGTGGAGATGTGGCCGTAGCCTTAATTGGACCCGGCGTAGATGCGTCGCATAATTATGAACGCACACACACAGAGGCATTGCTAGCCACCACCCGTTGGATTCTGGCTTATTTATTGACCTGATTCCAAACAGGTCGGGAGGCATGAAAATGATCCTGGATGCTTCGTTGCCCCCAGTTCCTCTAACTCACGTTCGGCAGATCGCTCAATCAGCGGAAAAGCTTGGTTTTGCCGCGCTCTGGTCCACGGAGACCCTGCACGACCCCTTTCTGCCCGGAGCAATCATTGCCGAAAACACCCAAAGACTTGGCTTTGGAACAGCCGTGGCAATTGCATTTGCCAGAAGCCCGGCCAACCTGGCTTATACTGCCTGGGATTTAGCGCAGGCTTCCTCCGGGCGCTTCATTTTAGGTTTGGGAACACAGGTGAAGGCTCATATCGAACGCCGCTTCGGCATGCCCTGGCCCGAATCCGTCGTTGGCAAATTGAGAGATCAAATTAATGCCATACGTGCCTTTTGGAATACCTGGCAAAACGGTGCAGCATTTAACTTCCATGGCGATTATTATCGCCTTTCATTGATGTCCCCCTTCTTTAACCCGGGTCCAATTTCCCATCCGAATATCCCTATCTACATCGCCGGTGTAAACACTGGCCTGGCCCGATTAGCTGGTGAATGCGCCGACGGCTTCCTGGTCCACCCTTTTCATTCCCCGCGCTATTTGAAGGAAGTCTTATTGCCAGCCATAGCCATCGGTCAAGAAAGAACCGGCCGTACGCAACAGTCCACAGCCATCAGCCTGACAGCTTTTGTAGCCACCTCACCTGAAGAAGTCTTTTTTGTCCGGTCTCAGATTGCTTTCTACGCTTCAACACCTTCCTACCGGGCCGTGATGAGTTTGCATGGCTGGGATGATATCGCTCAACAGCTTTCATCTATGGCTGCCCGCAAAGAATGGGCGCAGATGCCAGCATTGATCGATGACGAGATGCTGGAGACCTTCGCCCTGGTCTGCGAGCCCCGTAAAGTGGCAGAAGGTTTATTGCATCGATATTCAGGCTGGGTAGATCGCCTGGGGCTGTACCTGCCCTATACGCCAGGGGACCGGGATAAATTCTGGCAATCACTCATTATGGAATTGCAAGAAACCCCATAGGGATTGCCATCAAAGGTTGCTGGTTTCCTTCGTCACGGAGGCTTATCGGCTATTAGAATGGAAAATTGGACAATTTATAAAGCCAATAGTATGGAAAACAAAACCCTTTTCGAGATTGACCGTGAGGACATGGTCAAGAACCAAATCATTAACAGGGGGGTTCATTCTCCCCAGGTTCTACGAGCTTTACGCGAGATCCCCCGCCATTGCTTTGTTCCGCCCGATTACCAACACCTGGCCTACGATGATGGCCCTCTACCAATCGGTCACGGGCAAACCATATCCCAACCCTATATTGTGGCGCTGATGACAGAGCTGCTCGAATTAAGCGGAACCGAAAAAGTTTTAGAGGTCGGCGCCGGTTCTGGCTATCAAGCTGCCATCCTCAGTCAACTTGCGCGCCAGGTGCACACCATAGAACGCCACGCTGGCCTGGCTCACCTGGCAGAAAAAACTCTCCGCCAGCTCAACATCGAAAATGTACACGTGCATATCGGCGATGGCAGCCTGGGTTTAGCTGAATTCGCGCCATTCGAAGCCATTCTGGTGACTGCGGCCGCTCCAAAAATCCCAAAGACCCTTTTGGATCAGTTAGCTGATCGAGGCAAGTTGGTCATACCAGTCGGTGGACGAGGCGGTCAATACCTGGAAAGATGGCGACGAGCTGGCCCAGACTATCATAAAGAAACCATCATACCGGTTGCTTTTGTACCTTTGATTGGAGAGCAAGGTTGGGAGGAAGCTTAAAATGAATTTTTCGGGTATCCTCATTGCAATATTCATGCTTTTTACGATTGGTTTTGGCTTTTTCTGGGTCATTAAATTGGAATATTACCTGGGAGCGAAAATTTGGAAAGCGGTAATGGGGATTGGATTACTGATTTGCATCGTATCCTTGTGGATGCCAGATTTTTGGAGCTCAGCCCTTCTCGGTATTTTGGGTGGTTCAGTGGTGTGGGGAGCCACGGAATTTACCGAACAAGAAAAACGTGTTCAGAGAGGGCTCTTCCCAGCCAATCCCAGGCGCTATCCACAGGACACAGTAGAATGAATCACTTGGTTTCCCTGCAATGGGCTGGCCTTGTCCTGGCCCTGACCACCTTTATAACCATTGCGGCCGGTCATGTTTTGGTGCGCCGCTTGCACGCACGTTTCGGCACCCGTCCTGCCATCCCCTTTTTCATCCTAGGCAGCCTGATATTAATTTTCTCTTTGTTCAACACCCTCAACCTGGTCTCAGCAGTGTTGGGAATCACCGGTATCACCCTGGTGTGGGATGGAATAGAAATTTACCGCCAGGAAAAACGAATGCAACGTGAGAAATGAAAAACCTGCCAGAAGGACATCTGGCAGGCATTAAGAACTTCAATGAGACAGAAATTACGCCCGACTAATAGAGACAAAAACCATTGGGCGGCGTTTTGTCTTATTAAACAGGTATGACTTAATCGTTTGCTCCAGGTCCTCCTGCAAATTCGATTGACCTGAGCTGACAGCTTGTTTAATTAAATCGCGCGTAGCACTCAGCAAATCATCGCCATTGCGAGCATAGATGAACCCACGGGTGATAATTTCGGGTTCTTCCAGCAACTGATTCGTATAGCTTTGCATAGTCAGGTTGACCAGCACGAAGCCATCCCGAGCCAGGGCTTCTCTTTCGCGAACCACACTGGGACCGATATCCCCCACACCAGCGCCATCCACAAAGACATAACCACCGGGAATGCGCTCGCCAAGATGCATTTCCCCATGTTCAAATTCGACAACCTGTCCATTTTCGATCACTGCAATGTGTTCATCCGCCATACCAACCAGGCGGGCGATGTTGGCGTGTTGTTTCAGATGTCGCAGCTCACCATGGATAGGGATAAAATACTTGGGCTGCACCAGGTGCAGCAGCAACTTCATCTCTTCCTGGCTGGCATGTCCCGAGACATGAACCGGAGCGATGGCTTCGTAGATCACGCTTGCACCGCGCCTGAATAAGCGATTGATGGTCCTGTAAACGCTCTCCTCGTTCCCTGGGATCGGGTGAGAGGATAAAACAATCGTATCGCCAGGTAAAATATCGAATTGGCGATTGGTTCCGGTAGATAGCCGCCCCATGATCGAGGTCGGCTCGCCCTGCGTTCCGGTGGACATCAAAACGACTTCATGGGGTTTCATCTTCAAAGCCTGATCCAGGCTAACAACCAGGTCATCCGGCAAATCCAGGTAGCCCAGGTTACGCGCCATCTTGGCATTTTCCACCATGCTGGCGCCAACAAAAGTCATCTTGCGCCCGAACTGCATAGCCGCATTGGCTACCTGCTGCATACGGGAAATCAGCGAAGCAAAGCTGGCAATGATGATCCTGCCTTTTGCATTGCGAAACACATCGAAGAAAGCAGGGTCGATCACCCTTTCGGAGGGCGTCCAGCCAGGGCGGTCAGCGTTGGTCGAATCGGCCAGTAGAGCCAACACCCCGCGCCCAGCCAACTCGGCTAATTTGGCATAATCGGTTGGCCAGTTATCTACTGGCGTATGATCGAATTTATAGTCGCCGGAATGAACGACCAAACCGGCAGGCGTGGTAATGCCTAGTCCAACACCATCCGGAATAGAATGACAGACATGGAAAAACTCAACTGTAAAAGGGCCAATCTGAACCATTTCACCGGCTTGAACCGTGATTAATTGGGCTTTATCCAGCAAGCCGCCTTTCGATAGCTTGACCTCCACCAACCCACGGGTTAGCGGAGTGGCATAGATCGGAGCTTTGATCTGGTCCAAAACGTGAGTAATCGCGCCGGTGTGATCTTCATGACCGTGAGTGATAACAATCCCACGCACCCAATCTTTTTTATCAGCCAAATAATGGATATCGGGGATGATATAGTCAATCCCCAGCATATCATTATCAGGAAACATTAAGCCTGTGTCAACGAGCAGGATATTCTCCCCGTACTCGTAACACATCATATTTTTACCAACTTCCCCTAACCCGCCCAGGGGGACGATCCTAAATTTCTTATCACTCATATACACTTACCTTGCCTCAAACAAAATACCCTGTCCGAAAAAAGTGGGCCAGGGCCTCTAATCTTACTTACATTTACAAAAATCTTGGTGTTTGTAATGAAAAGAGGGGAAATTTCTTCTGCCCCGAGTACATATGCAAATGATTCACAATATTCATGTATGTCAAGATAAGTCCCTTTGGAAACCGGATGGATTTTAGCATGTAAAAAAGTTTTTGTCAAAGAAAGTCTGCTCTTACTCCCCGTAAAACACCGGACTGGCCCATCTGCCGAGCGAAGGGTCATACCACCTCGCCTTATAATAATACAGCCCGAACTCAGCCTCATACGAAGCCTGGCCGGTGAACTGGTACCTGCCTGGCAGGCTGCCCTCGGCAAAACGCAGCTCACCCCAGGGCAGGTATCCCTGGCGGCTGAGCAGGCTGCCGTCCGTGTTGGCGGCCACGCTGGTGCTGCCCAGGTGATCGCCCAGCAACCATACGGGAGCAGCGCATGCCTGTACGCACGGCGACCCGCTGCGCCCCGGCGTAATAGTAACGCGTCATGCTGCTGGAGGCTACGTCCCACTCGAAGACCTCCCCGATGTACACCGTAGCTGCTCCAGCGATCACGGATGACCACGCGCTGCCCGACATGATCTACACATCACACTCATATCATATCTGCACGATCATGGTGCCAGCTCGGGTAATACCCGCCTTCCAGGATCGCCTCAGGTTTCGCGCTCATGGATATTGACTTTGTAAATGAATACTTTCTTGCGTTTAGAATTTTCTGCGGATACATAATGGTGATAAACAAGATCCACAATCCATCCGGCGACCAGTACAGTTTTAGTATCTCTTGACCAGGGATAACCTCGTTCTCCATGGATCAAAGAGAGGTTCATCGGTTAAGCCTGATTGTCTACAGCATCGTCGTCAGCAAGCGAGATCACATACAATCCATCCAAGACCGACAAAGGCAATCTGGCTGCTATCCGGCGACCAGCTGGGATTGATGCCTTCCGCCAACTGGGTTTCCATTCCATTTGTCAAATTCAAAAGCATCAGTCGATACTGCTCGTCACCTTGTGGACCTACCACCAGCCCGTAGACCAGTTCTTGCCTGGCTCGGGAATACGAAAACCCTGAAACTACATATCCAGCTTGATCCGAGTAATCTACCAAAAATTGTTTTTCTTCGCAAGTTGCAATGTCAAAGTGCACAATAGCCTCGAATTTTGTACAATCACGGTGTAAGGGTTTTCAGGGTCATCATAACTTTGTATCTGTTCGAAATATGGTAGATTCCAATCGCAGACCTTGAAACGTTTCTTGCGCAAGTCCCAAACAGCCGGGCGACCTATACCTAACCCCTTACCTCTTGACAATCCGTAAAGATATTGCCCATCCGCAGACCAGACCGGGCTTGTGAACTGGCGTTTGAGATCAAACACCTGGTTGCCTCGCCCATCAGCATCCACAAAACCGAGCCCATTAAATCCTGCCTGGTAGATAATCTCTTTGTCTGGCAAGTTGTGGGGGATTGCCGGTTGGCAGGCAGGCGCACAAACCAGGAAAATCAAAGAAACGACGACCATTTTGAAGGATTTCATCGCATTAACATCCTGTTTCTGACATGGGAAGCGCCGAAAACGTTATCCAGGTCTGGCAAGGCGGGTATGGGGATCGTCTCCTGATGGAAGGTTATCATCGAATTCGGTGGGATGAAAATATTGGAAGCAGACCAGACCTCATCGAAGCTGTCGAAGTTTCTTTCTTTTTTAGTATCGTTTAAGAATATCGTTTTCTGAATCAGATTTTATTATACGCCGGATTAAAGAATTGAATTTCATCTGTATCCGGATCATACCCGACAGCGGCAACCGCATGACCGACCTCCATACCAGGTAAGGCGAAAGAAACCAGGACGGGATCGCCACGCAGAAGGCTTTCCAAGATATCCTCTCTTGTTCCTGTAGAGAAAGTAGCTTGAAGAGAGGGTTCAACCAGCCTTAAGGTGATAGTTTGTTGTACGGGGGGAACTCCGATACCTGCGTAAGTGTTTGGAAATAGGGGTTGAACATCACTTTGGGTGATGACAGATCCAGAATAGATGCTAAAAACGACGGCAATCGAGACAACTGCGCAAGTATTGCCATCCTGTAGCTGTATGTAATCATCATTCCAGCCGGGGATAAACCAGGGTTCATGTCCGGTAGGATCAATGTAGTTAAGCGGTGAATTTCTTGCATAACTATAGCGGTCCCAATCCAGCGGATTACCCGGATCGGGCGTGATGCTATCCGGACTAGCCCACCTACCGAGCGAAGGATCATACCACCTTGCCTTGTAGTAATACAGCCCGAACTCAGCCTCATACGAAGCCTGGCCGGTGAACTGGTACCTGCCTGGCAGGCCGCCCTCGGCAAAACGCAGCTCCCCCCAGGGCAGGTATCCCTGGCGGCTGAGCAGGCTGCCGTCCGTGTTGGCGGCCACGCTGGTGCTGCCCAGGTGATCTCCCAGTAGCCATACGGGGGAGGCATTTTCTAAGCGCGTGGCGACCCGCTGCGTTCCAGCGTAATAGTAGCGCCTCATGCTGCCCGTGGTTACCTCCCACTCGAAGACCTCCCCGATATACACCGTAGCCGCCCCATCGATCAGGCTAGCCACGCGTTGCCCGTCCCCGTCGTACACGAAGCTGACTTGCATCTCCCCAGAGATCACACTCACCAGGCGGTTCTCGGCGTCATAACCATACTCAACTTCTTCCGGCGGCTCGGGCGGGCTCGGGTCGGGGGTCGGGGTGGGGTCGCCGGGTGGCGGATAGGCTTGCTGCAGTCCGGCAGCCAGGGCGGTTTGCCTGGTGCTATCGAAAAAATGCACCAGGATGTCCCAGGCGCTGTGCAGCCAGGCAAGCAGCCCGGAAGGTTCAGCCCGGCTTTGCTCTTCTGGCAACGGGTAGGGGTAGGTTGGCGAACTCTGGCTCTCCGGCGGCGCGCTCAAGGTTTCCTCGGGTTCAGTCAGCAACACCAGCGGGAAATACAACCCCGGCCGGTAGGCTTTACGCACCAGGTTGCCATTGGGGTCATATTCATAGCGCCAGCCATCCGAGAGGGCTGTGACCGCATGGCTGTGCCCGCTGTCCAGGTACTGGTGATACAATTCGCCCTTCTGGCGCAGGTTGCCACTACCCGGGTCGTAAGCCATCTCCAGGCTGTAATCCCCCAAGCTGCTGTCGCCCCCACTGGCGAAAGCGCTCACCAGGCGGTCCAGGGCGTCGTAGTCAAACACCTGCGTTTGGGGCGCGCCAGCCAGGTAGTCCTGCAGGCTGAGCAGGTTGCCGCTCAGGTCATACGTGTAGCGCAGGTCTTGCAGGCTGTCGCTGTCGGCGGGCGTCCCGCTCAGCAGCTGCTGCAGGCGGCCCCCTTGTTGCTCCCAGGGGTAATAGCTGTACTGGCTGAGCACGGCCGCGTTCCCCAGGCTGCGCTGCACCAGGCGTCCGGCGGCGTCATAGGCGCTGGCAGACACGTAAGCGTAATCCCCCGTTACCGTAGCCAACTGCAAGCGCTGGTCGTAGCTGTAGCTGACTAGCTCGCCCAACTGCCCGTTGTTCCCACCCGGGTATTGCCTCCAGGCCAGTCCGTCTGCCGAGTTGTACCCCCAGGCGCTGGCAAAGGACCCATAGCTGCCCACCTGGCGCAGCTCACTCACCAGGCGACCGCGGACGTCGTAGCTCCAGCTGACGCTGCCGCTGGCATCGCTCATGCCGGTGCGCTGCCTATTGGTTATTAATTTTGGTAAAAACTTCTTTGATATGAGCGGAATATATTATGTTAGTAAAGTACAATGGTTAGGTGTAATAATTTTACTCCCTTATACGCACAGGTGGATACTTCTTTGTAATCTTCCCATACCCATCCCAGGGCGTCCAATATTCACGTGGAGAAAAGTAACCAGCATCCAGAAGTTGTTCAAAGAATTCAGGGTCAAAGAATGCTATTCCTCCTAGCTTATTCTCTGGTCTCAGTTCAGATCTGCGATATGCAGACTGTTGTAGCGTGTCAAAGTTAAAGCTAATCCCTCTTTCAGGATGAAATGCGAAAATCCTATAACTGGTAGTGGGTGCGCCCGGAATGCCACCTGTGGTTGGGATATTGAGGATATATTGTGGTTCTCCAAGTTGTTTCAGTGCATTGCTGAAAGAAATACCGAGTACTCCATTACCACCTTCGCTGAAGAATTGAATAAAGGAGACCTTACCATTGGATATATGGATCCAGCCCCCGAGACCTCTTTTCTTGAAATCAAAATAAATAACATCCTCAAAGATGTCTCGAGGGCGACCATTGAAGGTGATAGAGGATTGATCCACTTCAGGCAAGGTATTCAATAAATATGCAGCCTCATCTTTTGTTGTCCGACCTGGATAAATGCCTTTCCAGCAGGGCAGCTCACACTCCGAGCTCAGCAAAATAGTGGCACTGGATGGTTGGCAAGCAATGAGGAGAAGGATGAGTATCAGACATATAGCTAGGCAAGTATAAATAAATTTACGATTTCTGTTTATCATCTTAATTACCTATTAAAGAAACAGCTGACTGAAGCCACAGTAAGATATCTGGCTGAGGAATTTCAGATGGGTCATGAACCATCCATGAAAATGCTTCGGCCAAGAAATCGGCTGTTGAGTAATTGCCACCGCTATAACGAGGTTTTTGAGGGTCCCACCTATAAGATTCTGGGATACTATTTACTCCATTCTTCCAGCGTATTCCCGATGGTGACCCGCCCATAAATTCGATCAAAGCATCCGCCATGCCCCCACCGCACCAGGTCGCCGGGCACATGGATGTGCCAGTACTTATATCCAGAACATGGCCAAGTTCATGCGTAATCGTATTTGTATTGATACCAGCATTTGAAAGATACACATCTTTAGCATGGAAGGGAACAATTCCTAAGATTCCGTTTGATGTGAACGGATTCACAATCCCCATCACCATAGTTTGTATCAAATCGTTGTGATGAAAGGTGGTCCCCCCTAAGTTAGGAAGCATCCAGCCACGGCCATTTCCATCCATCAGGGTCGATAGTTTATTTTCGATGGCAATACCTGAGTCGAGCAGAATAAATAACTCTTTCTTGGTCCAATTTCCCGCTACATTCCATTGAAAAGACAGGTTAATTGCAGCAATAACGTCGTATTGTGTTACCTCACAATCATCCTCAGTAACTCCCGCGCCATCACAGGCCTTATGCCCTGTAGGATCATAGAATCTGATAGGATTGTTTCGTGCGTAAGCAAACCGATCCCAATCCAGCGGGTTACCCGGATCGGGCACGATGCTATCCGGCTGGGAAAAACGGCCTAAATGGGGGTCATACCATCTCGCCTTGAAGTAGTACAACCCGAACTCAGCCTCGTACGAAGCCTGGCCGGTGAACTGGTACCTGCCCGGCAGGCTGCCCTCGGCGAAGCGCAGCTCGCCCCAGGGCAGGTATCCCTGGCGGCTGAGCAGGCTGCCGTCTGTGTTGGCCGCCACGCTGGTGCTGCCCAGGTGATCGCCCAACAGCCACACGGGAGAGGTATTTTCTAAGCGCACAGCCACCCGCTGCGCCCCGGCGTAATAGTAGCGCGTCATGCTGGCGGCGGTTACCTCCCACTCGAAGACCTCCCTGATATACACCGTCACTTCCCCAGCGATCACGGATGCCACGCGCTGCCCGTCTCCGTCATAGAGGATGCTGGCTTGCATCTCCCCCGCGCTGACGCTCACCAGGCGGTTTTCAGCATCATAGCCGTACTCGATCTCTTCCGGCGGTTCGGGCGGGCTCGGGTCAGGGGTAGGCGTGGGATCGTCCTGCTGCAATGCGGCGGCCTGGGCGGTGTGCACGCCCCCGCCAAACCGGCTCGTCAGGAAGTCCCAAGCGCTGTGCAGCCAGGCTAGCAGCCCACCAGGTTCAGCCCGGCTTTGCTCTTCTGGCAGCGGGTAGGGGGAGGTTGGCTCAGCCTGGCTCTCCGGCGGCGCGCCCAAGGTTTCCTCAGGTTCGGTCAGCAGCACCAGAGGGAAATACAGCCCCGGCCGGTAGGCTTTGCGCACCAGGTTGCCGTTGGGGTCATATTCATAGCGCCAGCCGTCCGAGACGGCGGTGACCGCATGGCTGTGCCCGCTATCCAGGTAGCGGTAATACAATTCGCCTTTCTGGCTCAAGTTGCCGCTGTCCGGGTCATAGGCCATCTCCAGGCTGTAATCCCCCAGGCCATTGTCGCCCCCGCTGGCGGAAGCGCTCACCAGGCGGTCCAGGGCGTCGTAGTCAAACACCTGCGTCTGGGGCGCGCCAGCCAGGTAGTCCTGCAGGCTGAGCAGGTTGCCGCTCAGGTCATGCGTGTAGCGCAGGTCTTGCAGGCTGTCGCTGTCGGCGGGCGTCCCGCTCAGCAGCTGCTGCAGGCGCCCCCCTTGTTGCTCCCAGGGGTAATAGCTGTACTGGCTGAGCACGGCCGCGTTCCCCAGGCTGCGCTGCACCAGGCGTCCGGCGGCGTCATAGGCGCTGGCAGACACGTAAGCATACTCCCCCGTTACCGTAGCCAACTGCAAGCGCTGGTCGTAGCTGTAGCTGACCAGCTCGCCCAACTGCCCGTTGTTCCCGCCCGGGTATTGCCTCCAGGCCAGTCCGTCCGCCGAGTTGTATCCCCAGGCGCTGGCAAAGGACCCATAGCTGCCCACCTGGCGCAGCTCGCTCACCAGGCGGCCGCGGGCGTCGTAGCTCCAGCTGACGCTGCCGCTGGCGTCGCTCATGCCGGTGCGCTGCCCAATCCCGTTTACCCCCTGGTCGTAACTGTAGCTGACCGGGGCGGCGTTGGCAACGATGGCGGCGCAATTCCCCCCGCTGGCGTTGCTGTAGCTCTTTCCCAGCAAGCGGTTGAGGCTGTCATAGCTCAGGCTGGTCAGGCAGCCGCGGGCATCGGTCTGTTCCACCAGGTTGCCCAGGGCGTCATAGGCGTAGCTCCAGGCGGCCAGGGCGGTGTGCATGTCCTGCTGAACCAACTCGTCAAGGCAGCCAATCAATCACGCGAAGTGCCAGTTTCGCGCACCCTTTCATTAAATTGTTAAGGTTCCAATAGACGTTGAGTTTATCGCATTTCATCCATTGCCATGGCATAAGGAAAGAGCAGATGGGTTTCCTCTCTGCTCTGACAGCGAGGATAAAGCGACAAACTCATTTGCTTTTAATGGTCCATATTTGCCAGATCATTGTGATGGAGAATTCCATCCTGCATTTATATTATTAACAGCCTGTTCAAGGACACGCTTTAACCAGTCGTTTGCTTCAGGGGATGATTGATTAATGATATACGAATAGACACCAACATCTTCATGGTAAATCACCTTAAAGTTAGCCCCTTCCATGTCCAAAGTAGCGACCCTCGAATAAATTCCATCCAAGGTCTCCAATATTCTAGCGTGCATGTGTATCAGTTGATCAAGCACTACCTCGATGTCCTCATACTTTTCCAAACCAACAAAATAATATTCAACTGTGCCAGTGTCATTTACACCGGGCTTTAGAATGACCATCGTGACCTCCGCTTATCATTTATACACCCCTAGGTCTGTATTTACACTGGGCCTTGAGCGTTGAGAACTATCAATAATATACTGATAGATATCATCTCCTGAGTATCCTTTGTCCTTTGCTTTTTGAATTACCTGTTCCCACGTGAGGTTGGGCTCCTCGCGCATCAATTTTTCAGCTAGCTCTCGATCAGCCATTAAATTTCTCGCTTGAGTTCTGTATTGATTTCTAAGGTCGAATGCCTGTTTTGCTTGTTCCTCCAATGAAAGGCTCGAATCAATTAAGCCCTTAATCCTCGCCTCTTGGGCAAGATACCACTTTCTTGCATCAACATTGCTCAAAGACCCAGGTTTTATTGCTAAATCATCAAGATGATTCGCTGCCTCCCCTAGATCATCCAGACCACCATTAACAACAGGTAGGATAGCAAATAATATATCTACGCCAGAACATTGGCCTTGAAGACATTCCACTCCTGTAAAGACGGCATCAATTGGATCTACAAACCGCAGTGCTGCATCTCCAACTGCTGAAGTAACTGGATCTACCTCGTAGGGCCCTGTGTCCCCGGGGATTGTTGCGATAAAGATAAATATGGGGATCAAAAGCCAGGGGAAATGGCCTGTGGGATCGGTGTACTTTAAGGGATTTGCTCGAGCATACTGGTAGCGGTCCCAATCGAGCGGATTACCCGGATCGGGCACGATGCTATCCGGCTGGGAGAAACGGCCTAAATGGGGGTCATACCAGCGCGCCTTATAATAGTACAGCCCGAACTCAGCCTCATACGAAGCCTGACCGGTGAACTGGTACCTGCCCGGCAGGCTGCCCTCTGTATATCGCAGCTCGCCCCAGGGCAGATACCCCTGGCGGCTGAGCAGGCTGCCGTCTGTATTGGCGGCCACGCTGGTGCTGCCCAGGTGATCACCCAACAACCATACGGGAAAAGCGCTGCCTGTCCGTATGGCGACCCGTTGCCCCCCGGCGTAATAGTAGCGCCTCATACTCCCGGCGGTTACCTCCCACTCAAAGACCTCTCCGATGTACACCGTAACTTCCCCAGCGATCACGGCTGCCACGCGCTGCCCGTCCCCATCGTACACGAAGCTGGCTTGCATCTCCCCGGCGCTGACGCTCACCAGGCGGTTCTCAGCATCATAGCCGTACTCAACTTCTTCCGGCGCTTCGGGCGGGTCGTCCTGCTGCAGTCCGGCGGCCAGGGCAGTCTGCCTGCCGCTGCCGAAAAGACGCCCTATGAAATCCCAGGCGCTGTGCAGCCAGGCTAACAGCCCGCCAGGTTCAGCCCGGCTTTGCTCTTCAGGCAG
>CAWJHE010000005.1:0-119189 GCA_963842455.1 uncultured Chloroflexia bacterium
TTTTTCTATTTTAACTGAATCTTAAATAATTGACAATCAAAACTTAATGCATTATAATAGTTATTGATCGTGGACTGCCATTACCGCTTTGCGATTGCCTTGTAAAGCTACCGGGAGACAGCAAATTATCGATTAGACTTGCTCAGTAAATGAAGGCCCTTATCGATGCTCGGCTGTGCTACGATTGCCAGCCGAGGCTTTTTTTTAAGCTTTTTGATTATTTAGCTGGATCTCGTTGAGTAGAAATACCCCCACCATGAAAGGAGGTGAGGATCGTGACATCAGTGACATTACGCCCTAACGAATCGCAGGATCAGTTACTGAAGCGCTTTCGGAAGAAAGTTGCCAAGAGCGGAATTTTAAGTACAGTTCGTCGTAAGCGGTGGTTTGTTTCTAAAAGTGAACTTCGCCGGATTGATAAAAAGAAGGCTATTCGCCGCATTAAACGCCGCCAGATGACAGATGGTGAATAATTAAGTTGGTATGGTTTTGTGTAAGTTTGTTTGGTTTTTGTATCCCAAGATTTTGCAGTGTTGGGACTGGAGGTGAAGATGGCTAAAGATGATGATAAGATTCAGGTAGAAGGATTGGTTGTAGAGGCTTTACCCGGAACCCAGTTCAAGGTCCGTCTGGACAATGGACATGAGGTTTTGGCATACCTCTCGGGCAAAATGCGAAAATACTATATTCGGATTTTGCTAGGTGACCGGGTTAGAGTGGAGATGTCTCCTTATGATCTGACTCGCGGGCGGATCGTATATCGCCATAAGAAGCATTCTGAAGTACCTGAGTTAGAAGCCTGAAAAACACGGATGGATACCCGTGGTTGATGTTTTTTCACTGGTTAGTGGACTGGTGATCGCTAAGTCTTTGACCTTTTCTTTCCTCCGGTAGAAATCCTTTTATAAAAGTTAAAACAGGACTGCCAGTTTTCTGGCTAGTCCTGTTTTTAGTTTTGGGGGAATGGTAAACTGGTTACTGTTTGTGACTGAATAAGCCCTAATAGGAACTGAGTACTCGCATATAATTTGCTCGTTCGAATGTCGCAGGGTCGCCAACTGCTTGCTGACTCATGCTGCCACGCATTTGGGAGATGGATTCGTATTCATGATCTTCCATCCATTTCTTTGCGGTGGATAAGATGTTTGTAGAAGCTTCAATCCCATTCTGCAACAAAGTGGAAGCGATTGTGGTCACATTTGCGCCAGCCATCACTGCTTTGAGCATATCTTCAGCAGTGTGTACCCCACTGGTGAGAGCAAAGTCAACGCCAATTTTCCCATAAAGGATTGCGATCCAGCGCAAGGGTAAGCGAACTTCGTAAGAATTGCTCAACACCAGGTTGGGAACAACTTCCAGGCTTTCCAAATCCAGATCAGGTTGGTAGAACCGGTTAAAGAGCACCAGTCCGTTTGCGCCTGCCTGTTGAAGTCTGCGAGCAAAGTTTGGCAATGCTGTGAAGAATGGGCTGAGTTTCACCGCGATGGGTATATCTATTTGGCTGCGAATATCCTGAACTAAATGGATATAGTTATCTTCCAAGGCTGAGCTGGTCATTTCCGGATCGGCAGCCAGGTAATACAGGTTAAGTTCAAGGGCATCTGCCCCGGCTTGTTCAATTTTTTGGGCATACTCTATCCAACCGCCAGTGGTCACACCATTCAAGCTGCCGATAACCGGGATATTTACAGCTTTTTTGACCTTCTTGATATGATCAATATATTTTTCTGGTCCGATGCTATATTGACCGTAATCTGGCAGATAAGAAAGCGCCTCAGCATAGGATTCGCTGCCTCGTAGCAAGTCGTGATGTAACTTCAGACTTTCTTGAACGATTTGTTCCTCGAAAAGCGAGTAAAGAACTACTGCCGATACGCCTGCTTCTTCCATCTTTTGGATTGACTCAACCTTCTGGGTTAAAGGTGAGGACGATGCAACCAGTGGGTTTTTAAGCTTTATGCCTAAGTAAGTTGTCGATAGATCAACCATTGTTAGTTCCTCTCATCATAGATCTCGGGTCCGTGTTTCCTGGAGATCTGGAGAATCCAGATCTCCAGGAATGTTTGTCAATTAGCTATTCGTTCTCTTTTCCATCATCATCTGTCATGGGTCCAGAATAGTGCATAGCTGCCATTTGCCGGTATAAATCCCAGCGGCTGCGAGCATCACCTTGAGCTAATTCCATCAAGGTTTCAGCTCGTTGTTCATCGGTCTGCAGCAGCATACGATAACGCGTTTCATTATATGCGTAGGCGCTGATAGGAATGGTTGGTTCTTTTGAGTCAATTGAGAGCGGATTTTTGCCCTGTTCAATCAAAAGTGGGTTGTACCGGTAAAGCGGCCAATGACCTGACTGGACTGCCAATTTTTGTTGGTCAAGTCCTTTTCGCAGGTCGTAACCATGGGCAATACAATGGCTGTAAGCTATGATCAGGGAAGGACCATCATAGGCGTCGGCTTCCAGGAATGCGTTTAATGTTTGTTGGTCGTTGGCGCCCATGGCGACTCGAGCAACATATACATAGCCGTATGCCATCGCGATCATACCCAGGTCTTTCTTGGGAAGACCTTTACCCTGGGCAGCAAATTTTGCTACTGCAGCACGCGGGGTTGATTTAGATGCCTGACCGCCGGTATTTGAATAGACTTCTGTATCAAGAACCAGGACGTTGACATTTCTGCCGGATGCGAGGACATGATCCAGACCGCCATAGCCAATATCGTATGCCCATCCATCACCGCCGACGATCCAAACGCTCTTGCGCACCAGGATATCAGCCAGGCTCAGCAAATCCCTGGCGCGAGCATCTTTCATTCCAGAAAGTTTCTGTTTAAGCACAGCGACGCGTTCTCGTTGGGTACGAATGCCAATCTCTTCACTTTGATCTGCGTTCAATATTTCGGTTGCCAGGCTCTCGCCAATTTCGCCTGCTAATAAGGTAAGCAGTTCGCGGGCGTACTCGGATTGTTTGTCGATCGTCAGTCGCATTCCCAAGCCAAATTCCGCGTTGTCTTCAAACAGGGAATTCGACCAGGCTGGGCCGCGCCCTTCAGCATTTTTAGACCAGGGAGTGGTCGGCAGGTTTCCGCCATAGATGGACGAGCACCCCGTTGCATTGGCAACTAAAATTCGATCGCCATACAGCTGGCTGAGCAATTTCAGATAGGGTGTCTCACCACAACCAGCACAAGCTCCAGAGAATTCAAAGAGAGGCTGGAGTAGCTGCGAATTTTTGACAGAGCGGACGCTAAATTGGGTTCGATCTACCTCAGGCAGGCTGAGGAAATAATTCCAATTGATGTTTTCGCGCTCGCGAATGGGTGGTTGAGGTTCCATATTGATGGCTTTTCGGCCTACCTGGGTTTTATCTTTGGCAGGGCAAACTTCCACGCATAAGCCGCAGCCTGTGCAATCTTCAGGAGAAACCGAAAGTGTGTACTTGGTTCCAGGGAACTCTTTCCAGCGGGCGTTCGTGGAAAGCCAGCTTTCTGGTGCAGTTTCGAGATGGCTCGGATCGTAAACTTTTTCCCGGATGACGGCATGTGGACATACGAAGGAGCATTTTCCGCATTGGATACAAATTTCCGGATCCCAAACCGGAATTTCCAGAGTAATGTTGCGTTTCTCCCACTGGGTTGTGCCGGTTGGATAGGATCCATCCACAGGGAATGCGCTCACCGGTAAGCTATCACCTTCATTGGCGATAATTTTTCCAAGCACCTTCTGTACAAACTCTGGCGCTTCGTTAGGAACTGGTTGCCTGCGTTTAATCTGGCTGGTAGTTTGGTTGGGAACCTTCACTTCGTACAGGTTTTCCAGAGTTTGATCAACAGCCTCAAAGTTACGTTGAACAACAGCTTCGCCGTGTTTGCCGTAAGATTTTTTGATGGCCTTCTTAATTTCATGCAATCGCTTGCTCACGTGGCAAGACACCGCTGATAGCAAAGAAGCAGGTTTGCATGATCGTGTTGATGCGCCCACCCATACCGGTTTTTTGAGCTACTTCATATGCATCAATGACGTAGAAGCGCAATTTCTTCTCAAGGATGGATTTCTGTGTTTCTTCGGGCAGGTGATCCCACACTTCTTCTGTATTGTAAAGGCTGTTCAACAGGAATACTGCACCTGGCGCAGCATATTTCAACACATCATAGCGCTCTAAAAAGGAAAACTGGTGGCAGGCAACAAAGTTCGCCTGGCTGATCAGATAGGGGGCTCGAATAGGTTTCGTCCCAAACCGCAGGTGAGAAATGGTCACCGACCCCGATTTTTTGGAGTCATAGTAGAAGTATCCCTGTGCATGGTTTTCTGTTTCTTCCCCAATGATTTTGATGGAATTTTTATTTGCGCCAACTGTTCCGTCAGCTCCTAAACCCCAGAAGACACATCGAATCGTTTCTGGCATTTCTATAGAGAAAGAGGCATCAAAATCTATACTGTTGTGGGTCACATCGTCATGAATACCCACCATAAAATGGTTTTTGGATTTGTCTTTTTACATTTCATCAAAGACACCTTTGACCATCGCTGGAGTAAATTCTTTAGATGAAAGCCCATAGCGACCACCAATTACCTGGATGTGGTCAAATCCACTACCGCCTTCCTTAAGAGCGGTAATTACATCCATATAAAGTGGTTCTCCAGTTGCTCCAGGTTCTTTGGTACGATCCAGTACAGCAATTTTTTGGACAGTAGCAGGTAATGCTTTCAAGAACGCCTGGAATGCAAAAGGACGGTACAGGTGAATTTTGATTACGCCTACTTTTTCGCCTTTTGAAATCAATTGCTCAGCAGTCTCGCCGGCTGTCTCTGCGCCTGAACCCATGATTACGATCACGCGGTCAGCATCGGGAGCTCCGACATAGTCAAACAGGTGGTATTGTCTGCCAATTCGCTTTGCGAACTTGTCCATATTGCGTTGGACAATATCCGGGCAAACAGCATAGAAAGGATTAACAGTTTCCCTGGCCTGGAAGAATACATCCGGATTTTGAGCCGTGCCGCGCAACACAGGATGATCAGGCGACAGAGCTCGTGCACGATGATTTTGAACCAACTGATCATCAACCATCGCCCGGATATCTGCATCGGTGAGTTGTTCAATTTTGTTGATTTCAGAAGATGTGCGGAAGCCATCAAAAAAGTGGATGAAAGGAACGCGTGCTTCTAAGGTTGAAGCATGGGCTATCAGCGCAAAATCTTGGGCTTCTTGAACTGAATTCGATGCCAACAAGGCAAAACCAGTAGAACGCGTTGCCATGACATCTGAATGATCCCCATAAATTGAAAGAGCTTGAGCAGCAACTGCCCGGGCAGAGACATGGAAGACAGTGGGGGTTAGTTCGCCCGCTATTTTGAACATATTCGGGATCATCAATAGTAAGCCTTGAGATGCCGTAAAGGTTGTGGTTAAGGCGCCAGCCTGTATGGCGCCATGCACTGCTCCAGCAGCACCACCTTCGGATTGCATTTCTATGACCTGGGGCACCGTTCCCCAAAGATTTGGCTTTTTCTTGGCTGACCATTCGTCAGCAAATTCACCCATAGAAGTCGAAGGTGTAATCGGGTAAATTGCAATAACTTCGCTTAACTTATGGGCAATATTTGCAGTGGCTTCATTGCCGTCTATCGTTATCATAGGTCTTTTCATTTTTTGTTTTCTCCGTTCTATAACAGAATAAACTCATCAACCAGGATCAGTTGAGGATAGTTAATTTGATTGATAATTCTCAAAATACCTTTTCAACTTTATAGTTTATCTCGTATTTTGGCTTTTTGATAGTAATATATGGCATGAAAAAAACCTGTGACCTGTCACATTTCAGATAAGAAAGGGGAATTTTGGTATGATCATTGCAACATAAATATAATTCTATGTAAAAAATGCCTTTCAAAATTGCCTGGTGCGATACCCTGTTAAAGGTATTTATGCTATACTGTGATCATGAATGCCGAAAATCTTTTTTGGGCTGAATGGAAAGAAACCTTAAATCGCTTGGGAATCAAAAATTGGATTGCTTCTGTGTTGGAATTCAGTGGTCCATTTTCAATTCTAGGCGCCCAATTCCTATTTATTGGATCTCCGTTTCTGGATGGCATTTTTCCACAGCGGCAATTAGACGCATTGTCCCAAGTGCTTGAAGAGCCCACGCAAACACAAGCATTTGTAAATTATTTGAGAGAAAGCCAATAAGTTAAATGTCGAATTTGTTTGGATTGGGATTCATCGCAGTCTTTTTCGTTCTGGTCCTTGTTTTTGCCTACCTGGATCAGAAAGGTTCGCGCCAATCCTTACGTGAAATCTCAGCCTATAAACGCCTCAAACGCGAAATTGGGTTGGCGGTTGAGGGCGGAAAAAGACTACACATCAGTCTAGGGCGCGGCGGAATTTCGGATTTCCGAGCAGGTTCAGGATTTTTGGGGTTGTCATTATTAAGAAGAATATCTCGCACGGCTTCTGTGAGTGACCATCCACCTGTGGCCAGCAGCGGGGAGGCTGTGATCTCGATCTTGACTCAAGATACGATGAGAAACACCTTTCACTCCATCGGCGCCGAGAATTTATTTGATCCAAACCAAAGCCAGTTAAGTGGATTGACCCCATTCGCTTATGCTGCGGGCACAATGCCAATTGTTATGTCCGATGATATTTCGGTTAGCGTTCTGGCAGGGAATTTTGGAGCAGAGGTTGGGTTAATCAGCGATGCTGCCCAACAAGGGCAAAATGTGGCATTGGGAGGCAGTGATAATCTTTCTGCCCAGGCAGTCATGTACGCTTCCTTTGAAGATCCCATAATTGGGGAGGAATTGTTTGCCAGTGGGACGTATCTTCAAGCCGGAGCGTGGCACCGGTCCAGTGTAAGAGCACAAGATTTCATCCGCTGGATCGTTATCGCGGCGCTCCTCTTTGGCGCTGTGCTCAAGGTTTTGGGGGTGATATGAAATTGAGCCTTAAAACCACCTTGTTTGCAGCAATCGCCATGGCGGTTGGGTTTGTGGTTTTGTTGGGCTATTTTGTGGATTTCGGATTCTTGTCGGATCTCCGGCTTTTGCTGGTCAATTGGGCAATCTTATTAGCGGCTGTGGCTGTTATTGTCGGTGTGATTAACCTGTCACGTGTTCATTGGCAACGAATTAAATCCCATCAAAATGGATGGTTTTATAGCCTTGTTCTTATTTTTTGCTTCTTGGGTACCCTGGTGGTGGTTGCTTATTTTGGACCCGTCTCTACGCCATCCATATTTATTTTCAATTATGTTCTTGCGCCCATTGAGATGAGTTTGATGGCATTGCTGGCCATCATTTTGCTCATGACCAGTATCAAGTTGTTACGCAGGAGGCTCACGGGTCATTCATTGATCTTTTTGGGTGTGGTTCTTCTTGTAATCCTTGGGACAGTGGCTCTTCCCGGCGTGGTATTTCCTGCATTACAAGAAGTTAAGAATTGGGTAGTCCAGACATGGGCGGGTGCAGGTGCTCGTGGAATACTTCTGGGTGTTGCATTGGGTATTCTAGCAACAGGAATACGAATTTTGTTGGGCGTTGAGCGTCCCTATAGCGATTGATCATGGAAGATATCAAATGCCCGATGTGTGGAAAATCCAACTCGCCTGACAGGGAAACCTGCCAGTACTGCCAGGCGCGGATCGTACCATTATTTCCTGAAATGGATGATGATGAATTAAATCATCTTTTAGAGTTAAGTGATCCGTATGATCGCCAGAGATTCATCCCAAAAGGGGGGGAAACTCACGATAAATCTTTGGATTGGTTAGATCAAATTCGATCGGATGATGATCTGGCTGATCTAAAAGACAAGGACATTGAAGAACAAGATCAACCTCTGGAAAAATTCAAGGATTGGTTTAATCACTCTGAAGAGCCTGAAAATCCTGTATTAGAAAATAATTCTGATGATACAGCTTCACCAACCAGCTCATCAGAATTATCACAACTACCGAGCTTGGATGGTGTACCGGATTGGCTGGTAGAGTTAGAAGAAAATTCTCCCGGTTTGCCACATGTCGAGGTTGAACCAGAAGAAGGCTATGTTAAGTCTTCTGTGGATGACCAAAACTTTAACAGTGAAAATTTTGCCAATTGGAACACTGAAAGCGATCAGCAAAAGAATTTCTCCGCTTCAAATGAGACGGGGGATTTACAGGCGGCAAATTTGCCTAGCTGGCTGGAGGCAATGAAACCAGTAGATCCACATGCGATGAATGATGAGAAATTCGATGCCGGTCCGATTTCGGTTGAAGGCGCCGGTCCACTGGCTGGTCTCCAAGGCGTCATTCCAGCCGAACCCGATATTTCATATTCTCGCAAGCCTTTTGGGTACTCAGTGAAGTTGCAGGTTTCTGAGCACCAACAAGCACATGCTGCTTTGTGGGAGCAATTGTTGCAATCAGAAGGTAAAGCGTCAGTCATCTCCAAGAAAGAATTTTTACTTCCACAGAATCTTTTACGCACTGTTTTAGCTTTCTTTCTTTTCCTCTCGATCCTTATCGCTTTGATTTTTCCCGAACTAGTACCCATGAGTGCACCAAGTATGGCCAACTACCCATCAGCATGGGCTGCTTACCAGGCAATTGATCGAATCAGCCCAGAAAAACCAGTTTTGATGACCCTGGATTATCAGCCCGGAACATCGGGTGAGATGGATGCCGTGGTTGGGGCTGTGGTTAAACATTTGGTCAGCCAAAAGGCTAAGATTGTTTTTGTAACCACTCATCCATTGGGTGCCATGCAAACGGAAAGAGTGATGCAACAGATATCACAAGAAACGGGCATTCAATACATTGCTTCAAAAGATTATGCTAATCTTGGATATATTCCTGGGGGGAATTCAGGTCTGTTAAGCTTTATCTCTGATCCGCGCCGGACATTGCCTTTTGCCGCAGATGGAAACTATGTCTGGGAACAGCCTGTTTTCCAGCTTGTAAATGACATAACAGGTTTTTCTTTAGTCGTTGTGGCAACAGAGGATACGGATACTGCGCGTAGTTGGATTGAACAATTAACAACTTCTTCCTTGGCTTCTCCAATTGTGATGGCGGTTAGTGCTCAGGTTGAACCTATCGTAGCGCCTTATTACATAGGCTCACCATCCCAAGTGCAGGGTATTATTTCAGGATTAGCTGGTGCAGCGGCTTACGAGAGTGTTACTTTTTATCCGGGAAGCGCGCTCGAAATGTATCCGCCTTTCAGCGTTGTTGGAATCTTGGCAGTTATCTTTATCCTGGTGGGAAGCCTGATCAATGCATTGTCTGGGTTAGCGTCAGAGCGCCAAAAAAGTGGGACAAATCGAGGGGGTGGCAAATGAGCTTTCTGCCGAATGTCTCACCTGATTTCATAGGGTCAATCATTGGGTTTATCTTGACGCTCATGGTCTTTAGCTATTTGTTAGGGGATAATGGTCTGTTTCGCCTGGCGGTATATATTCTTGTTGGTGTGTCAGCAGGATTTGTGGCAGTGGTAGCCTGGTATAACGTGATCTGGCCGCAATTGATTATCCCTTTGTGGAGTGGAGATGGAACGGAACGCGGGCTTCTACTAATCCCACTAATCATGAGCATACTATTAATTTTTAAAGCTTTTCCCAGGTTCTCTAAGTTAGGTACACCGGTAATGGCTTATTTAGTTGGGGTTGGTGCAGCTGCAGCGATGGGTGGGGCAGTGTTGGGAACCCTAATTCCCCAAATCCTGGCGACGATTAACCAGGTTAATTGGCGAACCATGGATTCTAATACAGGCTCATCCATGTTATTGCTCATAGATGGATTGATCTTTTTGGTCGGTGCTGTATCCACGTTGGTTTATTTTCAATTTGGCGTTCGTGCAAGCGGAAAATCCCAAGGTGCTCGTTCTGTATACATGGATTGGATTGCGCAATTAGGGCAATTCTTTATCACGATTGCATTGGGTGTTTTATTTGCTGGAGTTTTTCTATCTGCCCTAACCGCATTTGTTGAGAGATGGCAATTTATTTTTTACTTTTTGAAATCATTATTCTTAAACTAAGAAACCTTTATGACAACTTCGATTGTTGATGCTGATTCTTTACTAGCCATTGATGTGGGTGCTACTTCAACCAGAGCCATGCTTTTCGATGTGGTAGATGGTCGTTACCGTTATGTGGCTGGTGGAGAAAGCCCATCCACACACAACGCGCCTTTTTTTGATATTCGCGAAGGTGTTCATGCAGCGATCGAACAGGTTCAATTGATCACCGGACGTGTGTTGATCGGACCGGATGAGCAATTGATCATTCCTTGTCAACCAGATGGAACAGGGGTGGACACCTGTGCTGCCATTATTTCCATAGAACCTGTACCCAATGTAGTTGTTTTGGGTTTGTTGGATGATGTTTCGCTGGAAAGCGCTAAAAATTTAGCGCGCACAACATACAGCCATGTGGTCGGCTCACTAAGTCTCAATGATCACCTGGATACTGAAGCCCGTATCAATAAAATTGTTCGACTAAAGCCTGATCTGGTGATTGCTGCCGGTGGCACAGAAACTGGAGCTTCTCAATCTGTTCTTAAGTTAATTGAGGCGGTAGGATTAGCGGCTTTTCTTTTGCCAAAAGAAAAAAGACCGGAAATACTTTATGTTGGCAATAGCGAATTGTGGGATGAGGTTAGGATTAGTCTTGAAAATATCACCGCAGTACAATTTTCTGCAAATGTTCGACCAAGTTTAGAAGACGAGCAACTTGAAGCCTCCCGGATGGAGCTAGCCAAAATGGTTACGAGGTTTCATGCAAACCACACTCCAGGTGTCTCAGAATTAGATCTCTGGGCAAGAGGCGGGCTTTTGCCATCCTCAACAGCTTTTGGGCGGGTTATTCAATTTCTAAGCAAAGCGCACCGGAATAAGAAGGGCGTTTTGGGTGTGGATATCAGTGCATCGGCTATAACACTGGCTGGTGCAATGGATGGTGATTTACTTTCAGGGGTTTATCCTGAGTATGGGATGAATGAGGGGGTAGCAAACCTATCCAATCAGGTGGACCTGGCTGAGCTATCTCGTTGGATGATTTCTGATCTGACTGATGAGCAAGTCCGCAATTATTTAGCAAACAAATCGCTTAATCCATCCACAATTCCAGTTACATCCGATGAGCTCGATCTGGAATTAGCTGTGTTAAGAGTTTTATTGAGAAATGCCATCAAATCTTACGTAAAACGCTGGCCAGATACGCTCCAAATTGCTGGTGAGACTTCTGATTGCCCCAGTTGAGCCTGTGCTGATTACGGGTGATCTGTTGAACAGGTTTCCAGGACCAGCCTATTGTGCTTTGATGGTTTTGGATGGTATACAACCAACAGGGATTACTACGCTGATCGAGGACCAGAATAGAATTGCGCCGGCCTTAGGTGTGGCGGCAGCCCTAAACCCGCTTTTGACGGTTCAAGTATTGGATACCTCATCTTTTCACCATTTAGGAACCGTGATTGCGCCGGTCGGCTATGCGCGACCGGGTACTCCCGTTCTGAAATTGAAGATTACATATCCAAGTGGTCATGAGAGCGTTCTCGAAGTAAAACAGGGCTCATTAGAAACATTGCCCTTGCCAGCTGGTCAGAGCGCAAAGATACAATTGCAGCCATTACATCGATATGATGTGGGTATGGGGGCGGCTGGCCGAGGAGGAGGTTTGAAGGTTACTGGTGGAACGCTTGGTGTAATCATTGATGCGAGAGGCAGGCCTTTTCAATATCCTGCAGATCCAGGTCGCCGCCGGGAACTGGTTAAGAAGTGGCTATGGACACTGGGAGGAAATTAGAATGTTCACCAAGGTCAGCCATATCTTACCTTTGACCCTTATCCGCCGCGAGCGAGTATTGCCAATGCCAGGCCGTATACTCGTCCGTAAAGGACAAAAAGTAAACGCTAACGAGCCTATTGGTGAATATAAACCGCACAGGGATTACTCCTTAGTGGATGTAGTCCGTGTTTTAGGTGTACCTGTGGATCGTGTAGATCAATACATTCAATGTGAAGTTGGCTCAAAGATTGCTGAGGGCGATGTGATTGCTGGCCCGGCAGGATTTACGAGAAAGCTGATCCGGTCACCCAGAAGCGGAAAAGTGATCTTAACTGGCGGTGGTCAGGTTCTGATCGAGTTCGATGAGCAGCCTGAAATTATCCAGGCCGGTTTTTCTGGAGAAATTACTGAGTTACTATCAGATCGGGGGGCCGTCATAGAGACCACCGGGTCGTTAATTCAAGGAGTATGGGGAAACGGCCTGATCGATTCCGGACCATTGGTCAATTTGGCTTCTTCACCAACCCTAGAGCTCAAGCTTGATCAACTGGACATGTCTCAACGAGGTTCAGTGCTCCTGGCTGGATTTTGCAGAGACACACAAGTTTTGGATATGGCGAAACAATTGCCTGTCAGAGGACTCATTTTAGGGAGTATGGCCACATCTCTGAAGAAGATGGCAGAAGAATTACCCTTCCCGGTCATTCTTTTAGAAGGGTTTGGGCAATTTGCGATAAATGCTTCAACGTATAAATTGTTGTGCTCCCATGAACAAAGAGAAGTTTGCCTGAATGCTGAAAAAGCCGATCGCTCCAAGGGGACACAACCGGAAATAGTTATTCCGCTTCCAGCCTCGGGAACGCTTTCGCAGCCTAAAGCCGTTGAATACTTATCTCAACAACAAAAAGTGCGGGTATTGCATTCTTTACATGCCAGATCGACCGGAGTTATCTCACGTATGAAGGGGAAGGTAACTCTGCCAAATGGGATTTCGACTCAGGCAGTGGAAGTTCGCTTAGACCACAACGGAGAAAAAATAATTCTTCCAATTGAAAATTTAGAGATATTGGCATAAGTACCAATGTGAAATTTTGGAAAATAATAAAGGGATTACCGATAAAGATTACTGAATAGTAGTAGGAATTTTGAGCAGGAGGAATACTCGATGAGTCATGAACCATTAGATTTTGATGATGATTTTGACCGGCAAGATGAAAATCCACCAGAGGAATCAGGAAACCGTACATTCTTGGTGATTGCCGGTGTTTTGGGTGCGATTGCGGTATTAGCACTGGTCTGCATTGCTGTATATGCGTTAATGATCTTGCCTGGTCAAAGAAGCCAGCGTGCTGTCTACCAGGCAACACTGGACGCTCAGAATACTGAGGTCGCCAGTATCATTAACCAAACTGCCACCTCAGCGGCTATGGCTGCAATTGAGGCTGCGTTTACCCATACACCTACCGCTACTGAGCTGCCTGCAACAGCTACGCCGACGATAATGCCCACCTCTGTAGTTGTTCTGGTTGAAGAAAGCACTGCCACACCTACTCTGCGTCCCGAAATGGCGACTGCCACTGTACTCAACGCGACCATTCTGGCAAACGCAGAGCAATATTCGGCGACTTCCACCGCTCAGGCAATGGATGTCGCACAGGCAATCCCAGATACTGGCTTTGCCGATGAAGTGGGTTTACCATTCTTAATGGGTATGGCTATCTTACTGATGGGGGTGTTCTTCCTGGCTCGACGATTGCGAAGCGTATCATAATCGATTGTTGGTCAAAAACAGGATGCAAGGCATAAACCTTGCATCCTGCTTAATGCTGAGAATTAAGTATTACTGCTGGCTATTTCTTCACCATAATGCAGTAATGCTTTAACCATCATCGGACTACGGCCTTCAGCGTACACACGTAAAACCGGCTCGGTACCTGATGGACGGATCAACAACCAGGAATCATCGGCCAGGAGATATTTGATGCCATCGCGCGTGGAAGTTTCCACAAGAGTTTCTCCCCCTAAAGAGGCTGGTACATTCTCTAGCAATCTTTGTGTCATTTGGGCCTTTGAAACTGGACGGCTTAAGCGTAGATCTTTTCTTTCGTAATAAGCAGGTCCTGCCTTGCTAAGTAATTTTTCCACCAATTCGAACAGCGATGTGTCTAACCTGGATAGTATTTCTACCATTAGTAGACCCATCAGGATGCCATCTCCTTCTGGGATATGTCCCTGAAATGAAATACCTCCAGATTCTTCACCGCCAATGAGGATATTTTCTTTTAGCATGTATTCTGCAATATGGTTGAAACCAACAGGCGTTTCATATACAGGGAGACCATATTCCTTGGCCAGTCGATCGATCATACGGGTGGTGGATACTGTACGAACAACAGGTCCTCTCCAGCCGCGCTGTTCAACGAGGTATTGAAGGGATAAAGCCATAATTTTATGTGGGTCAACAAAATTTCCTCGTTCATCCATAGCCCCAATGCGGTCAGCGTCACCATCAGTAGCCAGACCAAAATTACCCATATGAGTGCTGATGGCCCCGGCTAATGCGCCTAAATGGATTGATATGGGTTCGGGATGGACCCCACCGAAACCGGGATTCATCTCCCCCCGAATTTCTTGTACCTCACATCCAGTGCCTTGAAGAATGCCTTTGATTACACCTCTGCCAGAACCATACATCGAGTCGACAACTAACCTTTGAGGATTGTCACCAATTACATCGAAGTCAATGATTTTTCGCAGGTGCTCATAATAGGAAGGGATCGGATTAAACTTTTGAATTAGTTTGTTGGCGCGTGCCTGGTCATAATCCATTAAATTTGGACCACGACCGCGTACTTCGTTATCATTAAGATAAACCTCAACTCGCCGGCATTGTTCGCTGGTGGCTGAACCGCCGTAAGCAGCTTTGAGTTTGATCCCGTTATAACGGGGTGCGTTGTGGGAAGCAGTGATCATCACGCCTCCAACAGCATCCATCTGCTTGACAGCGTAGGATATGGCTGGTGTGGGAGCATCAGCTTGGGCTAATAAAACTTCATAACCGTTGGCAGCTAAGACTCGAGCTACTTCACTGGCATACCGGTCTGAAAGGAAACGTGTATCAAAACCAACCACCATGCGTTGAGATTTGACACTTGAGCTGACTGGATAACCATTGTGCCAGGTGTCGGAGTGAATAGCATCCGCAATAGCCTGGGAAACAAGGCGAAGATTGTGGAAAGTAAAAGTATCAGAAATCACGGCACGCCAACCGTCTGTGCCGAAGTGAATAGGCATAAAAACCTCCGCTTTTGATTAGAATGAGTCGAATTCTATCATCAAAAGAAGTTTAAGCAACACATAATTGAAATTGGTCTTATCAAGAATTCATGTTTGGGTTAGAATTTTTATATGCCTGATGAAAAAAGCATAATCAAGGCTTTCTTAAGAAACTATGTACTGTTTTCCAGTTTGGACGAATCCTTATTGGATGAACTAGTTGATGCTGTTAAGGTCAGGTTACTTAAGCCTGGTGAGAGTCTCTATCAGGATGGGGAAGAATCGAAAGATTTCTATGTGGTCTGGTCTGGGCGATTGCATATTACGAAGCCCAGAGATCGCAACAGAGAATTGGCCACACTCATTATAGGGGACTTTTTTGGCGAAGATGGATTGTTTTATAACAGGCGCTTAGGAAGTGTACAGGCTGTTGATTCGAGCAAGGTATTCAAGTTTGATTTTCCAGTTATGGTGGACCTTTTTGCCAGAGCGCCTCAATTAAGAAAATTATTGAATACTGCAGCTCGGAGCCGAAAATTGGCTTACGATAGACATCTTAAGTGGCTTGGCGAAGATGAAGCTTTGTATTTCGTTGCCAGGAAACACCGCTTTTTCCTATTAATTTATCTGATCATCCCCTTTTTCATTTTGCTTGTGAGCTCATTTTTTTCGGCTCAATCTCTACTTGCTTTCGAGTTTGAGCCCTTGGCTTTTTGGACGTCCGCTGCCCCGGCCATCCTGGCTTTGTTGTGGATTTTGTGGCTGGTGATCGATTGGGGGAACGATTATTATGTTGTTACCAGTCAGCGCACGATTTGGGTAGAAAAAACAATTGCAATATATGATAGCCGGCAGGAAGCACCGCTAGATACGATTCTTACAATCAATCGCGTATTTAATCCTACCTTGCGTTTATTGATCGACTATGGAACGGTGATTGTAAAGACCTATACTGGTAGTATCCGCATGCGTTGGTCACAGAACCCAGATGAAATGGTCTTCTTTATCGAAGGATTTAAAGCCCGGGCGCGTGCCATTGCACGTCAATATGAGAACCAGGCGATGGAGGCAGTCATTCGACGCCGCTTAGGCACTGAAACGCAAGTCGTCCTCAAACCGGTGAGTGCAGAGACCAAGCCGCCAAATGAGCAGAGTCAGAAAGGGTTTTTGCTATGGCTGCGCAATGCCCTGAAGATGAGATACGAGGAAGGCGATCAAATCACCTACAGAAAACACTGGTTTATTCTGATCAAAAAGACCCTAATCCCGGGAGTTGTCAACTTAGGGTTATTGTTGACAGCTTTTTATACATATTCACAAGGAATTTTTGGGGGATTGAATGCGATTTTGCTTTGGTCAGTATTATTCCTGGTGGCAGGATTGTGGTGGCTGTACCATTATGTAGATTGGCGTAACGATATTTATGTTCTAACCCTGGATAAGATATTTGACATTGAGCGAAAGCCGCTTACCCGGGAGGAAAAGAGAGAGGCATCATTAGCGAATATTCTCAGTCTTGAGAACGCCAGAATTGGGATAATTGGGATTCTGTTGAATTTTGGTACTGTAACCCTCAATGTGGGTAACGAGAAACTTACTTTTGATTATGTCTTCAATCCTGTCCAGGTCCAGTATGAAATTTCGGATCGAATGTATGCATTTCGTAAGCGCAAAGAAGAGTTGGAAGCAACCAGAGAACGTGAACGGGTAGCAGATTGGTTGATGGCTTATCATCACCAGATTAATCAAGAAAAAAATAACGAGAATCAAATAGTAGAAGGAGACATTTCGGGGTAAAATAGGTCGTCAATTTTTATTTGGTTGTATGTTTTAGATGAGGTAGGTATGCCGTTACTTGATATTGTTTCCATTCCTGAGCAAGTCTTGAGGAAAAAAGCACGTAAGGTTACAGATTTTGGCTCCGATTTGCAGAAGTCTTATTGATAATATGGTTGAAACGATGCGAGAGGCGCCTGGAGTTGGATTGGCAGCCCCTCAGGTTAATGTTTCTTCGCGAGTGATTGTAGTTGAATTTGGTGACGAAGAAGATGAAGATGCGCCAAAGAAACTATTCACGCTTGTAAATCCAGAAATCATTCGATCATCTTCTGAAACAGAAATGGGGCTTGAGGGTTGCTTATCTATACCTGATTTTGTGGGTGAAGTGGAGCGATCAAGCGCTGTCACGATAAAAGGGCAGAACAGACGCGGCCAGCCAGTACGCATTAAAGCAGATGGTTGGCTCGCGCGGATTTTCCAGCATGAAATTGATCATCTTGACGGCATCTTATTTATTGATCGAGCAGATCGGGTATGGAAGCCGGAGACTGAAGAAGAACGAGCAATAGCGGCTGATTAGTGATCAGTTATCACCTGTTTTTCATTGAATTTGAATGCTTCTAACACATATCTCTCTGACAAACTTTCGTAACTTTGCCCGCCTGGATATCGATATTCCAGGCGGGCCGGTGTTACTGGTTGGCAGTAATGCACAAGGTAAAACCAGTTTGCTGGAGGCTATATATTTCCTTGCTACTTTTGTTTCTTTTCACGCTACAAATGATCGTCAGTTGATCAATTTTGTTACAGCTCAGGAACCTTTGGCTGTAGCCAGGATCATTGCGGATTTTTCGCATTCTGATTCCAAAAAGCAGATAGAAAATAATACCATCCCAAGCAAAAAACATCGCCTGGAGGTAAGGCTCATCCAAGAAGCTAATGGCTATTCTGGTGTACCCAAGCTACGCAAAGAGATTCTTTTAGATGGTGTTAAATCGAAAATGGGTGAAGCGATTGGCGCATTTAATGCAGTATTATTCCTGCCTCAAATGATGCGTGTGATCGAAGGATCGCCAGAAGAGCGCCGGCGTTATTTAAATTTAGCCATGGGGCAAACATTACCGAAATTTGCTCATTATCTTACAGAATATAACCGGGCATTGTCTCAACGCAACGCGCTGCTAAAAAGCTTAAATGAGCGGGGGGGAAATGCAGATCAATTAGATTATTGGGATCAAAATCTGGCAGATTTTGGCGCCTGGTTAATATTTGAGAGAATTCAAGCAATTCAGCAGATAGAGAGGTTAGCTGCACGAGTGCACAGTGAGTTAACCCGTTCAGCCGAGGTTTTTCGCCTTTCCTATGATCCAGCATTTGATCCATTACCTCGACCGAAGGCTCAATTTTCGTTACCGATCGACACTGCGCTTGACCGTTCTTCCATTTCCCTTGACACAATTCGGGCAGGTTTCTTAGAACGTTTAAAAGCATTAAGAAGTGTAGAAATTGCACGCGGTGTATCGACGATTGGACCACACAGAGATGAGTTGAGGTTCCTGGCAAATGGGGTTGATTTAGGTATCTACGGTTCTCGTGGGCAAGGGCGCACTGCCGTATTGTCTTTGAAACTGGCAGAAGCAGCCTGGATGAAGCAGGTAACAGGTGATTGGCCGGTTATGCTTTTGGATGAGGTATTGGCTGAGCTAGATCCTGAGAGGCGGGAGGATTTACTTGAAAGAATTTTACAAAGTGAGCAATCTTTACTCACTACCACCGACCTCGATCTCTTTGATCAGGGTTTCACTAAACAGGCAAGAATTTGGAAAATCTCTCAAGGACGAGTGCTTCAAATTAACCCCTCGCACAACAGCCTGTAAAACCAGCCAACTAAGATGGTTGCGCCTTTTTGGAGTGGAGAGGGTGTTTTGATGGTAATCCAATTCTACGCGGGTACCCGTTAGGCGTTGCGGCGATCTTATCGATAACTACCAAATGGCGATTTTCAGCCACGCTTGGCAGTGTAATTGGAATAATTTTTCTCAGATGCCCACCCAGCAGGTTTACAGCATATTCCGCAGATTGTGTCTCTGAGTGAGCGTTTTCGCCTTTCATGGCTAACATTGCTCCGCCAACTTTTACCAGAGGCAACAGGTATTCACTTAATACCGGCATCATAGCGACTGCCCTGGCAAGTGCCCAGTCATATTGTTGTCGATGTTTTTTGATCTGACCTAAAGCTTCTGCTCGTTCTTGGATCACCTCTACGCCTTCAAGCCCTAATTGATGAATGATGTGCTGGCAAAACTCTGCTTTCTTACCTACAGATTCCACTAGTGTAAGCTGAATTGATGGATAGACGATTTTCAAAGGCAATCCTGGAAAACCTGCACCAGTGCCTACATCAATTACCTTCCCAACCGGTTCGCGAATAACTTTGAGACAGGTAAGAGAGTCTAAAAAGTGTTTTATCCGAATTTGTTCAACATCACGTATCGCAGTCAGGTTGAAGCGTTGGTTCCAGGCAATTAACTCGGTCTCATACCTTTGTAAAGCGGCTAATTGTGACGGGTTCAGTGTGAAGTCCAGCAGGTTGCGTGTGGCAGCGAACAATTCTTTCATAATCCAGATTATAGCAGTTAATAGGTAGATCAAGATAAAAACAGGCTGTGCGAATACACACAGCCTGTGAAGCAAGACTATTAATAGGACTATCCTTGATCCGGATTGGATGGCGGTTGAGTGGAACGATCTTGTTTGCGTTTGAAAGTTGGCTTACGAATTCTGCGCCATACAAATGATATGGGTAAGTAGAAAACGACATATATCGCCAGGAAAACCGGCAAAATGTAAATCACAATCCAGATGATTGCATTGGCTATGAATTTGAGCGTGTTGATCAGTGATTGTACTGCGCTTTTAGCAACACCTTGCGGCTGCCAACTACCAATACTTAAGGGTTGGACTGCTTCATCAGCCAAAAGTTCAACGCTAATGGCAGATAATGCAGCAGATTGTTCAAAGTATTGGATGCGGCCTTTTGTGACCTCAATTTGCTCACGGATTTGCACTAACTGATTGTACACCGATAAAATGTCCTCAGTTTTGACTGCTTCTTCCATGATACGGTTCAATTGGAGCTCGGTATTCTCCAAGTTGCGTAAGCGAGATTGTAAATCTGTGTATTCGCTGGTCACATCCTGGCTATCTGAGGATTCACTGATTGGGTCCTGACTGCTTTCGTTTTTTACTTGTGCTAGAGCTTCGTTTAAACGTTCTGCAGGAACACGGATGGTGATAGATGCGCGTGGGACTTTTATCCCGCTATCCAATGTTTGCTGGTACAGGTTTTTCGAAACAACAAAACCACCCATTTGTTGGGCCAGAGAAGCAATTCGATCCATGGATGCTCCAGGATCTTCAACAGCCAGGGAAATATTCGCATTTTGGATAACCAGACGTTCTATGTTACCTGGAGCAGAATTGAGAGCTGCGTCGTATCCGATGCTCTCCATCTCTGCAGCACTGCCTGCCATAGGCGCTTGCGGTGCGCTGGCTGGACTGGCTAATTCATAAGCATCCTGAGCAGGTGCAGCAGACGCGCATGCACCTAGCAGCAGGGTGGCCAGAAGTAATATGATTCCATATTGGTTCATGAACTTAGAAATTGGTTTTGACATCGCTCGCCTCCTTAGACAGGTTATATTCCAGACGTGTTGAGGTCCTTATTAGTTCCCTTAGGTTTATGAATTTACCAGCCTGCACTGAGGCGTTGAATATGCCTATCTGGTAAACCTGCTTTTTTCATCCGTTCCTGAACAGCCAGGAAATCATACGCAATACGCCGGTATTCCCAAAACATCGTTTCTGTGTCAAAGATGGCATAGGCTGCCCTTGGATCGCGATCTCGCGGTTGTCCCACCGAACCCGGATTAACAATAGACCGGATGGGCAAAAGAATGCGTTGATTGGGCTCAGGAATGGATAAGCGAGCATAAGGGACTGAATCCGAGTAGGAATAGATGACCGGCAAATGTGTGTGCCCAATAAAACAGAGGGGAGTTGTAAAGAACTCGAAATTTTGCGTAGCGGTTCGGACATCTAAGATATATTCCCAGACAGGCTGCCTCGGACTGCCATGTGTAAGGGTTACATCGTGCCACACTATCCGGTCAGTGAGACTCCCCAGGAATACTTTATTGCTTTGTGAAAGCACATTTTGAGTCCAAACCAATGCTGTGCGGGCTTCAGGATTAAAAGTGTCTGCGTTGATGATCTTTAAGGCAGCAGCATCGTGGTTGCCAATGATGCATGATAAGTTAGGTAGTTGTCGAATCTTTTCGACACACTCATTGGGGTCAGGTCCATAACCGACCAGATCGCCAAGGCACCAGACAGAATCTACAATTCCCGCGTCATTAATCACCGTTTCAAGAGCTGTTAAATTCGCATGAATATCCGAAATTACCAGTACACGCATATACGCTGCCTTCTATTTATTTGAAGATCTAACCATTATACTATCCAGAATGTATTTGATGCTTGACCAATGCAGGTAAATCTACAGACCTTGTCAAGCGAGATTAGCGGATTGATTGTGTTTGGTTTGCCATTTCTGGTAAATAGCCAGGCGGCTGCCCTCACCATCGGAAAAGAAGGTCTCGCAAACTGAAAAACCGCTTTGGTTTGCCAACCGGCTTAGCTCAGGAACATCAAAATGGTGGACATATCGAAATCCTACCCCACCTTGGCGCCAATCCAGTAAATAATCGCCTGGATCGACTTGAGAATCACTGAGATTTACCCTTGACCATGGCTGGATGCGAGCTTTCAGGCGCAGGCTGTTCAAGAATTGCCATTCAGAATGCCAGAAAAAACCTCCAGGCTTAAGCAGCGAATTTATCTTGGATAGGATTTGTAAGCGGAGTGCTTCGCTTGGGATATGGTGTAGGGCAGCAAAGGCAAAAACCGTATCATAGGTTAGGGAGGGAATCATCTCATCCCAGTTGGGTGCAGACAGATCAACCTGGAGGAAAATGGCGCTGCCAGGGCGATCTCTAATAAAATCTTCAGCTTGTTGTTTTGATTGAGCGAGATAATGCTTGGCATGATTGGATGCGGCAAATTCTAACAGGTTTCGACTAAAATCAACGCCCAGGTATCTTCCTTGAAAGCCTTCTTGGAATAAACTGCTGGCGATTTCTCCATTCCCACAACCAAGATCGAGGACAGTCTCATGGGGAGAAATGGTCTTCATCACTTGTCTGACCCCAGGCTGCAAACGTTGCCGGGTTGCTGCAAATGGTTGTGCAAAGGTCTGGTAAAATTCTTGATTGATTTCAACTATTTTTTTAACAGTGCTTTTATCCATGCTCGAATTATAAATGCTTGTGACATGAAAATTGACAACAAAACCTGGGAAGAATTAAGAAGCATAACGCCAGAAAAGATGGCAACTGCCCGATCAGTACTTGAAGAGATCCGGCAGGGCAAGACAGTCATTGATGCCGTCCGGATGCACCCTTTAACGGATGGTGGTTATATCGCCAAGGGAATGTTGGTAGCAGCCTATCGAAAACTGGTTGAAGACGGAATATGGGCGGAAGATGATGCTTTTTTGGCCAGCATACGAATGAAGCCTATCCGGACTCTATCGGGCGTGACCACGGTAACCGTATTGACAAAACCATATCCTTGCCCAGGTAAATGTATTTTTTGCCCAACAGATATTCGCATGCCCAAAAGTTATCTACCGGACGAACCGGGAGCCAGGCGGGCAGTACAACATCAATTTGATCCCTTTGATCAGGTCGTATCTCGGATTGAGGCATTAGAGGCGGTTGGACACCCAACAGATAAAATAGAATTATTAATCCTGGGTGGCACCTGGAATGCCTACAAACGCGATTACCAGAAATGGTTTGTACAGCGTTGCCTGGACGCTATGAACCAGACAGATTCCCAATCCTTAGAAGAAGCACAATTGCTGAATGAAACAGCCAATCACCGCAATGTGGGGATGGTTATTGAAACCAGACCAGATAGTGTAAAGCCTGCCGAATTGTCCTGGATTCGTTCTCTTGGGGTAACCAAAGTCCAAATGGGAGCGCAAAGCCTGGATGATCGTATCCTGGCATTGAATCAACGCGGCCATACGGCAGAAGAAACATTACAGGCAATGCACTTGCTACGAGCGGCTGGCTTCAAAGTCGTTTTGCATTGGATGCCTAACCTGCTAGGTGCAACATTGGCATCTGATCGGGAAGATTTTACGCGCTTGTGGAAAGGCTATTGTCCCGATGAAATAAAAATTTACCCCAACCAATTGCTAGAAAGCGCAGAATTGTATCAATATTGGTTGAGAGGTGAATACCGCCCTTACTCCACCGAGGAGTTGATTGCGTTGATTGCGGATGTTAAGCTAACAATTCCGCGTTACTGTCGAGTAAACCGCATTATTCGGGATATACCATCCACGAATGTGGTGGAAGGCAACAAACGCACCAGCCTGCGCCAGGATGTCCATGAAGAGTTGGCGCGGCGCAATGTTGTTTGTCAATGTATCCGATGCCGTGAGGTGCGCGCACGAAAAATTGATCCTGATCAACTGCAATTAAACGATCTGGTTTATGAAACAGGTGCAAGCCAGGAACATTTCATTTCGTTCGATACTCCTGATGATCATGTGGTAGGCTTTTTGCGTCTTTCGTTGCCAGGGCAGAATGCGCCTGATGTGAACATACCAGATTTAATCGGAGCGGCAGTTATCCGAGAAGTTCATGTTTATGGTCAGTCCTTGCCTGTGGGAATAGAAGAACATGGCGCTGCTCAACATGTGGGTTTGGGGGCGCGCTTGATTCAATCCGCCGAAGATATCGCAAGGGCGCAAGGTTTCAGGAAAATTGCGGTAATTTCAGCGCTTGGTACCCGTCAGTACTATCAGAAACAGGGCTTTCATAACGGGAATTTGTATCAAATCAAAGCCTTGTAACATAAAGACCTCGCTGCCATTGGTTTTGCAGGGAGTAGGGATTCGGGGGGACATTGTTCCGGTGAGCTTGAAAAATCTTGCGTGAAATCCAGTTTTCGGAATATGCCCTGATGGGAATGGGGTCCATGGTTGGCGCTCAGAGATTGCGCCACTTTTCTATGCCAAATATGACCACGGAAGTGGCAAATATAGCGGGGCGGTCTGTATTACCCATTAGAACCGAGAGTGATTGGGAAGGGGAGTGAGTAATATTCGATGGCTGAGATAAAAAGAAAAAGCTTGACAGCACAAGGTATGTGGATATAATTACATTGGAAACGGTTCCAATTTTTAGGTTGATAGCGATCAATTTCTTAACACAAGAAAGTAAACGATCGAAGGGATCAAATTAAAGCCCGAGAAGGGGAACGATTCGCTATTGACGGGGAATTGAATTTCTGATATATTGCTAACGCGTTTTACTAAAACGTGTTAATTGGCCAAGACAGGTTCCAGGAGTGGATCCTTTGTGCGCTAAAAGAGTAACCAGTCAGGATGTTGCTGATCGAGCTGGTGTGTCACGCACCACGGTATCCCTTGTCTTAAATAATCATAAGAATATTCAAATTAGCCGGTCAACTCGCGAAAGAGTCATTCAAGTTGCCAATGAGCTTGGCTATGTACCTAATGCAGCTGCCCAGGCTTTGGCTAGCAAGCGTTCTCGCATCATTGGGCTCATTCTTACCAGATCTTTACATCATATTTCATCGGATGCTTTTCTTACCCAAATATTAGATGGCATTTTAGATGTCATTCACCAGCATGATATGCGCTTGGTGGTCGACATTATTGAACCTGAACACCAGAAAGAGCTTTATTTAGATATGGTGCGGGCGAAGCGTATTGATGGCATCTTATTATCTGGTCCTCGATTCGACGATGAAGCCCTCAAAGCCCTGCAGGATTTTAATTTTCCAACGGTATTGATTGGACAACTACCGGACTCTCAACTTTGCTCCATCGATGTGGATAACCGCTTGTCTGCAAAAGTGGCGGTAGATCATTTAATCAAGCTGGGGCATTCCCAAATTGCTTGTATTACCAATGCAGCTCCCAATTACACTGCCTCCCTGGATCGCCTGAATGGATATAAAGATGCCTTGCAAGAAGCTGGAATTAGCTTTCGTGAGGAATTGGTTCGTTTTGGGGATTTCCAGGTTGAGAGCGGCTATGAACAAATGAAAGATTTGCTCAGTTCTGGAAACTCTTTCAGTGCTGCGTTTATTGCCAGTGATATGGTAGCTTTGGGAGCAAAAGCCGCAATCCGCGAGAGCGGATTGGAGATTCCTGAGGATATCGCCCTTGTGGGCTTTGACGATTTGCCCTTTTCGCAATTTACTGATCCACCTTTGACGACTGTGCATATCCCTGCTGTTGAATTAGGGAAGCAAGCCTGCCGGATGTTGATAGGTTTATTTGAAAGTCCAATGATTGAATGTAAACAGGAACTACTGGATACACATTTGGTTGTTCGAAAATCATGTGGAACAGAAAGAGTATAGGATAGATTTTTGAAGGGAGGTGATGCGACTTCTCGATTAAATGAAGAGTTGTTTGATGAATGAAAGTGTTTCTAATCTAGATTTTTTTCTGAACATAAACAAGGAGAAGTGAACATGTTTAAAAGAAATACCCTTTGGTTGGTGACTGCGATGCTTGTGATTTTGTCATTGGTCATGAGCGCCTGCCAATCTCAACCGACACAAGCACCTGCACAGCCAGAAGCTCCGGCTGCCGTAACCGAAGCCCCAGCCGAACCTGCAGCCCCAGCAATGCCCGAGGCCAGTTTCCCAGTGATGCCCGGCGGCTTTCTTGAGAAAGCTCTCGCTGGTGAGTACAAAGGTACGACTGTCACCGTTGATGGTCCCTTTACCAACCCGGATGACCTGCGTTTCGCAGAGTCAATGAAGGAATTCCAAGATCTAACCGGCATCACCGTCAATTACATCGGCGACAAAACCTTCGAATCCCGCATTTCAATCGCGGTTGACGCTGGTAACCCACCAGATATTGCTGACTTCCCGCAACCCGGTGCAGTCGCTAATTTTGCCCGACAGGGACATATTATCGATCCGACCACCTGGATGACCGAAGATTGGCTAAAACAACAATACAACCAAAGCTGGTTGGATATGGCCATGGTTGGTGGACCCGATGGAAATATGATGACTGGCGGCGTGTGGCACCGTTTTAATGGCAAGAGCCTGGTCTGGTATCCCAAAGATAATTTTGAAGCTGCGGGTTACGCAATCCCTCAGACCTGGGATGAGCTATTAGCTTTGTCTCAGCAAATCGCCGATGATGGTGATACAGCCTGGTGTATCGGTATAGGATCCGATGCAGCCACAGGTTGGCCTGCCACTGACTGGACCGAAGAGATGATGCTGCGCACAACGGCACCTGAGAACTACGATAAATGGGTTAAAGGCGAGCTACCCTTCTCCTCACCTGAGGTGAAGAAAGCTATTGAGACCTGGAGTGAATTGTGGTTCAATGACGCTTATGTTTTTGGCGGCAAGGATGCCATTGTGACAACCTTCTTTGGCGATTCCCCCACCCCGATGTTCGAAGATCAACCAAAATGCTGGATGCACCGACAGGGTAACTTCATCACTGGTTTCTTCCCCGAGACCGCAAAAGTGGGCGTAGATTATGATTTCTTCTATTTCCCACCTGTTGATGAGCAGTACGGGAAGCCCTTCCTGGTGGCTGGCGATATCATGACCATGTTTGTGGATCGCCCAGAAGTACGCGCCCTGATGGAATACTTCACCACTCCAGCTTCGGCTTCTGGATGGCTCCAGAATGGCGGCGCTTTGGCAGCTCACCTGACTGCCACTCCGGATATGTACGGCGTGGAACTGGAACGCGGTATTGCCGAGCTGGTAGCTCAGGCTACGACCTTCCGCTTTGACGCCTCAGATCTAATGCCTGCTGAAGTCGGCTCCGGTTCCTTCTGGACCGGTATGGTCGATTATGTCAGCGGTGTGGCAGATCTGGACACTGTCCTTGCTGAGATCGATGCCTCCTGGCCTAAGTAACGTTTAGTTTATGTCTGTAGAAGGCTGCTGGTTTGATCGCCAGCAGCCTTTCTGGAATGGAGATGATCTATGGCTAAGCTTAGTGGGAATGCAGATAACAAGATGAATATCGGAGCTGGCTTTGTCGCCTGGCTTGGGCGCATCTTCCTGGCGGTAGTGATTCCCTTGATTGCTTTCTTTGTGCTTTATGTTGGTTTTATCTTTCTGCGAGATAGCAACGCAGAAAGATGGGTCATCGCATCGGTTGCAATTATTTGGGGAGTTGGCGGTATAGCCCTTTTGTATTGGGTCTTCAATGGTTTGGTCGAGCGCTTGCCAGATGATTGGAGACAACGTCTTCAGCCTTTTGTGTTCGTCGGTCCTGCCATTGCAATCTTGCTATGGTACCTGGCATTTCCGGTTGCACGAACTTTTTGGCTGAGCCTGTTTGGCCGCGATGGTCCGCCTAGAGATGCTTCGTTCTTCGAAGCTTTGCAAAGCGATGCTTTTGTAGGTTTGAGCAATTATGTATCCCTCTTCAGCGAACGATTACTGCAGGAAGCATTGCGCAATAACCTGATGTGGATTGTGTTCGGCAGTACCTTTTCCGTTGCTTTAGGATTGTTAGTGGCTGTTTTGGCTGATCGCAGCAAATTTGAAAAGGTTGCCAAATCCTTGATTTTCTTGCCCATGGCTATTTCTTTTGTGGGTGCAAGCGTAATATGGAACTTCATGTATGAGGTGCAACCTGCAGAGCAGGCTCAAATTGGGTTATTAAATGCCATCACGGTTGCGTTGGGAGGTCAACCTCATGCTTGGGATAAGTGGGTTGCTATCGCACCTTGGAACAACCTTTTCTTGATTTTGATTGTCATCTGGCTGCAAGCAGGGTATTCCATGGTGCTATTTTCTGCAGCATTGAAAGGGGTTCCGGAGGAAATTCTTGAAGCGGCGCGCGTGGATAGCGCCAATGAAATCCAGGTTTTCTTCAAAATCATGATCCCGTATATTATGGGCACCATTATCACTGTCTGGACCATGATCGTTATTTTCACACTGAAGATTTTTGATGTGGTTTGGGTGATGACAGGCGGACAATTTGGCACGCATGTGATCGCCACACAGTTTTATCGCCAATCCTTCACTGCACGTAATTCGGGAATAGGCTCAGCCATTGCAATCATCTTGCTGATTACGGTGGTCCCAGTGATGATTTATAACCTGAGACAGTTCAAACAGACGGAGGCTTTCTAAGATGAAGAAGCAACGTTGGACTGGTGCATTTGTTGTTAATGGCGTCTTGTTACTACTTGTGATCATGTGGAGCGTCCCGACCTTAGGTCTCCTCATTTCATCATTTCGAACACGTACAGATTTGCAGACCTCCGGATGGTGGACTGTTTTGCCTCACCGTGACTGGGAGACCGTGGAAGAACTTAACCCAGTAGAGCTTGGGTTGAATGCGGATGATGTCATGTCAGTCGCTGGAGTCCAGGGCACTTTCGAAGAATTGCGTGCAGGTATCATGTCGCCAGATGGGGATACACGCGTTAGCTGGATTGGCAATAAACGCTTGGGAAAAATCGAAGTTCAAAAACAGGTTTGGACCACAAATCTGGATTTTACGCTGGATAATTACAGGCAAATTTTGACTGCCCGAAACGTGGAAATTGTGAATGAAGATGGTTCAGTGGAAACCATTCCCGGCCAAAATATGACACAGGCATTCATTAATAGCCTGGCTGTTACGATCCCGTCCACAATTATTCCTATTTTGATTGCAGCTTTTGCCGCATACGCTTTTGCATGGATGAATTTCCCCGGAAGACGGACATTGTTTATCATGATCATTGGACTTTTGGTTGTACCGTTGCAGATAGCCCTGGTTCCAATCTTGCGTGACTACAACACCTTGGGATTGAATGGAACTTTCTTGGGTGTCTGGCTAGCGCATACGGGTTTTGGATTGGCCCAGGCGACTTATCTACTCTACAATTACATCAGTACCCTGCCGCGTGAAACGATGGAGTCCGCCTTTATTGATGGGGCTTCTCCATTCACTGTGTTCACCAAACTGGTATTGCCCCTTTCTGTTCCAGCTTTAGCTGCTTTTGCGATTTTCCAATTCCTTTGGGTGTGGAACGATTATTTGGTGGCGCTCACCTTTTTAGGCGTCGATCCGTCTTACAAGGTTGTCACACAGCGCTTGGCTGATCTGACCGGCACTTTTGGTAACGACTGGCATTTGTTAACCGCCGGCGCTTTTGTTACCATGATCTTACCTATGCTGGTCTTCTTTGGCTTGCAACGTTATTTTGTGCGCGGTCTGTTGGCCGGTTCGGTAAAAGGGTAACTCCAATAAACCTGGCGCTTAAGCAACCCAAAGCTGAGGCGCCAGATCACATCCTTCTGGGTGTTTCCATAAAAAACATTCAATGGTTTGGAATTGCTTCGGATGGAAGAATTTAAGCTTTGTCAAGACATAGGTGCCTAGACACCTTTTAGAATTCATAGCTTCATTAAAGTCATAGAATATTTCAAGCCACAAAGGTTATCATTGTTTTCTTTCAATGACTTGCGAAATATTCGTGGTTTGGTTTTTTTACTTTCAGATTGAAATGTCGACCACAAGAATACATTCTTTTGATTGGGCTTTCTGGTTTCAATGGATGATGGCAACCACTTCTGGATGGATTCTAGGCAGATTTCTTTTGCCCAATTTGTCGATGGTTGTAATTGGTATCGGAATCGGAGTACTTCAATTCTTTGTTTTGCAATATAAGATTCAGCAAGCCTGGCGCTGGATTGTGGCCACTATATTGGGGTGGATAATCGGAGCAACGCTAACTTGGATGTTTGTGCAAGATGGAGATGATTTTCTTGCAGGACTGATTATTGGGTTATCATTGGGCGTTGCGCAGTGGATAATCCTAAGGCAAGAGGTTCAATGGCCTGCCTGGTGGATTGTGATAAGCATTGTGGGCTGGACGACAGGCATTGGATTATTGCCAGGAATTTTCCTGACTGGAGTGATGGCTGGCGCTATAACCGGTATTGCGATCGAATTGTTGTTGCGGTTTCCTAAGCCAATCTTAGAAGCAATACCAGGTTCGAAGAAATTAGATTAGCCTATTCAAGGCTAATTCTTAAATTACAACCAGCCAGATGAAAGAATATAAAAAAACAATTACACAGGAACTTAGAATGAGATCGAGTAGCTTATGGTATAAGAACGCTGTTTTTTATCAAGTATATGTACGTGCATATTTTGATAGCAATGGTGATGGTCATGGAGACATCCAAGGGGTGACCCAAAAATTGGATTATTTACAGGATCTAGGGATTGATTGTATCTGGTTGATGCCTGTTTACCCTTCACCATTGAAAGATGACGGTTATGATATTGCAGATTATTATGGTGTACTTAGAGAATATGGAAGCATTGATGATCTGAGAGAATTGGTAGAAGCAGCACACCAGAGAGGCATATACGTAATAACTGATTTGGTCCTAAATCACACATCGGATCAACATCCCTGGTTCCAAGCTGCACGAAGCAACCGCCAATCACCTTATCGGGATTATTATGTCTGGAGTGATACAGACCAGAAATACAGCCAGGCACGTGTGATTTTCATTGATACACTTAAATCGAATTGGACCTGGGATGAGCAAGCAGGCCAGTATTTTTGGCATCGTTTCTATAGCTCACAGCCCGATTTGAACTACGATAATCCTGCAGTGCAAGCTGAAATGGAGAATGTCGCCCGGTTCTGGCTAGACATCGGTGTGGATGGCTTCCGTGCGGATGCTGTACCATACCTGTTTGAGCGAGAAGGCACTATTTGCGAAAATCTTCCTGAGACACATGTCTATTTGAAAAAGCTGCGTCGTTTATTTGATCAACATTATCCCGACAAAATCTTATTGTGTGAAGCGAACCAGTGGCCGGAAGATGTGCGTCCTTATTTTGGAGATGGCGACGAATTTCACATGGGCTTTCATTTCCCAGTGATGCCACGTATTTATATGGCGCTTCGCAAAGGGGATCGAGAGCCGCTGGAGTGGATACTGAACCGGACTCCAGAAATCCCGGAAAATTGTCAATGGTGCGTTTTCTTGAGAAACCATGATGAATTGACCCTGGAAATGGTTACAGAAGATGAGCGGCAGTGGATGTGGTCTGAATATGCACCGGAACAACGTATGCGCCTCAACCTGGGTATACGCAGAAGGCTAGCCCCCTTGCTGGATAATGATCTCCGCAAACTTGCATTGGCAAACTCACTATTATTTACCCTGCCTGGATCGCCGATCATTTATTACGGGGATGAAATTGGTATGGGGGAAAATATCTGGCTGCCTGATCGAAATGGAGTCCGGACGCCGATGCAATGGTCTGATGAGAAAAATGCGGGTTTTTCAGCGGCTGATCCTGAAGCCTTGTATGCTCCGTTGATTTCGAATGAGGCTTATCATTGGCGACAAGTCAATGTTGACGCGCAAAAACGAGATCCCAGTTCGCTTTGGAATATGATCCGGAAAATGATCTCTATTCGGAAAACAAACCCTGTATTTGGTCATGGAAAGTTGGCTTGGGTGAAGACTAGGGACACGGGGATTGCGGCTTACTGGCGGTTTGACCAGGATCATCACATCTTGGTGATCAACAATTTAACCGACCAGGTAACACGCGTTTTGATACCCGACCAACCATTTGATGTACTTGATTTTTCCGACATGCATCGCGAATCGGAGATTCGAATACAACCGGATGAACAATGGTCTGTTGAATTAGGTCCTTTTGAATATCGATGGTTGAAGGCGTCGATAAGGAAATGAAATCAGCTACAATTCGCGACGTTGCCAGGAAAGCAGGAGTAGGATTAGGGACTGTATCACGTGTCTTAAATAATAGCCCATTTGTATCTGAGGCGACTCGCGAAAGGGTCAGGGTTGTTATTGATGATTTGCACTATGTTCCGAATGTCACCGCTCGCCGTTTGTCGCTTGGGAAAACATTAACCATTGCGGTAATTGTTCCTTTTTTTACCAGGCCATCTTTCATTGAACGGTTACGAGGAATTGAGCATACCCTGACTGAAAGTGATTATGACCTGATTATTTATAATGTTGAGACGGTCAAGCGGCGCGATGAATGTATGCGAGAAATTCCCCATAGAGATCTGGCAGATGGTGTCTTGATTCTCTCTCTATCGCCCCAGGATGATGATATTCCCTACCTGGAACGAGCAGATGTCCCAATCGTATTAGTGGATGCCAATCATAACTCACTGGCTGCGCTAAATCGGGTCATTGTAAATGATGTAGATGGCGGGGAAAAAGCCACACAACACCTGATTGATCTTGGCCACCGTAAGATTGGTTACATCAGCGATTATTTGGAAGACCCATTCAATTTCACATCGAGTTATGATCGTTTTTTGGGATATTGCCAGGCATTAAGTAGGGCGGGCATTAATTTTCGGCCTGAATTCCATGCGCAGGGAAGTCATGGCCGCTTTGAAGCAAGGATGTTAGCTTCTCAGATGTTGAAATTGGAGGATCGACCAACTGCCATCTTTGCTGCCAGTGATACCCAAGCCATGGGAGTGGTAGAGGCAGCGCGAGAACTCGGGTTAAAAATTCCTGAAGACTTATCGATTATTGGATATGATGATATAGAAGTAGCCGAATACCTGGGCTTGACCACTATTCGCCAGATGTTATACGAGTCTGGACAGCGTGGAGTCGAATTATTGCTCAACACAATTGAGAGCAAGCCCGTTGTTCCTGTTTGTGAAATTATGCCAACTGAACTTGTTGTCCGGCGAACAACTTCACCCGTTTAAATAGATATTGCTATCAAATTTGGAGATAAATATGAGTGGCGATATAGTTGGAGCAATTGAAGCTGGTGGAACCAAGTTTGTTTGTGCCTTAGGAAGTGGTCCACAGGATGTCCGGGAACTCACCCATTTTCCAACCACTAATCCTGAAGAGACAATCTCTCGGGCTGTGCATTTCTTTCAAGACAATCTCAAGAGTGGAGAGCAGCTTAAGGCAATTGGGATCGCCTCATTTGGCCCATTGGATCCTGATCTAAAATCACCTACATATGGTTTTATTACAGCCACGCCTAAACCGGGATGGTCGAATTTTGATTTTGTTGGCGCAGTTCAAAAATCTTTTTCTGTACCGGTAAGTTTTGATACGGATGTAAATGGCGCCGCATTAGGGGAGTGGAGATGGGGGAATGCCCAAGGCTTGGATACTTTCATTTACATGACGATTGGCACTGGAATTGGAGGCGGTGGTTTATCGAACGGCAAGTTGATGCATGGTTTAATCCACCCTGAAATGGGGCATATCCCTTTGCCGCACGATTGGAAGCTGGATCCATTTCCGGGAGCATGTCCTTTTCATGGAGATTGTCTTGAAGGCATGGCGGCTGGACCGGCTTTGGAGAAACGGTGGGGGAATAGGGCTGAGAATTTCCCGGCTGACCACCCGGCATGGGATTTGGAAGCACATTACCTGGCCGTTGGTTTGGTTAGTCTGATCTGCTCCCTTTCTCCACAGAGAATCATCCTGGGTGGAGGAGTTATGCAGCAGGCACATCTTTTCCAGATGGTTCGAGAAAAAGTTGTAAGATACTTGAATGGCTACGTTCAGTCTCCATTAATTTTAGAAAAAATTGATCAGTATATTGTTCCTCCTGCGTTAGGTTCTCGGGCTGGCGTATTAGGCGCTTTGGCTTTGGCGCAGCAAGCGATGCATCGAATCAATTAAGGTTTGTTGGAAAATACTATGTTTGAAGATCACCTGGCTAACCAAAAGAAAATAAATATTTCTCTGGCTCGGTTGCTGCCGCGCTTGCAGGACCAATATGCCAAAATACTAAGCAAAACGAGTACGGAGACTGAAGACGCAGGATGGGAACCATTCCGTGACCGTCTAATAGAACATTTTCCTCGCCTATTCACATTGTATTATCAGCTTTATGCTCAGAATTATGATTTTTTCTATCATCTAGAAGATCTATTGCTCCGGTTAATGAAATCATGGTTAGATCGTTCTGCAGAATTGAAAGTCCTAGACAACCATCGCGAAAATTTTCCAGATTGGTTTCAGTCGGAGAAAATGGTTGGGGGAGTTTGTTATGTTGATCTTTTTGCCGGTGATTTATCAGGAATTCGATCGAAAATTCCGTATTTCAAGGAATTAGGATTAAATTATTTACATCTTATGCCATTGTTCAAAGTTCCAGCTGGGGAAAATGATGGCGGCTATGCGGTTAGCAGTTACCGTGATGTCGATCCGAGATTGGGAACAATGGATGAGTTAAGAAAATTATCTAACGAATTGAGAGAATCTGGGATTAGCCTGGTATTGGATCTGGTTTTTAATCACACGTCTGATGAACATGAATGGGCAAGGAAAGCCCTGGATGGGGATGAATATTACCAGGCATTTTATCGTATGTTTCCCGATCGAAGCATGCCAGATGCTTACGAGCGAAATATGCGTGAAATATTTCCGGATGAACATCCAGGCGCGTTTACATATCGTCCGGAAATCCGGCACTGGGTTTGGACCACCTTTCATTCCTACCAATGGGATCTAAATTATGCCAACCCTGCTGTGTTCAACCATATGGCAGATGAAATGCTTTACCTGGCAAATGTTGGAGTAGAAGTTCTCAGGTTAGATGCAGTCGCCTTTATTTGGAAGCAGCTTGGGACAGGTTCCGAAAATTTGCCAGAGGCGCATTTGTTAATCCAGGCTTTTAACGCTGTGGCTCGTATTGCTGCCCCATCTTTGATGTTTAAATCTGAAGCGATTGTCCATCCTGATGAAGTCGTTAAATATATCCGGCCGGATGAATGTCAGTTATCCTATAATCCATTGGTCATGTCATTAATGTGGAATTCGCTAGCGACGAGAGAAGTTCAATTACTCGATCAGGCTCTGCGCGAACGATTCAAGATTCCGGTCGACTGTGCATGGGTAAATTACATTCGCTGTCATGATGATATTGGCTGGACATTTTCGGATGAAGATGCTTCTCGACTGGGGATCAATGGTTATGATCACCGGAAGTTCCTGAATGACTTCTATACCGGGCGATTCGAAGGCAGTTTTGCCAGAGGTTTGCCTTTTCAGGAGAATCCTAAAACTGGGGATGCACGTATTTCCGGTACTTGTGCATCTTTGGCTGGGTTGGAAAAAGCCCTGGATTGCGAAACAGAATGGGAAGTAGAGCTGGCTATCCGGCGTATACTTTTGCTGCATGGTGTCATGATGACTTTGGGGGGAATACCTCTCATTTACTTAGGAGATGAGACCGGTGTGTTGAATGATTACAAGTATCGAAAAGATCCAGCGAAAGCGCATGATAGCCGTTGGGTGCATCGCCCAGCCACCAATTGGGATGAGGTAGAATTGCGAAATGACCTTACTTCTATTCAGGGGCGAATCTTCCAAGCTTTAAGCAAATTCATTGAAATGCGAAAATCTACAGTCTGTTTATCCGGTCATGAAATGCAGGTGATGAATACGGGCAATAACCATGTATTAGGGTTTCTTCGCATTTCGGAAAATCGTCGAGCTATTATTCTGGCAAATTTTTCCGAAGCGGAGCAGCATTTACAAGGTAATTTATTGCGTATTTATGGAATAGCACCATCCTTCACTGATCTGATAACTAAACAACGGATAGCAGCACAGGAGATCATTTTGGCGCCTTACCAGTTGCTATGCCTGGTTTAATGGAAGATATCAGCTTTTTTGGCAAAAATCATGAAATAAAAGTGATCTTCTGCTTAATGCATACAGGATACCTATCCATTGTCAATTTGTCTGATATCTGTCACAATTAACCCGATGTTAAAAAAAGTGAAAATAATCTAGGAAAGGGCCAATACGATGAGTAATATGAAAGATTTTCCAGGACTACGAAAGTTCACTCCAATCCCGCTTAAGCTGAAGGATCCAGTGCCGTCAGACATTGAGATTGCTCAAGATGCAGATCTTAAACCCATCCAGACCATTGCGGAAGAAGTTGGCTTATTGCCATCTGAAATCGAGTTTCATGGGGAACACAAGGCCAAGGTGCGCCTTGAGTCATTGGATCGTTTGAAGGATGTTCCAGACGGAAAATATATCCTGATTACGGCTATAACTCCAACACCGCTAGGTGAGGGAAAAAGCACTACGATGGTCGGTTTGAGCCAGGCTTTAGGAGCTCACCTGGGCAAGCGTGTTTTTACATGCATCCGGCAGCCAAGCCAGGGACCGACATTTGGAATTAAAGGTGGTGCAGCTGGCGGCGGTTTCAGCCAGGTTGTGCCGATGGAAGATTTTAACCTCCATTTGACTGGAGACATTCACGCGATTACAGCGGCCAACAACCTGGTAGCTGCAGCGATTGATGCTCGAGTTTTCCACGAATCCACTCAAGATGATGAGAAGCTGTTCAATGCTCTTTGTCCGCCAAATAAAAAAGGGGAACGGAAGTTTGCTCCTTCTATGCTGCGCAGATTGAAGAAGTTGGGAATTGACAAGACAGACCCCAATGAATTGACCCAGGAAGAGAGAAGCCGCTTTGCTCGCCTGGATATAGATCCGGATAGCATCACCTGGCGCCGGGTCGTGGATACCAACGATCGTTTCTTACGTGAGATTACGATTGGTAAAGGTCCCGAAGAAAAAGGCATGACTCGAGAGACCGGTTTTGATATCACAGTCGCTAGCGAAATCATGGCAATCCTGGCTTTAACCAGTGACCTACCTGATATGCGTGAGCGGTTTGGACGTGTGGTGATTGGTACCAGCAGAAAAGGTGAGGCCGTAACAGCTGAAGACCTGGGCGTCGCAGGCGCCATGACAGTTTTGATGAAAGAAGCGATCAAGCCGACCCTGATGCAAACCCTGGAAGGCACCCCTGTATTTGTCCACGCTGGTCCATTTGCCAATATTGCCCACGGCAATAGCTCCATCATTGCAGACAAGATTGCTTTAAAACTAGCAGACTATGTGGTAACTGAAGCAGGCTTTGGCGCTGACATTGGCATGGAGAAATTCTTCAATATCAAATGCCGTTATTCTGGCCTGGTTCCCAACGTAGTGGTATTGGTCGCGACAGTTCGTGCGCTCAAGATGCATGGGGGCGGACCCAAGGTCGTAGCAGGCAAGCCTTTGGATGCTGCTTATATCGATGAGAATCTGGATCTTCTGCGGGCTGGTTTAGGTAACATGCAGCACCATATTAAGAATGCTCTGCGATTCGGTATTCCTGTTGTGGTGGCGGTCAATTCCTTCGCTACGGATACCCCAGCCGAGGTGGAACTGGTACGTCAAGCTGCCCTGGATGCGGGTGCAGAAGATGCTGTTGTTAGCACTCACTGGTCCCATGGTGGAAAAGGCGCTTATAAATTAGCTGAAGCAGTGGTTAGAGCAGTTGAAAAACCCAGCAACTTCCAGTTCCTTTACCCGCTAGAGAAGTCGATCAAAGAGAAGATTGAGATCATTTGTAAAGAAATTTACGGCGCTGATGGCGTGGAATTTTCGCCAGAAGCAGAAGCGAAGGTTGAGCTCTATACACGGCTTGGCTTTGATAAGCTGCCTTTGTGCATGGCAAAGACCCACCTCAGTTTAAGCCATGATCCCAGTTTGAAGGGTGTTCCAAAAGGTTTTGTTGTGCCGATCCGCGATATCCGCGCATCCGTAGGCGCAGGTTTCTTGTATCCCTTACTGGGAACAATGCGCACCATGCCTGGGCTGCCCACTCGACCGGTATTCTATGATGTAGACCTGGATTTGGAAACTAACCGAGTGCTAGGTTTGTTCTAAATTCCATTTGAGTATTAACAAGAAAATCCCGAGAGGCCACAATCTCTCGGGATTTTGTTATGGTTCAAAGTTAACATAGCCTACTTCGATATGGTTGGCTTTCTTTCGAGTTTGAAATGAATGATTCTCTTGGTATCGGGCGAAACCCTGGTGTGATGGGCGATTTGAAATCCAGGAATCCAGATAATTTCACCTGGGGAAGTTAATATCGGCCAATTTGTGCGAGCCCTTCTTGGTAATTTTTGATTGATGAAAAAGTCAGAAATCTTTTGAGTTTTTCCTGATAACCCCAGCGGTTGAAAGTAGTCGCCGGGTTGGCGACAGCGCAAAGTTAGGGGCAGTGTGATTTGATCAAAATCCATCCAAGCCAGATAAGGATCTGGGTTTGATGATGCATCTGACAGATTTTTTGGCGTGTTTTCTACTACCTGGCTGATCAGCAGCCACCCTTCACCCAGGTTAAGTTCACCAGGGACTTCCAGATTTATACTTGCATTGGACTGCAATTGAGGCCAGTGGTTACCTGGTAAGAAAGCTAGTTGGTCGAAAATATGGAAGGAATTTTTCTCAGAATAAAGTTGCAGACCAGCGGCCAGACGAGAAAAATTGCTTTTCGGCGGCTCTTTAAGAAATTGGATAACTTGCTCGATATTTTGGAATTCTATATCATTCAGATCCGGCAATAAATGCATAAACGCATTGCGTACTAATCGTCTTTGTATTCCCAGGGGCTGTTCAGAGAAAACAACAGTATTGAATTGGAGGTAGTCTTTTCCTGCTGAGATCAAACATTGATTCCAGGCGCGTTGAGTGGTCGCATGCAGGACTTGCTCATCTTGCTCCAGGATACCAGACATTTGGAACAGATTTTGCCTAATGCGGGGGTTGAATTTTTCCAGGAAAGGAATTAATTCATGGCGGATACGGTTACGGAAATATTTTGTATCCAGGTTGCTCATATCCTCATAGGGGTTATAAGGTTTGTCAGCCAGGTATTCAAGAATTTGTTGGCGCCAGATATCCATGATTGGCCGTATTAAAGGAATCGTTTGGCTCCATGGATTAGGTAGATTGAAATATTTCATGCCGGCTAAGCCCGAAAGGCCTGTGCCGCGCAAAAGGTGTAATAGGATCGTTTCAACTTGATCATCTGCTGTGTGCCCAATGGCTACAGCCTGAGCTTTTTGCGTTTCGGCTTGCCTGAAGAGAAATTCGTAGCGGAGTTGCCTGGCTGCCTGCTCAACCGATAGTTTTTGGGTCTTTGCGTATTTGCCTACGTCCAGGCTCTCAATGAGAACGGGGATATTTAACTGGGCAGCCACCCTTTTTACACCATCGGCTTCTTGACTGGATTCCGGGCGTAACTGGTGATCCAGGTGTGCAATGACAAGATTGTAACCAAGCTGATGCAGGACATCCAACAAGAAAATACTATCTGGTCCACCTGATACGCCAACCAGGATAAGTTGATCAGCTTGTAAATGGCAGGTCTTTTGAAGGTTTTTAGTAATTATTTCCAACATAGATACCTTTGATTATAATGGAATAGGATAGCTCCGGTTGTTCGTTTTTAGGTTGGAAATATGGAAAGAGCTTGCATCCGGAAAAGGATTGTGCTAGACTTTTGATTAAGGACCCCGCTGCAGGTAAAGGAATGGCAGAAATTTTGAACTCGATTGAAATGAAGATCCGCTGTGCAACCGATATCCTGAAGGGGAGCAAGCGAGGGGTTGTCCTTACCGGGGCAGGTGTTTCCACGCCTTCAGGCATTCCCGATTTCCGTTCTGTTACCAGTGGTCTGTGGGAGCGATACGATCCTATGAAGGTCGCCTCGCTGACCTCTTTCAGGCATCATCCGGAAGATTTTTTCGATTGGATGCGAAACCTTGCTAAGGAAATTCACCTGGCACAACCAAACCCAGCGCATTATGGTGTGGCACAATTGGAAGAGGCTGGTTATATCCAAACGGTGATCACTCAAAATATTGATGCTCTGCACCAGCGCGCAGGTTCTAAACAGGTTTTGGAAGTACATGGATCCATGCGATCGCTAACCTGCGTCCGTTGTTATGCCAAAGTTGGATCTGCACCTTTTATGGATGCGTACCTTGAAGGGGGAGTGATACCCAAATGCGAAAACTGTGGCAGTATCTTAAAACCAGATTTGGTTTTATTTGGAGAACAATTGCCCCACAAAACCTGGCTGGCCGCCCAAGATGCGAGTAAGAAATGCGATGTTATGCTAGTTGCAGGATCATCTTTGGAAGTACTGCCTGTGGCTGGTTTACCAATGCGAGCTTTAGAAAATGGGGCTCACTTAATTCTGATCAACCATTCTGAGACATATCTGGATGTGCGTGCGGATGTGGTTTTTCATGAGGATGTTGATCTGGTAATTCCCCGCCTGGTTGAAAAATTAATCCAACAGTCGTAAATCTTTCTGTTTTTAGTTCAACGCGCCCCTTTACGACCAAATTGCCGTTCCAATAGATCTACAGATAAATGAATCATGGTAGGTCTTCCGTGCGGACAAGTGCGCGGGGATTGGCATGCTTCGAGATCCTGGACTAAGGTTCTTTGTTCTTCAGCTGAGAGGGTCTTGCCTGCTTTCACTGCTGCACGTTTGCAAATTCTAGCAATGACTCGTGATTCGACCTCTGCCTGGAAGGGAGTTTCGTCTTCTTCGAAATCCTCTACCAGAACTCGCAAGGCATCCTCAGGTCTAATATCTGCCAGCAGTGAAGGGATTGCCCGGATTAGAAAAGTATGTGGCCCAAAATTTTCTACTTCAAAACCAAGCTTTTCCAGGATTGGCAATTGCTCAGAGATCAGGCGTGCATGAGAGGGGGGTAAATCTACAGTTACAGGTTCCAACAAGTGTTGGGCTGACATGCTTGCATTTTTTTGTTTGATGAAGCGTTCAAACAGTATCCGCTCATGGGCTGCGTGTTGGTCGATCAGGTATATCCCATCTGGACCTTCGGCCACCAGGTAGGCGCTGGCAATCTGACCTACGGGTCGTAACAGAGGAACGCGTTGCTCTGGTAAACCTGGTTGCCTTGTTGTGTTGGGCTCGGTTTGTTGATTTTGTGCTGGAAAATTCGCATCAATCTGTTCGGTCTTTTCCCAAGATTGTGAAAAAGGTTCCTGTTTAGGGGAGAAATTGTTGGGCGACTGCCAGGAATAACTGGACGATAAATTCGCTACCGGATTATAGGCCAGGAGCGCTTTCCGGACAGCATTTTGTACGCCCAAAAAGACGTGGTCAGATTGACGGAAACGGACTTCTGCTTTTGTGGGGTGCACATTTACATCTACGGCCTCGGGAGGCATTTCTAAAAATAAAATACCCAAGGGAAAACGTCCAACCATTAGAAGGGTGTGGTAGCCTTTTAGAAAAGCAGAGATCAAGGTGGGGTCTTGTACCGGGCGACCGTTCACAAAAAATGTGATCTCTCTGCGATTTGAACGCGAGATTGTCGTAGGGCTGATGTACCCATGAATACGGATCTCGCGATCTGAGGATATGACTTCGAGCATTTGCCTGGCTATATCTGCTCCGTAGAGGACAGCCAGGATTTCTCGCCGGTCGCCGTTTCCACTGGTCTGTAAGGCCAACCGGTTTTCCTGGCGAAGCTGGAAACGTACATTTGGATAGGCTAATGCATAGCGAGTGACTAGCGCGTCAATTTGGCGTCGTTCGGTAGTATCTTGTTTAAGAAATTTTAAACGCGCGGGGACATTAAAAAACAGATTTTCCACCCGAACAAGGGTACCGGGTGGCGCCCCAATTGTTTGAACAGGCGATGCAAATCCGGTTTCAACCTGCAACCGGTAACCCATCTCTTCATGTGGAGTTCTTGATGTCATGCTGAAGCGAGATACCGAGCCGATAGAAGCAAGGGCTTCGCCGCGGAAGCCGAGCGTGGCGATTTGAAAAAGGTCTGAAGCGTTTTCCAGTTTACTGGTAGCATGGCGCTCTACTGCCAGTGATAATTCATCACCAGGAATACCGCTGCCATCGTCAAAAACTTCGATCAGCTTTTTGCCAGCTTCTTCAATTTGGATAGAGATCGATTTAGCGCCAGCATCCAAAGCGTTTTCAATCAGCTCTTTAACTACCGAAGCCGGGCGCTCAATGACTTCACCTGCAGCAATTTGTGAAGCGACCTCCGATGGAAGAATGTGAATAGCCATGCCTGTATTATACGTGAATAATTGGGAGAGGATGCGAGAAACGTTCAGAGCAATCCTCGAAAGGATATCTGTTATACGGAGGCTAATGCCTTTATAATAGCTGATATGGAATACACAACGATTTTCTTTGATTTGGATGACACGCTTTACGATAGTCGAACAGGTCTTTGGGACGAGATCCGTAAGCGAATGAGTTCTTATATGCAAGAACTTCTGGGATTGCCTTGGGATGAGATTGGTGAATTACGCCAAAAATATTATCAAGCGTATGGGACCACTTTACGCGGCTTACAAAGGCACCATCAAGTGGATGCAGATGAGTTCTTGGCTTATGTACATGATATCCCCTTGGATCAATACTTGGAACCCAATCCGAATGTCCGCAATCTCTTAAAAGAACTTCCTCAGAAAAAATGGGTGTTTACCAATGCCGACGCCAACCATGCAAGCAGGGTTCTAGCTCGTTTGGAGTTGATGGATTGTTTTGACGGCATTGTGGACTTGCGCGCGATGCAGTTTGCCTGTAAACCAGAAAGAACCGCCTATGAACGCGCTCTGGTATTGGCAGGTAATCCTCTGCCTGAGGCTTGCATCATGTTGGATGATGCGCTGGTGAATTTAGAGGCTGCCAATGACATTGGATTTACCACCATTTGGGTAACACAGAATGGTGATCACAATTCTGTGGCAAAACATACTATCTCTAACATACTACAACTTTGCGAAGTCGTGCCTGAATTATGTCAAGCGAATAAATGATGGTTATTTTATGGACTATTCAAAAGCTTTTCTAGTTGTCTTTGTGACTATCTTGATTGTAATCGTCATCAATGCTGCGATTTATGCCAGTGTTACACGCAAGAATTCCGTGGGCCAAATTGAGTTGCTACGCAAGGCAGCCAGCCGGGCAAAGGATCCCTGGCAGCCAGAGAATGAGAATCTGTCCGAGTTATCTCGCTTGGTGAAAAATTTACAGGAAAAAAAGCTGGAATCCGAGGAACATCCGTCGGTAGAGGACCAAGAGAATGCCTGATTCTGACCACCTGTCGAAACTGATCTCTATCGAACAAGCAGTTGAGCAAATCCCATCGGATTGTATACTGGCTCTGGGCGGTAATACCTTGTACCGTAGACCGGTTGCTTTTGTGCGTGCTTTGTTAAAGAGGTATGTTCAAACGGGACAACCGAGCGGATTAACTTTATTGGCGTTCACTGCTGGTTTTGAGTCTGATTTGCTGGTGGGTTCTGGAATGGTCTCAAGAGTCAGAACATGCTATTTCGGGTTGGAGATATTTGGACTTGCTCCTATGTATACATACCTGGCAAATCAAGGCCAAATAGAAGTCATGGAGGAGACAGAGGCGAGCCTGGCATTTGGTCTGCGTGCGCAAATGGCCGGAATAGGTTTCATGCCGGGCAGGGGATGGATTGGGACTGATTTACCCATGCTCAGGGAGGATGTAAAGACCATCACAGACCCGTATTCTGGAGAAAGACTGATGGCATTTCCAGCTATCAAACCGGATGTGGCTGTCGTACATGCTCTCAAAGCGGATTGGGATGGAAATGCTTTGATTGGCGCTAATCGAGGTGTGGATGAAGAATTAGCCCTCACTGCCAGCCAGGTATTTGTTACAGCAGAAGAGATCGTTCCTCAATTGGAAAAAGTGGACTTGATAGGTCCTTTGGTGCGTGGTGTGATAAAAAGCGTGCGTGGAGCTTCCCCGACCTCATGCCATCCCTTGTATCCAATGGATGGTCGTGCGATTTTGGATTATGCAAGCAAGGTCAATGACCCATCTTCATATAAGCAATTCATCGAAGATTGGTTAACCAGTAATTACCCTCGTTAATATCCCTCCGTTTTTTAAGGTAGACATGCCCTTTAAATTTTTTGATCGTTTGATGGCTTTATTTGTGACGGTCTTGTTGGTGAGCAATATCGCTTCATCAGCTAAGATTGTCGATTGGGGGTTTTCACTTTTTGGAGTTCCTTTAGCATTTGACGCAGGAACTCTGTTGTTCCCGGTAAGCTATATTTTTGGGGACGTTTTAACGGAGGTGTATGGGTACCGTTATAGCCGGCGTGTGATTTGGACGGGTTTTTTCTGTGCATTGGTGATGAGTGTTACCCTTTGGCTGGTTGGGAGAATGCCAGGGGAAACTTATTGGCAAGGCAATATTGGACAGGCACAATACGATGCAATCCTTGGGGGAGTTAGCTCTGGCGCAATTGTTATAGCTAGCCTGGCAGCATATTGGGCTGGTGAATTTTCTAACTCCTATGTTTTAGCCAGGCTAAAAATTGCAACTGCGGGTCGTTGGCTTTGGTTGCGGACGATTGGCAGTACATTGATCGGGCAAGGAATAGATACGTTTCTATTTGTTTCCCTGGCCATGCTGCTGAAAGTGCCGGGATTTATCCCGGAAATCTGGTTGACTCTGATCTTGACCAATTATTTATTCAAAGTGGGTGTGGAGGGGTTAATGACCCCGGTTACTTACCGTGTTGTAAATTTTCTTAAACGGGTTGAGAATGTGGACTATTTTGATTATGATACCGACTTCAATCCATTTCGCATTCGGTAATAGAGGCTGTCGCCAATATTGACAGAAAACTTGTAGAATATTTATCTTCCTCTAACCAAAATATGATAACCTCATAACAACAATTAGTTTAAGTGGCTATAAATCCTCAAGGGATGTTTCCCTCTGCTTGTATTTTTGGTTAGGAGTTGAGTATGAATTCGAAACCTGTTTTGGTTTTTATCAGTGTTTTTGTGGTTTTAGGATTGATTGCTGGTGCATGTTCTGCTGGCTTTATGGTGGGCAGATCTTCCGCGGGGAATTCATCTGCCTTGACCAGTTTCCCATTTATTCCTGGCCAGAATGCATCTCCCAGTGTCACCGTAGAAGCGCCTGATGAGCTTGCTGGACAAGATTTGGATGAATTGTTTGTCCCTTTCTGGCAAACTTGGAGCCTGGTAGAACAGGAGTATGTTGATCAGCCAGTTGATCGGGATGCGATGATGCGCGGGGCAATTCGCGGCATGTTGGATTCACTGGGTGATGAACATACCTCATATTTAGACCCAGAAATGTTCGAGCGGGCAAATGCCCAACTTGAAGGGGAAGAGTATGAGGGTATTGGAGCTTGGGTGGATACAACCGGAGATTATCTAACCATTGTCAGCCCCATGCCGAACTCGCCTGCAGAAAAAGCCGGGTTAAGACCGAACGATAAAATCATCGCTGTTGATGGCGAAGATATGACTGGTATTGACGGGGAACTGGTGCGTCAAAGAGTCATTGGTCCAAAAGGTTCAAGCGTTCGATTAACCATTTTGCGTGAGGGTGAAGAACCTTTTGATGTTGAGGTACAGCGTGCGGGTATTATTGTACCGACAGTAGATAGCAAAATTCTGGATGGAAATATTGCCTATGTTGAACTTTTTACTTTTGGCGCGGATACAGCCAGGGATTTACGCGAGACATTAAAGGAATTAATGGCTGAGAATCCTCGTGGTTTGATCCTGGATTTACGCAACAACGGCGGTGGATATTTAGACACAGCGATCGAAGTTGTTTCGGAATTTGTGCCTGAAGGAATTGTCATGTATGAAGAGTATGGTGACGGACGTAAAATAGCGTATGAAGCTAGTAAAGGCGGGCTGGCAACGAAAATTCCATTAGTGGTGCTCATAAATGAGGGCAGTGCATCCGCTTCGGAAATTGTTGCCGGCGCTATTCAGGATCTTGGAAGGGGATTGTTGGTTGGCAATACTTCCTTCGGAAAAGGTTCTGTACAGAGTTATACTCCGCTTCAGAATGACCAGGGTGCAGTTAGAGTGACAATTGCTCGCTGGCTCACCCCTGATGAACGACAGATCCATGGTTTGGGATTAGAGCCCGATTATAAGGTTGAATTTACTCCTGAAGATATGACTGCAGGAATAGACCCTCAACTGGAAAAAGCTCTTGAGCTTTTATCGGCTAGCCAGTAATCGGGAAGGTTTTGTTGATTTCGGAGGTGAATGATGATGTTCTTTGATCCAAGATATTTGTTATTTATGGCGCCGGCCATAATCTTAATGATGGTTGTTCAGTGGTATGTAAAATCTGCTTATAGTCGTTGGAGCAAAGTACCGGCTCGTAGCCGGATGAGTGGCGCACAGGCTGCCCAACGCTTGATTCAGAGGGCTGGTTTAGTTGGTGTGCGCATTGAAGGCGTTCATGGAAATCTTACAGATCATTATGACCCGCGTGATAAAGTATTACGCCTCTCGGCTGGTGTTTACCAGGGATCATCTGTAGCGTCTTTGGCGATTGCAGCTCATGAGCTAGGGCATGCTTTGCAGGATCAGGAGAGTTATTTTCCTTTACGCTTAAGATCTGCGTTAGTACCAGCGGTCAACATTGGCTCATACCTGGGTTGGATATTAATTGTCCTTGGGATGGTTCTGAACTTCGTGAACCTGGCCTGGCTGGGTGTGATTGTCTTCTCTGGGGGTGCGGTGTTCGCTCTGGCTACTTTACCGGTTGAATTCAATGCTTCGGCTCGTGCGAAACAGTTGCTTTCCGATACCGGCATTATTATGGGGGAAGAAGAGATGCAAGGTGTAAATAAGGTCTTGAATGCAGCAGCCTTGACCTACGTGGCAGCTTTGGTAACGGCTGTGATGCAATTGCTTTATTGGGTGACGATTGTCTTGGGTATGGGTGGTAGACAACGCGACTAATTGTTTGGATTTCATGTATTAATCTTGACCCCATAGCCTTTACTTGATGCTATGGGGTTTCTTTATCCGTTATAATCCTATGAATGAGAAACATCCTTTTCTTCACTCTCTTTATCTTTGGTCTTTTCTTCATTTTTCTGAACTTTTCTGAGGTGGAAGATATTCTTGATACGCTCTCCAGGGGGGATTGGCGTTATCTCCTCCTGGCGGTTTTCATCCAATTTGTCTGGATGCTGAATGTAGCTTTATCCTATTATTTTGTTTATAAAGCTCTAGAATTGAAAGAAAATTTTCTACAATTATTGCTGTTGGTGGGTTCGGCTTTCTTCCTCAATGTGATTGCTCCAACTGGTGGAATGGGAGGAATTGCTGTTTTTGTTTCCGAAGCCCAAAAGAAGGGCTATTCCTCGGCGAGGGTGGCTATAGCAGGTGTGTTGGTCGTTCTTCTAGATTACTTTGCTTTTATTGCTGTTTTAGTGCTGGGGCTTGTAGTTCTTTTTCGGAGGAACAATCTTGATATTGTGGAATTGTCGGCTTCAGGCGTGCTATTCCTGGTAGCGGGAGTTCTTACTCTTCTTTTGTATTTAGGGATGAAATCAGCGAATGAGATGGGCAGGGTGTTAGCCTGGTTAGCGAGACTTGTCAATAAAGTTACATATCCTTTCATAAAACGGCAGTATTTATCTGAGGAGCGTGCCTATGTTTTTGCAGGCGATGCATCTTTGGGGCTGCAACGTTTACGAAACTCGCCGGGTAAACTGGTCCTTCCGATATTATTGGGATTGAGTAACAAAGCCTTATTAATCACCATTCTCTTCATCATGTTTTTGGCATTCCAAGTGCCTCTTTCTCCAGGAACTTTAATTGCAGGTTTTAGTATCGGTTACCTTTTTTTTATTGTCTCACCCACGCCAGCAGGTATTGGATTTGTTGAGGGAGCATTAACCCTGGGTCTGAATTCATTGGCTGTGCCTTTAGGACGAGCAACCATTATTGCCCTCGCTTTCCGAGGAATTACCTTTTGGATCCCCTTGTTTTTTGGCATGATTGCATTTCGAATCGTATCAAAAAAAATAGCGATCGCGCCGTCTGTTTTGTGAATGGCTCCGAAGGTTAAATCGCCTTAAATGATCTTGACGCCGGAGCAAAGTGGATGTATTATCGAGCACTTGGATTGATGATAGGCATCACAAAAGGGAACGGAGATAAAGTTAATATTTCGCAGTCCTGGTTGGTGCATCCATAAGAAACGAGTTAGAAAAATGATAAAGATTAAAGAAGAAAATGGCTCAAAAGTCATGGTTCGCCCGGCAGACAGTTTACCGCGCCGTTCCCTGGCGACATGGTTGATTGGCCGGCCGCTGCAGACCGCGGATGCCCCGCACCAGACGATTGGCAAGGCGGTTGGTTTGGCTGTTTTCGCATCCGATGCATTATCTTCTACCGCTTATGCCACACAAGAGATTATGTTTATTTTGGCTGTAGCCGGATCGGGTGCATTTAGCTATGTATTTCCCATAGCTATTGCTATTGTTGCCCTGTTGGCAATAGTTTCTCTATCCTATGAACAAACCATTCATGCTTATCCTGGTGGGGGAGGAGCGTATATTGTAACCAGAGATAATCTTGGTGAATTTCCAGCTCAGACTGCAGGAGCCGCTTTACTAACTGATTATATACTAACCGTTGCAGTATCCATTTCGTCTGGTGTTGCCCAGCTTACATCTGCGTTCCCAGATCTGTACCCACAACGGGTATGGATTGCAGTAGGTTTAGTGTTCTTTATCATGTTCATCAATCTTCGGGGAGTAAAGGAATCGGGTGCATTTTTTGCAGTTCCTACTTATCTGTTTATTGCTATTATGGCAACCACTGTTGGGACCGGAATATTCAGATATTTTACAGGGACATTAGGCACTGTTGTCAACCCACCCGAAATTGAATCTTTGCATTTAGTTGGCGCCATTACGCCATTCTTGATTTTACATGCATTCTCTAGTGGTACTGCAGCTCTGACGGGAATTGAAGCAATCTCGGATGGCATCACGGCGTTTAAAGAACCGCGTAGCCGTAACGCTGGCATCACGTTGATTTGGATGTCGGTGATTCTGGCGACCCTGTTCATGGGAATATCTTTCTTGGTTGCTCCAATTCATGCTGTACCTTCGGAAATGGAAACCATCGTTTCACAATTGGCTCGCACAGTCTTTCAAGGTGAAGGCTTGTTTTATCTAGCTACGATGGGCTCAACAATGGTCATTTTAATTTTAGCAGCGAACACTTCTTTTGCGGATTTCCCACGCCTCAGTGCCTTGTTAGCCGCGGATGGTTACATTCCCAGGCAGTTTGCTTTTCGAGGTAGCCGGCTTGTCTTTTCCTACGGGATTGTTGCATTGGCAGTATTTGCTGCTATCTTAATAGTAATATTCCAAGCTAGTGTCAGTGCGTTGATACCGCTTTATGCAATTGGAGTGTTTTTCTCCTTCACACTCTCTCAAAGTGGAATGGCTTTGAGATGGAAGAAGATTGGAAAACTTCAACCCGGGGAAGAAATCAAGGAGCGTGGCTCTACATTACAACATGAAAAAAACTGGCGCATAAAAATGGTTATTAACAGTTTTGGAGCCTTATGTACCTTGGTCGTTATGTTTGTATTCGCTGTAACCAAATTTGTTGATGGCGCCTTTGTGGTCTTAATTGTAATGCCGCTATTGGTCGTAGTATTTTCCAGAATTCATCGTCACTACCGCGATCTCGCTGGTCGCTTATCCCTAAACAATTTAGGTGAGCCGCTTAGAATTGGTCGTCATCGGGTGATTTTGACAGTAAGTGGAGTTCATCGCGGTTCCCTGACCGCTTTACATTATGCACAGGCATTATCTAGCGATGTCACCGCTGTGCATGTGTCTATCGATCCGGCAGAAACTGAAAGTCTACGGCGGAAATGGGACCGATGGGGAAATGGTGTTCGCCTGGTTGTGCTTGAATCTCCCTACAGGCTTTTGATTGAACCTTTATTGGAATACATTGAAGAAATATCTGATATGCGCCAACCGGGAGAAATGATCACCATCGTTGTGCCTCAGTTTGTAACCAAGGGTTGGTTCACAAATATATTACACACACAAACAGCCTGGTGGCTAAGGTTGGCGCTATTATTCAAGAAGGATATTGTTATCACGGATGTACCCTATCAAGTAGAGTGATCGGTCGGACCTTCTAGTGTCGATTTGGAGGAAAGAATATGAATATGTTAATTATTGGATGCGGCAGGGTAGGTGCTGAGCTTGCCATGCGTTTATATCGCAATGGGCATACTGTTATAGTTGTAGATAGTACGGAATCAGCATTTCAAAATTTACCTGTAGATTTTCGTGGTCGTACAGTGCAGGGCGAAGTGCTTAATAAAGATGTTTTGCAGCGCGCCGGTATTGAAGACGTGGATGGATTGGCGGCTGTGACGAATAATGATGCGCTGAACGCGGTCGTAGGGCATTTAGCCCGAAAACATTATAGTGTTCCAGTTGTTGTGGTGCGAAATTATGATTCTCGCTGGCGTACGGTTCATGAAACCTTTGGGATACAAACTATCAGCTCTTCAAGTTGGGGGGCGCAACGGATAGAGGAGTTGCTCTACCAGCAAAATACCCGCACAGTCTTTTCTGCTGGTAATGGGGAGGTAGAGTTATATGAATTTGCAGTACCTGAAGAGTGGGATGGGAAATCATTATCAAATTTAATGCCACAAGCGGAATGTGTTTTGGCCGCGTTAACTCGAGCAGGAAAAGCTATGCTCCCGGACTGCGAGATCGATTTGATGTCCGGTGATATTGTTCTAGTATCTGCCACCCTGGCAGGTAGTGAAGCAATCCGGCAGCGTTTAAGCCAGGGACCTGGCTTGGAAGATAAATAGGAGATTGGCTATGTTTGTATTGATTGCAGGCGGAGGCCGGACAGGCACCCAGTTAGCGAGCACATTGCTGGAACAGGACCATAAGGTAGTTGTGGTTGAACATCGCCGTGATATTTTAGATCGTTTGCATCGCGAATTGCCAACGGAAGTCATCTACGAGGGAAATGCGACAGAACCTGAAGTATTGGAGCGAGCTGGTGTACGCCAGGCGCAGGTCGTTGCTGCATGCGCCTCATCCGATGAGGACAACCTGGTTTTTTGTTACCTTTGCCGTGAACATTTTGGGATTCCAAGAACCATCGCGAGAATTAACAACCCGAGAAATGCTTGGTTATTTGATGATAAATTTCACGTGGATGTAGCCCTTAATCATTCTGCTGTAATGGCCAGTTTGATCCAGGAAGAAATGTCTCTTGGCGACATGATGACTTTACTTAAGCTGCGTCGCGGAGATTACTCTCTAGTGGAAGAAAAAATTCCAGAACGAGCCCCAGCAGTTGGCGTAGCTTTGAAGGATCTGGGATTGACAGAAGGCTGTGTGATTGCGGCGATTATTCGCAATGGAAAAATGGAGCTGCCGCGTGGAGCAACAGTTTTCCAGCAAGGTGATGAGGTGCTGGCTATTGCTGACCAAAAGGGGATGGAACATATGCAGCAGCTATTTACATCCACTCATTGATTAGCGGATTAATCCACACAGAGATTATCTTCCTCCGGATCTTCGAAAATCTTTGTGCGATTAAGTTCGTTCCATACGCCATCAGGTTTTACAAGGATTTCCACAAGATAAGTGGAGTGAGGTCCACAACCGCATAATTTATAATCAAATAAATACACAAGGTAACCTTCTTGTGTTTGTTTTACGTGGGTATCTTCGATCGTATCGATAAAGTAACGTAAGGTCTTTCTTACCTCCAAATCATAAAGGGCATCCAGGCCTGTGATTCCTATGGCATAGCTCAGGGCTTCTTCTGAAGTTTCTATCGGCGCGTATATGGATTGGAACTCTGCTTTTGATTGGATCAGTTCGAAATGGTCGTCTTTCCAGATAACATATCGAATATATTGCTTCTGAAGGCAACCTGCAGAATAGATATAATCGTTTGCTGCGAGTTTTTGTTCGGAGGGTAATGTTCGTGTCAAGCAGATGTGAATAGGGTGATTGGGTTGCAAAGCTCCTACGAGATGATTTGTTGGACGGATCATCTGGCAGCCCAATTCTGATAGGGTGCTACCTGGGCTGCAACGTTGAAAACCGTTTTCTAACGGGCAACCCACATCTTCAAAAGGCTGATGATTTTGTATTACTTCTGGTTTGGTATGGTTGGTTATCTTGGGTAGGTTTGATTGGGTTACAGAACAGGCGATTGATATCAGGATCAGAGTGGAAAATGCTAGGATTGTTTGAAAGATGAACCTCTGGTTTTGATTCATAGGCTACAACCTCACTCAACAAATTAGACGTGTTTGCTTTCTTTGATTATAGTATGTATCTTCTCCAAATGCGAAGAGAAGCTATGAGGACAGTTTTGCATCCTTTTTTGGTGGTTCATTCATGCGCGCGGATCTTGGCTCGACGGGTCAATAAATTTATCTATAGTCAATCAACAAAAACATGAATATTGAATGACCTTTAATAAATAGCAGTTTCTTAAGCGGGGTATAATTTATTAGCAATTATCCAAGAAATTTGAATGGTAGCCATTCTAAGGAGTTTCCGATGCCAATCATTGGTCAGTCTGTCACGCGCGTAGATGCTGTATCAAAAGTTACCGGAGATGCTCTTTATCCAGGCGATATCCATATGCCAGACCAGGCGTATATGAAGGTGCTATTCGCAAGGCGCCCTCATGCGATTGTCAAACGCATTGATATCAGCCAGGCAGAAGCTCTAGATGGGGTACTGGCGGTTTTTACAGCGAAAGATGTGCCAGTCAATGAATATGGCTTGGGCATTCCCGACCAACCTGTTTTGTGCGGTCCTGGCTCGAAAAAGCCCTTTGCTGATCGTGTGCGTTTTATTGGCGACCAGGTGGCGCTAGTTGTGGCGGAATCTGAAATGATCGCTGCGGCTGCTTTGGATTTGATTGAAGTGGATTACGAGGATTTACCCGTGGTTGATGAGCCTTTGGCAGCCATGCAATCAAGCGCTCCTTTATTACACCCTGATCGAGATTCAAATGTTTTCTGTCATTATCGCATACGCAAAGGGGATGTTGAGACGGCTTTCTCTAAATCTGATGTGATTATCGAAGGCGAGTACCGCACGCCGGCTCAAGAGCATGCATATCTCCAACCCGAAGCGGGATTGGGATATATTGACGATGAAGGACGTGTCACGGTTACCATAGCTGGTCAATGGACGCATAAGGATCAACAACAAATTGCCCATGCCCTTGATTTGCCGTTGGAGCAGGTACGGGTAATCTATCCAGCAATTGGTGGTGCTTTTGGTGGGCGTGAAGATATGTCTTTGCAAATTGTCCTTGCCCTAGCTGCTTGGAGGTTACATCAACGAGGCATTCGGCGACCTGTCAAAACCATCTGGTCACGAGAGGAATCGATTATTGGTCACCATAAACGCCACCCCTACATCATTCGTACACGCTGGGGAGCAAGTAAAGAAGGAAAAATTCTGGCAGCAGAGGTAGAGGTAATTGAGGATGGGGGTGCTTATGCGTACACATCAACAAAGGTTTTAGGAAACGCCACCTTGATGTGTACGGGTCCGTATGAGATTCCGAATGTAAAGGTAGATTCTTACGCTGTTTATACCAACAATATCCCTGGCGGAGCGTTCCGTGGGTTTGGTGGACCGCAAGGAGCCTTTGAAGCAGAAACTCAACTGAACCGCATCGCAGAGGCGTTGGGAATGGATCCTGTTGAGCTGCGCATGCGAAATGTTCTCCGGGAGGGTTCTTTGCTGTCGGTAGGCACACCTTTGCCCAAGGGAGTCAGTATGCCACAGGTGATCGAAAAGTGTGCGGCTGAGTCTGGCTGGCAAAAATCATCGCAAGGCTGGGGTAAATCCAGGGAAGACGTACGTCTTTCTGGAAAACTGCCAGATCACATCAAGCGAGGCAAGGGTTTTGCTGCTTCCTTTAAGAACGTAGGTTTCTCATTCGGAGCACCTGAGAATTGTTGGGCAACCGCTGAGATCTATGGGGCTGCGGAGATTGAACGCGTAGTTATCCGGCATGCTGCTGCTGAGGTCGGTCAAGGTACACACACTGCGATTGCACAAATGGCAGCGGACGCAGCGAATGTACCGCTAGAATGTATCCAATTGATTGTTTCAGACACAGCGGAAACAAAGGATTCTGGCAGTGTTTCTGCATCACGAATGACATTTATGGCAGGAAATTCAGTCAAGGGTGCAGTTGAGGCTGCTTTGGAAAAATGGAAAGCTGAAGAGCGCCCGGCAATAGCAACATACCAGTATTGGCCTCCCAAGACTACACCGTATGATCCTCAAACAGGAAAATCTGAACCGAATTTCTCCTATGGTTATGTGGCTCAAACTGCCTGGATTGAGGTGGACACAGAAACAGGACATGTACGCATATTAGATTTGGTATCAGTGAATGATGTGGGGCGTGCGGTTAACCCTCAACAAGTTCAAGGGCAGATTGAAGGAGCCGTGGTCCAGGCAGCTGGTTATGCGATTTTAGAAAATTTTGTACAGCGAGACGGGTATGTTCAAACCCCACATCTTTCAACATACCTCATCCCAACTGTTCTTGACATACCTGAACATGTGGAGTCGGTTATTCTTGAATATCCTGACCCAATCGGTCCCTGGGGGGCGCGTGGAATGGCAGAAATGCCATTCTTGCCAGTAGCGCCTGCGGTCATTGCTGCCCTGCATGATGCAACCGGTGTCTGGTTTTCCGAATTTCCATTAACGCCTGAACGTGTTCTGCGCGGATTGGGAAAAATCTGATCAGTTCTCATGAAAAGAGTCAATTCAATGAGATTGAAAACTATCATTTTGGGTGGTGGTGATCTGGCGAGTGGAGTGGCCTTACGCCTCTTCCGCTCTGGGCTACAAATCATCATCACCGAATTGCCTGAACCGATCATGGTTCGGCGCTTGGTGTCCTTTGGCGAGGCTATGTACCGCGGTGAGTTTTTGGTTGAAGGAGTTGCCTCAAAACGGATCACGGATGCAGGTGAATTGGATCTGGTTCTTGCTCAGCAAATGATCCCGGTTATCGCTATGCCGGTCACGAGTCTGGTTGCACAGATTGAAGAGCAAAGCCCCTTGATCATCGTAGACGCTCGAATGCGAAAACAGGCACCAGAGTTTGACCGAGGCCTGGCGTCTCTGGTGCTTGGCTTGGGACCAGGATTTGTTGCAGGCAAGAATTGTCATGCGGTTATTGAGACACAACGCGGTCATTGGCTGGGAAGGGTGATCTGGCAGGGAGAGCCATTGGGGGATACTGGCATACCTGAAAAGGTCCAGATCTACGATTCCGAGCGTGTTTTAAGGGCTCCTGCTGAAGGGATTATCGAATCTTATGCACAGATTGGCGATCATCTTCAGCCAGGGCAATGTATCGCGAAGATAGGGAAAGAAAACGTGGTTGCACCTTTTAAGGGAGTGTTGCGGGGCTTGGTTCATACAGGTTTACAAGTAACCCGGGGTATGAAAATTGGTGATGTGGATCCTCGCGATGATCCGCGTTATTGCATACAAGTTTCCGACAAGTCTTTAGCCATTGGCGGCGCAGTTCTTGAAGCCATCCTGACAAAAGAAGAATTTCGTCCATTATTGTGGAAGTGAGTTTTTTTGAAACTGATTGAAGCGCTTCGATTGGACAATAAAACTCGTTTGGCTCTGGTTGGCGCTGGCGGCAAAACGAGCGCACTCTTCCGGCTGGGACGTGAATTATTGGAAATGAATCAGCAATCAATCCCAATGGTATGGCTGAGCTCAACGACGCACCTTTCCCAGAACCAGCTAGGTTACGCTGACCAGCATATTGAACTCAGTGATGAATCATCCGATTTCCAGAAATTCATGGAACCGTCTGCAAAAGGAACGGTATTGTTTACGGGTCCGTCTGTTGAAAATGAGCGTACAGCTGGATTGAGTTTACCCGTTTTAGATGCAATAAGAGCTCAAGCAGATTTCCTGAATATCCCGATCATTGTCGAAGCGGATGGCTCAAAAAGGCTGCCGGCAAAAGCACCAGCTACACATGAGCCGGTTATTCCTGATTGGATTGAGCAGGTAGTTGTTTTGGCAGGTCTTTCCGTTCTGGGGAAACCTTTGACGCAGGATTGGGTCCACCGGCCGGAAATTTTTTCCAAGCTGAGTGGACTTCCGATGGGAGAAAAAGTGACGCGAGAAGCCCTGGTTAATGTTCTGGGCAACCGGTCGGGGGGACTGAAAGGCATCCCGGAGCATGCCAGGAAAGTTTTGTTGCTCAACCAGGCGCTTAGTGCAGAACAGCAAGCTGCTGGACAGTGGATTGCTTCGCAATTATTAGGCAAGTTTGATGCGGTTGTTTTAGCACAACTTCAACCGCCCGTTGGTGAAGGTGAGGTCCTGGCCGTGTATGAACGTGTTGCAGGCGTTGTATTGGCTGCAGGAGCTTCTAAAAGATTAGGTAGACCAAAGCAGTTATTGGTTTGGCGCAATCATTCCCTGGTTTTTCATGCAGCATCGATTGGATTGAAAGCTGGTCTGGATCCGGTAATGGTAGTAACTGGTTATTCTGGGCAGGAAGTTGCCAGCGAAGTTCGAGAGTTAGCGGTTGGGGTCGTGGAAAATCTGGATTGGCAAAGTGGGCAAAGCTCATCTGTGTCCGCGGCGATCCAGGCTTTACCCAAAGATGTTGGAGCGGTGATTTTTCTTTTGTCAGATCAGCCTCTGATCCCCGTTGATCTGGTTCAGGGATTGGTTGCATTGCATGCGGAGACCTTAGCACCCATTGTCGCGCCATTAATAAAAGGCAGGCGAACAAACCCGGTTTTATTTGATCGTAAACTGTTCTTTGAACTATCTCAATTGTCTGGCGACACAGGCGGTCGGGTTTTATTTTCTCGCTATCCGGTAAAGTGGCTAGACTGGTATCAAGATGGCGTTGATCTGGATATTGATACAGACCAGGACTATCAATATTTACTTTCTTTGGATGATTAATTAAAAACGAGGTTTATTTTGCCAGGGATTGTAGTTTAATCAGATGGTTGCGAAAAGAGACCCACTGGTCGGCGCCGTTGTGCTGGCAGCCGGTATGTCCCGCAGGATGGGGAAACCGAAACTGGTTCTTCCCTGGGGAGATACTACAGTTATTGGTCAGGTTGTCCGTGTCTTACAGCAAGCTGGTGTCTTAGAAATTGTGGTGGTGACAGGTGGAGACCGTAAAAGGGTTGAAGAAGCGCTCGCTGGTTTTCCTGTGAAGCTTGTTCAGAATGAGCATTACAGGGAAGATCATATGTTGCTCTCTTTGCAGACAGGCATACAACATTTGAGCGAGCGTGTAGAGGCTGTATTTGTGGTCTTGGGTGACCAGCCTCAAATTAAGCCGGATGTCATTACGGCACTGTTATGTCATTATGTTGTGAACCATCCAAAATTGTTGGCGCCAAGTTTTCAAAACCGTCGCGGGCATCCCTGGCTGGTCGATCAAAAAATTTGGCCGGATTTACTGAAACAACTTCCCCCCACAACCTTGAGACAGTGGTTGCATAATTGGACTGACGAGATGGATTACCTGGTAGTCCAAAGCGATACCATTTTTAGAGATTTAGACACTCCTGGAGATTACCTCCGTGAGCGACCTTGATAAGGTCGTCGAATCAATATGAAATACCCTTGCATTCTTGCCAAACATATGCTATTTTCAGGGTGTTAGCTCCAGAAAGGTAATTGATTTATACCGGTGGTTGTTTGATTGGTGAGATGCACGATGATATTTCTTCATTTGGTCAGCTTGGGCAAGTGTCTCATTTCACTGTTTACATTGCAGGTGTTCTTATAAATATATTTGTTGGGAGAAGTGAATGGCTAGAGATAAAAGTATTGTGATTGTTGATGACGAGATTGAAACAGTCGAAATGTTCTCTGAGATGATGCGCTTGGGCGGTTTTCAGGTCTATAAATCCATTGGTGGGGCTAAGGCGATTGAATTGATTTCTGAAACCAGGCCTTCCGTGGTTTTGTTAGATTTGATGATGGCTGATGTGTCAGGTTTAGACATATTGAATTATATTCGGCGTGATCCGGGCTTAGAAAAAACACCTGTGATCGTTGTTACCGCCAAGAGCTTTCCCGAGGATATCCGCACCTGTATGGAAGCTGGAGCGAGCTTGTTTCTGGAAAAACCTGTTGCCTATAAAGATTTACGCAAAGCTGTCGAGCAGATGGTAGGAAAACTATAATGGTTTTCTTGAGAAGTGTCAAATAGCGAAAAAGATATGAGTGTTATTCGGGCATTTATCGCAATCACATTGTCTGAAGAAATCTACCAGGGCATTGAGCAAGTACTCGATAGTTTACGCGAGAAACTCCCTGATGCGCCTTTACGTTGGGTACCTGCCAGGAATATTCACCTAACCATTAAGTTCTTAGGGAATGTATCCATAGCGAACCTGGAAATGCTTAAGAATTCTTTAGAGGTAGAAGCCCGCCAGCAACCGGCATTTGAAGTAAGTGTTGGCCGGTTTGGCGCTTTTCCAACGGTGAACAGACCGCGAGTTTTGTGGATCGGTGTGGGACCGTCGAAACCTTTGCAAGCCATCCAGTCTGTGATTGACCATGAGACGGATCGATTAGGGTATCCAAAAGAAGATCGTCCCTTTTCGCCACATTTGACCCTGGCCAGGGTTTCTCGGAATGCATCTCCACATGATGTCAAAGCGATTAGCCAGGTAATTTCCAACTTCGAGGTCGGTTTTCTAGGTGCATTTAAGGTAGAAGATATTCATCTTTATCGCAGCGACCTTCTTCGAGAAGGGGCAGTCTATACACGCTTGTTCTCAGTTCGATTACAATAGGTAATGTAAGGAAACACAAATATTAAACTACATACCATGAGAGGTGACATCTGAATACGTTAGACATTGCACGCAATATCGTATCATTACTTGAGGAAAAGAAGGGTGAAAACATCGTTTTATTGGATATCCGCGAATTATCTGATTTCGCGGATTATTTTGTGATTTGTACTGGCACCAGCGATCGCATGTTGGCTGCTCTGGCCGACCAAGTGATCGATCATATGCGCAGTGGGTTTCGGATTCGCGGTCGAAAAGAGGGTGAATCCCGAGAAGGCTGGATATTAGTTGATTATGGTGATGTGATTCTGCACCTGTTTTCTCCCGACAGGCGAGATTATTATCGCCTTGAAGATTTGTGGGGAGACGGAAAAGTAATATTGAGATTACAGTGATGGTTGGGTTATTTTTCAAGTCTATAAGCTGAAACATCATCAGATTAATAGACTGCCACAGTAAATCCTATTTCTGCCTGGTCACAGAGGAGTCTGAGCATGGAGCAAAAAGCCTTCCAGGATTACTATCCTGAATTGTTGAGCCACTGTTATGGATGTGGACGGCTAAATGAATATGGCTTGCAAATCAAAAGTTACTGGGATGGGGATGAAAGTGTGTGTGTGTTTCAACCGCGGGCGTATCATACAGCCGTACCTGGCTATGTTTATGGCGGGTTGATTGCTTCATTAATCGATTGCCACAGCACAGGAACGGCCGCAGCTGCTGCCTATCGAGCAGACGATCGCCCCATGGATTCGGAGCCGGCTTACCGTTTTCTCACAGCCTCTTTGCATGTTGACTACCTGAGCCCAACCCCAATTGATGGGCCTCTGGAAATTCGCGGGATGGTCAAGGAGATCAAAGGTCGAAAAGTGGTGATCACCACCAATTTACTTGCTAAGGGAAAGGTCTGCGCACGCGGGGAAGTTGTGGCAGTCCAGGTTCCACAGGCGTTTTTGGATCAGCTGGAAGAGGAACAAAGCCCTAAGCAATAGAAATACCACAAACGTCTCACCCAGTTGTTTTTGCATAAACGAGGTGAGACGTTGTAATATTCTCAAACTTTATTCAAGCAATTATCTTGATCAGATTTTAGGCTGCTGGTGGGGTTATCCACTCAGGTTCTGGCGTGATATCGTCTTTAGGCGCTGGTCCGGTGTCTCCGTTCCATTCTGGATTGGTTTCTGCTGTGACCAGGGTAGTTAAATTCATGTCATGATCACAGATAATCTGGCAAGATAAGCGTGCTTTTCCGAGCAGATCTCTGGCAACCAGACGGTCATACTCAGCCTGGGTCATCTTTTCCGGCTCACCTTCAATAAATTCAACTCGGCAAGTCGTGCAGCGAGCATTTCCACCACAGCGGTGTCCAATGGCGACGCCCGATTCTTCTATAGCCAGTACCAAACGCTTCCCATTTTCAACTTCAATTGTTTTTCCGTTAACCGTTAGTTTTGGCATAAATTTCTCCCTTTTTAAATAATATATAGCTACGATTCCGCCAGGCTTGCTGAGTTATAGCATACCCGTTGGCCTTTTTTATCATTATAATAGAAAATCTTGGGTCTTCGACTTTGAGAAAATGATTTTTTATGGTGCTCAAAGCATTTTACTCATTTGTGTTGTTCGACCGATCAGGCTGATGTCTTCGCTCGAGCTCGGCAGCAACCTGGGATGGCTGCAAACCACGGTAAGAGAGTAAAACGAAGACATGGTATAGCAAGTCTGATATTTCTTCAATCAAACGTGTATTCCCCTGGTTTTTGGCAGCCAGGATGATTTCAACAGCCTCTTCCCCGACCTTCTTGAGGATTTCATCCTCACCAGCGTTTAGCAGTAGATTGGTATACGAACCTGGCTGTGGGTGGTTTTTCCGATCTTCAATGATGCGAAATAGTTGGTCAAACATCGATTTCCTCCAAATTTCGATAAAAACAAGTGGTTGCTCCGGTATGACATGCCGGACCATTAGGCGTGACCAGTAAGAGCAATGTGTCCTGATCGCAATCAACCAGGATGGAATGGATTTTCATTGTGTTTCCGGAAGTCTCCCCTTTATGCCATAATTGTTTTCGGCTACGGCTCCAAAAATGTGCCTCACCAGTGTCAATCGTGAGTTGCAATGCTTCGGCGTTCATCCAGGCAACCATTAAGACCTGGCGACTCTGGCTATCCTGAACGATGCAGGTGATGAGACCAGCCTGATCAAATTTGAGTTTCTTTTTCATGGATTGCGCTCTTCCCAATAATGAATGTTTAGCATATACGGGATCATCGTTTTATGATGGATCAATGCCTACCGGTCGAACCGGTATGGAATGGTCCAATAGATATCTTTTCACCTGCCCAACCGTGAGTTGGTTGTCATGAAAAAGTGAAGCAGCCAGGGCGGCGTCCGCTTTGCCTTCTGTAAGCACCTGGGCAAAATGCTGTACATTGCCTGCTCCACCACTGGCGATCACTGGCACACGAACTGCATCGCAAACTGCCCGAGTTAAAGCGATATCATAACCAGCCAGTGTACCATCAGCGTCCATGCTGGTCAGTAAAATTTCACCAGCACCCATTGTTTCTGCTTTCAGCGCCCATTCTAAGGCATCCAGACCTGTTGGCGTCCTGCCGCCGTGGATATAGACCTCCCAACGGTCTTCATCACACTTTCTGGCATCCAAGGCCAACACGATACATTGGCTGCCGAATTTTTCTGCCCCTTCACTCAGCAACTGAGGATTCTTCACAGCAGCGGTATTTATGCTAATTTTGTCGGCCCCAGAGAGCAGGGTCTTGCGGATATCATCCAGGCTGCGGATACCACCGCCTACTGTGAGGGGAAGAAATATCTCATCTGCGACCTGCTGCACTTTGTCTAATGTGGTGTTGCGGTTTTCTGGGCTGGCTGAAATATCAAGAAATACAAGCTCGTCGGCCCCCATTCTGTCATAGATACGTGCGTTCTCAACGGGATCACCGGCGTCTCTCAAGTTGATGAAATTCACGCCTTTTACCACTCTTCCGTCTTTTACATCCAGGCAAGGGATGATTCTTTTTGCTAGCATAGGTTTTTCTCCTTGACTGCGCTACGATGTGCCATTAGGTTTGATAAGCCAGGGCATCACTCAGACTGATTTTTTGATCATAGAGTGCTTTGCCGATGATCACACCAGACAGACCCGCCTGTTGAGATCGCTTGACATCCTCAATTGAGGCAACTCCTCCAGATGCGATCACCTCCAGGCCTGTATCGAGCGAAAATTGTCGGGTAGCGGGAATGTTCAGACCTGCGCCGCCCCCGTCCCGGCTGATATCCGTAAAAATACAGGTGCGCAATCCCATTTGATAAAATCGCTGACCTAATTCAACGGGTGTTTCTTCCACAGGTTTTACCCATCCACGGATAAATACCATTTGGTCTTTCACATCCACTGCCAGCGCTAAACATGATGATCCAAATTCCTCGAGAGCTTGGGCAATAATTTTGGGATTTTCAACTGCTGAACTGCCAAGGATTACCCGATTGACTCCCGAGGAAAGTAATTGACGAATATCGTTCAGAGAACGAACCCCGCCGCCCCATTGGATCGAGACTTCTATTGGGGATGTTGAGAACATGGTTAGAATGCGTTCCAAAGCCTGCAGGTTTTGATGGGTTGCCTCGCCAAAAGCGCCATCCAAATTGACCACATGCAACCATTTTGCACCCATTTCGATCCATTTTTGAGCAGTTTTTGCTGGATCTTGATCGTAAATGGTCTGCCGGTTTGGATCCCCTTGTACCAGACGGACTACCTGTCCCTGGCGCAAGTCAATGGCCGGATAGATTGTGAAATGGGGCGAGTTAGTCATGATATTAGCTCCGTGAAGTTTTGTAGAATTTGCAGTCCAACATGTTGGCTTTTTTCAGGGTGAAATTGCACTCCAAACAGGTTGTTTCTACCGACAACTGAGGCAAAAATAGCCCCATACTCTGTGGTGGCTAAGCAATCCTGGTCATCTGCAGGTTGGCAATAAAAGCCATGGTTGAAGTAAGCATAACTCCCAATGGGTAACCCGTTTAGCAAAGGGTTATCTTGTGTTGGATTAATTTGGTTCCAACCTGTATGCGGTATTTTCAGAGAAGTGTCATTGATGCGTCTAACGCAGCCTTGTAAAAAACCCAGGCCTTTCATATCGGGGGCTTCATCACTGTTTTCAAAAAAGAGTTGCATACCTAAACAAATTCCTAAAAAAGGTTTTCCTTGCTGGTACGCTTCCACTAAAGAGGAAATAAGCTCATATTTTTCCAGGCCGAGCATGCCATCTCTGAATGCGCCCACGCCGGGCAACACAATTTTGGAAGCGGAGCGGATATCCTGTGCAGATGAGGTCAGGCGAACCTGAGCGCCTACAGAAATCAGCGCTTTTTCAACGGAGCGCAGGTTCCCAATGCCATAGTCTACCAGGGCAATCAGCCCCCGGTTTCTGTGTTCATAACTGGTTAAGATGTTGTCAGCCATTTGGGTGATCCCTTATTTAGACCAGTGTACCTTTGGTACTGGGAACAGTACCCAGGCGGCGCTGGTCAAACCGGGTAGCATCGCACAAAGCGCGGCCGAGTGCTTTGAATAAAGCTTCTGCCTGGTGGTGGTCGTCGCGCCCGTAAAGGATGCGGGCATGTAGATTGGCGCGCGCATGTATTGCCAGGCTCTCAAAGAAGTGCGTGAAAAGACTGGTAGGAATGTCGTGGATAGCAGGTGTCCGCCATTCAACCTGAATGACCGGGTATGGTCTCCCAGAAAGATCCAACGCTACAAAAGCCAGGGTTTCATCCATGGGAACATAAGCAGATGCCATGCGCACGATGCCTTTGCGATCATCCAAAGCCTTGTCGAGCGCCTGTCCAAGCACAATGGCGATATCTTCTACGGTGTGATGATAATCCACATCTAAATCGCCTTGGGCTTTGATGTCCAGGTCAAAAAGACCGTGAACGGCGATGTGGGTGAGCATGTGGTTGATGAAGCCAATGCCGGTATCTATTTTATGCTTACCGGTCCCATCCAGGTTTATTCGAACAGATACATCTGTTTCCAGGGTTTTTCGGGTAATTTCTGCAATTCTCATGTCTACTCCATTGATCTGAGGAAACTTATCAGGCTGTCATCCTGTTGCGGGGTTCCGACACTGAAGCGGATATGATCTTGAAGACCAGGTTTATTGAAGTGGCGTACCAGGATTCCTGCTTGCGCAAGTTCGTTTTTTAACTGCAAAGCATCTTTTCCAAGCACTTTACAGAGGATGAAATTTGTTTTCGATGGGTATGGCTGCAACCAGGTTATTTCAGCGAGCAATTTCGTAAGGCGTTCTCTCTCTTTGATAATTCTTTCACCCAATTCAGCGAGCTCTTGATGGTGATCAAGGGCCAAACAGGCAGCCGCCGCTGCAGTGACAGAGACATTATAAGGTTGTTTACATTTCCATAAAAAGGGCATTAAGGTAGTTGGAAATGCACCATAGCCCACGCGTAAACCGGCTAAGCCTGCCCATTTGCTGAAAGTACGCAGGACGACCAGGTTATTATAGCGGGTTACCTGTTGGATCAGGCTAGTATTGGGTCCGGAAAATTCGTTGTATGCTTCATCCAGGACCAGGATGAGCGCCTGGTCCAGTATCTGCTCGATTTCATGTATGGGCGTCAGACTCCCGTCTGGATTGTTCGGAGATGCCAGGAAGAGTAATTTTGGGCGATGCTTTGCAATAGCTTCTTGGATAGCCGGTAAATCCAGGCTGAAATCCGGTTTGCGAGGGATATTGATCACTTGCGCAGCCTGCAATTGGGCATCAAAGGCATACATGCCAAAAGTTGGCGGGCAGTTAATAATGGCATCACCTGGATCGACGATTACCCGCAGGATAAGATCGATCAATTCATCTGCGCCAGCTCCAGCCATGAGATTATCGATGGGAACATGGTGGAACTGGGACAGCTTTTGTCTGAGAAGGCGGGATTCGGGGTCAGGGTAAATATGTAAGTGTGACTCCTTTGGAAATGCCTTTTGGATGGCTGGGATGGTTCCATAAGGATTTTCGTTGGCATCCAGCTTAATCAGAGCATCGATTGGCAATTCCAGTTGTTCGGAGAGCACTTCATATGGAAGGATGGGTTCGTACGCCGGCATCTCCCGCAAATGAGGGCGTACCAACCGGGAGACTTCTTGAGAGTCAAGCGGCATCTTATGCATCCCTTCTTTTGATGGCGGCAGACGCATGGGCAGATAGCGACTCTGCCTGGGCAATTTCTGCCGCAGACGCGCTGAGTTGCTTGCCGGTGATTGGATCCAGTTGGATGATGCTGTTGAGTTTAACAAAATCAAGGACATTCAACGGTGAGGCAAAACGAGCTGTACCGCTGGTGGGCATCACATGGCTGGGTCCAGCCACATAATCGCCCAAAACTTCAAATGAGTATTCACCAAAGAAAAGCCCACCTGAGTGACGGATGAGCTTTGCCAACTCCCCAGGGTTTTTAACAGCCAGACAAAGGTGTTCAGGCGCATACTGGTTAGCCAGGGAAGCTGCTGTGGGTAAATCTGGCGTTAGAACAATGCCCCCCTGGTTCGCCAGGGATTGGGCAATAAGATCGGACCGTGAAAGAGTCTCTAACTGGCGGGCAACTTCGACCTGGACGGCATCTGCCAGGTCTTGGTCGGTCGTCAGGAGAATCGCGGATGCCAGTAAATCGTGTTCTGCCTGGGCCAGTAAATCGGCCGCGACCCAACCGGGAGTAGCAGTGTGGTCAGCGATGATCATGGTTTCGGTCGGTCCTGCCAGACCATCCAGACCGACGATCCCAAAAACTTGTTGTTTCGCCAGGGTGACAAACAGGTTACCAGCTCCGACGATTTTATCGACTTTGGGGACAGTTTGGGTGCCGAAGGCCATCGCGGCGATAGCCTGAGCCCCGCCAATGGTATATACCTTTGAGATACCACACAGATAGGCGGCTGCCAGGATGGTCGGGTGTGGGTCGGGTGGTGTGCATACAACAATCTCCGAGACTCCAGCTACCTGGGCGGGGATGACCGACATCAACAAGGATGATGGGAGCGGAGCGGTACCGCCAGGGACGTAAACGCCGATACGATCAATTGGAGTAAAGCGCTGACCTACAACGCCACCCATACTGGTGGTCTGCCAGCTTGGGATAGGCTGTAACTGGTGAAATGTCCTGATTCTCTCGCTAGCCAGTCGTAAGGCTTTGACCAATTCGTTCGATAAGGATTGGTAGGCTTCTTTTAATGCCTCGCCTTCGATAACCAGGCTCCCTAAATTTTTCCGATCCAGTAGCTGAGACCATTTCAAGATGGCAGCATCACCTTCGCTGCGTATCGAAGCGATGATGCGTTGTACAGCTCCGGGCGGGGTAACTCCTTTGCCAAAAAGCTCCTCGGTACGTTGGATTAATGCATCGGGATAGTGCTGATCCAAAATCGGTTTACGCAATAATATGGTTTCTTGCGCTTGATCAATTGAATATTGTTTGATCATATTATTCCTCCATTGCAGATAAAAGGTCTTTGAAGGCCTGTGGTTCTTCTTCGAAGATGTAATGAACTGGCGCAACGACCACTCCGCTGCCGCCTACCTGGCGGATTTCATTGATAGCTACAGGCAGCTGGTCTTTCCGGACGATTAGATGTACAGCATGCCAATTGCCTTCTTCGCGAGTGATGACTGGGGAGATGGTGGGACCCTGTAAGCCACCTATTACTTTTTGGGAAAATATTTTTTGGGCAATCACTTGGGGCGATTCGCCGCGTACATTGGCAAATATGGATACATTTTCTGACCCTCGCAGGTAGGCAACAATAATTTCTAACAGCTGGCGCGCCATTGCCAGAACCTCTGGTCTTTGTTTTAGTGCTGATCGATTGGCGACCAGGCAAGCCTGAGAGCGAAGAATTAACCCATCTTCAATCATTTTCAGGCGGTTATCTCGCAAGGTGGTTCCGGTGGAAATTAGATCGGCAATAATGTCTGCGTAACCAATAATGGGGGCTATTTCAAGTGTGCCTTCAGCAGAGATCATTTCAATTTGGGAGATTCCGTTTTCCAGGAAGAAAGCTTTTGTCAGGTTTGGGAATTTGGTCGCCACGCGTAAAGGGTGGTCAAGCTCTTTTTGCCAGCCAGCCAGGTCTTTCATGGTGGAGACATTCTGCATGGATTCTGGCACAATCACATTCAGAGTGCATTTGCTGACCTTAAGTTCATCCAGTAAGACCATGATGTTTCCATTTTCGGAACGCCTCTCTGAGACAATATCCCACCCACTGATGCCAAAATCTACACTTCCATCCCGTACACTGGTGACAATATCTCCGCTGCGTTGAAAGAGGACCGTTAACTCAGGCAAGGAAGGGATAAATGCCCGGTACTGACGGGGATTAGGTTTGTAGACCTGTAGCCCTGCCCTGGTGAGCATTTCCAGGACTTCTTCTGCCATGCGTCCTTTGCTGGGTAGCGCCAGTCTGATTTCATTTCGACTATTCATTGACATATTCTTTTTCTCCGTAAGATAAAAAAACGCCCTCCTGCTGGAGAGCGCTTTAGGAAAATGGAATTTCGTGACTTGATTAACCTAATCCTTAAAAACGACCACTCCAGCCGTGAGGTTGGATGAATGATGATGGTCGTGATGATGGATGGGCGAAAAGGTGAATAACATGATGGGCAGCATTGTAACGTATTTGTTAAGATCATGCAAGCTTTTTTACAGGTGAGATTTTTCGATGCGCTTTCTGATTGAATTCCAAAGGTGCACCATGAGTAACCTGGCCCTAATCGACCACCAAGCCTTGATGATTTGTTCTTGGTGTTTCACATCGAGAGGGAATGGGCTATAGCTGGCAAGATTGTAATTCTGGATGATTGCACGAATCTTTGGATTCTTCTCTTTCAGAAGCCAAACAACCAGGCTATTCTTCTTCTGTGTCTCCAGATAATTCGAGTATTCTTTCATTAATTCGTTGGGAGTAAGGTTGGGTTGAAATTGAACATCTAACTGCTTCGACAGATTAAGAAACCGGCGATAAACAATTGCAGTGGTTTGTGATGGGGTTAAATGAGTCAATCGACGCCTGTCTACCGTTGTGAATATAGCTATTGCGAGAAAAATGGTTCCAACAACAGCAAGGGAACTGAGCAGCCATTTCTTCACAGGAAAATTAGATTGTGGGTTAATCTGGAGAAACTGTGAATTGCTATCTTCCCAGAGTTCAATTGGCTTACTGATAGGTCTGGTAATACCTTCAATGCCGGCGGTCGGCTCAAATTCGATCCAGCCAATGCCAGGAAAATAGATTTCCACCCAAGAATGTGCATCCGCCTCGGTGATGATGTATCGTTGTTCATCTTGATTGAACAAGCCGCTGGTGTAACCGATTACCAGCCGGGCAGGTATGCCTGCTGCACGCGCCATAACCGTCATTGCTGTAGCATAATAATCGCAATAACCGCTCTTTAAATCAAACAAAAAATAGGCGCTAATGTCGCCTGTTTCAGGTGGGGGTGGAATTTGTAAAGAATATGGATAACCCCTCAGAAAGTCTTCCAGAGCCCTGGCTTTGTCATACGGGGTAGGTTTGTCCTGAGTAATTTGTTCGGCAAGATCTCGTACTTGATCGGGAAAATCATCCGGCAACTGCAAATAACGATCCAAAATCCATTGGGGATATTCCATGTTCGCTTCCCTTAATTGGGTTTCTCCGGTTAAGGGAAGTAATGAATCTACCATGAGATTGTTAATATCGCTCGTATTTTGACTGGTCAGGGCATAAAGATCCAGCGTTTCGTTGGGTGTTTCTCGAATTTCTATTTCTGAAGGTTGGCTCACCTTGAAAGGGGTGCCCGAATGATAGAGAACACTTCCTGGTTGCAGACCAAATTGTATGGTCTGTGAAATCTGGAGTTGCCCAGACATTTCCGCTTGAATGATTGAATCTTCCGCCTCAAGCCTTTGACGTGTGGTAGCGCTGGTACTCCAACCCCGACCGGTATATTGATCGTAAATCACAGATTTGAAATAGAGCTGTTGGAACATCGACTTGTCCTGAATGTCGAGGTTTTCAAGTTCAGGTTGGTTGATTTGGATGATCAGAGCTACTTGTTTACTCAGTTCAGGTGAGGAGCCGATGAGATGGCTACGCGGTAATGTTCCAGGGTCATTAGAAATGATTGAGGTTGACCCTGATGCCTGTATCTCCAGTCCCAAAGCCTGGCCTATTTCCTGGCTGTCGCTGGTGCTTCGGGCTGCGTATTCTCTGGCAGTCCGTAATATTTCCTGTGGAGAAAAAAGGGAAAATAAAAGGGAAAAAAGGATGACCACTGTGGTTATGGCCAATACCCACATCGCAGAATCTGCAGCGATGTCTTCCGCGACATCTGTTTGCCGGCTCTGCCATTGGTGGTTAAGCAGGTGAAATTGGTTCCATGCCAACAGTAAAAAGAGGCCACCTGCAAAAGGGACCAGGAAATAGGTGGAGCCGCGAGAATATGAAAGACTGCCAGCAAAAATGATGCCTGCCGGAAGGATGCTAACAAGAGTCAGGTTGGATCGCCGGTAGCACAATGCTGCCCAACTGGCTACGTACCAGAGCGCCAGAGCCCATAGCAGGGAGGTTACTTCAGAATCATAATTCGGCACGCCTGATAACAAATTCCGCCACCAACCAGAAAATGTAGACAGTAAATGACCAAGTTTTTGGGCTATATCTCCAGACAAGACGATGAGTGGGCTTGCATCTGGAATGACGTTTTCTGTAAGGGAGAGAATAGATTGCCAGGCAAACCTGATGCTTTCACGCAGAAGAAAGTAGAAAAGGCTCCACAACTTAAGTGTGTTGATAACTACAAATAGCGTGCCGGCCAGGCTGGCAATGGCCATCGAAAAGAAAATATGTAATTGACTTCTGCCTAACAGCCAACCGGTTAACAAAGCCAGGCAGGCTGTGGTGATGAGAGCGCCTTCGTTGGCAAAGAGCAGGATATTCTGCAACCCAAATACAAAACTAAGCACCATAAAAGTAATCAATGAAAATGGAATGATGGTATCTATCCCAATTCTTTGAATCACCCAACCTGCTCCACGGTGCATTACTTTTCCGATCATGTCAAAGCTCTCCAGGCTTCTTCGGATGGGGGATGGATCGGTATAGCCCGTCCCGATGGGGTGATGCGCCATTTCCAATGACCCAATTCGCCAGGCTTAGATTCGGGTCTATCCAATAGGTCTGGAGTGATCAGGTGGGATTGAATGGAAAATCGGTTGAGTTCTTGCAGGATGGGTTGTATGCTTGAGTTTCCTCCAAAAGATTGTGGATCGAGCAATAGGACGGTTGGTACGTTGCCTCTCCACAAGTAGGGCAACAAACTCTTGATCCACTCGCCCCTGGCGTTAGATGTAATTAAAATCAAGCTGGAGTTGTTGCTAAAGGCTGGGCGTAAATTGTTTAAGAGTTCAGAAACTGAATGGGAAGCAGGGGAGATGACTGCCAGGCTGCGTAAGATAGCCCAGCGCTGTCCATCTCCTTCTCGCGGCGGTAACCATGCAAATGGCTGTCCATAAGCTGCCAATCCTACCGGTAGCCCGGCGCGTAATCCTCGGTCCGCAAGGGATGCTGCCAGGATAATGCCATGTTCTTCTGTAGAGCGCGGAGAAGCGCCAACCTGAACACTCTTTTCAACATCTAATACAATCCACCAATTACTGGATGGAGTGTTGTCGAAAATTCTGACAAAATAGTCGTTACGTCGAGCAGAGGTAGGCCAATGGATCCAGCGCAGGCTATCTCCAGGGCTGTATTCGCGTACGCCTGCAGCGCTCACGGTTTTTTCTGGGGCGTTGGGCCGGGGACGACCATCTCCTGTGCGACCGCCAGGGGCGACTCTGATGGTTGGAAGCGGAACAACTGGTGGGGTGACCATCAGAGTGACAAAGCCAGGGTCATGGATTCGGATTTCAAAGAATCCTAAGGGGTCTGCTGTACGCAGCGTTGTAGGGCCCAGGTTGAAAAGACCACGCCGGGTGCAGATGCCACGGCTGCGCCATTGGTGGCTGCCATTTGCATCCAGGCCGGTGACGATATTGACCTGGTACCCGGGCATATTGGAATGATCAATCACTTCAATCCAGGTAGCAGGAAATGCACTCTGGTTGGAAAGCCGAAAGCGCTCTTCTAACTGGTCGCCAACTTGGGCCCACCCAAAACGCATCTCTCGACGGAACGAAAGATGGTTAGCCAAAGAATTAGCCCAGGTGTAACAAAGGCCCCAGGCGATACTCAAAGATAGTAAAAGGAAACGCCATCCTTGGAAATCATCAAAAACAGCGAGAATGATCAGGATACCAATCAGCACCAGGACTAATCTGGATTTGCCGGTTACATGCACCTGAAGGGTCTTCATTCTAATAGTTCAGCAGCCAATTCATCTTCTTTTGTATTGCTGTGGAGGTTGGTAAAACCGCATCCATTAACCGGACATTATACGGGATGGGAATATCTGGCATGGCAATTCGCTCTATGGGAGCATCCAAGTCGGTAAATGCCTGGCTGGCGATCGTGGCTGCGATTTCTGCACCGAATCCGACTGTCCAGGTATCTTCGTGAACAATTATGACTTTACCGGTTTTTCGAACACTTTCCAAGACGCTTTCCTGATCCCAAGGAATGATGGTGCGTAAATCGAGAATTTCAACTCGTCTATCCAATGAATGGGCAGCTAAAAGACAACGGTGAACCATAGCTCCCCAGGTAATCACGGTTAGTGAGTCGCCCTCAGCCAGACGGGCAGCCTGACCAAAAGGCAGGCAATAGTCGCTACCAGGATACGGACGACGTCCTTCTGGTGTATCTAATAACGCGCGATGTTCAAAAAAGAAGGTGGGATCGTCCCCGCGCAAAGCAGAACGTAGCAGCCCAACCGCATCGGATGCGTTGCTGGGAAATGCTATTCGCCAGCCGGGCAAATGGGCGTAAACAGCCTCTGCCGTAACACTATGCCAGGGATCGCCGGTTTTTTTCCCAAACCCGACCGGTACTCGGACCACCACTGGTGCAGCAAATTTGTTAGCAGTTCGCCAGCGGACAGTACCCAGGTCACTAATTTGCTCATGAGCGGGGTCCGCATACTTGCGAAACTGGATTTCTGGAACGGGCAATAAACCGGCGTATGCTAACCCGGCGGACCGCCCTATGATCCCATCTTCATTTAGAGACGTGTCAAAGACCCTCTCCGAACCAAAATGAGCCTGCATATCCAGGGTGGCGCCATGCACGCCGCCTTTCACCCCCACATCTTCACCAAACACAAGCATACGCAGGTTTTTATGTAATTCTTCCTCCATTGCACGCCGGACCGCGTCGATGAAATTAATCCTCGGTCCGCTGGATTGGGGCTGCTCTGGTCCTGTGGGCAGATTAGCGCCTTCTGGGCGGAGACCGCCCAGCATGGATGCTTCACCATCAAAGAATTGAAATCGCGTAGTCAGATTGGGGTCAGGTTCGGGAGTAGCTTCAGCCATTTCGAGGGCTGCCCGGATTTCTTCTTCCACTTGATTTTCCAGGTTCAACCACTCATCCAGGGTCATAATTTCTTGAAGCATAAAATCTTTGAGTTGGCAGAGCGGATCCTGAGCTAATTCCAACTCGCGTTGCTGCTGACTTTTATAAGATTGGTCATCTATGTATGTATGTCCGGTCAGGCGAACAACCTGGTTGCGTAAAAGGCAGGGACCTGCTCCACTGCGTACGTATCGAACAGCCTCAGTAATTTTTTTAAAGGCGTCTACTGGCTGTGTGCCATTGGCTTCCATCACTTTCAGGTTTTGATACCCAGACAGGTTTGATGCAATGTTTCCGGTTGGCGTCTGATAGGTTGATGGTACAGAGAGTCCAAAGGAATTGTCTTCGATAAAAAACAAAAGAGGTAGTTTTAGGGTTGTGGCGATATTTAATGCAGCCCAGAAGCCATTTGCTGCCACACTACCCTCTCCGCCAGTTGCTACGGCAATTGCTCCTTGCCAGGAAGTTTCTTTCAAAATATTTTGTCTGTATTGAATTGCCTGCGCCCATCCGACTGCCGGAGTATACTGTGCGCCGACATTACCAGAGGCGGGTAAAATTGTTGGACCATTCCTGGGAGGTAAATTGAAGATTACGCCTGTATCTCGGCCTTCGCTGGGGCTGTTTGACAATGCCAGGCTGCCGGTAAGCGCTTCCTGGGGGGTAATTCCAGCAGCCAGTGCGAATGGCCTGGAGCGGTAATAGACGGTGGCAGCATCGTGCGGATGATCCAGGGAGAGTGCCAAGATAATTTGGGCCAGTTCATGCCCGCCAGCTGAAAATTGGTATTTAACTTTGCTCTGTGGTGTGAGCTGATTGACCTCCAGGTTGTCCAGGCTGCGAGAGAGCAAGGCAAAATGAGTAACTTCTTTCCAGTCCACGGTATCACCTTCTTTACGGTTAATTATACTGTCTGATTAACACCTGTTCTATTCTACAGTTAAAATATCTCGTTCTTTTAGTTGGGCTAAAACGGGGCGGCTTCGTATCCAAAGCCAAATAGTTTGCATAGCCACACTGAGTGTTAATGAAATCAGGCCAATATAAAGACCTGCGATCGAAGCTAGCCATACCCCAATTCCCAAAGTTATAGCACTGGTTAATAGATAGATCACCACAGATTCAGTGATACCTTGGGTCTTTCTTCCATAAAGGATCGCTCCCTGATACCAGCTTTGCATCACACTCAAGGCTGGTAGAGGCAACGCAATCCAGATGCCTTTCTGGGCTAACTGTGCAAGCGGCAGGTCCAAGGCTGAAACGTATCTAAACCAAATTCCCGACAGGGGCGTAGCAGTGATTAATAGCAGGGCAGCAGTGGTCCCGGCTGAAAGAAACAATGCAAAACGAAACAGATTTTTGGAGGATCGGGGTATATCTAGTAATGCAACAACCACTTCATTCAAAGCTATTCCAAGACTTCTCAAGCATGAAAATTAGGCCGGTAATGACTGGCCAAACGGCAAGGGACGACAAAGCCAGGGGCATGCGGCTTAATGCAGCGCTTCCGATTGGATTGGCCAACAATGTTAGTAGAGATGTCATTGCCAGGGGGATGTAGAAATCCAGAAAAGAACGTAAGGTAAGTGCTGGTTCAACAGGTGGAGCAGGCAGAAGGTTATTTTTAATTACGGGTCGCACCACAATGCCGATAAAGATTGCCTCTGCGACAACACCCGTAGCAACAGCACTGGATGCGACGACAATGCCAGGAAATTTGCCATAGAAATAGCCGATCAATAAAACGATCACATTAGCGCTCAGGCGGATGACCGTCCCAACTCCCACAGCTCGCGAGTATCCAAAACGAATCAGAATTCCCTGGTGAAACCGACGATATGCAATAGAAAAAGTCCAGGGCAGCATGATCATCAAGCCGATGCGAGAAGGGTTAATGATTTCCTGAGGAACTCCGATAATTTTGTCGACCACAAAGAAATACAACGGGTGTAAAAGCTACCAGCAAATGAACGCCTGTGAGCACGGAGGCAGTAATAATCATAAAGCGATAGATTAACCGGTAAGAATGCCAATCTTTACTCAATGCAGTTGAGGCTGCCAAGAGCATAATGATGGGAGCCTCGATAATCAGGGAGAGCGGAAACACAACTCCGCCGTATGCGGCTAGATTGATTTCTGGATTGGGCAGGCGTGCCACAATCGCGCTTAGGACAGGCAGCTCAACACCCATCAGCAGCCAGGAGGCAGCCAGAGGCCACCAGGTGGTTAAAACACGTTTCAATGGCAGATCTAAATTGGATCGTGTAACAATTGTCATGAAAGCATAAATCTTTTCTTGTTTGATCTCTCGCAAAGTCGCAAAATACGCTAAGTTTTATTGATTTATTGCCATCGGATCAATTTTTATGACCCACGAATTGCGAATTGCTTATGTGAATTATTTTTCCCGAAAAATTGTTGTTTAGTATAGCATCCATTCGGTGAATGCGAAATATGAAAATGATGAGGATTGGAACGTGATGCCTACAGGTACTTGACAAAAAAGTTTAATTTTTGATATCCTAAAACTACCGAACGGTCGGTAGGGATGGGATATGACTCGAGACGAGATCCTGATCGCAGCTGCACAGATATTTGGGCAGAAAGGTTTCCATGCAACTTCTATGCAGGATATTGCCCAGGCTGTTAACCTGCAAAAAGCCAGTCTTTACCATCATGTGAACAGCAAGCAAGAAATCCTGGTTGAGCTATTGGACCAGGCTTTGGATTTGTTAATCGATCGGATGAATCAAGTGCTGGCGCTCGATATCCCTGCAGATCAGAAATTGCGGCAGGCGGTGAGTACTTATCTTTCTACACTGGTAACCCAGCGTGACCTGGCTTCTGTTCTTTTGCTAGAACACCGGTCATTGGATCCTGACCTGCATGCACGCCACATTCCCCGCCGTGACCGGTATGAGCAGCTGTGGAGAGACCTCATTACCCAGGGACTAGAAGAAGGTGTTTTCCATTGCTCTGAGCCTTTTATGGCGGTGAAAGCCTTTCTGGGGGTCATAAACTGGACAATCACCTGGTATCGTTCCGATGGTTCACTGACTGTTGAAGAAATCGCCAATCAATTTGCAGACTTGTTTTTGTTTGGATTAATCAAGCGAGTTGAAGAAGGAGAATAAACCATGTACTCTTTTGAACCCAATGAAGAGCAACAAATGCTTATCGAAACCATCAGGCGTTTTGCTGTGAATGACTTGCGAGCCAAGGCGCATGACGCTGATGAAGAGGCTGCTTTCTCGCCCAAAATAATAGAAAAAGGTTGGGAATTGGGCTTTTTGCAAGCCTCCATTCCTGAAGATCTTGGTGGCTTTGGAGAAAGATCGGCAGTAACGGGTGTGTTGGCAGCTGAAGAAATGGCTTTTGGTGATCTGGCTGGTGCTCTGGCAGTTATGACTCCCGGTCTATTTGCTTTACCAGTTGCCGTGTTGGGGAGCCAGGATCAGAAGAAGACCTATTTGCCTGATATTGCAGAAGGGGAATGGCAGCCATTTACATCTGCTATGATCGAACCATCTTTTGATTTTGATGCCCTGGACATGCGAACGGTGGCACGTGTGGATGGCGATGATTATTTGCTTGATGGAGAAAAGGTTTACGTTCCATTTGCTTCAGATGCCCAGAATATCCTGGTTTATGCGAATTTGGAAGGCAAAACCCAGGGATTTATATTGAAGCGGGATGCGGCTGGTTTGCAGATTGGCGAGCGGCAGAAGTTAATGGGAATCAATGCTTTACCTTTATATTCATTGAAATTATCTGGCGTGCGAGTCACTCGGGAAGACCGCTTGGGTGGCATAGATGGGCATGATTTCGCTCCAATCATCGATTCCAGCCGGGTAGCCATGGCTGCAATGGCGATTGGATTATCTAAAGCAGCCTTCGAATATTCGCGTGATTATGCAAAAGATCGTGATGTGTTTGGGATGAAGGTGGCTCAAAAGCAAGCAATAGCCTTTATGCTTGCCGAGATGGCAACTGAGATTGAGGCGATCCGCCTCTTAACCTGGGAGGCAGCCTGGATGATTGACCAAGCGAAACCGGATGCCAGCAAACAAGCTTACCTGGCTTTGCTGGGGGCTGCCGATATGGCTATGATGGTAGCAGATCGAGCCGTACAAATACTTGGCGGTCATGGCTATATTCGAGAGCATCCTGTCGAACTTTGGATGCGGAATGCACGTGGTATCGCAACTTTCAATGGACTTGCCATTGTATAGAATGCCAACCAACGAACACAAACACCAAACTGTCGTTCACGATCCGTTTATATTTTCTGAGACTGGCAGGAGATGATCAAGATGATTGACTTTGAATCCCCCAAACCTATAGCACAACAGAGTTTTGCTCTGCAAACGGTTGCCGAGAATATGATGCGACCCGTATCTAGATATTTTGATGAGCACGAACATGAAATCCCTTGGGATTATATTAACTTTATGCACATGGCTATGCGAGCCACTGGTGCTGGATCTTTGGCGCCAAAAGAAAAAAAGAAAGAGAAAGAGGGTGAGGAGCACAAGGAAAAACGGCCTCCCATCGGATACCAGTCGCTGGCTTTTATGTTGGAGACTTTATCTTGGGGCGATGTGGGTTTATACCTGGTGACGCCAGGAGGAGGGCTGGGGGCGGCTGCTGTAGAAGCGGCTGGTACGCCAGAACAAAAGCAGCGCTTTCTTGCCCGCTTTGCTGAAGAAAAGCCTACTTTTGGAGCAATGGCGATGACTGAACCGCAAGCTGGTTCAGACACTTCTGCTATTCGCACAACCGCAATCTTGGACTCTAATTCAAATGAATGGATTCTCAATGGTGAGAAGATATTCGTGACAGCTGGTCACAAATCCCTTTTAGAGAGTAAAGGCTTTGTTGTTGTGTGGGCAACCATAGACCCATCTGCAGGTCGAGCAGGGATGCGCTCCTTCGTAGTGGAAGCTGGTACACCCGGGGTGCAAGTAACCAAATTGGAGCACAAGATGGGTATTCGCGCCAGCGATACAGCCTCCATTGTTTTCCAGGATGCCAGGGTGCCATTTGAAAATATGTTGGGAAGCGCAGAGGTCGTAAAGCAAACGGATACTACTAAAGGCTTTAAGGGTGCGATGGCAACGTTTGATGCAACCAGACCCTTAGTGGCTGCAACTGGTGTAGGTGTAGCCCGCGCAACGCTTGAGTTGCTCAAAGATCTACTGCGTCAACAGGGCGTGGAAATTCGATATGGATTACCGCGACAAAAGTTGACCCATATTGAGCGTGAAGTGATTGATATGGAGATTATGCTCCGGTCGGCCTGGCTTTTGGTGATTAAAGCGGTGTGGATGGCAGATAACCGCATGAATAACTCAATGGAAGCCTCTATGTCAAAGGTCCGCGCGGGTGATGTGGTTACAAAGATCACACAAAGAGCAGTGGAGTTGATGGGGCCGCTTGGTTATAGCCGGGATTACCTGCTGGAAAAGTGGTTCCGTGATGCCAAAATAACCGATATTTATGAGGGAACTGGGCAGATCAATCGCTTAATTGTTGCTCGAAATGTGCTTGGTTATTCAGGTAGAGAACTACGATAATCCAGAGAAACCCGAATTATTTTTTGCCCTTTTCTCAAGTTTTAGTTCGTAAGGATGAAACCGCACCTTAAAAACGCCACATCAATGATCAGGTATTGAGAAGTAAGTGGCTTAATAATCTGGTGATCCAATGCAGAGATAGCTTTCCATTCTGTAAAGTGCTTCTGCCCCCCTCATTCGCTTGACCGGATGGCAATAGATCGGTAAACTATAATCTATGGGAGATGTAGCTCTAGAAATAGTTGTCATCCTGGTGCTGATCTTGTTCAACGGGGTTTTAGCGATGGCTGAAATTGCCCTGGTATCCTCGCGGAAAGTTCGATTACAGCAAAGAGCAAATAAAGGCGATGAAAATGCAAGAACAGCATTGAAATTGGCACAGAACCCTTCTAATTTCTTGTCAACGGTTCAAGTCGGCATAACTTTAGTGGGTATCTTAGCAGGCGCTTTTGGTGGGGCAACCGTAGCGCAGCCGTTGGCTGATCTGATTTCGGCTAATGCTACACTAAGACCTTATAGCCAGTCCATCGCATTGGGGATTGTTGTATTTGCCATCACCTATTTGTCCTTGATTTTTGGAGAGCTAGTACCTAAACGCTTGGCGTTGAGTAATCCCGAGAAGTTTGCAGCTGGGATGGCAAAGCCCATGATCACGTTTTCACGACTGGTTCTTCCCCTTGTTCGTCTTTTAGATATCTCAACCGAATTGATCCTGAAAGTTCTTGGGATCAAGCCTTCACAAGAGCCATCGGTGACCGAAGATGAGATTAAATTGTTAATTAAACAAGGCGCTCATTCGGGTGTTTTTGAAGAAACCGAAATTGATATGGTGAATGCCATTTTTAGATTAGGTGACCGGCGTATAGGAACATTGATTACACCAAGACCAGAAGTTGATTGGGTGGATTTGGATAACACACTCGAAGAAAACTTGGAAAAGGTTATTCAAAGTGGTCACTCTAGACTGCCGGTCGGTAAAGGATCTCTTGATGATATCCATGGGATATTGGTGGCCAAGGACCTTTTGGCCTGTGAGCTAGAAGACCCATCTTTTGATATCAAAACATGTACCATTCCGGCTGTTTTCGTCCCCCAGAATATGCGTGCAATGAAAGTGTTAGAGGTATTACGAGAAGATCCTCAACCTGCTATGGTCTTGGTGATTGATGAGTATGGAGGTCTTCAAGGCTTGGTGACTGCCAATGATTTGTTGGAAGCGATTGTTGGGGAATTACCCGAGTCTGGAGCTAAGTTTGAACCAGATATAGTCCAACGCAGAGATGGCTCATGGTTGGTGGATGGGATGTTGGCAGTTGATGAATTCATGGAATATTTTCATCTAGGCGAGTTGCCCGAAATGCAAAGAGGACTTTTCCAGACCCTGGGTGGACTTGTGATGAGCACCTTGGGACGAGTTCCTAAATCCGGAGATGCATTCGACTGGAAGGGACTGCATATCGAGGTGGCTGATATGGATGGACTTAGGGTAGACAAGGTGATGGTTTCAGCGCAAGTTGCTGAAAGCTCTGTAAACACCAATTAGATTAATTCGGCTGATGGATGAAGGAGAGGAAGCCATGAGAATACGTTATGGATGGACGCTATTTACGGTTTCGCTGATAACTACCATACTCCTTTCGGGGTGTTTGGGAGAAACTGCGACACCACCTGCACCGGATTTGGACATGGCATATACGCAAGCTGCCCAGACCATTGTTGCTGAACTTACGCAGAATGCTCCTCAAGTGACTGAGGCTCCACCGGAAATACAAGCTGTTGAACCCAGCCCCACGGAGACCTTGCCACCTACCAGTACTCCCATGCCTACGGAAACACCTGAACCTACTGAAACGCCAGCCCCCACAGAGTCAATCGAGCTAAGTGAAACCCCAGCACCAACTTCAATTATCGAAGTAGTCACTGCACCCGAACCTAATTACACTTTAGCATTTGAAGATGATTTCTCGTTCGCTTTGGGTTGGCCAACTGGCAATGATTCTTTTGTTCAGCTGCATTACACAAAAGGCGGTTATGCCATCCGTAACAAAGTGGTCAAGGATGTCGTATGGAGCACACGCAGCCAGCAATTTGTGGATATGCGAGTGGAAGTTACCGCATCCAGGGTGAGTGGTGATCTGGAAGGTTACTATGGGGTTGTTTGCCGATTTGCTGACGGCAGTAATTATTATGTACTGGCTGTTAGTAGCGATGGCAGTTATATGATTGGCAAGCAAAAAGCAGGCAGCTTGACGTTTCTGATTACGGGTAAGGATGAAGGCGGCGCCGTATCGACCGGCAATGCCCCCAACGTGATCCGAGGGGATTGTGTTGGTAACACCCTCACCTTATACGCGAATGGAACGCTATTGGCTACCGTGGAAGATAGCGACTTCACGGCTGGGGCTGCTGGTCTGGCAGTCGGCACCAAACGTAACCCTGGATATGAAGCTTTCTTCGATGATTTCAGGGTGTACATTCCCGAATAATTGCAGATTACGCACCAGATTAAAAAACCATTTAAATTGTTCCTTGTGAAGGCAAATACCTGTACACCGGATGGATGTGCAGGTATTTGCGCGGGTAATGCATAAGATTTATTTGTCAGGTTTCAAAGGGATGCATTTTGGAACCGGTGAGGGCTTGGAATTTGAATTGAAAGTAATGTTTTTTAAGGCTATTCTTCAAAGGAGGCGTAATGAAATACAATATTCACCATGCTGTTGTCATTGGGGCAGGCACAATGGGAGGGGGAATTGCTGCTCTGTTGTCGAATGCTGGCATCCGGGTTACTTTGTTGGATATTGTTCCGAATAAATTATCATCCGAAGAGGAAGGGAAAGGGCTATCCCTTGCTGATCCAACTGTGCGCAACCGGTTTGCACGCGAAGGATTAGAGCGGGCGGTGAAGTCACGCCCAGCCAGTTTTCTAACCTCGGACCATGCCGCTTTGGTAACTGCTGGAAACCTGGAAGACGATTTTCATTTGGTCGCCCAGGCGGATTGGGTTATCGAAGTGATTGTTGAGAACCTGAAAATCAAACGAGAATTGATGGCACGCATCGACGCAATTCGCCAGCCATCTACGATTGTCAGCACGAACACTTCGGGAATACCGGTAGCATCCATTGCTGAGGGATTTTCTGAAGGTTTTCGCCAACATTTTCTGGGAACACACTTTTTAATCCCCCGCGTTATTTGAAATTACTTGAGATCATTCCGACCCTGGATACATTGCCTGAAGTTGTGGAAGTGATATCCAATTTTGGCGAATTCCGCTTGGGCAAAGGGATTGTGCCAGCCAAGGACACACCAAATTTCATTGCCAATCGTTTAGCCTTTGGAAGTGGTGCATTTGGTCTGGACTATATTCTGAAAAATGGATACACCGTTGAAGAGGTTGACGCAATAACTGGACCGTCGATTGGAAATCCGAAAACAGCCACATTCCGTTTAATTGACCTGGTTGGCATTGATGTGTGGGAACATGTAGGGAAGAACCTTGCGCCTGCTATTCCTCATGATGAGCACGCTTTGCGATACCTGGGATCGGATCAGGTCAACTCACTGATCCGTAAGCTAGTAGAACGCGGCTCACTAGGTACAAAAGTTAAAGAGGGCTTCTATAAAGAGGTTCGCAAAGAAGATGGCTCTAAGGATTTCTGGGTGCTTAACCTGGAGACCCTTGAATACCAGGCGCCCAATAAGGTGAGATTCGATTCCATTGGCAAGGCAAGGGACAAGGAGAATCTTGGTGATAAGTTAAGAACCATCATCGCAGGAGATGATCGTGCATCACAACTTGTGCGCGCTCTGACATACCAATCTTTTGCTTATGCTTCGGAAAGAATTCCTGAAGTAGCCGACACACCAAAACCTATAGACGATGCGATGCGCTGGGGTTTTGGTCGTGAGGCGGGACCTTTTGAAACCTGGGATATGTTGGGAGTTGCAGAGACTCTCCAACCGATGTCTGATGCAGGTTTCCCAGCTGCTGAATGGGTGCACGAAATGATCGCTGGTGGCTATTCAACATTTTACCAGTACGAATCCGGCTCCAAGAAAGCGGTGTATAACCCTGCCAAAGGCGCTTACCAGATTTTGGAACGGCCAAAGTCGATGGTCATCTTAAGTGAACAAAAAGCTGCGGGCAAGCTGGTCAAACGAAATCCTGGAGCATCTTTGGTGGATTTGGGTGATGGGGTTGCTTGTGTAGAATTCCACACGAAGATGAATGCGTTAGACACGGACATCTTTTCGATTATTCAGGATGCTTTGGACCGCTTGAAGACTGATTTTGACGGTCTGGTGATTGGCAATGAAGCAGATAATTTTAGCGCTGGGGCAAATGTTTTCCTGGTAGTAATGTCTGCTCAAAGTGGACAGTGGGAACAATTGGAAGCCCTGGTGAAGAGTATGCAGGATATTTTGATGAGCATTCGCTACTCGCCTAAGCCTGTTGTCATAGCTCCCAGTGGGTTAGCATTAGGCGGTGGGGCAGAAGTGATCATGAGTGGCAGCCGGGTGGTGGCCAATGGCGAGCTGTATACTGGCCTGGTTGAAATTGGTGTAGGTGTCATTCCAGCTGGAAGCGGAACCAAAGAGATGCTGCGCCGGGTTCTCAACCCGGTGATGCGCACCAAAAATATGGAGCCGTTACCAGTTCTGCAGCGAATCTTTGAGCAGATCGGATTAGCCAAAGTAGCCACCAGTGCTGAAGAAGCCAGGCAGCTCGGAATTCTAGGTCCTTGTGACCGGGTTATTCTTAACCGAGACCATTTACTTTCTGAGGCGAAGAAGGAAACACTCTACCTTGCCTCTACTGGCTATAAAGCACCGTTACCGGAAAAAATTTATGCTGCCGGACGGGATGCTTTGAGCGCCATGCAAGTCGGGATTCACATGATGAAAGAAGGCGGATATATCAGCGAATATGAGTCCCACATAGCCGGAAAGTTAGCTTATGTGCTAACTGGCGGAGATATTAGCCAGGCTGCCTGGGTCGATGAGCAATATATCTTGGATCTGGAACGGGAAGCTTTTCTTTCTCTGTGTGGTGAAGAAAAAACCCGGGAGAGAATGTGGAATATGTTGCAGACCGGAAAAGTTTTAAGGAATTGAGACCCGTAAAATTGTCTAATCAGTGTTTGATTGTCCTGAACCATAGACTTTTGGTAAAAGGTGCATCAGGATATCAATCCGAAGGAGAAAAATAGAATGAACCTGAGTGATCCTTCTCGTAACCCAGTCATAGTTGCAGCAGCAAGAACTGCAGTAGGAAAAGCGAAAAGAGGCAGCCTGGTAACAGTTCGTCCAGATGAATTGGCTGCCCTGGTAGTCCAAGAATTATTGCACCGGACGCCATCTTTGCCGCCCGAAGAGATTGATGATTTGATCTTGGGATGTGCGTTCCCTGAAGGCGAACAGGGGATGAATATGGCCCGATTGGTTGCATTTCGCGCCGGGTTACCGGTTTCAGTACCAGCAGAGACGATCAACCGCTTTTGTTCCTCCGGATTGCAGAGCATTGCACATGCTGCATTCGCGATCGTGGCTGGTCAGATGGAAGTAGCCCTGGCGGGTGGAACGGAATCGATGAGCATGGTACCCATGACGGGTCTAAAATTTTCACCCATGCCTTACCTGGCAAAGAATTACCCGGAGGCATTTACGAGCATGGGTTTAACTGCTGAAAATGTAGCTGAGATGTATGCAATTAGCCGTGAAGATCAAGATGCCTTCGCTTTGCAAAGTAACCTTCGCGCAGCTGCAGCTGTTGAAAGCGGACGCTTTGATGAACAGATCGTTCCTGTTCCGGTTACCATCAAGGAGCCTGGCAATGGCGGCATCAGAGAAAAGACCTTTGTTTTTAAACGAGACGAAGGACCCAGGGGGGATACGACATTGCAGGCATTGGCAAAATTGAAACCCGCCTTCAAAGATGGTGGCAGTGTGACAGCAGGAACCTCATCTCAAATGTCGGATGGTGCTGCGGGTGTAGTGATCATGTCGCAATCGAAAGCAATAGCCTTGGGTTTGAAACCGATGGCGCGCATGGTTTCTTATGCTGTCGGAGGTGTTCCGCCCGAGGTCATGGGGATTGGCCCTATAGTTGCCATTCCAAAAGCGCTGAAGCTTGCTGGTCTATCTTTGAGAGACATAGGTCTAATTGAATTGAATGAAGCCTTTTCTGCCCAAAGCCTGGCGGTGGTCAGGGAATTGGGTTTGGATCTCGAAATCACGAATGTGAACGGTGGGGCAATAGCTTTGGGTCATCCCCTGGGGTGTACCGGTGCAAAACTGACCACACAATTGCTGTATGAGATGAAATTACGTGCTGTTCAATTTGGAATGGTATCCATGTGTATCGGCGGTGGCATGGGAGCAGCCGCTATTTTTGAGAACCTGGCAGATTAAAATCTGGTTCAAAACAAGCATTAATCCAAAGGAGAATAACGAAATGAGTGAGTATACTGTGAAGCAACTTATTTATAATCACGAAAAGGCTTTTCGCCCAGATGTTGCAGAAGGAGTCAATGTTGTCATCCAATATCACTTGACTGGCGAAGAAAGCGGGGATTTCATCATTGATATTAAAGACGGTGTTTGCAAGGTAAGTGAGGGGATTGCCGACAGCCCTGCGATGACTTTAACTGCTGATGGTCGCGACTTTGCTGATGTTTTATTAGGAAAAGCAAATGGTATGCAGTATTTCATGACTGGAAAATTGAAGCTGTCTGGTGATTTGAACCTGGCTATGAAACTAACCTCGTTTTTCAAGATGGGATAGTCTTACACTCAAGTTCGATGAGACCACGATTCGTCAGGTATCTGTTACATAGACCGCCCTATAATGACTTTAGGGCGGTCTTTTGTAATGGGTTGCTTCGTCTTTGGAATATTTTATTGAAAAAACTTTGGGAAATTGTTTAAAAAATTATGGAAAAATGGACAAATAAAGGTATAATATTAATTAGAGATTAGAGAAGTTCGAGATAAATTCTTCTTGCAGTAAATCAGTAGCAGCCATACACCAGGTATCAACAGAAAACTCAGACATCATATATTTAGGAGGACAACTATGAAACTGGCAAATAAGATTTTGATGGTTTTATTGGCATTGGTGGTTTTGATAGGTGGATCTGGATTTATGGCGCAACCAGCTCAGGCTGCTAGCTGTACGTACTACCACACGGTCAAAGCAGGTGAATCGCTTTCCTGGATAGGCAGATATTATGGAGTCAACTGGCTTTACCTGGCACAGATCAATCAGATTGCACCACCCAAATACATTATCTATCCAGGTCAGGTGTTATGCATCGCTTATGGAGGGCAAGCGACAACGCCTGTAGTCAGCAAGACCTGGTCTTATTCTGTGGTCAAGGTTGAAAAAGACACCACGGTAAGAATTCGCACGAGTAATTTTCCAAGCAACGTCCTTTTTGAGGTATCTATTGGTAGGCTGAGTGGCAATGTTTACGAATGGATAAAAGTAGCCGATCTCGACTCGGACAAAGGCGGTGCTTTTACAAAGAACTTTGATATTCCAGCACAATTTGCAGGGACATCCCAACTGATTATCCGTGTTACACAGCCAAAGAAGAGTATAAAAGTAAAAAGGTGGTTTAGCAATATCACGACCCAATATGGGACTGGTGGTATCTACACACCTATAGGTTACTCAGGGATACCGACCATTTGGATTGCTAGTGTAGTACGCAATTCCACTGTTACTATCCAAACTCGAAACTTCCCGGCTGGTTTGAAGTTTGATGTGTTGATGGGACCGATGGGCACAAGGGCCGTCAACGGCTACTATGTGGGCACGATTGACTCCGGTGCTGGAGGTACCTTTGTGGCGACATTCAATATTCCGCCGGAGTTAATGAACCTGAACCGAATTGCCATCCGAACTCAGAACCTTTACACAGGCTATTTTAGCTACAACTGGTTCTACAACAATACGACCTATTAGTAGAATGATTCCGAATATTCATATTCGGATAATGCTTAAGAGACAATCTAACACCGACAAGCTTTCGTACCTGATTTGATGGTTCTAATTATCAAAGAGCTGCCTGCAGATTTTGAACAGGCAGCTCTCAGATTCTCAACAAGAAAACTCTCAAATCAAACGGCTCTCAGCTTAATCGGATGAGAATGATTTACCTTAATCGCTCTTTTGCAGCTTTCTCCAAAATCTTGTAACTCATATCAATCAAAGTAGAAATACTTTGTAATTCCTGGTCATTCATCTCAATGTATTCTGGCCCCTGTGAAATTGGTTGCCCATATTTCTCAAGCCATCTTAATAAAGCGCCACGCAAACCGCTGGCCCGGCGAGCCCAGATTGAATCAGCAGATATTCTTTCCAGGCGAGCCACTAAAAGGCGAGTCTGATCGATTTGGTGAAGGTGATTTTGCATGATAAATGTTAACCCGTTTTGGGTTTTGTGCTTTCCCATTCGATCCATTATGGAACATAAACTGGCAGGGTTAAGATCACAAAGCCTTGGTTGCTTTGTTTTACGATGAAATCGAATTGGGAAATTGAAGGAAATTCTTCTTCGCTTGCTCCACAACAAGGACCAAGGATAAACAGGCTTCCATCTGGATTCTGAAGTTCAACAGAAAAACGGAACTGATCGTTGGAAATTGCTGCGACATGAACTTCGTTTCTGATTGCAAGATTACATAAATATCCGTTCACCGTGCAACCTGCCTCGAACAAACCTGCATAATTGTCGCCGGGGATATCAGGATTGTTGTCGCGGAAAACCTGGTAATCGCCGCCATAGAGATTTGCCGCTTCCGCATAATCTGCTACATTAAGAGCGTTAAAATATTTGACCAACGCTTGGCGGGCTTCTTCTATGCTAGCCGCCTCAGGCTTGAGAGTAACTTGGGTGATAAACTCTTCAGCCATGTTCGCAATAGATTGTTGCTCAACCGGTGATGCAACCATTGCACCTTTGCCTGAAAATAAGATTTCTGTCGTCAGAGCGTCTGCCGCACCCAGGTCGGTTTGTTGTATTTCGTAGCTGCGCAACTCGTCTGCATATTGATATAGATCTGCCAATTGGTGATCGCTCAGCCAGACTACTCCGAATCTCTCTGGGAAGGTCCCAGGACATGACGTTACTGTAGCGTAGCCGCTCATGAATACCTTCACTTCTTCACAGCGTCCTGCTATTCCACCTTCAATATAATACGATAGGATAGCGCCCTGCTCAATGGATGAAGAACCAATCTGTTTTTCCAGGTAAGCCAATCGCGCCCATTCGGCAAGCATTCTTTGTTGGGATACTGTTGCGGTGATTTTGCCGTTGCCGATAAAATCGACTATCCCTGCTGGAGTTTTGGCTTGAAATGGGGCAAACATGCTGGCGAAGTGGATGAACTCATCAAATTGTAGTTGGGTGGAATAGGAGCTGGATTGCTTCTCGCCTGCGCATTCGTTCCAAATAACTTCTTGAGTGTAAAACATCACGCTGGGACACTCACTTTGATCATCCTGTAACCACAACAATTGGATTTCCTCATGATTGCTGCTGGGAAGTTGGTATTTCACTACCTGATCTCCAACTAAGTTGGTGTGGAACTCGTATTCTTGCCCATCTAATTGGAGTAAGACCCGGTAACCAGGGGTTATCACTTCGGCGCACATTTGATCTACCAGCTGACCTCCCAGGCATGAATCAGGCCACTCTACTACTTCAATATTTATAAAATGGATTGCGGCTGGTTCAGCGGCAGCCTGCTGGGCCAGTTGTTGCAGCGCTGACATTGCGGCCGCAGGGATGATGCGAACCACACTACCGTCATCGTTTGTTCGGAAAAGGAATTCTTGCTTATCTGAACGAGCTGTACCAGCATAGCCTGGTGTTATTGCCTGAAGGCAGACCTCATCCACATTTGCCCAACCCAAGCAGCTATCTGGCCATTGGGTGTTCTCAAAACCAACCATTTCAATAGTTTCTGGCGCGAAGCCAAACTGTTCTGCTATGGCCTTTTGAACAGCTTGGACGGCTTCTGGGAAAGTCGTTGAGGGGGTAACCTCTGTTGGGGTTGAGTTTGGTGGATGTGAACTGGGATTGGGAACAGGGGTCTCCACAATTACCGCCGAGCAAGCCGATAGTACAAAAATCATTAATAGGGTGATACTCGTTTTTTGAAGGTTCATTTCATCACCTTACTTTCACTTGAAAGGTAGTCGTTATTGTTATTTGATGGATGATTGATAACATACGCATTCCAAGATTAAGACGCGGTTCATCGGAATTTGGTTCCCGTAACCTTCCTGGATATAAAACCCGCTCAAACGAGCGGATTCTAAGAAGATACGAGAAGAAAACGAAACCATCTCAATTCTATACATTAACGACAACATTGCTAAACAGTTGCCCGACGGCTGGGCCAAAAATTGCTAATATAACAACAATTACAACAGCAACCAGTGCCAAAATGATCGCGTATTCTAATAACCCCTGTCCATTCCAGCCGTTGTGAATTCGCATATTCAATCACCTCCTTTCCCACCGACCTTTTGGAAGAAAAATGATCCCATAAGGATAATTATAGGTGTTAACTTAAAGAGACTTCCTAACAATTTCTTCTAAAGCTTTGAAAATAATTGACAAATTTGTAAGTACGATTGTTCTTTCAAACAAAAAAGTGGCCTGGAGCCATTGGCAGACCAGACCACCCTCATCGAAAGATATTTGAGTGCGCCTATTCGCTGGTCATGATGAACAGAGGATTCATCTCAAAGGTGTGATAATAAGGACGCAGTCGTTCAGTATTGTAGTATTTACTTACATTGACAACTTTCTTGGTGCTGGTGACAACATCAATTGGCATATTGTCATAGCGACCATTGCGTAAGACTACCAGTCGGCCATGAACGCCTTTCAGGATCAAATCTAAAGCCAGGTTGCCATATGCCATCGGCACAATCGAGTCAATGGCATCGGGATCCCCGCCTCTCACCATGTAGCCAAGTTTTTGATTGATGACATTAATCGTCTTTCCCTGGTTGTATTTAGCTGAATGCTCAACCAGTTGATTGGATACCAGGTCTCCAATGCCGCCTAGCTTGGCGTGGCCAAAAGCATCTTTTGACTGGTCTGAAAAAACCATCTCTCCGCCAGTGAACATTGAACCTTCGGAAACAAGCACAACAGCATATTTGCTTGGGTTTTTATTGCGATCGTACACCATCAGCTCAGTAAGCTGTTGGATATCAAACTTGTGCTCAGGTATCACACAGCGGTTAGCTGCACCGGCCATGGTGGGCAGCATAGCGGTAAACCCGGCATAGCGTCCGAATACTTCCAAAACCAAAAAACGTTCGTGTGAACCGGCCGAAGTTCGCAAGTTGTTTGTCATTTGAATTGTGCGGGTGACACAGGTGCTAAAACCGATGCAGTAATCGGTGCCGGGTACATCATTGTCCATCGTTTTGGGTATGGCGATAACTTTAAATCCCTCACGGAACAAACGAACACCAACGCTCAGAGTATCGTCGCCGCCGATGGGGATCATGTATTCAATGCCCAAGTAGTCCAGGTTTTTTAATACTTCCGGAATTAGATTATTTACATCTTCGGTATAGATATCCTTAAGATGTTCTGGAACGGCCGATTTTTTGACGGACATAGGATTTGTGCGCGATGAGTGCAAAAATGTGCCACCTGTGCGTCCAGCTTTATTGACGATTTCTTCTGTCAAAATTTGATAGTTTTCACTATTGTCGGCTTTTGGATCGCGAATGATATTGATTAGTCCAGCCCATCCTCTGCGTATGCCAATCACCTGATATCCTTCTCGTAAGGCGCGAATGGTTACTGCTCGAATTGCCGGATTTAGCCCGGGGACATCACCACCGCCGGTTAAAATACCGATGACCCCTTTTTTACTGTTTACTACTGCCATAATGACCTCCAAAAATTTTCTGGAGCCAGTTATACTGACATCCAGATTTGTTTTTTAAATAGAACACTCCAAGAAACCCATATCAACTGGGCGGGAAATTAAGTCTTTGATTGATGGATTAATCGAGATGTATTTTACCGCTAATTTACTATATCCAATTGGGTTCTTCGTATTTTCCAAAAACTTCTTTCATGACCTGAATGATTTCACCCAATGTGCAATAAGCATGAGCTGCTTCGAGTAAAAATGGCATGGTGTTGATGTTTCCCTGGCAGGCTATTCGCAAACGATCTAATGCCTGGCCTGATCGTCCATTATCTCGGGATTGTCTCAATTCATTCAACCGGTCAACCTGGCGTTGGTAGCCCTGAGGATCCATCTCTAGAATGGGTATTGAGACAGGTTTTGTATCGGTGTAAGCATTGACTCCAACAATTAGCCGGCGATTTGCATCGATTTCGCGCTGGTAACGATAGGCTGCATCCGAGATTTCACTCTGGAAGAAGCCTTTTTCGATAGCAGGCAACACGCCTCCCAACTCCTCAATTCGTCTGAAGTAATCGTAGGCTTGTGATTCGATATGGTTGGTTCGAGATTCCACAAAGAATGAGCCTGCAAGCGGATCTACTGTGTTGGTTACGCCGGATTCTTCTGCAATGATTTGCTGTGTTCGCAGGGCAACGGTCACAGCACTTTCGGAAGGTAGTGCCAGGGCTTCGTCCATGCTATTGGTGTGCAAAGATTGTGTGCCTCCTAAGACGGCTGCCAAAGCCTGGATTGCCACGCGGACGATATTGTTCTCGGGCTGTTGAGCAGTTAAAGAGACACCCGCAGTTTGGGTGTGAAAACGCATCAGCCAGGAGCGAGGGTCTTTTGCGCCAAAAGTTTGGCGCATTTCTCTGGCCCAAATCCGGCGGGCTGCCCTGTATTTGGCAATTTCTTCGAAGAAATCATTGTGGGCATTAAAGAAAAAAGACAACCGAGGAGCAAATTGGTCAAGGTCCAGGCCGCGTTGGATTCCCCAGCGCACGTATTCCATGCCATCCGCCAGGGTAAATGCCAACTCCTGGGCAGCAGTAGACCCTGCTTCGCGAATATGATAGCCGGATATGCTGATCGTGTTCCATTGGGGTACGTTCTTGGTTCCATATTCAATCGTATCCGTCACCAGTCGCATAGATGGTTCGGGCGGAAATATATACTCCTTTTGTGCGATGTATTCTTTCAAAATGTCATTTTGTGTGGTGCCTCGCAATTGATCGGGGCGCACGCCTTGTTTTTCGGCGGCAGCGATGTACATTGCCCAAATCACGGCTGCTGGCGAATTGATCGTCATACTGGTTGAGACTTTGTCCAGGGGGATGCCATCCAATAAAATTTCCATATCCTTCAAAGACGAAACAGCCACACCGCATTTTCCGAATTCACCCAATGCTTCAGGCGAATCGGTGTCGTAGCCCATCAGAGTAGCTAAGTCAAAGGCGATGGATAACCCGGTTTGTCCTTGATCCAACAAATATTTAAATCGCTGGTTTGTTTCTTCAGCAGTTCCAAAGCCTGCAAACATGCGCATCGTCCAGAGTCGACTGCGATGCAAGGTCGGGTGCACCCCGCGTGTAAATGGATATTCTCCTGGAAAGCCAAGTTGTTCGAAATAGTCTAGATTTTCAACATCCAATGGCGTATACAGGCGATCTATGGGTTCGGATGAAGTTGTGATGAAGGCAGTTTTTTGTTCAGGTAAACGTTCCAGGCTCTTTTGCAAGCTGGATTTTTGCCATTCATCGAGTTTACGGCGTAAATCTTCCAATTTCTGTTCGTCGTACATTTCCTGCTTCCTCCTGTAAGTCGTGTCAAAACGAGAACTTTGTCTGCAATGGCTTCACTGATAAATTTAAATCATGCCAGAAAAATCCAATGGCCAAATCCTGACTTTTTGATCCGCAGCGCCAGCTGCCAGCCAATGATGGTCTTTGCTGAAAGAAATTTGGTTTATTGCTTTTGCACCAGCGGAAAATTCAATCAAAAGTTGCCAGGTGGGTAGAGACCAGAGTTGGATTGCGCCTTCCAAGCCCACCGCCATGAGGGAATGGTCATGCGAAAAGGCCAGATGACGAAGAGCTTTGCCGGTGAAGGCCAGGACCTGCAGGGTTTGCCAGGTTTCAGTATCCCAAAACTTAATGGTTTGATCATATCCCATAGACACCAGGACTTTGCCAGATTGGATAAAGCGTAAACCGGATACGGCTACCGGATGAGCTGAAAACTGATTTTCCAAGCGCCCATCGGGTATAGACAAAAGAGAAATCTCTTCTCCTAATCCGCTTACGGCTACCAATTTTTCGTCGGGATGAAAATCCAGGCACCCCAGATTCTTTTTGCTAGCTTTTACTCGCAGAACTGACTCGCCGTTTGGGTTCCAAACAGCGGTATAGCCGCCGTAATATACACCTCCCAGATATTGGCCGGAAGGAGAAAATTTGACTTGAGACACAGTTTGTTTACGGTCAAGCAGGATATGTCTCAATTCCCCGCTTGGAAAGGACCAAACTCGGATGGAAGCATCTGTTGAACCGCTGGCCATGAGGCTTTCTTCAGAGTTGAGAGAAATACTATTGACACTATTCTGGTGTCCTTCGATTGTTTTGATCAATTGCCAATCGGGAACTGACCAAAGCTTTATTCTCTTATCCATCCCTGAAGTGATCAGAATGGGATGACTGAAGGCAAAGCAAGTCCCGAGCACATAGTGGTCGTGGGCTTGGATCACAAAAGGTTCAGGCATAAGTTCATCTCCTTTACGATTGGAAAAAACCTGGTCCAATTTAGACTTAAGCAATTTGGCGGGCTTGATCCCACTTAGGGTCAAGGAAGCGTTGCACCTCGATCAGGTAACCATTTGGATCTCGTAGAAACATCTGGTATATGTTGAACTTTTCATTCAGCCTGGGGGGTATTTCAACCTGGAATTCGAGTGATTGTAAATGGCTGTGGTATCCATCTACATCCGGAATTTCGAGAGTTAATATAATCTCTGGACTCCCCGTTTCGCCCTCAGTCAGGCAGAAACCAAGGTGACAGTTAGGGCAAATGCGAAAGATCCGGCAATATTCCTGATCCAATATCAATTCAAACCCCAAGATGTTTGTATAAAACCTTGTGGTTGCTTGCATATCTTTTGTTTTTAAGAAAGTGATTGCAGAAAGTGGGGAGAATGGCGGCATGCGTGGGGTCTCCTGACCATTGAATGAGAAAAAGGAAAATGCAGATTATCTTCTTTCATAATCGGTTCTATAAAGAATATTGACTATCTATTTGAGGTTATCAAATATGAATATTCTACTCGAAATTGTGAAGAATTTTGGCGAGTTTCTACTCTTGACAGTTCTGGCTTTTATCCATACAATTGGCGGAACTTCTAACACAGGAAACATGCAATGATTAACTTTATGTCCATGCCCTGGGCGGGGGCTGAAACCACCGCCTGGGTAATCTTAGAACGAAAGGTTAACCTCGTGTAACCATTCAGGTTCACGTACCAGACGGCGGACAGCCATCCCGCAAATCCTCGGGTTTTGCGACTGGCTGTCCGCCGTTTTATTTTTGATCAGGAGACTCTTTATGACTACAACAAGCAATGAAAAAAAATTTGGTTTTTCCACTCGACAGTTGCATGCAGGGCAGGTCCCAGATCCAACAACAGGTTCGATTGCATTGCCGATCTATCAAACAACCGCATTCGCATTTCAGAGTACAGACCATGCAGCGCGGCTGTTTTCTTTGGAGGAGACTGGAAATATCTACACGCGCATCATGAACCCGACCAGCGATGTCTTTGAAAAAAGAATGGCTGACCTGGAAGGCGGGAGCGGGGGACTCTCAGCTAGTTCGGGTCATGCAGCACAGGCCATGGTCATCCTGGCCTTGTGCAATACAGGTGACCATATTGTCGCCTCCCAGTCTCTCTATGGAGGAACAATCAGTCAATTTGCTTATACATTCCCACGCATTGGAATTGAAACTACTTTTGTTGATTCAAGCAACCCAGAAAACTTTCGAAAAGCTATTCGCCCAAACACAAAACTGATTTGGGGTGAGACTCTTGGAAACCCTAGTATTAATGTCTTTCCTTTTGAAGAAGTTGCCCGGATTGCTAAGGAATTTCAAATACCGGTTGTGATCGATAACACTTTTGCTTCACCTTATCTGTGCCGGCCGATTGAGTGGGGTGCGGATATCGTTGTCCATTCAACGACCAAATTCATTTGTGGTCATGGCACGACCATGGGGGGTGTTATCGTGGATGGAGGTAAATTTGATTGGAGTACCAGCCCCCGATTTCCCGATTTTCAGACGCCCGACCCCAGTTATCATGGATTGGTTTATGCAAGCCTGGGTCCTACGGCTTTTATCACAAAGGCAAGGGCTCAAATGTTGCGTGATTTAGGTCCTTGCCAATCGCCATTTAATTCCTGGTTATTACTGCAAGGTTTAGAGACACTAAGCCTGCGCATGGACCGCCATGTTCAAAATGCACAGAAGGTAGCGGAGTTTTTGGAAGCCCATAAAAAGGTCTCCTGGGTGTCTTATCCCGGTTTAAAATCCCATCCGGATTTTGACCTGGCCAGGAAATATATTCCCAAAGGACCTGGGGCAGTGCTCGGTTTTGGGGTTAAAAGCGGTCTAAAGGGCGGCAAGAACTTTATTGATCATCTCAAACTCTTCACTCACCTGGCGAATTTAGGAGATTCAAAAAGCCTGGCAATTCACCCTGCCAGTACAACTCACAGTCAACTTAACTCCGAACAGCAAATTCGGGCTGGAGTATCACCTGATTTCATTCGACTGAGCATCGGAATCGAAGATATTGAAGATATCTTGTGGGATCTTGAGCAGGCATTATCTCACGCTTAAATCTGTGATCATTGGATATTGTTTTTGATAATTGAAGTTTTTAGTTGAAAAAAGGAGTAACTATGCCAGTCATCATCCCCTCTACTTTGCCTGCTAAGAAAGTGTTGGAACGCGAGAATATTTTTGTCATGGGAAGAAGACGCGCAAGCCATCAAGATATTCGACCTTTGCGCATGGCAATTCTCAACCTTATGCCGACGAAAATCGTTACGGAGACCCAACTTTTGAGACTGTTAAGTAATTCGGCCTTACAGGTGGATGTGACTTTACTGGCTCCGGTTACTCACGATTCAAAAAATACACCTGCCGAGCATCTGCTAAATCATTATTCAACATTCGATGAGGTAAAGCAAGAAAAATTTGATGGCCTGATCATTACTGGTGCACCAGTGGAGCAGATGGCTTTTGAACAAGTTGATTACTGGCCAGAATTGACAAAAATTATGAAGTGGAGTGAAAGCAATGTCTTTTCTACATTCCATATTTGTTGGGCAGCACAGGCCGGTTTATATTATCGTTATGGCATAAAGAAATATGATTTAGAAAAGAAGTTGTTTGGTGTCTTCCCTCATAGGATATTCAACCGCCAGGAAATGTTATTGCGTGGCTTTGACGATGTCTTTTATGCTCCCCATTCTCGTCATACAGAAATAAGGGCGAAGGATATCGAACGCATTTCCGAATTAGAACTCCTGTCGGTTTCAGATGAGGCTGGTGTTTATATCGTTTCATCACGGAACCGCCGGCATTTTTATATCACAGGTCACTCGGAATATGATCCGGAAACTTTAAAAACAGAATTTGAGCGGGATCTGGCAAAAGGCTTGCCGATCCAGGTTCCCCAAAACTACTTTCCTGGAGATAACCCGGATGGCGAGCCTTTGGTCCGCTGGAGAGGACATGCCCATTTGCTATTTTCAAACTGGCTGAACTATTATGTGTACCAAACTACACCGTTCAATCACGAACAAATTCCTGATGGAGGAACATATACTTATTTTTGAAGGGATTTTGACTCATCCACTCGCCAGTAGAGGCCACCGCCACCCTGGCGCTCCATAAGACCGAATTCGATCAAGTTTCGACGCAGGAAGGCTGTGTCATCAGAATATTGTGACAGAATTGAGTTAACCTCTTTTTCTGTATATTGTTTTCCTGTTTCAAAAGCTTTTACTACATAGCGTAAGATGGCAGCAATCTTCTTACTTTTGTTAGGAAAGCTTTTAATCCGGTTATTGGCATCCAGATAATTTTTGAGGACTTTTTGATCAAAATCATCCAATTCGGATTCATGGGGTGTGGTTGGTTGGAACTCTTTAGCTAACATGCGTTGTGCCATGGCCTCCATGTTTTTGGTTTCTAATTGATAAATACTGTAGTATCCTTCAGCGCGCGCGCTGACTAACTTGGCTTTTGAAAGCCTGGATAGATGATGAGAAACGGTTGAAGAGGTCAGATTCAACTTTTCAGCTAATTGTTCCACTGAGTACGGTTTTTCTGCTAATAAACCAATGATCTTCAACCTGTTCTGGTCCGACAAGGTTTTAAAGAAGTTTAATAATTCATCAAAAGTCTGAGAATTTTCCATATTTATACCTATATATTTAATTAGATGTACATCGATATGATTTTATCACTGTGCTTCTATTTGTCAAGGCATGTGATCTTAATTATTTTTCGATGCGTTTTAAGCCAGCTTTTTCAGCCATTATTAGTGCAGATTGAAATTCATCCATTGTGATTCGCCGTTTGAGTTTAGGATATTGTCCAGCATTGAATGCTGGATGATATTGATCCATGATATTGAGATAAGTATTTTCCGATAACTCTTCTGAGATAAAGCGGAACACTTCTTCGCTGCCAGCCAGATGGTGGGGCAAAACCAGGTGGCGGACAAGCAAGCCTCGGGTTGCCAGGCCGTCCGAATCGATTTGCAAATCTCCCACCTGTCGATGCATTTCCTTGACGGCTGCCTGATTGATCTGTGCATAATTTTTGACTTTGGAATAATGCCGCCCAATTTGGGAGCTTCCATATTTCATATCAGGCATATAAATATCAATAACCCCATCCAGTAATCGTAGCATATCTACAGAATCATATCCTCCGGTGTTGTAAACCAGGGGTAAATGCAGGCCAGCTTGGGCCGCCAAGTTAACTGCAGCCAGGATCTGGGGGGCGATATGGCTGGGAGAAACCAGGTTGATATTGTGGCATCCACCGGCTTGTAATTCCATCATGATTTCAGCTACTTCTTTAGGGGTCATCAGCTTCCCTGAGGATGCCTGGCTGATGTTGGCGTTTTGGCAATATTGACAACGCATATTACATCGGGCAAAGAAAATCGTACCTGATCCGCGCCAACCCCTGATTGGATTTTCTTCTCCCAGGTGAGGACCATACCCATCGACCCAGGCAAGTTCTCCGGTCTGACAGATGCCCAGCTTGCCTTCCAGTCGGTTTACCCTGCATTCCCAAGCGCAGACATTGCAGCTTTTTAATTTCGCGAAGGCATCGTTGACGCGTTGTGATAATACGCCGTTATTAAGTAATGCCCTGTATGATGGAGTCATTTCTTGCATTCCTCCGCAAGGGGATTTCTATTGGATGGATAGGTGGAAATTCAATGTTGACTGGTGATTGAAGTGTAACTGAAAAATCTACTCCTTGCAATCCAGAATTAACTTAATTGTATGTCATAATTTCCCACAGCAATTTTGGGGAGATTCTCGCTGATTTCAATATCATAACGGTTTCGCCAGTTTACCCCCAGGCGTATCAGACGCATCCAGGATTGTTCAACATGGGTGTCAGGAGATGCTAAGATATAGCTTTCTGCTGTAGAGACAGCTTCCATGCGGATCGAGTCTAATGGCTCCTGAATGAGATTGTCTAAATCGTACAAAGTGTGTGTCGTAACCCGGTTTTGCTGGATGTATGCGATTTTATGCCTGGAATCATCCATGATAAACTTGGTTACGGGGTAAGATAATTCCTGCTTAATCGTGTGGCTTCGGTGATGGTTCATGTGCCATAAGCGCACAGATCCTTCTTCGCCAGCGCTGAGCAAGAATTTTCCGTGTGGATCACAGAGGATGGCAGTTACTCGACCGCTATGCCCAATCAGATCTGACTCGGGTGTGCCGCTCGGGAATTGCCATCGGCGGAGCTTTTCTCCTTCGCTGGCAATGATGAATTGACCTTGCGGGCTCGCGCACAGATTTTCGCCATCTGCCAGTCCATCCAGAACGGCCAATTGCAGACCTGTGGGCAGGCTCCAAAGCCGGATCCTCTTGTAAGAGCTGCTGGTAATCAGCAGGGATGTATCTAATTCTTGGGAACTCGATGAAATAATCTGCCAGGAACGGATTCGTTCGGGGATGGACAGAGGAGTTATGTCTTCAAATAAAGCATGGCAATAAAGACTGGATTGTCCGCTGGCGTAGATAAAAGCCCCATTTGGGTCAAAGGCTAATTGGCTGACTGGTCCATCGGCGATAGAAATTTGTTTAACCAAGTTCCCTGTGTGTACGGACCAAATGCGCACCTGTTGGGAATCACCACTGGCAAGCAGTTTAGAATCGGGGGAAAAAACCAGGCTGGTTACTTCGCCTGCATGTCCACCAAATATGTGCTTACTGCCGCCGTTCTCATAATTCCAGATGCGAACAGAGCGGTCGGCGCTGCCGCTGGCCAGGAAAGAACCATCAGGACTGGTAGCCAGGGATTGGATATAGGCTGTGTGACCCTGTATCCGGTGTACCAAGGCGCCATCTAGGGCATCCCATATACATACTTGATGATCCGTGCTACCAGTAGCTAATAAATCACCTTGTGGGCGCATGCTCAGGCAGGAAACAGGTTTAGTGTGAGCAGCCCAGGAAATTTCTTCTCCAGGCAGGCGCGATACGGGTTTCCCAAGCTGGAAACATTGTTCCGCTGCCTGTACCCACAATCCATATTCTGTTTTTTCTTGATTATTTTTGGGCTGCCAATCGAGATCATTCAATTCCCGGATGATTTGAGCGCTGCGTTCTACAGGAGCTGCCTGGGCTAATCGCCACATTTCATTCCCGCGGCGATCACGAGAGAGTATGGTTATAATGGCTTGCCATTCCTCGCCACTTAATTCGGATAATTTTCGTGTTTGCCTGTTTTTTGTGATTGCTTCCACATAACCGCTCCATCCGGAGCGAAGTGCAAAGTTCGAAATTTTTCTCCTGAGTTCAGGATTAGCTGCCTGGAAAACTGCACTAACCAGACTGATATCAAAGTCCAGGTTTTCATATCGTTCCCACTGTTCAGTTAATAAAAAGAACAATGCACGCATCTGAGGGTCTTTGGGGAGATAATTCGCCTGCCAGGGCAACGCGCCGGGCAATGGGATGATCATGTTCGATAAACCACCGGCAGACTTCTTCTTGGGCTGAATGACCCTTGTAATCGCTCGAGGACCCATATAGCGTTCTCTGCGATTTGTGGATCTTGATCTTCCCCTGCAATTAACAAGTGAGCAACTGCATCGATGTTGGCATTGGTTAATTCATTCAACCGACCAAGTTTAAGCTGGCTGAATATTCTGGTTGCATTCGGTGAAAAGGCAGGAACTTGAGTTTCAAGCAGAAATTTTTCCAGTTCGGACTGCCGGGTTGCCTTCCAGGTTTCCCAAAGTTGATCGATGTTTATCGATTCTAGCTCTTGTGTAAATGCATCAAGAATCCCCTGCCTTAACGGTTGATCGCTCAGCTGAGTAAGCACTCTTGAAAGTATACCGCTAATTTCCGGAGAACCTTCCCTGATGATCTCCTGTACAAGGACTTTAGCAATCTCCCTTGGGCTACTTTCAGGGCTCATTTTGCTTTAGAAATTTGCAATGGGACAAATTGGCCTTCTGCCTCGCGTGATTCATTGAAGGAAGCGGATTGGGCGCGCCCCTGGCGGAGCCATTCACGCAGGGCTTGTACAATCTCTCGTTGTGAGACGGATAGCGGCACCAGGCGTTGCAGAGATTGGGAAATATCACCGGTTGTAAATTCGCGTTCGCTATTAAAACCGAGGTACATTGCATCGATTACAGCCTGTTCAATTTCTGCCCCCACATAGCCTTCTGCTTCCTGGGCAAGCCGGTCTATATCAAAATCCTGGGGCAATCTTTTCCGTTTCCGCAGATGCACAGAAAAAATTTCTCGCCGCTCGATCGATGTAGGTAAATCTAAAAAGAAAACCTCATCAAACCGTCCTTTTCGCAGCAGTTCGGGGGGGAGTTGGCTGATATCATTGGCTGTTGCTACCACAAAACAGGGAGCGGTTTTTTCCTGCATCCAGGTCAGGATGGCGCCAAATACACGCTGGCTTGTGCCGCTATCCAAACCGCCGTGGGCCAAGACCTTTCTCCATTTCATCGATCCAGATAACACATGGGGCAACAGTTTCGGCTATTTTCAAAGCCCGACGAACCCTTTCCTCGGATTCGCCTACCAGGCTGCCAAATAATGCACCGGTATCCAAACGGAGTAGAGGAAGTTTCCATAAGCCCCCTATCATCTTGGCTGTTAAACTCTTCCCGGTTCCCGGGATGCCAATCAGGGCAATCCCTTTCGGAGCGGGCAAACCATAATCGCGAGCTTGTTGGGTGAAGGCTCTTTCACGTAAACGCAGCCATTCTTTTAAAACCTCTAGACCTCCCACATCGTCGGGTGTTTCGATGGCTGAGAAGTATTCCAGGGCTTCGCTTTCGCGAATAATCTGCTTCTTTTCCTCGGTCACCAAATCAATATCCCGATCATCTAGAATACCATCTGAAACGATGGCTTTGGCAAACACGCGCTGCGCCTGGGCTGTGGATAAACCTAAGGCAGCCTGGACTAATTTTTCATGTCCCAGGGCTGTCAGGTTGATTTTCACTCCAGGGGTCTGAGACAGGCGTTTTAGCACATTTTCCAATTCTTTGATATTAGGAGCCGGATATTCTATCAAAACAACTTCATCCCGAAGCTCTTCTGGTATTTTTGTGCTGGTTGTTGTGATGAGGATTGATTTGCGTGTAAATTTAAGTCTCTGCGCCAGGCTGCGTAATTTTCGCTTGATTTGTGGATTAGACCATGATTCGTGAAAATCTTTAAGGATATATACAGCCTCGCCGTCACCTTTGTCTACCTGTTCTAAGGCGGTTAGAGGAGTCTGAAGCGCTGGGAAGTGGAACAGAAGTAAGGCTGATGATTTGGAACCCTTCTGCTAAATCCCAAGTCAAACAGGCGCGCCGGCTGGCATCACAGACGGTTTTAATTGATTGCAACGCACGTTCTTCTTCGGGAGTAATTAGCACGATCAGTGTAAAACGCGCTCTTAGATAGGTATCGAGTGTATTTTCAAAATCTGTTATGTGCATATTTGCGGCGCTATCTTGATTTACTAAAGTTGACATGCTTTTATTCTAACAAATAATCAAGGCTTACAGAAAAAATCATTCAGATTGTTTTAGAAATACCTGGGTAATCCATTGGGCAATCTCTGCTGCATTCTCAAGGTCAAACTGCGGGACGGCCAGGTCCAGATGAATGTTGGTGGCAACAGCCTGGAGTTGTTCTTTAGAACTGATAATGGCAACGCCATGTTCAGCGCGCACGATCTCTATGGATGGTTTTCCAGCCCGCTTGTATCCTTCCGTTAAAACAAGGTCCACACCTGTGATACTGGAAAGGATTTCATCCAGGCTTTTTTCCTGATCAAGTTTTTGTATGGTAGCGATTTTGTCAGGAGCGGCGATAATCACCATGTCGCTGCCTGCCTGAGCGTGGCGCCAGGTATCTTTCCCAGGTTGGTCGATATCAAAACCGGGGTGTGCATGATGCTTAATGGTAGCGATTCGTAACCCCAGGGCTTTCAATTCGGGTATCAGTTTTTCCATGAAAGTTGTTTTGCCAGATCCAGATTTGCCGATGATGGATAGGACCGGGATTGAAGATTGCATAAAGTTCTCCCTGCAGGTTTAATTGGTTGGGTTGTCAGAATTATTCGTTTTGCACAATTCTTCGATGATGCGTTTTGCTTCGCCTTCAGCTACGATAACCAAAATATCTCCTGGCTGAAGTAATGTATCTCCCCGGGGAATGATCGTATGGCGACCTCTCCTCAGAGTGGCAATCATTGATTCCTTTGGGAATTTGACTTCATTCACCAGATGATTCGCAATGGGCGATTTTGGCTGTATGGTTATCTGGATAACATTCACCTGCTCAGGGCTGAAAGCATCTAAGCGAATTTGGTGTACACTGTGTCTCAAAGCCGCGCGACGGGTGATAGCAATATCGTAAGCTCGAATGATGTCGTTCCGCCTGAGCCAACCGACAAGTTGTGTCGGTTTTTCCCGTGACACGACAGGCAAGCGTCCGAAATCTCTTGGGCTCATCTTAAGCAAGGCCTGATCAATATTTTCGTCAGGAAATGCAGTGATTGGATCCCGGGTAAAAATTTCAAAAATTACGTTGACACTATTCTCACGTTGGCGGGCTTGTTCTAAATCTCGTATAGTCAGGATTCCACACAATTCACCGAATAGATTAAGGACTGGTAGGGCGAAATGATTGCTTTCAGTAAAGACTGTTTCGGCTCGTTCCAAAGAATCAGTTTCAAGCAAAATGGGTGGGGGAGCCTGCATGACTTCATCTACAGTTATTGCCTGCAAAATCTCGATGTCACGTCCACGGTTTAATCGTATTCCTTTGCGCGTTAACCCTAAGGTGTAAACTGAATCGCGCTGCAAAATCTGGGAAATCAACATGCTGACGATAACAGCGAACATCAATGGCAAAATGATGCGGTAGTCGTTGGTCATTTCAAAGAGCAAGATGATTGCTGTGAGTGGCGCATGGACTGCGCCGGCTAACACGGCCGCCATGCCGACCATAGCAAAGGCAGCCGTAGAAAGCGCCATACTTGGGATCAGGTTGCCCGCTACAGCGCCATAGGCTGCTCCTAGCATGGCGCCCAGGAATAATGATGGGGCGAAAACACCCCCCATGAACCCACTGCCAATGCTAACTGGGGTTAAGATTAATTTTGCCAAAATTAGGGCTGATCAACAAGAGCACACCGAGCTTCTCACCCGCTAAAATTTGCTCAATGGTTTCATAACCCACGCCAAAGATTTGAGGAAGAAAAAGACCTATAAACCCGATAGCTACACCGCCTGCGGCTGGTTTCAACCAATTTGGGAAATTCCAATTCCTAAATAGATCTTGTGCTGTGTACACCAGGCGAACGTAAATTGCGGCTAGCGGACCGGCTAACAAGCCAAGACCGAAGTATAAAGGCAACTCCCAGGCGCTGTTAAAGGCGTATTTTGGCACGATAAATGCTGGTTGGGAGCCTGATATAGCCTGCGTAATCACAGCAGATGAGACTGCAGAAATAACGATGGCTCCCATCGTGTTTGCGCCGATCTGGCCTAATATGACCTCCAGGGCAAAGAAGACACCTGCAATTGGTGCATTGAATGCAGCCGCAATACCAGCAGCAGCGCCTGCAGCCACCAGGGTGCGGATCGTATCATCTGATAGGCGAAGCTTTTGCCCAACCATCGAACCGATATTGGCTCCGATTTGAACAGATGGATCCTCAGGACCAACGGAAGCGCCGCTGCCGATGCTCAGTGCAGACGCGATGGTTTTTGCCGGAATGCGGTTATAACGCAACCTGCCGCCAGCCAATGCCGTAGCTTCCATAATGCCAGCTACACCATGATGCTTTTCTTCTCCAACAAAATAGCGGCGGATGAGACCAACCAATAACCCGCCGAGAACTGGTAAGAGTACAACTCCCCATTTGATCCAGGGTGACAAGATGGCCTGAATATTGGAGAAAAAGAGCTTGTGGAAGAAATCAATCAAGTATTTGAAAATATAAACACCCACACCGCTGGCCAGTCCAATTCCGATTGCCAACCCACCATACATAAGGGTTGTACGAGATTGAACATAGCGGGGGTGTTGGCCAATCGTTGTAATCCAGGAATTGCTTTTTTGTGAAAAGGTTTTCACGAGTTTCCTTCCCAAGCCTAGGGTAATCCAGTAGAGTGCGAAACAAGTATACCTGAATTAGAACGATTGACTGCAAACTTTTCATAAAGATTGAAGTTAAAGACAAGAAGCCGTCCATATGACGGCTCCTTGCAGCGCTGCGGTACCCTATGATCGGGCGAGGAGGGTTACCGCAGCGCTTCGTAAGATACTACTTCCATCAGACATTTTGGCAACACCTCCTCTCTTTTGGGATGGAGATTCGTGTGGTAACCATTACTGAAAAAATGCGCTCCATGCATGGTTACAAATCAAGTATACACTGAATATGTTCCTTGTCAATGGCGATACGAACGCTCCAATTTGATATTAATCTGGTCGTTTGAACGCTGACTCTGAGCTTATATAATCTATGATGGAAAAAATTCTGGCCAAGTGTTCAAAGGTTGTGTGGAATTGACCAGATGCATACCGGCTGCCGCAAATTTTTGATATGCGGACTCAGCAGCCTGGGAGTAATCGACAACACCTGGGATAACTACCGGTGAAGTACAATCTTCAAGCAAGTAAACTTTCCCAACCAGGGTGCCATCAACGGCTAATAGTTGTTGCAGCAGATCCTCAACTGTCCAGGCAACACAGTGACTTTTAGCCTGCCCTGCAATGATCACTCGATCAAAATTCTGTACCAGTTGCAAGATGTGTTCGCTTTTCTGGTCGATTAAACGTCCCTTTTGGTCATGCAATACCTCTGGTCCAATCGCTGAGTAGTGTTCTGTGAGAGGATTGCTCCCTTTTATTTGGAATTCAACCTGGTCATAACGAGCTATGTTATGAAAGAAGATTGCTTCTTCTACAGACGGAACCAATGCGTGACCAACAGACCCGAGCATCACATGATAGGGCCAGACAGTCAAATCATATTTTTCGCGATCTTTGAGTTGGCTAGCATAGTGCAGGAGGTATTCCTGACCTTCTGCGGGAGTCATACCCAGGAATTCTGCCACCTGAGGAGAAATTCTCCAGCGGTTTTCTATAATGTCTTGCTGGCTCACCAGGGTCAGTGCATCAGGATGTTCACCTCTCTCATTGACCAGAAAAACAGCATGGAAGATTTGCATGGCATGATGCGTGTCCAATGTGGCGCAAATATGTGTGATCGAAGACAGGTTGCGATAGATAAATTCACATAATCGTTGATTATCCTCAACTGCTCCGTTTCCTGATGAACCGCCGACAAACAGCTCAAAACCGGGCATGCAAAAACTATTTTGGAGATCCACTGCTAACAGACAGGTACGTAATTTGTCTGTCGATGCGGGTGGAATTTGATATTTCTTAGCCCATTCTCGGGCAGCAGTGGACCGCTGTTGGTAAGGAACGTTCCAAATACTTTCAACCTTCTTTGGAGAGTAAAAATCTGGAAGGGGAAGAGTTTCTTGATTCATATCTTTTCCAACAAATAAAAACAAGAGAAAGTCATAAATTCTTGATTAGTGATGGTGACTTTCCGCGTCATCTGCAAACCTTGCTCCAGGTAATTTGTCCTGTAATTGGGCTGGTTTATGAATTAAGATGGGTAAATGCTGCGGACAGATCCAAAGAGTGGAACCATTAAATTCAAGCTGGATTAAGGGGACTTCTTCTGAATTACGTTGGCAATGCAAACATTGTGCGATTTGATCGTTCATGGATAACACCTCTCACGAATAAGTTTGGGATTGTTTTCTGGTTCGCTTGGTTGTGGTGGGCGCTGGTTTGGAACTACGGCCAGTATACGGGGGAACTGTAATTGCATAAACAGTGCAAAGACGCTTATCTAAGAACCGGCTTCTTAGACGTGGATCCATCTCCTCCAACCCTGTTGCAGATGTGATCACGGTTGGTAACTCGGCATTATACCGAAAGTTGAACAATTGGTAGAGTTTTTCTTTTACCCAGGGTGATGAAGATTGAGTTCCCAGGTCATCTAGAATCAGCAAGGGGGCATTTCTTACCTCCTCAAAGCGTCTATCCAGGCTCACGGTGCTGTTAGGGTTAAAGGTGGCTCGAAGATGGTCCATCAGATCGGGAACTACAACAAAAAGAGGGGGAGCGTTGCTATCTGCTCTAAAGTTGGCAATGGCTGCCGCCAGATGGGTTTTTCCACTTCCATAGGAGCCAATCAGAAGTAGCCACCCGCGTGGTTTCTGAGCATATTTCTGGCAGGCATTGAAAGCCTTTTCCAGGCTCTGGAGCTCACCTTTTTCCAGGTCCTCATCTTTGCGCAGGTCAAAGTTCGCAAAAACGCATTTGTGCAACAAATCCAGGGATGAAAGTTTGTGATGTCCCTGGTCTCCGGTTGGGTCACGGAAATCGGGAGCCAAAATTCTCACCCGTGTAACCAACTCCGGGTCATTAAGCCGGGAGTTGATCCGTTCTTCAATATCTTGATCGAGCAAATTCGTGGTGATCACCATGGGTAAGCGATTGATGTAGCGATAATTGATGATTTGGAACAATTTTTCTTGAGCCCATTCGGTAGCATTCTGAGTACCGAAATCATCCATTATCAACAGTTGCGCCTGGCGAATTTCATCAAAACGTTTTTCAAAAGTCGTTTCGGAGCTGTTATAAGCAAAGCGTAAAGAGTTCTAATAAGTCCGGTACGGTAATGAATAAAGTGGGCACACCGATACTCACTGCAAAATTGGCAACAGCAGCCGCCAGGTGCGTTTTCCCGCTTCCGTAACCGCCTTGAAACAATAACCAACCTTTTAGTGATGCGGCAAATTGTTGCGCTTGATTGTAGGCTTGCTCGAGAGATTCAGCTTGTTGTGGCCAGAGACCTACCCGACCGTGTGGCTGAAAATTTTCAAAGGTCAGATGGTTTAACTCATTCAACTGGCTGAGAGCAAACAGGCGTTCGCGTGCCTGTAGGTTGACTTGCGCCTGCCGGCATTCGCATAGATGGATCTTGCCAAATTCTGGATGACCGAGGGGTAGGTCCAGCCGGTAATAACCCAATCCCTGGCAATTTGGGCAGTTTGGGTCGCCTTGTAAAGAATTGTTTTGGTTCAATGCAGGCTCAATGTTCGATGAAATCTGAGAATTCGCCTTCGACATACCGCCGGCGATTTTCTGCAGAGTCTCGTCGATCTTGGGATTGTTCTTTTTTTGCATCGCGTCCTTCCACTTGCCATTTCTTTAAAATGGCCTCAGCATAACGCCAATTGCGCTTGTTTCTTTCTACAGCAATTCGAAGAGCATCTTCAATCCAGTGCACAGGGTAGGTATCTTCTGCTTCACTTAACATCTCAGCTAACAGAGGGGTGATTGGACCAATATTTTCCTCATAAAGGCGAAAGATGTTGGGTAATTCCTCGGGCATATCATTCGTGGAGTTTATGTTTTCTCCAGGGGACCATTGCCCGCTTGTGATCGCTCTGACAGCCGCACGCCCTTTTGGAGAATTCAGGAAATAGCAAGTCTCTTTTTTATCATCCATTTGGACTGGTGTGGCAATCAAAGTTCCTCGATCGACTGCTTTTTCCAATCCTTGCTTTAATCTCTTTTTCGCCTCGCTTGCTTTCTCGCCTAAGGCTTGCATAAAGCGTGCATCTGCTGAAAAATCCTGCTGCCTTAAAAACCGAAAAGTTCCATCCAGTTGATCCAACAAATAAAATGCTTGCAGTGTAATTAATAGTTCTTCGCGGTTATCAATTTGAAGCATGAGGTCTTCAAAAAAAGGCGCTGGAAGTGGTATTAGGTGAACTTTTCCGTTGGGAAATCCAGGAAAGGGCGGCATCTTTTTATCCTACCTGGGATAAATCCACATGACGTGTGGCTGCGTTTTCAAATTTGGCGATATTGCTGCGAAAAACCAGTTCAATCGTGCCAACAGGGCCGTTGCGGTGTTTGGCAATTTTAATTTGGGCGATGTTTTGTTTAAGCGTATCCTTCTCGTAAATTTCAGGACGGTGGATGAACATGACAATATCGGCATCTTGCTCAAGGCTACCACTTTCTCGCAAGTCGGAGAGTTGAGGGTCTTTATCCGCACGTTGTTCAATGGCACGGGATAGCTGGGCGGCTGCCAGCACGGGAACATTAAGTTCACGAGCCAGCACCTTCAAGTTGCGTGAGATATAAGAAACCTCTTGGACGCGGTTTTCAGAACGTGATCCACTGGTCATCAATTGCAGATAGTCAACCAAAATTAGGTCAAGCTGAAACTCGAGGTGTAAGCGACGGCATTTCGTTCGTAATTGTAAAGGAGTCAGCGCTGGGGTGTCATCCAGAAAAATCATGGTGTCGCTGAGTACTTCGATGGCATGGTTGAACAACGGCCACTCATCTTCCGTCAGCTTACCGGTACGCAAGCGTTGCGAATCAATGCCTGTCTCTTGAGAAATCAGGCGTTGGACAAGTTGTTCATTCGCCATTTCCAGGGAGAAGATGGCTACATGTTTTTTGTGTTTTTGGGCGGCGTTTTTTGCGGCTGAAAGCATGAAGGCCGTCTTACCCATACCCGGTCTTCCTGCAACAATTAACAGGTCTGATGGTTGCAATCCACCCAGCATGCGGTCTAAATCGATAAATCCTGTGGGAACTCCAAAAATTTCTTCATCCCGGCTGGAAAGCTGATCAATTCGTTCATAATACTCACTCAGCACTTGCTGAATACGTTGCAAGTCTCGGGTTGTGCGCCGCTCGCTCACGCCAAAGACGGCTTTTTCGGCTTCATCCATCACCGTTTCTACGCTGGTATCTTCCTGGTAGGCCAGGCGAGCGATATCGTTGGCAGCAGAAAGCATTCGTCGGCGGATTGAGGCTTCTTCGATGATATGACCATATGCGGCCGCGTGCAGTGAGGTTGGAACGTTGTTAATCAGAGAGGTGATATAGGCAGATCCGCCCACCTCCGATAAATGGCCCATCTGATCTAATTCTTCGATAACCGTGATCAGATCAATTGGCACACGCCGCTCATGTAGACGGTTAAATACCTGCCAGATCCAGCGATGACGATGAATATAGAAATCATCGTCTTTAATAAATTGCGCTACTTCATAATAGGCTTCAGGATTAATTAAAATCGAACCAATCAGCGATTCTTCTGCTTCCCGACTTTGGGGCACAATTTGTGCACCGGGTGATTGAGTGGCTTCAGAAATTGGATAATCTGTCATTGGTTTTTTTATAGATTAAAAACCGGGGTAACTGGCAAGATGCCTGTTAAACCCCGGATCGTTATTAAGGGGAAGATGATTATTTGTCCGGATTATCATCTTCTTCGGAATCCGTATCATCAATATCCAGACCTTCCAGGAAATCCTGAAATACGGATAACCTTTCGTCACCCTCTCCAGCTTCTGTTTCATCCGACTGGGCAGTGAATTCGGTTTGTTGGTCTTGTAAATCTTCCTCTGGGGTAATCCCAGCAGATTCCATCACGGATTTCTCAACCAAAATGGGTACATGCGCCCGAACTGCAATAGCTAGAGCATCTGATGGGCGTGAGTCGATTTCCAGCGTTCTCCCATTGAATTCAACAACGATATTTCCAAAGAAGGTGTCATCTCTCAAGGCGACGACTTCCACTCGTAATATTCTGGCATTCAATTGATTGAAAATGTTCCGTAACAGGTCATGTGTCAGCGGTCGCGCAACTTCAACTTCTTGGAGCGCGATGGTGATTGATTCAGCTTCATAAACGCCAATCCAAATCGGGAGGTAACGGTCAGCATTTTGTTGGCGTAAGATGACGATTCGCTGTTGCGACATCAGACTCACCCGAATGCTATCAATCACAACTTCAATCATTTCAGACATTTTCAGCCTCCGCTAGCTTTTGTGGCCTGGTGACCAGGCAATCGATCATCACTTCTGCATATGGGTACCAAGCACACGTGTAGAGTATTCTAACATGGCCCGGGCTGCTATGCAAACTCACTTCTTCTAATTGAATTTTTTTAAGATTGGGGTTATAATTTCTTTAACATTCTATCCTCATTGGATAGGTCTAAAGACCAGGGTCTAATTATCGAATTAGGCAGGTAGAGGGCGATGAAAGTTAGAATACTATGGGTAGAAGGCAAGCGGGCTGAGAGCCCGCCTTTTGTACCAAGTTTACGCAAAAAAGGGTATGTAATCGAATTAGTCTCAACTGGGAGTGAGGCTGTTTCGCGTTTACTTGAGTTTGATCCGGACCTGGTGGTTGTAAATGCAGCCTCAATGCGAACAACGGGTAAAAGGATTTGCCGGTCCTTAAGAGAAAAATCGAATGGCGTCCCCGTTGTGATCATATCAGACCCGGAACGAACATCTTCTACAGACGATCCGTGTGCGAATGTCGTCCTGGCATTGCCATTTACCACCCGTAAGCTTCTCAATCGCATATTGCCTTTATTGCCTGGGGATATGGAACCAATCTTACATGTCGGGCCAATCCGTCTTTTCCCAGACAGGAAACTTGTTCGCTGCCAGGGAAGAGAAGCGACATTGACGCCAAGGCTTGCCCATCTTCTGCGCCTTTTTATGGAGCATCCAGGGGAAGCTTTGGAACGTGAGAAGTTGTTCAAGGAAGTTTGGAATACTGAATATACCGTCGATACACGCACTTTAGATGTGCACATCAGCTGGCTCCGGCAGGCGATCGAAGAAGATCCCCGTAAACCACGTTTTCTTAAAACGATGCGAGGTTTAGGGTATCGCCTGGATGTCTGAAAACCAGCGCCTTGTGTTGTCATAAAAATCCCCACTATTTGTTGAGAATCGAAAAAGTACTCACTTTACGATACGTTAAGATAGCATGTGATGATATCCAAGGTTGAATTGCTCGGTGTAAAAGTCGATGATATTCGTCTGGAAACATTGATAGATGAGATCTGTCAAACGATCACCAACCAAGAGCGATTATTGGTGTCGCATGTCAATGTTACTGGTTTGAACCTTGCTTATCAGAACGAGTGGTTGAGAAATTTTTATAACCAATGTGATCGCGTGTATTGTGATGGGATGGGCGTAATTTTTGGCGCTCGTTTGCTCGGTTTGAATATTTCCGAACGCTTTACCCTTGCGGATTGGATCTGGCTTTTAGCCGAACGGTTTTCAAGGAACGGTATGACCTTGTTTCTGCTTGGCGGCTCAATGGGAGTGGCAGATACAGCCGCTCAACGCCTGAAGGAGCGTTTTCCTCAACTGCAAATCGTTGGAACAATGCATGGTTTTTTCAATAAGGACAAGTCCGCCGATGAAAATCGTGAGGTCATCCGAATGATTAATCAGGCAAATCCTGATTTACTCTTAGTAGGGATGGGCATGCCCTTGCAAGAGCAGTGGCTCATGGAAAACTGGCATGAGCTCAATCCTCGTGTTGCCATTACCTGCGGTGCATTATTTGAATACATATCGGGAGATTTACGGCGTGGCCCCCAGTGGATGACCGATAATTACTTAGAATGGCTGGCGCGCATGATAATTTCTCCGAAACGGTATACGAAACGATACCTGCGCGACAACCCATTGTTCCTTTATCGTGTGTTGAAACAGAAAATCGGACAGAAAAAATCATGACTCATCACAAAAATCGCATTTATTTTGAAGAAAACCTATCAGTTCTAAAAAACATCCCATCTGCCTCGGTTGATCTAATTTATATTGACCCTCCATTTAACACAGGAAAAAACCAGAAAAGAACTCAAATTCGGACACAACGATCCTCGACAGGAGATCGAAAAGGTTTCAGCGGCAGACTTTATGAAACAATCAAACTGGATAGTCGTGAATATAAAGATGTTTTTGATGATTATTTGAGTTTCTTAGAACCTCGCATGCTAGAAGCATATCGCGTGTTGTCGGACAAGGGCAGCCTGTACTTTCATATTGACTATCGGGAAGTGCATTATTGCAAGATCCTACTGGATATGATTTTCGGTCGAGACTCTTTTCTGAATGAGATTATTTGGGCGTATGATTATGGCGGACGTTCCAAGAAAAAATGGCCAGCCAAGCACGATAATATTTTGTTCTATGCTAAGAACCCAGAAGCTTACACATTCAATGCGGATGATATTGATCGAATTCCCTATATGGCGCCTGACCTGGTTGGTCCCGAAAAAGCCGCGCGAGGGAAATTGCCTACCGATACCTGGTGGCATACGATCGTACCAACCAATAGCAAAGAAAAGACCGGTTATCCAACCCAAAAACCTTTGGGCATTATCAACCGGATCATTCGTGCATCTTCAAAGCCAGGAGATCTGGTGTTAGATTTCTTTGCCGGCAGCGGTACAACAGGGTTCAGCTGTTTACAGTTAGGGCGCAGGTTCATTTTGGTGGATAATAACCCTCAATCCTTGCAAGTCATGCTCAAACGGTTTGGAGATCACCAGGATATTGAGTGGATTGGCATTGATCGTTTAGATCTTGTCAAATAAAAAGAGCCGCATTTAGCGGCTCTTTCTTTGCTTGCTATATTATTCAACCACGCTGGATGTCACCCGGCTGGGTGGGAAGAATTTGTAACCTGGAAACCTGAGTCTAAGCTATTTGCCAAATTTTTTCTTCAGAACATCTTCCAGGGTTGGTTGACCAATTTCCTGTAACTCGTAACGTACCCGTTGGGTCGGTTTGTCGATTTTGATAATGCGATTCAGGTCAATGGGTGTGCCGATCACAACCAGGTCAACATCCATCGCATTGATCGTTTTCTCAAGATCGCGGGTCTGAGCTTCACCGTAACCCATTGCAGGAAGGACATTGCCTGTCTTGGGATACTTTTCGTAGGTAGCTTTAATCGAGCCGACTGCATAGGGATGTGGATCAACGATTTCAGCTGCGCCAAACCGGCGTGCGGCGACCCAGCCAGCGCCATAGGCCATCTCACCGTGGGTTAGTGTAGGGCCGTCTTCCACAACCAGCACACGTTTACCAGTTATTGCCGCTGGATCATCTACAAATAGAGGGGAAGCGCCTTCAATGACTATTGCATTGGGATTGACCTTGCGCAGGTTGTTACGGACAGTCATGATATCTTTTGGTTTGGCTGTGTCAACTTTGTTGATGACAAAAACGTCTGCGGCACGCGCATTGACTTCACCAGGATGATAAGCTAATTCGTGCCCGGGTCTGTGCGGGTCGGCAACCACGATTTGCAGATCGGAAACATAGAAGGGGAAATCGTTGTTACCGCCATCCCAAAGCACGATATCTACTTCCTGTTCTGCCTGACGTAATATTTTTTCATAATCAACGCCGGCATAAACAATGACCCCAGTATCCAGGTGGGGCTCATATTCTTCTCTTTCTTCGATTGTGCATTCATGTTTGTCCAGGTCGCTATATTCTGCGAAACGCTGAACAGCCTGCTTAACCAGATCGCCATAAGGCATCGGGTGGCGAATAGCAGCTACCTTGTAGCCCATGTCAATGAGAATTTTTGCAACTCTACGCGTTGTCTGACTCTTTCCTGAACCTGTTCGGACTGCGCAAACAGAGACGAGAGGCTTAGTCGATTTGATTTGTGTGTTCTTCGTACCCATCAATTGGAAATCAGCGCCAGCTGCCAACACCTGGGATGCTTTGTGCATCACGTATGCATGAGGCACATCACTGTAAGCAAATACAACCTGATCGACTTTTTTCTCAGCGATCAATTTTTCTAGATCGCTTTCTGCATAAATTGGAATACCTGCCGGATAGAGAGATCCAGCCAACTCGGCCGGGTAGGTTCGACCCTCAATATCTGGAATTTGCGTAGCTGTGAAAGCCAGTACATCATAATCAGCATTATCCCGGAAGAAAACATTGAAGTTGTGGAAATCGCGCCCTGCAGCGCCCATGATGATTGTGCGAATTTTTGACATAGATATTTATCTCCTTATAGAATTGGTCTGAAAGAAAAAATGATCAACGCCGAACCCCTCGTAATGTGCTAATAAATGGAAACCGATCATTACATAACCTCTGGTGCTGCAATATCTAATAATGATAAAGCGTTTGCCAGGGTCTGTCGCACCGCTGCAACCAGGCGCAGGCGGGCCAGACGAACTTGTTCCGAATCAGATTGTAACACCGGAACGGCATGATAGAAACTGTGAAAAGCATTTGCCAGATCATAAGCGTAATTTGCCATGACCAGAGGCCGGTACTCCGTGGCAGCTTGCTGGACAACCTGGGGAAAACTGGAGATCAGCTCAATTAGCTTGATCTCGTCATTGGTCAACGTGTAGTTAAAATCGGCCTGCTGGGGAAAGACGCCTGCCTTTTTGAGTATGCTGTTAGCGCGCACATGAGCATTCTGGATGTAAGGACCCGTATGGCCGTCAAAATTCAGAGCTGCGTCCATTTCAAAGACGATATCTTTGTTGTTATCAACACCCAGCATTGCATAGGTCATCGCGCCTAATCCAACTTGATGGGCGACAGTTTCCCTTTGGCTCTGGGGTAGATCAGGGTTTTTTTGCTGAATGGCAGCCTGAACCCGGCGCATGGCCTCATCAGCCACGTCTTTAAACAAGATCAAGCGGCCCTTACGGGCAGACATCGCCCCTTCAGGCAGGCTGACAAATCCGTAGCCGAGGTGGTAACATTTTTCTGCTTGTTTAAAGCCCCATAATTCCAGAATCTTGAAGGTTTGCTGCAAATGCAAGCTTTGGCGTACATCGACCACGTAGATCGAGCGGTCGACCTGGTACTTCTCAAATTTATCTTTGGCCAGGGCCAGGTCCTTTGTCAGGTACAATGTGGTGCCATCGCTGCGTAAGATGATGTTGGTCCGGTATTTTTCCTTTTTAAGGCCCAGTTTCTCATCAATTTTGACGATAACAGGTCCATCCGGTCTTTCATCATCGGCAATACCCAACTGGATTAACTCATCGCACAATGGCTTTGGCAGGTTCATCGACCTGGCTCTCAAAGAACCACACATCAATCTTGATGTCCATCATGTTCAGGACATCTCTCAATTCCTCCAAACTCCATTCCCGTGTTCTCAGCCATAGGTCCCGAACTTGTGGGTCCTGTGCATCCCATCTCCGGTAGAGATCGCGTCGTTCGGCTTCGTATTGTTCCCTCAGGGCTGTTTGTTCTGCTGTTTCATTTTCTTTTTTCTCGAGCAATTGGGTAGCTTCTACATATAGCTTAAGCAGCCATTGACCGCGGTCGTGGATGCCTTGCGGTTCCTGCCCCAGGTAGAATTTTTGGTAGATCCACAAGACTGTGATAACGCCCAGGCCAATATCGCCAGGGTAGGAGGCGCGTATCGTGTCAAAGCCAGCAAATTCTACTAACCTGGATAACACTTCGCCCAGGATAGCATTTCGAAAGTGTCCGATATGGAATGAGTGGTGGGTGTTGGGTTGGGCGTACTCAACCATAACCCGCTCATTTTTTGGCGCCCCTCTGCCATATTGGTTAGCCTGGTCAAGCACTAGGCTGACAACTTTCTGGCTGAAATCTGGCGTCGAGTAAAATAGATTGAGATAGCCCCTGACAGCCTCAGCATGGGTGAAGCCAGTAGGAATCGGCAGCTGATCCACAATTGCCTGGGCAATTTCTTGGGCGCGTATGGGTACAGGTTTTTTGGGCTGTTGCAGGTCAGGGCGGCGCGCCTCGAGGGCAGCGAGTTGAAAGAAAGAAGTGGAGATTCCCCATTCACCAGAAAAAGGGATAGGATTCCATTGAAGCTCACCGGGATCAGGTAAGCCGTGTTGAGTGCAGTAATTTTGAATATTAGCCTGAATAGCTGCTTTTTCTGCTTTATACATAGATGCACCTGCGTGAGCTATCTTATCCTGGAAGAAATTTACGCAAAAAAGCGGGAGCGTAAGATAAGCTCCCGCTGGCGTATGCCTGAGGGGTCGACCTATTCAGCCGTCTGTAAGGCGGCGAGGTGTTTCATTAACCGGCTTTTGCGACGGGCAGCATTGTTCTTGTGAATCATACCTTTTTCTGCTGCCTTATCCAGAGCGCTAATCGCCTGTTTGGTAGCCAGAACTGCATCATCCTGAGTGCCCTCAGCAATAGCCAGGCGGGCTTTCTTGACGTAAGTTCTTGCCCGTCCAACGAATACCCGGTTGCGCAAACGACGTTTTTCGTTTTGTTTGTTGCGCTTAATTTGCGACTTTATATTAGCCAAAGCGGTCCTCCAAAAATATCAATCCAATTTCTTCACGGCTTGCTATTTTACATGATGCCAGCGGATTTGTCCAGCACTTGACGCACCGAAAAGCAGAACTGGTTCCCCGATCGTGAAAATCAACCCAAAAGATGATTAGTACGCTCCTTTTCCACTCCATACGACTGCAATCGTCTTGAACAGGATGTAAATATCTAAGAAAATGGAGTAGTTTTGCACATAGAAAAGATCGTCTTCTGTATTCAGATGCATAGGCTTATCGCTGCGGCCCTGGATTTGCCACCAACCTGTGATCCCCTGGGGAACACTAAAACGCGCCCGTTGCCAGGGTTCGTATTTTTCAACCAGGTAGGGTAATTCTGGTCTGGGTCCGACCAGGCTCATCTCACCTTTAAGCACATTGAAGAGCTGCGGCAGCTCATCCAGGCTGGTTCTGCGTAACAATTTCCCAGTACGTGTAATGCGCGGATCATGTTTTGTTTTGTGGATCAGGTTTCCTGCATCGTCCGTGAATTCGACCTGTGTGCGTAGCTCTTCGGCATTGTGAACCATGCTGCGGAATTTTAACAGTTCAAAAAGCTGGCCATTTTCACCTACACGTTGCTGGTGGAGTAGAACAGGACCAGGGCTTTCTAGCCGGATGAGCAAGGCGATCAATCCCATCCACGGTAAGGATAGGATCAATGAGAGAGTCGCGAGTACCAGGTCAAAGCTCCTTTTGATGAGGCGCTGGTAATCGCTCAGAGCTGGGGCGCGTAAATCTAGAAGTGGAATGCCGGCGAAGGCATCAAAGGATGCCTGATGCAGGGCTAATCGAAAATAATCGGGGATGACCCACACTTTGACAGGGAGAGGCAGTAATTCGATAACCAGTTGGTTGATGCGCTGGTAATCTGATTGCGGAAGAGAGATGACTACGTCATCAATATGTTGCTGTGTAACAATTGAACAGGCGTCCTCGATTGAACCCAGAATTGCGATTTGTCCATCCTGGCTTTCAGCTGGATGATCTAAAAAGCCAACAACCTCCAGGCGCAGGTTAGGTTTTTGAACAATTTGTGCATGCAGCTCTTGTCCAAGCGTTCCCGCGCCGACGATCAGTAACCTGCGCGGTTTTAAAATCGCATGACTGGAAAGACGCAAAAGCAGATCGATTAACGATCTCCAGCCCAGCATTTCGAGATAAGCAAAAAGAATAAAGGAGATAAAAAGCAAGCGGCTGACGTCGCGGAAACTCAAGTAGAGCGTACCTGCCAGCGCAATGCTTGACAGCAGAGCAGCCAGGCTTAATCTCACAAATTCATCCACTGGGGATAAAACTCGTTTTCCATTGTAAACATCGAAAAGCAGGTTGATGGCTATCCATTCCAATGCAAAGATCGGATAAAGGACCAGGGGGGTGGGAATCAATGAGGGGTAATGAGCTGCAAAAGGAAGAAAAGCCAGAGATGGACGCAAGTAAGTAGCTGCCAGTAGAGCCAGGCAGACCATTAAACCGTCCATCAATATCGAGAAAATAGCAAAGTTTACTGAAAAGCGGCGAACCATAAGACTCTTTTCACTTATAGGTTTCTATAGATTGATTATACCCTTTGCTTTTCTGTCAGGGATATGGTTTGAAAGGGCAGTGTTATAATACCCTCATTCAACGCAATGTGAGTAAATCATACCTTATGTCAGAAACCAGTCAAGAACTCAGTGAGCGGGAGCAAGAAATCCTTCGCCTGGTAGCTACGGGGGCAAGCAATAAGGACATCGCCCGGCAGCTTTATATCAGCGCCAATACCGTCAAAGTGCACCTGCGCAATATTTATGCGAAAATTGACGTGGTTTCACGCACAGAGGCTACCCTGTATGCCATCGAAAATGGTCTGGTTAAATCCCCTGGTCCAGAGCCTGAACCGGTTGTAAATACCGTTGCTGAACAAATGATTGTTCCTGATCAACAAACAGGAATTTGGGGGCGTTATGGGTGGGCCATTGTTTTGTTAGGGGTTGTCTTGCTGGTGAGTGTTACCATTTGGTTTTTGCGCAGCCCACTGAGTGGCCAAAATAGCCCTGGCTTGTCCGAAGAAATTCAACGTTGGCAAGAACTGGAGCCCATGTCTGAGGCTCGTGCTGGCTTAGCAGTGGCTCCCTATGATAATGCCTTATATGCCATCGCTGGGGCGACCGAAAATGGAGTAAGCGGGAAAGTTGAGCGTTATGATCCGCTCTCCAATCGCTGGACTAGTTTAAGCGAGAAGCCAACGCCAGTCACCCATGTTTCTGCAGCTCTTCTTGGTGAAAAAATTTACATCCCTGGCGGTGAGTTATCTTCTGGCTTGCCAACCGATGTTTTAGAAGTTTTTGATCCCCGCAAAAATGTTTGGGAAAAGAAAGCTTCACTTCCGCAGCCTGTTTCCGCTTATGCCCTGGCCACTTACGAAGGCCAGATGTACCTGTTCGGTGGTTGGGATGGGGAAAAGGCTTTAGGAATCGTGTATGCTTACGATCCTATCCAGGATAAATGGCGTGAGGGTACGTCGATGCCAACCCCACGCGCCTATGCGGGAGCGGCGCATGCCGGCGGTAAGATCTATGTGATTGGCGGCTGGGATGGGCAAAACGATTTAAGCGTGAATGAAAGCTACAGCCCATACCGGGATATTGCCGGAGAAAACGCCTGGGAAGAGGATGTCTCTTTGCCAGAAGGTGTCTCTGGCATGGGGATGCAAAGTATAGGAGACATGATTTTTGTTTTTGGCGCGGGAGTTACCCTGCAATATTTACCTCAGGATGAAATTTGGAGCGTGATTACAGGGGAAACGCCTTTTGCTGAGCTGAACAAATCGGGGGCAACCAATTTGCAAGGATATTTTTATATCTTTGGGGGAGCTGATGACCAGGGCATAACGGATGCCAGCTATCGATATCAGGCTTTTTATCAGACATTTATGCCGGTTGTCCAAAATGAAAAATAACGCTGCACCTGAATTGGTTTTGATCATTCTGAACTGGAATTCTGCAGGTGACACGATTGAGTGTGCGGAATCATTGTTGCCACAGCTAAGAGCGACTGACCGGATCATGATTGTCGACAATGGGTCGACGGATGATTCGCTGGAAAGGATGCAGAACCGTTTCCCAGAAATTGAAATTATTCAGAATCCCAGGAACTTGGGCTTTCAAGGTGGGATGAATGTTGGCATCCGGCGTGCAATAAGCCTCAACAGCCGTTGGATCATGCTCTTGAATAGCGATACCATTGCTTCACCGACCATGCTAGAAACGCTTTTTTCTTCTATGCCGCCCGACGCCGACCTCGTCTCCCCTGGGATTTATTATCATGCTGATAGAGATAGATTGTGTTCAACAGGGGGGCAATTTAACAGCATTCTTTTAGAGCTTACCAGCCAGGCAAAAGTATCACCGACTGACGATCCGGTGCAACTGGAATTTCTGCCATC
>CAWJHE010000006.1:0-866494 GCA_963842455.1 uncultured Chloroflexia bacterium
AGCGCTTGGCCAGGATGGGGGCGCAGGTGCTGAGCAACGCTGAATTGCTGGCTATTCTGTTGCGGGTGGGTGTGCCGGGGGAAAATGCCGTCCAGGTAGGGCAAAGGTTGTTGAAGGAGTTTGGCGGGTTAGCTGGCTTACACCAGGCTGAATTCGATGTGGTCTGCAAGCAGCATGGCATTGGCACAGCCAAGGCAGCCCAAATCAAGGCTGCCATCGAGCTGGGACGTCGCCTGGCGATCGCCTCACCGGACGAGCGACCAGCAGTGCACAGCCCGCAAGATGCGGCAGCCTTAGTGCAGTACGAGATGAGCGCCCTGGAACAAGAAGAGCTGCGCGTGATGCTGCTGGATGTGCGCAACCGGGTGGTGGATATTGTGACTGTCTATCGCGGCTCGCTCAATTCTTCCCAGGTGCGGGTGGGGGAGCTCTTCAAAGCCGCTATCCGCCGCAACGCAGCTGCTATCCTGCTGGTGCACAACCACCCCAGCGGGGACCCTTCGCCCAGCCCAGAGGATATTGCCCTGACGCGTGGCATCATCCAGGCCGGTAAGCTGCTGGATGTGGAATTGCTGGATCACCTGGTGATTGGGCAGGGCAGGTTTGTCTCGCTGAAGGAACGTAAGCTGGGGTTTTAGCTTGGCTGAATTAGATTGGGGTGTTGGCTGGCTAAGCCGTGGGGTAAACGCGAAAATCTTTGTATTCGCCGCTGGCGGGTTGCCAATCAGATTTGACCTGTGTGACGAAGGCGGCTCTCGGTCCGCGGCGGACAAATGAAAGCAGGCGTTCCAATTGTTCTCGGCTGCCTTCCGCCGTCAGCTCAACCCTATCATCCCAGAGATTGCGCACCCAGCCGGTTAAGCCCAGAGCAGCGGCATTTTCCCGCACAAAATATCGAAAACCTACACCTTGCACACGCCCATCCACAATGGCATGCAGCCGTTCGATTGGTATCTTGCTATTTTCCATCGCTTTCTCCTTAGGATGGCAATTATTCCGACTCAACCGCTTTGTTCTGCGGGTGCTGTCCGCAGGCGGTAGATTGCCAAAGCCAGAGGTGTTCCCAAGATGAGAACCAATAGCGCCAGCCAGGGTAACAGGTTCTGAAACTGCTTTTAGGGCGACATTCTGTTCGAGGGCTTCCCTGCGCCATTGGCTTTCAAGCTGCGAAAGAGTCAGCCCCAATGTTGACTTGACGCCGTTATCACAGGAAAGGCCGTTAGCATAGTTGCTGACCAGCTCGCCAGTCTTGTCAGTCCCGAAACGGTCGTAAATGTAGCGTGTGAAGGAGGCGGCCTGGGCGTAGACAGCAACGCGCTCGAGGCATCGCGCGGAAAGCCATTACAAAGACTTTGCATGGGCAGCAAGCTGTCTGTTTCAATGGCATGCTCCAGCAGGACCTGGTAATCTTGGTTGGGATAGATTTCTGCTAGAGAGGCCAAACCTTCGTTCAACCAGGTGGGCAGGTTGTAATAGCCCAGACCAGTCGACTTGAAGAGAGCGATATGCGCCAGTTCATGGGGGATGCGCTGTTCAATATCCTGCCTTTGCTCAGACCCATAGGGTATAGAAACCAGGATCACCCCCAAATCTGGGTCGGCGTGCCCGGAGACCCATCCTGGGCCTGCAGGGTTAAGCGCTTGTAACAAGGCGCTGGTATCGTTATAGACATAAATTTCCAATTCTTCCGGTACAGAAAGGGATAAAATGCGCTCCAGTTGTTTCACACCTTCTTGGGCTGTGTCTAAAATGGTTTGTGCAAAGGCTTTGTCGCCCTGGTACCAGAAGACCTTGAATGGCTGCTCTTCCATTTGCTGCCATTCAAAGCGATTATCGGTGTAGATGAAGGAATACTTGGGGCTGGTAAAGCTTCCGGCTCCATCGAAATCGATTTCCCAGCGAAATTCAACCTGTGCAAAGGGTCGAATGGTGTAGTAAGCCATCTGGTGCGTGTAGTTCATCTGGTAGTTAAAAATCATCTATCCGGCTGACTTCGACCTCACCCAGGTTGGTGCGCGTGTCGTTTTCAGCCTGGAAGTAGATAGTCGCGGCCTCAATAGCTTGATTGGATTGGACAACTGCCTGGAAGGTGATGCTCTCACCGAACTGGTAGCTGGCGCTGCTCTCCAGCTTGGGCGATTGGGCGGAGGCGGGTGTATAAGCGCCTACCAGGATGAGCAGCACACTTAACAGGACGGTGTAAATTGGCTTAGACATCTCAAGCTCCTAAAAAGGCTAAGAGTAGGCGTCAATACCAGTGGACTTAGCAAGGTTGTAGTGATGACAGCTGCCGTGACAAACTCCGGCTCAGCATCATATTCGGTGGCCAGGACGGTACATAGGACCGCGGTTGGCATAGCCGATTCTAACACACCTGCTTGGTAAGCCGCGTCAGACAGATTGAAAAGCGGGGCAGCCAGGATGGCGATGGCCGGTGCAACTAGCAGACGCAGGAAGTTAGTCAAGGCCAGTGGGAGAATTTTTCCGCGTAAATTTACGCTTTGTAATTGCATCCCGAGCAGGACCAACATGCCGGGGATGGATGCGTCGCCCAGCAAGTTGACTGTGCGGTTGACCGGCAAGGGTAATTCCCAGCCGGTTCGTAAAGAAAAGAAGGCCAGGATGACGGCGTATATGGCGGGTATTTTGAACAGGTTCAGGAATGATTCTTTAAGTGGCGCAGTACCCATGGAGGCGATGACTACGCCAAAGGTGTAATTGAAGATCAGGTTGGTGACAAAGTACAGGCTGGCAAACCCCAAGCCGGCTTCGCCAAAGGCGAACAAGACCACCGGCAGTCCAAAATTTCCAGAGTTCATGAACATGGTGGAAAGCATCACGGCTGCTTGGGTGCGCCGCGGCAAGCGCATGAGCCTCACAGCGATCCAGGTGATGGCGCCGACGCTCAGGATCACCAGGGAGGCGAAGAGCATGATTTTGATGATATCCCCGTTACTGAGCTGGCTGTTGGTGAGTAATTTGTACAGCAGGCAGGGGCTGAAGATGTAGAAAATGACCTGGGAGAGCGAACGTGGGTTGAGCTGGGTAAATTTGGACAATAAAAACCCTGCTCCGGCGGCCAGGAAGATCGGCAGTAAATTATCCAGGAACAGGGCAGCGAGCTGACTCAATCGTCTGGATCCTCATCATCGATATAAGTCTTCGAAGAGTTCCAGGTCCTTACCGTCTTCACCCTCAGTGATATCCAATAGGGGCATCAGCTCCATGCTTTCGGTGAACTCCAGATTTTCCAGGGCGGATTCCAGGAATTCGAGGTTGTCATCATCTTCAGATTCTTCGAGCAGGTCTTCCAGGATTTTGCGTACGCCTTCTCCACCCAGCTGAGAGAGCGACCAGATACAGGCCATGCGCACATTATCGTCCGGATCATCCAATAGCTCAATCAGGGATTGGGTGGTTTCCTTTAAATCTAATTCACCGGCGGCTCGGGCTGCCTCGGTGCGCACCACTGGGGTAGGGTGCGAGAGCATGGCCAGGACTTGCTGTTTCCATTTTTCGTTGCCCGAGCGCCCCATGGCAAACAAAGCGCTGGCAATCCAGTTTTTTTCCTTGGAGGCGTAAGCCGTCTCGATTATGGCAGAAACTTCCGCACGGCTAGAAAAGCCCAGAGCTTCCAGAGCAGCCCGGCGTACATTGGGTGCATCTTCCCCGCCTGCCACACTTAACAACAAGTCTTCGATTTCTTTGAAGATAACTGCTGAGAGTTCCTCAATTTCGCCGCTGTACACATACCGCCCCAATGCACCGGCTGCCGCCGCGCGCACACCAGCATCCGAGTCTTCTTGAACCAGACGCAGGAATATGGGGATTAATCCATTCTCTTCATATTCCCAAAGGCTTTGTACAGCCTTCCGCCGGATATCAGCATCTGTGTCTTGCAATGCAAGGATGGAAAAATCGACAAAGGAGAGCAGCATATCATCTGCGCTCAGCGCTTCGATGTCTTCCATAATCGCCTGGCGGCGCCAAAGTGGGATTTGAGTCCAGATTCTTGAAAGCGCATGGATTTCTTCTGGCTCTAAATCAGAAAGACTGTAGAAATATTTGAGCGCTAAAGGGTGATCGGCATCCAGCAATTGCTCAATAAACTGATCAAAGGGGATTTTGGGAGAGGCTTCCATGGTCGTTTCTCTGTGCTAAGGAAGAACAATCGGGTTGATGAAATCCTGCAGGTTAACATAAATCAGCAGCAGGATTAGCACTGCGAAACCGATCAAATGCAGGGCATTTTCGAACTTGGCTGGGATCCGGCGACGGAAGAGAATTTCGGGCAGGATCAACGTAATTCTGCCGCCATCCAGCGCGGGAATGGGTAGAAGGTTCATAATCCCCAGGGAAACTGAAATAATGGTGAAAAACCATAAGGGATTTTGCACTTCCCGATAAATATCAAACATGCCCTTGTAACCCACCAGGCGACCCTCTTCTGGGCTGACTTCGCCTTGCGCCATGCGCACAGGCAACACTACCAGGTTACGAACATATTCATACGAGGCGATCACGCTCTGGTTAGCCGCCTTCACTAGAGAGATTGGGCGGGTGGGGTTATCCAGGATCACGCCGATAGCCCCTTGACCGGAGGGCGGGTTGCTGCGCGGTGTCAGGCTAAGCGTTAGCATCTGCTCACCACGCTGAATAATTAACTCGGATTCCTGATCCAGCCGTTCTGCGATCAAGGTTTGCAGTTTTTGAACGCTGTCGATGGCTTGACCATCAAAGGAAACAAAACGATCGGAAGGCTGCAGACCGGCTTGCTCGGCAGGAGAGCTTGGGGCTATCTGGTAGACGATCACCTGGTCCAGAATGGGTTCACCGCGGAGAGGAATAGAGCCGTACCTAACGCCAGGCCAACCAGGATATTGGTGAGCGGACCGGCAAATAGAATAGCCAGCCGGGCAAAGGGACTTGCAGAACCAAATCCCCCAGGCACATCGGGATCGTTTTCACCACTCAGGCGTACAAAACCACCTAGCGGGATCCAGTTAAGCGTATATTCTGTGCCCTGGTGTTCGAACAGCTTGACCAGGCGCGGAGGAAAGCCGATACCAAATTCTTCGACATTAACTTTGAACAAGCGGGCGGCCAGGAAGTGACCTAGCTCGTGCACAAAGATCAAGATCGCAAGACCAATAATGAATTGTAACAACTCCATAATTAACCATTACCTTTAGCGCAAAGCAAATCTGCGCATGAACTGATTCGTTAAATATCCAAAAAAGCAGGTAGATTTTTCTCCCGCCGGATGTTGATTATAACGCTTCCTGGATGAATAGGGTAGTTGAGGCAGGATGGCTGGAAGTTTTTCTAACGCTATTCTAACGCAAGGTTTTTTCGGTTAGAGTGTTTAGTCACTGTAAAAAGCAGGGCCGCCAACTTCGGCGGAAAGCACGTTTTGGACGCCAGGAATTTCGGCCAGTTTTGTACCCACTTGGGCGGCATCCTCTGCCGGGCAGAGGACGTGTACATTGGGACCGGCATCGATGGTGAAACAGGCTGCCAGTCCTTGCTTGCGCCATTCCTGGACGGCGTGCATGACGGCCAGTGTGGCGGGTTGCCAGTAAAGCAGGGGTGGGTCTTGGGTGATCATCACGGCGTGCATCAGGTGGCTGTCCAGCTCCATCACCTGCGCCAGGGAGTCGAAATCTCGTTGCAGGACAGCCTGCCGGCATTGCCCCAGGCGTTGTTCCAGCGCTGGATAGGCGCGCGGTTTGCAATGGACTGGTATCTGCCAGTGCGTGGCCTTGGAAGGAACCGGTCTCTTTATGCTGCTGGCTGACGATTGCTACACAGTCTGCCAGTTTCCAGTGCTCGGCGGGGGCGAGGCTGTATGCATACGAATCCTGGTCTGTATCCCCTGCCTGCCACTCGACGAAGCCACCCGGCACTGAGCGGCAAGCCGAACCTGAGCCGCGGCGCGCCAGGCGTGAGAGCCCCGTCTCGCTCAGAGTTAAACCTGCGGCGCGGCTGGCGGCCAGGCTGAGGGCAGCGAAGGCCGATGCAGAGGAGGCGATGCCGGCGCCGGTGGGGAAGTTGTTCTCGCTCTCTACCTGAGCGAACCACTGCTTACCGGAGAGTTTGCGCACATGATCGAGGAATTGGCTGACGCGCTGCAGCGCTATGCCTGAGGTGGTTTGGTCGTTCAGGGTCAGTTGGTCGGCGGGTAGGTCGGGGGCGAAGGTCACCTGAGTGCGCGTGGTCAGTCCCTGCAGGTTCATGGAAATCGAACCATTGGCAGGGATGCGTAGGATCGGGTCGCGATTCCCCCAGTATTTGATAAAGGCGATGTTAGGATAACTAATAGCGGCTGCAGAATTCATGCCTGTATGGGGGTTTACTCCAGGTTTTCAAGATCAGCGAGGTCCTGTCTTCTGCCAGCTGACTTTTTATTGATTCTCAAATTTTCAAGGTCGATGAAGTTTACAGGGACGCCTTCGATTTCTGTAATAACCCGGCTGGTGAAGCAGGTGTCAAACTCAACACCAGCAGGCGAGAAAATCAGATCGATGCGGTATGGGGGATAGCCAAGTTGAATAATCATATTAGGTTCTGTGAAATCGTTTATATTTAAGTCGAGCGAGCCGAAACCGAAATCATGAAGAGCTTGAATGATCTTTGCGGCATTCTCAGAACTTGGCTCGACCCAAATATCAATATCCTTTGTATATCGTGGATAGCCGTGCAGGGCGACAGCATATCCTCCTACAACCAGGTATCGAACGCCGTTATTGTTTAACGATTGTATAAACTCTCTGAAATCCTGGTTGAGCATCTTTCTTCCACTTGTGATATTCCTGCCGGATTTGTTCTAAGGCAGCCAGGCGGGCTTGATAGGATTGGGTACGCCAATATTTCGCTGCCTTTTCTTCTGAGCCCAGGCGCACCTTGGTAACAACCATGGCAATTGATCTTATTGATTTTTGTTTCATGTAATTATTATAAATGGTTCTGGTGCTTTTTTCATTATCAACTAATCAGAGCATTAGAGATTTATCTCTATCTGGTCTTCTCGCCACTTAACAAATTTGCTAATCTATTCATCAATTAGCAGCTGTTTGGCATTGATTAAGCGATAATGTGGATTATGAGTTAATCTCCATAGATTATCATCCATCCCAAAAGGGGAAAGCCCAAATGAATCGACGACACAATAATAGATTTGTTCCCATTTCTGGTCTGATTATCTTTCTTGCCTATTTCTTAACGCCAACCATAATCAGGGCAAATTTGGCCAGTGTCTCTACGCAAAATATCGAACTCTTTAATATTTTTGGGGGTGGGATCGGAGAGATGTCTATCAGCGGTGATTTTGGGTATGTTGTTGAGGGCTTGACGATATCAAAGTTTGATCTGAGCGATCCGGCTAACCCCACTCGGATTGGGCGAACCGGCTCAATGGGAGATTATGTGTCCAGTATCGCTGCGTATGGAGATTTCGTATTCATCACCGGTAATTTTGGTTTCCGTTTAATAGATTATTCAAATCCATCTTTACCGTCAATCGTTTGGAGTAATTATGATTTCGGATGGTATGCAAGCTTATATATCAACTCACATAATATGTACATCGTTGAAAATAGTGAACTGGTAATTCTAGACATCAGCAGTCCAGCCTCTCCATTCGAAGTAAGCCATTTGACATTAGGCCCCAACGTGCGTGCCTTTGAGGTTGAAACACAGGGCAGGTATGCTTACATTGCTTCCTGGGAAGGCCTTTTCGTGGTAGATATCTATGATCTCTCTGCGCCAGAAATTGTTGTTAATATCATTGGGGTTTTTGCTGGTATCACCGTGTCCAGCGACCGGGCATACTTGCTGCCGGCTCACTCACAGGGCAGAACTATCGTTTACGATATCCAGAATCCGCTCCAACCTGTTGAGATGTCACGACTTTGGACTTTTGAGGGTGTGTCGCAATTGGAAATTGTGGGCGATTATGGTTATGCGGTCAGCAACAGCCCCGCAGGACTTTGTTCTTTCGACCAGGTAAGCGAGGAAATCATTAATTGCTATCCCGAATATCCTGTTGGAAGTAGACTGCTGTTCTTAGATAATAAACTCTTCATTACTTCTGGCGACCTATCAATCCATTCTCCTACGCTTTCTGGGGGATTAAATCTCATAGGGGAATTTGCAGGCTTTTCTATCTTCGGTGATTTAATGTCGCAGGGAGAAATCGCTTATGCTTATCAAAGCAAGGATGCGGGATGGGGTCTGGCCTCTGTGGATCTTAGCGACCCTCGGAACCCAGTTGCTTTGGATTTTCTGCCTGTTGATCACCCACTTGAGTTTGCCTTGCACAACCAGGTGGCTGCAGTTTTAGAAAATGGACAACTTACCCTGATCGATATTTCCAGCCCCGACAACCTAAGTTACATGGCATCAATCAACCTTCAGGGGACGAATGCCCAACATTTGGCCGCCTCTGCTGGAAGGGTTTTTATTTCGAGTAGCTTTGGCCTGGAAATCTTTGATATCAGCGATCCGGCGGACCCTCGACCTTTGCAAGGTTTTCCTACACCGGGCTCATTATTTTCTGGAGATGTTGCCATCCAGGGTGATCAGGCAATTTGGGTGTCGGAGAGCACGATTTTTATTCTCGATATTAGCGATCCGGCCTCTCCGCAGGTGGTTGGATCATGGTTGGGGGAAAACTGGGCTGCTGATTTGGCTGTTTCGGATTCTGTATTGTGTGCCAGTATTAATACTGATATTGCTTGCTTCGATATACAGGATCCGACCTCTCCCACTACGATATCAACAATACCCCTCTCAAGTCAGGATATCGAAATCATCGAAAATCGATTGTATGTAGCTGCACAAAATTTTGGAATCTATGTCTATGATATCTCTGATCCGACCACACCTATCGAGATAGCACACAATGAAGAATACAATTGGGTTGGCAACTTGACCACGGCGCCAGGACTGATCCTGTCGACTGGCTCTGGGAATTCATTGTATATCTTTAGCAACCCGTTGGATGACCCGGTTCCAGTCTTTGATGTAACCATAATTTTAGCAGAACCTTCCGATGTCTCGCATGATCCGGCTCATGATGCTGCCTATTTCGCCGCTCTTTTCGACCAGCTTGTTGATTATTACAACGAAGTATCTATGGGGCGGGTCCACTTCAGATTAAATGCCAGTTATGATAATGATGGAAATTGGTATCAGTTGAATGAAACTTATTCATACTTCGTTGGAAAGGAAGAAGAATTCTTTACTAAAGCCATTCGTTCGGCTGTTGGTGATGATTATGAACAAGGTGAAGATGAATTCTTTATCGTGGCTCATTCTGGAAAGGGGGCAAAGAACCGTGAAAATTATCTCATTCAATCACAAATGTGGTCTGATGGTATCTTGATTGCCGAAAATGAAAGAATAGGCGCTTTGGCTCACGAGGTCGGACATGTATTGGGAGAATTTCAGTTTAATTCCAAAACGCCTGATCTTTACTTAATGGGTGATGTAGGGAAATGGGATTTAATGGCTTTAGGCGCCTGGAACGGAGGATTTTTCAACATACAAGGTACTCATCCACCGCATATGAGCAGTTACACTAAAGAATTTTTAGGCTGGCTACACTACCAGCGTTACGATCTTGGCGAGGCCGGCGTCTGGTGGATTGATGCTTTGGCAGAACTAGAATACAACGATCCGATCATCCAATATGTGATGGAAGCGCGCAGCGATAATACACCCGATAAGTATTACCTAGTAGAGACGCGTAACCCTCAGGATGTTTGCCATCGATGGGATGCCTCAGCGCCACAATCTGGTCTAGTCTTGTATTGGGTAGATACCAATGGCCTCCCAAAACATGGCAACGATGTTGAAAATATCTCACAAAGCATTGACATTTATCCGGTCATGAATTCTTCTGACTATTTCCTTGATCCGGTGTACTTGACCTCCTTTCGCGTCACCCAGGAAGATCAATCGGCTTGTCATTATTCAGCCAAACTGGAAATTAGCCCGGCTGCGCCTCCGCAAGAAAATCTGGCCGGAATTATCCTTTTGCCAGACGGTCAGGTTGCTGTCGACGTAGCGCCGATTTTTCCGACTGCGCTTCCAATGCTTAATTCTGTGGAGGGTCCGGACCTGGATTTGCATGTATATACTACGGATGGTCGGCATATTGGCCTGAATTATGTTACAGGAATTTACGAGAACCAGGTGAATGGTGCGCTGGCTTCTGGCGATCGTTTCAATTCGAACGAATGGATCCTTCTCCCAGAAGGAATTGATTACCGATACGTGGTTCGTAGCCTATCCACCGCTCAATTTTTGCAGGATTATCCTGAAGCATTGGCGTATACTACTGGCGTTGATAGCTATCAAATCTATGGATTGGGTGGCAATCCGGGCAGTGGATACTTTACAAATACTCCACAAACGGTTTCGATTGCGTCTGGTCTGGATTACGAACACACACTTGCTGTGAGCCAGGTCTCAGATACTTTGGAAGTCGGTGTTGCTACTCCTGCTGTTCTTTCCTATGACTTATCCGTGAGTCTGCAAGTTCCTCCCCGGCTGGTTTGTGGCAATGATATCCCCATTACGCTAACTTATGGCAACAGTGGAGGCTCTTTATCAGAGCCGGCTACATTGCGCATCTCAATACCGGAAGGGATGGAACTGCTGGAAAATTCATCCTTTACATATCTGGATGATAGCCTGTATAGTCTGAATGTACCTGCTCTTGAACCCGGTAGTTCAAGTATTATTGAATATGTTCTCCATACGGGTGCTTGTATCACCGGTGAAGTTAACTTATGGTCGGATATTTATGCGAATGAGCCGATGGTACAAGACCTGGTACTGGAGAACAATTTTGCCAGCGTCTCTACCATGATAAATGTTGAGATTTATCTCCCCGCGATTTTTACTGAGACAATAAATCCAGGGTAGAGGGAGAGCTTGACCCGTTATTAAGTCTCATCTAGCGTACCTTAAGTTTATTGAATGCCATGGGCTCAACACCGGATCCGATAAAGTCCCTGATCCGCCTGGCACAGTCCTCTACGCTTTCAACAGAAGTATCCACCTCAAAGTCATACATTCCGTGTGCGTGCACCCGCTCGAATTGCAGGCGTGCCTGCCCCAGGGTACGGTCACGGCGATCTTTCTCGCGCTGTTCAAGCACTTCCAATGGGCAACGGATGCCGATCAGGTAGGCACGTTGACCAGAAAACAGGTTGGCGCAATCCTCAACCCAAGCTGGTTCGACCAGCACATGGTCGGCTAGCAGGTTGAAGCCATTCTCAGCCAGGGCTAACATGGCACGCTGCATGGCGTAGATCAGTTTGTGACCTGTTTCTCCGGCGTGGTCGGCTTTGCCCAGCACGTCATCCCATAAGGGGCGGTCTAAATAACGCGAAGGCAGCATCCACAGGAATTTATCTAGCCCAGCCTCCAGGTAAGGTTCTTCTAGTGTGTTTTGCAGCTCTTTCAGCAGGCTGCTTTTCCCGGAGCTGGATGTACCGTTTAGGATGATGATGGTTCCGGATTTCATAGGATAACCTTTAATTCCTTGCGTTGAGAAGATAATTTTTCAAGATTATAACCAGCATCAACAAATATTTGGAGAACGGGGCGGTTAAATGATTTCTGGCAGCCAGGCTTCCCATGACCGCCAGAAATCAGGAGACAAACAACAATTCCAGTAACTGAATCCTGGATCTAAATTGAAGAATTAGAGATCTTTGAACATGGTCCCAGCTGCCAGCAGCACAAAGCCGAGAACGACCAACCAAAATGAATATTGGCTTAGGACTGCGATAGTCCCCAGTTGGCCAAGTACACCCAGCACTGCGAGAATGAGTGCAACCCAAAAAGTGATTTGTTTCGGTGCGTTAAGTGACATACTATCCTCCTTTAATTGTCTTTTTAACTAATGGTTTCATATTTCCTATCTATACAACACATAAATATCAGATTGGTTACTCTAAAATGATTTAAATTTGTTCTAACCAAATTCTCTAATGGTGTTATCGATCCGTATCATAAAACAGAGCCTGACGAGAAATTTGTTGACCTGGATTTGCTTCATAGAAGGATTAAACTTGAATTATGCTTAGTATCCTGTTACGGTAGTTGCAGGCGCACGGGGCCGCCGCTACCTCCTGGCCCGCCTGGAACACTACCCATGGTAGCGCCTGTAGAGGTCACGTTGTTGGAAATAGCAAAGGTGGCGATCTGGTTCCCAGGGGTGTAATCACTGCCAGGCAAACCAGCTTGCCACAGCAGATTAGTTAGCTCATCTCTTCGATCTGCCGGTTTTACCACTTAAGCTCGTACGCATCCTTTAATGCGTGAACCTGCTCCCAGACTGCCTGGAACCGGGCAGGATCCACCGCAGGTTTTCGCAGCATGCGTTGGCAAAAGTCCATCTGACCAGGGGTAATAGAAGATCGGAAGGATAGCTCCAGAGCTTGCTTCGAAAAATCGCGCACCAGACAATCAAAAATCTGATCGACCAGGTCATCCTTTACATCATCCGAATAGATACGCACATTTTCCAGGATCAATTGGGCATAAACCACCAGGGCAAACAATTCTCCCATAGCCAACAGGAAATCTACATCCTTTTGCTGTTCCGCGCTGGGTGTGGCGAGGGCTAGAAATTCTTTGAAGACCTGGATCTGTTGCATGAAAATTTGGATGTTGGGGAGGTTGAAACCTTGAAATGCCAACTGGAAATCATGGAAACGGATTTGCCCAAGGCCGCGGGCAGGCCCCTGGTCCCACAAAAAGATATCGTCTTGAGGGTCATTGCGTTGGGGCACTGCCGGATAATCCATGGGATTAAAGAAATAATTAGGCATGAATTTGACAATCAGGGCGATATTGACATGGATTGTGCCTTCCAATTTGGGCAAGGCGCGAATGTCACGAGCAGCCATTTCAAAGTAAGTGTCCTTCTCAAAGCCTTTAGCTGCAATGATATCCCATAACAGGTTGATCACCTGTTCCCCTTGGGAGGTGACTTTCATTTTCACCATCGGATTGAAAAGCAGGTAACGGCGGTCGTCGGGGGAGGCAGAGCGCTGGTAATCCGCGGCACGTAAGGCGAACAGTTTCATAGCGACCAGGCGGGCATACGCGTCAGTGAACATCTGGCGCACGTGTGGAAAATCCGTTACAAACATTCCGTAAAGTCGGCGGTTTGCCGCGTGGTGAATGGCTTCATAGAAGGCGTGGGTGCAGATGCCGATGGATGCCCAGCCCAGGTTGTATTTACCCACATTGACGGTGTTCAGCGCTGAATCCCACGCAGCTTGCCCCCGTGAGAGGATATCGGTTTCGGCAACCGGGTAATTTTGTAAGCGGTACTGCCCGACATAATTCTGGCTGGCGGTCACATTTTGCAGCAGCTGGTAGTTGGGCTGGCGATAATCGGCGCTGAAAAAGACATATTCATTGCTTTCGGCGATTTTACCGAAGGTGGAGACCATCGGCGCCAGGTTGGCATTGCCGATATAGTATTTTTCTCCATTCGCCAGGTAGCTGCCATCCGCCTGGGGGTTCAGGGACATCTCAGTTGAGTAGATATCAGCGCCATGCGCCCGCTCGGACAGACCAAATGCGAATACATGTCCATCCCTCAGCAATTGAGCAGCCTGCTTTTTTAGGGTTTCATTGTGACTCATCCAAATTGGTCCTAAACCCAGGATACTCACCTGCCAGGTGTACCAGTATGCCAGACCGTAAAACCCTAAAATTTCATTGAATTCACAATTGCGCCAGGTATCCCAGCGGCAATCCGCATCGAAACCATAGCTTGCGGGAGTGAGCAAAGTGGAAAATAGATATTCCTTTTTTTGAAATTCCAGAAAATCTGCGTACCAGGTGCGGTTGTGATCGTCTTCCTTGATTTTTCTTTTTCCCTTTTGTTCAAAGAAATCGATGGTGCTTAACATGATTTGGCGTGAGCGATCATCGGGGTAAAATCGATTGTGGTTATGGGGGTTGAGCAGAATCATGATTTTGATTCCTTTCTGGAATTTCTAGTTGACCACTAATTGTGAACTGAAAGATGTGCAGACAAACTGCGGATAGGACCAGGTCTGCAGGGATTCCCTTGGAAAAACAGCTCACTCAAAGCATATCCAACAGGACGAGAATTGGGAATCGCTTTATAAATATTATAGCCTGATAATAATCTTTTCACACTAACGTCCATATTCATGTTGTTTAATGCGAAAGAAGGTTTTCTTCTTTGGTTTCTCGCAAAGTCGCAAAGTCGCAGAGTTATTAGGAAAGTCTATTCCCGGATCGGTTTGCATGCCCCTCGATTTGCGGTTAGCTATTCTGGTATGAGAGTTGTGGATTGTATTTCCAAAAATATTTCAAGCGGACTGCAATTTGAAATTTGAAAGATTAGAATGTTTCATTCGCTTTGACAAAGAGGCTTGTTTTCTCTATACTAGATAAATATTCGTGAAATGGCAACCGAATAACCATGGGCGCGGGTTCCAATCGCAACCGTTTCACACGCGATCCGTCTACTAAACAAAAGGAGCCGTCCCATGAAAAAATCCCTGTTTCGCTTGTTGGTTGTTTGCTTTTTGCTAGCGCTGCTTCCTGGCGCAGCCCTGTATTCTCCCAGTGCTGCTGTTGCCTATCCGGACCGGGTTGAAGCCGGTAAGGTGCTGGACTTCCGCGCAGAGAGCCCTCACCCCGCTGCAGATGGCTGGACGCAAACATATACCTTTACCGGCGCAGAGTTTGTGCGTTTGCACTTCAAGGCTTTCCACCTGCAAGCGGGGGATAAGCTGATCGTCTCCAGCCCGGATGGCTTGCAAGCCTGGGAATATGGCGAGAAGGGTGTCAACCAAAACGGCGATTTTTGGTCCTTTGCCATCAATGGCGATACGGTTAAATTGACGCTGGTTGCTCCATCCGGTAAGTCCTATGGCTTCAAGCTGGAAGAAGTGGGCTTTGGCACCGTTCCGCTGGAGCGCAGCCTGCCAGTCCCCGAGGTCGTGGTTGGCACGGATGGGCGTGAGGATATCGCCTGCCACACGGGTGAAGCTGTAGTCAACGCGGCTCAAAAGCCAGTGGCTCGACTGTTGTTCACGGTCAAGAAGAACTCAATACCTGTGCACCGGCGAGTTGGTGCGCGGCTCGAATGCCAATACCCTGATCACCAACAACCACTGCTTTGCTGATCAAACCGCCACCAGTACATTGGAAGCGCGTTTCAATTACCAGTACACCACTTGCGGCGGTAGCACTTTGGCAGCCACAACCAGCTTTCGCTGGCGGGACTTTCTTAAAAACCAATTCGGTTACATACAATAAACGCAAAGCCAGTACAACTGGCCTGGATTACACGCTGGTGACCCTGCAAGGAACCCCGGAAGCGACGTTTGGAGAGTTAATTCCGACCACCGCGATTTCAGTTGGTACATTAATGAACTTCATCCAGCACCCAGCCGGTTTGCCCAAAAAGATAGGCTATTGGGAAGATGCAGAGCATACCATACGCTGTAAGATTGACACACTCAATATGACCTATGGAACCTCCGCCCCGAACACCCAGGCGGGATACGGCTGCGACAGCGAAGGCGGTTCCTCCGGATCAGCGATCACACGCGCCAGCGACGGCAAGATGATCACCCTGCACCATTATGGCGGGGTGACCACAACCCTCAACTCTGGGACGATGATGTCATTCATCTGCACTAATGCGGGTGGATTGCTGATATGCGATAGCAACTGAGATTGAATTAAATCATCATTGAAGAGAAGCGAAATTGAGTCAGTGAATATGTGTCTAATTAGACACATATTCACTGACAGTTTTTGGTTTGATTGAGAACTAGCCAGCGTTTAGACTGCTTCGCAAAGTGCGCTCGCTGTGACACTACTCTAACGCGAACTAACCTTGCGGGAATTGCGTAACTAACTGTTCGTTTGATATGTAGAACAAACTGTCAGTTTGTTCACAAGCTATTGCCCAGATTTGTTACGACCATCTGAATGGGTTATTTGCCTCCGGCAAATCCGCAAACTGAAGTTTGCGTTACATCGTGCTCTTTGTAGAACAAACTGTTAGTTTGTTCCTGGAGCGCCAGCTCGCTACAATCTGCGACCATTGGATGGGTTATTTGCCTCCGGCAAATCCGCAAACTGAAGTTTGCGTTACATTTTTTTGCGCCTGCGCTACACAGGGTAATTTGCCCGATAGAAACTAGAACCGTATATAGTCTGAAGACACTTGCCGGCTGGAATATACCCCTTGCGCCTGTGACCTTCTGGTCGCACACCTCTACCCTTAGTCATAGGACCTTTTCCCTATTTTTTCTGTTTCAAGGTTGTTTTGTGCTTTTTGTAACGATCTCTTTGTTATACTCCACTTACAACGGATCATTCAAAAGGTGGTTTATGACAAAGCAAACAGTGGCTCTTGTTCGGGGCGTCTGGCACAATGGGGTTTCAAGCTTTCAAGGAGTTATGGAAGCGGCGTGACCAATATGATATCGTCTTATTGGTATTGCCTTCTGAGCAAAAACTCAACCTGTTTCATCCTTACGAAAAAGAAGCTGGTTTGCCCAAGTTTCAAGGTCCGGGAGTAGCAGCAGGGGCTGGCTTGAAGATTGTGTGGGGAGATGCGACCTGTTACCCGGATGTGCTGGAAACCGTGCGGGGGGTTGATTGGGTTTTAGATGCCATGGCTTATATCTCTCCGGCGGCTGATTACCATCCCGAACTGGCCGAAGCTGTCAATATTGGCGCCACCCAGAACATTCTAAAAGCCATCCAGGCGCAGCCCGGTGGAGCTGAACGAATTCGTTTCATCTATACGGGTACTGTAGCGCAAACTGGAAACCGCCCGGCGGGAATCCATGTGGGACGGGTGGGCGATCCGTTTAAGCCTTCGCTATTTGATACCTATGCCCTGACCAAAATTGCCGGTGAACGTGAAGTCATTGAATCCCCGCTGCGTTATTGGGCTTCATTACGTATGTCCTTCATCATGCCAACGGATTTCCGTGAATGGATCCAGTTGATCGACCCGATCCTGTTCCATATGCCTCTAGATACTTTCATGGAAAACCTGACTGACCGGGATGCGGGTTATGGCCTGGTGAATTGTTTGGATATCCCTGGAAATTCGGATTTTTGGCGGCGGGTTTATAATATGGGCGGCGGTCCTGCCATGCGCTGTACAGCTCAGGAATACCTGGACCAATCTATGCGCTTGATCGGTCTGCGCGGTCTACAGGCTTGTACGCAGCGATGCTGGTTTACTCTGCGCAATTTCCACCTTCATTATTTTGAGGATAGCCATCTCTTAAATAACTATTTGCATTACTGGCGTGATTCTTTGCCAGCCTACTGGCAGCATTTGAAAGCTAATCAGCCCGCAGGTTTTAAATTTCTTGCAAGCCTTTGCAGGCGTTTACCTCTCCTGCGCCGCCTGGTAGAAAAGAGCACTTGTTCTCGATTAACCCGTCTGGCGGAAAAACATCGTAACGGCACAGCTTATTGGCGTCAGAACCGCAACGATCAGCGCATACGTGCTTTCTACGGCAACTATAAAGCATACGATGCGATTGCTGAGTGGAATGGGACCAGCCAAATTGATGCGATGCCAACTTGGAACCGGTTGGATCATGGCTATGACGAAAATAAAGCCTTTTCTGGAGCTGGGCGATTTGCAGGCAGCGGCGAGATTTCGTGGTGGGCGCTTAATGACATCTGGCTGGGATGGCAATCTTTATTCAACAATGCATTGGCAATGTGCATTCGGACACCAATTCAGTGCAAAGCCATTATACGGTTATCAAAACGGGACATTGGTGTCCAGAATGTATCAAGCCGCCATGGAACTATGACGAGCAGGCGAAAGCCAATCCATACTTTGCCCAGGTATGGTATGCAGATCATGATCCGGGTGAATGCTTCGCTTATCCCGAAACCTGTACGCAAGATATCCTTAATGCCGACTTGCACTGGCAATCTCTATCAAGCAAGGGAATTGCATTGAAAGCGAGCTCGACGCTTAAGCTGTCTTAAGCAATATAAAGAAAGTGTAATAATACCCAAAATGGGGGAAATACGCTTTTTTGCATGTTAGAATCAGGCTTATGATGGATTCACTTCGTGAACTTTTTCGGATTGGTCGCGGACCTTCCAGCAGCCATACCATGGGACCCTCCAAAGCTGCTATCCAATTTCGCCAACGACACCCGCAGGTGAAGGCTTTTCGCGCCCATTTGTTCGGCAGCCTGGCTTTGACCGGGCGCGGACATATGACCGATGTAGCGATCCAAGATGCTTTTCACCCGCTTCCGGTAGAAATTCTATGGAAGCCAGGGATCGAATTAGATTTCCACCCTAATGGCATGTGGCTGGAAGCTCTGAATGAAGATGGGTCACTTCTGGAAAGGTGGGAGGTCTTCAGCGTCGGCGGAGGTGCTTTGCGCGAAGCACACCAACCTAATTTGGTCAAGCCTGTTTATGATCTGACCACGATGAATGAGATCCTATCCTATTGTATAGATAGTGGGAAAACATTCTGGGAATATGTCGAAGAAAGGGAAGGCCAGGAAATTTGGGGCTACTTGGATGAAGTTTGGACAGTGATGCAAGCAGCCATTGAGCGCGGTCTGGAAGCAGAAGGCGTGTTACCGGGTGGACTGGGGGTGCCTCGCAAAGCCAGCTCGTTTGAGCGCCAGGTTTCTTCAAAAATCACAACCTTTTACAGCGAGGGGCACCTGCCGGCTTATGCCCTGGCTGTTGCCGAGGAAAACGCCAGCTCAGGTGTGGTGGTCACTGCCCCCACCTGTGGTTCTTGCGGTATTTTGCCTGCCATTCTGCGGCATGTGAAGGAGAATGCCAGTAGCCGACCTCAAGCGATCCTGCGCGCATTAGCCACTGCTGGCTTGGTAGGCAACCTGATCAAGCATAACGCTTCGATTTCCGGAGCGGAAGTCGGTTGCCAGGGGGAAGTGGGTGCGGCCTGTGCCATGGCTTCGGCAGCTGCGGCCCAATTACTGGGAGGTTCGCCTCGCCAGGTTGAATATGCCGCTGCAATGGGTCTGGAGCATCACCTGGGATTGACCTGTGACCCCGTGAATGGTCTGGTTCAAATCCCGTGTATTGAACGAAATGTCTTTGCCTCCACCCGGGCGATCAACTGCGCCCGCTATGCCTGTTACACGGATGGCAGTCATCGCATCTCATTCGATCAGGTTGTCCAGGTGATGAAAGAAACGGGCCATGCATTGCCTAGCCTGTACCGCGAAACTTCCACAGGTGGTCTGGCAGCTATCTATAGTTATCCTCCCATAAAACGTATTTAGAGAGCGCATCAAAGATTTTTAACCGCAAAAGCACCTGCCTGTGTGATATACTCGCGAGGTGAGTTATGTTTTACTCCTGAAGCGCATGAAATGCACTCTTCTCGTACATTCCAATCATGATGCTTATTGGGACGCATTCTGTTAATTTGTAAGGGGCTAATTTCATGAAAACAAACCAAACCGAAAAATTTCATTCATTAACCGTAGACTGGCGAACGCTGGTTGGTTGGAGCGTTCAAGAATGGTCGCCTGTTTATGCTTCTGCTGGCGGTTCAGATAAGAATACGATCCGCGCCGGACGCCGCCGGCCGAGCGGTCCTGGCTCAGGTGAGCGTGAACGCGCCGATGCTCCGGAGCGTCAGCGTCCATCTTCTGGAGGCGCTCGACCCCCCACTGGATCCTCTGGCGGAACGGGATTTCCGAGCCCGGTCAGCAGCTCTGGGGGGAAGCCCAGTCCCTTATTAATCATCGTTGCCTTGGTGATCTTAGTCTTGATGGCAATCTGTGGCGGTCCTAATTTACTGGGTGGATTGATGGGGGATGGCAGCCAGGTGGATTCTGGTTTTCCAACCGAAGATCCTTTCTTCTCTCAACCTATTCAACAAGCAACCTCAACAAGGGTTATTGCAGCACAGCCAACAACCCCTGCGATTAAGCGCTCAACCTCCACCCCGCGCCCTGCTACTGGGTCAACTACCGGTGGTTCTGGGGATACCTGGACGGTTATGCTTTACCAGGATGCGGATGACAAGGTTCTGGAACAGGATATTTACATTGATCTGAATGAGGCTGAGCGGGTTGGCTCAGGTGAAAATCTCAATATTGTGGCACAGGTTGACCGGTACAAAGGTGGATACCAGGCGGATGGCAACTGGACTTCTACCAAACGTTTCTATATCACTCAGGATTTCGATCTCAATCGCTTAGGCTCAGAAGAAATCGACGATCTTGGTGAAGTCAATATGGCAGATGCCAATACCCTGGTGGATTTTGTTACCTGGGCGGTTAAAAATTACCCGGCTGATAAATATGCTTTGATTATGTCTGATCATGGCATGGGCTGGCCAGGTGGTTGGTCTGACCCTGACCCTGCCAGCAGGGCCCGGAGCAATACACCATTAGCCTCGGCAATTGGCAACCATATGTATGTGATGGAAATAGATAGAGCCCTGGAGGCAATCCGTACCGAGACTGGTATTGAAAAATTTGAGCTGATTGGTATGGACGCTTGTTTAATGGGTCACCTGGAGGTTTTTGCTGCTCTAGAGCCGCATGCTCGCTTTGCTGTTGCTTCCCAGGAAACCGAGCCTTCCTTGGGATGGGCGTATACCAGCTTCCTGAACGATCTAAAACGCAACCCATCGATGGATGGTGGTTTATTAGGTCAAAAAATTGTGGAAAGTTATATCCATGAAGACCAGCGCATCGTGGATGATCAGGCAAGAGCTGAATTCATGCGCCAGGGAGGCGGCATGAGCGGCATGTTTGGTTTGTGGGGCGGTCCCACTGCGGATCAAATCGCTGCGCAATTGCAAGACAGCATCACCATCACCACAGTTGATCTGAGCAAGATCCCCGCGCTGATGGAGCAGGTCAATGCCCTGGCGTTTGAGCTTAAGGGGGTGGATCAGGCAGCCGTGGCAAAAGCGCGTACCTATGCTCAATCTTTTACCAGTATATTTGGAAGCAATGTACCTCCATCCTACATAGACTTGGGAAATTTTGTTCAGATTCTTGCCAGGGAAGCGCCCAGGTCCAGCAGCTTCTCACAAAGCGCTATCAATGTGCTAAAGAGCTTACAAGAAACTGTTGTAGCTGAAAAACACGGTCCAAAGAAATCAGGCGCGACCGGTATCTCCATTTATTTCCCGAATTCACAGCTTTACCGCAGTCCAGCCACTGGTCCTCAATCCTATACTGCCATCGTCGATCGTTTTTCTGAGCAATCCTTATGGGACGATTACCTGGCATATCACTATACCGGTCGTTCCTTTGAGTTGGAAAATCGATCCGTTGTTATCCCGGAAGCTGGATTGGCTGTCCGGGCGCCTGGCAGTGGAGCAGTTACGGTATCGCCGATTACCTTATCCAGCCAGGTGGCTGATCCCAATAATCCGGTGCTGCTCAGCGCAGATATCCAGGGTGAGAATATTGGCTACATCTACTTGTTTGTGGGATATTTTGACAGCTCTTCTAACTCGATCTTTGTGGCCGATATGGATTATCTGGAGAGCTCTGAAACGCGAGAAATGGAAGGCGTTTACTATCCGGTGTGGGGGGATGGGGAAGAATTCACACTGGAATTTGAATGGGAGCCGTTAATGTTTGCGATATCTAACGGTCAGGAAAAGACCCTGGCTCTCTTGCACCCTCGCAGATATGGAGCCAGCGCCGAGCAAGCCGTATACACGGTGGACGGTATTTACACCTTTGCAGATGGTGGAGAGAGTCGCTATGCTCGCCTGTACTTTAGCGACGGGTCATTACGCCAAGTATTTGGTTTCACCGGCGAAGATTTTGCTGGTTCACCACGTGAGATTATTCCACAGACAGGAGATCAGTTCACTATCTTGGAACGATGGATGGATTTGGACACATCCGGTCAGGTTTCTCAAGTTGTAAACCAGGAAGGCGGCACATTAACATTCACAGATCAAACCTTCACATGGGAGGAATTGTGGGCCGCTCCTGGGGAGTATATTGTGGGTTATATGGTGGAAGATTTGGACGGTAATCTTTACCAGGCGTTTTCGCAGATCAAGGTAGAGTGAAATTTAGGGGCTAAAAGAATAAATGCAGGACCCACTGGGGCTGTTCTCAAATGAGAATAGCCCCAGTTTAGTTGAAACTAGAAAATCAAGATCAACAACAATACCGGTAAGGCCAAGAGTAGCAACAAGCCGAAAATACATCCAAAAACCAGCCCCAATATACCAAAAATTAAGCCGATTACGCCTCCCACCAGGCCGACGACTAATTGGATGAATCCTCCAATTAGGGTGAAGATAAATTCCAGGAAACCCATGATAACCTCTCTTTATTTTCTGTATGCTTGAATAAAATTCTTTACCTGAAAATTCCCGGGAAGCGTTTGTTGTTCAGGCGATCTATTCAATATACGAGGGTTGTTTAGAAAGGTCGCGTTCTACGTTTTCCTGTTCATTACCCTCTTGCTAATGAGGCAATCGCACGGAAAGCTGTGTAAATAGAAGGCATGTCCCCTGCGCTATAAGCAACCCGGCGTCCTTCTCGCTTTATACCGGGCAAGAGAGAAGCTCGATCTGCCATTTCAGAGCGAACCAGCTCGACAACCATAGTCATGGGTGGGGGAATCCGCAAAGGTTGTGGGGCGGCGTTTCTTAATAGACTGCTCACTGCTTGTTGTGCTCCTGCCTCGATATCGTGCTGAGCTTCTTGTGGAGACAGACATTCAGCGGCCATTCGGCTGCTAGCGTACTTGACGACAACCGCTTCCAATCCATTGACCAGGTTTTGGGCTTCGGAGCAAGCTGCTTGATCACCTGAAATCATAATCAAAGGAACATTGAAATGACCTGCAACGGCAGCGTTTAGCCCGATCTCACCGAACGGATCGCCGTTGATCCAAAGGTTGGCGATGCTTTCGCTAGACCAGGTGTGTTCCAGGATAGCGCTTTGGGTACCAACCCGCGCATGATAACCGATAAAGATCAGCCCCTGAACATTATGATCAATGCCTTGAACCATCGAGAATGGGGAAGGTGAACCGCTATTCAGCCGGGCGCGAGGATCCATTTCTTCAATTAGGATATTTCGACCGTTTGAATGTCCGTCACTAACCACAACTTCGCTGGCTCCTCCCAAGAATGCACCCCGAATAGCAGCATTAACATCAGCAGTCATCAAACTTCGGAAACGAGCATATTCAGGATGATTTGGTGAAACCTGATCCCAGTGAACTACCCCAGAAATACCTTCCATGTCGGCTGCAATGAGAACTTTCATCGTCTTTCTCCTCTTCGATATTGTTTACATTTCAATGATTCTTTTTCCCTGACCTGGATTATCGCGCGAATAGAACAAAAGTGATGTCTGAGTTAATCAGATTTGCAGGTCAACTTTTGCAAAGTTTACCACTATTGAAGTCGGGAAACATTATCTACCATTAAAAATTAGGTACAATAACAACTATTTGGGGTAAAATTGGAAGAAAGCTTTTGACAATCAGGATTTCAAGGAACAGGTCCTGTTTTCTTGATGAGGGTTGTGAGCTGAATGGGGTTATCCTGACAATACTTGATGAATTTCCTGATGCAGGACGATCATTGAAGAAAGTCGAAAATATTAGCATAATCAAAAGAGGGAAAGTATGACAATCAAAATAGTAACGGATAGCACTTGTGATTTACCCGATGAAGTGATCAATTCATTGGATATTTCAGTTGTTCCTTTGTTTATCAATATTGGTCAGAATGGGTATTTAGATGGTGTGGAGATTTCACGGCAAGAATTTTATGAGAATTTGCCGAATTATCCAGAGCACCCGACGACAGCTACTCCGGGTGCAGATAAATTCCATAAGGTATATGAGCGTTTGATCCAACAAGGGGCAACACAAATTATCTCCATCCATATCTCGCCGAGCTTGAGTGCTGTCTTGGATGTCGCTCGCAGCGCGGCTCAGGAAGTAAAAGATGCTACAGTGGAAGTCTTTGACTCGCGGCAATTGTCCTTGGGAACAGGTTTCCTGGTGGAGATGGCTGCTCGAGCTGCCCAACAAGGCAAAGCCATGGGCGAGATTATGCATTCTCTAAAGGACCAGATTTCTCGCTCGCATGTTTTCGCATCCCTGGACACGTTGGAGTATTTGCGCCGCTCAGGTCGAATGAATGGCGTGGTCTCAGGAATTGGCAATCTTTTGCAAATCAAACCTATTTTGCGCATGTATGATGGCAAACCAACGGTTGAGCGTGTGCGAACCCAATCCAAAGCGATCAAAATGATGTTGGGTTGGTTGAAACAAATAGGTAAATTGGAGAAGGTTGCCATTGTTCATACCCATGCTACCGAACGAGCCCAGGAACTACTTCATTTAGCAGCAGATTATCTGCCATCGGGAATTATTCCTACCGTTGATATTACGCCAGTCATTGGAGCCAATATCGGTCCTGGCGCTGCTGGTTTTGCGCTGGTAGCAGCCAAAGAGTAGGGAGAATTTCTCCAGCAGCGTGGATATATTCTGGGGAAGTGAGTTTGTCATCTCGGCTGGGATATCATGACGATTTTGAGCCGGCGCATCTTTCGTCCCCTGGTTTACAAAGAAACGCTCAATTTGAAATAAATCATTGAATTGAGTAAAATCAAACAATTGTTCATATCGAAAGGCGGATTATGATGAAGATTGCTTACACGGTCGCTTGGCTGGGGCTCATAGCAATGACAATGGTGCTGATCTTCGCATTCACTCAAGGGGACTTTTTTACTGAAGGGGCGAGCTTGCTTTCAATGCCCTGGGGAATTGTCTCCATGGTTGATTTGTATGTGGGCTTTACATTATTTTCTGCCTGGATTATTTACCGGGAAAAATCGATTCTCACTTCTGTGATTTGGGTTATCTTGATGATGATTTTTGGATTTTTTACCGCCAGCTTGTATATCATTCTTGCACTTCGCAGCAGCGGCGGCAGCTGGTCGCAATTCTGGATGGGCAAGCATAATCCCAGGTAGATGAGTTGATTTTTGCGAATAGATTAACAAAATACAGAAAATTTGGAGTTTGATATGAATAAAGATGTTGTACGACAATGGGCAAATTTGATTGCTTTTGCGTTTACGGTTACTGTGAATGGCTTAGCCAATGCATTACCCTTAAACAATCAAACAACGGGGGAGATCTCCGATAGTTTCCAAGTATTTTTTGTTCCGGCAGGTTATGTTTTCTCCATTTGGGGATTGATCTACCTGGCCTTGGCTGGATTTGTGGTCTACCAGCTATTGCCCGCTCAAAGGCAGAATCCTGGTTTACGGCGCATTGGTTATTGGTTTGTTATAAGCTGCCTGGCAAATGGCATTTGGATCTTCTTATGGCACTACGAGTATTTTGCTCTGACTTTGGTTGCGATGCTGGTGCTTTTGATCAGCTTACTCCAAATTTATCTACGCCTGGACATTGGTCGCAGTAAAGTTTCTGCCTCGGAGCGCTTCTTCATCCACCTTCCATTTAGCATTTACCTGGGATGGATTACCGTGGCTACGATTGCCAACGCGACTTCTCTATTGGATTATTTGAATTGGAATGGTTGGGGTGTGGCGCCTGAAATTTGGGCTGTGATCATGTTGGTCGTAGCTGCCGTGGTATCGCTGGCGATGGCCTGGCTGCGTGCTGATATTGCCTATCTGCTGGTGATTATTTGGGCAGTGGTGGGCATTGCGGTCAAACAAGCAGATACCATACTGGTCGCCAATACAGCCTGGGTAATGGTTGTCCTGGTTACCTTAGGCGTATTTCTTGCTTTTTGGCGTCGGAATCAGGTGCTGCACGCATAAAGTACTGTGCTTATCTCAAAATTGAATAGTGTTGAGATGGGTGTTCATTAGAACACCCATTCACCGTCTGGAAGTCTTTTTTATGCCCCGTATTTTGCTCAGGATTTTCCTTCTCATCACATTATTTTTGGGGGGAATGCAACTGGAGCCAAAATCAGCTCAGGCGTTTAGCATGCAAGCTTGGGCTCCGATAGCAGAGGGTATCGCCTATCGCGAATTTTATATCGATCACCCTAATCGTATCTATGTGGCGCGTATGGATCGCAGTGAGGAGCGTGTCACCTTGGATACTGCTATTGGGATGGGGAATTTTAGCAGTGGATCGCAGACGGTTCGCGAGATGGCGAACCTTCATGATCAGACGATTGGATATTGGGGGCGTGAATGGGGGACTTTAAATCAAGTAGTGGTATCAATTAACGGTTTTTTCTACGATACTGAGACAGGCATCCCCTGGAGTGGTCAGGTGATTTCTGGTTGGTACGCTAAGCATTTTGATGAACGGCAAAGCGGAAGCAGCCTGGCATGGACCTTTGACCGCAATATCTTTATGGGTGAATGTGTTGTCCATTTTCCGGCCAGGCAGGTGATTCAATTTCTGGCAAGTGGCGAATCACTCTCATTTGATTCCATTAATTTACCTGGCAATCCAAATAATCTGGTGATTTATACGCCACAATATGGTGCATCAACCCCGGTTGGAGAGGATAAGGTCGAAGTCCTGGTTCAATTAGAGCGCCCTTTCATGATCATGCCAGGTCCCGCCATGGTGGAAGGGCTCATTGTTGAGATAAGAGAGACTGGCAGCTTCCCTATCCCTTTTGACCATATTGTTTTATCGGCTGAGGGGGAACAGAGCGAACGACTTCTGCAATTAGCGAGACCAGGCGACAAAATTGGCATATCCCAAGAGTTAAAGCATTACCTGTCTGATTGCAACACTCCTAACCCGGTTAATTGGGAGAATATTTATGCTGCTACAGGCGCCAGTTTTGTCTTTCTCAAAGAAGGCAAAGTCCAACCATTGAGTGAAGATCTGGGGGCGGTGTTACGTTCGCCGCGTACGGCTATCGCATTTAATGACCGGTATATCTTCTTTATGGTGGTGGATGGTCGCGACCGTTTTCGCAGCCTGGGGATGAGCATGGTTGAATTGGGTATATTTGCCAAAATGACTCTTGGCGCCAATTGGGGAGTAGCCATGGATGGCGGGGGTTCATCAACCATGGTTGTGAATGGTCGCGTGGTAAATCACCCCCTGACGGATGTTGAGGAAGAAAATTCAAGTGGGGTGAAAGAGATTGAACGTGCTGTTGCTAATGGCTGGATGATGGTCTCCACTCAGCCTGGGGAAAGGTCTTCGCGTTTCCAGATCACGAATCCGATTTCCATAACTGCAGCGCAAGGCTTGTTTCTCAGGTCGGGACCTGGTGATAATTATCCGCATTTGACCGTTTTGTCCGCACAAAGCGAGGGAATCATTCTGGACCATCCTTTGAACGGAATCTTAGCTCGAGGCGTTTCACTGGTGGTATGCTCGATTCGGAGATTTCCAGGGATGGGTTGCAGAAAGTGAGATTGTTTCCAGGTAGTTTCATAAAGTTCAGTAGAATTTTTCCTGGATTTCTGCCATAATGAGTATATCTAAATAATTCCGTTCAAAAACGGAGCTTTTTTACCTAAAACCTTCCTAAGTAGGTTACTTACACTTAATCTGATTTGAATTTCATTGCAGCGTTCTCAAAGTAGATTTCGAGGAGGAAAAGATGGACTTCAATCTGACTGCTGAACAGAAATTGTGGCGCGAAACGGTACACAATTTTGTGGTGCGGGAGGTTATGCCAAAAGCAGCGGAAGTGGATGAACGCGAACATCTGGATGAAGACGTAATCCGGAAAATGGGGGCGATGGGGATGCTTGGGCTGAATGTGCCAGAAGCGTATGGTGGGGCAGGTGTGGATGCGATCAGCAGTGCGATTACCATCGAGGAATTGGGTTGGGCGTGCGGCAGCACTGCCCTGGCGGTTGCTGCCCATAATGGACTGGGCTGTGCTGCGTTGGCGCTTTTTGGCTCGCATGAGTTAAAAGAACAATACCTGCCAGGTGTTGCCAGCGGAAGCGCAGGCTTGGCTGCCCTGGCTTTGACCGAACCGGGAGCTGGCTCTGATTTAAGCGGGGGAGTGTGCACGAAAGCCAGTAGAGACGGCAGCCAATGGGTGATCGATGGGACGAAGATGTGGTGTACAAATGCCAGCCTGGCTAATTTTATTGTTACCCTGGTGCGCAGTGATTCTAAAGGTGGTTCGAATTCACTCAGTATGATTTTAACGCCCACTGATGCACCTGGACTGCATATTGGTCCTGCGGAGAAGAAGATGGGCGTGAAAGGATCGCCCGCCAATGCTGTAACTTATGAGCAGGTACGAGTGCCATTGAATTATTTGGTCGGGGTAGAAGGCCATGGTTTACAGCAGACCCTGACAATTCTAGATGGGGGCAGGATTGGTATAGGCGCTTTGGCGGTGGGTTTGGCGCAACGCGCCCTGGATGAGAGTTTGCGCTATGCACAACAGCGCCAGGCATTCGGGCAAGCTTTGGCCGATTTTCAGGCGATTCAATGGATGATTGCAGACGCGTCTACCGAGATTCAGGCAGCACGATTAATGGTACTTTACGCGGCATGGCTGAAAGACCAACGGCTAGATTTTTCAAAGCAGGCAGCGATGGCCAAGCTGTTTGCGACTGAGATGGCAGAAAGGGTTTGTAGAAATGCAATCCAAATTCACGGGGGCTATGGCTACAGCCGCGAATTTCCACTGGAGCGCATTTATCGGGATGCCAGGTTGATGACGATTGGAGAAGGAACCAGCGAGATTCAACGCCTGGTAATTGCCAGGCGGGTTTTGCAGCAGGCTCGAATCTAAGGGCTGGCGGCTACGGCTGCTTGCATATGTAAAACCTGCCAATGCTCTGCAGGCCAATAAACAAATTCTGCTTTTCCAATCACATTTTCAAGAGGCACCATACCCCAATGGTGCGAGTCAGATGAGTTGTTCCGGTTATCGCCCAACACGAAAAGCTCACCATCACCGATGAACCATTGTCCATTGTAATCGGGAGGCGCAGCGATATAAGGTTCAATCATTGGTTGGTCGTTGACAAAAACTCTTCCGTTCGTGATCCGAACGGTATCTCCTGGTAGACCGATCACGCGCTTGATATAAGGAGTTGTTTCAGGATTGGGTGGGTAACGGAAGACAATTACATCTCCACGTTCGGGTGTATCCACTTTGTAGACCACTTTGTTGACTAAGACAAAATCTTTTTCATAAAGGGTAGGTTGCATACTGATTGACAATACCTGTATCCGCGCTGAAATTGCATCGATAGCCAGGTAGAGCAAAGCTGAGATGATGATCGTCTGGATTAGCTCAACCAGGAAGCGTTTAACCTGAAAAGAATTACCTTCAGACGGGTCAAGTTCAAAATCGGGTGTTGATTCCGTGAAAAATTGTTCCATTGGTCGTAATTTATACCTGATGACTAGCTTCCGCGCCAGGGTCATCCACCAGTAATTGTACCGCATGTGGCAAAACTGGGAGGAGAACTCGTAAATTTTCGATTGCGCCTTTTGGAGAGCCGGGCAGGTTGATGATAAGCGTTTGTTTGCGAATTCCCGCGGTGGCCCGAGAGAGCATCGCATGGGGAGTAATCATAAGACTGGCAGCACGCATGGCTTCAGCCAGACCTGGCGCAGGGCGTTCAATGACAGCCTGTGTGGCTTCAGGCGTGATGTCGCGTAGCCCAAAACCGGTTCCCCCGGTTGTGAGAATAATATCTGTCTCGCCGGTGTCTGCCCAGGCAATTAATCTTTCTTGGATAGCGTGGTTGTCATCTGCAGTAATGGCATAATGGGTCATTTGCCATCCCTGTGCTTCTACCAGTTGCTGCAAAGCTGGTCCAGAAAGATCAACCCGCTCACCCAGCGCCGATCGATCCGATATGGTTAAAATTCCTACCCGAATGTTCATACTAAACCAGGTCTTTCCCATAGGCGTATAAATTCAACCGATTCCAGCCGCGTTTTTCATAAAAATCGATTGCTGAGTCGTTATCAACGGTAACCAGAAGATAATACCTGATGCAGCCTTTTGTTCGCAAAATATCCTCGAGTTCTGACATTAACATTTCGCCAATCCCCTGGCTGCGGAAATCGGAATGGACAGCCAGGTGATACATGATCCCACGTCGCCCATCGAAGCCCCCTAAAACTGATCCTACAATTTTTTGTTCGATCTCTGCTACCAGAAAAAGGTCGGGGTCTCGTTGCAGTTTCTTGGCAATTTCTTGCGGTGAATCGGAACGACCCACATGGATGCCTGGACCAGCGGTTTCCCATAAATGGATGACCGAATCGTAATCGGTGTTGAAATTGAACTGACGAATATTCATGGGCGGGGATGGTTGTTGGTAAATGAGTACTTAATCGTCATCCAGGCCGACAAGTGTTTTCCAGGGACCATGGATTCCATCATCAGTTACACCGAAATAATAACGGAAACCTTGCGGAGTGCGCTGGGCTAAATCGTAACGTTTACTTTTTCCTTGTTTTTGGCTGTTGACCAAACCAAAATCGCCCATCCATTGAATGGTGGTTTGGTGAGGATCCGCAGATAGTTTCGCATAACTGGTGATTGCATAATGCCAAAGACGCCGGGCAGATGTACGGGTAACATTCTTCACCACATTATTGTTCCGTAAATCTCGCATGGTGTAGTAACGACCTTCATTACGTTCTTCCACGGAAACCACCTCTACTCCCGTGCGGGGGGCGGTTTCGCTCTCATCCTCATGAGATGAGATTTCACCTGCATTTTCGTGAGGGTCTCCAGCAGTCAGAGGGCGGGCAGTCTCGAGCAATACTTCAGCTGGTTGTGATGAACGCCCGGGGCCGCGTAAGACCAATCCAACAATTTCATCACGCACCGCCAGACCGGTTTCTGCTTCGGAGCGGATATAGATTTTACTATCATCCACGGCATAAGGCGGGTCATCCCCGCGGGGTACCAAAACCCGGATGATTTTTTTACTGTTTGTCTCATGCACATCCAAGGTGCATTGCAATGGCGGGCTCAGCCGGTTGTTGATCTCTTTTTCCATTTGGGAAATGGCCTGTTCGGGATCGGGAATGCCCTGTACCGGTACTTGCGGATCTGCGGCCAAACCAATATATAAAGTACCGCCATTGGTATTCGCGAAAGCACAAACATCAGCGATAATGGCATAGCGTTTTCCACCGCGTACTGTCATGCTTTCATGAAAATCCTGGATAATATTGGCACCTTCCTCACGAGCAGCGCGGATAAAATCAAAAGCCGGTTCGGCTGTGTGGCGATGTGGGCGTGTGCGGGCAAAATCATTGCTTATAAAAAGCTCGTGCAGAGCCTCAAAACTTACTTCGGATAATAGAACATCTGTCGCTCGTTCGCCTACGCCCAGGTTCTTTTTGCGTTGGGGATCAGTTACCAACCGGTGCGAATCCGAACCCTGGATACAATGCATACGGCGAGGATATTCAGGCTTGGTGCCACTGAAAAAGGCTGCCGTTGAGCGATTACCTTTAATTTCTAAATCTGTTACTTCCAGCGCGTGCAGATTTACATCTTGGGTATAAGCGATCTTGGTTTGTCCGCCGAAGGGAAAACCGCGCATGGCAACCCCGTTGCTGGAGTTGGCATGTGCAGCAATCACCAATCCACCGGCTTCATTAATCATCCGGTAGGCGGATAGAACATCGGTGGTTGCTCCCACCGTTGCTGAACCATGATCAAGCTGGTCAGGGGGGATGTTAAGATCCAATAATAAGTGTTCAATTTCTCGCACCGGTTTATCCGGTGAAAAAATACCCAGGATATGAAAGCCAAAAGTGGCGGTAAATTCGATCCCCGGAAGGACCAGGATTTTTCCCAGCAAGCGCCGATATTCGAACAAGCGTGCCTGTTCTTCGGGCAAAATCCGATTGAGCTTTTCAAGAAGGCTCAATTGTTGAATTTCTTCTTGCATATGACGGAAGCCTGCTACGGTATTATGATCGGTGAAAGCAATCATGGATAAATTGCGTGCTTCCGCCCTGTGTAAAATATCCATGAAGCTCATTTCCAGTTGCTGGTAATCACTGGAAGCTGGGGTATGTAAATGTAAATCAATGGTATACCATTGCATTGGGTTACGAATACGTTTCTTTCCCACGGTTATCTCTCAATTCTATCTAATCAATTTTGGATTACAGATAGGATATATTGTATTTTATGAATTAAATCGTCCGGCATATAAGGTTTTACAATGAATCCATCGGCCTTTTCTTGAAAACATTGATGGCTGAAATCCATACCAGATGACATTAATATGCGTACATGGTCGAGATCTGGTTCTTGCCGGATCATCTTGAGTAATTCCAAACCATTCAAATCTCTCAAGAAAACATCACATAAGATCAATGACGGTTGGATGGCCTTGATTTCCTGGATGATCTCAGCCATTGAATCGTTGCCTTCAAGCGTGCTGACTTGAAACCCTTCCAGATCTAATAATGTTTGGATCAGCTCGAGCATGGTCTGGTCGTCATCAATGATCAGGATTTTGGATCCCATAGATTACTCCGCCATTTCTGGTTGATTCTCTGGCGTGGACTCTGGTGTAGTTTGATCCTGATTCTCTGGCGATGGCTGTTCGTCGACCTTTGCTGGTGAATCCTGGATTGCTTCAGGCTCTAAGGCGGCTTCAAGAACCTGCTCTACGGTTTCAACAAAAACAAAATTCAGAGCTTGTCGCACCTCGTCTGGAACATCTTCCAGATCTGCCTCATTTTGGGCTGGGAGGATAACCGTCTTCAAGCAAGAACGGTGGGCGGCAAGCACTTTTTCTTTAATACCCCCTACGGGCAGAACCTGGCCGCGTAGGGATATTTCACCGGTCATGCCCACATTAGCTTTTACGGGGCGACCAGAGATCAAGGAAGCAAGCGCAACGGCAATGGTTGTACCGGCAGATGGACCATCTTTGGGTTGGGCGCCAGCTGGCACATGCACATGAAAATCGGATTTTTCAAAGAAATCGTTGCTCAAGCCCAACATGGGGGCTTTGGATCGGATATAAGAAAGCGCAGCGCGGGCTGATTCTTGCATTACATTGCCAATTGAGCCGGTGATTTGAAAGCCTTTACTGCCCGGCATACTGGTTGCTTCGATGAACAGAATGTCGCCCCCAACAGGAGTCCATGCCAGGCCGGTGGCGACCCCAGGCAAGGATGTTCGCTTGATAATTTCTTCGTCTCGGAAATAGCGTTGCCGTCCTAATAATTCGGTAACTTTCTCTGCTGTGACTTCAAACTGTTCAGTTTGCGCCTCGGCAATCTTTGTCACGATCTTCCGGCAGATCGAACCAATTTCCCGCTCCAGGTTTCGCACTCCCGCTTCACGGGTATAGGAGCGGATGATCCTCAACAGACCCTCTTCTGTGAATGCTATTTCTTCAGAGCGAAGTCCATTTTCGATCAATTGTCTTGGGATCAAGTAGCCCCTGGCTATCGCGACTTTTTCACTCTCCGTGTACCCAGACAAGAAAATAATTTCCATCCGGTCTCGCAAGGGGGCTGGGATGGGTTCTAGAAGGTTTGCTGTGGTGATGAACATGACCTGGGAAAGATCAACCGGGACTTCTAAATAATGATCGCGAAATTCACTGTTTTGCTCGGGATCCAAGACCTCTAACAAGGCTGAGGCTGGGTCGCCGTGAAAATCGAAAACCAGTTTATCCACCTCATCCAGCATGAAAACTGGGTTGCGTGTTTCTACCCGGCGTAATGCCTGCAAAATTCTGCCCGGCATAGCGCCAATATAGGTGCGTCTGTGCCCGCGGATTTCTGCCTCGTCGCGCATGCCGCCCAGTGACATGCGAACAAATTTACGTCCCAAGGCGCGGGCAATAGAGCGTCCCAGGGATGTTTTGCCTACACCAGGCGGTCCCACAAAACATAAGATGACACCTTCACGTATCCGGCGAACTTCATCCATGCTATCCTGTGTAAATTCGTTTTCGCGTTCTTTCCTTAGCTTGCGCACAGCCAGGAATTCCAGAATTCGCTCTTTGACATCTTTTAATCCATGATGATCCTGGTTGAGGACTTGCCTTGCATTGCTAATATCCAAATTGTCAGGTGTGATCGTTGACCAGGGTAAGGAAACCAACCAATCCAGGTATGTGCGGATGACGCCATATTCGGCTGCAGCTGTTGGCAGGCGACCCAGGCGCTCGAGTTCGCGGCGAGCTTGCTTTTCGGCTTCTTCGGGCATCTGTGCTGTTTCGATTTTCTTGCGAAACTCTTCAACTTCTGCGCTTTGTTCATCTGCCTCACCCAACTCGCGTTGGATGGCTTTTAATTGCTCGCGAAGAAAGTATTCACGTTGAACCTTGTCGATTTCTGATCGGGCTTCATTTTGAATTTTTTGACCGATTTCCAAAACTTCCGCTTCATGGGTGAGAATGCTTACCAGCCTGTGAAGCTTTTCTGAGGTGGAATCAAGTTCCAACAAAGCTTGAGCTTCCTCTAAATCCATGCGTTGAAAGTTCGAAATGGTATAAACGGTTTGAAGCGGATCTTCCAGTGCAATCACCGAGGCAACCAGTTCGCGCGGGATAGATGGGACCATTTCGGCAATGTGCTCAAATTGATCGCGAGCATTTCGCGCCATCGCTTCCAATTCCAGTCCTTCTTCGCTAGATTCTGGGGATAATTCAATATTCGCTGTTAAGTAAGGTTCTTCCTGAATGTATTCCAGAATCTTGCAGCGAGAAATGCCTTGCACCACCAAGACGGATTGTTCCGTCAGGTGTGCGGAACATTCGATGGATGATTGCGATGGTTCCTATCTCGAACAAATCTTTTGGTTGGGGGGTTTCAAGGTCTGGGTCCCGAGATGCAACCAGGACAATGGTCCGTTGATCGGCAGCCATGACATCATCAACCAGACGAATGGAGCGCGGTTGTCCAATGGTTAAGGGTACTGCTGTAAACGGATAAACAACCAATCCACGAAGAGGTAAAACGGGTAAAACCTGTGGAAAGTTGTTTTCTTCCAGGGTAATTTCTTCTTCCTCTTCAATATCTTCAGTTTCAGAAAGGATCACTCTGGGAGTGATGGGTTTTAACAAAAATTCATCCAGATCGGCTTGCTGTTCATAAAGCCAATTTAACATATCTAAAATACTTGAATTCCAACGGGATGCGGGCATGTATTCTCTATCTCTATCTTCTAATAAAAGTCGCTAAATTCATGCAGATTTCACAGATCAACTATTCATTCACAGGTATTTGCCTGGGAAGCTCTTTAGGAAGCCAGACGTGCAGGAAACCATTGCGGTAAAGCGCTTCAGTTTTCTCACCTGAGACAGGAAAAGGCAATTCAATTTCGATGCCAAATTCTCCATAGCGAATTTCCATTTGATGGTAAGCACGCTTTTCGGAAATATCTGGTCGATTTCCCTGGATGGATAACTTTTTCCCGCTAATCGCGATCTCAAAATCGTTTTCACTCATTCCGGCAATTTCCACGCGTACAACAAGCGTGTCGTCATTTTCATAAATATCGGTAGGTGGTCGCCAGGTATGTGAGCGCATATGCAGCTTCCAATTTTGTTGACTGGATTCTGAAAATTGGATTTCCTGGTTCCTGTAATCATCTGGATAGATTGGGTCTATGGGAGAAGCACTCACAAAGATTTTTCCTCTCTTATCTCACACATTGCTATATGAACCGCTGGCGCACAAAATTTCAATATTTTTGTTGGCAATGCTTTGTTCCCTGGATGATTTTCGCGCCCCTGGCAAGCAATCAATAATACTGTAATCGTGGTGGTTTCACAGGCTAATAATGACAAAGGCGCCCCCGGCGGGATTCGAACCCACAACCAATAGCTTAGAAGGCTACTGCTCTGTCCATTGAGCTACGGGGGCATGATATGTCATTGTAAAAGACACGGACGCAGGCCTTTGTACACCCGTGCGCCGGAAATGGTCTTAAGTATTGTTATCGGGTCTCTGCCAAGCTGCAAAGCCAACTCCTCTGGCGTCAAAGGTGTGTTGCCGTTGGCTAGAAATAGTCTGAAAATCGAGTCAACCAGAGTTGTTTGGTGGGTTATAAAAGTCTGTTGTTTTGCACAGTGACTGATGAGAATGCTTTGGATACCGTCTACCCTTTGAACTTCAGCAGTTTCTGGATCTACCCAATCAACCATCTCGGTTGTTTCAATTTCTGCAAATGCGGCCTGATGTTCAGGACACAGATAATTCCTTAAATACACACGCCAATCTCGATCATTCTGCTTCCACCAATCAAAATCAATATGATAACAAGTTTTCAAGGTGGGTTTTACCAGGCTTATGCGTCTCACTTCGACCAAAATCATCCTCCTTCCATCATTTTACCAGGATCCATCTTGACTTGTTTTCTAATCAAGCTCTGAATCAGAAAGCCGATAGTGCAGATCACCAACATGCACGAACCATGGGCGTGAGGCAAGCAAAGCCAAAATTGGGCCTGGTGGACAGCGACGGGTGATGTTTATGGCAGCGTATAACTCTCGGGCGTGTACATGACTCTGCGGATTGAGCTTTGCCAGTTCTTTGACTGAATTGACAACCAGGCGTTCAAATGCCGGATGTTCTTTGTGAGGCCTATTCCAGATTGGATCCAGGGACTCTTTATCAGGAACGGCAATCGCCATCCTCTCATCAAATGGGGCGGATACGATTTGCTTGAGCATGGCAAAAACGATCCCTCCATCTGATCCTACCAGAACAGTACGTATCCATTCCCGGTTGGATTTCTGGCTGTCCGTTTGAATGATCACCTCGCCGGGTTTTTCTCCCTGGCGAAGGCGAATGATGCTCCCAGGCATGACCCCGTGGGATTCGTACCAATCTTGCAGACCGTATACATAGCGTTTTTCACGAACAACCCAGCCAGGGAATTTTTCGTTGGTAACCCCATCAACCATGGTAAAGCGGATGCGTGGGGCTTCATAGGCGGTGGGGAATAAATGCCGGATGCGTGTGGAAAGGGGAAGTGTCCCTGAACGCCAATGTGGGAATATCAGGTGAATTTCTCCTTCTGTAAGGTGCTTGTATTTCTCGGCGATGGGTGAGAGTTCATCATCCAACTGTTGCTCGAGGGCTAACATTTCTGGAGAAAGCACAGAACGGTCGTAATCAATGCCTGTGTATTTTAAGAAGATTGGGGGTTCTATTACCTGTGCTGGTTCTAAGCGGTTGAGGAACCAGAGCACATCACCCGCCGGACCGACTTCATCAAAGCGTGGATCCTCTTGTAGCGCGAGATCTAACGAAAAATCTACCAGTTTGGGATTAGCGTGTGATGACAGGTCAATCTGTTCAAGCAAGTCAGTTGTGGAAAGAGGACCACCTCCAGCCATATCCAATACGGCTTCCGCGAGGTTTAAGTGTCCAATATGAATATCCACCAGAAGTGCACGCGGGAACCAGCGCCCAGCGATCCGAACAAAATCGGGATTGGTTTCCAGGTCTTCTTCCAAAGCATCAACCAGGTCATCGCGATAATCCGCAAGGATGGAGTCCTTGTCCAGGAAGCTGAAATCTTCCTCCAAATTTGGGGGCTCATTGAGCTTGTGCCCTTCCAGGCTGGAGGCAAACTCTCGCTGGCTGCCATCTTCGAAGGCAACTGTTATCACCTGGAAATCTTCAATGGCTGGATTATAGCCGGGACGAACCTGGACAACTTCCCCATGCCGCCAGTCCATAGCTGGGAATACCAGCTTCTGGTTCGATGAGTAGCTACCTTTTGGTTGATATAAATCCCCACCAGACATGCGCTGTTTTTCTAACTTGACTTTTTGGCGGCGGATGCGCTCATCAACCAGTGCCGAGATTAATTCTTCTGATGTGAGAGGAGTTTCAACTTCTAAGAGGTAATTGTATAAAAACTCAATATCCTCTTCTTGAAGTTCGAATTGATCCCAATACTCTTCTCCCATTGTAAATGAAACTGTGACCATAAAAATACCTCAATGACTCGCTTGAAAAAGACTCTTTCAAGGATGATTTTATTACTTAGGCATTGTGCTGAAAACCTGGAATATCCTGGGGTTGGATGACCAACTTGTTAGCGCGAAAACAACGCCTGAAACCAGGGAGATGGAAAGTGGTTTAAAATACATCTGCGATCTGTCTCAATGCCATAAAGGGCAGAATAAGCTGAATTGCAGCCTTCGCCGCACCATATTATACTCTATGAGCGCCAGTGATTCCATGGTTGTTTAAAATTGATCAGGCATACTAACCTGTATATAAGCGTGAAAAATTGAAAGATTTTATGATATATTCAAATTGGTTGGATTGATGTTGTCTATTTATTGGACTGCTTTAAGCTAAAAGTATCATTGGACTTACACGAACTGTACAATCACTGTCGTCTGATACGATATGGAGGCTTCAGAATGGCCAAACTGATCTACTTTATGCCTATGTCGCTGGATGGCTTTATCGCGGGTGAAACCGACAGTATGGATTGGTCAGCGCCGTCCGAGGAGGTATCCGCTTTCATCAACGACCGGCACCGCCCCATCGGCGAATATCTCTATGGACGCAAGGAATATGAGACGATGATGGTTTGGGAAACGCCAGATGTCATTCCTGGACTAACGCCGGCCATGATGGACTTCGGTCGGATCTGGCAAGCAGCCGTCAAGATCGTCTATTCCAAATCGCTGGAGACCGTCTCTACAGCGAAGACGCGTCTCGAGCGGGAATTCAAACCGCAGGCGGTTCGCGACCTGAAGGCTCAATTGCCTCACGATATTTCGGTGGCTGGTCCGAATCTGGCCGCACAGGCAATCCGGGCCGGGCTGGTCGACGAGTATCAGCTGCTTGTCGTACCGGTTTTGCTTGGCGGCGGCAAGAGGGTTCTGCCCAGCAACATAGAGGTAAAGCTGGATCTCCTGGACGAGCGCCGTTTTGGCAATGGATGGGTCTATCTTCGCTATCGCACGCGAGCCTGATGAAAGCAGTGATCAAAGATTGAGGATGAATGACTTATGACTGATAAAAAAATAGTCGAGCTGACTACCGTACCGGGCCGTTTAAGCGCAGAAGCTATCCTGAGTTACCTGCAGGCTTTTGATGTGCAAGGCATGATCTCCATGGAAGCGATTGGCAGTGTCTATCCTCTCACCGTTGGCGAGTTAGGGGCTGTGCAGATCCTTATACGAGAAGAAGATTATGAACTGGCAACGAAAATCCTTTCGGATTTTTACCAGGAAAATTCTTCTACCGAATTATTGGAAGATGATGGTGATCTCAACCAGCCGGATGACCTGGAATCAGATGTGAGTTAAGGGAAAATCTGTTCGAGCCAATCCATGGGGTCGACCTGTACTCCCCCTGCCCAGATTTCCCAGTGTAAATGCGGGCCGGTTACTCGACCTGTGCCACCAACCAGACCGATCACTTGCCCTGGTTGTACATGATCGCCAACCTTGACCAAGATTTCAGACTGATGCATATAACCTGAATAAATTCCCCAACCATGGTCAATCATGGTGGCATTGCCGCGCACGGTTAGCGGACCAGCAAAGACCACCACACCTGAAGCTGGTGCTAATATCTCAACGCCCACGCCGCCGCAAAAATCTAAGCCGGTATGAAAATATATATAGGCGCTGCCATTGTACGAACGACGATTCCCGAATGTAGATGGCCAGCAATCACTGAACGGCGGCGGTGCAGGGCTTTGGAATTGACCTTCCCAATATTTTTCGGGTGTGAAAGGCATTGCCAGGGCAGTCCATTCCGCATCTTCTGGTTTCGTTACAGCCGGGTCGATAGTTTCTGGACTGACAATTAACACGGGGTCAAAAGGATAATCACCGCGGCGAATGAGCACAGATTGCGAGAAAGAGAAGGATGTATCTTGATAAGGTGCAGGCTGTTCAATTGTCCCTGATCAGCAACATCGAATAAAGACCAGGGTCCTGTAAAGCATGTACACCTTGCAACCCAGTATAGGCTCCTTCTCCATCGGCAAAGAAATTTATTGGATGATCAGTTAACATGCCAGTGATAGTTAACTTGGATTGGCTTTCAATGTGAATAACGCCAACCTTTCCCTGGTAAAAAACAGCTGGTTTGATGGATAATTCCTGAATGGCTTCGGGCAGCGCACCTGGGGCATCGAGACGGTCTTCTGGCAAGTTGGTTGTTTTAATGTGTAATATTTCGCCGGCTGCTACCTGGTTTGGGTTGGTTATGTGGTTGCTGAATACAATGGACCAAGGGTTGGTCTGATGGATCAGAGCCAGCTCAAGCAACGATTGGCCAGGCAGGAGCATGGCGCGTTTTGTTGTTTGTGCAGCATCTTCTGGTTCAGGAATTACCAGGGTTCTGCCTGCGTAAAGTTCTGTTGGGCTAGCAAGATGGTTAAGCGTGATGAGGGATTCAATAGGCGCTTGGTAGCGCCGGCTAAGGCTGCGGAGTGTCTCACCATATGACACAATTCTAGTTGCCAGAACGCCCTGGATGTTTTTCAAACCGGGTATCACCAGCCTGTCGCCAACACCCAGCTGACTGGGATCGCTAATTTGATTGATTTGGCTTAGCTCATCCATGGAGACTTGAAAGCGAACTGCAATGCTCCACAACGAGTCCCCTTCTTGCACGATATAGATGGGTCCTTCCGGTTCGGCATCTTGGGCGCGCACAAAACCTGGCGGGGCTACCCAACCAATGAGCAGGCTCAGGGCGATTATTGCGGTGATAAATGGTCGTAATTTCAATTCAATCCGGTCCTTCTTGTGTGCCTGATCATTCCCCTGAAACCGAGCCAGATTGTTTGGTGAAGACATTTTCAATGCTTGTAAGTAGATCTTGGGGGCCGAAGGGTTTGGAGATATAATCGTCAACTTTTGCTATATGCAACCCTAAGACTTTATCAATATTTTGAGCTTTTGCAGTAATGACGATCACCGGGATGTGCTTTGTGGATTCACCTGCTTTTAATTGCTGGTAAACTTCCCATCCATCCATATTGGGCATCATCAAATCCAGTAAAATCATATCTGGTAAGGTGTGTTTGATTAACTCAAGACCTTCCCGTCCGCTCGAAGCACCCAAAAATTCGTAATTTTTTCGCGCCAGGATCAAGCGAACCAAATCTATCATTTCCGGGTCATCTTCAATATAAATTATCCGCCGGTTCATTTCTGTCATAGATGAAGTCTCCATCACTTCTGCTAACGTTTAATCCGCCAGCCAAATCTATCCACCAAGTTTACCACAGCCATTGATTTTTTCTTGTTGGATGATTTCGGGACTTGGCCCTTGCCATGCCTTCGTCATACGGCTATAATTTAAGTTTACGTGACTTATCCAACGCGAAGCGTAGATCACGATTGCGTTGGCTTTTTTATGGATAAGTCTGACTGAAATTCAATTTTTTATATAGATATGAGGTAGTGAGTATGATCGATGTTAATGATTTGCGCAAGGGTGTCACTTTTTTGTTTGATGGAAATCTATTCAAGGTAACCGATTACCATCATCATAAACCGGGACGGGGTAATGCCACCATCCGGGTAAAGACTGTCAATTTGCGCTCTGGAACGAATCTTGAAATGACTTTCTCATCCGGTGACCGGGTGCAGGATATCCGCCTGGATTTTCATAATGTTCAATTTCTGTACTCTGATGGTGATTTCTTCCATTTCATGGATTTGGATACTTATGAACAACCTGCTATTTCAAAAGACGTGGTGGGGGATATGGCTGGTTATTTGAAAGAAGGCATGGAAGTGAAATTAACCTTCTTTGACGGAGAGCCTTTGGATATTGAATTACCTTCAACGGTTGATTTACTGATTGTCGAGGCTGAGGTTTCTGTTCGAGGCGATACCGCTACAGGCGTCACCAAGAAAGTAACAACCGAAACTGGTTTGCAGGTACAGGTGCCAAATTTTGTCGAGGCTGGGAATGTAATCCGGGTAAATACCAGCGATGGCAGTTACGTAACCCGCGCTTGATCAGAGCGAGCTCATAAAAATGCGAACACCAGCAGGTAAGGAATGCCGTTTTTTCTATGGCGATTATTACCGCGGCAAAGAACATGAGGAATGCCGTTTATTGATGTCTGCCCAACCGCCGTTGGCCTGGACACCTGAATTGTGTAAGGCATGTCCAGTTCCTGATATTTTGCGTGCGAACGCTTGCAAACATCTAATTCTGGATCCACGATTAGACCGACCGTTTCCTTTCATCAAAAAACAAGTACGGGTTGACTCATATTGTACAAAATCTTTGAAACAAGGGTTTGACCCTCATATTGGCTGTGGCGAATGTCATCCTTTGCCGCCAGTATTCAATGGAGAACCTTTTGACCCTAACACTACTGCTTGACCTTGATGATACATTGCTGCTAAATAACATGGATGAATTTTTGCCCCAGTATTTAGCAACTTTCTCGCGCCATGTGGCGGAATTCATCCCGCCAGAGATCTTTGTTCAAACACTATTAACTGGTACACAGGCAATGGTAGCTAATCGAAACCCTGATTGTACACTGCAGGAGGTTTTCGATCAGGCTTTCTTTTCGAGACTGAATGTGGATGAGGAAAAATTTCGCCAACTGGCCGATCAATTTTATGATGAGATTTTTCCATCCTTGCAAGGCTTGACGAGTCCTGCTCAGGGCGCTGAAAGGTTTGTGCACCAGGCTGTGGAAAAAGGTTATCGTCTGGCAGTTGCAACAAATCCTCTATTCCCAATCAATGCAATCAGGCAAAGACTGGCTTGGGCTAATTTGCGGATGGACGCCTTTCCTTTCCAGGCAGTAACTTCTTACGAAAGTTATCATTTTGCCAAGCCAGAACCTGCTTACTTTGCTGAGTTGATGGCGCGTTTAGGTTGGCCTGACGGTCCGGTTGTGATGGTTGGTGATGATCTGGAAAGAGATATTGCCCCGGCAAGCAACCTGGGTCTGGCGACTTATTGGGTCGGGCAACAATCCAACACTGATCAGAAGAATGGTTCTTATCCAACCGCATCGGGAACCATGTTGAACCTGATGGATTGGCTGGAGCAGACACCAGAGAAAGAAATTACCCCCCAATATAATACCCCTGCTGCTATCGTGGCAATCTTAAGATCAACTCCAGCAATTCTGGATAGCATCTGCCGAGATTTGCCAGAAGAAGACTGGGTGCGCCGACCTGCTGCTGGCGAATGGTGTTTAACAGAAGTACTCTGCCATTTGCGAGATGTGGAAAATGAAGTTAACATGGCTCGGGTTAGAAAAGTGCTTTCTGAAACCAAATCCTTTTATTGCTGGTAAAGATACTGATCAATGGGCGCTTGAACGGAAATATCACCAAGAGAACGGAATGAATGCGCTGCAACAATTTACAACAGCCCGGGTGAAGGTGCTAGAGATATTAGAGAATCTTAGCCCCGAAGAGTGGAACTTACCTGCGCGGCACACCATCTTTGGTCCCACTCGTCTGGTTGAGTTATCCAGTATTGCAGCAGCCCACGATCGTCTGCATGTGCAGCAGGTACTTCAGTTACTCCAAATAATCCAATCTCGATAATCAGGTAACTAAATATCTGGTGTTCCGAGCTGAGCAGTCCCCGTCTCGCAAACGTATTTGACGGAACACCAGACTGCAGCGCCTCCAATAGGCGACAACAGTGTTATTACAGTCAGTTGTCGCCTATTTTTGTCCTGAAAGACTGGCGACCGGTCTCTGGCAGGTGAACGCTTATGGGACAACCCATTTTTTGGAGGTAGAGATGCGCAGAAGGGTAGCAATTACAGGTTTGGGCTGCATCAGCCCTTTGGGGAACAATGTTGACCAAACTTGGGAACATCTGATCCAGGGGGTTTCAGGGATTGGACTTATCTCCCATTTTAATACCAGTGAATTTAAGGTGCGAATTGCAGCTGAGGTGAAAGGATTTGATGGAGCTCAACAGTTTGGCAGCCGTGAGGCGCGCCGGATGGACCGCTACACACAATTTGCGGTTGCTGCTGCTCAAATGGCTGTGAAACATGCTGGTTTAGAGATTAATGAGTCAAACAGTGATCAGATCGGGGTTGTGATCGGTACCGGGATTGGTGGTCTGGGAACCCTATTTGAACAGATGCAGGTCTTCACGGAAAGGGGGGCTTCGAGAGTTAGCCCATTTCTAGTCCCGATGATGTTACCCGATACGGCAGCCGGGATGATTGCCATCTATCTGGGGGTACGCGGACCGAATATGGCTGTCATTACCGCATGCGCAACAGGTACGAACGCGGTAGGGGAGGCAGCCGAAATTATCCGGCGAGGCAAGGCGAATGTTATTTTGGCTGGAGGAAGCGAGGCTGCCATTGTTCCGATTGCTATCGCAGGGATGAGTGTGATGGGGGCGCTTTCAACTTGCAATGATGATCCGCAATTGGCCTCAAGACCCTTTGATTTGCATCGAGATGGTTTCGTGATGGGTGAAGGAGCTGCTGTTTTGGTTTTGGAGGATTGGGATTATGCCAGGGCACGTGGGGCTCATATTTTAGCTGAGGTGAAAGGTTATGGCTCAACAAATGATGCTTACCATATCTCTGCACCTTCAGAAAATGGATCTGGGGCAGCTCGCTGCATGCAAGCGGCTATCCACGATGCAGATATTACCTTGGATCAGGTCGACTACATCAATGCCCACGGCACAAGCACACCCCTTAATGACAAAAGTGAAACAGCGGCCATCAAAACAGTGTTCGGTGAATTGGCGTATCACATCCCGATTTCTTCAACCAAATCAATGACTGGGCACCTGTTGGGTGCTTCAGGCGCGCTGGAGGCCTTATTCTGTGTCAAAGCTTTGCAGGAAGGTATTATCCCCCCAACAATTAATTATCACAACCCCGATCCGGTATGCGATCTGGATTATGTGCCTCTTCAGGCACGCAAGAAATCCTTGGAACATGTCATGTCCAATTCATTTGGTTTTGGTGGTCACAATGCCACGATCATTTTGGGTAGGGTTTTAGCTGATGAAAATGCGGGCAGGGGGCAATCATCATGAGCCCATTTGCCCACATCACAGGTTGGGGAATGGTCGCTCCAGAACATGTGATGACCAATGTGGATCTGGAAAAAATTGTAGATACCAATGATGAGTGGATACAGTCTCGCACTGGAATACGCGAGAGGCGAATAGCATCAGATGATCAGACTAGCGCATCCCTGGCAGTAGAAGCCGCGCAGCGTGCACTTCGGGTAGCAAAGCTTAACCCTGCAGACTTAGATTTAATTATTGTAAGCACTTCATCCCCGGAGCATGTCTTTCCGGCAACGGCTTGCCTGGTACAAGATCGCCTGGGAGCGGTAAAAGCTGGCGCATTTGATTTGTCTGCTGCCTGCACGGGCTTTATATATGCTTTGACGGTTGCAACGCAAGCTATTCGATCAGGCTCGTCGCGTAATGCCTTGGTAATCGGTTCGGAAACGCTTTCTCGTTTTGTGGATTGGAAAGATCGCAATACTTGTATTCTTTTTGGCGATGGCGCCGGGGCTTTTGTATTACAGGCTGGTGATGAAGAGGCTGGTGTCTTGTCTTCTGTGATGCGCTCAGATGGATCCGGCGGGGATTTGCTTTCGGTACCAGGTGGCGGCAGCCGTTATCCTGCCAGCAAAGAAACTGTCGAGAATGGCATGCATTACATTCACATGAACGGGCGCGAAGTTTTTCGCTTTGCCACGCGGGTTATGGTTCAGGCCACACAAGAAGCAATTGCCAAGGCAGGCATGCAGCTTGAAGAGATATCCTGGATTATTCCACACCAGGCAAATTTGCGGATTATCGAAGCTGCTATGCGAGGGCTAAAATTGCCCATGGACCGTTGCGTGGTGAATCTTGAGCGTTATGGAAACACATCCACTGCCTCCATTCCCATTGCCACTTGTGAAGCTGTTCAAGAAGGTCGAATAAAACCAGGTGATAAAATTGTGTTTGTTGGTTTCGGAGCAGGGCTTACTTGGGGCGCCGTAACAGTTATTTGGAGCGGACCTTTTGCTGGAGCAAAGCGAGTTTTGCCCGTTCGTTTTCGATTATACGCACGTTTTCGCTCTTTTGTGAACCGTGTCCTGCGGCGACTTGACGCGTTGATTTGGGGAAGACACAACCCATACATCTAAAAAATGTAAAAAAATTGTACAGTTCTGGTTTAAGGCTGCTATAATTTTTATCGCAGCCATTTTTCATTAATCCAAGGGATGTAGAATGTTAGAACGATGTTAGAAATACTCAATACCTGCCCCTAGGTCTACCAGGCTGGTGTTAAGGTTGGTATAATTCTGATGCAATTTATGCGGATTGCATTTTTTTTATTTTGGAGGTAATGTGAACCCAACCCGCAATCGATCAACGATTATCTACCTGCTGCTTTTTATTGCTATCATCTCGATGGTTGTTATTAATTTCCAGCAGCAAGCAAGTGGGCAAGAAGCCCTGTCAATTAATGAGGTAGCAGCCGCCATCCAAAAAGGTCAAGTGGAGCGGATTGTTGAAAATGAGAACAATTTGACGGTGATATACACTTCAGGCGACGAGCGTCTATCACACAAAGAGAGCGACGCTACCCTGGTTGACCAGTTAAAAGCTCTGGGTGTGACGACAGAGCAGCTTCAATCGGACAAGGTAAAGCTTGAAATCCGTCCTCCCAGCGCCTGGGTGGGGATTGTTACTGCTCTTGGTTATATCTTACCCTTTATCATTCTGGCAGCTGTTTTCTGGTTCGTTTTCCGACAAGCCCAGGGAAGCAATAATGCTGCCATGTCTTTTGGGAAGTCGCGCGCCCGGATGTTTACAGGAGACCAACCCTCAGTTACATTCCTGGATGTGGCCGGTGTTGAAGAAGCCAAGGAAGAACTTCAAGAAGTGGTGGAATTTTTGCGGGAACCCGAAAAATTCATTTCCCTTGGCGCCCGGATACCTAAAGGTGTCTTGCTGGTTGGCCCCCCAGGCACCGGTAAAACCCTTTTAGCAAAAGCTGTTTCTGGTGAAGCTGGTGTGCCGTTTTTCTCCATCTCTGGTTCCGAGTTTGTGGAAATGTTTGTAGGCGTTGGCGCCAGCCGTGTACGTGATCTATTTGAGCAAGCGAAACGCCATTCGCCATGTATCGTGTTTGTGGATGAAATTGATGCCGTTGGCAGACAGCGCGGAGCTGGTCTGGGTGGAAGCCATGACGAACGCGAGCAGACATTAAACCAGATGTTAGTAGAAATGGATGGCTTCGATACGGATACGAATGTGATTATAATGGCTGCGACTAACCGGCCTGACATTCTCGATCCGGCCTTGATGCGTCCAGGACGCTTTGATCGCCGTGTGGTTTTGGACCGGCCGGATATGCGTGGTCGTGAGGCTATTCTGAAAGTTCACTCTAAAGGCAAACCTCTGGCTCCAGATGTTGACCTGGCAGTTTTATCACGATCTACACCTGGTTTTGTAGGCGCTGACCTGGAAAACTTAGTGAATGAAGCTGCAATCTTGGCTGCTCGCCGGAATAAAAAGGTGATTGGTCAATCTGAAATGGAAGAAGCCATTGAGCGTGTTATTGCTGGCCCTGAACGTAAGAGCCGCCTGATCAGCGAAGAAGAAAAGAGAATAGTGGCTTATCATGAAGCTGGACATGCCGTGGTGATGAATGCATTGCCGCAAGCAGATCCAGTTCACAAAGTCTCGATTATTGCCCGCGGTATGGCTGGTGGTTATACCTTGGCCTTGCCCGAGGAAGATCGAACCTTAATGCCACGCAAGAAACTTTTGGCAGATATGATCGGACTGTTGGGCGGTCGTGCAGCGGAGGAATTGGTTTTTGATGATATCACCTCCGGCGCTTCCAACGATCTGGAGCGAGTTACTCGAATGGCACGTGCGATGGTAACTCGGCTGGGAATGAGCAAGCAGCTAGGCCCCATGGTTTACGGACAAAAAGAAGAGCTGATTTTCTTAGGCCGTGAGATTTCGGAGCAGCGTGATTATTCCGAATCGGTTGCCGAAGAAATTGACTCCGAAGTCCGGCGCTTAGTAGCTGAATCATATGAAAGAGCTCGTGAAATCCTGGCTGATTATCGCGAAAAATTAGATGCTGTCGCTAAGAGACTATTGGAGGTTGAAACCATCTCTCGTGATGAATTTGAAGAGATCTTTCCCACTCCATATCCGAAGAATAGCGGTACACCCATGCCTATGGCTGGATAAGAGCCTGTTGGAAAGCAATTTGATGTGATAAACCAAGCGTGGAACGCCTTATAGGTGTTTCACGCTTTGTTGTTCGGTGTTAGAGGAGGAAGCATGCCAGATCTAAAAATCTTTGACGGAAAAATTGCGCTCGTTACTGGTTCTGGCCGCGGGATTGGCAAGGCGATAGCAACCCATTTTGCACAGCTAGGTGCAGATATCGTGGTGAATTTTTTTCGTAACCGCGCTCCAGCACAGGCAACCGTGGATGCAATCCGGGAAATTGGGAGACGCGCCTGGTTAGTAAAAGCGGATATCGGTGATGAGCAGGGATTGAATGATCTCTTCGATACGATCGAAAAGCAGGCGGGGGGATTGGACTTTCTGGTAATGAACGCCGCTTCTGGATACAACCGGCCGGTCATGCAACAGCGGGTAAAAGGCTGGGATTGGACACTTAATATCAATGCGCGTGCAGCGCTATTTGCAGCTCAACGAGCAGCGCCTCTTATGCAGTCGCGAGGCGGAGGAGCAATTGTCAATATTTCCAGCCCCGGATCATTAAGGGTTCTGCCAGAATATGTGGTTGTGGGAGCCAGCAAAGCGGCTTTGGAGGCGATTACTCGTTACCTGGCTGTTGAGTTAGCCGCAATGAATATTGTTGTGAATGCTGTCTCGCCTGGCGTGGTATGGACTGATGCGCTTCAGCACTTCTCTGCCATCCGGCAGGATGATAACTTGTTGGAGAAGGCTAAACAATTGACACCGGCGGGAAGATTGGTTTCCCCTGAGGATATCGCCCAGGTAGTGGCATTCTTGTGCTCACCAGCAGCTTCAATGATTCGCGGCCAAACCATCCTGGTGGATGGAGGATACACCTTGCCAATCCAGGGGATTGTATAGATTGGCAAGGATGGACGAATTTTTATTGGATGAGTTAGGATGGAATGTGAACTTAAACGCCTATCAAAATCGCTCGTGCAGGAGCACCATCAACGCCGGTGAGTTTCAGGGGAAGGCAATAAAGGCTGTAACGACCCTGTGTTACCTGAGACAGATCCAAGCCTTCGACGATGACCACCCCAGCTTCTAGCAAAAGGGTATGTGTGGGCACTCCATCTTTATACGGGGCAATCGAAAGGTAATCTATTCCAACCAGCTTAACGCCGCGGTCAATTAGAAATTGGGCGCCATCAGGGGAAAGCGCAACGAAGTTGGTTTGAAACTCAGTTTGGGATGTCTCCCAAAGATGTGAATTACGTGTTCGGAAGAGAATCCGGCGCGTTCTTGGCGGAATTTCCGATTTCTGAAGAATATCTGCGGTGATCAAATTGACTTCGTCTTTAAGATGGAGTACGTAAGCACGGCCAGTGAGTAGATTGAGAGGCAATTGTTCTACTGTTGCTGCTTCTCCCCCCAGGAAGTGATAAGGGGCATCGATATGGGTGCCGGCATGTACCGTCATCGATATCTGGGTCACATTCGCTGAAGCGCCTTCTTCGATTTTACTGATCCGCTGCATCTGGATTTTTGGATCGCCAGGCCAAACTGGCATCTGCTGGTGTATGGGGATGGTGACGTCGTATGTGCGCATAGTTAATCCTGATGATGGTTATAAATGCTTATGTGAAACCTTATTTTATTCTTTCAATTCTACCTTGAAATATCAGTGGATGGAAAGTTTTGCCAGACAATATTTTTCAAGATGATAGCGGTTAATGCTGATACCTAAGCCAGGTTCTGTAGGTACATGGATGCTGCTATCCGGGTTGAGTGTAAACCTTTCGTTCGTAATATCTTCATCGTAATATCGATCCGTGGCGGATAAATCCCCTGGCAAACCGAATCCGGGGAGGGAGGCAATCGCAAGGTTGGCAGCCCTGCCAATGCCGGTCTCAAGCATACCCCCACACCAAACCGGAATCCCCTTTGCATAACACAGATTGTGAATCGAAAGCGCCTCAGCTAAACCGCCCACACGACCCGTCTTAATATTGATCACTTTACAAGCCTGCATTTCAATTGCCTGGCGAGCGTGACGGGCTGATAGAATGCTCTCATCCAGGCAAATGGGTGTTGAAAACTGTTCTTGTAACTTGCTATGATCCCAAAGGTCGTCCTCTGCAAGAGGCTGTTCAATGAGTAAAAGCCCCAATTTATCCAGGGGAAGTAGGGAACCAGCGGTATCCAGAGTATAGGCGGAGTTTGCGTCCACCTGCAGCAGGATATCAGGAAAGGCTTTGCGAACAGCCTGCGTGTCGGCAATATCGCGGCCAGGTTTAATTTTTATTTTGATTCTTGCATAACCCTGGGTAAGGTAATTCTCGACTGCTTTCACCAATTCAGCGGGCGTATCTTGCAGACCCACCGAAACGCCTACCGGTACTGTTGGTGTTCCGCCGCCCAAGAGTTGCTGGATCGATTTTCCTTGTTGTTTTCCCAATATGTCCCAAAGCGCCATTTCAAGAGCGCTTTTTGCCATTAGATGGCCGCGTACAAAACTCATTTTCTCCTGGAGCTCAACGGCGCTTTCAATCTTCTTGTTGAGAATGGCCGGTGCAATAAAATCTTTCAAGATATGCCAGGCGGTTTGGCTGGTTTCGTAGGAATAACCAGGGTCTTGGTCGGCTACACATTCGCCAAATCCCACAATGCCTTCCGCTTCGGCTTCGATCACCAGGCAGTCTCGAGTTGCAATGCGTCCAAACGATGTTTCGAAATGTGAACGTAATGGCATGCGCACATGGTATATCGTTAATTTTGAAAGGATCATAAGGTGCTTTCTCCATGACTAAGGACATAAAAGCTGCGGGGAAGATTTCCGGGCAGGTGGATAAAATCTGTGACCAGGTAACCAGCTTGAAACAAGGCAGAAAAAAGTTCGCGACTGTGTTCCCGCCATATCCTGGAGAGGTTGGGGTTTCTGGTTATGATGCTCTGAAAATCAGCTGGGATTTCGATTAATAAGATAGGTTCTTGATCAATGGATTTTTGAAGTATTGACCAACCAGTATTTACAGGATGCGGAAGGCCTTCCTCATCTAAATGAGTTGGGTTCACTATTTTTACGTTTGCTGCCAAATAATGAGCCAGGTCTAGTTTTGTCCTGGGTTTTTTACTTAAGCGGCGTTCTACACGTGCGGAATTCAGCCACCAATCTACCTGAAAGCGATCTGTTTGTTGACCCTGATTAAGTTCATCACGCAGCTCCCCATAATAATTTGGCAAGAAGGTGTTACATACAGCGCCAAGGCGATGGATATTCAGATGGGCATTGCGGCTCAACAATGGGTCATATGTCCAAGTAATCCAGTCAATTTGTTGATGGCGCACCATCTGCCATTGAGCGCGTTTCAGGGCGAAACCAATGCCGCTGTTTCTGTGCAAGGGATGTACACCCAACATGTGGGAACAGTGCTTAAATTTTTTCCCCTGTGGTGTTTGCTGATATCCGGGAAAGCTAAAGGCAAAACCTACCAGGCTTTCACTTGAAACACCTTCATTTGCCATTGTATCGGGACTCGTGGTCTTCCCTTTATTATCAAATGCTCCAATTAACAACCCCCCATTGTGTACAGAGGTTAGGAGAAGATGCCCAGGCACAATTTCAGTATCATCACCAGCCCAAATATCCCGCTGCAGGTTTTCGACCCAGGTCATTTGTGCGGGTTGGTCCAGGATATGCAGTTGGTATATTCCTCCATATTGCCAGCCGATCATGCGTTAGCCTTGAGTATTTCTCTTCTTTCGAAATAATGTTTTGAAAAGCGATCTGCCCCATTTTTGGCCCTTTAGATATCCAAGTTTCTGGGAAAAACGGGAGGGCATTAAATCAAAGACACGCGGCATGGTGTCTAAAGCTGTGGTGCGGTTAACTGACAGGTAATCCAACCAGTAGATTGAGACTGGAAGCCTGGAAAAAAAGGATTCTAACAGAACGGTCAAGCCGCGTACATAAGGAGCGCCAAGCGAAACAATAGTGCGCCGCAATCCTGTTTCTTGCATAAGGAGTTCAACGATTTCTCTGAAATTTAAGTATTCTGGACCGCCAATTTCTATCGTCCGGTTAATCGTGTCTGGATTATCTAAGGACCAGGATAAGCAGGTAACCAAATCTTCTATCCACAAGGGCTGCAATTGGACGCGCCCTTCTCCCGGCATGATAAAAATTCCTGGCAAAGCGCTAAGAATTTGAGCAATACCTGTGGTGAAACCATCGTTTGGTCCATAAACAATCGCTGATCGTAAAATCGTGTAACTTAACCCACTGCGCCGAACGAATTCTTCGGCAATACCTTTGGCTTTGAGAACTGGATATGCAGAAGCGCGATCTGCCCCAAGATGACTCAGGTAAAACAGCCGTTCCACACCGGCATCTACTGCGCTATCAACCAGTGCACGCGTGCCCTGGATATCAATCTGCATCAGGCTTTCGCGCGGGCCGCGCCATTCGCCGCTTGCCAGGTGAAAAACTGTATCGATGCCAACCATAGCGGCGCGCAGACCTCTCTCGTCGGTCAGGCTGCTGACAGCAACATCTACCGCTATGCCCAAGGGTAAATTGGGCGAGGTTTGAGAAGGTCGAATCAGTGTCCGAACGGGATACCCCAATTCAACCAGATGGCGGATCAGTGCTCTGCCGATAAACCCGGTGCCACCGGTAACCAGAATCATGTGTTTTAAGACCTGTCTTTCGCTCTGCTTTGTTTTTGAAGCAAGCGCTTATCATTGGTCAAGGTAGATCGGCCTGGTTAGCCAGGCTGTCTCCATTTTACAATAAAGCGTGAGATTATCCGGCTTATTTCAGGATTTGCTAATATACTTTTATAAATAACCTAAGAAAGAATTTGTCTTGTAGGATCTTTTAAATTCCCCCTCACTTTTTTAGGGTGAAATCGTATAGTTAATAGAGAATTCTCACAAGGACCATGCATGGAAGAAAAAGATGCGATTTCGCGAATCAAGCAAGGTGATCTGAACGGTCTTGAGGAGTTGGTGAACCGGTATCAGGTAAAAGCGGTCTATTCAGCGTATTTGATCTTGCAGGATCGCTCTCTAGCAGAGGAAGTGGTGCAAAACGCCTTCCTAAAAGCAACGGAAAAGATCCATTACTTTGATGAGTCACGTACTTTTTCGCCCTGGTTCTTGCGTATTGTTGTGAATGATTCGATCCAACTGATTCGTGAGAGAAAAAGGTTTGAGCCGATTTGTGAAGAGCCTGATGAAGAAAGTAAAAAATTGGCTCGCTGGTTGATTGATAGCCAGCCTTCTCCAGAGCAGGAGATCGAAGTCAAACAGATAGGTGAATCACTAAGGAAGGCGCTGAAAATTTTGACGCCAGAACAGCGTAAGGCTGTGGTGCTGCGCTACTATCTGCAAATGTCTGAACAGGAAGTCTCTGACAGACTGGCGAAACCTTTGACAACGGTCAAGTGGTGGCTGCGTTCGGCGCGCAAACGATTGAAAAGCTTGTTGAGTGTTGATGGCGATTTGCCTGATCACCATTAGGAGGACAGGATGAAGCGAGATCAATTGAAAGATTTGTTTACCCAATACCTGAATGAAGAAATTCCACCCGACACGATCCATCTCTGGGCAGGCCTGAAAAGATCACTTGTTGCGAAAGGACAGTTATCTGAACAACAAGGAGATCTACAAATGAAAAACAATAAACACTTATCGTTACGTTGGACAAAAGCTTTACCTGTGATGGCAGTTATGCTCCTGGTGGGGGCACTGCTGATATCTACACCACAGGGTCGAGCCTTTGCCCAAGATATCGTTAAATTATTTACCCGGCTTGACCAAAATCAACAGGCAGCGCCTCAGATTCAAGCCAGTCTTGAACCACACAGTGGCGATTTGGTGGCATCTGAGCCTGCCGAGGACCTGATTTCGGAGGAAGGCTGTGGGTCAATCATTTCTCCACGCTGTGACATGGCATCCGTGCAGGCCGAAGTTCTGTTCAAGGTGTATGGTTTTTCGACTGTTCCTGAAGGGGTAGTATTCATCGGCGCGATGAACTTATCCAATGGGATTGCGATCAAGTATTCTGGAGATCATGGTGAGTTGTTGCTTTTTGAGACCCTGGTAGATGAAAACTCGGCCTCCACCTGGACGGTTGGCAGCAGTGCTAGTATTCAGAGCACTGATGTGAACCAATACCCGGCTGAATTTGTACAAGGCGCATGGAGTGGGTTGCATTTTTCAGGGGAATTTGATAGCCAGCTCGAGTGGGACGAAAGCCTGCCGGCACGTACTTTGCGCTGGCAGATCGAAGGGATCGATTACACTTTGGTAAACTTTCCCGCTCGTGGGGCAAATGGCCCGCTAGGTTATGACCTGATGGGTTTGAAACGGTTAGCTGAAACGATTGGTGAGCCTGGAGCCGTGGAATCACTTTCCTGGCAGGAAGAAGGCATCACTCTAGCTGGGGCTGAGGCGCAAGCGGGTTTCTCGTTCTCGCCGGCAGCCAACATTCCGGTTGGGTTGGGACTATATAAAACCACATACAACAGTCAATATAATGCGATCTGTCAGTACTATCGCAGCAAAAATGATGACCTGGCTGCCCCGGCTCTGGTAATCGCTCAAAGTACCTGGGCGTTACCCGGCATGGACGATCTGCAAAGCAATGCGTATTTTGGCGATCAACCGGTAACGCTTGCTGCCAGTGAGGAAGTCCTCCCGCTTCGTGGAGCAAACGGTGGTCTGGGAACTTTGATTGAGACTGGATTGCAGGTCGAAGCATATTGCGGCGGGACAATGGCTATGGCTAATCGAGCATTATTATGGCAAAAGGATGACCGTTCGTATGGTTTGTTTGGCAAGCTTGATTCATTCGCAGGCACAGGATACGTTAGCAAGCTTGAGTTGCAGCAGATTGCAGCTTCTTTGAATGGGGTAACGATCCCTGTTGATAGTACTGACCTGGATCCTGAAAGACTGAAATCACTCAATGATGCCGAGTTTGTGGCAAATATGGAAATCAGCCAACCGGCCGTGATGTTGAGTAATATGCGTTTTGATCATATTTCGGTCGGGAGCATGATGGGATCGCCGTTCATGGTTGTTACCCAATACATTGGCAATGAACTTACCCTCAACGGGGTAGAACGGGTGCTGGTTTTTCAGACCAATCACTCAACCGCATCGCTCGATGAGCTGAGGCTCGCCGGTGGTTACGTAGATGTTGAGGTCAAAGGGATGGCTGCTATATACAATGAGCAGTGCAGTCAGGAACCTGGCTATGGAACCTTGTGTAACCAGATTCTAAGCTGGTTCGAGGGCGATACCCAGTATGATATCATCGCCTATACGACCGCTGTCATACCAGTTGATACAATGCTTGCAATTGCCAACAATTTGAGATAAATAACGCTTAGGAACAACAAAGAGACTGCTTTCTCAATGAGGGTGGTCTCTTTAGTTTTTATTGGGGGGATAGTTGCCAATTTTCAGGGGAGTACCCTGGAATTCACCTTAGCCAGTGTTATGGCCAGTCACCATTCTCCGGCTAATCTTTAATTACGTAGACCAATTTTCTATTATTATTCACCTGGTAAGGTAGAATCCACCCTGATAGGTTGTGGTTTTGCCTCTTGTTTTAAAGCTGGTAGTACTCGAAGGATTGCCCCTTCTACTTGGGGTGATGAATTTTATGGAAAAGAGTTTACACGAACCATCAATCTCGCTGGAGACCCGTTATGCGCCAAGAATTTTCAAATAAAGAAAGTCTAATTCCTATTGAAGAAGTCGCACGGCTTCCATTGCCGGGGATGAGCATCCCCACCCGTCTGTCATTTTCTCCGGATGATCGTCTGGTTAGTTATTTGTTTAGCTCTGAGGGGGGATTAACACAACAATTGTATGCCTACGAAATTGAGAGTGGTGAACACCGCTTATTGGTTTCGCCGCCCTCACAGAGTGGACTGGAAGCAAACATTTCCCTGGAAGAATCGCTTCGCCGGGAAAGGCTGCGCCGAGTGGAGCTTGGCATAACAGATTATTGTTGGTCTGAAGATGGAAATCGCCTGTTGATTCCTATCGATGGCGATTTGTATATCAGTGATGCACCCTTCCAGCCTCTGCGCGTATTAGTCCCTGGAAATGGCGTCCCGATTCAGGACGCACAATTTTCCCCGGATGGCAACTGGATTGCTTATGTGCAGGACGCGGAGATCTATACAGCCTCTGTGTCCAGCGGAGAAGCGCTGCAACTCACCAGTGGAGCGCGCGGGACCGGCAAGACGCATGGTTTGGCAGAGTATATCGCTCAGGAAGAAATGGGCCGGCAGTATGGCTTTTGGTGGTCGCCTGACAGCCAGCGGATAGCTTATATTCAGGTCGATGAAACCCACATACCGGTTTATCGGATTGTCCACCAGGGTAAGCAACAAACAGGGCAGGCAGCACAGGAAGACCACCGTTATCCTTTCGCCGGACAGGCAAATGCGCAGGTACAACTGGGTGTAATCCATCGCCAGGGCGGCGAGACAAACTGGCTTGACCTGGACATTAAGGACCACTACCTGGCGCGGGTGAACTGGCTGCCGGATGGACGTCTAGGAATTCAAGTTGAAAACCGCCAACAGACCGAACTGGAATTTGTTGTGTACGAACCGGGAGATGTTTCAATCAGGCGGCTTTTCAAAGAGATGAGCCCGGTATGGATAAACTTACATGATCTTTTTTACCCCTTAAAAAAGCCTTATAAGGGACAGAGCGGTTGTTTCTTGTGGGCCTCGGAAAGGGGCGGTTTCCGCCACCTGTATTTAGTGGATAGAAACGGAAATCAAATTCGAGCCTTGACACACGGCGAATGGATGGTTGATGCTATTACTGGGGTCGATGAGGTGCATCAACAAGTCTACTTTACGGCAACAAAAGATAGCCCCTTAGAATGCCACCTGTATGCTACTTCATTTGAAGGGGGCGAAGCACGGCGTATAACCCAGGGAGCGGGAACTCATCAAGTTGTGATTGACCATGCTTGCCAGTATTTTGTGGACACCTTTCACTCAATCAGCCAACCACCCAGGCAAACCCTGTGTTCGCTTAAGGATGGCGCTAAAGTGGCAGTATTGTTTGAGAAAATCGATCCTCGCCTGGAGCAGATTCACTTATCGCCCCCTGAACTTGTGAAGCTAAATAACCGGCATGGGGATTTGCTTTATGGTGCAATCTACCGGCCTCCACAACGTTTTGGCTCCGGTCCCTTTCCCACAGTTGTCTTTGTCTATGGCGGGCCGCATGCCCAGATGGTTATCAATAGCTGGCTGCTTACTGTGCGTATGAGAGCTCAATATTTACGCAGCTTGGGTTTTCTGGTCTTTACCCTGGATAATCGCGGCAGCGCCCGCAGGGGATTGGAGTTTGAAGGTGTAATCAAACACAAGATGGGCCACTATGAAGTTGAAGATCAGGTTGATGGGGTTAGATGGTTGCAGCAGCAAGGTTTGACAGTTGCCGGAAAAGTCGGGATTAATGGCTGGAGTTATGGCGGCTATATGGCTGCCATGTGTCTATTAAAAGCCCCGGAAACATTTTCTGCTGCCGTGGCTGGCGCTCCGGTCACAGATTGGGATGGATACGATACGCATTACACTGAGCGGTATATGGGCACACCGCAGACCAATCCGGATGGGTACAAACAATCCAGCGTTTTAAGCCACGCGGAGAATTTACAAGGTTCATTGATGATTGTACATGGCTTGATCGATGAGAATGTTCATTTCCGGCACACAGCCAGGCTGATTAATGCCTTGATAACCGCACGCAAAGGATACGAATTATTTTTGTTCCCGGATGAACGGCATTTGCCCCGCAAGCTAGCCGATAGGGTTTACATGGAAGAACGTATTCGAGATTTTTTCATCAAGCATTTGATGTCATGAATAATCACGCATCGATTTTTCAGGCTCCTGTGATCTTGATAACCGGAGCTTCATCTGGAATTGGGGCAGCCACCGCGCAATTGTTTGCCCTAAAAGGCTACCGGGTGGTTTTAGCAGCTCGCCGGTTGGAACGTTTACAAACCAAGGTCGAGGAGATCCGTGCGCAAGGAGGGCAGGCTATTGCGGTTCAGACCGATATTGCCCGATTGGATTCAGTAAAGCGGATGGTGCAGGATACGCTTGAGCATTGGGGGCAGGTGGATGTGCTCTTCAATAACGCCGGTTTTGGCCGTTTGGACTGGTTGGAAGAATTGGATGCTGTTCAGGATGTACAAGCCCAAATTGCGGTTAACTTGACTGGCATGGTCTGGAGCACACAAGCTGTATTGCCATCGATGATCACAAGAAGAATGGGGCATATCATCAACATGGCTTCCATGGCTGCTTATGTCGCGACTCCGACTTATAGCGTCTATGCTGCCACAAAGTTTGCCGTACGTGGTTTCAGCGAGTTGATTCGACGTGAGATCAGGATACACGGTATTCGAGTCTCAACCATTTATCCAGGCGCCGTAGCTACTGAATTTGTAGAACACACTGGCGCTCAGCGAAAAACCGGTATTCGCTCTCCAGATTTCTTAATATTGAGTCCTGAGCAGGTTGCCAAAGCAGTCTACCAATTGGTGCTTCACCCCAGGAACAATGTGGTAATCCCTTGGCCAATGCATTTGGTTGTTTGGGGGAATGCCTTATTTCCGGGTTTGTATGATAAGGCTATCGAACGGTTCTTTGTGCGTCCCGAGCGTCTGGATTAATGGCATCGCAGGGCGTATTTGGAAGCGTATTGACCCCGAATAATTCATGATAGATCTGGCAATTTGAGTTTCTTCAGGGTCAAGGCGAATCGGATAAAATAGATGGTAACTATCATGAACTATTTATTTGTGTGTAATGAACCTATAACCAAACTTGAGTAAACTTGTTAAGGTTAGAATTCAATTTGATGGCTAAAATGCTTGGTCAATCATCGCTTTCTATGTGCTTGTAGTGTCCAAGGTTACGATAACATTTTATCGGTAGATGTTGAAAAACAGCTAATTTTGTTTTTCATCTAAATTAAAGGAGTTTGAGATGGAAAAGAGAAAATCGACAACCGATCTGCGTTCAGAGATCACGCCTGAGCATATTTATCGACAGCGACGGCAGTTCATGAAGGCGGCTGGCATTTTGGGGGCGGGTTTATTGTTAACAGCATGTGCTCCCGAACAAGAGGTTGGATCATCACCAGCACCGGTTACGGGAGAGGGGGATGTATTGGTGGACACACTCAACAGCTTTGAAGAGATCACCAACTATAACAATTATTATGAATTCACCACCGATAAAGAAAGGGTGGCGAACTTAGCCCAAGATCTAAACACTTCACCCTGGCAGGTCGAAGTGTACGGTTTGGTCAACCACCCTCAAGTTTACAGCATGGAAGATATTCTCGGTAAATTCGAACAGGAAGAAAGGGTTTATCGGATGCGTTGCGTAGAGGGTTGGTCGATGGTTATCCCCTGGCAGGGTTTTCCACTCTGGAAATTGATTAACGAAGTGGGACCCAAAGCTGAAGCAAAATATGTTCGCTTCGAGACCCTGTTTGACCCTGAGCAAATGCCTGGGCAAAACAGCCGTGTATACCCCTGGCCATACCAGGAAGGGCTGCGGCTGGATGAAGCCATGCATGATCTGACGATCATCGCCACCGGATTGTACGGTAAAGCGATGCCCAATCAAAATGGTGCACCGCTGCGCCTGGTGGTACCCTGGAAGTACGGTTTTAAGAGCATTAAATCCATTGTCAAGATTGAGTTGGTGGAGACACAGCCGGATACGCTCTGGTCTGCCATCGCTCCCAACGAATACGGGTTTTACTCAAATGTCAATCCTCAGGTAAATCATCCGCGCTGGTCTCAAGCCAGCGAGAGAAGGATTGGCGAAAACAAGCGCCGTCCAACCTTGATGTTCAATGGCTACGAGGAAGAAGTGGCTTATTTGTACGAGGGCATGGACTTAAGTGAAAATTATTAGTCCTATCTCATGCATAATAGCAGGACGAATCAACCAGAGAAACCTGTAAATGAGTATGACAGCCGGCGCCTGACCTCAGATGTCTGTTCAGTTGTTTTCACCTGTGAAGAAGTGGACGAAATTACAGTGGCTGGTGCACCTGTCTGCATGGCTGATCCTGGCAAAACTGGCTTGGGATTACTTTGGTGGAAATTTAACCATCAATCCTATCCAGGCTGCCACGCAGAGAACCGGGAAAACAGCCCTGTTTTTTTTGATGCTTTCCCTGGCATGTACGCCAATGAGCAGCCTGTTTGGATGGAAACAGGTTCTGAAGGTACGCAGGTTGCTGGGTCTGTATGCTTTTGGGTTTGCATCCGGGCATCTGCTCATATTTTCTGGGATTGATTATGGTTTTGATTTGGGTTTGTTGTGGATGGAATTAACCCAAAAGCCCTATATTTGGGTGGGGGCAAGCGCTTTCTCGATTTTGCTGTTATTGGCGATCACATCCTTCCCCTATTGGATGAAACTGCTTGGGAAAAATTGGAAGAGATTACACCGCCTGGTTTATCTGGCGGGAATCCTGGTGGTTATTCATTACGCCTGGGCTAAAAAAGGCGATCTCTTTCGCCTGCAAGGAGATATCCTCCAACCCTTACTTTTTGGGCTGGTGTTATTGATCCTGCTGCTGGTCAGGCTGCCCAAAGTGAAAAAAGGAATTCTGTCAAGCAAAGCCTGGCTAATGGCTAAAAGCTACTGATTTTTTATTTCGATAATTCACGGACAAACCACTGGTCAAGAGCGATTATAATTGGGATGGTAAAAGTAGATAAAGCTTGTCTCTTTTCATGGATGAGACATTTACAGTTAGTTATACCCCGTATTTGATTCATTTTTCTTAGGACATTTTAAAACCAGGAGCAAGGAAGGCGCCTCTTGTACGCTTTGGATGAAATTGAAGCCAATTTAATGACATTCTGGCAGTTGGTTGAATCACAAAAGGCTTTCCAACCCTTGTATGCAAAGATCAAACTGATCTATGGCTGCAATTTGAAGTGCGAAATGTGCAACCATTGGCGAATTCCACGCGAAGCACCATTAAGCATTGAACGCTTATTAGAGATTATTGATGAATTAGCCGAGCTGGGTTGCCGGAAAATTCATTTTAGTGGAGGGGAGGCTCTGCTTCGCCCCCGAGTTACCGAATTGGTTGAAAGAGCATCTAGCCGGGGCATTCGGGTTACCTTGACGACTAACGGCACCCTGCTGGAGAAGGAAAATGCAAAAGCGCTCATTCGGGCAGGTTTACGCGGGGTCAATATTTCGATTGATTCACCAGAAAAAAAGAACCATGATCAAATTCGCGGCGTGCCTGGCAGCTGGAAAAAAGCATGCCGCGCGGTTCGTCTCTTCCGACAATATGCGCACAAGGGGAAATTAACGATCCGGATTAACACGGTAGTTAGCCGCTCAAATTATCTTTACCTGGCGGCTTTGCCCAGCTTTAGCCGCAAAATTGGGGGCTGATGCAATCAATCTAATCCCTGTAGACGACCATTGTGGTGAGCATCTTTCCTTGAGCCGCCGGCATATTAGCTTGTTCAACACCCATATTGCGCCTGTGTTGGGACAAAATGGGTTGAGGCTTGGGCTTTTTGAGCGCGAAGATCAGGCATTTGTTTTTGGAAAAACACCAGTCTGAGGTTAAGCTGGGCAGGCGCGGAGAATATGCTTATGGCTTTTATAACAGGCATCCATGTTTTGCACCTTGGACGCATACCCTTGTAGATTTTAATGGTTTGGTTTATGTCTGTTGTATGACCAGGGAACAAATTCAGCCTTTAGGAGATTTACGTATGCAATCCTTTTCACAGATATGGCGCGGTATTGCATACAATCAAGTTAGGGGTAAGATGTTTCCCGCTTCCCTGGATGCATGCCGGCGTTGTGATGATTTTATCGATCAAAATCGCCAAATTTTCCAGTTGTTGAAGAAACAAGATAGGAGAAGAAACTCAGCTAAGGTCAGAAAACATATCCACATCGTCTTCTTGATCCCAAATACTGGCTGCCCTGAACGTATTGAGATCATCAGCAGTAAAGTTTTGTGCAGTAACGGGCAGTGCAACAGGCTGGGTCAAACCCTGGCTGCAGGCCAGGCAGATAAGACCACCAGGGTTGACTTGCATGTGTTCGTCACAGAAGCCTAAGCCACACTTTACGCAATGACCCAGAACAGGGTTTTCGCAGCGGTGGGGTACCAGGAAGCCAATTACCATTTCACATTGTTCAGCCATAGAGACCTCAGAATAAAAATATGATGAAAGTAGCCATTCTTAGTGAAAAATACCCACCCGATCCTGGCGGTTTAGCCATCTCGACGAAAAGATTAGCCAGTTTGTTACAGAAGGCAGGAAACCTGGTAGAAATCTTTGTTCCGCAGGGATCCCTTCAGCCGGGTTGCACATACAGTGTACAAGAAGGCGGTGTGATTGTCAACCGTTTTGGGGTGCAACGAAGGGTTGATGATACCCTTGCAGATTGGTTTGACATGCTAATAGACAGGCATGCTAAAAATCCTTTTGACCTTGTGCATGGTTTTTATCTTGTCCAAGCTGGGTTTATGGCGGCTTATGCTGGGAATTACCTGCATATCCCTTCGGTGGTAAGTGCAAGGGGGAACGATCTGGATCGATCGGTATTCCACCCTGGCAAGGCTGCCCATGTGTTGTATGCCTTGCAACAGAGCACTGTCATAACTGCGAATTCTAAGCATTTGGTGCGTAAAGCTCTGGCTTTAGCGCCGGGTAAAACTGTGGAGTTTATTCCCAACAGTGTAGATGGGGAATTATTCCAGCCAGGTAAGCGTGATGAAGAATTAGCACAGCAATTAGAGCTTGGGAATAGCCTGGTTATCGGTTTTTCTGGTGAGGCGCGCATCAAGAAAGGACTTGCAATCCAATTGCTGGCCTTTGAAAAAGTGGCTGCTCAACGCGATGTGGTGTTTTTGATGGTGGGCGGTGTGCGCTCAGGAGAAGACCAGGAATTGTTGAAAGTCTTCCAAAAACAAAACCCTGCTTTGAAGATCAAAATGATCCCGCATTTATCTATGGACTTAATGCCGCATTATTACCGCCTGATGGATCTATTCTGGATGCCCTCCTTGCGAGACGGCATGCCGAACGCTCTTCTGGAGGCGATGGCATGCGAAAAAGCAGTATTGGCAACTCCGGTGGGGGGGATCGTGGATTTACTGGATCATCCAGACATTGGGCGGATGGTTCCTGCGGGTGATGTCTCCGCATTGGCTGAGGCCACCCTTGATTTGTTGGATCATCCCAAGGAGCGCCAAGCAATGGGACAGGCGGCCCGGGAGTGGGTTTTGAAAAACTATTCGCACAGCCAGGAGCTGGACTCTAACCTGGATATTTACCGCCGGGCAGTCATTGGTGATTGAATATCTAAATCTGCTATTGATCTTTGTAGCAATCCCTGCTGGCATGGCTCAGGATTGCGACTGACCGGCCCCAAGTTTTTGATAGCACTTTAACAGCCTTTTCTGAGCGAGATGCCAGGTAAATTTTTGGCGCGCTCGTTCGGCGGCTGATTGGGATAAACGCTCAGCTAACCCCGGGTTGTCCAGAATCTTGAGAACTTGCCTGGCCAGGTCGGATGGGTCTCCTGGAGTATAGAATAATCCATCCAGATCTTCACGCAGGAGTTCGCGTACGACCGGGATGTTGGCAGCAACGATCGGTCGGGCGCTGGCCATATATTCAATGATCTTGATCGGGCAACAGCCTTGCGTAATGTTGCGGTCATTCAGACTGAGCGGCGCCAGGCAAACATGCGCAGCGGAGATAACTTGCGCGACAGCGTGGTGCGGGATGGCTGCTTCCAGGCTGACATACCCATCCAGTCCCAATTTGCGGATTTGCTTGGAGATGTTTTTTCTTTGGCGGCTGCGGCCTCTCCCAATTATCCTTAACTGAACAGGGCGCTGGGTGATAATTTCTGGTAAAGCTTGAAGAGCCAGCTCAAGACCCTGCCAATCCGCCAGGGTGCCGGTGTACAATAAAGTGGGTTTCGGGTGATCCCAATCTGGCAAGGGAGTCGCGGTGAAATCTTGCGGACTGTACCCATTTGGGATGACATGTATGCGCTCGCGTGGAACACCCAGGCTGATCAGGAAAGCTTTTGTTACTTCTGAGGGACATACCAGCATGTCGCTGAGCACTAAGGTCGCCAGTTCTTGTTCGCGGATTTTCTCGATCAGGCTGGTTTGACTCAAGCCTGGATAATGGTATTTCAACTCAATGGATGGTAATCCATTAACTTCGAATAATGTACGGTAGCCAAGGCGGTTTTTATTTTGGGCGAGTTGTAAGCCGCCCCATACGGAGCGGTAATGTACGAAGTCGAAATGCGATTGTTTTTCGGCGAAATGTAGAACTTCCTGCCCGAATGCCTGGGCACGTGACAAGAAATCTTGCTCACCGGATGCTCGAAAGCGTTGCACACGGGCGCCTTCTATCTCATCAACCTCTGGCAGCAGGCCGTCGCCTGGTGTTAGCAAATCTACCACGTAGCCGCCATTGACAAGGCCGCGAATAAAATGCAAAATATGAGTACTTGCTCCTTTGGGGCTGGGAACAACATCGAAGGCAGTATAAAGTATCCTTTTATTCATCTAAGTGATTATAAAGCTTATCTGGTTGGTTGAGGAGTAGATAATGGCCACCTTTGATCCTGTTTATCTGACCATGAATGAAAAACCAGCGGCTATCTTGAGCGGGATGGACGAAATCCTGAATCGCAGGGAGTTCTATTCAGCAGACTTACCAGAGAAGAACTCGCTTGCCTTTGTGGCTTTTCCTGGCTGGTTTTCCTTTTGTCTTGATCGACCTGTTTTTTACTTTCATTGGTTATAAACTGTGTTTGTTTAGTTTTTTAACGCCTTTATTTTGGGTAGCGGCCTTGATTGTTTTCTTTACGAACAGGCGCAATAAATTGCCCAATTTACCCCCCGACTTCTTCGTAGCTAAGGAAATCTTTTATACCTTGAGGGATGATGTTGATCCAAAACGAACGGTTTTCGGACATCTAGACTTAACGGGAACTCGTAAACCAGAAAAAGTTGCTCGGGAGGCGTCAAATGCTCTGGGATTTATCACGCAATACTTTCGTGATGAATGGCTAAGCCTGAAAACCCGGCTCTATGATGGAAATATGCTGCGTTTATCGGTATTAAAAAGCGAAAAAGTTCGCAAGGGCTATTACAAGCGCAGCCGCATCAGTGGAAAGAACAAGTGGAAACCACCCAAAGATAAGGGCAGGCTTTACGAACTGAAAATTCGTATTACGATGAATCCAGAGATTTATGAATCCTACATCCTTCATTCGCTTGCGAGAAGGGATGAAAGTAGGCGCATATACGATTGAGCAAGTTTTGAATGAACCCGGCAGCCTGATCCTGGTTGCCAGTACTCAAGCTGTTAGTGTGACTTCTGCTGACGTGTTGGCTGTACTTAAGAACACCTATGATATGCTGAAAAGGAAGGGATGAAATGAACACTCGGAACGTAGTTACCATCCTCTTAGCGGGATTGTTGATTTTACTCATCATGGGTGTGGCTGGTGTGATGACTTTTACTGGCTGGGTCGGCACCCAGAAATATCAAGCCCAAACGATATGGGAAAAGCCTTTTGCACTTGCCCAATCAATGAAGATAATTGATCTAAATGGAGATGGGCAGGATGATCTTTTCCTTCAAAATCCTTATAGCGTATCGATTTGGAATGAAGAGGGGCAAGAGATTTTTTTGGATGCACCCGGCGAATACCTGGTTTCAACCATGGGGGATGTTGATGAGGATAGCATTGAAGATGTTCTGGCGGTTTACCAAGTTGCTGGTGGTAAAGAATTGGTTTTTGTCCGTAATTCTCAAGTGGCATGGCGGTTGCCTGTTCAGGGATTGGGCATTCCAGCTCGCATTGCTCTAATGCGTTTCCCTGGCGGGACGCAAATCATTCTGGGAGATATTGGGGGGAATTTATTTTCCTTAGATTCTGAATGGTCAAATGATATGGGAAAATAGCGATTTGTTTTTGGAAGAAATTCGCGGCCTTGATGATGCCATCGTAAATGGTGACCCCAGGTTGGTTGTAATCGACCGGGATGGAAAAGTTGCCTTATTCAATGACAAGGGTCAAGTAGTGTGGGAATACATGGCAAATGGTGATCTACGTCGTATGCGCGCCTATGACCTGGACGGGAATCGTAACAGTGAGATCCTTCTCGGCGGTGAAAATAACGCCCTAATAGGATTGGATGCTTCCGGTGGGCAGGTGTTGTTTGAACAGCCACTGGGCCAGACGATTACCGAAATCCGCTCTTTGGAGCTTGACGGCGAGCCATCTTCGATAGAAATTGTTGTAGGCGGCAAGAATGGCGGAGTGTGGGCATTCACGGCCACTGGTGGGAAAATATGGTCGGCATCAGTTTCCGATAAGGTGAATGAAATTGTTGGTGTTGATCTGGACCAGGACGGGCGTGAAGAAGTTTTAATTGGAGATGACAGCGGCGCGGTCCATTTGTTTACCAGCAATGGGGATCGTTATAAATTGTTCGATTTCAACAGCGGTGTAGCCCGACTGGATATCGGGAAATTAGGCGCTGGTAGAAGATTGGCTGCAGCCAGCCAGGATCAAGTCAAGTTAGTAGAGCTGAAGGTGGATGCACTGCCAGTTTTGCGTTTTACACCCTTGCTAGTCGGGCTGGCAGCCTCGGCGGTTATTTTACTGCTGGCCTGGTTCATTATTACAAACCCAACAAAACCTGCTTTGAAGGTGGCTTTTGAAGATCAGAGTGCAGAGTCGCTGCAAGCGCAGAGGCGTATGCTTAAAGAGAGTATTTCAGATGTTGAGCGTATGCGCTCGAGCGGTGATGTGACTCCTGATGCTTATCTTAAACGCCTGAAAGAGCTGCGCGGCCAATTGGCGGACAATGAGACGGCGATGAAGAAAGCAGGTTTAAAATATGTGCCAGAGACCATCACCTGTCCGAATTGCGGTGGGTCCTTACCCTTGGGAGTTGATCGCTGTGAATATTGCGGACAAACGGTAATCCATTGAAAAAAAGCCCGGACATTTCAGGATGGAAAGCTAACCAGCGCCTGTATTCTGACCTTTCCTGGTTATGGCCTGCGGTCAGCCCTGTCGAAGATTATCGACATGAGGCGCAAGAATTTGTTCGAGTTATTCAAAAACATGCTCAAAGACCCGTAAAAACCTTGCTGGATATTGGATGCGGCGGCGGGCATATTGATCACCATCTTCAAGAATATTATTCTGTGACAGGTGTGGATTGCAGCCCGCAAATGTTAGATTTGGCGCGCCGGCTAAATCCCAGGCTGGAGTATCAACTCGGCGATATGCGCTCTTTGAAATTGCCGCAGAAGTTTGATGCGGTGATTATTGCGGATTCGATCAGTTATATGCTAACCGAAGATGATTTGTTGGCTGCGTTTTCGACCGCATTCAACCATCTAAATCCGGGGGGTGTATTTTGCACCTATGCTGAAGAAACCCCCCAATTTTTTACACAGAATGGAACCTATAGTTCTACTCACCAGCTTGGGGATATGGATATTGCACTGGTGGAAAACTATTACGACCCTGATCCAAGCGATACCACATTTGAAATTAGTTTTGTCTACTTTGTCCGACAGGCAGGGAAATTGACGATCGAGACGGATCATCACCTGGCGGGAATATTCCCCGAAAAAACCTGGCTGCGCTTGCTGCAGAAAGCGGGTTTTCTCGTCCGCCAAGAAACTTTTTCGGATGAGGGCTTCGTAATCTTTGCCGGTATCCTTTCTTAAATTACAACTTACATATCATTATGTATGACCCATGAAGTGCGATGAGTTTATGCAGGAGGGGGTATTTAGGTCTGGTTCAGGACTTAATGAGCGCAGCGGGGATAGACAGTATCATATTGAGCCCCAGCAATTAAAATCAGATATTAAGAATATTGAATTATTATATTGACTTAATGGCGATATATTCATATAATAATCAATATAATTAATATTTATTTAAATCTGATTTTGTTTTGTGAGATTTCGGAGGTGCTAAATGTCCCAGTGGGCAATCGAGGCTGAAAACCTGGTGAAGAGATTCCCTCGTCGTAAAATGCATGAGAAAGGCGGTACGATTTCCTCTGAAAATGGTCAGGAGAAAAAGTTTCGTATATGGCCTTTGGGACGCAGACTTCCACAATCCTGGTTTACGGCAGTGGATGGCGTTAGCTTGCAGATTAAACGTGGTGAAGTATTTGGGTTGCTGGGTCCGAATGGAGCAGGGAAAACCACCATGATACGGATGCTGTGCACCCTATTGGAGCCGAGTAGCGGAACAGCCAGGGTAAATGATTTCGACATCATCAAAGAGGCTAACCAGGTGCGCCAGAGCCTGGGAACCGTGTTAGCAGGTGAACGCAGCATTTACTGGAAGTTAACTGCGCGGGAAAACCTGGAATATTTTGCAGCGCTTTATCATGTGCCGCCTAAGTCTGCGAAAGAGCGGGTAAAAGAACTTTTAGCCCGTATGGAACTAAGCGAGCGCGCCGATGAATTGGTTGAAAAATACTCCACAGGCATGAAACAGCGCGTGGCAATCAGCCGCGCTTTGCTGGCGCGACCCCCGATTTTGCTCTTGGATGAACCCACCCTGGGTCTTGATCCACAGGCTGCACGCATGGTGCGCCAACTGATTGAGGAACTTAAGACGGAAGGACACACCATTTTGCTTACTACGCATTACATGGAGGAGGCTGATCAGTTGTCGGATAGGATAGGGATCATTGACCAGGGGAAGATCATCGCCCTGGATACCCCATCTAACCTCAAACAACGGATCCGCCAGAAGGATATTATCCGTTTGGAGGTGAGTGGCTGGAAGCCGGAGATGATCCAAACTCTAAACCGGATGGATGATGTCGAGAACCTTACCTCCCATCTATCTGAACAGGATTCGATTTGGGAGTTGAACCTGCATACCAGCCATAGCCGGAAGGTTTTACCGGGTTTGATTGAACAAGTCAACCAGAATGGCACCCGCCTGGTGAATCTGAACATTCTTCAGCCCACTTTGGAAGATGTATTTATTCACCTGACCGGAAAAGCGCTGAGGGATTGAAGGAGGCGATTATGGCAATCTTGAACCCTTCAACGGGTGTGGAGATAGATTTGAATCAGATTCCTCAGCAATCTTTGAGCCGCAGATCTGTATTGGCTGAGCTGCGAGCTCTCTTAGCGGTTGTACGTCGGGAATGGACCATCTTCCGGCGTTATCCAAGCTGGATTGTTGCTCTGTTGATATGGCCGGTAATTTTTCCAATGGTTTATATTTTTTCTGCCCGCGCTCTGGCCGGGCCAGATGGGGCGAGTTTGAGCTTGTTTGCCGAGCTGTCTGGCACTGTGGATTACCTGGGATATATAGCAATAGGAACAACCATTTGGATGTGGCAGAATGTGGTCTTGTGGGATGTGGGTTTTGCTTTGCGAGCAGAGCAAATGCGTGGCACCCTGGAGACCAACTGGTTGACACCGACCTGGCGTTTTTCCTATCTGTTGGGAAATAGCCTTGTCCAACTTTTTTCTATGCTGCTTTTCTTGCTGATTTCTATGATTGAATTTGCTTTATTATTCGGCGTCCGTTTGCACGGTGATCCCTGGTTGGTGATCCTGATGTTGATAGCCTCAATGCCGGCCATTTACGGCTTAGGTTTTGCATTTGCGAGCCTGGTGATTACGGCAAAAGAAGCCAATACCTTTGTGTTCCTGGTGCGTGGACTGGTGATGATCTTCTGTGGAATTACCTTCCCGATTGCCATATTACCGGGATGGATGCAGGAAGTCTCTCGCTGGCTGCCGCAATCGTACATGATCCATGGTGTACGCAATGCTGCCCTGGCAGGAGCCAGCCTGGACGCTTTATTGCCCGATATTCAGGCCTTGTTGTTATTTGGTGTAGCCTGGTTAGGAACAGGCTATCTGCTTTTTCATTGGATGGAAAGGCGAGCGCGAAAGACCGGAACGATTGGTCATTATTAACCGTTTATTTCTGCTAGCATGAATTTGATTGGAGATGTTGAATGGCAGTTCGTAAACAACCCTTTCGAGCCTCCTGGCGGACAAATTTTCAGGCATTGGTTGCCATCGCCCGTAAAGATTGGATTCTCTATTGGCGTTACCCGCTCAATGCTATCTCCTCCATTTTCCATCCCCTGGTATGGTTGACTCCGGTGTATTTCATGGGGCAGACTTTTAGTATCAACGGAGAAGCTCAAGGCTTTGCCGGATACAGTGGGACGACAGATTATATGTCATTTATCTTGTTGGGAGCCGCGTTAACCAATTTTATCAATGCTGTCTTTTGGGGCATGGGTTATTCGCTTAAGCAAGATATGGATGCTGGCGTCTTGGAATCCAACTGGTTAACCCCTGTGCCGCGTTTAAACCTGTTGATAGGGCGGACTTTTACCAGCATTCTAATTACCACGATAACCTCAGTGCTGATGATTTTCGTCGCGGCTTTGTTGTTTGGTTTTAAACCGACAGGCGATGCCCTGGCAGCACTTTTGACAGTGGCCCCGATGTTGATTGGATTATACGGTTTTGGGTTTGCTTTTGCTGCTCTGGTGATGATCATGCGTGAAGCCAATGTCTTGGTGGATGTCAGCAGCTTCCTGGTGCAAACATTTTCCGGCGCGCAATTCCCAATCCAGGTGCTGCCACGTTGGCTATTACCACTTTCCCTGGCTTTGCCGCTCACCTATGGTTTTGACGCTGTCAGGGGCTTGTTGATTGGAACCCGCACCCTTCTGCCGGTTAGCGTGGAGATTGCTTTGCTGGTTGTCTTCATGTTTGTCATGCTAGCTTTTGGAACAGCGGCATTCCGCGCCCTGGAAACCCGGGTGCGGCGGTCTGGCGCCATAGGACAACATTAATCAGAGAATTTTAAGAGCAACCTCTAATTCTGCCAGATTGATGTGATTGATCCCAACTTTTATGCGTGTATTTAAGGGTAATTCTTCTCGTAAATGGATCAAACTGTCCAAAGCCAGCTCAGGCAAGATCACCCTGCCGCGTAAACCAGTTTTTTCTACCAGGACTGCCTCGCCTTCCCAATCGGGATGCTGCTGCAGATAGACCAGGGTCCAATGGCGCCTTGACAGGTTCTCTACTGCGTTCACGGAAGAGGTGATCGCCTCAGACATACCCACTCGGGCGAGCATCTCCTGCTCATTTAAAGGTGTCCGCCCAGAAAGGTGGGCGCGCAATTGTTGGTGGACTGCCAGGTCCAGGTAACGTCGTAACGGGCTGGTGGCTCGACTGTATATGGGTAAACCAACACCTGCGTGTGGGGCTGGCTGGCTGCGCACCTGGCTTCTCTTCAGCTTATTGCGTATGGCAAAGAATCCTGCCAGGTCAGGGACCGAACCTGAAATTACGAATTCTGGTGGGGGATTATTGCTGGAGTTGGGACCTTCTTGGGTGGCAAAAGGAAAGGGGAGCTTTTCTTGCAAGGCAAACTGGGCTGCCGCTTCACCCGCCATCAACATTGCCTCACGAACCATCCCCCGGCTTTCTAACCTGGTTAGTGGCTGAATCGATACTTCTCCATCTGTTACCCGGATATTGACCTCAGGCAGATCAATGAACAAGGCTCCATTCATTTTCCGGCGGTTTTCATACACCTGGCAGATCTGTCGCAGGCTGTGTAATGGGTCTTGATCCAACATGGTCTCTGCCATTTCGTAGCTGACTCTTTTTACCTTTACCCAGGATGGACGGATCTCTTTGCAAGTGATTTCGCCCGAATGGTTGATCAGGATATGGAAGGATAAGGCTGGTGATTTCTCTTGTAACCCCAAGCCCAATTTTTCGACTGCTGAACCGGGCAGCATGGTTACAGCACCTTCGGGCAGATAAAGTGTGGCGCCACGGTTGCGCGCCTCCTGGTCAAGCAGAGAGTTGGGGTGAACCAGGCAGGCTGCATCGGCAATATGGACCCAGACCTGTCCTGAACGAAAATTTCCCTTTGCATCCATTTGCACACTTACCAGGCTGATGGCGTCGTCAGGGTCCTGGTTTGAGGCGTCATCGATGGCAAAGGCCTCCAAATGGGTCAGGTCTAAGCGAGGTTCGTCCGCTGGGTCGGGAACTGGAAGTTCTGTAGGAGATGGTGGAGATATTAAAGCGAGCTGGGTAGGGGTTATTGTCTGGTTTCCAAAAACCTGTAGACAAGAGTAAGGCGTGAGCGTTTTCTGGCCTTTCTGTACGTCCCAAAGTACGTAAAATCCGGCTGTTCGAGCGTCGTCCGCAGGCCAGGTCTTCGACCTCACGCAGGAAGTCAGCATCCTGATCAGGCAAGATCTTGCCTGACTCTATTCGTTGCATGAATGATTGCCAGGCAAGCGCATCAGTTTCTTTTTGAAGGCGATTAGCCCGTTCTTTTTGAATAGATTCCAAGCTCTGGGCGGAGATGGCATCCGGTGCACCGGCGAAGTAAAGCCCATCTTCTACCAGTCTCCAGGTTGCCCAGGCTGAGCTGGGAGAATAATTTCCATAAATGAGATTACTTAATTCGGCTAGACTGATCTGATTGTATGGGTCATCACTCAAAATCTGCCAGGCCAGGTCAACCTCTCCTTCTAGTTGGACGAGCTCTCGAATATGCGTAAAAGGTCCAGGATGAAGTACATCGATATCTTTGGATCGGACTTTGGCGCGATTGCCATCCTCTAATTCAATTTCAATCCGCGGTTGTGCTTGTACGACTCTTGCGGGACGTTTTTTATAAAGTACCAGGCTATGGATTGGTGGGTATGCTTCTTCCATGTTGATTTTTTATGGCTTTCTTTGTGTTGCGCTTGGGCTATTTTGTCTTTGCTGTGATCACAGCCTGTGTGGGATAAGCAAACTCGATACCTTCTTGGGCAAATCTGCGCAGGAGCTCCAGGTTGATGCTTTGCTGCAAATCCATGTAACGGTAAACGTCCGGGGTCTCTACGTAATATACAATTTCATAGTTAAGTGATCCTCCACCCACGTCTTTCAAATGCACGCGATCAAGGGTGATATCCTGCAAAGGTTGAACAATTTCTCGAACGATGTGGGGGATTCTTTCGAGTTTTTCGAGCGGAGTTTCGTACTGGACAGCGGCAATGAAGGCTACTCGCCTTCTTGTCATGCTCTTGAAATTTTGTAAACGGCTGTTCAGAAGATCGGAATTTGAAAATACAACCTGTTCACCGTTTATACTGCGCACACGGGTGCTTTTTAATCCGATGTGCTCAACCGTTCCAGAAAATTCATCAACCATAATCGAATCGCCGATCACAAAGGGTTTATCCAGCGCAATCGAAAGCGAGGCAAATAGATCGCCGAGGATGTTTTGAACAGCCAATGCCACGGCCACACCGGTAACCCCCAGGCTGGCAATAAGCGCGTTGATTTCAACGCCGGTCAAGTTTTCTAAAACCAGCAGGATGACCAAAGTCCATAATGCGATTTTGGCAACCAATTTCAGAGCATTCAGCGATGTAGCCTCGGCAGCTTTCTCGTCAGCTTCTCCTTGCAACCGGCGGTTGACCAGGTAATCGATCAGGCTGCCGCCCCAAAAGGCAATTTGGAGCAAAGCAACCACAATCATGCTGGTTCGTAAAAAAATATGGATTCTTTCAGGAAGGATGAGAATCAGTGAGCTGATGTATAACCCCAAGGCGAGAATAAACAGTTTACCGGTACGCTGCAATAATGAACCGATAAATACTTTTTGTGCTATTCATTGCTGATTTTTCATCAGAAGTAAGGCGGGCGCGGATGACATCCTTTAGCCAGTTGGTCACAATGACCACAAGTAGACCAACAACGACAGCCAAAATCCAGGTGGACACTGAATTTCCTAAGAATCTGTTATTTATGAATTCCATTGAATTTTTCCCTTAAAAGTTTTATGAGCAGAAACCTCTTGTATCATAAAGATAATCTGTATTGCCATACACAAATCTTACCATACTGGCTTGATTGGATTATACTGAACACCACGCTGAACTGGAGATGATCCATAGAAGATTGATCGCTTGATTCTTTTCATAGAAAGGTAAGGAGTAATGCATTCTGGCGGATGGTTTGGCTATCTAAGCTCAACGAATGAAAAACCGCGGGTAACTGTGGATTTGCTTAAGCGCGTCTTGCGTTATTCGAATCCCTACCGTTGGCATATTCTGGGTATGTTATTGATCATCTTGGTTAATACAGCTCTAAGCCTGTTGACACCCTTGATTTTCCGGACTTTGATTGATGAAACCATCCCCCAAGGGAATGTAAATCAGTTGTATTTATTAGCCGGTGGGTTATTGCTGATTCCGACAACCAGTGGCTTGTTAAATGTTGCCCAGCGTCGTTTGAATGCCTGGATAGGGGAAGGGGTGATTTTTGATCTGCGCGTAGCCTTGTTCGCCCGGTTACAGCGAATGTCGCTGAGGTTTTTTACCAACACAAAGGTCGGCGAATTAATGAGCCGCCTCAACAATGATGTGGTGGGAGCGCAAAATGCCATCAGTAATACCCTGGTGGGCATTATTGTGAATCTGATCCAGGGTACAGCTGTGCTGATTGTGATGCTCAGCCTGGAATGGCGATTGACTCTGATCAGTATCCTGATTATGCCTGTGTTGATATTTGCAGCCAGGAGCATGGCAGCACGCTTGAGGGAAATTGCCCGCCAGGCGATGGATGCCAATGCACAGATGAATGCGATGATGAACGAAACACTTAATATCAGTGGCGCTTTATTAGTCAAATTGTTTGGGCATGCGAACCTGGAGGTTGAGCGTTTTGAGTCGCGCGCTGCCAATGTCCGCCAGATTGGTATTAAAAGAGCCATTACTGGTGCATACTTTTTTGTATTAATCGGATTGGTTGGCTCGATTGGGACGGCTTTGGTGTACGGACTGGGTGGATATATGGTCATCCAGGATTTGTTCACGGTCGGTACGATTGTCGCTTTTGGCGCTTACTTAGCTAACTTGTACGGCGCTTTGCAAGGCTTGGCAAATGCCCCTGCTGAATTTGCTACTTCGGTGGTAAGTTTTGAGAGAGTGTTTGAAGTGATCGATTTGCCGGTCGAAATTGCGGATAATCCGGATGCGATTCAAATGACCCAGGCAAAAGGCGATTTGTGTTTTGATAACGTGTCATTCTACTATCAGCCAGGTGATCAGAATCTCCTAAGCGAGGTGCGCCGTTATGGACGCATGGAAGATGTAACCGCAGTACTATCTGGCGAGAGACCTCTCAAGGATAGAGGAGACCAACTGGCTTCGCAGGCTAACAAAGGTGACGGACAGGCTTATAGCCAGGCGCGCGAACTGGCTTTGGATAAAATTAATTTTCAGGTAAAGCCTGGACAGCTGGCTGCTTTGGTGGGGCCAAGCGGGGCGGGAAAAACAACCCTGACCTACTTGATCCCGCGTCTGTACGACCCAAACGAAGGTCGTATCTTGCTGGATGGGATTGACCTGCGCCAGATAAGTTTGGAGACACTGAGCGCCCAGATTGGAATGGTTACCCAGGAAACACATCTCTTCCATGATACCATTCGCACAAACCTGTTATATGCCCGTTTGGATGCAAACCAGGAACAGCTAGAAATCGCGTGTAAAGCGGCAAACATTCATGATTTTATCGTTGGCCTGTCAGATGGTTACGACACTGTTGTGGGTGAGCGTGGCTATCGTTTGAGTGGTGGGGAAAAACAGCGCATTGCTTTGGCTCGGGTCATTTTGAAAGACCCGCGCATTTTAGTTTTGGATGAAGCCACCAGCCATCTGGATAGTGAATCGGAGGCCTTGATCCAGGATGCGCTTAAGCGCGTTATGGCAGGCCGAACCAGTATTGTCATCGCACATCGCCTGAGCACCATTTTGTCTGCAGATTTGATTTTGGTCATGGATCGGGGGCAAATTGTTGAGAGCGGCACTCACCAGGAATTAATTGCTCAGGATGGATTGTACGCCAACCTCTATCATACTCAATTTAAAGCTGCATAAGCTACCGTTCAGGCAAGAAATATTAATGGTTGATTAATTTTGCTTGCATTATTCTATAAACCGTGCTATTCTTTTTGAGATGTGTCCTACACGGGCACAATTTCTCAAATTGTGTTTCTTGCAGACACAAAAAGATTTCCGGGGTATGGTAAATGTTTCAACGTGAACGTATAGCTGATAATGTGTATTCTTTTCAAAGCGAGGTTTATGCCCAGGTTAATGCCGGGGCAGTGATTGGCCCTAATTGGGCGGTTTTGATCGACACCCTGGCTTTACCAGAGGAATCTCTTGCCATTCGAGATTTTATCGAGCAAGAGCTTAATGTACCCGTGCGTTATATTATCAACACGCATGGCCACGCCGACCATGCTTGGGGTAATTGTTTTTTCCCAGGGGCAATGATCTTTGGACATCCTCTGTGCCGCCAGTATCTGGACACCAAGGGGCGAGCTTCATTAGAAGAAACCAAGCGCACGAATATGAGTTTTCGGAATGTCAAGTTGGTGCTGCCTCAGCTCACTTTTCATCAAGGGGATCTGAACTTAAGAGTAGGAAAAAAGACCTTAACACTTTTTCCACTGCCTGGGCATAGCAACGACAACCTGGCAGTCTTAGTGGAAGAAGATCGGGTGTTATTTGCCGGTGATACAGCGATGCCGTTGCCTTATATTGTAGACGGTGACGCTGATGACACCGTGGCATCTTTCAAGAAAATCAGCAAGCTGGGACTGGAAAACATTGTCCAGGGGCATGGCGATATTATCCTGCGTGGCGAGATAGAAAACTATATCAAGGAAAATTTAGCCTACATATCCAGTATTCGCAAGGTGGTACGCAAAGCCAACCGGCGCAAATACCCTCAAGAAGTTTTGGATGAAGCGACGGTGGAATCTTGCGGCAAGAGCCGGGTTTTAATTGGAGGGTTGGCGGCAGAGCTTCACCGCAGGAATCTGCGGGCGCTTTACCGCCAGTTGTTTGGCCAATTGCCGGCTTTACCGGATGAATTTGATGATGATTACGACGATGAAGAACTGGACGAAGAAGACTAAAAGTTTCTCATCCCAAGCATAATATTTAGCTCTTGTTTTTTTGCCGGGCGCGCCATCCAACGATGCGCTCGGTTCCGTTTAAAAGCCTTTGGATATTAGGGCGTAAAGCCCAGGCGAGCAAGGCAAATGAGATTAATCCATACAGAATATATTCCCAGGGTGAAGCGCCTATCCAGGCCCGGTAGGCGAAAATGATTGCCGAGACAATACCAACGCTCAGGGTAGCCAGGGAGGCATAGCCTACACCGAACAGAAAAATGATACCGAGTGCTACCGTGATGATCAGGCTTGGAGGCCATAGTCCAAAAGCGCCGCCTACTGCCGGTGCGCCGCCTGCCCCGCCTCGTAAGCGTACCTTACCATCTTCTGTTCGTTCTGCCAGGAAGATTGAATAGTTATGACCAAGGATTGCACAAACAGGTGCGAGCATTACCAGCCAGGCAGAATCTGGCAGCCATCCCATACTGATAATCCAGCGTGTTAGCCACACCGTGCTGGCGCTTTTGAGGATGTCCATAATGGCAGTGCCTAAACCTGCCCAAAAGCCAGCCGCTCTCATTGCATTCGTGCCACCTGTGCGACCGCTTTCAACCTGGCGAATATCTTTTCCTGTGCTGAGCTTGACAATCAGCAATCCGAATGGAATCGAGCCAATCCCATATGAAATCAAAAGCACAAATAACGATGTAATGAGTTGCATTAAATGAAATTCCTCCTGGGCTGGTTTCTTCTGACGAAATTATAAACCCTGTTGGTGCTGATTGGTTGCGTTTTACCAGGCAACCGGTCGGCGCGTTTCATCCGTTGGATTCGCAAAATTTGATTCTAACCGGTGTAGTTTGTTGTTCACGGATTAAAAAACCACGCGCTTGCCATGCCCCAGAATCTGGTGAGAGGATGATATAGACCGACTCTGGATAGTAGGCCTCGTCGATATCTGTTGCCGATGGGTGGCCAGGCCCATGGGGGTGGGAGTGATAAATTCCAACGAGCTGCAGGTTAAGATCTTCCATTTCCAGAAAGATCTGGATCTGTTGTTCTGGGTTCATACGAAAGCGGGTGGGGCTTTTGAGCACATTTTCCACAGGTCTGACGATTACGACCTGGAATGAATTTTCATGGCGATAACCCCAAAGCATTCCGCAAGCTTCCTGTGGCGCTAAAGCTTCCACATCAGACTTGATGATTTGCCAATGCTGGTTGGATAATTGGATTTGAGGTGGATCAGGAGTTTTTGGAGAATTCGACAAATGAAAATTACCTCGTGGTTTTTCAAATGTAAGCGGATGACAGGCGTTATCCAAGCCAGATCGCCATCAATAGGACCAGGATAAGAATCACCAGGGGTTCGATGAGCGCCTGGCGCACCGGTTCGCCTTCGTCCAGGTTCCCAAAAAAATTGGTAAGGGCATAAGCGGGTCCTAGCAAGGCAAGCCCAAAAGCTACCGGTGAGATTGGCCAATAATGCAAAGCTGCTGCCATCTGACCTGTGATCAATGCGGTGATACCAGCATAGGTGTAAGCCCATTTACCTTGCAAGCGTAAGCTGAGGGTGCGCAGGCTAACCAATCCACCAGCTATGGAGAGAGCCGGAAAAAGGAGAAACAAGCGTATACCAGAGTAGCTGAGAGCGGTTGCCAGGATTAAGTATAGCGCAAATGAAACCGCGATTAATCCAGCAGCAGCAGGCTGGTAACGCAGATCATTCGGGTCAACAACGATGTATTCCGCGATCAAAACCAGGATCAGCAGTACACCTCCCAAGGCAAACCCAATCCACCAGATGGGACTTTGAGGCAATTGTGAGAGGGGCAGTGATATGGTTAAGGCGGTTAAGGCAGGCAGAATCCAATGCGGGACTGAGCTGCGTTTGCCCAGTGCGGGATGATCCTGGATCAGCCAGTTTGCTCCGCTGGCGGTAAGCCCAGCCACCAAAACGGCGACCAGATTTTGGACGCTGATCTCAAAGGATAGGTAGAAGCCGGGAAGCTGCATGGCGAATGAGCGCGCAGGCAAATCGATGTAGCGGGCCAAGGCATAGGCAAGCAGGATAGTGGCTGCCATGGTGCTTAACCGCTCGGCATCGGGGAAACGCCCAGATCTATCTGGATTTTGCATACCTGGATTGTACCCAAGTGCTCAGGAACTGCCAAGTAAAAAGGAGAACTGACTGTTTACCAGGCTTGACGGAATGATTGGGATAGCTTAGCATTGGCAAGTAAGCTCAAATGATCGCTCAACACAGGCAAAAAAGGGTACAAAATGGCAAGTACATCCCGGCAGGCAACCGGTCGATTAGGGGAAACCCTGGCAGCAGACTACCTGGTGCAGCATGGTTATCGTATCTTGGGAAGGAATATTCGCACGGCATACGGAGAAATTGACCTGCTGGCATTGCAGAAAGCGTCCATGAGTTCAGGGAATCCAGACGGCAAAACCGAAGCATTGGTCTTTGTCGAAGTAAAAACGCGCCGGTCGAAGGGGTTTGGACTGCCGGAAGAATCTATTACAGCCTTAAAGAGATCGCATATGTTGGCTGCTGCCCAGGCTTATTTACAAGACCATCCGGATCAGGATGGGGATTGGCGCCTGGATGTGATTGCTATTCGCATGAGCGGGCCAGGTGATACCAAGACGGAGATTGTGCATTTTGAAAATATCATCCCCTGAAGACCGCTTGCCTTTGGTGGTGATCCTTGGTCCCACCGCGGTGGGCAAAACCGAGATTGCCATCCAGTTGGCCGAACAATTCCAGGGGGAGATTGTTTCTGCTGATTCGCGGCTGTTCTACCGGGGGATGGATATCGGCACCGCCAAACCCAGCCTTGAAGAACGCCAGCGTATACCGCACCATTTAATGGATGTGGCGCAGCCGGATGATATCTGGTCATTGACTCATTTTCAGGAACAAGCCTGGCTGACGATACGCCAGATTTGTGAGAATCAAAAGCTGCCATTCCTGGTGGGGGGCACTGGGCAATATGTGCGCGCTGTGATCGAAGGCTGGCAGGCGCCGGCTGTTGTCCCTAACCCCGCTTTGCGCCAGGCATTAGAAGATTGGGCACGAGAGCTTGGGCATGATGGATTGCACGCCCAGTTGGCAGCTATGGACCCACCAGCTGCGCAGAACATCGATGCCCGTAATGTGCGCCGCACCATCCGCGCCCTGGAGGTGATTTTAAGCACCGGCAAACGCTTTTCTGAGCAACGTCAGCGCGGGGAATCCCCTTATGATTTTTTGTTGCTGGGTCTGATCCGGCCGCGGCAAGAATTGTATGCCAGGATTGATGCGCGTATTGATGCAATGCTTGCAGCCGGATTGATGCAGGAAGTGCAAGGGTTGCTCGCAGCAGGTTATGAACCAAACCTACCTTCGCTTTCGGCCATTGGCTATCGGGAAATGATTCGCGTCCTGCAGGGCGAAATTGACCTGCCAGAAGCCAGGATGCTTATCCAACGCGCAACTCGTACCTATGTACGCCGCCAGGCAAATTGGTTCAAAGCGGATGATCCACTGATCACCTGGTTCCAGGTTGATGAAACGGTCGTTGAAAGGGTTTCAAAAAAAATCCGGGGTTGGCTGGCAAAGCGACAAAGCCTTGATCGGGCTGGGAATTGAATTTTTTTGATAATCACCCAGCAACATCGAAAAACTGAATGGTTTTTGTTTGACATCTGCCCAAATACATTCTATACTATGGATATCGGATTTCCCTGGTTTGTTGACAATTAAATAGCCATTGGAGGAGGAAAATGGACGATAGACCCTGGTTGAAGCAGTATGATAAAGGTGTACCGTTTACGATCGAGTACCCACCTGTGACACTGTTCTATATTCTCGAGGATGCGGCACGCAAACATCCAGAAACCCCCTGCACCATTTTTAAAGGGGCAAAAATCACATACAAAGAAATGAATGAAATTACCGATCGCTTGGCAGCCGGACTGGTGGACCTGGGTGTCAAGAAAGGCGACCGGGTGGGCATCTTTATGCCTAACACCCCACAGTTTGTGATGGCCTACTTCGCCATCTTGAAGGTTGGAGCGGTGGTGGTAGCTACCAACCCGCTGTACAGCGCCCGCGAAATCGAGCACCAGTTGAATGATTCGGGTGTTGAAGTTATGCTGGTGATGAGCAACTTCTATAACCTGGTCAAGCAGGTGCAGCCGAAAACCAAACTGCGCACGGTGGTGGTCACCAATCTAAAAGAAACTCTGCCGCCGGTTTTGGCTTTTTTGTTCGGCCTGACCAAGGAAAAGAAAGGCGGCTTCCGCGTCCAGCTGAGCGCCGGTGATTTTTGGATGAAGGACCTGATCGAAAAGCATAAAGCGCAGGATCGTCCGAAGGTTGAAGTGACCACCGATGACGTGGCGTTGTTCCAGTATAGCGGCGGTACAACAGGCATCTCTAAAGGCGCGGTCGCCCTGCACCGCAACCTGGTGGCCAATACCTTGCAGATCCGCTCCTGGATGACCAATTGCGAGGAAGGCAAAGAAGTGGTTTTGATGGCAATCCCCCTGTTCCATGTGTACGGTATGGTTGCAGGGATGTGCTTTGCTATCCAGGCTGTGGCGACGATGGTGATGATCCCCAACCCGCGCGATATCAAGGATGTGCTGGATAACCTGCAAAAGTACAGAGCTACCATCTACCCGGGCGTTCCGACCATGTACAACGCCATCAATAACCACCCGGATGTGCTGGCGCGCAAATATGACTTGAGCTCGATCAAAGCCTGTATCTCCGGATCAGCGGCCTTGATGCGCGAGACCAAGGAGAAATTCGAGGAGCTGACCGGCGGCAAGCTGGTAGAGGGCTTTGGCATGTCAGAAGCGCCCACCGCTTCGCATTGCAACCCGCTTTTCGGTAAGAACCCACCCGGTTCGATGGGTTTGCCCTTGCCGGACGTGGATTGCCGCATTATCAGCCTGGATGATGAGGTGACTGTGCTTTCGCCAGGTGAGATTGGTGAATTGGTGTTGAAGAGCCCGAATATGATGCATGGTTATCATAACATGCCCACGGAAACGGAAAACACCTTGCGGGATGGCTGGCTGTACACAGGGGATATCGCCCGCATGGATGAGGAAGGCTTTTTCTATATTGTGGATCGCAAGAAAGAGCTGATCAAACCCGGCGGTTACCAGGTCTGGCCGCGCGAGGTGGAAGAAGTGATCATTACCCATCCGAAGGTGTTGGAAGTGGGTGTAGCCGGCATTCCAGATGCCTACCGGGGTGAGACGGTTAAGGCCTGGGTGGTGGTCAAGCCTGGCGAGACGCTGACCGAAGAAGAAGTCCGGGATTGGTGCAAGGAGCGCCTGGCGAAATTCAAAGTGCCCACGCATGTGGAGTTCCGCAACTGAGCTGCCCAAGACCACGGTAGGCAAAATCTTGCGACGTGAGCTGGTCCGCCAGCACAAGGAGCAGGCGCAGCCCAACTGAGCTAGGGTATCATGTGAGAAGGCAGGTGTTCCAGCGGGACCATTTTCGCTGGAACACTTTTTATTAATCAATCTGTTGACGTGAGAGGGGCTGCATGGTAGAATTCTGACGCTCTGCCCCCATCGTCTAGGGGCCCAGGACGTGGCCCTCTCAAGGCCAAAACGGGGGTTCGAATCCCCCTGGGGGCACAGAGAAAATAAAACCGTTCCACTGAAGTTGTGGAGCGGTTTTTGTTTGTATGGCGTTTTTCCTCACGCACTATTCGGTTCGAAAATCGGGGAAAACTGAAGGAATTGGTATTTGAAATATAATTCCAGTTACAAATCGTGCACGAATCCTGTGGTCGATCCACAAAGCTGGACAGATTTCATAACCAATAGAGGGGGTAAAATAATATGGAGCGGAATGGATCCGATTTTCTTGGAAAAGATGCGGCTTCTAAAAATAAGAACATGACGGAAATCATATAAAAGCAAGACGAATTAAACTAGTGAATTATCCAATGATTTGGTAGGTTTTTTGCAGAGGGAAAATTCTTCTTGACCAAATGTAAAAGGAGGGAACTGAATGAAAAAATCATACAAATGGGTCAATTTATATGTTCAAGGGATCGTAATTCTCGCTGTTGGGATTGGCGCTTCAGTATCTTGGGCATCGCCTGGCATCGATGAAGATTATGCGAGAATCAAAGAAACAATCTATGCCTATTTTACGCTAAGGTATGAGGCATTGAAGGCTAATCAACCTGAGGTGGATTACTCTGCGGTGACCGATGATATTGAAAATTGTTCATCAGAATGGCTACAGATGGAGAGAGATATTCGGGCTCTACACCATTTCATTCATAGTGTCTACGAAGTTACAATCATAGATTATCGCTTTCAACTGGATTTCGAATCGATACACGTTGATGGAGACGAAGTTGTTGTTCGGCTAAGGGAGAGCAACGAAATTTACTATTTACGCCGTCCTACTGAACCATCCAAGTCGGCGAATATCGAACATGAGATTTGGCTGAGGAGAACGGAGAATGGCTGGTTGATCACCAACGACAAATACTCCGATGATTTTACCAGGGCGTTGGAAGGCTCGTCTCTGGATGCTTTATTTGAGATTGTCCGGAAAAACCATGACCACCAACGGGTAGATGGAGGAGCCGAAGATCAAAATCCTCCGAACCCATCAGAATCCACATCTATTGCAGGTATGGAGTATTATGATGAATATGATAGAATTGCTGCGATAAACTATGCTGATGCTTATTGGAATAGTGAAATCACAGATGGTCCTGTCCCGCAAATGATTTTGGAAATGGATGGGTGGGATCCGGACTGGGATACAACTTATAAAGATTATGCATGGGATTGCACGAATTTTGTTTCACAAGCAGTTTTTGAGGGCGTCGCGTATACAGCATCCGATCCCAATTACTTCTATCCCGATCCGGCTAATTGGAGTGAATGGTGGTACTATAAGTTTTCAGATCCGGCTGATGGTTCCAAGCCCTGGTTTCATGTCCGCGAATTGCGAGAATTCCTTACTGTAAACTACTTCAATTACGAGTACTTTGGTCTTGAGTTTGTGATTAGAGGGCCAACTGGAAAAGGTGTTGATCTCTGTGACATCCAGCTAGGAGATGTTATTTTTATGTACGATACAAATGAACCTGATCCAGAGTTAAAGTGGAAACATACGGTAATCGTCGATAAGATAGACGGTGATACCTGCGACGGGAGTAATGTATCTGTTGCTGCGCATTCTGACGATGCTCACGAGCGACCTCTTTCTGAATATAGTGCTTTCCAATGGTACCCAGTAGAAATGAAAGGGTATTTTGATTATAAACGAGTTGCATTTTTGCCTTTCGTTCTCAATTCCTCAATGAGTTTGGCAGAAAGTTGGGCGCAGAATCCATACCCTGCTCCTGAAGGTAAAGACAAACGACCTGAAGTGACCCCAGTCCCCAATCCCTATCCAGCGCCATGAGACATCCCTATACTGCCGCGTATTCCAAAAGGAGGAATGCATGTGAATAAAAAAATAGCCATACTTGTTATTCTGTTGACCAGTTTATGTAGTTGCCACACAGCGAATAGCATTCCCACCTTGACCCCAACAACCCATCTTGCACCAACAGACATTCCTCGATGGCAGCTCTATGAAGCAGCCTTACTGGAAGCGACTATCAAGATGGAGGGGTTGTGCGAATGGGTCATTTTGGGGGTGTCAGGTAATGAAGTCTATGTGTACACATTATGCCAGGCCACCGGCCCAAGGAAAACTGCAATGAGTGTACCAGCCGTGGTTTACCTGAGCGAAAATGGTACTATCGAGGATGTAGTAATACCTCGACCTGGCGCAGATTACCCAAAAGATGTGGAATCTTCATTTCCGCCGGATATTCAAGAAACGATATTTGCCGGAGATGCATATGGCCCCAGAACGGCGGAACATCTTGACGACCGAATAATTAATGGCGGCCCACCTTTGATTGTGGTATTGGGAACGCCGATGCCATAATCAATTACATAAAGGGGATAATGTTTTTGTCTGCCCGAAGCACAAGAAAAGATTTCTTGATAGCCTCCATTGTGCTCATTATCGCGTTTTGTTTAAACGGTTGCGGAGATTTGGTGGTTGATCTGCTAGATAGGACGCCTACTGCCACATCATCTTTTAAGAAACAACCTGAGCCCAGGGAACCACATATATTTGTATCTTTTTCTGGATTGAATGAACCTTCATTAGTTTATGTTTTCTTTCGCACACTATCTGGTGATATACCGCTAACAGGATCTATCCTGGCAATGGAGAAATGAGAGTAGTACTACCAGAAAATCAGGGAGTGACCTATATCGTTACAGCAGAGGCCGAAGGGTATGTTAGCTACCCGATTAGTTATACAATTCAACTAAGCGGTACAAACTTTTATTTGGTTGAGAATGGTCAAGCAACATCAAAACAAATAATAAATTTAAAATTCCAATTTACCCTGCTGAATAGCTCAGCCAACTTCTATAACGCAGGTCAATCCAGAGTTGCTATTGCCAACTGGTCAACCAGAGATGAAGCCAACCGAGGTCCCTTCATTGGCTAGATCACCTGTCATCCACACGCTGCCTGGAGAAGTCTATGAGACCGTTTTCAGTATACCCATAGGCGAGCGTGTTTGAGGGATTGGACAGTTGGATAAGACGTCGCATGAGGCAGATGGTTTGGAAACGCTGGAAGCGTGGGACAACACGATACCGCAACCTTGTGAAGATGGGAGTACCGAAATGGCGAGCCCAAGAAGGAGCGGGAGGTAAAAGTCCGTGGCATATGTCGAAAAGCCCTGTGATAAACGAAGCCCTGAGCAACGCAAGATGGCGAAACACAGGGCTGAAAAGCCTAAAAACTCGGTATGAAGAACTGCGTATTTCTTGATGAACCGCCGGATGCGGACCCGCATGTCCGGTGGTGTGAGAGGGGGCGGTTAGTCTCCGCCCCCTACTCGATTCTTGCCATTCAGAATGCAAGAGTGGAATTACCTCCTCATGTTAAAGTAGTCACGGTTAACGAGCTGGCTGGCACGGAGACTGATATTTATGCCGGCTTAAGGCTTGATGCATCGAATGGAGCTGATTGTACAAGTGGTTTCTCTGTGATAAACTCGAGCGGTAAAAAAGGAGTGATAACAGCTGCGCACTGCGATAATACGATGTCCTATAACAGGACAAATCTTCCATTTCAAGGTTCGGCTTATGGGGTATATTATGATTTCCAATGGCACACAGCACCAGGATTTGATGTTAGAAACTTGGTATACGGTAATCCTTACAATGTTTACATCTTTTCAGCAAAACATAGAGATAGTCAACAATTGAATGATTATGTATGTAAATATGGGATCAATACCGGTTATACCTGTGGCTATATCATACAAAAGGATTTTGATCCTGATCCAAACGCCCCGCCTAATGAAGCCACATTTATTCGTGTCCACAATGAGGGCGTTAATCTTTCTGAGGGTGGAGATAGCGGATCTGCATGGTACCGGTTAAACACTGCCTATGGTTTACTTGTTGGTGGTATAGGCGACGATGCTTATTACATGGCAATCAATTACATTGATTTCCTTGGTCTTTCGGTGTTGACAAATAACGTTTATTTACCTATAGTTTTGAATGGACAAACTCAATCACGGGAATTAATCAACCCTGCGTACATTAATCCATATCCGTCTCCAAATGATGATGCCTCTAACATTCCTTCTTCAAGCCTGGAACCCAACCCGTATCCTAATCCATATCCATAAAAATAAGTAATATGAATAACTTTAAAAGACCTCCTTAACCATGAAAGGTGATTTAACCTATGATAAACAAAATACTATGTTTGGTGTTCATGGTCTTGTTGTTTATATTGACAGCCTGCACATTGGCTGCGGATTCTACTTCGCAACCCAGTGAAATCCATCTCCCTACCCCTGCTTCTGATACCAGTAAAACCATTTTCTTTCCACGCCAGGAAAAAACGGAGGGTGAAAGGGCCGTCATGGAAGCAAGGACTGGTGGCATTTTGGTCTTGGTGGATAATTGCATTCGTGTGAATCGCGAAACATCAACTAATGCCAGTTATTTACTTATTTGGCCACCCGATTTTAATTTTTCTGTCGAGAATGATACGGTAAATATTTTTAACGAGAGCGGGGATACCGTAGCATCCATTGGGGATAAAGTAATAATAAGTGGTGGGGAAGTTCCAGTTTTATTCGAGCCGGTAAAAAGTCAAGTGCCGTTGAAATGCAATGGACCTTATTGGATAATTGGCGATGAAATTTCAAGGGTAGATACATCGAAGCCGTATCCTACACCTTGAAAAAAGAGAAGATTATTTTCGCCACGTAGTTCGAGTCAGCTACGCTTAAGGGCGCAGAGAAAAATGACCGGTCTCAGGTTCTTGTAGTAAGTTCGTACAGGAAACTGAGACCGGTCGATTCTAAAGCCTGCTTATGTAAAGTTTAATTCTTCACCTTTACCTTCGTTGTTCGCTTCCCACCAGGGGGTTTAGGCGCCCCGCCAGTTAGCTTTACCCCACCCGGTTGAGCGGTTGTTGATCCATTTTTGCGCCTTACCAGCGTAGAAATCAGGGTGGGAATGAACAGCAGGACTGCCAGGCCTATCAACAGGATGGCGAAGGTGCTCCAGGATGCCTTTTGCGCCACTTCCGGGACCAGGCCGCCAGGATTATAGGTTAGCTCAGCGCTCATCGCCCCCGGCTCGCCTTCTGCCTCGATTAACGCCACACTCAATGAGCGATTGACGCCATCGCGCAGCTTGGATGGCGAGGTATAGGTGATGGCATATTCGCTCTGCATGGCGCGGCCTAATTGTTGATAGAGGGCGGTCAAGGATTCGGCATCGCTGGCGTACCCGTAGGCGCCGCCAGCTGCTTCTGCCAGGGAGGTTAAAGCAGGCTCGTTCAAGCTGGTAATCGCGCCCGTGCTTTGGCTGGGATCGCCAAGACCGATGGTCGAGATCGAAAGACCTTCAGGTCCGATCAGGCGGACCACCTCCAGCGGGTTTACCTTGCTGCGGTTATCCAGTCCATCCGTCAACACAATCACGGCCTTGCGTCCCGTGGCGCTCGACAGGTATTCAATCCCGAGTCCTAAGGCGTCGTACATGGCGGTGTCATCTTGAGCCCGGAGAGCCTCGATGGCCTCAATCACCGCTTGATGATCCGCTGTTAAGGGTTGGACATACTCGATCTCCGTGTTAAAGCTGATCAGTCCAATCTGGTCTGAGGGTCGCGCCTGTTGGACATAAGCAATGGCAGCATCTTTTGCCGCGCGCAGCTTGTCGCCATGGTTCATACTGCCGGAGATATCGATCACCAGCATCGTGGTCAGCGGACCGATTTCTTCCGCGCCGCCGATCTCGTCAGGCTGCATCACCTGGCCGTTCTCTTTGAGTTCAATGCTCGCCAGGCTGACCGGCGTTGGCTCGCCGGAGGCGTCGGTTACCGAAATATAAACCGTCACCTTTGGAAACATGGAGGTGTCAACCTGGGTAATCCGGGCTATTGTTGAATCCGGTTCAGGGGTGGCTTGTTGATAAGGCGCAAAGCCGCTGAGTGTGAGCAATACACCCAGCAACAATACCGAGTATTTGAGGGTTCGTTTGATGGTACGCATTTCTCACCTCTTCTCGTGATAGACAAGCTGTGTGTTGCCCACCTTGATGTTTTGGCGATTCTTGAGCACAGCCTGTTCAATCTTCTGATTATTGACGAAAGTCCCGCTCAAGCTCATGTCCTTGAGATTAAAATGTGTGCTGGCGCCTTTGAGCAGCGCGTGCTGGGGAGCAATGTCTGGGTCGGGCAGAACGATATCAGATTTGAGCGCATCACTGCCGATGAAAGCCGAAGGGCCTTCTGCGCTCAGGAATTTATCGAGAATGAACTCTGTTCCTTTGAGCTTGCCGGAGGCAACCTCCAGCCAGGCTTTCGAAAGCAAGAATACGATCATGGCGGTGAAAACGCCGACCGAGGCGCCTGTTAAAAGCAAGCCCACGGCTTTTCCCATCAGGGGGTCTTCCATCCAGGAACGAGCCGCTTGAAGCAACAGCCCTCCGGCGATTCCGCCCAACAGCCCGCCTAGCGCGCCTTTCCACATCTGGCTGCCGCTTGTGTAGCTGGTAGCCAGGCCGATTAGCAGCCCAAACAAGCCCCAGCCGAGAGCCAGCCCCCAGACCTGACCACCTAACCATTGGAAAAGAGCCTCAGCCAAGGGTAAGCCAACCCCACCCCCAATCAGCCCCATCAGGCCGCTGAGAAATCCAGCTCGCAAAGCCTGTACATAGTTGCGAGTCATCAACCCCTCTGCCAACCCAATAAAAACCCCGATACAGAATCCGATCACCGCGCCAACTACGATCTCACTGAGATAGATATTTCCGGCGAAAAAAGATAGGCCTAAGATATTGCTGGCCTGCCAACCGATCACGCCCCCTATCGCACCGAATACGGCATAGTAATAAAGCCTCATGACTCGGCTCATAGGTTCCTCCTATTTTGCATTTCTATTGCAGGGATAAGATTGGACCAGTGCACAACGCTACCCTGCTTGTGGTTTATCAGCTCATAAAAACCATAGTATTGCCTTGGGTCCAGATTGCCGTCTTCTCCCCGAATGAAGAAACCACCTGTTGAGGCGTATGGTTCGACGACCATGGCCACCTGGTGCAATTCCTGGAAAGAAATGGGAATGTAGCCAGGTATCATAGGATGAAAAGAACACCCCCATTCTGGGATGCGTGTGATACCAACCCACCAAATCCTTACCAGGGAAGCGCTCCTCGAGCAGGTTTTGTAGAGCCACTTGCGAATCTTGTGTGAATGTCAAGAATGCCTGGCCGTGGCGTGTGAAGGGAGCTGGTAGACTGTTCTCCACCACGACAAACTGTTGGTTGAGATGCTCGTCCAGGCGCCACTTGCCAATTAACCAGCCCCCCACCTCTTTATTCAGGTCGCTTCCGGCGTGGGCGCTCACTCGAAGAAATGCGCGTGGTGTGACGAATACAGACACCGCCGGTTCTGAGATATGGCTCTCATACGGCGATTGCCAATACAGGGCGCGCTTGAACGGGGTGTGCGCCGTACGTGGCTTGGGTATCTCCACAGGTTTAAGGCGAATGGATGGCATCGCTACTCATGATATAATCGATATGCATCTACGGAGAGACCAGGCGAATTGACTTAGCAGACATTCACCTGGTTTTTCCTTTATCCCGCTGTGATATCCGCAGTGATGATCAGGCGATCTTCTTGCGGCACCCCGGCGTCTCCAAGCGTTTCTGTCTCCTGGAGTTCGCGCCCCAACGCCTTGCTATCCAGCCGGTAACTGATTGGGCGACCGTCTGGACCGGTGGTGGGTAACTCAAGCGAAGTTGCCAGCTCGGGGATTAGTTCCCTGACGGGAACATCATCCGGGACTTCGGCTGTACGTGTGCCTCCAGCTGGAAGCACGAGGGATACGGATTTATCTGTCATCTTTTTTCTCCTTTTGATCTGAAAAATTGAATAAAACGGATAGATTTTCCTCCAGCCCGGAAATTTGGCTGGAGACCACACACCACCAGCTTGGAATTTATTTCAAGCGGATATGTGGCTTTGAAGGCTTCTGCGGCTTTTTGATCGTGATCTTTTCGGGTAGCAGCAGTTCGCGGGTATCAACCGGGAAAGCGTTGGGATTCTTCTTGCGATATTCTCGGCACCAGCGGGCAGCTTCAGGATCCCAGGGGAATGGCGGTTTGGTCGGATCATCATGGAAGTTCTTGTATTGCACCATCTCGCCGATCATGATCACCAGGCGATCTAACGAGCGGCTGGCGGTCCACCAGGCGGCGTCGATGCAAACGGTGGCATTGACATGATTAATATTGGGATGCCAGATGGGGGTCAACCACTTCATGCCGGGCCAGCGTTGTGGATACTGATTATGCAAATATATTTCCACTTGATGCTTGCTCCCATATTTGGGATTCCCGTTAGGATCCACCCCGATGATGCCTTTACAAAGGTAAGTCACAATATACCTTTCGGGCGGCAGCCCGACGCGCACCGATTGCGCCTCAAATTGGATCAGCTTACTGCGTGCGGCCAGTTCTGACATCAACTGGGCATCGGCTAACAAGCGGCGCATTCTCGGGCTTTGGTTAAGCGGGGTAGCGCCAGCCGTGATATCGGCGGTCAGGATCAATCGGTCCTCGCCTGGCACCCCAGCTGTTGCCAGGGTCTCCTCTTCACCGAGTTCACGACCCAGCGCCTTGCTGTCCAGGCGATACCCCATCATGCGTCCATCCGGTCCTACCGTGGGCAACTCAAGCAAAGAAACCAATTCGGGCAGGATGTCTCGCATGGCGATATCATCGGGAATCTCCGCCTGGCGCACACCGCCATTGGGCAACACAATCATCACAAGTAGTTCAGGCATATGATTATCTCCACAGTATTATCGATCGAACTTCATCCATGGTGGTGAGGCACCTGGCAGGCGCCAGTCACATCCCAACAATCGGCATGGTGGTGGGTGTGGCAAATTTTGCAGATCTTCACGCCGCGAGGATCATTCTTTTCCACAATTTCCAGGCAGAATGGGCAACGGTGTTCAATCGCTCCAAGCAACCGAATTTCACCGCTCTTACTCTCGGAAATGACCGGCTGCACTTTCAGAGGTGTTCTTCCCACGCGAACCGAGGATTTTTGAGATTCCCGGTCGATCTTGGTCTCTACAGTCAAACCCGCTTGCGGCTCACTGGGTTTTAATCGGGTTAAGCTTGACTTCAGTTGCCTGATTACTTCCTTCTGTGAACGGTGGATTGCACTGCCGGCGGGTTGCAGGTGGTTTCGATTGAGAGCATCCACTCGCAGCTTGATGGTGTCGAATAAATGTTTGATGGATTCTGGCCAGGCAGATGATGTTTGGGTGGCATGCCCGGGTTTGGGTTTTCCCGGTTTCACGATATCTTTATTATCTTTTCCGCTCGATTTCCCTTTCCTATTGGCAGGTTGGGAGATTTCTTTAGCCTGGCTTTTTCCAGATTTCACCACGCCTTTTTTATCTTGTCCGCGAGGTTTCCCTTTCCTGCTGGCCGGCTGGGAGCTTCCTTTGGTCTGGCGTTTTTCGGGTTTACTGGCTGGAACGGTCTCGCGTTTGGTTGCCAAAGAAATCCATGCCAGCAGTGCACCCAGGCTGAGTTGCCCCAAGCCCCGCCAGTGCACACCCGATGCGGAGACTGCGGCGGCTGAAAAACCAAGCGAACCCGCGGTTAGCAGCCCCAGAATCCAAAGGTTCGCGGCCAGCGCCAGAACTGCGGTCAGAAATTTTAGCGCCTGTGTGTGGCTTCTCAACCGCCAGCGCGCCATCAGCCCCGCAGCCACACCTAAGGCGGCGACACCTGCCCATTCCAAAATCGGAAAGGCAATCGACTGGTTATACATGAGCAGCAGTGCTAAAAATCCGGTTACCAACAGCAGGTACAGGACCACCTGAATGACCAACCTCAACAGGGTGGCAAGGGATTCCTGCGACATGGAAACACCAGGATTGGCCATCATTCGGTTATGGGTACTCATAGCTCACTATGATCATGCAGCACGATCCTGTTTCTGGCAGGATTGGTGCGCACGTCCTTCAGCTTGATCTGGTCGCCTAAGCGGATGCGCTGGCGGACACGGGCTCGATAGGCGGGTGAGGACTCGTCAAAGTCGCTGAAATGAAGGGCATCCTCCAGGTCGCCGGTGAGCTCGTAAAACCGGTATTCTTGCAGGTTATACGCGCGCAGAATGTGTAAAGGCGGCACACCCAGGCTGGCGAGTGTGTGGTGCAGGAAGTCTTCTTCACCGGTGATTACGTGCGTCATGCGTGTTTCGCGAAACGCGCCGCAGTTCGGACAGTGTACGGATTCAAAACTGACCTGTGAGATGGGCTTGACTAAACGGGTCACAGTCTTGCAATTGGGACATTCCAGGGCCAGGATTAACTCCTGGTCCAATTCGATCAGCGCTTCGGAACCTAAATCCGCACGCACAATGCTGAGAAGTTCTTGCATGCTTGTGCTTTCCGCCCGAAGAGGCAGTTCGCTGATCTCGCCATAACGCCAGTGGCTTTCACAATCCTCGCGCGCCCGGTATGCCGTGGTGTGCATTTGATTCACCATGCCGTTAAAGTGGGTCACTTTACCTGGTTCAACTGGCAGCCCGTTGATCAGCTTTAAGGCTTCCTGCGATTGCATCGCCCCAATGATCGAAGCGATGGTCGGGGTAGTCGGCACCTTGCCCATCAGGATATTCTGGCGCGCCAATAAGGGGCAGGAGTAGCGCACAGACAGGTCACGGCGGGCTTGTTCGGTCAGCGTGCATTCGAAACAAGCGCCCTCTCCTGGAATGAAGACGCGCACCAATCCCAGCATTTCCTGGATGGCGCCATCCACCCAGGGTTTGCCCATCCAGTAGGCAAAGCGGTTGACGGACAGGCGCGCTTCGCGATTATCCAGGCAGCCAATGATGATATCCATACGCCGGATGACTCCCAGACCCAGCTGGGTGTTCACATCGCCATGCAGGTATTGCACGTGTATCTCTGGGTTAAGCTCCTTGGCGCGGGCGGCAGCCACCTCAGCCTTGCGCCGCCCCGAATCGCTCTCACGGAACAGCGGCGAGCGGCTCAAATTAGCCGCTTCGATCGTGTCGAAGTCAATAATATAGATCGAACCGACCCCCATCAAAGCCAGGTTTTTGATGACCTCATTGCCCAGAGCGCCAGCTCCGACCACCAACACTTTGGCTTCTTCAACATTCTTGCGGTCCCACCAGGAGATAAAATTAAACGTGCCCAGGCGGTCCGTGCGCAGGTTAGGGATCTGGATCGGCTTTTCCGGCGCGACCGGCAGGCGTCGCGGTCTGGAAAGGGCTTCTCCGGCATCTGCATCATTTTTTGGAGGATGGCGTTTGTAACTCGTCCTGGGCCAGCTCGTAAGCAGCTGAAAAATTGCTCTCATCGATCTTGCGAACGAACCTTCCGACGCCAGGTCTGCCTTCGATCAGCTGGTTATCTTCCAGGGTTTTAAGCGCCTCGCGCAAGGTCGAGCGGCTGACGCCGTACTGGTGTATCATTTCGCGCTCGGAAGGCAACTGGCTGCCAACCTCGAGGGACTTATTCACAATCGAAGCTGCCAGTCTTCCGGCGATGATTTGGGCGAGCGATTTGCGGGGAATAGGATCAATCATTTTCTAGTCTCACTGGTTTGCTGGTCTGACCAATAAACCAATTGTATACCAGCTTATTGGCAGGTAAATAGTACTGAAGTACTAATTGGTAGCCACAGCCAACCTCCGAACTATCTGGCTGGCTGTGGCTAACTACTTCTTTAGTTATGGTTTCAGATAGACGCTCTGCCCCCATCGTCTAGGGGCCCAGGACGTGGCCCTCTCAAGGCCAAAATGGGGGTTCGAATCCCCTGTCCAAATAAACTAGACGCAAAGTATGATATTCTCATACGAAATCATGACATATGTCACATCATAGAAAGAAGGAACTCACGTGTGTCTCCCCTCCCCCATATGGTATAGACTCCCATAAGGACTTGCTATTGAAAATTTTCAATTTATTAAATTTTGCTCTGATGGAGGGATCGATGGATCAAATTAAATTCACACATAAACTCAAAATCTTTATTATGGTAATTCTGATTTCAATTTTAGGCGTAGTTGTCATTAAGCAAGCTATTGCATTCTCGTCATATGACATTGGCACAACCCAATCAATATTTGTTCCACCAACGCCAGATATTGATACACTAAGTCGATCTGAGCAGCCAATACAAGCATTCCCTCACAGGGAGATTTCCAGAATCGTCGATTTAGCTAAAGAATTACCCAGTGAAGATATTTTTGTGTTCATTGTTCAACGTGCAGATGGAAGATATGAAGAATATCGAATATCGGCAACGTACTCCGGTGATGTAATGGAACTACTGCAGATAGCTTCAGGCGACAAGATAATCACTGGTTATCCACTTAAGCCAATGATATCGACACCGGTGATTGAAAAGCCCGTTAGTGATAAACAGAATATTGAAGTATCTCCAATTGGCGAGCCCTATCCTCACCCTTTGAGCATCGAACCAGTTGCGCCAATTCTTCAGCCGTATCCATGAAATCAAGAGGGAGTGAGCAATGATACACAACAACCATTACCGTATGGCATTTATTTTAGCTTTGGTGGGTTGCGCAATCGTAAGTACGGTTGCACTAGCATCCGGTAACTCTTTTATCATTGGTGATCTACGAGTTGATCTCCCAGTAGTGTATAACGCGCACGATTATCGAGTACACTTATATGCAAACAGCTTGCCTGCTACAGGCGATATTCGAAATTTTGCCACTGCTTGGCTGGGTGTTTTTCTGGGTGAATATGACGGATCGACAGGTTCTGGTCAATTCTCACAAGTTGGTTTGCGGGCTACTAGAAATGGGATACAATGGTTTGTTTATGCCGAACCCGGAGTGCTTTGTTATCGAGGAAGCAATCCAGATCCAAATCACTGTTATGGCGATTACGATGATTTAGTTTCGATAGGAACTTGGCACCAAATGAGATTGTATAAAGGAGACTCTCAAGGTTACTGGTATGAGCGAAATTTGGACTAGCCCTGTTTCAATTTGCCCCGATCATTATGGAGCAACACCAAACATCAATAACAATGAAAGATATTGGTATGCTGGATCTGGCGGAGAGACCTGTAATTGGTTGCTTTTTCCATCTGTACATATTTACCTTCCACTGGTCATCAAGGAATAAGGTATGAGTTTAAGAGCATTAGTTATTATTATTTTGATTGTAATAACTTCAGCGTGTTCTTTAGAAGCACGGCAAGAGTTGCCATATGAAATTGTTAACGACGGTATAGCATTTCCCACTGAGGTTGATGATAGAGACAAAATCCTACAACTAATTGTAATTTCTGAATTGACTCAGATTAGTCAATTGGAATTCTCGGAAGCATTATTATCTCAAGTGAGCGAAATTGACTTCCAGAAATCTCTCATTATTTTGTTTCCCCGTGGGCAACTTCCTGAGAGCGGGACGGTTGAAAAAATTGTTAGAAATAACAATGAAATTGTTATCCGAACAACTGATATTGTTCCCGGACCTGGTAGCTATGCGTTATCGGGTTTTACACCTCCTTATCAAATTATTAAAGTTGTCAAGACTGGTGTGTGGAATGAATATTTCGACTTCATACTGGAAAGAGAGAACAGTGAAATTGTAAGTAAAGTCACAGAGTTTGTTCCTTAATCCCTTTTCATCATAATTATTGTGGCAAATAGTAGTTATCCAGATGAGATTGTTGAGGAATTGTCAACCTTAAGTTCAAAACCGTGGTGTTCGACTCAGGTCTTCGTAGGGCTCCAACCCAAAGAAATTCGTTTCGCATAAATTGTGGAACAATTTTTGTCATATATTGGGGTCGAAAATATGAATTTTATGAGATCAGTAGTTTGAATCTCCAAGTCCAAATAACAAGAGCACGCAGATGGTTGTGGTGGGCTCATTAAGTTGGATGGTTTTAATACCCATAAGAGGGGGTCAAATAATATGGAGCGGAATGGATCAGATTTTCTTGGAAAAGATGCGGCTTCTAAAAATAAGAACATGACGGAAATCATAAATAAGTTTGACAGAAAGTTGGACGCAGAATCCATACCCTGCTCCTGAAGATATGAATAATTTGTTTGTCGTTACCCCAACCCCAAATCCCTATCCCGGGGAATGAGCCCTCCCTCCATTACCAGATATTCTAAAAGGAGGAATGCATTTGAAAACGAAAATAGCCATATTTGTTCTACTGTTGGTCAGCCTATCTAGTTGCCACACAGCGAATAGCATTCCCACCTTGACCCCAACAACCCATCTTGCACCAACAGACATTCCTCGATGGCAGCTCTATGAAGCAGCCTTACTGGAAGCGACAATCAAGATAAGGAGGGGTTATGCGAATGGGACATTTTGGGGGTGACAGGCAATGAAGTCTATGTGTACACACTTATGCCAGGCCACCGGCCGCAATGAAAACTGCAATGAGTGTACCAGCCGTGGTTTACCTGAGCGAAAATGGGGACTATCGAGGATGTAGTAATACCTCAGACCTGGCATAGATTACCCAAAAGATGTGGAATCTTGATTTCCACCGGATGTTCAAGAAACGATATATGCCGCGAGATGCTTGATGGCCCTAGAAGGAAGGAACATCTTGACGACCGAATAATTAATGGCGGCCCACCTTTGATTGTGGTTTTGGGAACGCCGATGCCATAATCAATTTCTTAAAGGGGATAATGTTTTTGTCTGCCCGAAGCACAGGAAAAGATTTTTTAGTTCCACCGGTTGAATCACCTGCATGGGCGCTGGCTGGTAGTCGCGTACATTCCAGGTGATTTATCAGCCGCCATATTTGTCTTTCAGGTGCTCTTTATAATCATCGATTGACGCCTCGGGGGAGAGTAGACCTGTCATCTGGCGCACAAGCGGGGCGCGATCCAGAACATCGGATTCGTAAGGGATTTGTTGCAGGTAAACTGAAATTAATGCAGTCAGGGTAGTTTTATGTTACTTGGGCATAGCGTTTTGCATTAGCCAGCAAGTGTTTGGGGACTCGAACAGTTAACTTGGCATCCATAAAAAACTCCTTCTACCGTATAGAATGGCACATTACTAGAAGGTTTTCAATCTAGTGATTAATTCATTAGCCTGTCTTTGATAACGCCAGATCATGTTATCCAATCTTCTGGGGGTCAGTTGGGGATAATCGGCAGACAATAACTTGACCACCCCTACAAGAATTGCGTGCATTTCTGGAATTGTCATCCTTCGATGAGTTGCCTTTTCTAAGAACCGTGCTATCATACGGTCAGGCTTTATAAAGTCCTCAGAGCCCACCAGCATGTAAAAATACCGTAATGAGATGCCGCTTGTCTGCCCAGGGATCGATTGAAAATTTGTCTCAAAATATGGGTCGCCAAGGATTTTGTGAACATCCTGTAAATATTCAACTTTGCAATTACTTAGCAATTTGGTTGCTCTGTAAACCGCATCCGCTTTCAGAATGCCATTACGCGTAGAAGTTCTTTGCCGGTTCTGAAATACTTCATTGGCCATTCCCCGAATCCCATAGTGATCAAAGTGAGCAAGAAAACCGGATATTGAAAGTTGGAGCGAGCGGTCTGGATAGCGGACATCTGAAAGCCTTTCCAAGCCAAAATAAGAACAAAACCGTTTGACTGTCAGCTCTGTCGATTCGTACCTCGCTCCGATCGAGAATATCGTATCGATTACAGACAGCGGCAGGCTGTTGTAAAAACCTTCGGCGTCTAAGGTATCATTGTCAAGATCAAGGTGGGCCCGGCAATATTCAGCAGTTTGGGTTATTTGATTGTTCATAAATTTACTTAGTGATGATTTTAAACCTCGTTTTCTTTCCAACCACCAATTAAAATGGTCAACTTTGCGGAATGTTCAAGCTCAAAGTGTGATGACCTTACCAGCCCGGAATTGGGCCTCGATGATGTCCGTCATCCCGCCGACAATGCCGGCTTGCACTTTGTCCGCCAGGTGATAGTATTGTAGGCAGGTGCTGCATAATACCAGGCGCACGCCTTTTGCTTCCAGCGATTTCAATGAGTCGATCACCGGCGAGCCCTGCGACAGCCAGGTGTACACCCTCAGCATAAAAGCAAATCGCGGCGGGCAGCAGGTTGTTCTCGTCCAGTAGCTTGAAATAGGTGGTGATCAGTTTTTGCTGTAGGGCGGGTTCGGCGTCTCCCATACCCTTGCGGGTGATGAGCAGAACGGTTTCGGAAACGGGGATGGTCATTTTGGCCTCCGGGAAAATAGATGTAAAAACACCTGGTGAGTGTAACCCTTAAATAAATAAACCGCCAGTGTTACCTGGCGGTTCTTCGATTGATTTTTCAGATAGCCTGGAAGGCTAATAGCCTGCAAGGCTACACGCTGCCTAACGGGCCAGCTCGAAACGGTCCAGGTTCATGACTTTGTCCCAGGCTCTCACAAAGTCGCGCACGAATTTCTCCTGGTTGTCGCTGCAGGCATAGACTTCCGCCAGGGCGCGCAGCTGGGAGTTGGAACCGAAGAGCAGGTCGACGCGTGTGCCGGTCCACTTGAGCGCACCGGTGCTGCGCTCGCGACCCTCGTACACATCCTCATCACCGGCGCTTGGCTTCCATGCGGTGCCCATGTCCAGCACGTTGACGAAGAAGTCGTTGGTGAGCGCTTCGGGTCGGTGGGTAAAGACGCCATGCTGGGACTTGCCATAGTTGGCATTCAGCACGCGTAGTCCACCCAGCAGCACGGTCATCTCCGGGGCGGAGAGGGTCAGCAATTGGGCCCGGTCTACCAGGAATTCCTCTGGCTTGATCGAGTATTTGGCTTTCAGGTAATTGCGGAAACCATCGGCTTCCGGCTCAAGAAAGGCAAAGGATTCCAAATCGGTCTGATCTTGCGATGCGTCTGTGCGTCCAGGTGTGAAGGGCACGCTGACTTCGTGACCAGCGTTCCTGGCAGCCTGCTCGATAGCGGCGCAGCCGCCCAGGACGATCAGGTCGGCCAGCGATACCTTTTTGCCGCCAGTCTGGGCGCGGTTGAAATCCTGCTGGATGTCTTCCAGTTTGCTGAGCACAGCCTGCAGCTGGGCGGGTTGGTTGACTTCCCAGTCCTTCTGAGGCGCCAGGCGAATGCGCGCCCCGTTAGCGCCGCCGCGATAGTCCGATCCGCGGAAAGTGGAGGCTGAGGCCCAGGCGGTAGAGACCAGCTCGGGGATGCTCAGCCCGGAGGCCAGGATTTTGGCTTTGAGAGCGGCGATATCGGCTGCATCGACCAGGGGATGGTCAACGGCCGGGATGGGGTCCTGCCAGATCAGGTCTTCTGCGGGGACTTCCGGACCGAGGTAGCGGCTCTTGGGTCCCATATCGCGGTGGGTCAGCTTGAACCAGGCGCGGGAGAAGGCGTCAGCAAAGGCCTGCGGGTCTTTATGGAAGCGGCGTGCAATCGGCTCGTAGATCGGGTCAAAGCGCAGCGAAAGGTCGGCGGTGCTCATCACGGGCGGGAATTTTTTGGTTGGATCGTGCGCATCGGGGATCAAATGCTCGGGTTTGAGGTTCACCGGCGTCCATTGGTGCGCGCCAGCCGGGCTCTTGACCAGTTTCCACTCGTAGCCGAAGAGCATATCAAAGTAGCCGTTATCCCATTTTGTTGGGTTGGGTTTCCAGGCGCCTTCGAGGCCGCTGGAGGTGGTGTGAAAGCCCTTGCCGTCGCCAAAGCTGTTTTTCCAGCCCAGGCCCATTTCTTCGAGCGGGGCGGCTTCGGGCTCGGCGCCAACCAGCTTGGGATCGCCAGCGCCATGCATCTTGCCGAAGGTGTGCCCGCCAGCGACCAGGGCGACGGTCTCTTCGTCGTTCATACCCATGCGGGCGAAGGTATCGCGCACATCGAAGCCGGATGCCACCGGGTCGGGATTGCCGTTGGGACCTTCGGGGTTGACGTAGATCAAGCCCATCTGCACAGCTGCCAGCGGGTTTTCCAGGTCGCGCTCGCCGCTGTAGCGCTTATCGCCCAGCCACTCGGCCTCGGAACCCCAGTACACATCTTCTTCGGGCTGCCAGATATCTGCGCGCCCGCCGCCGAAACCGAAGGTCTTGAAGCCCATGCTTTCCAGGGCGACATTGCCGACCAGGATAAACAGATCGGCCCAGGAGAGTTTATTGCCATATTTTTGTTTGATCGGCCACAGCAGGCGGCGCGCCTTATCCAGGTTGACATTGTCGGGCCAGCTGTTGAGGGGTGCAAAACGCTGGTTGCCGGTGTTGCCGCCGCCGCGTCCATCCTGGCTGCGGTAGGTGCCGGCGCTGTGCCAGGCCATGCGGATGAATAAGCCGCCGTAATGCCCCCAGTCAGCCGGCCACCAGTCCTGCGAATCGGTCATCAGGTCGGCCAGGTCCTTCTTGACTGCGGCCAGGTCCAGTTTTTTGAATTCTTCAGCGTAATTGAAATCGGGGTCCATCGGGTTCGAGGCGGGGGCGTGCTGGTGCAGGATGCCCAGGTTTAACTGGTTGGGCCACCAGTCCTGGTTGGACGTACCTCTACTGGCGGTAGTGCTGCCAGCCTTGCCTGTTACCGGACACTTACTTTCTTCCATCGTTATTTCCTCCTTAGAACTGTAAAAAGTTGATTTGGGTTAGTTGAATAAAGAGACTGAAAATCGTGCATAAATTTTTACCCCGCCTGTTGACAATCCGCACAAAGCCCATACAGGGTGATGTGCGGATGCAGAATCTGATAGCCTGAGGCCTGCTTCCAGGTTGCGCAGCGCGGCCTGGTCAAGCTCAAAATCCCCATCGATGATGTTATTGCACTGAATGCAGATCAAATGGGGGTGCGGTTCGGGGCGCTTGCCGTCATAATGGCTATCGCCGTGCAAATCGATCTCGAAGACCTGGTTGATTTCTTTGAGCAGGGCCAGGGTTTTGTAGACGGTGGCCTGGCTCATGGTGGGGAACTGGTGTTGGATTTGCGTGTAGAGCTGGCTGGCGCTGGGATGCCCGTCGCTGGAGGCGATTAAGCGCACCAGCTCGACGCGTTGTGGCGTCAGGCGGAAATCGTGCTCTTTGAGGGCGGTGATCAGTTGATCGAAGCGGGCATCTGTTTCGGACATAGGATTTCTTTAGATGATTATTCCTAATTGATAATAATTATCCATAATGATACCATGGAATGTGGAAAATGCAAGGGTTTAGGGAGAAATTGATGGCATCGCTCTATTGAAATAACTGGTTGTGAGAATATCAATACCCCCATGACCTGATACCACTTGCTTTGTAATTCACAGTTGGAAGCTATATTCCAGTAGCTGATAAACATCCTGTGAAGTCCCACAATACCAAATTCTTGAAAATTGTTGCATTTTCTTACTATCTTCTTGTATAATGAGAATTGTATGCTGTCGAATTCGTGAAATTTCTAGCCATGAAGGATCATCCCTTGTTGCTGATTAGATTTTTGCGGGTGCAGCGTGAAAGTTCATTTGACGTGGTTCATGGATAGCTCTTAGCTAATCCATGAGCCACGCTTTATTTGAAAATCAAATACGATACTCTTCAATATTCAATGAGTGATGCGGCATGGAACATAACCAGTCAATCCAATCCAGACCAACCGGCATCTACCAGGAAAAGCATTTTGGCCTGTCGGGTCGTCAGTGGCGGGCAGTAAAAACATTCCTGCTTGCCTTGTTGTATCTGAGCCCTTCGTTAATCCTGTTTTCAGCCTTTGTCTTTATTCCATTGATCCGATCTTTCGAGATCAGCGCTTATATTACCGATCCAATCGGTCGTTTGGCTAAATTTGTCGGGCTTTTAAATTATACGCGCCTGTTTGACACGCCCGTTTTTATGAACAGTTTGAAACGGACGGTTGTATTCCTGCTCTACACCGTTCCATTTACGATCGCTGTCTCTCTGGCATTGGCAATGATGGGGAATTTACGCTTGAAGGGGATTGCCATTTTTCGAATGGTTTTCTCAATCACCATCGCGATTTCTGGCGCCACTGCCTCGCTCATGTTCCTTTATCTTTATCACCCAACGGTTGGGATCAATTACTTGTTGAGCCTGGTCGGCATCAATAATATGACCTGGCTGGTTGACCAGAGAACCGCCCTAATATCGGTTTCAATCACCACCATCTGGCTGCAAATTGGCTTGAATACGGTTATCTTGTTGGCAGCGATGCAGACCATTCCGGAAGAATTATTTGAGAGCGCGATGATTGATGGCGCCAATAGCTGGAATAAATTTATCCATATCACTTTGCCCTTGCTATCGTCCACCTTTTTCTTCTTGCTGGTGGTCGATATGCTGGCGGCTTTTCAAACCTTTACCCCCATCCATATTATGACCAAAGGCGGTCCTTTGGAGTTGACCAACTTACTGGTGTATTCCATCTACCGAGAATTTTATTTCAATGGTAAGTATGGTTTTGCTGCAGCCCAATCGATCATGTTGTTCTTCATTATGTTGATTTTGACTGTTCTACAATTTGTGTTCGTCGAGAGGAAGGTTTTTTACGAATGAAGAATAGTAGCAACCTCAAGCGTATCATCGGTAAAGTTGCTCAATATTTGCTATTGACGATTACTGCGATCATCATTTTGTATCCGATTTGGTCGGCTTTTAACATTAGCATGATGTCGGATACGGAGATGGGCTCATACCCTCCCCTGCAATTTCCTACTGGCATTCGCTTGAACAATATTGAACGCGCGTATGACACAGGCGCCATTGGGTCGCTACTTACTGAATAGTGTGATTCAATCTTCTTTGGTGATGATCGGACAGTTAATCACAGCCAGCCTGGCAGCTTATGCTTTTGCTTTTATTGACTTTAAAGGAAGAAATTTCTTCTTTTTGCTCTTTTTGTCTACCATGATGATCCCCTGGGAAGCCACTATCATCCCGAATTACTTGTTTATCAAGGAATTAGGTTGGACGGATACTTTTCAGGGGCTGGCTGTTCCATTTATGGCAACCGGATTTGGCACATTCTTGCTGCGCCAATTCTTCATGAAAATTCCAATCGAGCTTAAGGATGCAGCTACGATTGATGGCTGTGGAAGTTTTCGTTTCTTATTGACGATTGTGATCCCGCTGGCGCGCCCTGCTTTAGGTACGCTGGCGGTTTACAGCTTTCTGCAGACTTATAACCAGTATTTATGGCCTTTATTGATCACGAACAATCCTTCCATGCGAACGGTGCAAATTGGTATTGCGCTGCTACAGGATGAGGAGCGTCTGATGATCAATATCATCATGGCTGGTGTGGTGTTTATCCTGATTCCTACCCTTACACTTTTTGTCGTCAGCAACCGTCAGTTGATTCGTGGTTTAACCGCTGGCGCTGTAAAAGGTTAATGCCAGTGGATAAGGCGAATAACCAAGTAGTGAAGAAAAGGAGAGAAAAATGAAGAGAAGTATATTTTCAGTTCTGAGTGTGCTGATAATTTTTGTTATGATTTTATCAGCATGCGCGCCTGCTGCAGAAGCTCCAGCTGAACCTGCCGCTCCCGAAGCGCCTGCAGAACCAGCTGCTACAGAGCCTCCAGCAGCTGAGCCTCCCACAGAGGCGCCTCCTGCAGCGGAGCCTACCCCGACGCTCGCTCCTCCCCCAGAGGAAGCCGAAGTGGTTCAAATTGACTTCTGGCACAGCATGGGCGGCGACCTGGGAGGTATTGCCATCCCTCAAATGGCGAATGATTTCAATGCATCGCAAACCCAATGTTATGTTGAGCCGATCTACCAGGGTTCGTATGATGACGCTTTGAACAAGCTGAAAGCTGGTCTGCAATCCAAAGATACACCTGCTGTGATGCAGCTGTATGATATCGGTACCCGCTTGATGGTTGACTTGAAGGTCATCACTCCTGTCCAGGAGTTCATTGATCGTGATAGCTACGATGTCTCTGACCTGGAGCCGAATGTTTTGGCGTACTACACAGTGGAAGGTAAGCAAGCCTCCATGCCGTTTAACTCTTCCACACCCATGCTGTATTACAACAAAGATATGTTCGCTGCGGCGGGTTTGGATCCTGAAGCCCCACCAAGGACCTTTGAAGAGGTGTGGGAAGCTGCCCGTCTGTTGACGCAAAAAGATGTATCTGGAAACGTCACCGTGTCAGGTATATCGATCAGCATTTACGGCTGGTTCTTTGAGCAATTGCTGGCTGTTTCTGGTGGATATTATGTCAACAACGCTAACGGACGCGATGCGCTGGCAACTGAAGCAACCTTCAACAGCCCAGAGGGCATAGCGGTTCTGGAATGGTGGAAGGGCATGTACGACGAAGGCATCATGGGCAATTACGGACGCGCCAATGCTGATGTTCGTACGGCTTTTTATGCTGAACAGACTGCCATGTTTATTGACTCAACTGCTGTGTTGCGCGGCGCGATGGACACGGTAGCCGGCAAATTTGAGATCGGTACGGCTTATCTACCGCGTCCGAATGAAGCAGCCTTTGATACTTCTGGAACGATCATTGGCGGTGGTTCACTATGGATTATCAGTGATCGCCCGCAAGAAGAACAGGATTGCGCCTGGGAGTTCATCAAGTACCAAGCCTCACCTGAACAACAGGCTTACTGGCATACCATGTCGGGGTATTTCCCCATCCGGACAACCGCTTATGATGTCCCGCTGGCACAGGAATGGCGAGTGAAATACCCGCAATTTGCAACGGCTGTTGATCAGCTGCATTTAGCCCCCAACAACCGCGTTACGCAAGGCGGCTTGATTGGCGTCTTCCCAACAGCCCGCCAGACGATCGAAGCGGCAATTGAAGAAGTCCTGGCTGGTGTGGCCACGCCACAAGAAGCCTTGGATAAAGCTGCAGCAGCGGTGACCGCCGCGATTGAGGAATATAATATTTCGATGGGTTTGGATTGAAGTTTCGCGCTCAATCGATAGAAGATTAGGTTAAACCAGGCAGGGTGTCAAAACCAATGACACCCTGCGCTTTCATGGAATTATGATCAAATTGAAAATATTCTTTCGTATTCTGGGGATTTTGTTATTTTTACCTTTGCTTTTGTTGGCATGCGCCAGGCAGACTGAGCCTGTACCAGGAGTAAATTTGGAGGCGACACCCATGACAAAAGAGATTCCTGAGGTCCGTATTATTGCCCATCGAGGGGCGCGTTCATTGGCGCCAGAAAATACGCTTTCTGCGGCAATCAAAGCCTTTGAAAGTGGAGCTGATGGTTGGGAATTGGATGTCGCCGTGAGTGCCGATGGGAATTGGTTTTGTTGCATGACGACACCCTGGAGCGAACCTCCAATGCTGCCCAGGTTTTTCCGGAGCGTAAGCCATGGTCTGTTTATGATTTTTCGCTGGAAGAACTGAAAGCGCTGGATTTTGGTTCCTGGTTTGTTGAGAGCGATCCTTTCGAGCAAGCATCTCAGGCGCAAATTTCAAAATCTGAGCTAGAGGCTTACGTTGGTATGCCAATCACGACTTTAGCGGAGGCATTAGCGTACACAAAGGAGAATCATTGGTGGGTGAATGTTGAAATTAAGGATGCCAGTGATACACCTGCTGACGCAGTCATTGTCGCCAAAGTGGTAGCATTGATCGAAGAGCTTGGCATGCAAGATCAAATTTTGATCTCTTCCTTCAATCACGATTACCTGCGCCAGGTAAAGGCACTAAATCCTTCGATCGATACGGGAGCGCTGGTTAATCAAGTGATTATTGATCCTATTGGCTTATTACAGGAGCTGAACGCGCAGGCGTTTCATCCTGGGAAAAAATATACATACGCCAAACAGGTAAAGGCTTTGAGAGATGCTGGCTATGATGTAAATGTGTGGACGGTCAATGAAGAAGCAGAAATGCTGGCTTTGATTGAAATAGGTGTGACCGGGATCATTACGGATTTCCCTCAACAGCTAAAGCCAATTTTGGAACCCTGATTCCAAGAAGTTCATTGGATACCCATGAGATAAACCAGCCTCTTTATCCGGTAAAAGATGAAGAGGCTGGATCTACCTTGAGCTAGGGATTCATCTCTTTCTTCATGGGCTCAGGATCTAATCTTCCTCCTCTTACCGTTGCACCTAGCACCAGACCTGCTCCGATGATGGCCAGGTTTTTGAAGATGTATTGTCCTTCAAGCGTCAGCCCGAAGGGAAAGCTGGTCCACACAGCCTCAGGTAAGAGCACGATGGGTGAGGCGGCGCCAGGCATTTGAAGGAACAACAGCAAAATGGTCAGGCGCATATATTTGCCAGTGATAAAACCAAAACCGATCGCCATCTCCCAAATCGCCAGGATTGGCAAGAAGAGTTCCCCATCGATAAAAGTAATTGTGTTGCGCACCAGCTCTTCGGCAGGACTCAGTCCTGGGAAAAGCTTGAGAGCGCCAAACCAAATGAAGATGACACCCAAACCAAAACGAAGGATCGGCAAGCTGTAATCGGCCATCCAACGGGTGATTTTTCGATCGATCTTATCGAACAAGCTAATCGCTTGATGTTGAAAATGATGCATGCTAAGTTGTTGCATTGTATTTCTCCTGAAAATGGTTCTTGGAAGTTATTCGTTCCAAATTGTACAATTAAACAGAAGAAATGTCAAGATTATGTACATATAATATATACAATATTTATACTTCAAGGAGGATGGACCGGGGGCGTTGCACCCAGAGCAGGGGAGTATTGGGGGTGTGGAATTTGGTTTCAAGCAGGCGGATCGTCATTGGCTTACAAGCATCCAAACGGGATCACAGCAGGCGGTCGCCGCTGGTCACCGAGTCGCTGCGAAAATGGCAGCCACGACTTTGGCGGTTATGCCGGGCGGCCTGGGCGATCAGCTGGGCTACTTCAACAGCGTTGCGCAGCCCAATCAGGCCATCGCTCAATTTGGTGCTGAAGTAAAAGGACTCTATTTCATTCTGCAGGTGGCGCAGCTCACGCATGGCACGCGATAGCCGTTCTCCAGAGCGGATCAGGCCGACATAGTGCCACATGATATTCTGGATCATTTGCATGTCGCCCTGGATAAGGGCCGGGTCGTTTTCTTGGGTCAGGTTGGATTCGTCCCAAGGGGGCGCTTGATCGGGGGGTAAGGGCTGCGGATGGGTTTGCATGAACATTTCTTCGATATGGATGGCCGCACGCCTGCCCCACACCAGGCCTTCCAACAAGGAAGTGGAAGCCAGGCGGTTAGCGCCATGCAGACCGGTGCAGCTCACCTCGCCGATAGCGTACAGGTTCTCGATATCCGTGCGTCCCCAGGCATCGACCAGGATGCCCCCGCAGAAATAATGCGCAGCCGGCACCACCGGGATGGGTTCAACGCTCATGTCGATGCCGGCGCGCAAGCACTCTGCGTAGATATTGGGGAAACGAGCGCGGATGGCATCTGGTTTCATGTGGGAGGCGATATCCAGCAAGACATAGGTATAACCGTTGGCTTCCATTTCGTTGTGAATGGCGCGGGCGACGATATCACGCGGCGCCAGGTCTTTCCATTCAGGGGAGTAGCGCTGCATAAACGGAACACCATCCGGCGTGAGCAGCACACCCCCTTCTCCGCGCACGGCTTCGCTGATCAGGAAGCCTTCTGAGCCAGGGGCTGCCAGGGCGGTAGGGTGGAATTGTACGTATTCGGCGTTGATGATGCGCGCTCCGGCGCGATGGGCCATGGCCAGGCCATCGCCGCGCGCTCCGGGCGGGTTGGTGGTATTGCGAAAGATGCGGCCTACTCCGCCGTTTGCCAGGATGGTCGCCGCCGCCAGGGTACGGTGGATGGCGCGGCCTTTGCGATCGAAAACATAAGCGCCATGGCAGGCGATGGGTTGGTAGGTATCCAGTGGATTCCTGGAATGGTGAGGGTAGGTGATCAGGTCGACCGCGGTTGCATTGGTGATGAATTCGATGTTGGGTTGGCGCTGAACCGCTTCGATCAAGGCCTGGATGATGGCGTGACCGGTGCCGTCGCCAACATGCAAAATGCGCCGCACGGAATGCGCGGCTTCCTGTCCATAGAGCAGGACACCATTTTCGTCGCGGTCGAAATTCACCGGAGCAGATTGGAAGAGGATTTCTTCCAGGGATGGAGGACCTTCGTCAGCCAGTATTCTGGCTGCGTCCGGCAACGAAGCGCCGGCGCCGGCTGAAAGGATATCCTGCTCCAATAATTCGGGCGTGTCTCCTGGGCCGCGATGGATGATGCCGCCCTGCGCCCAGCGTGTATTCGATTCGAGCGGGTCAGCCGAACGGGTGATCAGGATCACCTTTCGGCGGGGATTTTTTGCTAGCTGCAAAGCGGCTGTTGCGCCGGCAATACCGGCGCCGATAATCAATACATCGGTTGTCTTCATGGATAGGTTCCGCTTAGCCGATCTCGATCATACGTTGCACGGCCTGGTAGGCGCGCATACGCACCGATTCTTCCACTTCGATGACATACTGGTTATGCAGAAGCGCATCGCGCACATTCTCCATGGTGATGGTGTTCATATGTGGGCAGCGCACCATACACAGGCGCAGCATTTCTTTTTCCGGGTTTGCCGCGGCGATATTGTCGCCCATGGCGCATTCTGTTAATACCAGGTATTGGGGAGCATTGCTTTCCTGGACGAATTTAATCATGGCGTTGGTGGAGCCGGAATAATCCGAGGCTTCAACCACCTCTGGGGAGCATTCTGGATGGCTCAGGACCAGCACATCGGGAAATTGCTGGCGGATGGTTTCGATATCGGCGACGGTGAACTTTTCATGGACTTCGCATTTGCCGTGCCAGCCGATCATGTGTACATCCAGCAGGTTATCTGGTTGGTTGCCTGTTTCGAGCAAAGTGGGAAAGATGATATGTTTTCCGGTCTGGCGCGCCACATTGCCGGCCAGGTACTGGTCGGGCAGGAAAATGACTGTATCGCTTTTGAGCGATTCGACTACCGCCACGGCATTGCTGGAGGTGCAGCAAATATCGCTTTCGGCCTTGACATCGGCGTAGGTATTGACGTAGGTGACCACCGGTACACCCGGGAACTGTTGGCGCAGATTCCTGACGTCCTGTGCAGTGATCGAGGCTGCCAGCGAACAGCCAGCTTTTTCTGAGGGCAGCAGCACGGTTTTGGATGGGTTGAGAATCTTGGCGGTTTCTGCCATAAAGCGCACGCCGCAGAATACGATCACATCCCGGTCGGTTTGGGCGGCTTTGCGGCTCAGGTCAAGCGAGTCGCCGGAAAAATCGGGGATGGAGGCAAACAGCACCGGTTCCATATAATTGTGCCCCAGGATGACGGCGTTGCGTTCTTGTTTGAGCCGGTTAATTTCCACCGCGATCTCAGCTTTGTAAAATAGTTCAGCGTCCGGAACAATTTTTCCCAGCTGCTTTTTTAAGGATTGGTAGAGAATTTGAGCTTCAGATTCCATGGATTCTTTCCTGAATGAGATTTTTCAACGCAGGTAATCGAAGGATAGATCGAAGACCTGCGCGGAGTGGGTCAACGCGCCGATAGAGATGAAATCGACGCCGCTTTCAGCAATCTTGCGCACAGTCTGCAGGTTGACATTGCCGGAAGCTTCCAGTTTGGCCCTGCCAGCGCTTAGCCGGACAGCTTCTGCCATCCATTCCACCGGCATATTGTCCAACAAAATACGGTCCACACCGAGCTCAAGGGCTTCTTGCACCTGTTCCAGGGTGCGCGCTTCGACTTCGATGGGCAAACCGCTCTGGGCAGCCCGTGCGCGGCGCACAGCCTCGCTGAGCGTGCCAGAGAAGTCGATATGGTTATCCTTGATCAGGATCATATCATATAAGCCAATGCGGTGGTTTGCGCCGCCGCCACGCGCCACTGCCAGCTTATCCAGCATGCGCAAGCCGGGGGCGGTTTTGCGGGTATCCAGGATGGTCGCAGTTGTGCCAGCGACTGCCTCTACAAATTGGTGGGTGAGAGTGGCAATCCCGGAGATGCGCCCCATGAAGTTGAGGGCGGTACGCTCCACCGTCAGCAAGCTGCGGGCAGGACCTTCTACCAGCGCCACGGGCAAGCGCTTATCCGCTGCCGTGGTGTGATCGACACGCTCGCCTTCCTCAACCAACGCTTGAAATCTGACCAGAGGGTCAAAAAGCTGGTAAACGGCTGCGGCAATATCCAAGCCAGCAATTACGCCGCTTTGTTTGGCAACGATCTGACCGGTCATGCGGGCATCCGATGGAATAATGCTGTTGCTGGTCACATCGCCTGAGCCGATATCTTCGTCCAAGGCTTGTTGGATGATTTTGGTTAACTGGGGATCAAGTGTGTTTTTCATAAGACTGATGGATACTGGATGATTTTGGGTTCATGTTGGTTATTGTAACAAGATAGTCGGCTGAATGGGTTATCATCAGGTTAACAACCTGCGCGATTGTACTGCAGTGCTTCTTTCTGCCGGCTGAACTGAGCTGACTTTTCTTCAGTATAATGTATAGCGTTGGCACTATCAGGACTACTCATTTACTCAGGAAAAATGCCATGAAAAACCACGTTAACCTTATCACAGGCGCGATTAGCAGCAATGGATATGCTGTAACCCAAACCCTGGATGCGCTTACCTTTTTAATAATCTGTTAGTTACGAAACTGAAAGGCGGTTTTTATGATGAACACCATGCAAAGCGACCACTTTAATCGAGCTTTATTACTGCTTCTAGACGAAACTTTTGAATCTGTTCATGGGATTTACCTGGACAAGGGAACCTCCCTATTCGAAACATTAGCGGAGATTTCATCTGAGGAAGCATCCATCCGGGTGGGAGGACGGTGCGCCACATTAGCAGCTCAGGTTAAACACGTGGCTTTTTATCTGCAGGTGTTGGTAAAAGCTGTTCGTGAAAACTCGTTTCCAAAGGTGGATTGGGGTGAAATCTGGCGGACGGTGGAACAGGTGACGCCTCAGGAATGGGCGCAAATCCAGGTTGAGTTGCAAGAGGCGTATCAAGCCATTCAAGAATTGGTGAAAGAGACGACTATATGGCCAGGAGAAAACGAGATAGGCGGCGCTATAGCTGTGATCGCACACAGTGCCTATCACTTGGGTGAAATCCGGCAGGCTTTGTGCACCCTCAAAAAATGAAATGGATGGATGCAGTGTTGACCCCGGTCTATAGTATAATTAACTTTATTGGGGGTTTGACGGTTGCCGCTTGGTTCAATGAAGGAGATTGAGATGGCTAATAAGGATAAGGGCTCAAAGGACAAGAAAGATAAGAAGGAAAAGAAGAAGAAGAAAGATAAGAAATAGTCTTTTTTCTTTCAAGCAGATCATCTGTGATTCTAATTGAGCCCCAACAATATTGGTTGGGGCTCATTCCATGATCGGTTTGAAGTGGTATCATCATCAATATTGAGAGATCAAGAAAGATGTTGTTCATTCTTGAATTCTGTTATCCGCGGGAGATTGTCCATGTTAGAAAATGAGTCATTATCCATTTTGAAACAGGCTTTGGCAAAGCTTGAGGAAGGGTTTGAAAGGTTGCCCCCGATTGACCAACAAGTAGACTTGCAGCGTATACAACCCATTTTGGTGGAAGTTGCCCAGCGCATGCAGGAGAATTACCCCTATTTTCACCCGCTGTATGCTGGGCAGATGCTCAAACCGCCACACCCCATGGCTCGCCTGGCGTATATGCTTGCCTTATGGATCAATCCCAACAACCACGCTCTGGATGGCGGTAAAGCCAGCTCTACAATGGAGAAAGAAGCTGTGGCTGAAATCGCCGGCATGGTCGGTTGGCACACCCACCTGGGGCACCTGACCAGCGGAGGCACTTTTGCCAACCTGGAAGCGCTGTGGATTGCTGGCAAGCTTGCCCCGGGAAAACTGGTGGTGGCTTCGGACCAGGCGCATTACACGCACCAGCGCATTTCCGATGTGTTGGGTTTGCCTTTCCAAACGATACCCTGTGACAGGCACGCCAAGATGGACCTGGACGCTTTAGAAGGGTTGCTGAAAACTGGCAAGATAGGCGCCGTGGTGGCGACGATTGGAACAACGGGTGTAGGGTCGCTCGATCCACTGCCCGAGCTTCTAGCGCTGAGAGATCGCTATGGTTTTCGTCTGCATGCCGATGCAGCCTATGGAGGCTATTTTGTGCTGGCCAGCAACCTGGATGCGCCCACACAGGCCATTTATGCTCGCCTGGGTCAGGTCGATTCGATCGTTATTGACCCGCACAAGCACGGTCTGCAGCCTTACGGGTGTGGATGTATCCTGTTCAAAGACCCGTCAGCAGGGCAATTTTACAAGCATGAATCGCCTTACACTTATTTCACTTCCAACGAATTGCACCTGGGTGAAATCAGCCTGGAATGTTCTCGGGCGGGGGCTTCAGCCGTAGCACTGTGGGCGACGCAAAAACTGATGCCGATGACGAAGGGCGGCGAGTTTGCCCAGGGGCTGGAGAAATGCCGGCGAGCAGCCCTGTACCTGTACGAGAAGGTATGCGCCGATGAGCGTTTTCTTTCCATCCTGCGCCCGGAGCTGGATATCCTGGTGTGGGCGCCTGCAGGAGAAAGCGCTAGCCAGATCTCAGCGCGTTCTCAAATGCTTTTCCAGGCTGCAGCCCAACAAGATTTGCACCTGGCAACTTTTCGCTACCCTGCCAGGTTGTTGCAGGAAAGTTGGCCAGACGTGATGATGGATCAGGATTTTGTGATCTGTTTGCGCTCGGTGCTGATGAAACCCGAACATGAAGATTGGGCCGAGCGAATCTGGAGCATCCTGGATAAGATTGCCAAGGATGTCTAATCAGAAGAGTTTTTCAATTGCAGCGGATGGATGCCGCTGAGCAGGATATCCCCTTCCCTGGTCAGGATTACCTCGGCAGGTGGGGTTTGGTCCAGGTCCTGGATCGAATAGCGTGAGCTGAGCGTATAAATTTGCTGATTGCTGGAACCGAGCAGCCCGCCTGGTCCTGGTTGGTCTTGCCTGTATCGCCCAGCCACCAGCACATCCAGCAAGCTGAGCAGCTGCTTTCCGTTTGGCATGCCTTCGATCTCATTCCAGGAATAACCGCTAAACAGCAGGATAGATAATTCGCTCTCACTCGCAGGCGCTGCAATAGTTTGAGCAAGGGGCGCATCTGCTGTAAAGGCTCACCCCCGCTGATGGTGACACCCTGGATTTCACTTTGCAAAGCCATCACTTGTGAAAAAAGCTGGTCTACGGAGACCCAATCCCCGCCCTTTTTGGAATGAGTCTGCGGGTTAAAGCAGCCCGGGCATCCCAGCGTGCAACCCTGCAGCCAGATCACGGCTCTCAGCCCGGGTCCGTTGGCACGGCTGGTTGGCAGAAAGTGGTGCAGCCTTATGCGGTCGAGAGTTTTGGGTGGATTTTGCATAGGATGTTTTAACAATGGATAGAAATCCTAAAATATTCTGGCGGTTGCTTTGGAAGCGCTGAAACTGCTTTGTCTAGATCGTTAATGTAGAACAAACTGTTAGTTTGTTCTCAAGTTATTGCTTGAGCCGCATGCACCAGTTGTTGATTCTTTGTGAATACTTGCCCAGGTTATTTGCCTCCGGCAAATCCGCAAACTGACAGTTTGCGTTACATATATGGGCTGCCAGGCATGTCACTGCAGATTAATGGCGCTTCGTGCCATTGGATTTCGCGGTGACAGACCAAGTGGTTTCTTAAGTGAGCAAAGAATAACTGGTCAATCAATTCGATAGCTCAAGATGATAGTCAAAATTAGCCTGACTCCCTGCGTTTCTGCTGCAGGGGTTGCTGGATACCTGGCGGGGTCTCATAAGCCTCAGGGGTCAGGCGGCGTTCTTCAATCTCACCCCCTAAAGCCTGCTCCAGGGCTTGGGTCAGGTCCAGGCAAGTCTCGCCTTTTACCCCGCGCACCTGGAGGCGAACTCTTCCGTCTTTTTCAATAATGATTTCGATTTCTTCGAGTTGCATGCTTTCCTCCTAGGCGCTGACCCGGCGCAAAACCAGGCGCACCTGGCCATCAGCCTGGGTCTCTTCGCTTACCAGGTTGAAACCTTGCTTTTCCAGCTGGTCGCGGGCAGCGTGATAAGCGTAACGCTGCATCACCTGGTTGGTGAAACGTTCGCGCGAAATACCTCGCACCATCGACCAATCTGCTAACAGGTCATAGCCTTGCGAGGTCTGGATAAAGCCGATTTCAGCGCTCAGCGCGCCCATTTTCACACGGATATCCGCTTTGCGATGAGCGCCGGCAAAGCCGCGTACTTTTACTTCTCCGCTCTCCCATTCGTACCCCAGGTCATTCAAAGCCTGGGTAATATAATCCGCTTCGACCATTTTGGTCTGCACACGGGAAAAATGCGACATGATTGGAAACCTCCTATTCAAACAGACAACGTGTGGTCATCACACCAGTTTCACCACCGGGTAATTCTGGTGGGTCAGCTGACCGGTCAGTAGATCGCGAGCGGTCACTAACAGGCGCTTATTGGCGTCGATGGTAAATTCTACCTCAAATCGATCTTCGCCAGGATGGGCCGGCGGCTCAGCAGTCAGGAAGGTTAACTGGTTTTCGTTCATCCAGAAGCGCGTACGGCGTTCCAATTCGTCCGGTGAGACAGGCATCACCCGCGCCGCGCCGCTGGGGTCAAAAACCAGCTCCACTGCGCCGGAGCTGTGCGGTTGGCTGTGCCCAATTTCAAATATGGCCAGGCCCAGATGTGTCTGGTTTTCCTGGGCGGCTTTGATCGCCAGGCGGGTGACAGGCTGGGTTGTGGGGTAGGGCGTGCCGTGCTGGACGATGGTGCGATAATCATAACGCCCCTGGTTCAGGTAGCGAATGGCGTAATCGTGTTGGATATGGTCGAAAAAATCCACACCAGCCACAAAAGCCGCTGCCCCACGAGCGACCGCATCCAGTGGCCGCCCTGCCAGCACACGCTCTCGGCCAAAGATACGCCGCAGCGTGGATTGAATGGCTGGGATCTGGCTGCTACCGCCAACGACTAGAACTGCCTTGACTGCTTCAGCATCATAACCGCGCTCACTGGCAGAGCGAATGGCGCGCCGCAGGGTGCGATCCAATTGGGCGAACAGGTCGTGTTGGTCGAGCAGGTCTTCGAACTCGGCGCGGCTGAATTCGGCATGCAGATCTGCGCCATGCTGCAGGTTGGGAATATACAGGGAGGCTGTGTTGTTTTGGGTCAGGTCTTCTTTTAGACGCTCGCAGCCAACCAGCAAAGCGTTGCTGATCTGGCGGATATCCTCGTCGGAGTCCAGGCGCTGGTTGCGGCGCAGCACTTCTTGAAAGAGCCACTGGTCGATGGTAGTCCCGCCCAGGTCCAAACCGGCTTTGCCCAGTACCCGGCAGCGGCGACCTTTGTCGGGGTGATCATCTTCTTCCACCAGGACCACCGAAGCATGCAGCGTGCCTCCGCCGAAATCAAAAATCAGGTAGACATCCCCTGGTTGGATCTGCGCCCCATAACCCAAAGCTGCAGCGGAAGGTTCATCGATCAGGCGCCAGCGCGGCATTTGTACGGACTGGGCGATCTCAGCCAACCAGTCTTCATAGTGTTCGAAGGCTTCCACAGGCACGCTCAAGGCAATTTCTTCAGCGCCCAGGTCTAATTCCTGGCTGGCAAAGAGCAGAACGCTGCTCAAAAAGTCCCTTCCGGCCATCTGGTGGGAGATGGCGTGCTCCCCAATGCGCACTGTCAAAGGGCTGCGGTTGAGGATATAACGCTTCATCCAGCGGAAGGTGTGTGGGTGGCGGTAAAGGTCGCGTTCTAAGACTTGCTCACCCAGCCAGCGTTGGCGCTCAGCGGCGTAATGGATCAGGGAAGGAATGACCGATACCTGCTCGTCGCCTTGTTGGTAAAAGTGACCCAGCTGGGGGATATGCAAAACCTGGCTTTGCCGGGTGGTTTCATCCCAGGTGGCAATCACCGTATTCGAGGTGCCAAAATCAATCGCCATGCGTGCATTCATATCAGTAATTCTTCTGGTTCTCCTGATCAGGATAGGTGAATATCGAACTCTCCAGCCTGGAGTTCAGCGGCTTGGGATAATTCTACAGCAAAACGGAAACGAAAACGCAACAAGGTGTGCACAAATTCGATCGCATGGGCAATGGCTGGTGGTAATCCCGGTTGTTCTGACAAGCTCTGTAAAGCGCCTAAGTGGGCAGTCGTGCCCAGCCCCAGAGGTTGTTCAAGCAGTTGTGGAATTTGCAGTGGGCGGCAATCCCAGATCAGCAGGTTGGATGCCTGGTCGCAGGTCGCCAGGATGGCTCCATCCGGTGAGAGGCGCAGGGCGGTGAGGCGCCCTGCATGCTGGATGGTCTTACCAGGGCTGTCTGGGTCTGGCCATGCGTGAAAGCAGATATCGCCTTGTGAAGAAGCGCTCAGCCAGGATTTGGAACCAGGAAGGGCTTCGATAGCTATGACGGGGGCTGCATGTGCAGGTAGCGCAGGATAGACTGCCGACATCTCCGGCATCTGGTAGCTTTGCAGGCTGCCGTTCGAAAAACCCAGGCAGAGATGGTTCTGTTGTGGAAGCAGGCTTACCTGGTTGGGAATGTGGTGGAGGAACCTGGCTTGTTGGAGGATTTCATCCGGTGATAAAGATGGCAAATTTACCCATAACAGGCTTTTTCCCCACAGTAGGGCGCGATCGCTGCCGGCAGGCAGACAAATACCGCGCGGCCAATCTTGCAGCTGGAGGGTATTTAGCCTGGCATTTTCCTGGTCGAGGTCCAGCAAGGTGAGCGTTCCGTCACGCCCGGCTGCCAGTAAACCATGCTGCTGCCAGGGCGCCAGCGCAGTAACTGGACCTGAGATTTGACAGATTGGTTTAATTTGTTCACCGTCATGCAGGTAGACCCAACATGGGTGCTGGATTTCTCGGCTGCGCTCAGCGGATACCAGGCGACCTTCACCGCTGTATACGACCTGACCTACCGAGCGCGAAAAGCCGCTGAGCACCTGCTGGATTTCTGCAGTGCGGAAATTCCACAGGATAATTTTCCGGTTGGAAGCTGCGATGGCTATGATGGATTGATGGGGCGCAAAACACAGGTCATTCAGGCGACCTTTGCGCAGGTGAATTTGCGCTCGCAGGATGGCTGGCGGGATGGCTGAACGGATTTTGACCGTCGATTCTTCAATTTCTGAATGGGCGAGGCGTGCCAGATGAAGAAAGAATTCTTGATCGCCTTTATCCTGCGGCTGCCATGCATGTGCCGAAAGGAAACGCAGCGCCTGTAAAGCGGCCGGGTATGGCAATTCGGGCAGGCTGTCCCATAGTTTTTGCCAGGCCTGTGCTTCAGCCAGGATTTGGACCAGGGTGTGGGATTCGGAGTTGCTCAGGGCGGATACCTGGGAGCGGAAATCTTTACCGGCGATAGCGCTGAGTAGCTGGGTTTGCCCACCGCGGCGGATGGCATCCAGGATGCGCTTACGTAAATTCCCCGAAGCAGCCTGATAGGAGAGTTGCAGGTAACGCTGGTCGAAATCGAGGACATGATAGGCTTCCCACTGCTCAGTGAGGAGCAAAAAAAGCGCTTTTTGTGCGTTTTGCTGGGGCAAGGTTCCCTGTTTCAGGGCAATTTCCCTGGCGATTTCCCACGCGATGGTATCGCCAGCGATAGGATCGCCAGCGATGCGTTCACTAGCCATAGGATCGATAGGGTCAATTACCTGCTGGCATAAGGCTTGCCTGGCTTCTTCTTGGGTTAAGTTCTCCAGGACCAGGCGAGCAGAAGTGGAGAGATCGCCATCTTTGTCATGGGCCAGCTGAAGAATAAAAGGGATGTGCTCTGCTGGCAGGTTGTGCGCCATCTCAGGTCTGCCGGTTTTCAGAATGCTGACCAGGCGAGTTTCTGCTGGCTTCCTGGCCAGTGTGTTATTTTTCAGGAGGATCTTCTCCAGAACAGGCAGGCGTGTCTCAAACCAGGCTTTCCAAAGGGCATCGATGCTGGCGGGCTTTTGAACCAACCCCAGGGCATGCGTGGCGCGACGGATCAGGGTCGCATCTTTTTCTTCGCTGGCGACCTGTACCAATGTGGCGAGTTGGCTGGCTTTCCCATTGACCAGCCGCTCGATTTGGTTGGCCTGCAAGGCGCTCAGTATTCGCACATCGTCTGGTTTTGAGGCAACCCAGCGGTTAGCTGTGATCAGTTTTGCCAGCCAGGGATGGCGAGTTTGCCTCCACACCATGCAAACCGCATCGATACCTGCCTGGTTGCTGACTCTTTCAATGGCGCGTTGTGCGATTCTGCGCACTCCTGAATCGGTGTGGTTTAAGGCAGCATGAGCCAGCGCTAAAGTTGACCGGTTTGTAGGGTCTTTTGCCAGCCGGTTGGCAGCCCGGCGCTGCACCCACCAGCCGACCAAAGGGGTAGAATTTTCTAAATCTGCAATGAGTTGGGTGCGCTGCCAGTGATTCATAGAAGGATAGATGATAAATGGGATGGTTTCGTCAAGTATAACCGAGGTTGAGAACCTTTCTTTGCTGTATGATAATTCACTTGTGAGTAAATCCATAGCACTTTGCGAAGTTCAGGCGGGATGACATATCCAGGAGTGTCATAGCGAGGGAAGTGTTCTTTGCTGACCGAAGCAATCTAGACTGCTTCGCAAAATTTGCTCCTAATGACAACTGTCATTGCGAGGAGCGATCTGTGCGACGAAGCAATCTAATCTCTCGGCCCGCGCTGAGACTGCTTCGCGAAGTTCGCTCGCAGTGACAGGTTCTTTGGTATGTCGATTGGGATTGAATGGAGTTCTCGTGCAATGGATTACTTGTAGTGACAGATCGCAGGGTTACTTTGGAGGGTGCTCACAAAGGATTGGCTAGTGGTAATTTGGACATGTAAAAGTCGGAGCCAAAATAAAAAGCGTATCCCCCTCAAGGGATACACTTTTTAACAAAAAATTTAATTCCAATGTAGGCGATTTCGGATCAGTACGCTAAGTTTTCGGTTTCAATCCTCCAGCGTGCTGATATCGCCTTCGGGCTGACCCAGGGCGCGGGCGCGCAGCAGGCGGCGCATAATTTTTCCGCTGCGTGTCTTGGGCAGGCTATCGACAAAGCTGACAGTTTCTGGTTTAGCAATGGGTCCCATTTCATGGGCGACATGTTCGCGCAATTCTTCTGCTAGCCGGTCGCTTTTTTCGACCCCAGTGCGCAGCATCACATAGGCGTGGATGGCATTGCCTTTGATTTCGTGGGGTAGACCGATGGCGGCTGCTTCGGCTACAGCCTGGTGGCTGACCAGCGAGCTTTCGACTTCCGCTGTGCCCAGCCGGTAGCCGCTGACCTTGATGACATCATCCATTCGCCCAATGATCCACAGGTAGCCGTCCTTATCTTTGCGGGCTGAGTCACCCGTCTGGTAATATTTACCGAATTTGCCCCAGTACTGGGTTTTATAGCGTTCTGGGTCGCGGTAAAGCGTACGCAGCATACCAGGCCATGGTTTTTGGATTACCAGATAGCCTTCTTCTCCAACTGGAACCGGTTGTCCGTGATCATCGACCACATCCACCTGGATGCCAAAGAAAGGTAAGGTTGCCGATCCTGGCTTGAGGGGGGTGTGCGGAGTAGGCGTGATCATAAATCCGCCCGTTTCGGTTTGCCACCAGGTATCCATGATGGGACAGTTGCCTTTACCGATCACCGTGTGAAACCAGCGCCAGGCTTCGGGGTTGATGGGTTCACCAACGCTGCCCAGCATGCGCAGGCTGCTCAGATCGTGACGGTTTGCCCAGGCATCGCCAAAGCGCATCAGCCCGCGGATGGCTGTGGGAGCTGTGTACAGGATGGTGATACCGTAATTTTCTACCAGGCGCCACCAGCGGTTGGGGTAGGGGTGGTTAGGCGCACCTTCGTACATGAAACTGGTAGCGCCGTTCAAAAGGGGACCATAGACAATATAGCTGTGCCCGGTCACCCAGCCTGGGTCGGCCGCACACCAATAGCGATCCTCGTCGTTGATGTCAAAGACATGCTTGAGAGTGGCGTAGGTATGCACCATATAGCCGCCATGTGTGTGCAGGATACCTTTTGGGCGCCCGGTTGTTCCGGAGGTGTAAAGAATAAACAGCGGATCCTCGGCATCCATGGGCTCGGTGTAGCATACGGGGGTAGAGATGGGCAGGCTGATCAAATCGTGGTACCAGTAATCGCGCCCAGGTTCCATGTAAATATCCTGACCGGTACGCTTGACCACAATACAGCTTTCGATGGTTGGCTGACGAGCAATGGCCTCATCGGCGATATCTTTGAGGTGAATGATCTTGCCGCGCAGCCAGCCGCCATCGGCTGTGATTAATACCCGGCTCTGGGCATCCTCGATGCGCTCAGCCAGGGCTTCGACGCTGAAACCGCCATACACCACGCTATGCGGCGCACCGATTTTGGCGCAGGCCAGCATGGCGATGACTTGTTCGGGGATGCGCGGCAGATAGATGGTGACAATATCGCCTTTTTTCACGCCCATACTTCGTAGCACATTGGCAAATTTACATACCTCACGGTTGAGGGAGAAATAGGAGAAGGTGCGTGTGTCGCCTGGTTCGCCTTCCCAGATCAAGGCCAGTTTGTTTTTTCTGAAGGTTTTTAGATGCCGGTCGAGGGCGTTATGGATGATATTGGTTTTGCCGCCCACGAACCATTTGTAAAAAGGTGGGTTGCTTTCATCCAGTACCTGGTCCCACTTTTTATACCACTCCAATTCATCAGCACATTTTTCCCAAAAGCCCTGCGGGTCCTGGATGGATTGCTGGTAGAGGGTCTGGTAGTCTTGAGAGCTGAGCTGGGTACTCAGTGTGGACGGGGGAAAATAAAATTCTCCGTTGCCAGGGGTCTGGTTAGCGGCTGCTGGATTCATCGGGGCCTCCTTCTGACCGGTTGATTTGTGAAAGAATGCACTTAATAAGGGATATCAGGTTGGAATTGTCGTCTTTAAAGCTCGCTCTGATTTTAAGTGCCCATGTGGTTCTTGTCAACCTGTTGCAGGTATTTTTCGTTATAATCAAGAAAATTTGGCAATCTATACCGCAGACTTGCAATGGAGATCATACCGATTATATAATTATGCGGCATGATATTGGTTCTGGTAAGATTTGCAATGGATGTAAAAACAATGGGTTGAAAGCTGGGAGGTCAGTATGCAGGTTCTTGGAATTGATATTGGAGGGTCTGGAATAAAAGGTGCGCCAGTGGATACGAAAACTGGGGAACTGCTTGCCCCACGTCTGAGAATTCCGACGCCAGAACCGTCCAAGCCGCAGAAAATTGCCCAGGTGATTTCACAGTTGGTGCAGCATTTTGAATGGCAAGGACCGGTTGGTTGTGGATTCCCTTCGGTCATGCGTTCCGGTACGGCCTTGACGGCTGCCAATATTCACAAGAAATGGGTGGGGGCGGATGCAGAAGCCCTTTTTTCAGAAGTTAGTGGTTGTGCGGTGAGAGTGGTAAATGATGCGGATGCTGCTGGTCTGGCGGAAATGACCTTTGGCGCCGGGCGCGATCACACGGGTGTGGTGATGATCATTACAATTGGCACCGGTTTAGGTTCGGCGCTCTTCACCCAGGGACGCCTGGTTCCAAATACCGAGCTGGGTCACCTGGAGATGAATGGGCGTGATGCCGAGCTGCAGGCTTCGGATGCAGCTCGTAAGCGTGAAAAGCTGTCTTGGAAGCGCTGGGCAAAACGTTTTGACCAGTACCTGTGTACTCTGGAACGCCTTTTCTGGCCGGATTTATTTATCTTGGGAGGTGGTGTCAGCAAACAATTTGATCAGTTTGGCCCCTATCTTTCCGTTCAAGCCCAGGTGACGCCGGCTTCCATGTTAAACGAGGCTGGTATTGTAGGGGCTGCCCTGGCGGTTGCGCAAGAGCAGTCATCCTGAAAAATCAAAAACTGCGCAAGGATCAAAGCTGCCACCCTTTGAGTTTTGCGCAGTTTTTCTGAGTGAGGAGAATGCTCAACTTTTATTATATGGATTTACTTAAAACCTTTATGAAGCTTGGCTGAAGGTTTTATGAGAAAACCAGATCGCTTGGAGCTGAGGTCCGTTCAATGCTTGCCAAGCGCAGCTTCTAATTCTGCCTGGCTGACAGGACCCTCTCGCAAAATTTTGATTTCATCTGTTGTACAATCGACCACCGTGGAAGAAAGCCCGCCTGGTGTTTTGCCTCCATCCAAAATCAGCGGAACAACTTCACCGATCTGCTCGAAAACCTCCTTGGCAGTTACCGAGCTGGGCGCTCCAGATAGATTGGCGGAAGTGACCGCCAGTGGGCCAGTGCAGGTTCAGCAAGGCTAAAGCATCTTTATGATCTGGCATGCGTACACCAACAGTGGGCAGGGGTGAGAGCTCAGGCGGTAGGGAAGGATGGGCAGGCACGACCAGGGTTACTGGGCCAGGCCAAAAATGCTGCGCCAGGCGTTGGGCTAAGGGGCTCATCTCAGCAGCGATTTGCTCGAGAGCCTGTGGGCTTCCCACCAACACGGCAATGGCTTTGCCGGCGTCTCGCCCTTTCACCTCGTAGAGTTGTTGGATGGCTTGCGGGTTGTGCAGGTCTGCAGCTAAACCATAGACAGTATCGGTGGGAAATGCGACCAGTTGCCCTTGCTGCAGTAATTCTAAAGCAACTATCAAGCTTGATGTTTTGTTGGCTGGAAGTATCGTGGCTGGGCTCATTGGTTCAGCTCCCAGATGATTTTCAGCCCATCCAGGGTGAGCCAGGGGGCAATAATCTGGATGGTGTTGGTCTGGCGGGAGATCAATTCTGCCAGACCGCCGGTGGCAATGACTTTCATGTTGTCACCCAGCTCGCGGCGGAAGCGCACCACCATGCCTTCAACCATGGATACATAGCCGAAGAGTAGCCCTGATTGCATGGCATGCACGGTGTTGCGCCCAATCGCCTGGGGAGGCGGCTGCAGATCGACACGCGGCAGCTTGGCTGTACGCAGGAACAAGGCTTCGGCGGCAATGCCGATGCCGGGGGAGATCGCGCCGCCCAGGTAATCGCCATTTTCGGCGATGGCATCGAAGGTGGTGGCTGTACCGAAATCGACCACGCAAGCCGGACCCCCGTAGAGGCGCTGGACTGCGGCTGCATCTACGATGCGGTCTGCCCCGACGGCGCGCGGGTCCTCGTAGCGAATGCGCACCCCGGTTTTGACGCCGGTATCGACCACCAACGGGTCTTTGCCCAGGTATTTACTACAGGCTTCGATAAATTTTCCCGTCAACGGAGGGACAACAGATGCCATGCAAATTCCCTCGATGGCTTCTGGTTGGATACCCGCATGGGTGAGCAGACCCAGGAATTGCAGCCCGTATTCATCGGGCATCCGATCGTGTACGGTCGCCAGCCGCCAGCGCGGTCCAAGCTCATCTTGCACGTATAAGCCCAATGTAACATTGGTATTGCCAATATCGATAGTCAGCAACATAGAATTTCCTCCGGGTTATTCGCCGATGATCCTGTTGTCGATCAGGCGGGTCTTTCCGATAAATACTGCCATAGAAAGCAAAGCCGTCTCCCTGAATCTCACCCAGGATTTCCTGCAATGTCAGTGGGTTGGCGCAGGAGAAGTATTGTAGTTTGGCCAGGGGTTCTTCTGCAATGATCTGCTGCACGAGCTGGCGCAGATTTTCCGCTTGTCGTTCGCCATCCGCATAAGCCTGGCTTGCCAGGGATAACGAACGAAAAAGGACTGTTGCTGCCTGGCGTTCTTCAGGATTCAAGTACACATTGCGGCTGGACATTGCCAGGCCATCTGCCTCGCGCACGATGGGGCAGACCACGATCTCGAAGGTTGAAATTCAGGTCCTTGACCATCTGACGGATCACGGCTACCTGTTGGGCGTCTTTTTGACCAAAATAGGCTTTATCAGGCTGCACAGCGTTGAATAGCTTGGCGACCACCGTGGTGACGCCGCGGAAGTGACCCGGACGCATGGCGCCTTCCAGCGGTTGAGTGATCTCTTCCACCGTAACCCAGGTCTGGTAACCCGGCGGGTACATCTCTTCGGCGGTGGGCGTCCAAACCAGGTCGACGCCGGCCTGCTCCAAAAGTCTAAGATCACGTTCCAGATCTCGCGGGTAGGAGGCCAGGTCTTCATTGGGGCCAAACTGGCTGGGATTAACAAAGATGCTGGCTGCTACGCTGGCGCATTCGGAACGGGCAGTTTGGGCAAGAGACAGATGTCCCTGATGCAGATAGCCCATAGTGGGCACCAGTCCGAGCTGGCCTGGCAAGTTGCGGAGGGCAGCGCGTAATTCTTCCAGTGTTGTGACTGTCTTCATGGTAGATTGTTTCCTTCCAAGATTAAATCAGAAGACGCTTGGGGTGGATGCAACGCCTGGATCAGATGCCAAAAGGTGCGATTGATCGGCGTGGGTATACCTGCTGTTTCTCCTGCGCGGACCACTGCACCGCAAATCGCATCAATTTCTGTGGGCGTACCTCGTTGCACATCCTGGAGCATGGACGAGAAATTTGGCGCAGTACGGTAAGCCGTGTCCTCAACCGCTGCGATGGGGTCGGGATAGGGCAGGTCGATCCCCAGGCTGGCTGCTACGCTGGCTGTTTCCTGGGCGGCGGATCGCAGCAGGGTGCGAGCGTCTGGGCGTTCCAATAATTCCCCGTTGGGTATGCGCAACAAGGCTGTCAGGGGATTGATGGCTGCGTTGATTACCAGTTTGCCCCATAATAAAGACTGTGTATTTTCGGTGATTTCGAGCTGGAATTGAGCCTGGCTCAGGTATTTTAGCAGACGAGCAAGACGGGGGTGCTGGCCGACGAAGATGGGGCCCTCACCAGCTGGTTCTACCATGCCTGGTTTGATTTGGGTCGCGCCAAGCGTAGTTACACCGACACACACACGCTGCTCGCCCAGGTGTTTCTCGTAAAGTTCCTGGTTACCGATCCCATTTTGCAGGGTTAGCAGCAATCCATCATAGGCCAGGCAGTCGATCAGTTGTGCGGCAGTTCGCTCTGTTTGCCAGGACTTCACCAGGGCAATGGCATAGGGGATATCTTTGAGGATGGAATGGTCAGAGAAAATTTGCACTGGGAAGGTGCGCAAGTTGTTGTCGCTGTCGATCATGCGTACACCGAACTGGCGGATAGCATTGACACCTTCTTTCCAACTGCCCAGCATTGCTATGGGAATGCCGGCAGCCGAAAGGCGCGCAGCAAACAGGCAAGCCATAGCCCCACTGCCGACGATTAATGTTTGGATGTCTTGCTCAGGTTGCGGTGATCGCCTTTTTGCCATGGTTCCTCCTGGAAAGTAACTACTTTAGATAGAATATTGCTTTGGCGTTTCATCAGGAAACCAACGCCCATTTGCCAGGGATTTACTCCTGATAACTGAAAGGTCAATCGCTTAGGAATCATGCATGCTTATCCAAATTCAGATTAGCTAACAATGCCTGCCACTCAGCTTCTTCCATTTCAATCGTGTGTTCTTTGGCAGGGAAATTTCCCTGTTCCACATCTTCTTTATAAGACTGAATGGCTTTTAGCATGGTTTCATACAGATGGTTATATTGTTTTGCAAAACGGGGTGTAAAGCGATCGAAAATCCCTAGCAGGTCGTGAATGACCAACACCTGACCGTCGCAAGCTGGTCCAGCTCCAATACCGATGGTGGGAATATCCAGCTTTTGGCTGACCAAACCTGCCAGTTGGGCAGGAATCGATTCCAAAACCAGGGAAAAGCATCCAGCTTCTTGAAGCGCCAGGGCATCTTCCAATAAGCGTTGGGCTGGCGCTGATTGGCGGGCTTGTGGACGAAAGCCGCCAAACTGGTGGATGCTCTGAGGCGTCAATCCCAGGTGCCCCATCACCGGAATCCCGGCTTGGGTAATTGCCCGGATGGCATCGATGCGCTCTCGCCCGCCTTCTAGCTTTACAGCGCCCATACCGGCTTCTTGCAGAAAGCGCCCGGCATTGCGTACCGCTTCACTTACCGAGACCTGGTAGGATAGGAAGGGCATATCGCCAACGAGCAAGGCTAAGTGTGCACCGCGTGCCACTGCTTTGGCATGGTGCAACATGTCTTCCATGGTTACCGGCAAAGTATTCTCGTAACCTAAAACTACCATGCCGAGCGAATCACCCACCAGGATGATATCAATACCAGCCTGATCAACTGCCTGTGCGGTGAAGAAATCATAAGCGGTCAGCATACTGATCATTTCCTGGCGCGATTTTTTCTGGCGCAGGGTATTCAGTGTGACTTTTTTGCGGTTGGGAGTCGATGTGTTGGAAAGAACGGGTTGTGTGGACATGGTACCCTCCTTTGTTTGGTAGAGTCCATTGTGAAATGGATTTATTTCTTGAGATCGCTGTCCCGGTTCAGATCATCCAGGCAGCCTCATCATTATATCGCTTAAAACCTGGCAGCAGTCCCTATCGTTCGTAACCCATGCGATCCAGGTAATCACCGAAGGTTTCAGAAAGGATCGCTTGTTGTTCAGGGCTCATCTTGCGCCGGAAGCGTCCGATTTTACCATGGCTGAAATGCAGACCCTTCTGCTCGCTGGAAGCGCTTTCTGGGCGATAGCGTTCAATCACCTGGGTGTAAGGCGCTTGTTGCGGGTTGAGTTTGAGGAATTGGGCCAGCCTGACAGCCTGTGTCTCGTAGTCGGTGAGCAGGCTCTCGTAGCGCACAGCCAAAGCATGCTGGCAGCTCATCCAGCCTTCGGAGATCGCCACGTAACTGCGCATAAATTCCAGGGCGGTTTCGAAATCGACCAGGGAGGAGAAAGCATTTTCTCGACCTTGCCCCCGGGCGCGCTGCCCGTTTTCCATGGCAGACAGCATGGCATCCCGCGGGTCGCGGTAGATGTAGGTGGGCAAGATGGCTCCTCGCCGGATCAGGTTCAGGACAATGGGGGTTGGACCTGCATGGGCTTTGATGACAAAGGTGTTGCCCAGCAGCGAAGGCAGCCATACCGCCAATGTGCGCCGCACGGTGAATGCGCCAATATTACAGTTGACTTCGGTAAGAATTTTTTGCAGCCGGTAGCGCTGGCGGATGTGTTTCGCGTCTTGCGCACCGCTGGCAAGCACAAGGTCATTGGTCAGGTTATAAAACCAGCCGGAACCTGCACGCGGCATGCCTATGGATAGGATAATCATAGCGCTTATTATACAGGTGGATTTGTTTTTTGCAACTACCTGAAATTATTCACGTATTATAATTAGGGCATATTTGTAGTTCAAATAGAAAATGGTTTACTTCTGGTCTGTTAAACCACTAAGAAAGCCATGTTTCGCTTAGGTATTAAAAAATCGTTCATTATTTCTGAGGAGGTTCATCATGAAATTCGTACGTTTCCTGGAAGGTTTTTTACTGGGCAGTCTGGCTGGCGCAGTGGCTGCCATCCTGTTCGCGCCTGAATCGGGTGAGGAATTGCGTCTACAATTCAAACATGAGATAGAACGGGTTCGCGGCGAAGTACAATCGGCAGCTGTAGAAAGGCGTGCCGAGTTGGAAGAGCAACTTGCCGCGCTGCGCACGCCACGCCGGGCAGAGTAACTTTTTTCACCGGATCTGATTAAGGTTGGATGGTTACCTGGTAGCCAGCTTTTTGCCGGGTATGGCGGCTGGCGCCAGATACCACCAGGATTACCTCATCTACCTGTTTGCCAAGCTGTAGGGGGATGACAGCCTTGTTTTCTGCATTTAGATCAACAGTTATTATGCTGGTTTCCTCGCCGGCATAAATCAGAGACACGATAAATTTCTGTGGAAGGATGTTTTGGATGCGGACAAAGCCTTGTGCTTTCCAGCCACCGTCATCCTGTTCGAAATCCGTGAAATAGCCGATCTCTGGAATTTTCACATCATCCAGTAAGAAACCTTCGTGGTAAGCTGCCGTGTCGGTGATGTATTCAAAGCGTAAGTACACTTGTTTGCCGGAAAATTGGGACAGGTCGATGCTCTCTTGAATCCATAGGGGGGCTTCTTGATTTGTCCCCTGGCCGCTTTGGCCGTTATAAGCCCAGCCGAAACTATTCCCGCTTGGATTTTCAGGTGTACCTGACGGCGTAGTCAGGATTTGCCAGTTTATTCCATCAGTGGAGGCCATCAGGTACAGGTAATCGTAGTCGTTTTCGATATCGAACCAAGTCCAGTAGTTGAGAGTTAAATCTCCTTGGTGTTGGCTGAAATCGAAGGAACGCGTCAGGCTCATGGTTGATTCATCACCGGTGGTAGAGTAGAAAGCGTATGAACCAGATTGGAACTGAGTAGGCAGAACCGGAACTTCTGCCTGGCCTTCAAAGATCAGAGTGAAATCCCTCTTGCAGCGGATGCGGATATAGTCGACGCCATATTGGCTAACGTCTTGAGACGAAAGCACGGCTGGACAGTTACGTACGGTTTCGGCAGCCGGCGGATCAGGCAGATCTGGCAGGCTGGGGAAAGCAAAGCGACCATCCTGGATGCGTTCATCCTGCAGCCAGGATGCAATCACCCAATCGCGAAAGATATCATCGGCTGAAAGTCTGGAACCGCTCAGCTTGTCGCTCAATTCATTTTCTGCCAACACCTGGTCCAGGCTATCTAAACCGTTCTCCGGATGCATTGCCAGAGCTCGGGTGATTTGCTCGCCAAACCTGTCGAGGATATAAGCGCTGAAAAGAAAGGCTGAACCGTAATTGGCGGTCTGGTTGGTATTGTGAGTGGACCAGTAATTGAGCTGAAGATCCGGTGCGTTAAGATAGGCTCGTTCAGAACGCCCAGCGCTATAGCCGTTGATCTGCATTGCCAGATTAGATAAACCTTCGTTTAGCCAGGTCTCTTCATTTCGGTCGGTGTACCAGTGGATCATGTGTTGAAACTCGTGCGCCAATACACCGTAGGTGTATTCTTCGTCTAGCTCCAGAATATCGGCGCTCAGCAGGAACATTTCATGGCCGTTGGATGACTCGCGTACAATGGGCAGATAGGAATCGGCAGACGAAAAATAGCCTGCCACGCTGCGTCCTATTCCTTTGGCGTAAAGAATATACAGATGCGGGTCGTTATCTACGCCTGGGGTCCACTCGCTGCCGAAGAAGGCGCGTGTGTTCGGATAGATATCTCGTTCAAAGGTCTCAACCAGTTTCTTTAGGTCGTTTCGAGAAAAGGATGAAACCCGGTTATCGATCCAGAAATAGACATGCTCAGTTTCGTATTGCAGTGTTGCCTGGACCTGGAAATTTTCGTTGGTATCGTTATCCATAACCCAGAAAGTCTTCTGATCGCCTGACTGGTAAAGTATCGGCAGTCCGTCTAGCTGCCGGGGAAGCTCAAATTGCCCATTCAAACGGGAGCTTATTTCAAATACATCGAATAGCTGCGGATTGCTATTTTCGAAGGTTAATAGGGTCTCTTGCGCTGGGCTGAGGAAAGCTGCGGGTTGCCCTTCGCCAGGCGGCAAAACACTGGCAGCAGGGCTGGGAGCGTCAGGCGTAAGATGAGGTGCAGAGCCGGTGACGGTGGCTTGAAGAGGTGTTTGTGACGGCTCATTATTTAGAGCAGAGAGGGTTGAATCCACCACAGGTGTTGGGCTGGTGGTGAGATTGGACACCCAATCAGGTAGGTAGACGCCTGTATTCGCTAGCCTGCAGGCGCAGGCGTTGATGGCAAAAAGCAAGGCTAAGACTGCCAGGATGATCCATAGTTTCTTGAAATTCAATGGTTAATAACTCCAGATACCTATTTTACTTGAACCGAGAATTCCTGTATTTGGAAGAGTGGTCTCTTTCTTTCAGGTCGTTGTGTAAATTCCGTTCGGGTTGTTAATTTTTACTCATGGTTGTTTATGCCTTCAGCGGCGGGTTTTGGGAAGCATCGGGTAAATGCGCTGCTGCGGTGATCAGGCCAAATGCGATCCACATATTGGGTATGGCGAAGGAATCAAAAGAGAAAATGATGATGACAAACACCACCATGCTGAGCAGAGAACCAACCCCAATATACTTGGCTTCTGGCTTCCGGTAGAAATACAGTCTTAAGGCACAACCTAACACAGCCAGGGTAAAACTAAGGAATGTCATCAACCCCAGGATTCCAGTCTCTGCCAGCAAGCGCGCCGGCAGGTTCTTGGGGGTGATCAGCCTGTCTCTGCCTTCTGTCGGGGTGATTTGGCGGACAATTTCGGGCAGACGGTAGAATTGGGCGGGCAAGGCATCCTTGAAATAAAATGCGTAATTACCAAGCCCTACACCCAATAGAGGTTGTTCATCGAACATGTTGAATGCGGTTTCCCAGTAAACGAAGCGCTGCTGAAAGGCGATGTACTCCAGGTAGGTTCGGTTGCGTGATTTAGCCTCAGTCCAATACCGCCACAGCCTGGAGAAATAAGGATTCTGTGAACCAACAATCACAATAATTGTGACCAGGCTTACGACTAACAAGAGCGTTTCCATAATCAGTTTTCTTCTGACACCGCCGCTTCGACTTTCGGGTTTGACTTTGGCCTGGTGGCTTGCAGCCCGGACGATCAGGAAGCTGACCACATACAGCCCGACGGCCAGGAAGAGTCCAGTACGCGAAAAGGTGAAAAAAAGGATGCCGGTTGCCCAGGCTAGCATAACCCATTCGACTGTGATCCATTTATAACGCCAGCGAAACAGGCTGCGTTTTGAAATGACTGCCCCGAGCAGCCAGGGCAACAACAGAAAACAGATTTGTTCGGCAAACCACTTGGGCTCGTAAGTCAGCCCCGAGATACGATTGTTAAATAACTTACGGGTGGAAACCAGGCTTTGAATCTGGTTGAGCAAGCGGAAGTAAATACTATTGAAATGGAGAATGTAAAGCGCCTGCGCAGAACCCCATAGCAAAGCCAAACCAAAGCCGGCATACAGCCAGCGTAATGAAAATTCGATATCCTTCCAATCCTTGACCAGTAAGATGACTGTCAGGTAGAAAGCCACTCCTAATCCCAGGGTAGCCAGATTTCGTACCATGCGGTCGGCTGCACTGATGCCCAACAGACCTTCCAATTCAGTGGAGAAGGACATCAGGGAGCTTAGGAATGCAGCCAGGATAAAAGCCAGCAAGGGCAATAAAGTTCTGGGTAAGGGGCGTTTGAACAGGCGCGGCAAGGTAACCAATATTACCAGAGCGATCAGGGGGTACATGGAGAGAGGACGCACCAAGGTTTTTCCGCCCAATTCGGCTGGGATATACGGAAAACTGGTTACAGGCAATGTGAAGAACAGCAATGCCCATAAGATTTTTATGCTGCTTTCACGGAAAGAATTCCAACGGGAAGCGATCACTTTGCTGACAGCCTTTGATTAATCATAACCAATCGCGTTAAGCCCCAGGTCAATAATCCGGCCAGGCCACCCAGCAAGATCCACAAACCGGTGGAACGCATTGGGCGAGCAGGAACCTCTTCAAAATCCTCAAAAGCCAGGTTAGGAGAAATCCCAAGACTCAGCTTGGACTGCATAGCGTAGCGAGCTTCGATCTCCGGGTGATCGATCTGAAGTTGGGCGATCCTTTTTTCCAAAAGCGGTAATTCGAATTGGACCAGGCTGATGATTTCCTGGCTCCAGGCGATATACTCGCCAGGTATGGCATCTTGGGCAGGCTGATTTTCCAGGATTGCATCCCAGGCAGGGGAAAATTGGGCCGCATATAAACCCAAGGCGAGAACCGCATCTCGCTGGTCTGGGGGTAAAGGCTGATCTGCCGGGTAATTCTCAGCAGATTTTGTCCAGGCAACCAAAGCAGAGCGGGTCTCTTCAAGTAGATCGATACGCAATTGGGCCTGCAAGCTTGCATTGGCATTTGCCTGTAATTCCTGGTCCACCATAAATGTCTGGCGAGCGGCATAGATGGCCTGGTCTACTTTCGAAACGGCTGCTTCCTTCCAGGCGCGGGCAGCCTGTTCAGCTCGTAGAGGATCGTGGTGAGAAGCTGTCAGGCTCCAAACACCCGCCGTGCGCCAATCGGCGTCCAGCATCTCAGCCAGCTGCTCTGGACTGATATGCTGCCAAAATGGATCCTCTTGCTTGAGTGAATCCAGGGCTGCCTGTACAAAATCGTCCAAGAAGATGACAGTTTCAAGTTGAGACATTTGCCAGTTCTTGTAATCGTCGATATTGGAGTAAGCTGGGCGGGCGACGGCCAGGAAATTGGCATCTGAAAAAGCCCGGTAGGGGTTGAGACCCACATAAACCTGCTGTACAGCCTTGTACTCAACCGGCAGGATGAAGGTCAGACCCCATCCAAGCAATGCTCCAATGCCGATAAACGCCAGGATCAATGGCCATTGATGCAGGCTGCGGTAGATTTCTTCCGGCAGTGACCAGAACTTTTCCGGATCCGGAGGTTGATTTAATTGCGAAGAAGACAATTTTTTCATTCCTGTTGTTTGATTATGTGTTTGTCTTGCAAGCCTGGCAGATTTCTTGGCGGCGGGGCATTGAAATGCAGGCGCGCTGCGGCGGTGATTAATCCGAACACAACCCACATATTCGGAATGACAAATGAGTCAAAGGTCATCGCCGATAAAGCGAAAGCTGCCAGTCCATTCAAACTGAAAACGCCCCAGTAGCGCCATTCTTGCTCCTGTGCAATCCATAAGTATAATGCACTTCCACAGAGCGTAATGAGAAATCCGAAGAAGGCGATCGTACCAATGATACCGGTCTCAGATAATAACCTGAGGTAAAAATTTTTAGATGTAACCAGCCTATCACGCCCCTTTTCGGGGGTGATCAGGCGCAAGATCTCCGGCAAAGCTGCTACTGGCCGGTACGGGAGCATCTCCTCGAAGTAAAAGGCATAATTTCCCAGTCCAATCCCCAGAACGGGATAAGCCAGGTAGACGTTATAGGCGGCCTCACCAAATGTCACACGAGCATCGAAACCCAGATAACTAAGGTAACCCGTCAGGCTGGTATTCTCTTGTCCCCAGTACTCCCAAACTCGCGAAAAAAAGGAATTCCGCGTGCCAACCAGGTAGATGGGAACCAGCGCCAGACAAATACCCAAGGTTAATTTGACCGGCAGGCGAGAGAGAATAGGCGACTTGCCCAGGGACTGGATATGGGTTGTATCTTTCTTGACTGGTTTATAAATAAACACCAGACTTATGACCAACATCAGTACCAGGTTTAGCACCCCTGAACGAGAAAAAGTAAAGGGAAGTAAGATGACTGCCCAGAGAAGCAACAGCCATTCTACGGTCAGCCAGCGCCAGCGTTTGTTAAACACTGTATAACCGGTCAAGATCGCTGCCAGCAGACCAGGCAAGAGCAGCACGATGATTTGCTCGGCAAACCAATGCGGCTCGTAGGTCAGTCCAGAGATGCGCTCCGGAAGCAGCCGCCGGTAGGAAATGTACTGTTGGGCTTTAGACAACCAGTCAAACCAGCGCGGGTCAAAGCGGAATACATACACGGCTTGCAGGGATCCCCAAAAGAGGGCGAAAGCGCATCCGAGATAAATCCAGCGCAGGGTAAAGCGCAAATCTTCCTTGTTTTCAGGGAGCAGAGCGATGGCCAGGTAAATGGCGCAGCCGATCACCAGCGTGGAAAGGCCGCGCATAACCCGAGCCGTGACGGAAATACCCAGGGAGGGTTCTATGCCGCGCAGGAGCGAGAGCAGGGAACTGGCAATTGCAACCAACACAAAAGGCAGCAGCGCCAGCAAGGCGCCTGGTAATGGTCTCTTGATCAGGCGTGGCAGGATGACCAGCAGGACCAAAATACTCAAAGGATATAAAGATAACGGGCGGACCAGCGCCTCACCTCCGAAAGCAGGCGGGAAGAAAGGAAAACTGGTTACTGGTAAAGTCAAGAGGAAGGCAGCCCACAAAATACGTTGCAACCGGGAGGCATCAAAGATCTGTTTTAGCCTGTTCATCGCCGCGCCTTCCGGTTGATACGCACCAGGTTGAAGAATAGCCAGGCTATCATTCCCAGGCTAGCGCCAATCAACAGCAACAAACCTAATGGGCGAACCTGGGTGATTTGCGGCAGCTCACTGGTGATAGGTTCGACGTGAAGGTTGGGTGATAGCCCCAGGCTTAATTCCGATGCTTGGGAATAGTCATTAGCAGATTGATTATAGCTATGTTGCGCTGCTTCTGCCTTTGCCTGAAGGTTAGCAGCCTGGATCAATGCAAGCTGTTCTGCCTGGCTTAGCCAGTCCTGGTAAGAATGGGTGCTGGCAGTCTCTGTTGGGAAGGTCTCCAATACCGGAAGCCACTCTGGACCAGAGGCAGCCTGGGAGAATCTGTTCCATAGATCCCAGCGTGTATCTTTGCTCAAGGTCTGGTTTGGGGAGAAACTGGATAATACTGCCTGACTGCTAGCAACCTCTTGCTGGAGGCGGTCGATGACAGCCAATTGACTGTTGATTTCTGCCTGCTGGTTGGCTAAAGCCTGCATCTGGATGTGCAGCGCCATAACCTGGCGCGACTGTTCAATGGATAACGAGACACGCTCGATCACAGCCGTTTCCCAATGCAGCACAGCCTGCCGTGCACGTTCGGATTGATGGTGCTCGGCAACCAGCCGCCACTTTCCGGCATTGCGCCAGTAGATATGCAACATGTTCGACAATTCGTGGCGACTCACAGATTTCCAGTACGGGTCAACCTCGCGCAGGGAGATCAGAGTCTGGTCAAGGATCGGATCAATATACACCAGGCTGTTCAGATTGGCCATCTGCCAATTTTTATAGTCATCAGCGTTATTGAATTGAACACCGGAAAATTGGGCAGCATTGTTATCCTGGTTCGCCTGGTAAATATTCAGACCAACATATAATTCCTTGGTAGCTCGATAGGGTGTGGGGTTGACCAGGGCCAGTAGCCAGCCGATCAGGACACCGGCCAGGCAGAAATAGCATAAATGTTGGCCAGCGGTGGGCTGTGTAGAAAATTTCATCGCGGAGAGACCATTCTTCAGTCATGTTTGTACCTGGTGAGGTTCTTCGAGATTATACCTTTCATTCCCCTTTTTCCAGGGTCAGTACTATCCAGGCGCACACGATCAGAACCAGGGCGAAAACCACATTTGCAGTCAGAGGGGGCTGTTTCAGGATAAGAACTGCCAAACCGCCGAGAATTAATCCCCCGATATGCATGATGAGCACTGCTCTTTGTGAAGCAATGCCTCTTCGCAGCAGGCGGTGGTAGGTGTGGTCGCGCCCGGCTTTGTAGATGGGACGTTTTCCGCGCCAGCGGGAATAGACGACCAGGCAGGTGTCAAAGATGGGGACACCTAGCAGCAGGATGGGAACGGTCCAGGAAGAGGCCTGGCTCGCCTCGATGGGATTGTAAGCAATCGCCAGAACACCCATGATAAATCCCAAGGTTTGTGCCCCGGCATCACCCAGGAATAACATGGCTGGTGGCGAGTTGAACAGGTATAGTCCTATGCAGACGCCGATAATCAAGGCGCTGTGCTGCGCCAGGCCGGTTTGGTAAGCATCTAAAGTTGCCAACATGAAAAAAGCTGCTGCCAAGCCACCCAGCCCTACGGCTAGCCCGTCCATACTATCTACCAGATTAAAAGCGTTGGTGATGCCCACCAGCCAAAAAACAGTTATGATCCAATCCAGCCAGACGTAGAGTTGGCTGCTCCCGTAGATAAAGAACTCTGGTGATTCAAAGACACGGATATAGACCCCCTGGCGAATCAGCAGGATGGCAGCTATGATCTGCCCGGTCAATTTTAGGGGCGGTGTTAGACTCTTGAAGTCATCCCATAATCCGACCATGAAGACAGGAATGACAGCAATGAAAGTCGCCTTTAGGAAAGGGTTTTCCAATAAACCGCTGAACCATTCGATGAGGAGTAAGGTAAGGAACAGAACCAAACCACCCGCTAACGGCGTGGGTGCATCGTGTTGTTTATGCGGCGCACTGCCGGGAAAATCCATCAAGCCTGAGCGCCGTGCTAATGGAATGCTGATCCAGCCCAGAAACAGGGTTACAGCCAGGGCTAGGAGAACATGACGAAAGATAAGGATGCTATCAAATGAATTCATAAGCTTGAGTTGGCAAGGTTGAATTGCCGGTCTCTGAATTTTATTTTACCCCTGTTTAGGATTGCGAGGCCCGGCATACTTCTCCCGGCGGAATAGGTTGACCAGGATGGCATGTATCAACTTGAGAGCCATGGCGAAGTAATAAAAGATATTGAAAAGGAAGAAGTAATCCTTTGCCAGGTGTTTGCGGTAGTAAAGGTAATAAGAGCGATGCCATTCATAGATCGAACGGAAAGGCTGAACGCGTGAGCCTCCCAGGCTGCCATAGTGGATGATGTTCGCCTGGGGTACATAATAGACCAGCCAGCCTGCCTGGCGAGCGCGCCGGCAGTAATCAGTGTCCTCCTGGTATGCGAAGAAGCGCTCATCCAGGTAACCAATCTGGTCCACAACAGCACGGCGGATTAACATGCAAGAACCGGCTACACCTGCGACAGCCGCGATCTTGTCTTCATCCAGGTAATTGAGCAGGTAACCTCCCAATCGTTGAGAATGCGGAAAGCGTTTATACAAGCCGGTGAAATAGGAGAAAACTGCCAGAGGTGTTGGCTCGCCGCGACGGCAGGGTTTTTGCAGACTGTGATCTGGGTTCAGCACTTTAGGTCCGCAGATGCCCGCTTGGGGGTGCTCGAGCATGAAATTCACCAGGGTGTCCAGAGCGCTGGGCAGGACCAGGGTGTCCGGGTTCAATTGCAGTAAAAACTGGCCTTTTGCCTGCTCCAACGCCTGGTTCATCGGGCGAGTATATCCCAGGTTATGCTCGTTTCGAATGAAACGAACCTGCGGGAATTGTTCTAGAAGAATTTGTTCTACACCGTCCGTAGAACCATTATCGACCACGATCACCTCATAGTCCAGGCGAGTGTTTTGAGCCAGGGAATGCAAACACTCAACGAGCAGCTCACAAGCCTGGAAAGTGACAATACAGACGGAAAGAGTGGGTGGATGCATACTTTTATTCTAGATACAGTAATCGAGATTTCTTTGGGACCAAGGTTATTCATCCATTTCTGGAGCTAACTAGTTTTGTTCGAGGGGGCACTCAATATGGTCGGGTAGTGGTGAACGCCATATCATTTGCTTCAATGAATTGAATTCAAATACCGCAACAGCTAAAACATCCGATTCCGAGCAAGCAAACACTAAAACGTCTGAAGCATTTGGAAAATTTTTAATTTTTTCCAGTTTTGGGACGATTACGAATTCACTCTTTGGACCGGCAAGGTAGAAGCCAACTCTAGAAAAATCGCGAGGTCCGAATGGATTTGTTGAGCCAGGCTCTCCTTGGTCTTTTGGGAAAAATCGTGGGTACAGCGCCCTTCCTGCTAGAACATCTCCACCTTCATTAAGGAAATTTTGAATAGTTTGTTTCTCACTGATTTGGAGAGATGAATCGGCATACAAAGAATCTAGCATTTGTTTCTTGACAGATTCAGTGTATTTCCTTGATGTGTTCATCTCAAATAGCGGTATTGAAAAACCTAATCCTGATAGGAGCAGTATGGTAATCAACAGTTTAAATCTATTTGGAAACCTAGACGCAAAGGAGATTTTATCGCATGACGCTTCCAATTCACTAAGTTTCATTTTATCTTTGATCGAACTTAATGAGTTGGCTGTGATCTCAGTAAGCCCAATACCGTAATAAAAAATACCCGTCCAATCCATCGGCAAGATATATCGACCACCAGAATTTCTAAACAATGCATTCATCCAGAAATGCATAAGACTTACAAAGATGGGGAATAACCCCGCCCAGCGATAGCGTTTCCAAGCAATGTGAACTCCCCAAGATAATAAAAGCATGTTCAGGATTAGCAAGAATAATGCATCGCTTGGAAAGATTCCATTCCATTTATGCCAATATGGCAGTCTTCGAATGTATCCTATGGCTGAACAACAATCAGAAGAGAATCTTTCCAGGTCTTTGTGCCCGGAAAAAGATATGAGACTTTCCACAGGACGGATAGTGGTTGGCGCAACTAAAAATGTTTGAATTTGGCTGTTCAGATAGTGAGATACGAAGAAGCGAAACACTTCAGACGGATTGTTTCTGAAAAAAGCAATAGTCTTTTGTTTGACAGTCTCACTATATTCTTCTTCTGGGCTCGGTGTGGCTGAAGTTACAACTTCTTCAGATTCCAAATTTACTACGGAGCCATTTCCAGATGATAATTTCTGTAAATCTGATTCATCCAGAGGGGATTCTGATGTATTCAACTCGACAGGGGGGAGATCTGTTCCTTGGGGATTGCCATAGCGCTGCTCAAGAATTTCATAAAAGAAATAAGGAGAGTCAATAAAAATCATACCGGTTTTTTGGTAATTTCGAATGATCCATGGGGATAGAATGCAACCTAAACCAATCAAAAACAAAAGAGTACTTTTTAGTAAGAGCTGATAATTCTTCTTGATGCCTAATAAAATACCCATTAGTATGAGTATAACAAGTGCGTAACTACCTGTTTCAGGTCGAATGAGGATGGGCAAGCCAAGCGCGCTTCCTGCAAAAATTGGGGCAAGTCCGGGTTTTTCCAACTTTTTTAACCAATTGGTTGCTGCAATGATAAAAATCATCACGGTTAAAAAGGTTAACATATCTGCCAATAAAACTTTTGCATTGGATGTAGTAATATTGCCAGCTAGCGCAATAGAATTATATTCTCGAAGTGAAACGATAATTGCTATGATTAACCCTGAAACACGGTTGTGTAGCATAAGACCTAGCAGGTAAAACAAAGGGGGTAATAAGGCTAGAAGGATGACTTGAAAGAAAATATAATTTTCGTAGTTCTGCCCTCCCAAAGAATGCAGGAGAGTTAAAACTAAAGCATGTAGCGGGCGGCGGACATAGGGTGTACCAAATACTCGAAAACCCTCTCCGACTAATTGGTCTTGGGCGGTCGAATCGTAGATCACTGCATCTGTATTGGGATAATACTCAAAATTTGGCGCCCGTTTTTCTGAAAGAAACCAGTTGGACGCAATGGGGGTTGTTGACCATAAATAGGTGGAAACACTCCATAGAAGAATCATAACCAGTAGATCAATTTTCCAATTTGAAATCCCCTTTACCAATCTATTAAAGGAAAAGTTTCTCGATAGTAGAAACACCAAAATCATGATTCCTGTCCCGATCAACCAGGCTATCAAGACTTGTGTTTCTAGAACCGGAGCTCCTTGAGGATTCCAACCAGTTATCTGGGATTCTTGTTCAATGCCATTGTCTACCACCCAGAACCATCCAGCCATGATTAAAATTACGATAAGAATGGTTATGGAAAAGCTGGAATTCATCAAATCACGAGCTTTTTGTTTTAAGTGAGGCGCATTTATAAATAGAATGGCAAAAACTGAACTGCTTAAACCAATTATATATAACAGGATGATTTGTGTTCGTCCAAGAATACCTGCAGTGAATGGTTCTTTTATGTTTTGTGCTAGCGTTGTTAAGTAAATACATCCCAGGAAGACGAGAAGATTGACGCTGAAGATCCTCCACCAATTTCGTGTTTCGCCAAGAAAACTTTGTATTTTGGTGATTGTGCTGTTTGCCAAAGTTGGAACTTGCCTGAACAGAAACAACAGAAAGATCAGGAAAATAGCGAATAACAGAAACGATATGAATAAAATGACTTGGGTAAAAGAAAGAGATTCTGCATTTTGTTTGGAAAATTCCGCCCAAACCAATCCAATCGCCAATAAGGATAGAAATAGTAAATAAGCAATAAGCAAAAATAATTTTTTAGAAGTCAAACGCACCTCTGATTTTGCCAGTGTCAATACCGATCATAACAATTTTTAACAGTTTTTTCCAGTCATTATTATTTGTCTCATTTATCAAGAGAAAAACGCAGACTTGTTGCCTTTATTATAAAATAGACCCTTAATCTTTTTGTGAAGGTTTTCTCGTAATGATGACAGAAGCCTGAAGAGAAAGAGCATGGCTTGCAGGCTGATTTGCTGAAACCCGCGATGTCTAAGTGTGTAAATCCCCATTCTAACAAGATTAGGATCTTTTTCTAACAAATCTAAGCGCATCATTTTTGCTTGATTGTCAGGATGGGAGCGGTTGAAATTTGAAGTAATCTGTATGGTGTCTGATGACTGGGTGTGAAATTTTCTTGAAGTTGCTTGTTCTAATGTATCGAGCAGCTCTTGTGCCCGACAAAATGGATGGTAATTTTCAATCACGTGCTGATAAGCATTTTCACCCATCTGCTGCCTGTTCTCTTGGTTTTCAATCAGCATTGATAAAGCTGTAAACCATTCTTCTTCTTGATTTATTACAATGCCGTTTATACCAGATTGGATTGCATAATTAAAAGAATCTGTAGAACTGGTAACCGATGGAATTCTAACAAGACCAGCTTCCATATATTTTATTTCGCTTTTTGATTGATTAAATGGATTATCACGAATCAAAGGGGCTAAGTTTATGTCAAATTTAGCTAAAACGGAGGGTAGAGACTGCCAATTTACCAAAGGGATCTTCTTGATTCTTGCCTGGTGTTTTCCCCAGTCATCTCCGGCGATCAGTGACCCAGCAAGGTGAATTTCTACTCGTGAATAGTGGTTGAGAATTTCTTTCAAGTAGGGTTTACATAGAGCGAAATCTTTATTATGAGTAGGGGTGCCACTTGCATAACCCAGGACAATTTTTTCGTGGTTTTTATTTTTGTTTATGCTAGCTTTCTCGGACAGGTCAAGAAGTTGTAGACTAAAAGCATTTCGATGGACCCAAGTGGGTTTTTCTATTTCTTGTTGGACAACTTTGGCCAAAAAATCTGTCGAAGCCAATACCCCACTGCTGACTTCCAGCATGGCGCGGTACCGTTTCATCTCTTCTACGTATAATTTCACTCTGATGGGGTTTGAAAATTCAGGACTGTCGATCCATTGAAAGGCTTTTGGATCAAAAATGTAGTCATCAATATCTGAAAGAACTATACCATTATGTTTTTCGATCTTATTAACCAAAGTGCTCACGAATTTATCATAAGCTGTTCGATGAAAAATTACGATATCGGCTTCTTCGACTTGCCGTCCAATCTTCGGGTGGGTAATATGGCTTAATTCAACATTTAAATTAAGGATGTTTAATTGTTCAAAAAGGTGGATACTTCGATAGCGCCGAGTATCACCCCTTACTCCGCTTAGAATTAGTATCTTACCTGGAAGACGATTGGCTTTATTCATAAACATTAAATACTTTTAAATAAGTTAATTTTGATCAAGAAATAAAAATTGGTCAATTCTTGTCTCAGAGCAGTGATGACCCCTGATATTCCTTCTTTCTGATATTTTTTATTTATTTGTCCATATCTTAGCATGAACCAGGCTATCAACCCCCTATAGGGTTGTTGGATCTTGGCATCGTCTGCAGAGGCGTTTGGCAACGTTCTTTCTGATAGGTTAGGGTTGTTGCTATCATGCGAATTGATAATTTCAATAATCTGCCTGCCCCATTCATGATCAAAGGCTGTTTGTGAATAATTGGCTTTAATGTTTTCGTAGGCATTTTGAATGATCCAATTTCGAAGTTGAAGATCATTTACAAGCTGCTCTAATGCTGCGTACCACTCTTCGGGAGTGTTATTAACCAAATATCCATCATTTTTGTGTTGAATGCATCCACTGTAAACGGGCACATTCGAATATATACCTGCAATCTTACAGGAACCATACTCCCGGAATTTATTGTTGGTTTTTGCATTGTGGAAATTATCGTCAAATAATGGCGCTAGCCCAATATCGAATCCTGCTTGTGAAAATTTACTCATGAATGTAGCGTAATTAGGTTCATAGGGCAATAAAAACGCATTCTTAAATACCGAAAATTCTTCAGGGAAATATCCCCAAAAATACATTTCTACTTGTTTATCGTAGTTTTTCAGCAAATCTTTAAGCGCGATTGAGAAGAGCTTCCAGAGGTTATCTTCTTTTCTGCTGGTTACGTACACAATGCGGATTGGCTTTTCTTTATGGTCTATTCTGGGCGGTGTTCTGACGAGCGACCAGTCTAATGGCGCGGATACGATGACTGCGCGATCCGTGTATTGATTGACTATATCAAGAAGCGTTTTTGAATAAACTCGAACAAGGTGGGCATTGCTGATATATTTTCTGAGTGTTAATTGCCGTTCAGGGGCGCGATGATATTGGCCAAGTTCTGTATCCAGAGGAATTTCAAATAAATTGTCATCTAAGTCGTAGATATATGGAATGTTGTTATCTATTAAGTAATCAAGAGATTTCTGATATTTAGGTTCAGTGTTTCGGCAAAAGATTACCAGGGATGCCTTTTTTAACGAACGAGTTATTGTATATTGCTCGAGTTTTGTCTGAAAGCTGATTTTGCCCGTGGCATTCAACCTTAATAAAGGTCTTACTACATCTAACAGTGTGGACGCAGAAAAACCGGGCAAAACAGAGATGACCAAAGGATGTTTGGTTTTCATTTTGTTATGCCGGATGATTAGCTTTCCTCAAATTGATAGCCCATGAATGGTTTGGTTTGGATATGGCCAAAATTGAGGAGGTTGCTTTTCTGCCATTCATAAATTCGTATAGGAATATCCACATTGCGAGCATAGATTCTGAGTGAATACATGCTTGATGACTTTGGAGTAAATGGACTGAATGAGAATAGCGTTGGGTTGCCGCGCTCGATCAGGCTTGTTTGAATTTCTGATTGTGCGACTATTTGGTTGTCATGAGTGCTTATTTCTATTCTTAGAACACCCATTGTAGCTGAAATGTCCAGGATGGCAGCCAGATAAATGCCAGATAATTTTTGTAGAGGCAAATAAAGGTCGTAAGAAAGATGTGGAACCAGGTTTAAATTTTGACTGATCTTTAGTGTAAATCCTTTAAGAGATTGTAGGAAAATCAAGCTGTCATCGATTAACTTATGCATTGTAACTGGCAATTCTTTGGATAAATCGGATCGATTGTATATGTGATCAATAAGTCTGAATAATTTCCGATTGCGAAAAGTGTCAAGATCTTTGGCAAGGACGCGTCCCAAGGATACATCTCTTTGAAATTGTTCAATTTCTGAAGTGAGCTTGTTGTTTTTTTCTTTGTAAGTATCCAGCTCATCGCGTGTTTCACTGAGATTTAGATTGAGTTCTTCGATTTTGGTTAATTCTTTCTCCAAAATTTTCAACTGTTTACCGAGATGCTCATTGAGATTTCTTAAGCGATAGACATGAACGTAAGCCGGTTCAAAAAACTTTTGCTTCAATTCTTGAAACTCTTTTGAATTATCTGATACACCTTTTATGACCGTACATTGATAATAAATTTTTTCGTGTGTAGTAGGTGTTTCTATCTTGTCTTCATTTCCTTTTTTCGGTTTTTCCCCATCTTCTAATAGATTATCGAATAGTTCGTAACCAATACAACGGATGTCAATATCTTGTATTCGGACCACCGAAAAATTTTTAGATTCGATTTCATCAATGCCGGTCTTATTTTCTTGGGTCCACTCAGCGGGAGTAAATTCATTGAAAACAGGATAATCGTCTTCTTGATTTCCAGAATTACTTTGTTCTGTGTAAGGGGCTAAGATGGAAACTTGGGCAAGATGATGGCATACTCTGTAAACTTCTTCTAATAATCGATTAAATTCGATACGACTTCCGAATGAGTTTAACAATTCTAACTTGCTGACGCTGTTAGTCTTAAAAGGCAGGGGGTGGCTAAGATCAGCTATGATAGATACACCTGGACCTGCAAATTTGGCCAAACATTGGAAACCAGGTGTGATAAAGCGATTAGCACCGAGGGACAGGTTAATTGATGGGGTTGTGCCTCGCTGTTTGAAAGTGTTCAGACAAGACGAACACTCATGGTCATTAAGCATAGATTTAATGACATCCAGCCATTGTTTTTCCAGCTTCGATTGATGATAATTTGTTCTTACAAATTGGTAAGCTTCTTGTTTGATGTGTTCTCTTAAATCCTCGTCATCGATTAAATCCTTAATTGCACTAAACCAGGCATCGGTTTCATTTGTTACTAGCAAACCTGTCTGTCGATGGACGACATCCGAGTAAACCGAATGGTCTGTGTAAATCCCAGCGATGTGTGCCGCACCATAATCTCGAAATTTGGTGTTCGTTTTTGAATAATAAAACTTGGAGTGGAGTAGCGGGGCCAGCCCTATATCATAGCCTGCTTGGGTGAGTTGGTATAAAAAGTCGTTGTAATCATGATTGATATTTTCCAGGCGGGAGTTTGGCAAGGATGCGAATAGTTCTGGAATTTCTCCCCACCAGTGCATTACGATGCGGTCACCATATAAGTCGATGATTTTTAGCAGTGCTTCCGAAAAAATAGTAAGTAAAGGATCTGTGTTGCCCCTTCCGGTTAGATATGTGATATGAATTTTATTATTCTTCTTTTGGATCGGAACAGGGGAAGTTAGATGAATATCAATACAAGGAATAGCTACAACGACATTAGAGTTGTAGGAAGAAACTTTTTGTTTAAGATCTTGGCTGTAAACAAGAACGAGATCTACTTTGTTTAGATAAATTTCAAGTTGTTTGATTTGTTCTGATTCTCGATACAATCTGGCGTAATAAAGCTCTTCAGGTACTTCCCATAAATTGTCATCAAGGTTATAAATGGTTGCAACCTTCTTTTTCAGACATTCCTCTAAAATCCAATTGTATTCAGGGTCTTGATTGCGGCAGAATATAACCAAATCACATGTATGGATATCTTCAGTTGTCACCTCGGATTCGAGTCTCGTGATAAATTCAATATATCCATACTCCTGCAGCTTATCAAGAGGTTTATTAATATAAATAGTAGCTGAAGGACTTTCCAATGGAAGAATGAGTAATAGTTTTGGTATTTCAAAAGAGAAATTAGTGTTCATGAAAACCTTGGATTTTGAGTAATAAGTAGATTAGTTGTACCAGGTTCTACAATACAGGTGGTTGCTTTTCAATCTAAACCCGATTTTTTGGATTAATCGTCGAACCAGATAGATGGATCTGGCTTGATAAGGCTTTGCCTGATATATGCTTAGGAGGGTCTCTTTCGTGGGATCCTCGATAGTAAACTCGAGATAAAACGATTGATTTTCAGAATGTGAAATTGGAGCAAACCGGATTTCAAGCCAATCGTTATCGTGGGCGTTGACTAAATCGACGCGAATTTCTCTCAGCAGATTTCCAGTTTGCGATTTGAGCTTAACAATAAGCTCTCCGTTTGCCAGCTTTAAGTGGGTCCCAATAAAGACATCGACACCTGACCAGTTCGATTTTTCGATCCATAATGGGTAGGTCAGGCCAGCACCTACAGGGTGAGAGCTCCTTGGTGGGTCTGTAGGAGAAACATAACTGGCGCGCCTCCCGTTCCTTGTTGACCCGCTGGAAACGAGATTGTTTTCCATAATTGGTAAGTTTGGGGAATTATAAATATCAGTTCCAGTCCCAGCTCTCAATTTTTCGATGGCGAGATTGTAAATTCTAAACAAGTCATTGGCTGTCCGATAAGGATGTAATTCCAGGCGAGCAATTTTTCGAGCTCGTTGGCGAATAGATTGAGAATCTTCTCGTTCTAAATGGATTGCACGAAGGATGCCTTCCATCAAGGCTTCTACGGATGTGTCTCTGCACAAAATACCGGTCATGTTATCCACAACGAGCTCTTTTACACCACCCACAGGCGTGGCTACTACCAGCACACCAGCGGCAAAGGCATCTTTGATAGATCCTGGAAAGCTTTCATAAGTTGAAAGGCTAAGAAGGATGTCTGCATCTGAAAAGACCTTCTCAAGATCATCATTGAAATCGTGGATGAACACCTCATTTTCAAGCCCGTATTGTTTAATGGCTTGGTGACACTTCTTGGTATAGTCGGGGAAGAAGTGTGTATAACCATACAATCTCAAGTTTATGTGTTCTAATCCATTCTGCTTAAGCCTGCCCACGGCCTCAATGGTTTCCAATTGTTGTTTTCGATCTTGGAATGTGCCAAGCACGATTAGATTGATGGTCGGCTTAGAATCAGGAAGTTCATTGCGATGGATATTCTTTAGATAATTCAACTGCCCAAGGGAAAAAAGTGATTTTGGTGCATTATCACGAGCGCAAACATGGGGTGTGTTAAGTAACTCTCCCCATCTTTTTGCATAGCGAAGGCTATCTGATTGAACCACAGAGCAATGGGAGAAACCAGGGTTATTATCCTGCCAGGAAAAATCATCTTGGACTGCATACAAGGTATTCGCGTGCGGTATCTTCATTTCGTCACATACCTGCCCAAAAGAAGGGATGAAGGTAACCGTGTGGACAAGTGCTGGTTTCCAGCGGATTAAGAGATCTTTTATTTGTTCACGTTCCAGGGTGCTAAAAAACTCCTTAGGGCTTCTAGGTTCAGTAAAGCAGGTATATTCGACAGCATCTAGAGCTATCTCTTCAGTTTCCAGCTCCTGCTTCAATCGGTTGGCATTTTCCGTTCCCATCAGGATACTCGGAATAATCACAATAGGTTGTATCCCATAGTTTTTCATCAGGCGGAGTCTCCTCAAGAGTTGGATTTCCGCCCCCCCCAAATGAACCGAGTGCAACACATACATGACTCTTGGCATTCCATCTTGATATCTATTTTCTCTGGTCAATTTGTGAAAATCAATCGCTCTAAGGGCTGCCTCATGTAAATCAATTTGCGCAATTTCTGTATATTCTTCACGCACGTGTTCCAGACATCTGGTGCGCATCGTGTCAAACTCATCAGCACCCATTTCGATAGCCGTAACGATTTGTTGATACCATTCATCTGTTTCGTTTCTTGCTTTTAAACAAGTTAAACCAGCTGGTAAATCTTGATATTGAACAACATCAGAGAATATCCCAAGAGCCCCAGCGACAGCAGTTTCGTAATACTTTATTAGTGACTTTGCCAATCGAGGCGTGGGGTAGTCAAGCATTGGGGTTAGCAGAATATCAAAATGGCTATTTTTTAATTTTCTTAGATAGTATTGATAACTGAAGGTGAAGGGTTTTTGAATGACTGGTGAGGATAGAGAGGGTAATGATTTAATATCCAATCCCCAAAATTCAAACAAAACCCTGTCCCCATATTTTTTTGAAACTTCTTCGAGTGCTTTCCAGATTTTTGAAAATTCTTCAATACGATATTGGCTGCCTACATAACCTATTCGCAACCTGGTGTCACCACGCTTGTGAATATGAGATGGTAGAAAAGATTCGCGAACACAATTATTATGTGGAATAATGCGGGGATTATAGGGAAAAACGGATTTTCCGATAAAACGGTTGGTTACCAGGACGGCATCAACGTTTTTGGTGATTTCGCAAAGGTTTTCATAATAAGGTGTTTGTGGCGCTAGATATTTGTATTGTTCTCCGTATTCGTAAAAAGTAAAGAGATCATCATCCAGATAAAGGGCTGAAGAAAGGTTGTTAGCCAAAGCTTGTTTGGATAATTTTACTGCTTGATCTTCGACCGTACGCATAAGAAGTAAACCATCGGCTTCTTTCTGCCAGACAGGTTTTATTTCGCCAAGAATTTGGAAGTATGTTTTGTAGCTATTTCGCTGATTAGATAATTGGTCATAATTATTGATTGTTACTTCATTGCATACATCAAACGATTGTTTTGTGTATAAAATGTTCTTTTTTCTTGAAGCGGGTAGGGACGCCGAAAAACCACCAATTTGTGGGAAAAAATGACGATGGTTAAAATAATAGGGCACGATTTGTTCTTCGTATAATCTTTTCCGAAACTCTCCGGTTAATTCCGCCCCAGCAATATCCAAAGAATCAAGCTCGTAATCGCGCCATTTGTCTGGAGTTAAGAGTTCGTCTCTTGGGATATTGTTTATGAATCGAAACAGATGCAAATCCCAGGGAACCGTAACACCTATAGCCCCTTCATTACTTTCAAATACTTCTGATACGATTTTCTTTATTGAGATGAACTTTACATTTTTAATCAAGCGAAGCCAGAGATCCCAATCACATAACCGGCGCATTCCGATATGAGGGTCGTACATTCCAAATTCGAAAACAAGCGAGCGGTTAAATAAAACACTATTATTGGCGATTTTGTTAATATCTAAAAGGGAGACAAGGTCAATGTCTTCCGCAGGTAAAACATGGTTGCCAACTTTTGTGTAAAACAATGATTGGCCGATAACAACAACGGGTTCATCATGTTTCTTTGCTTCTTTTACCAGGTCTTCTAAGGCATTTCGTCTCCAAACATCATCATCAAATTGAAATGCAAGGTATTTTCCTTTTGCCAGTTCAATTCCTTCATTTACTCGAATGGCAGGCAACCCGCAATTGATCTCATGCCGTACATGGATAATTCTGGAATCCTCAGATCGAAAATTCTCGATAAGTTCGTAGGATCCATCATAGGATCCATCATCCATGATGATTAACTCGAAATCTGTATAGGTTTGATTCAAGATACAGTTAATGGAACGATCTAAAAGATCTCGCCTTTTGTGAGTGGGAAGAATAATTGAAACAGAAGGGGAAATTGGTGAAGATGAGGATTTAAGAACTTGTTGATCACTGAGAAAATCTCTGGCAAATAGCATAGGTTACTCTTTAAGTTAAAAGATTTAACGCCTCAAATATTATATCATCACAGGAATTTTTCTTAGGCGAGCGCTACTGGCAGGACTTGGTTATCCCCATTAAGTAGCGACATGTTTATAAACCTGTGCAATCGAGAAATGGACAATGGAGTAACAGACGCCCGACGGTCATGATTTTCAATTTCAAAGAAAACAAGAAGACCGGATTCTTGATGGATAGAACCCGGTCTTCAAATTTGGCACATGAATGCTTTTCTTATTTTTTAATCAAAGGGATGAAAATGGTATTCTGGGTATTTTGGTTGGATGTCAATTGGATCTCATAAGCTCCAATGTCACAAGCACTGGCTGACGGTCGCAATTCTCCGCGTGTATCATAATACGGGCAGGCACTGCCACCACTGTCAAAGGCGGGACTATTTTCCAGTAGGGGATGATACGCAACAGTCCCTTCTATGGTTAGTGTGCCTATGAATGGTGCGATGTTTAATTTATCTGTGCTCTTGTAAATAAACTCGCAAGTTAGACCGCCGCCCCCAGTAACATTTGGTTTTCCAAATAAGTTATAACCCAAGGAGTTGATTCTTCCTCTGCAATCTGGAATTCCATAGGTGTCAGTGTTCTCGGCTAAAAGTGTATTCTTGATCTCTATATATGTATTGTTGGTTCTGTTCGTGATGCCGCCAGATGCCTTCGCCTGGTTTTTTGTAATGGTAGAATACTCGATCAAAATGTGTCCATTGTCTAAATTGAATATGGCTCCGCCTTCCGATTCGATTGTGGTGGTGCCATACCCAATATTCCCACTCATCGTACTGGTGTTGATATAGAGCATATTAGGAGCCAACGTGTAATTGCCGTTAGCGATTCCCGCTCCGTAAGTGGCTACATTATTCACAATGGAAACATTGTGGAGCTCTAAGCTCTCTGAATTATAAATCGCACCTCCATACCCACCCGCAGAGAGAGCTTTATTGTTAGATAGGATAACATTCTTGATGGTAAGTAAGCCTTCGTTGTGGTAAATTCCTCCACCTCCAGTATATGCATTGGTGGGAGGCCGGCAACAGCGCGACTCATTGCTATCAATAACGCCATCTTCCAGAAATAGGTCACCTAAATCCGTGTTGATACCCCCACCGTCTTTGGAGACATTGTTGCTGATTACAAAGTTTTTCAAGGTTGATGGCTTAAAGGAATTATGATAAAGACCACCACCTTGCAATTCCGCATAATTCCCAGTGATTGTGACATTGTTGCCGTATAGCAAGCTGCCGTTAAATAGGCCTCCACCGCCAAAACCCAGCTCATTAGCAGTTGCTGTATTTCCAGATATGGTTACATTCTCTAAGGTCAAGACGGGTATATTTTCCCCCGCAGGACCTACAAATGCATGCTGATTGTATACGCCCCCACCCTGGAAAGCCCGGCTGTTTTTAATATCGACATTGGTTAGCGTTAAGCTTGCTTCATTGAAGATACCACCGCCGTTACGTTCAGTAGCAAGCGTTTTCGTATTGATGGCGTTTTGAATGGTGAGATCGGAAATCGAATGGTTTCCACTCCTGGCGGTAAAATAGAAAGCCCGACTTATTCCCTTGCCATCGATTGTTGTAACGCTTTTGCCAGCGCCTTTGATGATCACAGAGTCATCGCCAACATGATCTTCAATACGCAGCTCGCGATTTAGGTAAATTTTTAGAGCTGGTATTTGTATCGTATTAGGACCAGTGAGCACATTTGTTTCATCAATCGCTGCTCGCAGTGTGCAAGCGCCTCCAGAAGTCCGGCATAGTCCATCTCCAGGATTGGCATCTGCTTCATCTCCAGCACTTGTCACATAGAATACACCTGCATTGGCAATGCCGTCCGGAATGGTGATGAAGGCAATTAATCCTATGATGATCATCGTTTTGAAAATACAATAAAGATTTATATTTTTATTCATTTTTCAACCTATTCATACATTATTTCTTCAATAATAAACTCTCTCTAGGCTAAGTCAATGAGATAAAAGTACTTGTGTTCACAGATGAAAGTAGCGTTCTCTCATTTAAGCAAATAATTCTGAATAAGCTCAATAAAATCTATGCAATATATATCAATAAAATAAATTAACATTCGACAGATGCTTGATAATTCCTATCCCCCTTTTATAAACAACCTGACATGTTTGCAAGGTGATCTCCATCCTCAGGTTTTCAAGCAACTCTCATCAAGCAATGACTTTGATTATTTTGTTTGGCAAATAGATTAAAGAAAAACCGCTGTACAAGTTTTGCTTGTACAGCGGTCCTAATAATTGATGTGGTGTGTGTGGACGGATGGTTAAATCAAAAATTTGATTGAGTTAGCTATTCGGATTATCGAATACTTGATGACCTTGTGATATGCATTTTGACGACAGGTGATTGACTGCTTTGCACAATAAAACCGATCTTTTGATATAAAGCCAGGGCGCGCTTGTTATGGGATAACAACTCCAAATAAAGCTCGACGAGTTCTAGCTGATCAAATGCAATTTTTAATGCCAGATTTGTGGCTGCATAAGCAAGGCCTTTTCCTTGTGCACTAAGTTCACCAATCATTAATCTTCCAAATTCTGCTCTTTGCTTTGCCCAATCAATATGGTAAATGGCTAACTGTCCAACAGGCTTGTTTTGTGAATCCAAGTCTCTGATGATAAAAACATAATCCTCATCAGAATTCTGATAGGAGCGAAACCATTCTAAGTGCTGCTCATACGTGATGATGTCCGAGTGGAAAAACCATTTTCTTATCTCTTCTTGATTACGCCATTTTAGTGTAGTTGCCAAATCCGCTTCTTCAAGAAGGCAGAGACTTATTTTTCCTTCAGAAACACATTTTATCGCTCGCTTCATATCAGGTATTTTAGGAATTAAGGATTCAGGTGATGGATTGTTTGTTTTAGTGTTGAGCAAATTCGGACAACATCTTTATAGCTTAGTCGAATATGCAACGGTAGCGATATGATCCGCTCACTGGATCGATGTGCATTTGGACATGTTCCCTGGGCGTATGAATACATTCTATAGGAGGTATTATCGCGATAGTGCACACCGGGATAAATTTTTTGCTGATTAAGCGCAAGCATTACCTCGTCTCGGCGATCTACCTCGATTTGATATAGATGGCGAGATGGTACGCAGTCAGACGACATCGGTACTCTCCTGATTCTAGGCTCTTTTTTTAACATTTCATCGTACCATTCACTGATTTGGCGGCGATAAGCATTATCTTGATCCACATATTTGAGTGAAACCAGGCCAATAGCTGCCATGATCGAATTTCCATGGTACTTAAAGCCTTCATATTCGACATCATAATGCCATTTGTATGATCCTTGCTCATTAGTTCGCGAGAATGTATCCTTGTTAATGCCCATCCAGGATAATTTTCTGGCTTCCTTATCCAGATTTTCATCTTTGAAACAAATCATCCCTGAATCGGCTGTGGGTAGGTTCTTCACTGCTTGAAAGCTAAAAATACTCACATCTGCTTCTCCACCTATATGAGTGCCGTTTTTCCAGCGGGTACCAGTCATGTGGGCTGCATCTAAAATCAATTTTAAATTGTTTTTCTTGCATAGCTTAACAATTTGCGCCAGTTGGCCTGTGTTACCGCCAATACCCACATAAATTACTGCACGCGTTTTATCTGTGATCCGATTTTCAACAGAAGCTGGGTCAAGACATAAATGCTCATCTGTGTCAGCAAAGACTGGTTTAAGTTTTTCATACAATATGCTGTGATTGGTAGATACAAAAGTCAAAGGGGTCGTGATGATCTCGTCATCGTCAGCCCATTTCTCTACATGCTTGAATAAATGTACAGCCAGGTGAAGGCCAAAGGTCGCAGAGCCTAAGAAATGTGCATGAGGAAGATTTGTGAAATCCTTCCACTCGTTTTCAAACTCGACGGTTTTAAACCCTAATCCCGTCCATCCTTTTTCAAGGCATTCTCGAATCTGACTTAATGTTTCTTCAACACGAAATGTTGGGACGAATAATTGGATAGGCTCCATAGAGACTCCTTTGATTTTTTGTGCCATGTAACTGATTCTTTCTTTTGGTTCTCGATGAGTTTTTCTGAGTATATCACCAATGATTGAGTTATTTTCCCTTATCAAAGTCTGACATATCAGGACCAAATCTTGACACCAGCAAGGATCGAATTGTTTTTCATTGAAGGCTATCTATGATCGGACACGAAATGACTTTTTATAGCGAATGTGATTATGAAGATAGTGCCGTTTCTTCCAATACCAGCTTAACCCCATCCGTCCATGGAGGTAGTTGTAAACCAAAAGTATGAAAGAATTTATCGCAGTTTAATGCCGAAAAACCAGGTCTTTGCACAACGGATGGAAATTCTTGAGACGAGACTGGTATTATAGACTGCACCATCTGTTGTGATTTTTGGAGGTCATTCTCAAGGATAAACTGGGCAAAGTCATATCGCGAGGTAAAACCGCTACCCCCAAGATGATAAATACCTCGATGAGAACTGAACATTTCATCAAGGTTATCTTTTCCCATAATTAGCATTTGAGAAGTAATCTCAGCAAGCAAGCGAGCAGAAGTGGGACTACCAATTTGATCGGTAACAATCCGCATCTCCTTTTTGCTTCGTGACCACTTTAAGACTTTTCTCAAGAAATTATCACAGCGGCTACTGAACATCCAACTCGTTCGGATAATGATGTAATTGCATTGAGAGTCGCAGATGGCATTTTCCCCTTCTAGTTTACTCAAGCCATAGATGTTTTTTGGTTTCGCATGGTCTGTCTCCACGTATGGTTGGGAGGTGTCGCCATCGAAAATAAAGTCAGTTGAGTAATGGATCAGAATTGAATTGATCTCTCGCGCGGTTTGGGCAATTTTCCCAGGAGTTGAAGAATTGATCGTGAATGCTAAATGAGGGTTGCTCTCCGCGTCATCAACAGCTGTGTAAGCAACAGCATTCACAATAATCTTGGGAGAAATGTTCAGAATGCACTGGATCAAGTCTTCAGGCTTTAAGAAATCAATCACAGGCTGGTCTAGAGTGATTAATTGACCTGCTGTCGCTAAGGTACGATTAAGTTCCCATCCGAGCTGCCCGCTATTTCCAAGAAGAAGGATTCTCATCAAGCATTGTTCCTAAGTGATAATGTTATCTTTGAATAATCTCGTGTAATACTTATCTAACGAAAGAACTGGCGCAATTTCTTGTCACAAGCCAGGTTATTGGTCTGATCAGAATTTTATAATGGAAGGTTTACAAATGGTTGTAGTAAGAGATTGACTTCTGAAATTGATAAATGCTCGTACAGAAAAAATGGATACACTCTACCACCCGATAATCATTAATCAACCAGAGATGCCAAATAAGTCCCATAATGATTAGATGAGAATTGATCAGCCAATTCCTTTAACTTGATTTTGTCGATAAAACCCATTCGATAGGCAATTTCCTCTGGACATGAGATCATCATGCCCTGCCTGTCCTCGACTGCCTGGACGAAATTGGCCGCCTGCAATAGGGATTCGTGAGTGCCGGCGTCCAACCAGGCGACGCCTCGTCCAATCACCTGCACCTGCAGCTGGTCACGCTCCAGGTAAATGCGGTTAAGATCGGTGATTTCCAGCTCGCCACGCACTGAAGGTTGTAAACTGGCTGCCAGCTCGACTACCTGGTTATCATAAAAATATAATCCGGGGACGGCATAATTTGAACGCGGTTTGAGCGGTTTTTCCTCGATGCTGATGGCGCGTCCGTTTTCGAACTCAACCACCCCATATCGCTGGGGATCGCGCACCGGATATGCAAAAATCAGAGCGCCTTCTTGGAGTCCAGCAGCCTGCTGGAGCTGGCCTGGCAAGCCATGCCCGAAGAAAATATTGTCGCCCAGGATCAGGCAAACCGGCTGGTTATCGATAAATTCCGGTTTTACCAGGAAGGCGTCGGCCAGGCCGCGTGGGCTAGCCTGTTCCTGGTAATCGAAAGATAATCCCCATTGGCTGCCGTCGCCCAACAGTTCTCTAAAAGCAGGTAATGCTACTGGTGTGCTGATCACCAGGATCTCGCGGATACCTGCCAGCATCAGCATCGACAGGGGATAATAGATCATGGGTTTGTCGTAAACCGGCAGCAGTTGTTTGCTAACGCCTAATGTCAGAGGGTAAAGACGAGTGCCGTGCCCGCCTGCAAGTATGATGCCTTTCATTTTACATTCCCTCCTTTTTTTCACGTCCCTGGTAGTTTTGATCCAGCCAGGTCTGGTATGCCTGCTGCTGGCGGATGGCCTGGATCCAATCAGGGTTATCAATGTACCATTTGACGGTTTTTAACAGCCCACTTGCCAGGTCCTGACGGGGTGACCAGTTCAATTCTTGATGGATTTTTTGGATATCGATGTCATAACGCCGGTCATGTCCCGGGCGATCGGCAACGAATTTAACCAGTTGCTGGTGAGGAGTGTGCGGCGAGTCCGGTTGGAGCTCATCCAGGATTTCGCATAAGGTATGCACGATGGTCAAGTTGGTGGGCTGGTTTTGTCCGCCGACCGCGTAGGTTTCTCCTGGTTTTCCCTGTTGGATAACGGCAGTGATCGCCTGGCAGTGATCCTCGACGTATAACCAGTCGCGAATTTGTTGCCCATCGCCATAAACCGGCAATGGTTTTCCATCCAGCGCATTTAGAATCATCAGAGGAATCAATTTCTCTGGAAACTGGTAGGGTCCGTAGTTGTTGGAACAATTGGTGATGCTGACCGGCAGCCCATAGGTATGATAATAAGCACGCACCAGGTGATCGCTGGAGGCTTTGGATGCCGCATAAGGCGATCTGGGTGCATAGGGGGTGGTTTCGCTGAAGGCGGGATCCTGTGGGGCTAAGGTCCCGAAAACTTCGTCGGTAGAAACATGGTGGAAACGCACCGGTCTATCGAAAGGCTTTTCGTCCAGCCAGTATTGGCGGGCAGCCTCCAACAAGCTGAAGGTGCCCACAATATTGGTTTGGATAAACTGGGCTGGACCCAAAATCGATCGATCCACATGGGTTTCAGCGGCAAAGTGCGCAATGGTGTCGATTTGATGCTGGCGCAGCAACTGGTCGACCAACTCGCGCTCACAAATATCGCCATGGACGAAATGATAACGCTCGGGATAGGACAGGTCTTTGAGGTTTTCCTGGCTGCCGGCATAGGTGAGCTTATCCAGGTTAATGATCTGCGCTTGGGGATTAGTATTCAGTGTGTAGTGTATAAAGTTTGAGCCGATAAAACCAGCTCCGCCGGTGACTAGAATGTTTTGCATGGTTGTTTTTCACAAGGAATGAGATCTAATAGTTTGAGCTTTGAACGAAAATGGATCATGCGAACAGCTCCGCTTTGGAAAGTGGCAATCCCTGCGTGTCTTTGAGCGATAAAACGGGTTGGATGCCTGGTTCCAACGGCCAGTTAATTTCAAGCTGCGGGTCATTCCACAGTAAGGTTCGCTCGTATTGGGGGGCATAGTAATCGCTGGTCTTGTAAAAGATCTCCGCCCATTCGCTCAGCACAAGGAAACCGTGGGCAAAACCAGGTGGGACCCAAAGCTGGTGTTTATTTTCTGCGCTCAAAGTCAAGCCGACCCAATGGCCAAAAGTAGGCGAACTGTTGCGGATATCAACAGCCACATCGTAAATTTCACCAGCCACAACGCGTACCAGTTTTCCCTGGGGCTGTTGGATCTGGTAATGCAGACCACGTAAAGCCCCGCGATAGGAACCAGAATGATTGTCCTGGACAAAGTTAACCGAAATCCCAGCGGATTGAAAATGCTGCTGCCGGTAGGTTTCCAGGAAGAAGCCGCGTTCATCCGTGAAAATGCGAGGTTCGATCAGGATGACATCAGGAATGGCAGTAGGGATAAATTTCATCAAAGGTCTCTTCTCTAGTCAAATAGATGAATTTTAACAATCATATCGTACAGGCTACCCTGCTGTTGTATTCTACCAGGGAGTAGACGATTGAGAAGTGGCTTAAGGCAGATTGCACTGCATGATGGTCATCATTCCCGGGTAGTTGTAGTCATCACCATCCAAAAAATGGACTGGCTTGCAGGCAATTTCCTCTAGCCTGTTTTCTAGCTGGGGGTAAAGACCCTGGTGCAGAACCAGGTAGTCAGGGTGATATCTTTCTGCCGTAAAAAGCGCAGCCGACTCGTAGTCCTGAGCGCCAACCAGTTGTTGAGCGATTTCAGGCTGCAACAGACCAGCAAAATCAACGATAGGGCGTTGCGCATAATATCCCAAGATGCCGATCTCCAGGGCAGCGGTGAGGGCGTTCTCGGGTGTATTTTGTTGCAGCCACGTCCCAGCTGCTCGATAGATTCCAAAACGATGATCTTGCTTTTGGCGTAAAATCAAAAGGCTGTTGATGTCGGCTATCAGCAGGATACTTAAGAGTAGAAGGGTAGCAAGATGTGCATATGGGCGTATCTTGGGGCTTGCAGCCCGAAATTTTTGGATCAGACTTTCCAGGCCAAGCCCGGTGATGATCAAAAAGGCTGGTACCAGGGGGGCGTAATACCAGAAATAGGCACTCACCCCCAGCACCGTAAAACCCAGGAAATACAGACTGGTCCAGGCAATCAAAAAGGACCAGGATTTTGCCTTCAAAAACAAGGGAATAAGACCTAACAGGAAAAGGATGGCTTTGAACAGCCACTGCCACTGGGTGGCATAGCTTTGAGCCAGTGCCAGAAAGCCGCCAATGAAATCTTTGCTGATGGCGAGAGTGCCCTGCGCCTGCTTGGCATACAGAGTCAGGGGGATGGGCGAACCGAAGGTGTACCAGGAGAAGAGCAGCCAGGGCGCCAGAATGAGAACAAATGTGAATACCGCCTTCCAGGTGCACCGGCGTTTGTTAAGGAAAGCATGAACCAGGATGGCAAACGGGACGAGTATGCCATCCGGTCTGGCAAGGCAGGCTAATGCGGACAACACCGCACTTCTTCCAGGATGATCTTTTAGATAGGCAGCTATTGCTCCCAGACAGAAAGCCAAATAAAGCGGGGTTTCGGAGCCCAGCGTGGTTAGCAGTAAAGGGAAGGTGGGGTAAAAAAGAAGTCCTACCATACCCGTTGTTGGGGTTTTCATACTCAAGGAAATCTGCCAGATTAGCAAGGCGCCAACTGCGAGGCTGGCCGCGCCTAGAAAAATAGCTAAACCATGCAGCTCAAAACCCAGTGGATAGCCCAAAGCCAACAGGATGACAAAGAGTGGAGAGGTTATGCTGAGTAGTGCTTGACCCGGATTATAGACAAAACCCTTTCCTTCAGCCAGGTTGACTGCATAGCGATAAGTGATGTAGGGGTCGTCGTAAACCCAATTGGAGAAAGCTAATGCGATGGTTGCGGTAACCAGGCAGAGGTAAAGCAGCGGCCAGGTTTTTCCAGCTAATGCAGTTTTTTTCATCAGAAGGATTTGAATATTGACCATTTCTCAGGTGGACCATGTAACTTCACCTGCCATTGTTTTTGATGGGGTTCGTTTCTCAATATGGCTGGCGTTTTAGATTATTCAGTCGGAGGGGCAAATTCGATATAGTACGGCCGGTTGTCATTCAGGGTAAGCTGACCATAAACTGGGATGATCGAGTTGCCGTCTCGATCCAGGACCTGAGTCCAGCCATTGGGGATAGTAAAGGTCGGCGGCTCGACTTCCGGGTCGAGTTCGCAATCCTGTAATGGATAATTTGGGTCAGAAGGATTTTCTGGGCACATGTCGGCTACCCACAACACCCAAATGCGCTTATCCGGTCGCCGGAATTCATAAACCTGTAACTCTCGGCTGTCATAGCCGGCAAGCGTAATCTGGGAATAAAATTTCGAACCAGCCAGTTGATCGTTCAAGAATTTAATGCTGTTATACACTGGTTTGGGTGTTCCGTCACTATACAACAGGCTGGAGTAATTCCAGCCGGGGGATTCAATGGTATACCACATAGTGCCTAACAGGTCATGCGCCAGATTGCGCGTGAACAGAATCACACCATAGTTGGCTTGATCCTGCAGAAATATCTGCATGTTATTTATATTATCGCAATCGGATATGTTGTAGCAATAGAGGGCGCCTTCTGTTTGTAAAATAGGTTTGTCAATTGTCTGCCCAGATATATCCCCAATTTTTGTCATCACACTTCGCAGAAAATTAACTTTCCCAACCACAATGCCTCCAAGATGGCCCCAAGAACTACTACCTTCATCGGAACTTATGCCATAATCGGGTCCCCAGGCCGGATAGCCATGAAAGGCGACAATATCGAAGAAATTGGCGCCATTGTTTATCCCATTGTTTCTCAGAATGCCTTCGAAGAATCTTCCGGGGCGCTTGTCATTTTCTGAAAGAGTGGGTAGGTTGGGATCTTTGGCCAGGAGTAAACCACCGATTACAACCTGGACAGTAGGATCAATCGCTTTGATGGCTGAATAGGCGACCTGGAGCATTTTGGCATAGTATCCACCGCCGTAATAATAATCCTGATCATCTCCCCAACATCCAAATATCTGAGTAGCTGGGGCAATTTTTGGATCGACATCTGGTTCGTTGCCGAATTGGATATACTTGAGATAATATGGATATCCGCTATAGCGCCGGACGAGTTCTTGTAAGAAGGTAGCAAATTCATCAAGGGAATCTTGATTGATCGGGCCACATTTATATAGTGGAAACTTTCGAGCCCAACTTGGAGCATATTTGATGGTGGCGACCACTGAAAGACCATTGTCGGCGGAAGCTGCCAAGCCGGTTTCGTTAACCGATGACCAATCGTATACACCTGGTGTGGCCTCGATCAAATCCCAGTCAAAGGCAAAATTGCGCATCCAGAAGAAATTTCCCTGGGCAGCCATGGGGATTGATTTTGAGGTGCTCATGGTCCAGGCTTCCACCCCAAAAATAGAAGGTTTCAGACTGTTGACAATCAGTGGATAGTAAATGGTAGTAGTATCAGTTTGATCTTGGGCGACGGGTAGGGAAATGCCTTGGGCAGGCGAGATGACCAGACTTCCCAGGAGAAGGAAGATCATGATTACCAGGAAGATAGGCCTGGCCAGGTTGAATTGCATATATTTCTCCAGATCACAAGATCAATATTTAAAAAATCACTTATAAGAAAAATGATAATAAATTCATTTATCTTTACAGACCCGCTGTTTGACCTACAATTTTACCATGAATATCATCATCCCTTCATGGACAGCCGTGCTCCAGGGTTAAGCGGTGTATCCCTGGAGTAAGCTGGAGGGAGAACTCTGATTTTTCACTGTTCTTGGATTGGATATAAACCTCTTTCCTCCAAACAGTTTCTCCATCCATTTTTAGTTCTCCAATATCATAAAAAACAGGAAGGATCAACTCGCCCTGCACGCCTGCGGGTGTTTCGATCAAAAATTGAACATTACCGCATTCAATCGTTTGCCAGGAAATTCCAACCAGATTTTCTCCCAGAGGCGCCTTGGCAGATAGAAAAGGCAAGCTGGAAAAAGCGGGCTGCCAGCGAAAACTTTCCGGTCCTGTCTGTTCAAAGCCTACCAGATAGGTACTCAGAAACCAGGTAGGGGCTCCTCCCCAGGCATGCGACAGGCTGTTGAAGCGGCGTGTATCGGCGTTAAAATTTTCCCACCAGGTGGATGCCTGCCTGTCCAGTAAATACCCATAATATCGTTCGATAATCTCCAGGGCGGGTTGGATATTACCGTTTTTACCCAAGGCTGACAACACCCAATACATGCCATAAATTTCCAGGTTGGGGCTGTCTGGATCTTGCGAAAGTAGCTCTAACATCGCCGAGCTTACATCTGGGATGTTTTGCTCTTCAACGATATCGTAAGCTAATGCCCAAGCCTGAGCATGAGGACCTGGGGCAAGCCATTGCCCATCATAAAAACTGGTCGCATAGCGTTGCTCAGAAGGCAGGTAGAGCAGCTGGTTAACTGAGGTTTTAACTGCCTGCGCCTTTTCTTGCCAGGACTGAGCGGTAACGGTATCGCCGCGCGTCATGGCTAATTGAGCTGCTTGTTGCAGTGTGCTGTAATAAAGTGCATTGAGGGGTGTAGATTGACCGTAGCGGCATTCGGAACAGCGCGGATCAACATAAGCCATTCGTCCCCAGTGCAGTAGTGGCAGGTCGATCAGGTGTGTGCTGGGTGATTCCAGGCCCTCCAAATAAGTCATAAATTGAACCAGGGTCGGGTAAAGCTGGTCTGCCAGACCAAGATCCGCATTCCTTTGAATAAATGCTGATAGGCTGTGCACCCATAGCATACTGTAATCCAGTAAATGCATGCCATCATTATGCGGCGCCATGGCGGGAGCGGGCTCACTTTGCATGGTCTGCGCCATCAGAATCAGCCCGCGGCGCAGCAAGCCGGTTTCACCCAGGGAGACCTGAGCAATTTGATCTGCTACGAAGGCATCGCCCCACCACTGGCCGCGCTCGCGCCAGGGGGTATCTGTCAATGCATCCGTCAAGTTGGGTAGCAGACTATCCACACCGGTTTGCCAGACTTCATTCAAGAACGGGTCTGAAGAATTGAAACTACCTGTTTGGTGGATTGGTGCTCGGTCTTCAAATATTTTCAAGCTTTCGAGCCGCACAGGCGCGTCACTCCAGGCTGTAATCAAAATGTAGCGTCCGGCGCGACTGTCCAGGGTCGTAATCTGGCGCGAACTGCCGTCCAGGATCCAGGAATCGACCTGGTTCCAGCCCGGAAAAAGCGAGCCGGGGTAGGGCAGGGGGCGTTGGTTTTGGTGCAAGCGTTCATCCCAACCAATATCCAGCACTGCACCGGCGGGACCGGAGACCTCGGCAACCAGCCTGCCGTGTACTGTGCGTCCCAGGTCCACAATCAGGTAGGCAGGCTGTTCAGAGAATTGTATATCCAGTCCTTGTTCCGTTGATGCGATGAATACCTTGTCTGGATCGGACATCAGCTGAGCAATCAAGTTTCGTCGCCCGGCGTGTAAACCCTGCTCGAAGGGAAAAGACGAAAAAGTGAAAGCATCGGACGATACGCTGAATGTCAGCCCGTCTACCGGAATTTGATTGAAGCGAAGTTGGTGCTCGCCGGCTGTTAACCAGAATTGGCTGCTAAGCACGTCTGGTCGATCTTCACCAGCGGCTTGCCAGCTTGCATAGGACTGGTCAACCTGGATGAGAGCCTCTGGAGGAATTTCGCTGCTAAGAATTTCGACTGTGAAAGCTGCCGCTTGGGCAGACTGGAAACTGATGGTGTATGGGACGGCTTGTGTTGGGCTAATCTCGCCAATCAAGAAGCCTGGATAGACAATTCCCGAGTCCATCACAATCCCTTCAACCGGTGACTCCATCAGCAGAGGTATGGAACGTGGCTGGTATTGGATAACTTGAGTTTCACCACTGACAGGCATTGAAGGGACTTGAAAAACCTTGAAGGGTTCGTTTTGCTCGGTGTCAAAGATAGTTTGAGGCAGGTTTAGGTCCGTGCTGAGGTTGAATGCTTCCTTGACGAATGCCGGTTGCCAGGCTGAAGCTGATTCTCCAGGCAGGAACCAGTCTGGAGCCAGCTTTCGGAGATCGAGCAGCTCACTGGGACCAATCAGATTATAGGGGGCAATGTCAGCTGCTTGGGGCTGCCAGGCCTGAGAAAGTTGGCTGAGCCAGTGAGGACCGCTGACGACCATTGTGGATGCTGGATTTTCTCCTGGGTTAATCAAACGCAGCTGAAGAACAGGCGAGCTGGACTCGGAACGGCGCGTATTCGGCGCCCATTGGACGCGTACGGCCAGGGTGTGTTCGCCTGCTAACAGCCCATCCAGTCTATAACTGTCGTATTCTCGGTAAGTGAGGGTGAAGCGAGCTGGTCCTCTGCCCAACCAGGCGCCGTCTAGCCATAGTTCGTAACGTGTATCTGCAAAAATCTGGATTTCGGCCTGGTTGAGTGTTTCAGTTATGGCGAATGTATGTTTGAAAAGTGCAACTTCATGGGCTGCAGGCACGTCGGTGTGTACCCAGATGCCTGGAACCTGAGAAAAGGAGTCGGTAGCTCGAACAACAGGCAGGTAAATTGTGTAGTTTGTGGTTGTGGGGAGGGGGATGCTGCCAGTCGCCAGGGAGGTTGAATGCTGACCGGCAGTCATAAAGAAGAACGCCAAGCTACAGGTGATGTGCAGGAGTTTTAGCCTTTTCAGAGATATCCCCCTTTGAAAAGGATTGCGTCAGGATCAGACAGGCTGCGACTGGCGGTAAGCATAGACGACATCGGAGACATTTCCAAGCGCCATAAGTTGACCATGGTTGATCCAGGCTGCTCGGTGACATATTTCTTCGATTAACGACATGCTATGCGAGACGAACAGGATGGTTGCGCCGCGTTGGCGAAATTCTTGCATGCGTGCTGAAGATTTTCTTTGGAAAGCCTCATCACCAACTGATAGTACTTCATCAATGATCAGGATATCTGGCTGGATATCGGTGGCAACGGCAAAACCCAGGCGCGCCCACATACCTGAAGAATAAGTGCGCATAGGTGCATCAATAAAATCCCATAATTCAGCAAAATCTACAATGCGATTGAATTTTTCACTCATTTCTTGATGGGAAAAACCCAACAGTGCCCCGTTTAAATAGACATTTTCGCGCCCGGTTAGTTCGGGATGAAAACCCGCACCAAATTCCAACAAAGGTGCGACGTTTCCCAGAACCAGAACCCTTCCAGTTGTAGGTCGTAGAACCCTGGCAACCAGCTTTAACATGGTGCTCTTACCTGCACCATTGTGCCCGATCAGCCCAAATGTTTCACCCCGATTTATGGTGAGGTTGATATTTTGCAATGCCCAAAAATGTCTATGAGTTACTTTCCGTTGAAGCCAGCGGATCATGTATTCTTTAAAAGAACCAAAGCGCTCATTGGCAATCCGGTAGCGCACGCCGACATTTTCGAGGCGTACTGCTTCTTTAGGGGTAGCCGAGGGTGAAGCGAATTGTTCTGCTACCTGCGGGTGTGATAAAGAGGAATCAGACACGGTAGGCAAATTCATCAGCTTTTATAGAAAAAATCAACCAACCTAAGATCACAGTGGCAATTGAGATGCCACCTGCCAATAAAAATTCTGAAAACTCAGGTATCCGACCTTCATAAATGGGTGTCCGAAAAAGCTGGATCAAGTAATACATGGGGTTTAATTTTACAATCCAGGCATATTGCGGCGGGAGCATATCGGTGGTGTAAATTACTGGGCTTAAGTACATCCATGCGGTTAACACAACCTGGTACATTTCCGCCACATCCGGAAAATAGATCGCCACCGTCGAGATTAATAAGCCGATACCTAGTGAAAATAAGGTTAATAAAAAGATAGGAACGGGCAGGTAGAGTGCTGCACCCGTGATGGGTACACCGGTCAACAAAAGAATTAGCATCAGAGGGACAAGAGATAAAAGCAGGTTAACTAAACCCGTACCCACACCGGAGATAGCGAAGATGGTGCGCGGCAGGTAGATGCGCTTGAGCAAGCCGCCTCCCCAAACCAGGGTAACCATGGATGCATTGGTCGTTTGGGCAAAAAAGGTCCAGGCCATCAACCCACTCAGCACGTAACCGGCATAGCTTTTCTCAACGGAAAAGACCTGGGAAAATACAATGGTCAACACCAGGGTGGTTCCTAATGGGTTGAGCATAGTCCAGGCTATGCCTAGAACGGAACGCTTGTAACGCGTGACAATGTCGCGCCGTACCATCTGGATGACCAGGTTGCGATAGTGGAATAATTCGCGCAGCTCTTCAAGGGGAGCAGAGCCGCGTCGGGCTGAATCATAGACGGGTAATGTTTCGGATTTTTGCATAATTTTCAAACAGGGAAATACCTTAAAGCGTCCATTTGGTGATGAACTCCTGGTTGCTTGTGACGTCCCTGGCGCGATTATAGCATACGCCTGAGAAATACACGCAAGCGTAAAGGTAGCCAGGCATACACCAGGGGACGCAGCTTTGCTTTGAAGAACAGTTTTGAGAACCAGCTACCGCCGTCCCGGTAGTGGACGCGCAGCATTTCCGGCCAGCAGCGGTCGTCAGAGATCACGGATTTACCGCTGTCGTGCAGACGGAAGTTCGCCCAATATTGCGGATGGTAATGCAAAGGCGTCAGCCGGGCGATACGTACCCACAGATCGTAATCCATGGCGAAGTAGAAGCTCGGATCAAGCGGACCGACCTTGCGCCACAATTCTGCGCGGAAAAAGGCTGCCTGCTGGGGAATATGCACAAAACCCTGGCGCAGGCGTTGATAATCCGTCTGGCGAGCAGGGAATTTCCCGATCACCTGACCCTGCTGGTCGATCAGGTTGGCGTCTCCGTAGACCATGCCCGCCTCAGGATGCGCTTGCAGATAAGCAACCGCCTGGGAGATTGCTCCTGGCTGGTAGGTGTCATCTGAGTTTAACCAGGCCAGGATGTCGCCATTGGCGTGGGCAAAGCCTTTGTTGATTGCATCCGTCTGCCCCTGGTCTTTTTCGGAAACCCACCAGGCCAGGCGGTGAGCATATTTACGAATGATCTCCAGGCTACCATCTTGCGATCCACCATCCACAATCAGGTACTCCAGGTTGGGATAGTCTTGATTGAGCACCGAGAGTATGGTCTCTTCCAGATAATGCGCCTGGTTGAAAGAGGGGGTGATGATGGAAACCAGGGGTTTTTCTTCTGGCACCTTTATACCCAACTCTCTTCTGGATAGTAGACCCTGGCTACCTGGGAGGTGAAGGCATAGATACGTTCGATCTCGTCTTTTTGCAGACGATGTTTCCAGTTGTTGATATTTGCCTTGCTATCTAACTGCACCGCGTGCACTTTTTTCCGGGAAAGCTCTTTTGGATTTTCAGAAGAGCTAGCGCCCAGGATCATCTCACGCGCTTCCTGGGTGAAATGCAGTCCTAGTGAATCATACAGACTCATAAACCCCCCGATAGGATCGATGGATAAGTCCTCATGCCGGATAACCAATAAATCGGGGATGCGCTCACGATAGGCTTGAACGACCTGGTAAATCATGCACCATAACAGACTGGCCTGTCCAATGATGTCTTCTGGTTGCTCTACCAGGGCTTGCATTTGGGGCCGATAAGGCTCCAGCCAGTCCTGCATCAATTGGGACTGGGATAGCAGGTGAGTGAAATCAAATGGCCAGTTTAGACGTTTCAGGCTGCTGGCAAAAGCGGCCGGATGACGTATGGTGACGACTACATGGCAGCCCAACGTGTGGTAAAACCAGGGGATGGAGAAAACCGCAAAAGGATCTTTGAGCAGCGGACACTGACGGTGTTTTCTACCGGCATAGAAAATACGCCAGTCGCGCAGCATACGCAGGATGTCTCGGCTGGAGCGCAATGATCTAATTTCCAGCCAGGCGTGATAGCGTAACTGCATCATTTCCCTGAAAGCCGGCTCAAAGTCCTGCTGGTTGTGCGTATGAATGTATTGGTACCAGTAGGGCACAGGCGCGCGCATTACGCCAGGTCGATGCAAGACATTCAACGGTTCGCTGATATAGGCAGCTTCATCGCTGGCTGCGAGCATCTTTCCTACCCAGGTGGTGCCTGTTCGGTGTGCTCCGGTAACGAGAATTGGTTTTTTGTTTTTTGGCATTAGAATAATTCTGTGTTAAGACCTGGCCATGGGCATGGCTGGTTCATCTGGTCTGGCTGATTTTTCGTGTGAAAGGATTTTTTGCCTCAGTTCGCCGATCAGTTGATTGCGTTGTTTTATTTTGCTTTTCGAACGCAAGTTATCTAACAGGTGTTGGGCATTAAACAGGCTGAGTATAGCATAAGTCATACGATGACTGTGTTGTAAAGTGAATTTTGGCCAATAACGCAGCGCATTAAAGTAGGATTGCAGAGCAGCCATCGGTTGACCACCGTCTAGTAAATAACGAGCTTGAAGACGATATGCGCCTGCCAGGATGTGAGCCTCATTTTTGTCAACCAGTTGACTCAGAGAGGAATCCTGCCGCATCCAATCCAGGATACGCATCGCCTCTTTCCCAAATGATGCCGCCTGGTAGACATTTTTTGCTTCCGCGTGATGGCGAGCGGCAGCCCACAGGCTGTCCACGTGCTGTACAGGAGCGATAGAAGCCATCCTGATCCAAAGCTGATGATCTAACAGAAAGTTGTAACTTGGGTCCAGGTAACCGGCTTGTTCAAGCACTTTACGACGGAAGAAGACAGCTGGCTGGCAGATGATGCGGAAGTTGATCAGCTCCTGCAGCCCCCAGTCGCCAAAGGTCAGGCGATTGAGTGGTCTGCCGTCTGCATCCATGGTGATGGCATCTCCAAACACCAGACCAAGCTCAGGATGGGCGCTCAGGCTGTGCACAGCCTGGGTGACTGCTCCGGGCAAGTATAAGTCGTCTGAATTCAGCCAGGCCAGGATTTCACCCTGGGCGCGCTGAAAGCCTTTATTGATCGCATCAGCCTGGCCGCGGTCTTTTTCAGACACCCACCAGGCCAATTGAGGCGAGTATTTTTGGATAATTTCTGGGCTGCGGTCAGTAGATGCGCCATCGATGACGATGTATTCAATAGGCTGGTAATCTTGGGCTAATACGGACTGGATGGTTTGTTCCAGATAGGCAGCTTGATTGTAAGATGGGGTGATGATAGAAACCAGGGGGGTGTGGGTGGGTGACAAGAAAAGGGTCCTAGCTGTCCGGCGAATTGGGCTGAAGAGGATGGGTCAGGTCATAGATGAGGTAACCCGGGCTCTCGGCCAGGATGGGATAGTGTTTTTGCAGCCATTCTTTCAAGTCAGGCTGGTCATCAAACTGGCGGAAGGCTGTAACCAGGAAATAACTGATTCCCTGGGTGCGTTTCTCAAAATAAGATTGAAATTCCTTCTGGCTGCCGCGCAATTCGTTTAAGTTCTGCTCACCACGGTTTGGCCAAAGCACAACTTTGCGCCAACCATAATACATCAGCCGATAGCCGTAATCCTGGGTGAGGGCGATAATTTTTCCGTCAGCAGGCAGGTAGGAGCTGATTTCTTGCCAATATGCTGGCTCATTGCGGTAATCCTGGCTGATGGCTGGCTGCAATGCTGCCCACATATTTATCCCCAGCCACCCGACGGCTGCCACCAGCAGGAGAGCTTGCTGGGTTTTGTTCGCCTTGAAGGCAAACCGTTCCAGCACAGCCCGACTGACGGGAACAATGGATAAGGCTACAATGGGAACCAGCATCAAATGATAGTAGGAATGGGTGTACATCTGATAAGGCAGGAATAATCCATAAAGAACATATCCGACCCACAAAGCGATCAGCAGCACCCGTTCACGTGGACGAGCTACTAGTAAACTGACAGCAGTCGCCACTAATGCCAACCAGCTAAGCAGGTTTTGGACCAGGTTGAGCCAGCGCAGGTAAAAAGTAGGCTGCAGCAATAAGTGGGAAAGCGCCAGGGTCCATGAAGAAAAATACTCGGACGCTCGCTCGCCGCGTGCGAGATAGTAAACCAGGGTAGGCAAAATCATCAGGGCAGACATCAGCCAGACCTGTTTATCGAGCAAGAGATTTGGAAAGAGCTTCTTGCGATGAGTATAAATCACCAGCGCCACAGCTACAGCGGCAACAGGAAATGCCACGACTGCCTTGGTTAAGACTGCCATGCCAGCAAATATGCCGGAGGCCAGGGCGTCATTCAACTCACGGGTTTCGCTCCAACGATAAAGGGCATACAGGTAGAGCACCAGCCACATGACCATCCCCGGGTCGGGCTGAAAGGTACGGCTGGCCTGGACTGCAAAGGGCAAGATCAGGAAGTATGCCAGGGCTACCAGCCCACTGGCGGAAGCAAGTTTTTCCCCTTGCTGGCCAGGTTCATCCCTGGAAGATGACAAAGACATCCTACGAGCAAGCAAGTACAGGTAAACACCCGCCACCATCCACAAGAGGATATTGTAGAAGCGCGCAATCCAGATGGTTTCGCCACCGGTTGCCAGATAGGTGATGGCGGTTAAACGTTCCAAAATGGGGGGTTCGTACTGCCCGGTAGACTGCCAGAAGGCGATGGCTCGCTGGCGCTCGCTTGGGTCGGCGTTGGGCAGCATTTCATAGTACATCCCACGAGCAATGATTGCGCCGCGTAGCTGGCGTGTGGGGTGAAAATCAATCGGCTGGTCGGTCAGGTCAAAAAGGCGCAATCCCAGACCTGAGGCCAGGATCAATAAAAGGATAAGCCGGGTCAAAAGCGAGTGATTCTTCACAGTTGGATTAGAACAGAGAATTGAAATCGACCTTAGGAAAAATGGTTAGTTTACCGTTAAGCGTGGCATCCAGCACCTGCCTGCCAACTTCCTGGTATGCCTGGCGCGCCATCAGGTAACCGCGCTCAGATGTGTCCAGGTCGGGCAATTGCCAGCGAAAGCCTTTACCGAAATAGCCGGCATTGAAGTGGTCGGCGTCAGCCCCCTGGGAGACAACCGTGGTGTTGGGTTTACCTTGGGCAGAGTAGTTGTGATCAACACCGATCAGGATGGCTTGCTCGAAACCCATGAAAAAGGCCAGTTGTAAGGCAACATTGGTCACGGTTGCCCCTTCCCAAATTCTTTTGCGGGCGTCTTTCGTAAACCCAGGGCCAGAATAAGTGGTGTGCAGGAAATACATTTCCGGCGAAGGTTGAATCAGATTTCGAGATCTCCAGGAAAGAAACTTGGGCATGGGCAAGGCGCGGATGTCCTGGGCGCATTGTTCGATGACCAGGCTGTTGACGGTCAGGAAATAGGTGCTCTGGAAGCCCAGTTCAGGGAACATCAGGTAAATGCGGTTCATGCCGAAAGTGATCTCATTTTGAAGCGGAGACAAATCCATGTGCTTGAGACTGGGTCCATTGCCAATGATAAAGCAGCGCTGGCCGCGGTGCAGATCTTTAAACCTGGCAAGCCCTCGGATGCTTTGCCGTCTCAGCGGGTGAAAAGTAGCCGCTGGCCATAGTGTGGCTCGTTGCAGTGCATACCATAACCGGCTGGCGCTTTGCCACAGGGGGGCAGGTGTGATTTGTTTCAGACGTTCGCGTGTGGTGGGCATGGCTTTATTCTGTGCTCAGACGCGCCGTAGCGCCGCCGTCGACGATCAGCGCCTGACCGGTCATAAAAGAGGACTGGGTTTCATCTGCCAGGAAGTAGATCGCATGGGCGATTTCCTCGGGTAAACCCACGCGACCATTGACTGTTTTGCGCGCCAGGTTGTCCAGGCGCTCCAGGATATCGCCGCCCTGTACATGGCCTCGTCCTAAACCGGCGCGCAGCATGGGTGTATCTACTGCCCCGGGTAAGACTGCGTTGGCGCGAATATTGTCAGGTGCGAATTCGACCGCTACTGCTCGGGTGAAGGCTAACAAACCACCTTTGCTGGCAGCATAGGCGGCGATATTGGCTGAAGTTGCTACGGCATGTACAGAAGAAACATTCACGATAGCGCCCCCACCCGCTGCTTTCAGCAAGGGGTGAGCCAGCTTGGCGCCGAGGAAAACCGAACGCAGGTTGGATGCCATAACGGCATCCCATTCTTCCACACTGGTTTCGAGCAGGGGTTTGGCAATTTGCAGGGCAGCATTGTTTACCAGGGCATTGAGCGATCTGGTAAACCGGCGCGCCTGAGCAAAGATAAGGTCGAGGTTCTCACCAATGGATATGTCAGCCTGGATATACAGCCCATTTTCTGGGAAGCCATGTCCAAATGGCGCTCGATCGACGCCAATCACCTGCCAGCCTTTTTGGGCAAACAAAGAAACCGTGGCGCGGCCAATTCCACCGGCAGCGCCAGTGATCAGGACGGTTAATGGGGTGCTTGTACTCACTTCATCAGGCATTTTAGATCACCTGTCATCCTTACAGATCTTCTGGTGGGGTGATTCCCAACCCCAGGAATAAATTGCGAATGGTATTGCGATGGACGCGTTCCCAGGCTGCCGGGCTGGAATTAGCGTTATGTGGAGCCAGCATGACATTGTCCATTTTTATCAAAGGGCTGTCCAGAGGCAGGGGTTCTACTTCAAAAACATCCAGGGCTGCGCCAGCAATTTGCCGATTTTGTAGGGCTGCGATTAGAGCTGGCTCTTCGACCACTGGACCACGGGCGACATTCATCAGAATTGCCGAAGGTTTCATCATGCCAAAAGTCTGGGCATTCATTAAATGATAGCTGGTCGGGTTCAGATCGCAGTTGATGCTCACAAAATCCGACTGAGCGAGTAAGCTTTCCAGGCTGGTCATTTCCACACCATATTCCAGGATGAAATCGGGTGCGATTTCGATAATATCATTCCCTAAAATACGCATGCCAAATGCTCTTGCCCGGCGGATGACGGCTTTGCCACAATTGCCGACGCCCACCACGCCCAGGCTGCATTCACTGAGCGATTTCCCGGGTATTTTTTCCCATTTCCCTTGTTTGATATCCTTATCCATCCATGGTAGGCGGCGCACAAAACTTAACATATATCCCAGCACGGAATCGGCTACTGGCAGGGTGAAGGCATTCGGGGTGCGGAAAATCTGGACGCCGAGGCGGGCAGCAGCTACCTGGTCGATAGAATCGATGCCGGTCCCCCATTTTGAGATAGCCTTGAGGCGCGGTGCACAAGCCTCTAAAACACGTTCGGTCAGGCGGTCATCTCCGCAGATCAGACCATCGAATTGACCGGCGTATTGCATTAGCTCTGCTTCGCTCAGGCGTTCTTCCACATTGGCCAGGATCAGCTCAACATTTTTTTGTGAAAAGAAAGTTCGGAAACGTTCGATAACCGGTAGAATATAAGGGGCGGATACTAAGACGGATGTCATATATGTTCTCTCTAAAAATGGGTGATTGGTTTCTTGCTTCGTTATGTGTTAATCTGTGATCTCAAGAAATTAACAATTTCAAAGTCGATTTCTTCATCAATATCCCAGGCTTGCGCCCGGTCGATTTCGAACATCATGGGGCGATTTCCCAGGCGATTACGCCGCTTCAACAAGGTATCCCTGGTAAATAGGTACAAACAGGAGTTTTCTTCATAAACCGGCGGCAAATCTTGGGTTTGCAACAGGATGGCAGGGTTGTGGTTGATGGCTCTGCCCAACTCATCCCATAAGCGCGTCTGCAGACGGGTGACCGAAAACAGGGAATCGTAAGCCGGGTACTTGCCCAGGAAGGTCTGGATGGCCTTTGAAATGGTCTCTGGTTGCAGCAAAGGGTTGGTGCTATGAGTTTGCAGGTAGAATTCTGCCTGTACCTGGCTGGTGTCATAGGACAGGATTTCATTCATGGGAATATCATCGGCGCGCAGATGTTCCGGTCGTTCGATAGCCTGTATGCTTGGAAACTCCCTTGCGAGACTTTCCAGGACGACCGGGCTATCTGTATCGACCACAACCTGGTCAATTTCCGGGCAGGATAGCAAGGATGTCAGGATATGGTGAAATAGAGGCTTTCCGGCTAAAGGGCGATAGTTTTTACCGGGAACGCGCTGCGAGTGATGGCGCATAGGTACGAGTGCAACGATCTGGTTCATCTTTCCTCCCGGTAACGGATGGGTTCAATATTGCGTTCTTTTTGTTCTCTGGATTCCGGACGGCGTGGGTAGTAGAAGGTTTTTCTCAATTGCCCGGTTAGCGGTCCGGAATGGCGATAGCCCTGGTAAGTTCCCCAGAATTGCATCCAGCGAAACCAGAAGATGCTCTTAAAACTCGAACTCAGAACGCCCTGTCTGGCCGCCTGCCAAAGATCATTGGCAATATTGGTGCTCACCAGGCGAATAAAATTACCCAGGTGAAAATTTTCCTGCGGAAAAATTTGTTTGAATGCCATGGCTTCCCGCCGGTAGCGATTATACACCCCACCTGGAGTTTCATTGTGCACGTGAATAATTTCTGCTTCGGCAGAATAGGCAATGCGATGACCTTGTTGCATAGCCCAGCGCGCCCATTCCAGATCTTCCAATCCACTCAGGTTTTGGTCATAGGGGTGTTGTTCCCACAAGCTGCGGCGGATCGCCGCGTTAGCGTTGTTGCAAAATGGGCTCTCCTGGTTAAGCCTGGAGATTTCAGGGAACCAATGTGCAAAGATCTGGTGTTCAGAAAAATGGGAATTTACTGCCCCACGCTGTTTCCCATACACCAGCCCGACTTTTTCATCCTGAAATGGCGTCAGCAACCTTTCGAGCCAATCCGGATAGACTGGAAAGACATGGGCGCTGGCTATTACGATGTGTTCACTCCTGGCGTGCGAAATGCCCAGGTTTAAAGACAGCCCAAAAGAGAATTCCTCCGGACGAATATGGACTATCTCGATGGGGTATTGATTGGCAATTTCGAGTGTTCCATCGGTTGATCCCGAATCGACCAGGATGATTTGCGTGTCTTGGATGGTTTGCTGGCAGATTCCATCGAACAAGCGACCGATATGCTGGGACTCATTATAGGCGCGAATGACGATCGAGCAAACTGGCTTACCAGTCATGGTTGTCCTCGTACCCTAAGCGTTGCAGCAGGTCTTTGCTTACTATTTTGAATAATTGCTTGTGTTGTGGCAAAAAGGCTGTTTTCCAGCCGCCTGTTTTTCCGCTGCGGAAGGTCGGCGATTTCTGGGGATTGATATGTTTTTCCAGGATATCCAATGCAGTCTGTTCTGACATAGAAAGATGAAAGCCATGTGCAGTCGCGTGCGCCACGATAGCCATCAACTGACGTCTACGATCGTTTATCAATTCTTCAAAGCGGATGAGCATGACTTGGGAACAATCCAACCAGGGTATAAAGGGTTCAAAACGAGCGCGGATATCGGGTAATTCTCGACCGGTCGTTTTGACTATGCCTGCGGCTGTTAAATCCTGGATTGAAACGCCTGCGATACTGGCGCTCAGGCGCGCTTCGAAATCAGGTAATTTTTGGTTGAAATATTCGTGGTGGATGTGTTGTTCTGCCATTTCGGTGATGTAATGGACATGGGAAACAACCACATCGCGCGGATCACGCACGATGAAATAGGCAGCGACATTCTCCTGGGTCAGGAATTGGATGGTCCTCGGCAAGGCATGTACATGCCCATAAGCGATATCACCTGGCAGGAGGCGTTGCAGATCGGAGACAATCTCCGCTTCGCTTCTAGGTTGACCGGTTTCGCCGTTAAAGGAGACAATGGCGGGCAAGCCGCTGTCGACAGCTGGTCCAATGGCTGAAAAGCCCTGCAAAATTTGAGTGAGCAGATGGGTGCCGCTCTTTGGGAAGGAGTTGGCAAAAAGCACCGGTGAGTGCTGCAAGGAGCCCAATCCAAAGAGCATACTTTGCCTGGCGCGTCGCCATGAACGGCGCAAAAGACGGGCTTGTAACTGGCGGCTGTCTGGATCGAAGAGTGATTTTGAAGGCAAAACGCTACCCTTGCAAAAGCCGGCTTACCAATTTTGGCCAGTTTCATAGCCCAGCCGGATTAAAAGGTCGCCGGTTTTTTCTTTGAACAGGTTTTTGTTTTGTTCGGTAAAGTGTTCCTGCCAGTTTCCGGGTTTTCCTTTGCGGAATGTCCCCGATTTTTTGGGGATGATGGCCTGTTCCAATACTGAAATGGCTGTAGAACGAGGCGCTTTGGGTGCAAAACCACGCCTTTCGAGGTAGTCCAGGATGTTTCCCAGAGCCGACTGGCGATCCAGGATCAGGTCTTCAAAGCGTAAACACAGTACATTGGGCTCATCCAGCCAACCCAGGTAAGCCTCGTATTTTTCCTTTACCGGCGTCAAAGGTGCATCGGGTATTTCTACTCCTTGTATAGCAGCGTTAACCCGTTCTTCCATCGTGTGCAATTCTTGATTGTAGTACTGGTGCATGCCATGCCCGGTATGCATTTGGGTGGCATAAAAAACATGAGAAATGATCATGTCCCGCGGGTCGCGATACACGAAAATTGTGGCTCGACCTTGACCAGTCAGCGCGGAAATGAAGGGCTCTTTAGCCTGGATGTATCCGTAGGCAATATCTCCCGCACGCATATGCCGGATATTCCCGAGAATTGAGACATCCGGAAGTTTGCTGTTGTCTTCGGAGCGGTTGACAGGTGGAAAGCCTGGATTGATGAAGGGTCCCAGGTGGGTTAACCCCTGCAAGACCTGGATAATGAGATGGGATCCAGATTTTGGCATGGCATTCCCCAGAACGGCGGGCGCTTTGCGCAATGCATCAGGTCCCCAGCGCACACTGGCTGCCATGCGCCTTAGTTCCCATCGTCTATGTTTGGACCAGCTTTTTAAATTATAGTAAACATTCATTTTCTTCTCTTGATAATTTGGGTGTGGTGCTTTGAGGTGTTCTACTCAAAGTAACCAGGTTTTTACTATGCAATAGATGGACAACATCCCAAACGGATTGGTAAGAAATGCTGAGTTGTGAGGCAATCTCTGCGATGGTTCGCTCGCCATCACAGCGCTCCATAATTTCAAACAGGCGGCGATGCCCCTCCGGATTTGTGCGGTAATCGATCCAGATGCCGTATCCAGAGCAAAAGACTTCTCCTTTGAATTGGTTAACCACATATTGATTTTGCTCCCAAGCCTGGAATCAGACCAAGGATCACATTCTTGGAAGTCTTGCAGGCGCTCAGGGGTGGTCAATTCGGGTGTGTCGTGGCTGGAGTGATATTCGGGATACGGCCAGGTAGGAGAGTTGCGCTGTTCAACCCGCGAGATGGAGAGCATGGGCACGCGCACCCCGGGAGCATTGAACTGGCGTTCGTCATTGTTAATCACCATGCGGTAAGGGGCGCTGTAGGCTTGCTCATCCAGCGTGTGGATGGCTGTAGTCAGGCAAAGATCTGCCTGGCTGCCAGGCTGGAAGGATCCCTGCAGAGCGTGGGGCGCATCATTGCCGAGCATTTCCAGGAACAGTCCGCCAACCATTTTGGGGATCAAGTGTTCGTGATGGCTGAGGTAAGCGACCGACCCGATGGTCTCGGGCAAAATCAGCAGCCGGTAGGTGTAATAGGGTTGGGGACCATTCAAGCAGGGCGCGGGCTACATCCAAGCCTACCACGACGCCGGTCAAGTCGTCATTCACCATGGCTGGGTGACACAGGTGGGCAACCAGCATAAAACTTTGATCGCTTTTCCCAGGGATGATGACCTCACCGACTTTTAATGTTCCAGATTCGAAAGCTGCTGCGGATAACCACTCGATATGTTTCATCTGTCAGACTTTGCTTGAGCTCCTGGGTGGTACATAGCCCCCAGTCCCGTTCATAATACTTGAAAACAAAGGGGATGGCGTCAGACAAGCGTGGATGAACATACAGGTGATCGAACAATTCCTGGCGGGAAATCTGTCCTTCAAAGGGCAATGAGTAGGAAACCACATGCAAAGGATGGTCTGTGTAATCAATCAGGCGGCGACCATCCAGGGTTTCTAAATAGGCTTCGTGGCAGGTCCATTTTTCGGGGATGCGCCAGGTCCAACAGGTCTCGCCGGTTGGATATTCGTGAATTTTCATCTGGGGTATCTCTTCCGCCAGGCGATAAAGGGCGCGGTCAAAATCATCAGAGACCAGGTCGCGTTTGAGAAACCACAATTCTTGGATTAATTCAATCATCTTGTTCATCAGTCGTTTGCAGTTCCATCCTGTAAGTTTTCGAATTTTTGTTTCACTTCTGGCAGGTTAGTGACCAGAGCCCACGGGTCTGCGCTGAGAAATTGATCCACAGTGGAAACAAAATCTTTCAGCCAACAGACGCTGATCTGCCCATAATTTACTGGCGTCGATTTCCAGGTTCCTTGCTTTTCCATCTCCTGTCGCACAGGCGTCAAGGGTCAATTGGGGATTTAGCTCCAAGATCGCGGACATACATCCGGTAGGTGGCATCTTGCCCATTGACCGGCGCGGCGCACTTTGCCGGTGAAGTCTTTCCAGTATCGATAGGGCACCTGGAAGCGCTGTTCGCTGTAATGCAGGATCGATACAGCGCGCTCATCTGCGCCAAGCAGCAACAATTTGAAGTCTAATTGCAGCATACGTTCAAATGCTGACCCAGGATCAAAGGCTGAGCGTGTATCCCATTGAGCCAGGTCTGCTGCGTGTTGACCAATGATGGCCAGGGATTGCATGGGGTGTGGGGTGCGGAGAGCCTGCGGGTGTTGGCGTACAGTTTCCGAGAAAGCACCCATACCGGCTGAGGGGGTTGATTTCGGATCATAAGCCTCGCCTCTGGCAAAAGCAAAGTTGAAAGCCGGGACAGCCAGGGTACCTTGTGGTCCAATGACCTCCAGCAATGCATCCAGGTACATTCCAATCCCGCCAACTGGTTTTCCCAGGAATTGGACTGCCGAATGTACCAGCAAGCCGTCGCCAGATGTTATGCCTAATTCCCGTAAGCTGGTTTGTACTTGTTCCCGATCAATTTCTTGCATTCTTTTTTGATCTCTCGCAAAGTCGCAAAGTACGCAAAGAATTTCTTATCTCTCGCAGAGACGCAGAGTGCGCAGAGATTTCTTTCTGAAATAAGCTCACAGATCATTTTGCAGAGCCGCAGAGGGCGCAGAGCTTTCTTTCTTGAATTTCATCTTACAGATCAATTTGCATGACCCATGAAGTGCGATGAGCTTTTTGGAAAAAGGCTACGCCTGATCCTCTTGGTGGTAATTATCCCAGGTCAGGCGCATCTGGTAGAGCTCAGGGGTCATTCCCAGGGATTTGACCAGTTTTATAATCGGTTCATTTCCAACCAGGATTTGCGCTTCCAAGGAGTGAACATTCTGAGCGTGGCACCATTCGATTGCCAGGCGCAGCAGTTTTTCGCCAATTCCTAAGCGGCGGACTTTATGTTCTACCCACATATCTTTTAGTTCGCCAACCATAACACCACCTAAATATTCTGGTACACGCTTAACACGCGCCAAGATAAAACCGACGACCTCACCCTGGTATTCTGCCAGGTAGACGGCGCTAAATCGTCCGAGGGTTCTGCGGAAGATATCCAACCAGAGCGTGCCAACATTGTCGACCTCGGGGAAATGGTATGGATGCTGGCGCAAAAGCTGGTCGAGTTTGTCATACATGGCAGCAACTACTGGCAAATCAGCTTCGCTGGCCTCGCGGTATGTTACCTGACCAACGGAATCTAAGGTCTCCATGTGACTTTCTCCTTTACAGCATCTGGCCAATTCTTGGGGTTAAAGCCAAATTGGGCCAGGAAAGCATAAGCCATACGTTCCAGCCCGAAGGCAACACAGCCGGTGTGGGTAGGTGAACCATCCGACAGGGTAATGTTCAGGTTGCGCCCAAAGAAGTCCTGGTGATAATTATAGGAGCCGACTGCCAGGGTAGAAGACTTGAAAGGCAATCTGGCGCGGATTTCAAATTTCAACTGGAAGGCGCTTTGGAAAGCTGCCTGTTTGCGAAATTCTCCTACAAAGAAGGGGTCGTTAGCGCTTTCGACGCTATAGCTCAGGCCGATTTTTCCGAAAACTTTTTCCATGCGCTGGCGAGCAATTTCCCGGTTTTCCAGGACGAAATCTTTCGAGCCGACAAAAATGACTTCGCGCATCGTAAAGTTCCAAAGGCGTTCTAAGGATGTCAGGTTAATGGCTTCATATCGAAAACACTGACCAACTGCTGTGACGATCATGCTGTTGTTGGGTAATGGGTTGTCTGCCAGGGCAAAGTAGAGGTGATAACAAACAGCAGGAGAGAGCAAGGTCCGGATTGGCGAAAAAGAATCCAGGGACGTGCTCAGGTCGTGATCTACACAGCAAGCATGTTGGGCAAAGTGATCTATGGCATCCAGGTCTTCGCGCAAGTGTGTGGCAAAGGTCAAGGAATGCGGGAAGGCGCGGAAGTAATTCACCCTTTCCAAATACTTGGCGGGGATCAAGGTGGGAAAACGGTACGGTTTGGCCTCAAATGAATCAGCCAGATCCAGGAAAAGACCTTCGAAGTAGTCCATTAACTGGCTGAGCAGTGGTCCACAGGTAAAGACGCCTTGAGTCTCCTGGCTGATTTCCTGCCTGTCAACCAATTCGATCATAGGGTCCTGGTTGTAGAAAACTGGGCGTTTTGAATAATCTTCCAGGACCTGGATTTTGGGCTTAATCGAGCCCTTGGCCATGGATGTAACTACACGCTGTACTTTCTCTTCAATCTGGGTGCGATGCTCAGGCGATTTAAGCTCGCACTGAAGCACCGATACAAGACGATTTTTTCCTGACTGACTTCTACATCCTCAATCCATTCATCCACATAAGCCAGTTTGGATTTGATTTCTCCGGTTAAGTGAATGGGTATGGGAATAACTGGGACGAGTTCGATTGATTCGAACGAAGGATGTTTATTTAGCATGACCATTTGCCTCCAGGTGTGCACAAATTTCCGGAATGCTGATCAGTTGAGCAATGGTATCTGCGTTGATTTCAATCCCAAATCGCTCTTCGAGCAGCATCATGACTTCCATATGTCCAAGCGAATCCCATTCTGGAAGATCGCCGAATGCCAGGTCAGATGATATGGATTCGACGGGGACCTGGATGGCTTCGGCTAAAACCTTCTGGACTTGTTGGATCAGTGGGTTTATTGGATGAGTTTCCATAGCTTACACTTCCTGACTTTTGTTGGATGGTTTTACTTTTCGGACGCCAACCGGTGGGTACTGGGGGTCCCATACTCCCCAGGGCATACCGTTATCCCCGGATTTATAGTAGAAAGAAGCCAAATTTTCACGTAATTCAGAACAATTTTTCAGATCTGTCATGATTTGGTCATAAGCTGCGTAATTGGAAGGCGTAGAGGCAGGCAGGTCGAACAATTTGCGCAAACTGCTATCTGTATAACACCAGCCATGCGAAGCCTGGTGGAACCAATCATCCTCCTTAGCAGCGCCCAGGGTGGCCAGGAGCATACCGCCGGGTTTTAAGACCCGTTGTAGCTCTTGAACAACTTCCGATAGACCTTCAGGTGTATTGTGTTCCAAGGCTGAAACGGCAACGACAGCATCCAGGGAATTATCTGGGATATCGGGTAAATGTGATAAATCCTGATTGTAGATGCGAACTTTTCCGAGACTGGTAGGTTTGCGCTGTGAATCAAGCTGGTCATTGATCGTTTTTTTCAGCCGACTCAGAATCCGCCTGAAAGAAAAAGGCTGGCTTTTTTCTCCTGATGAGGGGTGAACAGAAGATTGTGGAGCCTGCAGATCATCTGGTCGCAATCCTTCTACTCGAATGCGGGATCGAAACCGCAGCGGTAAGCCTGCCCGGCTATTTCGATCAACGCTGATGACTTCAGCGCCCTTAAGCGCCATGTACCACTGGATCACCCCGGTTCCAGCGCCTGCATCCATGATTTGCTTCCCTTCCAAAGGACCCAGCTGGTTCAACATCCAGGTCAAGTCGAGTAAATAATGCCAGCCAAATTCAAGCCCCAGTGCTTGAGCCGTTTGTTTAATTCGTTCACCATCTGGCGGTTCTCATCCAGCAGGCTAACAGGCAGGATTTCGATTTGATCCATGGTGTAACTGGACATTGGGTCGATACCTGCGAAATGCTGAGTTGTCATTCGTTCTCCTCGTTCAAGAATGTAAACGCTTGTTTGGTTGCATGTTCAACGCTTCCTTTGTGCGTAGAGCTCAGGATGGCATGCTGGACGCCATTCGCCAATCGTTGTATGGTTGGGGCGTTCTCAGGTAGGAGATCTTTCCAGGAAAACGATTTGAGGCCAACAAACCCTTTCCGTGACCCTGCTGTCAAAAAGTTGTCAAATGGAAGTGAAGCCCGGTAGAGTTGGTAATAGAGAAAACGCCGCGCATTTCGAATGAACTCAGGGGGTATCTGGATTGAATCGGCAGCAAGGAAATCATCTAAATTTTGGGTGTATTCGGTTGGCGTTTCGGGAAAGAAAACCATTGGGTATTGAGTGTAGCGTGCCTTGCCGCCGCAAAGTACTGCCGCACCCATCAGCGCAGCTTCCAGTCCAATGGACGAATTGTAAACGATGACAAACTTGGCGCGTTGGATTAATTCGTAGGAGCTGATAAACTCTTGAGAATCGATAAAAACTACGTTGGGTAAGTTTCTTACCCCGTGTAGTATCAACCCAATCACGGACGCTTTCATTGCTTTGCTTGGCTGAATCGGGTCGCATTTCATCAGGATGTGCACGGATGACAAACAGAGTCTCTGGATGTTTCCGGATGGCTTCCAGGAGTGTATCTAACCAGGAAAACATATTTGAAAAGACCTGGTTGGCATGGATTTGGCTGGTATCGTAGATCACATTGGTAAAGATTGGCACAACCTGGCGGAATTTGCTGGCTTTCTCCAGGAATTTTTGATCCAGGCCGTGCATCTCAGGCCAAAATTGGATACCCGCCATAGAAAATTTGCCTTGAAAACGTTGCTCTAGATAGTGGTCCAGGCGGGTATTTTGCTGGGGGTTCAATTCAAATGACTCGGGAATGGGGATTGGATAAGCAGTCGCCTCGCCAGTTGTGAAAAAGGCTGAAAAAGGTTGAAAGCCAACCTCATGTAGTATGACTGGGATACCTCGCTGCTCGCAAACCCAGCGAACTGTTGCTTCCGGATACATGATTCCGTTAAAGATCACGGCGGCAGCTGGTCTGACCTGGTGTGCAAATGAAGCAAAATCCTGGGCTATGCTGAAGGCAGAGTGAATATATGCGCGCATCAGATAAGCCGTCTCCTGGTCATCTGGCAAAGTATGGCGGCGTAAAGCCCAACGCAGGGCTGGTAAAGCCAATTTTCCCAGTGGAATTTGGGTGGGCTGGGATGCACCGGGTAATAGCAGAGAATATTCAAAGGTGCTTAATTGACTTACGTTCAAATTTCGAGTGATGGATGCAAGTTGTTCATCTGCCTGGTAAGAAAACCAGCGCGTCTGGGCGTTTGCATATAACCTTTTTGACTGGGCAACACATGCCTGGCAGGGTGGTGGTTGGCGATAGTCTTGGCGATTTGTGCCTAAGACGCAATGCTGCATACCGGCCTGGCAGATGTAGTGTATGATCGGAATTCCATCCAGGCGTAATCCCCAGCTGGTCAACAATGAAAATGCTGCATTCTGGCTGATATTGTGAATGCGGGTGGATGCGTTAAATACAATCACCGGCTGCCTGCCTGCCGGAAAATATTCTTTGGCAGCCACTTGCTTGCTCATGCGGGCGAGCCTGAGTTGGTTCTTTATGCTGAACCAGCGAATGCGAAAGATGTTATTCAAATCCATTAAGATTGGTTTCGTTGGGGTTATTTTTTCGCTGACTTAATTTTGCTGAGAGCGTATGCCTCGGATAAACGTTGGATTGCAATCAAGAAACCTTCACCATGACGTTGGTGCCCGCGCCAGATTTCAGGGATCATTGTTCCGTGGTAATCACCTAAAACGCTGAAGAAACGCACCCAGTCAATCGAGCCTTCGCCGATTTGCAGGCCTTCTCCGTCTAACCCAGCGCCGTCGGACAGGTGCAGATGGCGGATATAGGGCAGCATGACGGACACCTGCTCGTAGAAGTCGACATGGGCCCAGTTGCAATACAACTTGTGATGGGATGTGTCGTAGCAGAAATTCAATCCCATCGAATCCAGAAATTCGCGAATTTCGTATGCGTCCATGAAAGCATTGGTCAACCACTGCCCGCCGAAATACCAGGGGTGCGGGGGTAAGTTTTCTAATAGGAGCTCAACACCTTCTGCGTCGATGCTCTCGACAGAGCGGCGCAGATTGTCGTAAAGAGCTTTGTGATCTGTGATCGGATGATCCAGGCTCATGGCGCCAGGATGGATAATCACTTTTGGTTTACCCAGGAAGTAGGGTGCGATTTTCCGGGTCAGATCGATTGATTTTTGAATCAGGTCGATGGATGATTTGCGATGGCGTTCTTCCAGGGAACACAGGTCTACCAGGCTGCGATCCCAAAATTCCGGCGCATGAACCACCAGCTTTAAGGGGTGCTCCGAGCTGGCCGAGAAATCCTGACCAGGGTAGGTTTCATCCAAGTCCTGGTCAGTAAAGTGGAATTCCAACATGTGCGGGTTGTATTGCAGCAACTCTTCATAATCACGAAAGCGTACCGTAAAACCATAGTCCATTGGCAGGATATTTTCGCTGTCAAGGTTAATTTCTACTCCCAGGTCCCTATCCAAGAAAGGTTCATCTGCTTCAATGGTGCGAGAAATCTGTCGACCCACAAGACGTGTATAGTTTTGTGGTGAAATACCTAAGGCTGGTCCTTTCACGGCAATCATCTCGGAAGTGACTATTTCTCCGGGATGGATCGTGCGCGCAGCTACCAGGCTTTTGCCAAGCACTTCGCGGTTTAAGATTTCGCCGCGTGAGATGAATTTTTCTTCACCGGTGCCTAAGGCCTGTGTTATTTGCTGGATATCCCGCACCATTTTCTTAAATCCTTGTGGTTCCAGGCTGGCTGCATGGTCGGGTCCATCCATGGTACGGTCCAAGGTCAGGTGGCGTTCAATGATGCTGGCGCCGACTGCAGATGCAACTGTTGAGACGGCAATGCCACGCTCATGTCCGGAGTACCCTACGGGGACGCCAAATTTTTCTAATTTGTGCATAAAACGCAGGTTTATATCCTCAAAGGCAGCTGGGTAAGTACTGTTGCAATGTAACAATGCAAATTCCGCCTTACGTTCTTTGAGAAAGCCAACGGTGATTTCCACTTCTTCCATACGGGACATGCCGGTGGAGAGAATTAATGGTTTACCTTTCTTGACCAGGTGATCTAACAATGGCAAATTGGTGAGATCTGCAGAAGCAACTTTATAAGCGGGGACTCCCAGGCTGTCCAGGAAGTCAGCGCTCTTTGTGTCAAACGCAGAGCATAAAAAAGTGATTTTTTGCTTTTTGCAGTAATCTACAATATCATAATAGGCTTCATCCGGCAGTTCAACTTGTTGCAGAATTGGCAACAAGTAGCGTAAGGTTTTTTCGCCGGCATTTGCATTTTCCAGATACTTCTTTGCATAAAGTTCATTTAGATCACGTTTCTGAAACTTGACCGCGTCTGCTCCAGCATCAATAGCGACATCGATCAACTTGATGGCCAGGTCAAGGAAGCCGTTATGGTTGACCCCAATCTCTGCGATGATATATGTGGGTTGGCCATCACCTACCAGGCGATCACCTATTTTTATGACGGGCATGTTATACCTCCAAGGGGAAAAGAAGTGCGTTTATGGAACCGGAGCCCCGATGTATTCTAGGCAAGTTGGAATCCCAAATCTTCCAGAGTGATCTCCCCACTTTCCAGAAGCCTTTCGGCGCGCCGCCAATCATCTGGTGAATCAATATCAATCCACTCATCAGGTGCGATGATCATAGGCAGGATTCGCTCTCCGGTCATAGAATTTTTTTGCAGCAGGGTATCAGCCCAGGCTGCATCCACATAACCAGTTTGCCAGTATACTTCGGGTAATGCCTGGCGGGGCATATTGTATGGTTCGGTAAACTCTGTTGCGAGCAAGGGGCGCATAAAACCATCGGAGTGTATCTTCCACATTTTGTAAGGGTTTTGAAATGGAATACATACCGTGCGAATGGAGTCTGCCTCGGGTCTTTGGACTAACTGGTAAACGGCCTGGTCAATATGCTGAACGCGCCGAAAAGGAGATGTGGGTCGCAATTGGACCACGATCTGCGGGTGATAATCCTCGTAATCAGCAAGCCAACTCAGGGCATGCTGAAAGACTGGCAGGTCTGGGGTCTGGTCTTGAGAAATATCTTGCGGGCGCAGAAAAGGCGTTTCTGCCCCATATTGCCTGGAAATCTCGGCAATTTCTGGATCATCCGTAGAGACAATCACCCTGTTAATCGTCTCGGCTGCCAGGGCAGCAGAAATGCTGTAGGCGATCAATGGATGTCCGGCAAAGTCACGGATATTTTTACGTGGGATGCTCTTTGACCCACCCCTGGCAGGGATGATCGCTAATACATCGCTTGGATTACCGTAAGATTCCAATGGAGCTACCATGCTGACCAGCCTCCATCCATAACCAGGTTTGCGCCGGTCATATAGGATGATGCATCCGATGCCAGGAAAAGTAATGCTGCATTCATCTCGTCTTTTTGCGCCATTCTTCCTAAAACGGTGCGTGTGGAATAAGCCTGTAAAAATTCCTCGTCGTGTTGGTTATACACACCGCCAGGTGTCAGACAATTTACACGGATATTTTTTCCGGCGTAATAAGTAGCCAGGTAGCGGGTCAGACCGAGTATGCCTGCTTTGGTGACTGAATAATAGACCGGTTTGAATTGAGCAGGTTGGTCTGGTCGTTGGTAAAGCCGCTGGTCAGGACCCACCAGCCCATAAATTGAAGAAATATTGACGATGACCCCGTGACCTTGCTTTAGCATGGGTTTTACAACAGCCTGGCTACTGAGAAAAGCGCCGGTCAAGTTGACTGAGATCGCTTCATTCCAGGCCTGCAGCGGGTAGCTTTCAAACTCGCCAGGATGACCTTGAAGATTGCTCTGATGGTGCTGGGGATCAAATTTTGGATCCAATACGGCGCTGTTAACCAGGATATCCAGTGAGCCAAAAGCGTCAAGCGTACTGGAGACCATTTGCAGTACAGAGCTAGGCTGGGTGACGTCCACCTGGACAGCCAATGCTTTGCCGCCAGATGTGGAAATGGAGTTGACCAGTTCGTTGGCTTTTTCTGTATCAAGGTCGGCGACTACAATCGCGGCGCCAGCTTGTGCCAGGCTCCGGCAGAATTCTGTTCCCAGTAACCCGGCGCCGCCCGTGATGACAGCTACACGCCCGTTTAATTTGAATAGATCGAGGATATTTTCTTGTTTCAAGGAGTCCTTTTGTTGGGTTTGTTTCGGGAAATTTGGTCGTATTCGCACATGATCCATTTGCAAATACGACCAAATCTTATTCATTCTCCCCTGTTAATGCTGAGAAAACTATTTTTCTGCTGAAACCTTATTGTTGGCCAGACCATCTTTAACGATCAAGCCTTGTGCTTCCAGGTATTCGATAATCTTGCGCGCATTAGCAAGCGGATCGTTATTGACTGTATCCAGGGTGATCTCTGGACTGGCAGGCGCTTCGTAGGGATCATCCACGCCTGTGAAGCCAGTGATTTGACCGCGGCGAGCCCGAGCGTATAGACCCTTGACATCTCGCTGTTCACAGACATCGATTGGGGTGTCTACAAATACCTCGATAAAGTTTTCGCCGACCATTTTGCGGGCTTCGTTACGGGTGGCGCGGTAAGGGCTGATAGCAGCACAAATGACAGCACCACCATGACGAGCGAGCTCACCTGCTACGAACCCAATGCGCAGAATATTGGTGTCACGATCTTCTGGCGTGAACCCAAGACCTTTGGAGAGGTGCGTGCGAACGACATCACCATCCAAAAGGGTAATTTGCCGGCCTCTCTCTAAGAGCAAGGAGGTTAGAATTTCTGCAGTGGTGGATTTCCCGGAACCGCTTAGACCGGTAAACCAGATGCAAAAACCCTGTTTGTGACGGGCAGGGTACATCTGCTGAAGGATTTCAGCTGTTTCCTGTCGAGTGAACCATTCTGGCAGGATTTTACCTTTTGCCAGGTAGTCGTCGCGGACCTGCGTGCCCGAAATGGTGAAGACCTGGGCGTTTTCGGGAATCTTGTTGTTCTCTTCGTAGCGTTGTTCATTGGCCAGGTAAACCAACTCCTTGAATTCAACCGGATGAACACCCACTTCTCCAGCATACTGGGCTACAAGAGCTTGAGCTTCGTAGGGACCATAAAAAGGATTCCCCTGGCTGTCTTTGCCTGGTCCGGCATGATCGCGGCCAACGATCAAATGGGTAGCACCGTAATTGCGGCGTATGATGGCGTGCCACAATGCTTCGCGTGGACCGGCCATGCGCATGGCTAAAGGAAGCAAGCTGAGTAAAGTACGATTCTGATCGTAATAATTATCAACCAATGCCTTGTAAACTCTTACACGTGTGTAGTGATCAACATCACCTGGTTTGGTCAAGCCTACAACAGGGTGGATTAACAGGCTGCCATTAATTTCATCAGCAGCGCGCTTGGTTAATTCTTCGTGTATGCGGTGCATGGGGTTGCGGGTCTGGAATGCGACCACTTTGTCATTCCCCATTTTTTCCAGACGGGCGCGTACCTCGGCTGGCGTCAGGCGTAATTCGACAAAGTCACTATAGGAGGGTAAATTAAGAACCTTAAGTGCACCCGATACATATACCTTACCCCAGCGAACCATCTCGGAGATCAGGGGGTGGCGGGCATCGGTGGTACCCAATACCAGTCTGGCCTCCCTTTGGGGGTCATAGTGGTAAACCTCTTCGATTTCCATGACGGCGATGGTGTTATTTCGTGCGTCAGACAACGTGATCTGTTCGCCCCAGCTGGGTAAAGAGCTTTCGTCCAACGGAAGGGTGACCGGGATGGGGAAAATGGAGCCATTCTTCAGACGCATTTCGGTTAGAACGCGTTCGTAGTCGGCTTTTCCCATGAAGCGATCTAAGGGAGAGAAGGCTCCGGTAGCCAATAGTTCCAGGTCACAAAGGGCGCGAGCTGAAATTTGAACAGAGGGCAATCGGTTGGAGCGGGCTAGCAGTTCCTGGCGTTCCTCGCCAGTCACCAGAAGGTTGACCAGACTACCTCCAAAGGGGCTGATCAGGGTTTGTTTCTTGTTATTCGCAGGCATTAAGTGTACTCCTCAAAAAATATTGGCAGGTTATTCGAACTGTGTCAACCTGCCTGGTAGGCTTAGTGGATGATTGTAATTGTTATTTTGAATGATGGCTCTCAGGTATTAACACAGCCCGAAAGCGCAATCGGCTATTATAGCAGCTTTTTTATAATTGAATCAATTTGCCAGCGGCTTGAGATTGATGCACCGCCAGGGCAATTTGTAGTGAGCGAACTCCATCTTCAAAGGTACAAACGGGTTGGACTTTCCCATGAACAACAGCTCTAAAATGTTGCATTTGTTTTAGAAACAGGTCGTTTCTTTCGAATTTTCTCGGTGGGCTGATGGTCTGCCAGCGATCCTCCGAACGGCGATAAAACTTGACCTTTCCATTTGCATTGTCCCAATAAATTTCGCCCTGGTCTCCGATGATTTGCAGGTGGTGCTTGGGCGGCTTTTGAATATAATCCAGGTAGAGGCTGCCGAGGGCGCCATGGGTAAACCGCAAACCTATTTGGGCTGTGTCTTCTACAGATAGTTCCAGGTTGCTTAGCTTTGCTGTCATGGCGTTAACCTGATCAATTTCACCGACCAACCAGCGTAGATAATCCAAGGGGTGGCAAAGGGTCAATACAACACCGCCTCCCAAGTCTGCTCGGGCGCTATAACCCTGGCGATAGTCTTCCCAGGGGTGCCAGCCGGGCAGATATTCGCCCCAGTGGGCATGTGCCGAAATCACTTTGCCGATTGTTCCATGAGCAAGAAGATCGCGAATGGTTATCAGACCTGGGTGAAAGCGGAACTGGAAACCAGTCAAAAATTGACCCCCGCCTTTTTTTATGGCGGCTGCTAAATCATCGATGCCTTCCATCGAATGCGATAGGGGTTTTTCCATGAAGATATGACAGCCCATTTCTGCAGCAGGTATAGCGACATCCAGGTGTAAGGCGGTGGGGTTGGAGACGATCACTGCCTGGGGACGATGAGCAAGGGCTTTATTGAGATCGCTTTCTACGGTGAAACCCGTCAGCTCATCTGCATCCAGCGTACTTTGATTGGTTCGATAGAACAGGATGTCATGTTCACCCAAAGCGATCAGGTTGCGAAAGTGGCGGCGTCCGATCGAGCCAAAACCGGCGATAAGAATTTTCATATTCTAAATTGGTTAACCATCCGAAAGATTATCAGGATAACCCCAGGCATTCAGGGTTTCTCCAGCAATTTGGTGAAAGACCTGGCGATCCTTTGGGGTAAAGATTTCGCGCCAGTTGCCTTGTTTGCCTTTCTGGAGAGGCTCCGCAATCTCTCGCGCTTTTTCTTGTTGCCACTGGGCATCCGGATTTTGTTGCATTTCCGTGTCGACAGCCTTTTCCAGGTCTGGCAATTGGGTATCCGCCTCCAAAAACTCCCACAAACGGTCGCATCTCTTCCCAAGGCCGGTTCAATAAGTCCTCGTAGCGCAGGGAATAGTAATGATCTCCCAAACAGATCTTGGCCCATTTGGTGCGTCTCGGTGATATTGCGCACCCAGCCTTGTGCGGCGCGCTGCAATGCTTTCTCGGTGAAAATGGATTTTTCTCCTTTTAGAAAAGGTTCAGGATCGGCAGCAAATGCTTGCCGGATCGCCAAATCTTCCTGGTTTAATTGATCAGGAAAATCGATAAAGGCCTGGAAGCGGTGGGAAAGCGCCGTATCGCGACCATCCCGGATGATGTAGATTAAACGTCCATCCGGATAGACCTGGTGCATCAAGCGGACAGCTTCGACCATCTAACAGGCTGCTTGGGCTTTTATCGCCGACGATGGTCTTACCAAGCTGCCTGGCTTCGCGTTCCATGATATAGTCTGCTGTTACCCGCAAAATAACCGGGGAAAGGTCGGCGCCGCGGTTCCAGCGGTTGCTGCCGCGCTGCAGCCATTCGCCCACCTCTTTGTTGGCGACCAGTGATTGGAGCAAAGGAGGGCGGGTAAAAAAGTGCGCCTGGTAATTGCAATGAACCTGTGGGTGCAAACGGATCAACCTGGCTAAAACCGTGGTCCCGGAGCGGGCGTGCCCGAAGATGAAGAATTTTTCCATGGGGAAAAACTGTTTAACTTCATCTACCTCGTCTTGGGAGATAGGAGAAATCGATCGGGTGGATGATGCCGGTTTTTCTTTGCCTAGCAAAATTTTGGTTGCCAGGGAAAGTCTTTGTCTGAAAGGATAGGTCATAAAAGCATTCCTGCCATGAGTGTGTTAGTAAATCTGGTTACTTTTTCGATTTTCTCTTAAAAATGCGCCGGATCGGCCAGCTTATAACGCGCCATTGGGCGTTGTAGTTTTTGGTTGAACCCATTTTGATTTCCGCAACATTGCTGTAGCCCATCCTTTCAAGATAGGGTCGGGTCATCAAAGAAATCACGGCTGCATCTGTTTGATCTAATTTCTCTTTCCAACGGGCAACCGGTGCACTGCTGATGCTTTCAAACTGGTGCGAAAACATAGAATTGCCTTGCCATTGTTCGCCGGCTCGTGTGGGCTCAACAAGCGAGTTGTCCCATCGGATATCTAGAAAATTTACCAATTCCTCGAGACGTTCTTGGGGAGATGCGGTTAGATCCTCGTAACGCAAAAGCAAATATCTATCCGTCCCATAGCGTTTTTGATTCTGTACACCTGCCTGGGTCGAGCGTAACCAGTTTTTGGAGAAGAATTCGGCCTGCCATCCCGGGTGCTTTCGGCGATAAGAAACAAAATTATCGCGTGGGTCGCGTACAATGTGGATGCAGCGCGCTTGCGGCCACCAATCAAAGATTTGGTCGGCGAAATATTCGTTGTATGGAGATTTCTCCACCCACCAGGTGGTTTGCGGACTGATCTGTTGATTCACAAGGCCATACGCCAAAACAGCAGCAGACAAGATGTCTCCAGGGTGGCGATAACCATTTTGTGCCAGGTGATGGAGCTCGTTTCGGACTTGATCGAATGGGATGGTTGAATAATCGCGATCTGGATAACCCGCCTGGCTGGAAACCGGGTGTTCGCGATTCCACTGAAAGATATGGATCAGCTCTTTCTCTGCCAGCTTGAGCTGTCCTGCCAGATCCAGGTTGCGAGCTCGGGGTAAAAAGCGGCGAAAGAAAATGGTTTCTTCCGGATAAACGATCAATTGCGGGTGCGCATCAAAGATGGCCCTAAGCAGGCTGGTTCCGGCTTTGGGGTGACCACAGATAAAAACGGGTTTCTCTCTCAGTGTTTCAGGATTCATAATGTCTTCTTGGGCATGTTCCGTCAGGTGTTTATTCACCCGTAAAGAATCTTGAATAGCCGGTGATACAGCCAGGAAAGCACGCGCCGGCTACCTGGAATTCGCAAAAGCCATGGTCGCTTCCTGTTTATGCGTGGGCTGGCTGAAACTACTGGTAAGCCATTGTCTGTATCGGTAGCGGTGACCAGGTTTAATGACCGGGCAGTTTTCAGAATGTCTGCACTGAGGGTGTTTCCTATGTGGCGCACAAAGCGCTGGCTTGTCGAAAGGCGTAAATAGCCTGCCTGATCAATGGCTTCGTCTAATTCGATCATAGCGCCCATCAATTTTCCGCTCCAATGATCGGGTAACGCCTGAAGCAACCTGGTTTTCCAGCCAACAAATTGAAAGTGATTAGCTGATCCGATAGCTTCGCAGATTGTCGTTCCCTGGGCGTCTTGACGGCGCAGGATCATATCCTGGTTCTCTGCTGTAGCAGCCAAATGGGCTTGCGGGTCTCGACCCGTGCTGATCGCCCAATCGATCTCCCACTCATCGGGGATGCGCCGTTCATGGATAACCCGGATGTCTTCGTCAGGTTGCTCGCTCAGTTTCTTCAAACTTTGGTTGGCATGCAAGGCTGCATTTCTGACCGGAATACCGCTTACCATACCGGACTGGGGGAAGTTTTCCAGGATTTGTAAGTGCGCCTCCAGCCATCCAGGATAGAAAAAGATATCATCGTCGCTGTAGGCAATGATTTCGCCTGGGGCAGCCTGGAACAGAATGCGCAGTGCACCAATCTTTCCGACATTCTGACGGGAGAGTATTAGAAAATCTAGCATGCCATCCTTTTTTAAGGATTGCAGATACTGAGTTACAGCAGGGCAGCTACCATTGTCGAAAACCAACAAATCGTACGGTCTGGTTGTGTGTGCATCTAGACTGGCAAGGACCAGTTTTAACACTTGCAGGCGGTGCTCAAAATAACCGCTTTCTTCAGGGATATAGGTAATCAGGCAAACGCTCACCCTGGCTGGCTGGTAAGTAGAGGCTTTTCCCCTTGCCGGGTTGATGCCAATTCTGCTCATGCTGAGCGCTCCAGTTTCCGCCGCCAGCGTCGTAGACGACGGGCAATACCGCCTTGAAAGCCGCGTAATTCTCCGTTCTTGGGGATGAACCAGCGTTCCAGACTGCGGACCACCCTGAGAAGGGTCATAGGAACCGGGCGTAATTGTCCATTGACCCATTGACGATTCGTATCGAGCACGGTGTACATATGAGACAGCCCGCCAGCCAGCTCCATATTCACCTGGCTTTCCGCCAAATCATAGTGCGGTTTTCCCCCAGGCAAGTGGCTGTAATCATGGTTTTGGTGCACGATTTTGATGGATGGTGTGCCATCGATTACATACCAGCCTTGTTGGCGAGCATGGTAAATCATCCAATTATCCCAACCTGCGCGGCCAATGGCAAAGTCTGGCATATCTGCAAAGGCTGACATTGGGAAGACAAAATAATCACTGCCAGCCGGCGGGTGAAGGTTGCCTTTTTGATCAAGCTCATTTCTCAGGTCCCGCTCCCAGCCATCTGAAAACTCCAATTCTTGCTCCACCTCCAAATCCCAGCGCTGACCAATCAGCAAAAAGGGTGTCTGGTGTGTTTGTGTTTCCAGTGTTGAGGTAAGTTCCCGGATGGTTGTCAGGAAATTCGGAAATAGTAAAATATCCGCATTGATATAGGCCAGATATGGGCTTTGGCTGGCTTGCCTGGCCAGTGAGAAGATCGAATTGACCAGGGGTGTGCCCGAAGGATTACGAGCGACATTTTTTATGTGAGGCAGGTTGTAAACCTGAGCAGTATCTTCCATGCCGGCCTCATCACCAATGAGCAAAACCTGTGCATCCTCGCCAAGCTGCATCCAGGAGCGGATGGCATTGTGTTGGATGATTGCTATGTGTGGATTGGTGAAAGGTTTAGGGGCGGTGAAGATCGTTAAAAATGACATTGGCTTAGAAAACTACTTTTCTTGCTGACTAAACTGACGTTGATCCACCTGGCGGTAATCTTTGGGTTTGATTTGCTGGTTGATATTGGCTAAATCAGGATGTTGTTGATAAAGCTCCAGGACTTCTAACCAGGAACCTGGTTCATGCGGGGAAAAATATGCAAATACGCTTTGAATCATTTCCAGGTCTTCCGGGGTGTCCACAGTCCAGCGTAAATTGCCATAATCTGTGTGGTAATCCAGGTGTAAAATGCGGAAGCGTTCCGGATGTTCGTAAAAGAATGGCATAACATGTTCGCGCTGGTGTTTTTCCCCGGCTTCGCGCCAGGCAATTTCCAGAGCGTGCATGCTGCAAACTTCCGTATCCAGTCCGATGGGATAGGTGCGTCCCCAGGGAGGCGGAAGACGATTGGCGGCGAAATCATAAGCAGGCTCCCTGAGGGGCAGATGCTCAGCGCCGTCTTTAGTTGGATCATCCGTATCCTTGAGAAATTTGATAACGATCTCGTCAATTAGCTGAGGGTCAATTAAGGGACAATCTGCGGTAATCCGTACTACTACTTGCGCCTGGTACTGTTTGGCCGCCTGGTAATAACGGTCAAGTACATCATGCATGCTGCCCCTGAAGCAAGCAATCTTATTGTTCAGGCAAAACTCCGCAACAGAGTCGTCGGTCTCATCGGTAGTGGTTGCTACCACCACCTGGTGTACGCGAAGGGCGCTTTGGGTGCGCTGGACAACATGAGCCAACATGGGTTTTCCGGCTATATCTCGCAGGACTTTGCCTGGCAAGCGGCTGGAACTCATGCGGGCCTGTATTATGGCAACGGTATAGGGCTGTGTATTCATGGCAGTTTGGTCAAGGCGTAAGTAGGTTTGCTTGGGGGACTGATCAATAATTATTCGTTGTAATAACGGTCATACACTTGCTGGTAAACCTGGAGCAATTTAGAGAAATTGGTTTTCCAGTCTGCGCGTTGTTCAACGGTTTTTCGGGCAGCTGCTCCCATCCCAGGCAACTGAGAGCGCATTTTCACGGCTTTTAGAATAGCTTGCGCCATGGCATGGGCATCGCCTTGTGGAAATAGCCAGCCGTTTTCTTCTGGGGTAACCCACTCGCGGTTGCCATCCAGATCCGAGACAAGAACCGGGCAGCCGCAGCCCATGGCTTCCAGCAGCGAAATCGAAGTGCCATCGCTGTGGGTGGCCGCCAGGTAAAGGTCGGCTGACTGGTAATAACTTGGCAGCTTATCAAACCCAATTTGACCCGGAAAAACCACCCGCGAAGATTGGATGTTTGCAGTCTGGTTATTTGAGCCAGGCAGCATGCCGCCATCCATGAAAATTTTTCGTAATGAACCTGCCAGGGAGCCATTACCTAACATGATCAAACGCAACTCGGGGCATTCTCTGGCTGCCAGGACAAAGGCGCGCGCCAGGGTATCAACGCCATAAATCGGTTCCCAACTGCGTGTGGAAAGTAAGGTAAAAGGCTGGTTGACGATTGGCCCTTCTTCTGCTTCGTTCGTAGTGGGGGGCGAAAAATGTTCCAGATCAATGCCCCATGGAAATGTGGTAATCCGGTCAGCGGGCATTCCGTAAGAGACAGCTAACCTGCGGATGGCATCGCAGTCACCGATCAGCCAGTCGCTGTTTTTCAATGTGAAGCGTGTCGCCCATCGCCACCAGGCGTTTCGTTTCGCATCTTGGATCAGGTCGTAGCCCCAAGACATGCTTACCAGGGGACGAAAACCGCTTACGGCGGTTAGAAGGGCTGAGCGCTGAATGGGACCGGCGTGAATAAGATGTGGTTTGACCTGCTGCACAATTTTCTGCAGCCCTAACAATAATCCGGGAGCGTTTCGCAGTGTGGCAGGTTTTTGACCACCAGACCAATGCACCTGTTCGATAGCAGATGGCAGTGGGCGATCTTCCAGCGGGTGGCCTCGCTGTTCCAATTGTAAGAAATAAACCCGGTGCTGGCTTTCTGACAGCGCTGATAAAAAACGGTGATCGTGCGGGGTGTAATCGCGGGTGAAGTATAAAATTCGCACTATTCGCCCAAATCAGTCCAGCGCAGTTCTTTTCCAAAAGGTAGGTCATGCAAAGCCCTGGCGCCGATAACGGAGGCGATATCGTGCGGTAAGATAGCCCCAGGTGTGGCTGGTCTCAACACGTCAATCATATCCCGGGTGAATATTTCATCTGCCTGGATATCGCGTGCTGCCCGTAAACATCTTCTCTGGACGACAACCGTGTCTTTCTCATTATCACATACCTGCTTATCTGCTGAGCCCAAAGCACGTTCGAGTTCACGGGTACGATCTACCATTTCTTTCCAGGTTGCTGGATTCATGGCAAATTTATGGTCAGGACCTTCACGGGAATTGTCATCGGTAAAATGCTTTTCAATCACGCGTGCTCCCAAGGTAACCGCACCCAGAACCGTCGCGTGACCATGGGTGTGATCCGAAAGACCCAGGATCAGATCGGGGAACATGGCGCGGTAGGTATTCAGAACCCTGAGGTGGATGTGATCGAAGTTTTCCAGACTGGCTGTGTAATTCGTATTGCATTGCATGAGTACCAGTTGGGGGTTGATCTTTATGATCGTGTGCACCGCGCGTTGGACTTCACCGATATTGGAAGCGCCGGTAGCCAGTAAAACCGGTTTGTTCAGCCGCGCCATGCGTTCCAGGGATTCCAGCCAATCAATCTCACCCGATCCAATTTTATAGGCAGGTACATAAGCGTCGAGCATCTCAATCGCCTCGAAATCATAGGGCGATGAGAAATAGTCAATGCCAGCCTTATCACACTCTTCTTTGAGGATGGGAGTCCAATCAAAGGAAACAGAAGCATCCTGATAAACTTCAAAAACGGATTTTTTCCATTTAGCCTGGTGCGACACCTGACCATCCATATGTTTGAAGCCATAATCAGAGACGATCTTGGGCGCCTGAAAGTTTTGAAATTTAGCAGCATCAGCACCGGCTTCTTTTGCCAGGTGAATTAGCTTTTTGGCGCGGGTCAAATCGCCGTCATGGTTAGCGGCAATATCTGCAATAAAATAGGTGGGGTGATTTTCACCAATTTTGTGGGAACCAATCAAAATTTCCATAGTCAGCCTCCTGGTTTGGGAGAATAAAAGCGGGAGTCCATTTTGTTTCTTTTACTGAGCATTGCTCAATGCGAGCAGCTTTTGCGGGAAGTCCTCCAGGTAGAGGGAATAAAACCTGTCTAAACCGTCGTTCAGGTCGGGCAATTTAGTGTTGAGAGCGGTTGCTACCTTGTTATTGTTCAGGGTAAGGTTAGGAGAACGTGCTGCTTTCAGCCCGGCCTGCGTTACCGATTTGGGTGTGATCAAGGATGCATCAAAACCGAAACGATTGGCAATTTCTACGCCGAAGTTGTATTTACTGGAAGCTGTGCTGCTCACAACGTGGTACAGACCATGCAAATCTGCTTCTAACATTTGGATGAATATTCTTGCCAGGTGGTTGGCTAACAGAGGGCAGAAATACACATCGGTGAACCCAAATACCTGGTTTCTGGCTTGCAAATTGTTGAAAAAAAATTCTGCCAGACTGCGTTTTCCGGTCAGACTCCAACCAAATAAATTTACGCGGGCAATGATGGCCCCCGGATTGGCTTCGGCAACGGCGTATTCACCCTCTAATTTTGTCTGGGCATAGACGCTCAACGGATTGGGCGGGTCCGTCTCGTCATAATTGCCGCGCACGCCATCAAAAACTGCATCTGTCGAAACATGCAACAGGCGCGCTCCGCCCCTGGCGACAATGGAAGCCAGTTTTCCTGGGAGTTCGCTATTCAGTTTGCGGGCCTGTTCCGGGTTGGCTTCGCAGGCCTCTAAATTTGCCAGTGCGGCGCAGTGGATCACCCAGTCAGGTTCTACCCGTTCGATGAGTTCCTCAACTGCGCCAGGCGTCAGCAGATCTTGGGTAATCAGGTCAAAGGAGTCACTATGATATGCCAACCGGTTTGTAATGCCAATGACCCGGTTCTGACCGGAGGCTTCATATGCGATGTTGACACCCAAGAGTCCACTTGCGCCAGTAACAAGAATTCGGTGCATGGACCCATGCCCTTTTCAGGCGTTTTAAGGTTCGTTGTGCTCCATTTCTTCAAATGGCGCCACGATTTTTTGAATTTGTTCCACAGACAACCATTCTGGATTGGTCTCGCTGGTGTAGCGAAATCCATCCGCAAGTTGTTTACCCAGATTGTGCCACTGGTAGCCAAACCATAAAGCTGCCGTTGGCTGAACAACAAACATATCCTCAAGCTCAATCGTTGAGCGGGCTTCATCTTCGTTGATGAGCACCTCATGCAATTTTTCGCCAGGGCGGATCCCGATGACATCGATTTCAGCCTGGGGTGCAATGACCTGGGCTAAGTCAATGATGCGTGTGGATGGAATCTTGGGGACAAAAACTTCGCCGCCTTGCATTTTTTCGGTGCAATGGATGACAAATTGGACGCCTTGCTCTAAAGTAAGCCAAAAGCGCGTCATGCGGGGGTCGGTGATGGTCAATTTTCCGTTGTGACGCTGTTTGATGAAGATCGGAATGACTGACCCTCGGCTGCCGACCACGTTGCCATAACGCACGCAACTGAAGCGAGTCGCTGTGCCTGCTGCGTAGGCGTTACTTTGAACGAATAATTTTTCAGCTGCCAGCTTGGTTGTGCCATACAAATTAACCGGGCTGACAGCTTTGTCGGTGCTCAAAGCCATGACCTTCTCTACCCTGGCATCCAGCGCGGCTTCGATTACATTGCTGCTGCCCAGGATATTTGTCTTAATCGCTTCCATGGGATTGTATTCACAAGCCGGGACCTGCTTTAAAGCAGCCGCATGGACGACAATATCTACCCCATGCATAGCGCGCCTAAGCCGCAACTGGTCGCGTACATCGCCAATGAAATAGCGCAGGTTAGGCTGGTCGAAACCGCTGACCCGCATCTCATGCTGTTTCAATTCATCTCGACTGAAGATGATCAATTTGGCAGGATTGTAATCGCGCAGCATGATTTCAACAAATTTCTTACCGAATGATCCGGTACCGCCTGTAACTAAAATTACTTTTTTTGACCAGTCCATATAAACTCAATTTCCTATTCTAGGTAAATATAATCTATCAATTCCACTGGCGTTTCTCACCAGCTAAACACCGGAAAGCCTCACCAAATTCTGCTTGCCCTTCTGCCGATAAGACCTTTTGCATTGACCAGGTTTCTAACATTTTCCACGAGTCCTTCAAATGCCAGGGGAAAGGGCTTGGATATTCAAAGAAGAAATAGTAAGCGTATTGCCAGGCTTTCTCCACCAGTTCTCGATGGATGGGATGTTGGTTTTGTTCAGCAAAAATTTTGTCCAGCATGGCATAATACTCTTCCCAACTGCCTGGGTCAAGTGTAAAACCCTTACCGCGGTAATGTGTTCGGCCGGCGACGATGACCGGAACCCCGCTCATAGCCATTTCCATGCCCACTGTGGTGGTATAAACCAGGCCTAAATCGGCCAGTTCAATCAGATCGTAGGTGTTGACCGGGTCAAGAGCTTCAACCAAGCGGATATGAGCAGGTATTTCTGGTAAGGTCTGGCGTACGATTTCGGCAACAGATGGTCCGGTGGTATAGCGTTCACCGGGGTGGATGCGGACAACCAATTGCACATCCTGGCGATTGGCGAAATATTGTGTAGATTGCTGCAGCCAATCGGTCATATTCTGGCTAAAAATTTGCCGCCCGAGTGTCAAGCTGTCCCCAATTACATTTGCAGCTAACAAGACCACCGGTCGCTCATCCAGATGCAAGGTCTTTCGCAGTTGCTCACCGCCCTGGCTGGGTTGTTCTTGCCATAGCCTTGAGAAATTCTTCCACAAACTGGCATTTTGCCGCGATGCGTACAAGGATTGGATTTGTTCCCATTGCTGTGGATTAAGTGGGCTGGTCTGGCGGTGCTGCCACATTTCGGTAGTATCTTGCTGCATGACTTCGTCATTTTGGGCAAACCAGATCCGTTCCCGCTGTTCACCAAATTCATAAGTTACCACGGGGATGTTTAAGTACTTGGCAACCTGGTAGACTGCCCCCATTTCTAAAATGGATCCATTGGGTGTGATGATCACCTCAGGTCGTTGATCCACTGGCAAACGATTAAACCAGGATAGGATAGCAGCCGCAGCTTCTTGATTACGCTGGATGCGCAGGTTATACAATCGAGAGACCTTGGGATCATCTTTGAGATGGTTGATCTCTTCAATTTGTAGCGTATATTGTGTGTCCCTGAGAGATACTTCTTCCAGGCTTTGGAGTAGGGAAGAAGGGAGCTCTGTTGTCGTTTTAATATCCAACACGGGTAAAATCTGAATCAGGGGTTTTGCCTGGTCCAGAATACTGCGCAGGTAGATGTCTTGCCGGCGAAGGTCAAAGCGGTTCAAAGGGCGCCGCCAGTTGACATAGGGCAGATAACCCAGGGTGACTGCATGTCCTTGACCGGCTAAAGCAAGGCTGAGGAGTGTGGCGTGTTCCATCCAGTAGCGTAAGGTCGCGAAGACCAGGATCCGGCGATGGGTGACTGTTTTTTGCCCGCTTGGCTCTTTCAGGGCTGCTTGCGCCTGGGATTTTAATTGGGGTAAGTGCTTTTCCAATTTGTTCAAGGAAATATTCCGCCTGACCGGTTTACCGGACTGACGCATGAGCCAATACACCTCAGCTGTCAGAGGCAGATCACCCAGGATCCGTTTAATCGCAGATTTATCGACCATCATTCAAATCCTGGTCTAAAACAGAGGTGTATTGGCGAGTATCCGTTTGAATTTGCCAATCCAGGCGCGGCCGAACAGGACCTAAGCGTAACTCAGGCCATTGTGTGCCTGGGGCGCTGGCTGCGTCGACATTGAAGGTTAGCGCCTGGTCATCATAGAAATAGCGGCGGATGCGGTAGGAGCTCGCATTGACGCCTAGCATATAGCGACCCTCGTTGAGCATGTCAGGCGGGATTTTGCAAATGCTTTTATAGGTTCCTGCGGGCCGGGTTCGAAGATTTTCGAATTTGTCAGGATCGTCTGTGTCAAAGCTGGTGAAGACATATTCGCCGCGAGCGGTCATCAGGTATAAGCCGATGCGCAGTCCGGTGATAGGCGCTTTCAGGCGATACTCCATGTGTATGCTGAAGGGTTCTACAGAGCGGATAGTGTCTACTGCTCTGCCTTGCTGATCATGGATGCGCAGAGAGATTGGTTCGAAAGGATGTGCGTTGCTTGGGATTTCCTCTTGCTCCCAGACGCGTTCCCCGGCTTGCGTAAACCCAGCAGACATATAAAAGTCCACAGCCTGAGAAGTTGGGGCGCGCCGAATGAGGCGGCCTTTATCCAAAACGATGGTCTCTTCCGTCAGCCGCAGGATTGCCGACATATTATGGCTGACAAACAAAATGGTGCGACCTTCTTGGGCCACATCACTCATTTTTCCAAGACATTTCCGTTGGAATTCGGCATCACCAACTGCCAGGACCTCATCAACGACTAGAATTTCTGGTTCCAGGTGGGCTGCCACCGCAAAAGCAAGCCGTAAGTACATCCCGCTGGAATATCGTTTGACAGGTGTATCGATAAACTTTTCGACTTCGGAAAAGGCAACGATTTCATCAAACTTCCGCTCTATCTCAGCGCGTTTCATGCCCAGGATGGCGCCATTCAAGAAGATATTTTCTCTTCCAGTCAGCTCCGGGTGAAAACCTGTGCCTACTTCCAATAAGGAACCTACTCGACCATGAATTTCTGCAATGCCTTTGGTGGGTTCTGTGACACGCGAGAGAATTTTAAGCAAGGTGCTTTTGCCTGCACCGTTGCGACCAATTACACCGAGCACTTTCCCTTTTTCCAGCTCAAAAGAAATATCTTCTAAAGCCCAGATCGTCTCCACATTCTTTGTGGATCGATTGTCGCGGCTATTTTTGAGCCGACGAAATGGGCTTGACAGTGCATTGGCTAAAGTATCTCGCAGTGTGTGGTAATAGACCCTGGTAGATGCGCCGCCAGGAGCGCTGCCAATGATGTATTGTTTGCCAATATTTTCTACTCGAATCGCCAGGTTAGACATTAGACTTTATCCGCAAAGGTTCGTTCCATCCGGCGAAAGTAGAATAAGCCGGTGATTAGTACAATCAGGGCAATGGTCGTTGAGACTGCCAGCATTGGGCCAGGCGCGGTTTCGGTCCCCAATAAAGCCCAGCGAAACCCTTCTACCACGCCGGTCATTGGGTTTAAGGCATAAATCAGGCGCCAGCGTTCCGGGATAAGACTGGATGGATAAGCGATAGGGGTGATGAAAAGCCAGAATTGCGTCAAAAAAGGAATAATGTAGTTGATATCCCGGTAAATAACATTGAGAGCAGAAAGCCACAAACCTACGCCCAGTGCAGTTACCAAAGCCAGCAAAAGAAATAAGGGCAATAGCCAAATGGCGCCAGTAATGTGGATTTGATATTCACTGCCAGGCATCGTATTGTAATAGATCATCATGCCAATTAACACCACAAAAGCAATGGCAAAGTCAACGACACCGCTAAGCACGGATGACATCGGGATGACCAGACGAGGAAAGTAAACTTTTGTAATCATCGCCCGGTGAGAAATCATTGAACGACCGGCGTCGCTTAAGGCTTTGGTGAACATTCCCCACGGAAGCAGGGCTGTATAGGAGAAAATTGGATAGGGCACATTGTCAGAAGGTACTTTTGCCAATCTACCAAAGAAAATAGTAAAAACCACCATGGTAAAGAATGGCTGAATGATGGCCCAGGCAGCGCCTAACATGGTTTGCTTGTATCGTACTTTTATATCGCGCCAGATGAGGAAATAGATGAGTTCCCGATAGCGCCAGATTTCTACCAGGTTAATGGCTGTCCAACCGCTGGATGGCTTTAGATAAAGCACTTCTTCTTGAGTTTTTGTTTGTATGCTAATTTCTGACATTCGTTTACCGAAGATGAAAACTGGAATGTTTCCATCGCTTTCTTGTGAATAACGTATCTTTGATTTAGCTTGCTATTCGCATGAACTTCGAGTTTTTATAACTATATCGATTTGCATGCACATAGCTGCACTGAAAATTATTGGTTTAGATACCAGTTGATTGTCCGGCTTAAACCTTCTTCCAATGGCATTTGGGCACGGAAGCCAAAATATTCTTCGGCGCGGCTTGTATCCAAAGCACGACGAGGTTGGCCATTCGGTTTGCTGGTATCCCAAACAATCTCACCCTGATAGCCAGTCAAGCGGGCGATTAACTGTGCCAGATCTCGGATGCTAATTTCCTGTCCGGATCCGAGGTTGAATGGTTCACGCCCGTTATAACGTTCGGCTGCCAGCAGCAACCCTTCGGCGGCATCTTCGACATACAGAAATTCGCGGGTGGGTGAGCCATCCCCCCATAAGACAACCTGATCCAGCCTATCTTTATGCGCTTCGAGCATTTTTCTGATCAGGGCAGGGATGACATGTGAGGTTTCCAGGTTGAAATTATCGCGTGGACCATACAAATTGACGGGTAGTGGGTAAATGGCATTGAAGCCATATTGATCACGATAGGCTTGCGCCTGTACAAGAAGCATTTTCTTGGCCAGACCATAAGGTGCGTTGGTCTCTTCTGGATATCCATCCCATAAATTTTCTTCTTTGAAGGGTAAGGGAGTGAATTTCGGATAAGCGCAAATGGTGCCAACGGCTACAAATTTTTCCACCTTATGTTGCCAGGCTTCATGCATTAATTGGACGCCCATCATCAGGTTTTTATAAAAAAACTCTGCTGGTCGAGCCCGGTTAGCGCCAATGCCGCCCGCTAATGCTGCCAGGTGGATGATGATATCCGGGCGAGCCGTTTCAAGCATGCGCATGATGTCCTCGAGTTTTGTCAAATCATAATCTTCAATGCGTGGTACGAAAATATCTTTAGGTTGTCGCTGCTCAAGTTTCTCTACAACAAACGAGCCTAAGAAACCAGCCCCGCCTGTTACACAAACTTTTCGATTTTGCCAAAAATTATTGGATTCCATGGTATTTTTTCTCCATTTGCAGCATAACTTTCATTCCACGCACTTCTAAAGTGGGAATAGAGTTGGTAATAGGATTTTCGTGTTCTAAGATTAAGAAACCTTGTTCCAGACAGGTGAGCTTACAGATATCAGCGATATCGCCTTCCCCCTGGATAAGAATCTTGTCAAAACCTGCCTGCCGTACTTCGAATAATAGCTCGCGAACACGCAGACGAGTGCGCCGGTAAAGCTTCAAGGAATTCTCAATGTAGTTGACTGTGAGGTGGGCTCGGAATGCCAGCCCTTCTGGGGTGATGATGTAGCGTAATTTGCGCCGCTGGGCACGCTTGACCTTGACGTATCCTTTGGATACCAGGCGTTTTAAATGCCAGTTAACTGTGCCCACTGCTACGCCTAGCATTGAAGCTAGCGTTGCCTGGGTGACATCCGGGTCACGTTCTATTTGCTCGAGCAGAACCAGCTCGCGCTCAGGGTCGGCGTTTGTTTCTAAAATCATATCTAAAATTCAGTCGTTGAATTATAACCCGCGTTGGGAATAGGTCAAGGATGATTTCACTTGCACTGGTGAGGTGTGTCGCGTGGCATAAGGATCTGGATGCTTATCCCTCTGAGCGTTGTTCTGGGTTTGTAATAGCAAAGAATGGATTTAGAAACCTGCTCCACCCAGGCATTGTTTTCTTCAGCAAAACGCTGATCACTTTGTTTATCGGTGATATAGATTGGTTCGCTGATGATCAATCCGAAGCGTTGGTTGGCTAAATCATTGTGAAACTTTTCCAGATATTCCTGATTGTTTGACATAGCCATTTCCATGAGAAAGACTCGTTCGTATTCGGGAATGAGCTTAACGTCTTGTATGTACCCAAAGGTTAGGAAGTGCCGGTTAGTCAGAAATAAAACTTCCTTGTTGTTGGGATCTAATGATTTGATAGCACGTGAAATAACTCTTAAGCCGCGATCGATCTCATTTTGTGGTGGTAATTCGGATGAAGGAGCTCTAGAGATGAGAGTCAAGCTGACGGGAATGATCAGGCATAGAACCAGGCTGAATAGTCTTAATCTACCATGGAAATAGGGAGCGAAATCTGCTTCGGGTATGCCTTCCTTTTTCGTGGATTCACTCCAGTCAAGATCTGGAATCTGTGATTTCTGGATGGGTTGATCAGGCGCAAGTTGGTTGGAACTGATCAACAGGGTTGTGACTAATAGTAGCGCCAGGTAAGCGTCTAAGTTATGTAGATTGCTCCCCCCGCCGATTTTGACGCTGACCACCAGCCCTCCAACAAACAAGACGAGCAGTACAGTAAAAACTCCCAGCAGGCGAATGGGGTGAATCTCTTTCCAATGTGGAGCGCCAGAACCTCTGGAGATTAGTTTGCTCCAAATCAACAGCCACAAAGGTAAGGAAACCAGAATTGCTCCGGGGAGAATCCCTAAGGGATAGGTTGAGCTGGGCCAAAGCCGGTACCACAGCAAATCGGAGCTGAAACTGGATGTGAAATCTTTGGTGGAATTGCCAGACCAAAAGATATAAAGGTTCTGAGCAGCATAGGCCATCGCAGTCCCAAATATTGTCCATGCAACGGATTTTAGACCGTATTGAATCGATGTCCCGGTCAGCAATTTCGGAGAATAAGGGACAGAGCTGTCTTGGGTGGAAGGTTTACCTTGGATGGGTTGCTCGATAAAGATCAGGATGGCAGCCAATAAGCCTGGAACCGGAAACCAGTTAACTCGGCTGATACCTGCCCATGCAGAGGCGGCTGCCACAAACAAAAGATTATGGGCAAGTCGGATAGCGGGTGAAGTCGATTTGCTTCGATTGAAACCCCACAGAACCAGGATCAGGGAAATTTGCAAATGGTAATAAACTGGACCAACCAGTAGGAATATGAATGCCCACATGATGGTCAATAAACCGATTAAGGAGATTTTTTGGGGGAAGACAGATCGCTTGCTGATGAGAAATGAGGTTAGCAGGGTAATGGCCACCCAAAGGAAAACCTGCCAGGCTCGGTGTAGTTCAAGCGAAGAGTTGGGAACCAAAAAGGGAAGCGCCTGCAACAGGTAGCGGCTTGGATGGAGAACGGTTGGAGTTGCGTCAATTCCATATATCTTTTCCGAAAAGAATAGAGACGCATAATAATAGCGGCTGGTCTCGGACCAGGACAGTGTAAAAGGGTAGGGGGAAATGTCTTGAAAGTATGAAAAAACGATGTAAAAAAAACCAGAGATCAAGAAAGAAATGCCCAACCAATGAAACCAACGAAGCTGGTTGTGTGTATGTGACCGTAGACTCCATGCTTTAATCAAGAAGCTTACACTGACAGCTGTAAGCCAGAACAGAAAAAATCGGGTGAAGGGGAGAGGAAAAAAACGGCCGTTTGGATTTAAGACCAGGTAGGTGAACGCAGCGATGGCTCCCAGGGATAAAAAAAGATTTACCCACCGTAAATGGGATAAAGCCGAGACAATGGAGCGAATTGTTGACCGAATTTTCCCATAAATAGCCCCCTGGCAAAGAAACAAGAGCACAATTTCCAAAAGGATCAAACTGGCATTCACAGTAACAGCACTCATCCATCTGATTGAACCTGGGATAAATCCTTGTTGGATGGCCTGCATAGTAAATTGGATCAATCCTGCGCTATGGATGAGAATAGTAAATAGAATCAACCAGCGGAATATTTTCCGGTCATCAGATGCTTCGATTTTTGGAAAAAGTTTCATAAGATTGTTTTTATTGGCTTCTCACTTATGTTTATAGGTTACTTTTTGTTGACCAGGGCAGGGACAAAAAAGGCTCCCGGCAGGCTGGCCAGCATAACGATGGTCCGAAATACTAGCGCCAGAGTCAGGCTGTTCTGAATACTGACACCGCCAAAACTTGAAAAAACGAAGGTTATTGATACTTCTTGAAGGCCATATCCATTGATAGAAAATGGAAGTAAGATCACAAAATAGACCAGGCTATACAATCCTGCGACCGCCCAATAAGATATGTCTTCTCCCAATCCATTCAATATTAACCATTGAACGCCAAAAAAACATAGCATATGCAGCCAGGTGTAAATGAATGACTTCAAAAGAACCAGGGGACTGGATCGCCAGATTGAAATTGCCTCGATGAAGCGTATGGTTAGATTCTTCAATCCGTTCCATAACTTCTCGCTCCAGGCGGCTATTCCCATTACCAGGAAAAACCGGTCGTGATGCAAAGATAGCCCAATCTGGTTGGCGGCGAAAAAACTTGGAAGTCCAAATGGAACAACCATAAGCATCCCTGCCATACCAACCAGGCGGTCAACCACAAGAGAAGCTGCGCTGATCGCTGGATCTAATTTTAACTGGATAGCTCCAGCCAGGCGGACCATATCACCGCCAATTGTCGTAGGTAGGAAATTGGTCGCAAAAAGCCCCGCAAAAGTCAGGCGAATACTTGGCAGGATGCTTAGCTGGGGATTGGCTCTGCTTAGTAGAACATGCCAGCGACCAGCCACTGCAAAACGAGAAAGCATCATTAAACCCAGAGCGAAAATTAGATGCCCCGGTGGAATCCTTTGCAATGCTTCTCCAATCTCTTGCCAACCCTGCTGACTGAGTAAAACCACCAACAGAATCAGGGTTAAGGTCGTTCCGGCGATGCGCAACAACCTGCCACCAGATGGTTTTTTTATCGCTTTAGGCTCCATGTTTGCGTACTTTATCTGCAAATTTTGACAGGGATTTGTTAAAGAGAGGATGATTTCCACCCTGAAGATTTTTCATGGTTTCTGTTCTTGCCCGGCTTTCATGATCTGCCGGATTGTGTAAGTTGGTTTGCGTTGTGACTCATGGTAAGTGCGTACCAACAGCTCGGCAATCAAACCCATTAGAATGGATTGGAAACCCAGGATGACAAACATGATGCTCATTGAAAAGAATGGCGATTCGAGTACGGAGATACCAAACCAGACTCTGCGCACAAAGAGAAAGAATAAAACTGCTGAGCTGAGTGCAATGAGAGATATACCTGCGCCGCCAAACAAATAGATAGGTTTGTTGGCATAACTCAACAAGAACTTCACTGTGAAAAGGTCCAAGATCACCTTTAGTGTGCGCGTTAGACCGTATTTGGTTTTTCCATATTTTCTGGCATGATGGTGAACAGGGACTTCGATAAGCTTTGCACCTACGGAAGAAGCGTATGCCGGAATAAATCGATGCATCTCCCCGTATAAACGAAAACTGGTTAAGACCTCTCGCCGGTACGCCTTCAGGGTACAGCCATAATCGTGCAGATGAACACCCGTAACCGTAGAAATCATCCAATTCGCAATACGAGATGGTAGGGTTCGGGTTAAAAAGGTGTCTTGCCGGTTGACCCTCCATCCACTGACTACATCGTAACCTTGCTGGATTTTTTCCAGCATCAATGGAATATCATGTGGGTCATTCTGCAAATCTGCATCCATCAAGATGATAATTTCGCCTGCAGCATGGTCAATCCCGGCAGCGATTGCGGCAGTCTGACCAAAATTGCGGCGAAAAAAGACCACAACTACATGCTCTGGATCATCTTTCGCTAAATCCGAAAGCTTTTGGTAGCTGTTATCGGTGCTGCCATCATCCACATAAACGACTTCCCAGGTCAAGCCCGCTTGGCTTTCCAACGCAGAATGAATGGCCTGGTGAAGATCATCCAAACTATCGTATTCGTTGAATACTGGAATGACAATCGATAAATCCATACATTGCTCCTGGTTTTCCGGTTGAATTATAACCGGAACCGGAGAATTGACGAAATGCCTTGATGGGATCATTAGACAAGCGCTGAGATTTTTTGCGGATGCTAATCGTGAGTTTGATTTTTCTTTTGTCTTGCCCAGTCCCAGAGGACAACCAGGATTGCGCTTATCAATCCTGCAGCGATTGTTTCGAACAGACCATCAACAGGCCAATTAAAGCCCAGGTAACGTCGCATATACCAGGGAATGAACCAGGCCAAAATTGAAGCTATTCCCAGGCCAAAGCGTCTCAGCCAGGGATCGTTGATCCGGCGATGTTCATACCATGCCCAGGCTGCCAGGCTGGCCTGGATGCCTAAGAAGGCTACTCGATAACGCGGGTTATCCCACATATCTCCCCCGCCGCGAAATGAGGCAATCAGAATGCTTATCCAGGCTGCCAGGCTAATCACTCTGGCTAAGTGTTGATTCCCATTGCGCCGAAAAGCCAGGAATGGGCTGTAGGCTAACAAGATTAGCAAAAGCGTCCAACCGATTGAACGAAAGGCAGTTATCCAAGGCCAGATAGGCGCCTGGCTGCCTACTACCAGGGCGGCTGGTAGAAAAGGCTGCAAAACACCATACCCCACGAGGATGGGAAGCTGCGCCCATTCGGGGACCATCTTAAAGGTTTTCTGGAGCCAGCCAGAAGCATGTTTGCTGAGCAACGCTTGCAGGCTGGCAGATTTGCGCAGCCACCAGGTGAGCATTTCCAGCGGGTTATTCATGCCTGCGGGTGTAAACTGGCGCAGAGTCAGCCATAACCCCAAAAGAGCCAACACAGCCAGCACCAGAATTGTTAACCATAAGCGCCATGAACTTGACTGAAAACGGAACCTGGTTATGATCGATGCTGCTGCGAACAAGCCTAACAGTCCAACCAACATAGCAGCGAATGGGGGTGAGAAGGGAAAATAAAGTAGGAGAGGAATAATCAGCCAGGCTAATTGGGATGGCTTGCGTTCTTTTTGATAGACCAGAAAACCATAGAAGGCTACGATCCCAAGAGTAACCGTAAAAGCTTCTCGCATTTGAGAGCTTCCAATGAGTATAGCTTCCGGGAAAAAAGCCATGATCCAGGCAGCCAGACCAGCGATGCGATCATCCCATGCCCTGCGTGAAAAAGCCCAGGTGAATGCAACAGCCAACGCAGAAAAACTGGCAGTTATCAGGACCATCAAGAGTGGGTGATGCGTGCTGCCTCCCAGAATCCGGTAAATGCCAGCACTGAGGAACAATAGACCCCCGTATTGATCAGCAGCCCGATTATTTTGAAATGCACTCCATAAGGATTTGTCGGATTGGGCTAGTTTCCAGGCTACCGTATCGCGGTTTCCCGCATCAGCCATCACATATCCTGCAATTTCGGCCTGTGTACCATGCCCCCATTGAGGTAATGTGATAAACCACACCGCGCCAAAAGCCAATCTTAGTACAGCGCTTATGATTACCAGCTTTATCAACCAGCCTGGAAGTTTTTCGCTCCGCAACAGCCATAACCCTCCATACAGGATACCGGCAGCCAGAGAAGTTAAAATTAGAAATGAGCTCCAATTTTGCAGGGAAGAAAAATGATTAGACACCCAACAAAGCAAAGTGCTAATCACTATGATTCCCCCGGTATTTAAAAACCAAGGGATTGCTTTGTTTAGTGAATCTTTATTGGAAAGGGAGTTATTGGTCGTCATAAGATTAATCGATACCTTCTATGATCCGGCTAGCGCGTGCCTGCCAGGTATATTGGGTTACATCTTGGCGCGCCTGCCATGCCAGGCGCTTGCAGGTTTCTGGATCGGTTTGTAGCCTGGCTAATGTCGTTATCCAGGCCTGGAGATCATTTGCAGGCAGCAAGATGGAATTCTTTTGGTTAAGGATTTCCTGTAAAACCGGTAAGTCACTGGAAAGAATGACACGTTGGCAGGCCATATATTCAAAGAGTTTCATTGGGCTAAGATACCGGGCAATATTTCCCCCAGAAGAAGCAGAAACGTATTCCTGGTAAGGCATCAGGAGTACGTCGCATGCAGCCTGGAGACCAGGTAATTCGGAATTTGGGATAAAACCTGTCAAGAAAAGGTTGCTGAGATTTAGCATCCTGGCCTTTTGCTGTAACAATTGAACATCCTGCGGTTCTCCGCCCACAACCAGGAAATTAATTTGTGGTAACTTTGCAGCCATTTCGGTGAGCAGTTGAGTGCCTCGTCCGGGATACAGGTGACCGGTATAGCCCGCTGTAAATTGTGTGATAAAACTCTTTGGAATCGCTTGACGATCTGCCAGGATAGACAAAGGGCTTAAAAAGAGCTGTTCACGCGCCTGAATTGGCGTGGGTAAATCCAGGTAGCGTTCCAGGTCGACTCCATCAGGGGCAACCTGGGTAAAGAAATTTTCCTGCGGAATCTGAAAATATTGATTAAGGTCCTTGTAAAGAGCATGAGTGATCACCACCATGCGCTTTGCTCCCTGTCCTTTTAGAAAGGTTCGAAATAAAACTGGGCCCATTTTCCCTTGCGGGAAATCGTGAATTTCAAAAATGGTTGGAACACCCTGAATACTGGCTAAGGCGGCTGCTTGTGGCAAGCGTGTATAAATCAGTTGTGCTCCCTGGTTTTGGGCATGCTGGATGGCTTTCCAACTGAAATCATATCTTCTAAAGGCATTACGGGCACCAAGCCATTCAATGCTGAATGGCTGATGCAAGCCGTAGTGGCGCGCCAGGCTTTCCCAAGATCGTCCTGTTTCCGAAACTGAGTTTTTATTGGCAGGCGATTGAGGCGCGTACAGATAGACTTGATGACCCAGCTCACTGAACGCCTGGGCCATTTTCATAACCTGGAGGGTGTTGGCACGCCGGGCGGGAATTTCAGTTGGGGCAATCATTGCGATTTTCATCCTGCCTGTTCACCTTTCTTCAGCAATTGTCTTATTTTTTGCCAGGAGATTAACGAGACAAGCCAGTAGAACGAAGCCAATAAACCAGCGCTCGCCAGGTACCCATAGCGAGGGATCAGAATGATTGCGGCTGATATTTTTAGTATGGAAAGGATCAGGTTGACTTTTAACTGGAAAGTCTGCTCGCCCGAATGAAAGCAGGGCAATCCTTCGCCAAAAGAAAGTATCGGCAGCCAGATAGCCCACTAAAAGGATCATCAACGCCGGGTAGGCGGGTAAGTATGCTTGGGTATAGATCAGGCTGATCAGCGGTCTTCCCAGAACTGCTAACGCCAGGGTTGCCAGTAAAGCATAACCACCGGCAAGAAGTGAACCCTGGCGTAGTATGTACCGGACATTTTTCCAGTTTTTCCGGCTCACTTCGCGGGACAATTCTGGATAGGTCACTTGAGGCAGGGGACTGGTAGGCAATTGAACCATATTAGCTAAGGCTAAGGCCAGCTTGTAATATCCGACTTCTGCGTTGGGGCGGAAAAATGATACCCAAAGGATTTCGCTGTCTTTTGTCACCAGGCTAATGGAGGCGCTTAGATTGGTGCTGATGGCAAAACGGGTTAATTCTTTGGCTCGTGGTTTTAGGATATTCAGATTGACAATCCACCAACGGCTGCCCCAGCGTTGGCTTGCCTCTCTTAATGCATTGAATAGCAACCCGAATGCCCCAACAGCTTTTCCGACCATGTAAGCCAGCAGGATATGGGTCAGGTTTCCGTTCAGAAGGTAAGCCGCGACGATAACCAATAATGTAAAAATGCTTTGTAACACATTCCATCCCGCCAGCCGACGGAAGCGGTCGTTGATTTGTAGTAACCCGGTAGAACTTTCGGTGATCAGATTGAAAAGGATGATGACTCCATAAAAAGTGAACTGATCTGCCAGGGAGATATCTTTAGAAAAATATTGGGCTCCCAGAGGCGACAAGAGCCAAACCAGGCTAAACGCTACCAGTGAGGTGGCTATTTCAACCAATATGGCAACCTTGAACACAGCTGCTGCTCGTTGCGAGTCTCGACTTTCTTCGAATTCCCCCACGTATTTTACAACCAGTTCACCCATGCGGAATGATGCCAGCTTGTTGATCACACTGACAAACATAGTAATCGTTCCTAGGACCCCAAACATTTCCACACCCAAAAGACGAGCCGCCAGGATGCCCTGGATCATACTTAAAAGAGCAGAAACTCCCGTTGCACTGAAAAGGTAGCCGGAGTTTCGCATGACTCGGCGAAACAGCTCATTCTCCAAGAGATGAAGAAGCTGTTTAGGTAGCCTGGGAATTCGCTCGGAAGACATAGAGTGGTTGTGCCCAGGGTCTTACTGGGTAAAGAAGAACATCTGGGTTGCCATCCTGGTTATCTGGTGTCTACCTGCGCCGCCCACTCGCGTTCTGCCAGGTACCAGTTGACCATTTGGGCAATACCTTCTTTAAGCGAGACGCGAGGTTCCCAATTCAAAAGCCGCTTAGCTTTTTCCACGTTTGCACAATTTGCTAACATATCCGCTGGGTGGGCAGGCAAGTGGGTCACATGGGCTTTCTTTCCAAGCAGACTTTCGATTTCTCGGATGAGATCATTAATTGTGATGGTTTCATGTCCGCCCAGGTTGATCACATCAAAACCGAGGGGCTTTAGACCAAGGATTGTGCCGCGGGCGATGTCGTCAATATAGGTAAAGCCGCGTGATTGATTACCATCCCCGTTCACCCGGACGGGTTGTCCTTCGTTGATCCATTGGGTGAATCGGAAGATAGACATATCTGGCCGGCCTGCCGGTCCATAGACTGTGAAATACCGGAAGATGGTTACATCTAATGCATTCAGGAAGTGATAGGCATGGCACAGGGCTTCTGCACCTTTTTTACTGGCTGCATAGGCTTGTAAAGGGTGATCACTATCTGCTGTTTCAGGTGTTGGCAGTGGGGCATCAGCGCCATAGATACTGGAGGTGGAAGCCAGCACGAACTTGGGTATTTGGTGAGCACGGCACAACTCGAGCAAATTGAGTGTTCCGGTCACATTGGTGTCAACGTAGACCCATGGATTCTCGACTGATTGGCGGACTCCTGCCCTGGCTGCCAGGTTAATGACGCCATCGATTTCGGATGGCTTTTCTTCCGAAATAAAGGCTTTGTCTTCAAATTTTTGCTTGTCAGCGATATCAAAAACATGAAAGTGAAAGTCTTTATTTGCCTGTAGACTTTTGAGCCGCCAATGTTTAATGCGAACATCGTAAGCATCGTTGAGATTATCGATACCGATAACCGTGTGGCCATCTTCGAGGAGCATCTGGCTGACGCGTGCTCCAATAAATCCAGCTGCACCAGTGACTAAATATTTACCCACGCTGAAACCTCCATTCTTGATTGCCTTCCATCAGGCAAATGCTTGGATTGACAAGTTCACCCTCACCTGTGGGGAAACAGGCGAGGGTGATAAAAGTACGAAAGATTTTTTATAACCTTACGACTTTTGTATTCTCTCGTCCGGTAGCCCCTAAAGCGTTTCTGGTATCAACGATCAATTTTGCTTTTTCTACAATTGCGGAATAATCGTATTGGCTGTGGTTTGTGATGACGACAACGCAATCTGCTTGTTGAACGGATTGCATCAAATCGCTCACACTGTGTAGATTCCATCCATCATGCCGCAATGAAGGGATGTATGGATCGTGGTAGCTAACGATAGCTCCTTTTTGGATCAGCAAGCCGATCACATCCAGGGCTGGCGATTCACGTACATCATCTATGTCGGGTTTGTAGGCAGCCCCCAGCACAAGAATCTGGCTTCCCTTCAGGGATTTTTGATGTTCATTGAGTGCATCTTGAGTCAGGTTGACCACATACCTGGGCATGCCGGTATTGATTTCAGATGCCAGCTCAATAAACCGGGCTGTATAGTTCAATGATCGGAGCCGCCAGGAGAGATACAACGGATCAATTGGGATACAATGACCACCCAGGCCGGGGCCAGGGGTAAATTTCATAAAACCAAAAGGTTTTGTGGCTGCTGCATCGATGACTTCCCACACATCCACACCTAAACGGTTGCACATGATCGCCATTTCATTCACCAGACCGATGTTGATCATGCGGAAGGTGTTTTCCAACAGTTTTGCCATTTCTGCAACTTCAGCGGATGAGACTGGCACAACAGATTGCAGCGCCTGGGCGTACCAGATCCCAGATACTTCACTGCAAGCCGGAGTAATCCCGCCGATTACTTTCGGGGTGTTGATGGTTGTCCAATCTTTTCGACCAGGGTCAACTCGCTCTGGAGAAAATGCCAGGAAGAAGTTTTCTCCAGGAACCAGGTCGGGGTCTTCGCTTAATTTGGGCAGCAAAATTTCCCGCGTTGTACCGGGATACGTGGTGGATTCGAGGACAACGACCATATCTGGGTGCATGTAACTGGCAAGCTGTTCAGTTGCTGAAAGAATATAGGATAGATCTGGATCGCCCGTTTTTCGTAAGGGTGTTGGCACACAAATACTCACGGCATCCATCTCTTGCAAAACCGAGAAATCCGTCGTGGCATTTAACTTGCCAGCCGAGACCAGTCTTTCTACTTGTTCAGTAGGAACATCCTGGATATGACTGACTTTATTGCGCAAGGAATCAACCTTGCGTTGATCAGGATCAATTCCGGTAACTGAATAACCGGCTTCGGCGAATACAACCGCAAGCGGAAGCCCGACGTAACCCAGACCTAGTATACCTACTTTTGCAGTTCGGTCTTTGAGCTTATTGATAAGTGTTTGTTTGGAAGAAGCCATAGTTGAACCTTTCCCATGATCGGGGTAAATTATTGAAGATTAATCATATCCGAAAAATTCGGATAATTCGGTATGAATTTTTTTATCAAGCAGGGCTATGGATTCGGGCGATAAGTAATCTACATAACCCTTGATTTTTCCCTTACGCGTCTTGAAAGTATTCTCGTCTTTGCGGTCTGCAGGTTTAAGCATCTCGCTCTGGTATTTTTCATCCATTTCCATCTTGCGCATATTATCAAAAGAAGCAAAATTAATCGCATCTTCTATCGTTTGCGAGCTAATTGCTTCAAGTCCCAGGAAGTTCATAATGCGCTGCAACTCTTTGTTTGGGTTGGCACGCAGGTCTTCATAGCGAACCATTAAGAAACCGCTGGGAACATGGCGGTTGTTTGCCCAGATATTATAGTAGTTAATGATCGTATCAATCCCGCTTCGTTCTTGAAAGATGAAGCTTTGCAGGTCATCATTAACGACGCCCGCCTGGTTTTCATAAGGGTTCTTTGCAAATAATTTACTGCGGTGTTTTAATTCAAAATAGCTGGAGACAATTACATCACGGGGATCTCGCACCAGGAAAATGACTTTCTTGCTTGCATAGCGGGCTTTTGATGTTTCCAGCTCCTGTGGAGTTTTGAGCATGGGTCGGTCGTCATGGATAACCGTAATATGCTCAACTTGGGGATGGACTCTTCTTTTCCATCGGAGCAAAAGGATATCTTCTTCTTCTGGTAAATGGAAATGAGTGGCGATAATTCTACCCATCATCAACCTCAACCAGGTTCTCCCGCATTTGGGATAGGAGATTAAATACACATCCGTTTTTTGATGAGCATACCAGCGCAGGAAATGATCAGGAAACAGCCTGCGGATCGATGTGCGAAAGTTAGCGGGGAGCTGGTCATACCAGCGTCGGAAAAATGGCATAAGCGTGTTCCAAGCCGCTAAAATAAGCTTAGCTGCTTGGGTTCTTCTTTCTCTTCAGGTGGTTGGGCGGGTTTTTCTTTCACCTGTTCCGCTTTGGCGATGAGATCCGGCAGGTGTGAAAAATCTGCTTCGATGGTAGATTTCAGAGAGCGTTGGTGCAAGGCAGCGGCTGGGTGGTACATGGCAACGACCAACCGTCCATTAACTTTACTGGCTTGCCCATGAATTTCGCTGATTCTTGCTCCAGGAAGAAAGTGGGCCATCGAGAAACGTCCCAGTGTGACGATGACTTTGGGGTTGATTGCCTGAATCTGTCTTTCTAAATAGCCACTGCAAGCGCTGAGCTCTTCTGGAAGTGGGTCTCGGTTTCCGGGTGGACGGCACTTAACAACATTGCCGATAAAAACATCCGACCGTTTCATTTGGATGGATGTCAACAGTTCTTCCAGAAATTTTCCGGCGGCTCCTACAAAGGGACGCCCCTGCTCGTTTTCATGAAAACCTGGGCCTTCGCCGATAAACATAATTTCTGCATGCGCAGGACCTTCTCCTGGAACAGCGTTTTTGCGTGAATGGTGCAGCATGCATCTTGTACAAGTGGATACTTCATCTGCGACCTGTTTTAGGATATTATCTGGATTCATGGTCTATTTCCTTATTTTGTCTCTTCAGGTTTAATCGCACCACCTGTGGAAATCAGAACGAAAGGTATCAGGCAGAAGGTACCTGTGGGGTCTCTTTCCATTTTTTGGATTGAAGCCATTCCAAATATTGACTGTTAAGTTTGCTGGCAGTCATGATGATGGCATCTTCTCCATTATCTTGATAGTAACGATGACGTTGACCAACAACTTCAAAGCCAAAACGCTGGTAAAGAGATTGCGCTGCGATATTTCCGGCGCGCACTTCTAAAGTTGCTTGAAGTATATCTTCTTGAATTGCGAACTCCAAAGCGACCGCTATGAGTTCTTGCGCAATTCCCCGGCGCCGGAATTCTGGAAGAATGGCAAGGGTGGCAATATGCGCTTCGTCCAGGATTAACCAGATGACAATCATCCCCACAATTTGATAGCTAAGGTCCAGCTTTTGAATTTCAGCAACCCATAACTTAGAAAGAGGATTTTCATTGAGCTCAAAGGAAAAAGCGCTTTTTGGCCAGGGCATGCTGAATGATGCCTGGTCAATCGCCATCACCTGGTCCAGATCACCACATTGCATGGGGCGTAAATGTATTGATTCGTTCAAGAAATCCTATCCTGGAATAGGGTCATTATAATGTAAGTAAATTGGCGCCAGACTGGCTGGATCATCCACATTACCTTGCTGCCATCGTTTCCAGCCTAATTCAGCCAGGATGGCAGGCCGCCGTACACAATTACTGGGGGATGCCAGACGTGCAAAAGGTTGCTTCCGTGAGAAATATTCGCGCTCTTCACGGTTTAATTCTCCGCAGAGTATTGTGGGGGCTTGCAGTCTGTCAACCAATGCTTCAGGAGTCAGGACTTCTACTTCTTGGCTGGCAGTCCATTGGCCTTTAACTGTTTGATACCACCCGACAGCAAAGCGGCCACGCCCGGCTCTTAAAATCGCTGCCATGGGTAGTTCGGCAGGCGATTGCCCGGAAGCCAGGATTTCGAGGGTAGGGATACCAATGATGGGGATGTGACGAACGATGGCCAGCCCTTTTGCCAGGGCAAGCCCAATGCGCAGACCGGTGAACGAACCAGGGCCAAGCGCTACCACGACTGCACTAAGGTCTTTGGGAGATAGGTCGCTTTTTGATAATGCCTCGCTCACTGCAGGGGCTAACTCGACCGTGTGGTGATCGTGGCTAAGCCAGGTACTCTCGCAAATGACCTGGGCGCCATTAAATAAAGCCAGTCCTACCGCTCGTGTGGATGTATCTATGGCTAAAAGGACAGGAACCGTTGTTCTGGTCATGAAACTCCAAATAATTGTCGGCGGAATTCTGCCAGTAAATTTAGATAGCGGGACCCATAAGCAGTGATCAAAAAATCCCTTTGATTTTCATCAACCCATTTGATTTCAAGCCATAGTCGCGCTTGAGGTAAGATGTCTTGAATTTTTTCAGCCCATTCCACTACGAGTGTGCCATCTTCCAGCATGGAATCGATATCCAAATCCTCTGCTTCTGAAGATGATACCAGACGGTAGGCATCCAGATGGAAGAGTCTTTGCCTGTTCGGACGGCGGTAGACGTTTACAAGAACGAAGGTGGGGCTGGTAACTTGATCAAGTGTTCCCCATCCCGAGGCAATCCCTTGCATCAGCGTGGTTTTTCCGGCGCCCAGGTCACCAATCAGGCCGATTAAATCCCCGGGTTGCAGCAAACTTCCCAGGCGTAGGCCGGCGCGGCGTGTCTGGTCTGCACTGCGGCTGATAAATTCCATGGAACGTGGTTTTAGAATAGGCATTGTAATTGGATTATAAGCGGGGATTGATGAAGCGTAAAGCGGATTTCAAAGCATTGCGATGACATAAACAGAACTGAAGGAAATTAAGGAAACAATTGGTTTTTTAAGACGATTTCTTCAATGTTAAGTTTGCCACAGATGCCATGACACGTTTCAGTCCAACCTCTTCAAAGAATACATCAACAATCTCTTCTCCATCTTGGATACGGCTGTTCAGCACCAATCCATCGCCCCAACTGGGGTGTTGAACTTTCGAACCTGGTGAAAATTGTTCTTCTTCAAGCTTTTGCGCATGGGCCTTTGGGTAGCTGCTTGTCCAGTTTTCGGACGGATGCTGATTGGGTGCTGAATGCGTGCCTCGAACGGTCTCACGAGTTGTTCTTCGCGCGGTTTGAGCAGTCTGTAACAATTCTGATGGAATATCCAGTAAATACCGGGATGGTTCAGCTGGTTCCGTGTAACCGTACATGCTGCGATTTTGAGCATGTACCATGATCAGATGATCTCTGGCACGGGTGATACCGACGTATAACAATCGCCGTTCTTCCATCATGGCTTCAGGGTCATCAAAAGAACGGCTGTGGGGCAGCGTACCTTCATTTAGCCCAATGATGATGACAACCGGAAATTCCAGACCCTTTGCAGCGTGCAGGGTGAGCAAAGTGGGCACATTTTTCTCAATATTTAATGTGTCTTGGTCTGATACCAGCGAAACCTGCTCCAAAAAAGCCTCCAGGCCGGATTCTTGAAAATCTGCAGCCAGGCGACGAAGCTCCATCACGTTTTCCCAGCGGTCGTTGCCTTCTTCGGTTCCGTCATTGATGTAGGCGTTATACCCGGTGTCTTGGATGACGCGGTCCATGAGTTCTAAAGGATGAAGCTCAAATTTCAAACCATGCCAGTTTGAAAACATTTTCCCAAAATGGTCGAGATTGGATTGCGAGCGACTTGGGAAAGCCTGTAGAGCAATATGCTCGGGGGTGCTCATCATCTCCAGGAGAAGTAAACCGGGAGCAATATGCATATTGCTGGCTTGTTGTTGCAGGGTTTGGTAGGTTTTATCACCGATGCCTCGGGCTGGCACATTGATCACACGCGACAGGCTGATTTCATCCTGCGGGTTGTGGATTAATCGTAAGTAGGCGATGATATCTTTGATTTCTCGGCGGCCATAGAAACGTTGGGCGCCTAATAAACGATAGGGCAAACCGCGGGTCAAGAAGGCTTCTTCTAAAACGCGTGACTGGGCATTAGTCCGGTACATAATTGCAAAATCGCCTGGTTCTGATTTCCCTTGGGCTACCAGACTGGCTATCGTGTCAACAACATAGGCGGCTTCCATCCGGTCGTCGATGGTCTCATGCAGCACGACCTTTTTTCCTTCTCCCCGGTCGGTGAACAAGTGTTTTTTTATGCGCTGTGGGTTGCTGTCGATCACTGCCATAGCCACATTGAGAATAGCTTGCGTTGAGCGATAATTTTGCTCTAAAAGGATGGTCTGTGCAGTGGGAAAATCTTTTTCAAAGCGAAGGATATTGCGGTAATCTGCACCTCGCCATCGGTAAATGGATTGGTCGCTATCCCCAACCACAAAGATGTTTTTATAGTAAGAAGCTAGATGCTTTAGCAGTGTGTATTGCGCTATATTGGTGTCTTGGAATTCATCTACCAGTATATATTCATAGCGGCGAGCGTAGCGGTCCCGCACAGGCTGATTATTTTCCAATAGATTTGCAGTCCATAACAGCAGGTCATCGAAATCCAGGGCATTGTTGCTGATCAGCATCTCCTGGTACCGTTTAAAAATTCGTTGCACCACTTCATCCCTGTAATTTTGAACAGGAAATTGCTCGGGTAATATCAGCTCGTTTTTAGCGTTAGAAATCGCGGCATGAATGCTGCCTGGGCGATATCTTTTATCGTCTAGATTCAAATCTCGGATGGCTTGTTTGACCAGGCTAACCTGGTCGTCGACATCGAAGATGACAAAATTCGATTTAAACGGTAATAGCTCGGCTTCTCTGCGCAAAAGCCTGGCGCAGATTGCATGGAAGGTGCCCAAGGTTAATCCCCTGGTATGATCTCCAATTAGCTGGTTGACCCTGTTCTCCATCTCGCGAGCCGCTTTGTTAGTGAACGTCACCGCTAATGTGTTGTAAGGTCTGACACCAAGCACGCCAATCAGGTAGGCAATGCGGTGGGTTAAGACGCGTGTTTTCCCTGAGCCTGGTCCAGCCAAGACAAGGATTGGTCCTGTTGAAGCTTTAACAGCCAGTTGTTGTTGAGGGTTGAGGTTTGAAAACAAATCCATCATGAGAAGATTACCTGTCCGGCAAAGGATTATAGCACAGGCCTTTCCTGCTTGCTGATGAGTATGGCTGCCTTTTGGTTGCTAATCTGTGAACTCTAAGCTAAAATCATGGAGATGGATTGGAAGATACTTGGTCACGATTGGGCGGTGGATGCTTTAGCGGAACATATCAGTCGCAAAGCGGTCCGTCATGCCTATTTGTTTACGGGTCCGCAGGGAGTTGGGCGGCGTACCATTGCCTTGCGTTTTGCTCAAGCTGTGAACTGCAGAGATACCCTTGTTCCCGGACAGCCGTGCGGTGTATGCAGATCATGCAGATTGATCGAGCAACAACAGCATCCGGATCTATTGGTCGTACAAGCTGAACAGGCAGGTAAGCAACTGAAAATTGACCAGGTGAGGGAGATTCAGCACGCCTTGTCTTTATCTCCTTATGAGGCAGTTTATCGTATTGCTATCTTCTTGCGTTTTGATGAAGCCAATCATCAGGCAATGAATGCTTTGTTGAAAACATTGGAAGAACCGCCTGCGCGCGTGATCATTCTTTTGACAGCGGCTAATGAGGAGTTGTTGTTACCAACCATCAGTTCCCGGTGTGAAATTCTCCGCTTGCGTCCAATAGCCAGCGATAATTTGGCACGCGGGATGCAGTTGCTGTGGGGCGTAGGTGTGGAGAAAGCAGAAGAACTTGCTTGCATCTCTGGGGGCAGACCAGGATACGCATATGAACTGTATCATAACCCAGAGACTGGAAAGAGAAGAAAAACGGCGCTCGAAGTTTTATTTAGATTGCTGTCGGCTTCACGTGTTGAGCGTTTTGCCTATGTCGAAAAGAATTATCAGGATCATGAAGGGATCCATTTTCTGCTGCAGATTTGGATTTCATTGTGGCGGGATGTTCTGATTACATCTGCTGGCGCAAAGATTCCTGTTCAGAACATCGATCACGCTGAGAAAATTAACCAACTGGCTCAGCAATTTGGTTTAGAACGGGCTCGAATTATGCTTAGCTCTTTGGATAGGACAATGTCCTTAATGGAAAAAAATGTAAACAGGCGTCTGGCTCTTGAAATCATGATGTTAGATTTACCCATTACAAATTCCTGAGGTCTTTCAGTTATCTATTTGCCATTTTGCAAACTCTTGTGAGGGGGGCGTATGCTATACTCGCTTCGGAACAGTTATTACAAACAATATTATTATCACAATATTATTTGCATTCTCGACGATAACATCGAAGCATCCTATGGAATTTTGGCCCACAACTGTTGAAACCTATCCAACATCACTAGATCTGTTGTGTAAAGTCAGCAAAGAATTTGCTGCTGAATCAGATCTTGGTACTGTCTTGAATCGAGTCTTGTCACTATCTATCGAGCATGTGGGGGCAATTAGTGGAAGTATTGTGGTATTGGATGATCAAAAGCAGCCGATGGAGACAGCTTTTTTGATGCCTGGCTTTCAACCGGATAATCGATTATTGCAATTGCATGTAACCTTTGAATATGGTTTGGCCGGTTGGGTGGCTCGCACAGAAAAACCGGTCTTAATGAATGATACCAGCCAGGACGAGCGCTGGCTGCAAAGACCTGATGACTCCGCAGAGGGAACAGGATCGAAATCAGCCATAAGTGTGCCAATCATCGCCCGCGAACAACTTGTTGGGGTTATGACCCTGGTGCATTCTCTCTCAGGCTTTTTCACAGAGGATCACCTGCAGCTTGTTCAAACGATAGCTGACCAGGCTGGAATGGCTATCGTTAACGCCAGATTGAACGAAGAACATCAGCGGCAAATGAGGACAGAAAATGTCTGGGCTGAATACGCTGTTGCGATATCCATGTCCTTAGATTTGGATGATGTCTTCCAGAGACTATTTAATGGGATCAGCCAGGCGCTTAATCCTGAGCAAGCATGGATCTGCCAGGTGTATCCTTTAGAAAACGAATTGGAATTCAGGGCAGTGAGCTCTCATTCCCAGAAAAATTTGCTTGGAAAACGAATTCCAATAGGGAGTGGTATTCTAGGGTGGGTTGTAAGAAACGAACGTGGTGTAATCGTGCCGGATATATGGTTGGATAAAAGGTTTCAACCGGACATGGATATAGATGTGGTTGGTGACCAACCTTCACGGGCTTTTATCTGCGCCCCTATCCGGTCAGAAGGTCATATTGTAGGGGTCATAGCCGCATCTGCTTCTCCATCTGTATCTTTCAATCCTACCCATTTAAAAATATTGGAAGGGATTGGAGCGATGACTGGGGCGGCTATTCGTCAGGTGCATTTTTATCAAGAATCACAGGTGGCTCAGAAACGTTATCTGGAGTTATTTGAGCACAATGTTGACCCAATTTTGCTGAGTGATCATTTTGGGAAAATTACGAATGTTAATCGTCGCGCCTGCAGCATGATTAAGGCTAGCGAAAAACAATTGATCAATTCGCACGTCGCGGATTTGTTCAACATGAAACAGGCATCGGACTTTCATCTTCCAGAAATTTCCATAACCAAACCAGGCATATTCGATGCAATTTTGAGGACTCATTTGGGACGCGAGATTCCAGTCGAGGTGTATCTTCGTGAGATCCCAGATGCCTCGAAACAATTACACTGGACTTTCAGAGAACTATCTGAGCGAAAAGATTTGGATCAAGTGAAAGAAGATTTAATTGAGATGGTCTATCATGATCTACGCTCTCCCCTCTCTAATGTGATTTCAAGCCTGGAAACCCTCGATGCAATGAGGTTCGCTGATCAGACAATCGATTCCCTATTGAAAATTGCTTTGCGTTCCACAGAGCATGTTCAAAGATTAACCAACTCGTTGTTAGATATCAACCGCTTGGAGGCCGGTCAAAAAATTGGTAACCAAAGCCAGGTTAACCCAGCGGATTTGTTGGAATATGGGGTGGGGGCTATTCACCTGCTCACAATAGATAAGCAAATCCAAATTCATGTAAAAATTCGTGAAAATTTAGGGTATTTATGGGTTGATGAAGATATGATTCGCAGAGTTATAATCAATTTGCTCGAAAATGCTGTGAAATTTACGTCATCCAAGGGTAAAATTTGGGTTGGTGCAAAACGGATGAGGAAAATGATTTTGTTTTGGGTGAAGGATTTTGGTCCGGGAATTTCTCCATCCAAACGTGAACAGATCTTTGAAAAGTTTGTCCGTTTGCAGACTCAAGAAAAGTCGCGAGGCCTGGGTTTGGGGCTGGCATATTGCCGGCTGGCAGTCCAGGCGCATGGCGGCGAAATTTGGGTAGAAAGCCAACCTGGTGAAGGTGCCTGTTTTAAGTTCACCTTACCAATAACCTCGAAGTAGAACTCTAATGCGGCTGCGTTGCCGGGACAGCGTAGTAACTTTAGAAGATTGATGAGAAGACTATGCAACAGATCAACCGCAATATTTTCTTTGAAGATGGATACTTAGGCGTAACCATTGGCGCTCTGGTTTTTCCTCATGGGTTGATATTAATCGATGCCCCCTTACGATCTGAAGACTTCTCGATCCTGGCGCTCTGCGCTGATTAATCAACGGGGCGGTTCGAATAAATTATTGATCAACTTGGATGCACACCCTGATCGCACTTTAGGTACCAAAGCCTTGGATTGTACAATCATCGCTCATCAAAAAACCGCGCTGGTTTTTAGAAACCGCCCCACGATTTTTAAAGGTCAATCCATTGAGACTGGTGCAGAATGGGAGACCTACAACGAATCCATTGGGATGCGTTGGGCGCCCCCCGACATCACTTTTGAAAAACGGATTACATTACATTGGGGTGGTCCAGACGTGGTTGTGGAACACCGTCCGGGACCCTCAGCTGGCTCTTCCTGGGTATTAATCCCGGATTCAAAGGTGGTCTTTGTTGGAGATATGGTTGTACTTAGGCAACCTCCATTCATCGCACAAGCAGATTGTTCGTCGTGGATATCGAATTTAGAAGAATTAATGACCGACGTACAAAGATTACACCATCATTTCTGGGCGAGGTGGAATAGCATTGCAAGAAGATGTCCGCAGCCAGCACAAAATGATTACAGAGATTGGGGAAAAATTAGATCGATTGGCTGAGATGAAGTCATCTCCTGAAGACACTCTGACTTTGATTCCTGGCTTACTTTCCCATTACAAAATCCAACCCGAATTCAGAGAACAGTATCGTCATAGATTAGCCCATGGTCTTTATCAGGCTTACTTATATCGCGCAAAGCTGGCAGATAGCTTGGGAGCTGTGGAAATCGAAGAACTGGACGCGTAGGAGAAAAATTGTTCAGCTTGGGTATTTAAAAAAAGGTAGTGAGAATATGTCATCAGCATTTTATGCACCAATTTATGAATTCACCAGGGGCAATACGGTTGAATCGATTCATTATGGGGCAATCGCAGTCGTAGATGTCAGCGGAAATTTGGTTGCATCTTATGGCGATCCATCCGTAGTGACTTTTTTGAGGTCAACAGCAAAGCCTTTCCAGGTTATGCCATTTCTGATGCGAAATGGGCAAGAAACTTATCAGCTCACCGAACGAGAAATTGCAATCATGTGTGCGTCTCATTCTGGCACGGATGACCATGTTGCAGTGATTCGAGAAATCCAAAATAAGACAGGCGTTGAGGAGACTGAATTATTATGTGGAACACATGAACCCTATGATGTTCCCACTGCTGAATCGTTACGAGAGCAGAAGAAAAGGCCTACGTCCAACCGGCATAATTGTTCTGGAAAACACACCGGAATGTTAGCTTATTCACGCATGTTGCCGACCTCGGATTTACCCTATATTGACCTCGCGCATCCACTCCAGGTTGAAATTCTCGAGAATTTTGCAGCGCTTTGTGACCTGCCTGTCACTGCTGTGCACACCGGAATTGATGGCTGTTCAGCGCCCAACTTCGCTGTACCTTTAAAGCATGCCGCACTGGCATTTGCCCGATTATGTGACCCAATAAGTGGAAAAGTTGCATCTGAAAACAGGATATCTGCATGCAAACGCATCACCCGTGCAATGACTTCTAACCCGGACATGGTTGGCGGTCCTGGAAGATTTGACACACGATTAATGGAAATTGGCAGAGGCATGATTCTGAGCAAAGCAGGCGCAGAAGGTTACCAGGGAATTGGGCTGTTGCCAGGTGCACTTGGACCAGACTCTCCAGCATTGGGAATAACCTTGAAGATAGCGGATGGTGATGCACGCTCGAAGGTCCGTTCGGCCGTTGCTTTGGAAGTTTTGCGGCAACTTGGTGCGCTTAATGATTTGGATTTTTCAGCTTTGAAGATTTTTGGCCCAATGCTAGCCGTATCCAATTGGCGCAAGCTTGAAGTTGGAAAAGGATACCCAACATTCGAGCTAAGTCTTCAGAAGAATTAGACGCACTGTGGATTTTTAATGGAACTTAAACAACAGGCTTTATGGGTGCATAAAAAATTACTGGATCATTTTGGGCAGCCTGAATGGCGAGATCCATTACCGGCCTTTGGATGAGCTGATTTCTACTATACTCTCTCAGAATACCAATGATAATAACCGAGATCGGGCTTTCCAGGCATTAAGAAACATATTTCCAACCTGGGAGGCAGTACGGGATGCGAGCACGAATGCAGTTATTGATGCAATTCGCCCAGCTGGTCTGGCTAATCAAAAAGGACCACGCATTCAACAAGTTCTGCGGGAGATTACTGCCCAACGAGGCGAGTTAGATTTAGATTTTCTGAATAAGCTGTCTGTTGAAGAAGCATCAAATTGGTTAATGAGTTTTCATGGAGTTGGACCTAAAACAGCTGCCATCGTGCTCCAATTTGCGTTGGGAAAGCCTGCTTTTCCTGTTGATACCCATATTTATCGCGTGTCTGGGCGACTGGGATTGCGACCAGAAAAAATGAATGCCGATCAGTCGCATCAACATTTGTCCGGTCTTTTCCCTCCCGAGACCTATTATGCGGCTCATCTCAATTTGATTCGCTTGGGAAGGGAAATCTGCAAAGCTAGGAAACCTGAATGTGAGCGTTGCCCATTACAGAGAGTGTGTTCTTTTTATACCCAACGGCCCAATCAATAAGGGATCGAAAACAGGATTTTAAAAAACTGGATAATTTTAAATGACAAGAAAGTCTGGTACACGCCACACATTGCTTTTTTACAGACGGACAATGGACCGATTATTTTCCTTAACCCTTATCCTTGCGATTGTCTTGCTTTTATTATTGGTTTGGAGTGAGTTACAAGCGCCCGGTCCGGTGGATGATGCAGGAGAAGTTTGGTTGATGGCGGGTTTCCTGGTTTCGTTAGGGATTTGTTTGTTTGCCTTCTTTTCCCGCTGGATGGCATATACCCAGGCACATCAAGACCACCTAAGCATTGTAACGCCTTTTTTGAACTTGAAAATTTCTTACCGGCGTATTCGCAGTATTCATCCTTCTTTGTTGCAACAAGTGTTTCCGAAAGAAAATGCAAAGTGGGCTGAAAACAGCTTTCTACAGCCATTTTATGGGAAGACAGCGATGGTTGTCGAGATTCGGAATTATCCGATGAGCCCCAGGTTATTGAGACTGTTTTTTCCCCGTTACATGTTTTCCCCCAGGTCTCCTGGCTTTTTGTCTGTTTGTCCCAGATTGGATGAAATTTAGCACCGAGATTGATTCTTTACACGGTAATTGGATGCAGAGCCAGAAGCTTAATCGGCAGGAAAGATAGCTGTTTTTGATTTAATAATGGGGGATTTTTCGTAATTTGTTATTTTTGTCACATTGATTGTGAATAAGATCATTGAAAAATTATGATATTTGACAATAACGAAAAACGCTTAGATACATTATCATAAGAAGCGAAGAAGTGAAGTTCAATACCTAGGTATTGCTCATCGCTGTTTCCTCCTTTGGCGAAGGCCTCCGTCAGATTCTCCTCACCACTCTGGCGGAGGCTGCATTTAATGCACTGGACTCTTTATAGCTGGTTTTGGATCACAGGCAAAACGATTGTGAAACAGGAGCCTTCTCCGACATTAGAATCGACCCAAATGCGTCCCTGGTGGTTTTCGACAATGGATTTAACAATGGCTAATCCCAACCCGGTTCCAGGTGTATCCGAAGCTACGTTTCCTGCACGGTAAAACTTGTCAAAAATAAAGGGTTGGTCAATAGAAGGAATTCCCTGTCCGCTATCTGCAATTTGAATAATAATCTGTTCTTCTTCTGCATAGGCAGTGACTTTAATTTCCCCGTTTTCAGCCGTGTATTTGATAGCATTTGTGATCAAGTTGGTAAGCATTTGGCGCAGGCGAACCGGATTTCCCAATACCTGTGGTAGCTCGCTGGTTTCCTCTATTCTCAACGTCTGCATTTTTTCCTGGGCTCTAGCATGCAAACTGTCAACTGAGTAGTGAATGATAGGTGAGATGGGTACAATCTCTTTCCTGGTGTCAAATCCAGCTTCAATTCTTCCCAAATCCAGTAAGTCGTTGATTAACGAGGTGATATTGTGGACGCTGATTTGAACACGACGGATAAATTCCCGCTGTTGATCGTTGATTGGACCTACTCTTTCTATGAGTTCAACATAGCCGAGAATTGCCGTAAGCGGCGACCGGAGATCGTGTGAAACGGTGTTTACAAAATCGCCCTTAATCCGGTCGAGTTCTTTGAGATTGGTGATGTCTTGCATTGTGATGACAAGCCCAATATCTTCAATAGGTGTCAGCTGGGCATAAAACACTCGTCCATCTTCTATATTGATTTCAATTCTTGAAGCTGTTCGTTGGGATTTTTTCTCCAGGAGTTCGAGCAATTCAGCATGATGTAAGATGTCGGCAACTCGTCTACCGGAGATATTTGGATCATGGATGCCGAATAACTGCCTTGCCTTACGATTGATGAGAGTCAAGCGCTCGTCCTGGTCAATAATAATGACGCCATCTTCAATATTGGTCAAGATGGATTCAAGCTTATTGCGCTCAATTTCTGTATTTGAAAAGAGCCTGGCATTCTGAATAGCAATTGCAGCGAAATCTGCCAGGGCAGACACCATAGTGACATCATCGTTTGAAAAAGATTTTCTACCCTTACGGTTGTCAACACCTAGCACACCGATAACGCGATTTTCAATTTTTAGCGGAACATACAAGATCGAGTGCACTAGGTAGGAAGTGACTATTTTTCTGGGAGTATTTCCATCCAACAGCAAAGGTTTTCCTGAGCTTAAAACCTGTCCGACTAATGAATCGTGCACGGGCAGGCGAAAAGTTTTCACAAACTCTTCTTGAAAATTTCGGCTGGCGCGCATGTATAACTCACCGGTTTCTTCATCAACCAAAAGCAGACTGCCCTCTTCAGCTCGGGTAAGATCGACTGAAGCATCAACTACATTCTTTAATACCTGGTCTAAATCAAGTGAAGATGTGATTTGACTGCTAACTCGTTGAAGTGCCTGAAGATTATTGAGTTTGTTCTGAAGAATATTCGTGTCTTTTCGAGTCTCACGGAGAATAGCCTCTTTTAACCTGCGCTGCCAGGAAAGTGCCCGATTTATTTTTTCTATGAGCTCTTCTTCTGAAATGGTAACTGGTATACAATCAAAAAAACCTTGTTGGATAGCTGCCAATGCAAACCTATCTGAACAATTCTGTGTTAGTAACATCACAGGCAGAAGGGGAAAATTTGAAAATAAATGGTTGCTGAGTTGAGCAGCTAGTCGATTGGGGAAATCATCGCTGAGGATAATGACATCGAATAAATCAGGTTGGAAATCGGAAAACGAAGAATCGACTTTGGATACCAGTAATGTGTCAAACAAACCGGGTTCTAGAAGAGCCCGCTCGATCATTTTCCCAACGACGATATCTTGGATTAATAATAATATCTTTTCATTTGTCATGCTTGGTCTTGACCTCGGGTTATCGAGGTAACTTCCTGATTCTGTCGCGCCGGTTTACGTCGTGGATGTTACTGATCTGAAAAATTTTTATCCGGAATCAGATTGGCAATTGTGTGTGAGATGGTTTTTAACTCATCCAGGATATTATTGAGATTGGATTTTGTCGATGCCTCGATATTCAAGCGGTCACTGGATAATAATCCATTGAGGGATGTGATATTTTTTTCCAGGCCAGGGCTGATCTCATTTTGAATGCTTGAAATGAGATGTTTCGTTTTTTGTCGGTTGGTTTGTGCTTGATAAATTTCATCCTGTAAGGATTGAGCACGATTCTCTAAGGAACGAAATAGCATAGAATTCATCAAGGAAATAGAGGCATAATCTGCAACGGCTTCTACTAGTGTTGAATTGCTCGTTGTAAAAGGAACAGGCTTCTTGCGGATAACTACCATTAAGCCGATAACCTCCCTTTTTAGCTTGACGGGTACAACCAAAGCCGCTTGACCCAGTTGGGATATTTTAAACCGGTTGATTGGTTCCCCATGAATAGAGAGTGGCTCACCAGAGATAGCAACCAGGGCGCTAATGCCGTCATCCCAGGGAGTATTAATTTGAGAGCTGAATTTTGTTGGTAGGTTTTTTTGTGCAACAAGGTGAAAGATTTTGGCTTGTTCTTGCCTCAGCAAAAACCAGCCTGCATCTGCAGAACTCACATAAATAGCACCCTCGATGATCTTTTCAAGCAATTCCTGTTGTTTGGTTATGGATGTAACTGCTTTACCGATGTTGATGATGGTTGTTAGCTCACGGACACGTTGCTGCAGTTCATGATTCGTATGCTTAAGTTGTAAGGAAAGGACTTCTCTTTCACGGATGGCATGGGTCTGCCGGCTAACACGCTCAACTGTGGAGACAATTTCAACCTCACGAACGGGCATCATGCAATAATCTGCTGCTCCCAGGCGCAAGGCAGAAATCAAATCGGCTTCCATCCCTTTTGCAGCAATCGTGATGACAGGAATATCCAAACCTTGAGCATTCAAAGCAACTAAAAGGTCTTTTCCGCTCAGATCAGGTAAATGTAAATTTGAGATAATAATGTCTGGAGAAAACCTGACAGCTTCTCTTAATGCGTCGGCGACTGTTCTAGTTACGAGCACCTGATATCCAAGTGTACTCAGAGTTTGACGAGAAATCAGGTCGCTGATTTCCGGGTCGCTCTCAACTAACAGGATGCGCTCATGGTTGGTTGCCATAACTTAATCATAGCATGATTGAACAAAAAAACCTAGTTTCAAAAATGTTTGTAACACTTAAATATCTGCAATTATTTGAATTGGGTTAGAAATCTATAAAAACTGTAAGATTTGCTTGACTTTACATCCAAGAGCACTATACAATCATTATAGTACTGATGTGGGGATATGGATTGATCGTAGAATAAGGAGCGGTTGATGGGACGTTCTTTGAAACGTTTTTTGAAATTTGCTTTGATTGTCGATGTCCTTTTTGCTTGTCCTATTCCTCCATATGACCCCATGACTGAAAATGTGTCTGGTATGGGTTGGCTTTTTACCCGACTCGGAATATTTGTCAGGTATTTCTGTGAATTGATAGCTTCAACTCATAAATTGGCTTTTGCAAATCTCAAATCTCGAGAGTATCCATTAACTCTGGGAGTAATCCCAGGTTAGTGCATGAAAAGCATCACATATACACCGTGTTCAAAATTTCTTTACCTAGGAGGTTAATATGCTAACAGATAAAGTAATCAAGGATCTATTGGGCTACAAATCAGAACACGCTGTGCTCAGTGTTTATCTGAACACAGATCCAGTCCTAGGCAACGCCGACGCGAACAAACTTCACCTGCGTTCTATGTTAAAAGATACGGATCACAAGGAAGATGTTGAGGCGATCATTCGGTTTGTTGAACATGAACATGATTGGTCAGGGCGAAGTATTGCCATATTTTCTTGTTTTCCTGATGGTTTTTTCAAAGTGTTTCCATTGGCAATCCCTGTGAGAAGCAGGATACGAATCAGTGATCGGCCGCATGTAAAACCTCTGACCAATTTGCTAGACTCCTATGGCGGTTATGGAGTTGTACTGGTTGACAAACAAGGTGCAAGATTATTCTCCTTCCACATGGGCGAATTACAGGAGCAGGAAGGGGTAATGGGTGAAAGTATTCGCAAAACGAAGCGTGGAGGCGGGTCACAGGCAGCGGGGAGGCGCGGGGGCACCGCTGGGCAGACCGATTATGTTGACGAGGTGGCCGACCGCAACATTCGTGAAGTGATCGAATTCGCTACGCATTTCTTTGCGGAGAACCATGTGCGGCGTATTTTAATTGGCGGCAGTGATGACAATATCGCTCTTTTCCGCAGCCAGTTACCCAAATCATGGCAGAGCCTGGTGATTGGCTCCTTTCCTATCAGTATGACTGCCTCTCATCAGGAAGTCTTTGAAAGAGCCATGGCGATAGGAAGAGAAGTGGAGACAAAACTGGAAGCACACCTGGCCGAATCTATCGTTACTAGTGCTGCTAAAGGTAAAGGGGGGGTGATTCACCTGGAAGAGACTTTGAATGCAATTCATGAAGGGCGGGTGCAAACTTTGCTTATTCGAGAAGGTTTTCGAGCACCAGGATCTCGTTGCTCCAGTTGCGGCTATGTATCTTCGTTGCCCATGGAAGCATGTCCGTATTGCGCCGGGAAACCAGTGGATGTCCCTGATGCTGTTGAGTTAGCCGTCCGAAGGGCAATTATGGCTGGCGGAGAGGTGGAAGTGCTTAATTCAGAGCACGAGATAAAAGGTTTTCAGCAGATTGGTGCATTATTGCGTTTCTGATCGTCTGCTTACGCCGCTCATCAGAATGCGCTTCTGGTGATTTGGAATTCAAAACATAAAAGTCAAACAGCCATCCTGGTTCAACAGGGTGGCTGTTTTGCTTGGGGCTTTATAGGCTCACTGATTGTAAGTTTGATAATACGTTTCTTTGGATGATGCTTTGACAAAAAGTCGATGGATGAATATTCCATATACAAATCCACCAATATGCGCCCACCATGCTACACCGCCTACCGCTCCGGCGGTTGGCAAACTCATTATGCCAGAGAATAATTGTGAAATGAACCAAAAACCCAGGTAAAAAATTGCTGGGATATCAATAAACCAGAAAAAGAAGAATATGGGTACCAGGGTTACAACCCTGGCGTGAGGGAACAATACCAGGTAGGCTCCTAAGACCGCAGCAATTGCTCCACTAGCCCCGATGGAAGGGATACTGCTGTTGGGGGCTATAAACGCCTGGGTGAGGCCTGCGATGATACCTCCCAGAATGTAAAATACCAGGTATCGTGCGTGCCCCATCCTGGCCTCCACATTATCTCCAAATATGAATAATATCCACATATTACTGAGGAAGTGCACCCAGCCGCCATGTAAAAACATATGGGTGACAAGGGTGATGATTGGTAAAGGGGCAGCAAGAAGGGCCAATGGATGGTTAAGGCTTAATTGTTCAGGAATGATGCCAAACGAGGTAATGAATTGTTCCAAGGATTGAGGCGAGAGGGACAATTCGTACAGAAAAACCAGTGTGTTGGCGCCGATTAACAGCCAATTAAATAATGGAAAGGTTTTTGATCGAATGGTGTCACGGATTGGGATCATGTTTTACCTCGCCTTGATCTACGTGCTTGATACAGTATAAACCAATTTTCTAAAAAGATGGTTGTTAGCGTATTAAATACTGGAACATGGAGTCATTTTGGTTGGTGGGATTTCAGGGTTGACCAGCTTTGATAATTAAGTTCAGTGATGAACTCAGATAAGGGCTAAGATCATAATCCCCATACGATTGGAGCACCCTCAATCCCTGTTCCTGTAACTGATTCAGGTAGTAATCATCGGAATTCAAATGATGTATGATCTCAACCGTGTTCCGTTGCACTTTTCCGTTAGAACGCATGTGGTCGTAATCCCACCTGAGTAAGAATTCACTTTGCGTGCGTTGCCAGGAACTGCTCACCTGTACCGGCTCACCGTCTGTTGGGTGGAAAAAGACCTCTTCCACCTCCGGCTCCGATGTTTTGGGAAGTTTTCGGATATAAGCAGGATTGGGGATACTAAAAACAAATACGCCTCCCGGTGCCAGATGTTTTTTGATATTGATCAAGGTTTCTATTTGATCATTGGGTGATAAGGTGCTAAATGTGTTGCAAGGCATGATAATTAAGTTGAAGGAAGTATTAATTCTAAAATCAGTACAATTGGCCTGGATGATTTTTGGCGTGGCAATTGTTTTCTTCCTGGCTAGGAGTAATAAATAGGCCAACATGGATCTGTCGAGATCCAAACCGATCATATCGAAACCGGCTTCTAAGAATGGCAGCATCACACGACCTGTTCCACAGCCTAATTCCAGGAGCGGACCCGGGTGTTGAGATGCCATCTCAAACCAGAAGGGCAGGTCATCATTGTATAAATTATGATGTTCATGATAAAGAATTGGGAACATTGTCTGATTTCCTATTTTATCTTAGAGCTTTACCCAACGAATAAGTCAGATACTTTAACACAACAACCCGTTTTCGAGCCAGAGCAAATCCAAGTTTCAGAATGATCTTTGACGAGACTCCAGTTCTCTGACTATTCAATCATATCAAATAATTACTTGCTAACAATCTGTAAAAGATGACTAGCATTAAGAAAATTCGGTGACTACGAATGCGGAATTGCAGTATAATTGCTGCCTGTTGATCTTGACGTATTAATGTGTTTCGCATTATACTCACCATGTTCGGGGCGTAGCGCAGTTCGGTTAGCGCACCGCGTTTGGGACGCGGGGGTCGGCGGTTCAAATCCGCCCGCCCCGACCTTGCCACCTGATAAAGGCAGCTGCTAGAGAGCATTTTCTGAAGAGCAAGTTGTAAAACTTGCTTTCTTCAATTTTGGAGGGATTAAATGGCTAAAAATAAGTATGATGGCGTGGTAGAAGCTGTTCGCTATAATCCAGAAGGACAGGTAGCCTGGGTCAGGGCTTACATGCGCAATGGGCCGATATTCTCAGATCACCTCTTAATTAATCGAACTGACTTGGTTGCCTTTTTGAAATCAGGTAAAAAATTCGTAGTGGGAAAGCGCATCCCGTACATGGCAAGTACATTTGAGGTGCCAAATCCTCAAAAAGTATTGTCAACAGACGGTAAAGTAATTCTCATGAGTGGAGAAAAACAAGCTGACAGGGATTTCCTTCAAGGTGTCCCAGTTGTGTAAAAATCGGAACTAAGTTCCGATTTTTTTATACGGACTTTTCGGCTTTGTTGGCTCAAATGCTTGATTGCTGTCGTATAATTCATCTGGATACCTATGAAAATTATTGAGTTATATCAGGATGACCAGGCTGAGGCAAAGCGTGCTGGCTTGGGACGAGCTCTGGGCAAGATCAACCTGCCTTTGGGGCATCCGTCTCAAGGTGTAGAAGATGCCGTTCTGCAGGTGTTGCAGAACAGGTTGGATCACCGGTTTGTGTGCTTGCGCAATTTCTATCTACCTGATATTTACCCACCGCCTGCCTTCATTCTCATCGGACCGCAAGGCATAACCCTTTTAAGGATAAGTATGCTTAAAGGGATATTTCGGGCAGCTGGGGAATCTTGGGAAGAGCTCGACACGCGCTCGAAGAAATTCTCTCCTGCCAAAATCAATCTGCTGCTCGAAACGCAGCGGATGGCTGATATGTTGGATACTGAACTTTCGCGGAAGCATCCTGATTTACCCAAAACGGAGGCGGTCATCTATTTTCCTAATCCAGGCGCACATGTTGACACAGAACAACCTGTTATTCGGATATTGTTAGCAGATGCCCTAGATAGGTTTTTGTCGGGAATATTAACGAAAGCCTCTATTGCTGGAAACGGATGCGATCGAAAAAATTACGCGATGCGATGCAGCAAAAGGGAATTCTGCGCGACATCGAATGATGCCAGGACGGATAAAGGCGATATTTTTTCTCTTCATGAGCCGCAGAAAAAGAAATCTCCAAAAGCCACTTTATTTCCCAAACCAGCCCTGAAGGAGCCGGGAGTTCTAAAGACGCTGCAGTTTTCAAAACGTCAGTGGGTCTTCCTGGGATTGATGATATTTGTGAATATCATAATTCTGGTTGCTTTGGTGATGGTAATATTAGTTCTCACTTGATCTGACATCTTTGTACGGGTGGCATAAGTTTGTCCAAACCATTTCTTTCAATCATTATCCCTGCATATAACGAAGAAAATCGGCTGCCTGTCACGCTTGGTAAGGTAGCAGATTTTATTGCCGCCCAATCTTTTGAAGTCGAAGTAATTCTCGTGGAGAATGGGAGCAACGACCGTACTTGGGAGATCGCTCAAGCATTTGCAGATGAAAACCAAAGTTTTCGCGCTTTGAAGGAAGAACAACGCGGAAAGGGAGTGGCAGTCAGGAGAGGAATGTTGGCAGCCCATGGGGAATTCCGATTCATGTGTGATGCCGACCTTTCTATGCCACTGGAAGAAATCTTCCGCTTCATTCCACCTGTATTGACAGATTTTGACATCGCCATCGGGTCACGAGAAGCATCAGGCGCTGTTCGTTATGACGAACCTCTCCACCGGCACTGGGGCGGTCGAATGATCAACCTTCTAATTCGTTTATTAGCCTTGCCTGGTATGCATGACACCCAGTGCGGTTTCAAATGCTTTCGTGCGACTGCTGCAGAAACCTTGTTCCGGCAGCAAACCCTTGACGGATGGTCTTTTGATATTGAAATTTTGTTTATCGCCAGGAAGATGGGTCTGAAAATTGTGGAAATACCTATCCCGTGGTATTTTAACCCAGACAGCAAAATAAGCCCGGGCCGAGATGCTATCAAAATGGGTATTGATATTTTGAAGGTGCGCTGGAATGCCTTACGAGGCGTTTACAACTATCAAAATCCTTAAGCGGTTAAAAGAATGCTTTTCGCAAACAAGAAAACCAGGCAAAAAACAGCCTCCCCAAAATTTCCGGAATTAACCTATGAAATTGAACTTTGGCAGGCTGGCCTCCTTCTTGTGGCTGGAATTGACGAGGCTGGGAGAGGCGCCCTGGCTGGACCAGTTTCGGCTGCGGTCGTCGTTTTGCCTGTGGATCCCCACTTGAGAGAAGTGTTGAGTGGTGTGCGTGATTCCAAAGTAATGACACCTCATGCTCGGGAGCAGTGGGCGGCGAAAATCAAAGAGATAGCTGCGGGGTATGGGGTTGGTTTTGCTTCAAATCAAGAAATTGATACGATCGGAATTGTGCCCGCGACTTACCTGGCAATTCGAAGGGCTTTGGAACAATTGCCCATCTTTCCCCAACACCTGTTAACCGATTTTCTTTTCCTTCCTGATGTGGCAATCCCGCAAACCCCACTGGTAAAGGGAGATGCATGTTGCTTAAGTATTGCTTCAGCCTCAGTTCTGGCAAAAACATCCAGAGACGCGCTTTTGCGTCAGATGGACATCGATTTTCCGGGGTACGGCTTTAGCCAACACAAGGGTTATGGTACACGAAAACACCGTCTCGCTTTACAGCAATTAGGGTCCTTCACCGATTCACCGTTTGAGTTTTAGCTATAAAAGAGAAGTATGAAGCGATTTACGTATAAGGTTTATCTATGATGAGGGTAAAACTATGAATGATCAGAATATCTTACGGCAATACGGCTTGTGGAGTAGCCGAATAACACCTGAATTTTTATCACAGGGGATGCGTTTCTCAGATGTGTGCTGGGATGAAAGTGGTGATTTGGTATGGCTCGAATCAAGATCAGATCGCTCTGTCTGTGTAGTTCTGCCACAAGATGGACAGGCGATGCGGGATTTGAACAGTACATTTTCAGTACGTGCTCGCGTTGGTTATGGCGGCGGCGACTTCACAGTGGGTAAAGGATCTGTCTACTTTGTGGATGCTGAAAGCGGCAGAATTTTTCGACAGTCAATACAGCCAGGCGCTCCTAGAGCGCTCACCCCTGGGTTTGGATCAGTTGCCGCGCCTGTGCTTTCCCCCAAGGGTGATTGGTTGCTTTATATCCGCAGTTATGAAGGCCAGGATAGCCTGGAAATTGTTGGTACATCCGGGCAGAATTGGCCGCAAAAGTTGATTTCTGGTGATGATTTTTATATGCAGCCGGCCTGGCACCCCGAAGGTAAGCAAATAGCCTGGTTAGCGTGGAATCACCCGGATATGCCCTGGGATGCAACAAAATTGTGGGTTGGAAAATTGAACTTTAATTCTGCTGGTTCCCCATCGATAGAAAATATGGAGTCTATCGCTGGGGGGGAGAATATCTCGGTATTTCAGCCCGAATTTTCACCGGATGGAAAGTACCTGGCCTACACAGCTGATGAGAGCGGTTGGTGGCAACTTTATATCTATGATCTCGCTCATAAGAACCATAAACAATTAACCCATAAACCAGCAGAGCACGGCAGACCTGCCTGGGTGCAGGGGCTACGCACCTATGGTTTCAGCCCGGATAGTCGTTGGATATACTTTATCCGTAATCAGGCTGGACAGGATAGCCTGTGGATGTATAACCTGGAAGATGAAGTGGAAACACACATCCCCATAGAGCCTGGATATACTAGCCTGGAACAAATCAGTGTATCCCCGTTGGGGATAGCATTGATTGCTTCTGGCGGGCAAATTCCCACGCGAATCATCACCTGTGCGTTGCCCAAGCGAGATGGGCTGGATGCGCAGGGCGCCGTGCATCCTGTGAAGGTCCAGCGCCGCTCGATCTCGGAGGAATTAGCCCCTCACTCATATTCCAATCCTGAGAATATCTGCTGGGAAGATAAGGATGGCAATGAAGCGTACGGTATTTACTATGCTCCCCACCAACCCAATGTCACAGGGCCTGGTAAGCCACCTCTGCTGGTAAGTATTCATGGAGGACCAACCTCTCAAGTAGGTAGCCAGTTTAACATGAAGGCGCAGTTCTTTACTTCGCGGGGTTATGCTTTCTTGGAAGTGAATTATCGCGGCAGCACAGGTTATGGCCGAAATTACCGCAATCAATTAAGGGGAAAATGGGGTGTCCTGGATGTTGAAGATGCAGTCAATGGGGCCAGTTTCCTGGTGCATCAAGGTTTGGTCGATGGTGAACGTATTGTCATCATGGGGGGAAGCGCTGGCGGTTACACCGTGTATAAGGCGATGGAGGATTATCCAGAGTTCTTTAGGGCAGGGATCAGCCTGTATGGGGTTTCAAACCAGTTCGCCCTGGCAGCCGACACGCACAAATTTGAAGCTCATTACAGCGATAGCCTTTTAGGTCCGCTTCCAGAAGCAGCCGCTGTGTATCGAGAGCGCTCACCCATTTATTTTGCCGGTCAGATTCGAAGGCCGATGGCAATTTTCCAAGGGGAAGATGACCAGGTTGTTCCGCGCAATCAATCTGATGAAATGGTGGAAATTTTACGTCGTAATGGTGTAGCGGTCATTTATCATGTCTATCCAGGTGAGGGGCATGGTTTTCGCAAAACGGAAACCATCACTCATATGTATAAAGAGATTCTCAAATTCCTAAGAGAAACTGTGATTTATAGTTGAGTAACAACGGGACAGGCTCAGACCCTGTCCCGTTGTTCATCGTGTAAATATTCCTAAAACCAATCGTGTCTCCAGAAAATGATGACAACCGATAAACTGATGGCAAATGAGAAACCCAAGGAAAACAGGAAGGCATACGGGTGATTCTCTAAGGGCAAGTGCACATTCATACCGTAAAAACTGGCAACCATGGTTGGCAAACTGAGCACAATGGTGATGGATGCCAAAAGTTTCATTACACTGTTTAAGTTGTTGGAGATGATGGATGCGAAGGCGTCCATCATACTGCTCAAAATATTGCTGGAAATATTTGTCATTTCAATGGCTTGCTGGTTTTCAGTCAGTACATCATCTAATAAATCTTCATCTTCCGGGTATGTTTTGAATAGCTGGCTTCGTTGCAGCCTTTCCATCATAAGCTCGTTGGATTTGAGCGCAGTGGTGAAGTAGGTCAGGCTTTTTTGGTATTTTAATAATTCCAACACTTCACGGTTACGGGTCGATTCTTGTAATTGATCTTCAAGGGTATCAACCACTTTATTGATTTCCCTTAAGTAACCAAGGTATTTACTGGCAGTATGCAGTAAAAGACGCAAGACGAAGCGTAGGCGTTTAGCGAGAATTAAGCCTTTTATACGTCCATTGGCAAATTCTTGCAGAATATCATTTTCGTATTTGCACACGGTGACCAGGTATTGCTCGGTGACAATGATGCCGAGCGGAACAGTGATGTAGGGTATATCGGACGTTTCGCCTTGAAAATGGGGGATGCGTAGGATGATGAGCAGTTCACCGTTCTCTCGTTCTGTTCGGGAACGCTCGTCGAGATCCAGGGGATAGGTTATGTAATCGTTGGGGATACCGATGGCTTGGAGTTGCTCGATTTCTGAAGGTGTTGGATTAATCGCCTTAATCCAACAACCTGGCATAGGTTTTTCCATCAGGACAAGCTTGTTTTCGTGGTTTTTGTAGATCGTGATCATACTTCCTCCTGTTTAATACAGACAACTGCCTGTTGGCTTTCGCCAGAAAGCAACAGGTCATGGCGGCTTACTCGATGAACTTAAGGGGTCGGGTTCCTGGGCTGATTTTTCTTCTGGCTGCATAAATAAATTCCTTCTCGAATATTGAATTAAAAACAAACTCCCCGGAGAGATTTGGGGAGGGGTAGCACGACATACAAGTGCCAGGAAGCTGTTTTCTAAGCTTTCCTAACCTTGTTTCCTGTTACTCCCATGTGACCTGCGTTTAGGCGCATCCGTATGACGGGGAATACCCGAACGCCGGCAAAGGCAGCGAAAGAAATGCCGGTAATCCTTCTGTGTATTGAGGAAATCGTTCGTGTGTGTCATGGGTTATCTGTTTCAGAATCCTTTTGATGATACTTGTAAGTATAGCACTATCTCTTGATCCCGGCAAGAATTTTCGATTCTGAGCCAGAGATGTCACGATTCAATTGAAACTGCATCTAAGTTGTGTTAAGCTTGGTTACCAATTGATGTGGTGACGAGTATTTGGTAAAGATATGGATTGCCCTTTTTACAATCCGTGTGTCTTGCTATAATGTTGGAAGATTTTGGAAATAAAGCCATTGGAGGAACTGTTATGAAATACGACTATAAAAATGTGTTCGTGCCTGAGAACGGCCAGAAGATCGAACTTATGAATGGTAAATTGCAGGTGCCAGATTTTCCTGTGATTCCCTTTGTAGAAGGTGACGGTACGGGGCGAGATATCTGGCGCGCCTCGATACGGGTGTTAGATGCAGCCGTAGAAAAAGCTTACCAGGGTAAACGTGCTATCCGGTGGATGGAAGTTTATGCAGGCGAAAAAGCATTTACGCAATTTGGTTCCTGGCTGCCAGATGAGACGATCCAGGCTTTTGATGAATTTCTGGTAGGGATCAAGGGTCCTCTGACTACCCCAATTGGCGGCGGTATTCGCTCTTTGAATGTTGCCTTGCGCAAGGCGTTGGATTTATATGTATGCCAGCGTCCCGTTCGTTATTATGCCGGTGTACCTTCACCGGTAAAAAAACCGCAAGATGTTGACATGGTCGTGTTTCGAGAAAATACGGAAGATATTTATGCTGGCATTGAATTTGAGGAAGGCAGCCAGAAAAACAAACTATTCAAAGAAGTTTTCAAGCAAAACTTCCCAGATGATTACAAAAAAATGCGATTTCCGGAAAGCGCTGGTATTGGGATAAAACCTGTGTCTAGAGAAGGGACAGAACGACTGGTGCGTGCTGCTATTCAATGGGCTTTGGATAATAACCGCCGTAATATTACCCTGGTTCATAAAGGGAATATTATGAAATATACCGAAGGCGCCTTCCGAAATTGGGGCTATGAGCTGGCTGAACGGGAATTCTCGGATAGGGTTTATACCTGGGCGCAGTGGGAGCGAACCAAAGATGCACAGGGTGAAGAGGCAGCCAATGCGGAGCAAGATGCTAATCTGAAGGCTGGAAAATTGCTCATCAAAGATGTCATCGCCGATATCGTCTTCCAACAAACCATAACCCGGGCGCGGGAATTTGATATTTTAGCCACCATGAATTTGAACGGTGATTACCTCTCGGATGCCCTGGCGGCTCAAGTTGGTGGGATTGGTATTGCTCCTGGTGGAAATATCAATTACACCACAGGACATGCCGTATTTGAGGCGACCCATGGTACGGCCCCCAAGTATGCTGATAAGGATGTGGTAAATCCAGGCTCGGTGATCTTGTCTGGTGAAATGATGCTACGCTACATGGGCTGGCACCAGGCCGCAGATTTGATTGTGCGTGGGATGGAAGGTGCGATCGCAGCTAAAACAGTGACATACGATTTCCATCGTATGATGGATGGGGCAACCTTGCTTAAGTGTTCGGAATTTGGGGATGCAGTAATCCGCAATATGGATTAATTCCAGATCTTGGTAACGATAATTTGAAGAAAGAAAAAGCCCCCGATTTGGGGGCTTTGTAATTTAGGGGGCAGCGAGTGCTGCGGATGGGCTAATAAGGCACAGGTGTTGATGTTGGTTCAGCCGGTAATGCCTCAACAGGCGCCACACTATCCACCGGGGCCAAGGCTGCAGCGTCTGCGGCGGTATTTGGGGCTCCTCCCAGGACCCAGCGTTCCAAGATTTCAATTAGCTCAGGTTTGAGAGCCTTGGTTGGGGGCATTGGACCACCAGCCTCGATATCTTCACGATGGATCATCCGTATCAGATTGTTATTCAGGTCGCCTGGGATGATATTAGGAGCATTGTCTCCTGTTTCCATGACCTCCTGGTAAGTTTGCATCAAATAGTTCTGATTTTCTTTGCCTGGGCGATGGCATGAGATGCAATAGCGTTTAAAGATTGCAGCAATATGCACTTCGTATGACGGAATTTCATCAGGACCTAAAGCGGGGATAGCGGAAGCCTGAGCAGCCTCTTCGGGAATCTCGGCGCGATCATCCCAGGTATAACGCATGAATGCGACAATCGCCTCGATCTCACCCGGACCTAATTCGCCGCCATAGGCCCTGCTGAAGGGCGGCATGCCCAGTGATGGTTGTCCAAACGAGGTAATATTGAACAAGGTCTCATCACTGCGGGTATACATCTCGTCCTGGCTGTTGATTGGTTTTACAATCACACCTTCAAGCCCTTCGACGCCAATAATCTCACCGCCCTCGCCATCGGCGCCGTGACATTCAACGCACTGAATAGAGTATAAATCGGTTCCAGCTATAATCTTTTCGGTGATGGTAGATGCCAGCGTGCCGGTTTCTTCTTGAGGGGGAGTGGTAGCAGCAGCCAAGATTGTTAATCCCACAATCCCAGCCACGATGATGCTCATAAATGTAATGCCAAATTTCCTTTTGCTCCAATGACGATGAGGATTTCGATCGATAAAAGGGAGAAGAAATAATGCTGCAACTGCCAGGCCAGGAAGGATTGCCGTCCCTACCCATTCGATTTCGCCCGGAAAATATTTTAGCATTTGGAACAGGAAAAGGAAATACCATTCTGGGCGAGGAATGTAGGAAGAATCATTGGGGTCAGCTTTGGGTTCATTGGCCACACCTACAAAGATTGCCAAACCCAACAGAAGTAAAAAAAATGCAAAAGATACGATTAAATCTTTATAAATAATATCAGGGAAGAACTTTACACCCTTTTGTTTTGCCTGGTAATATTTTTCCAGATATTTTTTCTTGTTTTCTTCGTTCATGGGTGTGCTCCTTGTACCTTAGTCGTCTTTTCCTGGGATCATCGAAATGCCTAAGCGGATGATAAGATACATATGGATCCCAATCGTCAAGGCAATAATAGCTGGGAGGAACCAAATGTGTACTGAGAAGAAGCGTGCCAGGGTTACTGCACTAAGATCTGGACCGCCTCTCAGAACACTGAGGATGAATTCTCCTATAAATGGCACTGTGCCAGCGATTTGTGTCCCAACTGTTGTAGCCCAGTAAGCTTTTTGGTTCCAGGGTAGAAGGTATCCAGTGAAACCCATCCCTAAAGTGGCGAGAAAAAGCAATACGCCGGTTAACCAGGTGAGCTCCCGCGGATATTTATAGGCTGCATAAAAGAATGTGCGCAGCATGTGGGCAAAAACTATGAGGACCATCAGAGTAGCCCCCCAATGATGAATGCCGCGGATCAGCCAGCCAAAATTGACGCCAGTCATGATGTATTGGATGCTGTCATAGGCGTGATCTGGGGAAGGTACATAATAGACTGTTAGAAAGATTCCTGTGATTCCTTGCATTACAAAGAGAAACAGGCTGGCGCTTCCCAGGGTGAACCACCAGTTCACTTTAGGTACTTTTCTATCAAGCACGGTATTGTAGATGGCTGTTAAACCAAGACGTTCGTCTAACCACTCCATAATTTTGTTTGCCATGGTTACCCTTCCAATAGTCGGATGGACAAAATTCCTTCTTCGATTTTTGTTTCATATCTGTCCAAGGCTCTAGGAGCTGGACCGGCAGTTACTTCGCCGCCTATTGCAAAATGACCGTCGTGACAGGGGCAGATATATTCCTGCAAATCATCATGCCAGGTAACTCGACAACTGAGATGTGTGCAAACATTGGATATCACAGTCACTTCAGTTTCATCCAGACGCCAGACATAAACGCCATAACTATTGACCGTTTTTTCCCAACCATTTATTTTTGATCGGGTGAAACTGAATGGGGTCGGAACACCAACAGGGTAATTCTCAAGTGGACCTAATTGAATCCATGCATCCGTGGCTTTATTTTTTAATGCGGGAGATAATAGATAACTAATTGCGGGTAATCCAACGACAGCCCCCATGATTGTGCCCAAGATGCCTGTAGCAAATGTCACAAAGTCTTTGCGGCTCATGTGATAGGATTTTGCCATAAATTCCTCCTTGGCGATAAGTTTGGAATGATCAGGACATGTATTATATCTGTAGTTTTAAGTACAGGCTTCTGAAATTTTACCGTTTTCTGGTTCGAATTTCAAGCATCACGGAATTCTTGCCTTATTTCAGACTTTAGCCTTAGTATGAATTATAGATTGAAACTTGGAATATTGATGAGGATAACTGAAACGAATATTGCATGATGATTGTCACTTCCATTTGGGTTAAAATAAATGGGATAATGTATACTATTCTTTAGTAGTGTGTAGATCAATAAATTCTGAATTACCCGACTAAATTACCATATGGAGGAGGCGTTCATGGCTCTTAAGCGAAATGTTGGGTGGAGAGGATTGTTTTACAAAGGAGGGGGACCGATGCTTTCTTGGGGGCTGCATCGCATCGGCGGAGTGGCGATTGTTGTTTTTGTGGGCTTGCATGTGTTAGCATCCTTTTTCATGCAGCAATTTGGCAGCGATTTAGCCACCACCATCAACATTATCTATGAATCGATTTACTTTCAAGTAGTTATTTATTTTGTTGTACTTTTTCATGTTCTCAATGGTTTGCGAATAGTTATCTTAGATACCTGGCCTCAAATTTTGGAGTATCAACGTGAAGCCATCTGGCTACAATGGTTAATCTTTATCCCAATATATGGTTTAACCATCTTCATCATGATATCCCGGGCAATTAGCGGGAGCTAGCCAGGAGTTAGAAGGGAGAGTGCTAAATGAGTTCACGACCAGCTCCACAAATTGGCTTTAGTTTTGAATATTTGATGTGGATCTTTACTCGCATCTCTGGCATCGCCTTGATACTATTGGCGGTCATTGGGATTTCTGCAGCTTTTATCATGGGGGCCAGGACCCAGTTGGATGTTGGTACCTTAATGCGTTGGACGTTTTTTCCAAATCCGAACCATGTGGTTAACAGCGATATACCGGATGTGACCATAGGTTGGGCGAACGCCTACTGGCAAATCATGCAGATGCTGGTGATCTTCTTTGGCGGTACGCATGGGATCAATGGCATTCGAATGGTTATTGAGGACTATGTAGGCGCTTCCTGGTTGCGTATTTTTTTGAGAAGCTTCTTATTCCTTGTATGGCTATTTATGATGCTTTTAGCCGTGTACGTTATTCTGGCTTCGTGACGATGGGAGTAGATCTATGAATAATTATCATCAATTCGATGTTGTGGTTGTTGGAGCAGGCGGTGCTGGTTTAATGGCTGCCTTATATGCCTCTCGATCAGCCAGCACAGCGGTTCTCAGTAAGTTATACCCCACACGTTCCCACACAGGTACTGCTCAGGGTGGTGTTGGCGCTGCCCTGGGAAATATTGAGGAAGATCATCCAGAATGGCATACATTTGATACGGTAAAGGGTAGTGATTACCTGGGAGACCAGGACGCGATTCAATTCATGTGCGAAGAAGCTGTTCAAGCTGTTTATGAACTAGAACACATGGGGTTGCCTTTTTCACGCACTTCCTCCGGTCGTATCGCCCAGAGACCTTTTGGCGGGCATACCAATAATATAACGGGTAAACCTGTCCCACGGGCATGCTATGCTGCTGATCGCACTGGACATATGATTCTTCAGACCCTTTACCAACAATGCATCAAAAATCATGTGAATTTCTATGATGAGTTCCAGGTGATTGATCTTTTGCTTGTGAACGGTTCAGCTGCTGGTGTGGTAGCTCTGGAGCTGGCGACGGGTGAATTGCATGTTTTCCATGCTAAGTCGGTGATTTTTGCTACGGGTGGCCATGGCAGAATCTGGGAAATTACTTCCAATGCTTATTCATACACCGGTGATGGCGTCGCGATAACCATGCGGCGCGGTATTCCTGCGCAGGATATGGAGTTTTTCCAGTTCCATCCTACCGGCATCTACAAATTGGGCATCTTGATCACTGAGGGGGTACGCGGCGAAGGTGGTATCCTGGTCAATGACAAGGGAGAGCGATTTATGCTGCGTTACGCCCCGAATGTCAAAGACCTGGCGTCGCGGGATGTTATTAGCCGTTCTATGTATCTTGAGATGCGGGAAGGTCGCGGCATTGGCGGAAAAAGATATCTCTACCTGGATATGCGACCCGAGACGGTCAATCATTATGCAGCCCAAGATGGACGAAGGCGTCCAGACGGCTCACCTTATGTGGTCACCGGGGAAGAATTACTGGCGAAATTACCGGATATCGTCGATTTTGCTCGTACCTACCTGGGCGTGGACCCGGTAGCTCAACCGATGCCGGTACAGCCGACAGCACACTATGCGATGGGTGGTATCCCGACGGATAAATTCGGACGGGTTGTGATCGATGAGATCAATACAGTTCTTCCAGGTTTGTATGCGGCAGGCGAGGTTGCTTGTGTTTCTGTGCATGGCGCAAACCGGTTGGGAACCAACTCCTTGTTAGACTTGATTGTTTTCGGGAAATATGCTGGTTTACAGGCGGCGGAATTTGCCAATGGGGCGGCGCTCCAATCATTACCTGCGGACGCAATGGATTTTGCTCACCAGCAGATCGACCAGATTCTTAACCTCAATGGCAGTGAGAGTGTCTCGGATATTGCTCGGGAGATGAAGAGTGTGATGTTTGATCATGTTGGCGTTTTCAGGATTGAGGAAGGAATGGTCCAGGCTCTGGAAACAGTTCGAGAGCTTCAACAGCGTCTGAAAAAAGTGCGTAAACCGGATAGTGGCAAGATTTTTAACACAGAAATGTTGAATATTTGGGAGCTGAACAATTTGCTTGAGTTGGCAGAAGTGACAGCAGTTTCCGCTCTAACCCGAAAGGAAAGCCGCGGGGCGCATGCTCGAGAAGATTATCCCAAGCGTGACGATGCCAACTGGCTAAAGCATACTCTGGCTTGGAAGGAAGGCAACCAGGTGAAACTAAGCTATAAACCGGTTGTGATTTCCAAGTTTCAACCAAAAGAACGAGTTTATTAGGCGAAGGAGGCAACCATGCAGGTTACTCTAAAAATCTTTCGATATAACCCTGAAAAAGACAAGAAACCTCATTACGAAACCTACCAGCTGGATGCTGAGCCGACCGATAGAGTTCTGGATCTGTTGGAATATGTAAAAGGTTATCACGATGGGACGTTGTCCTTCAGGCGCTCTTGCGCACACGGGGTGTGCGGTTCTGATGCGATGCGGATCAATGGGCGTAACCGACTGGCCTGTAAACTGCTCGTGAAGGATTTGGGGACAAATAAAATAACTGTAGAGCCAATCCTGGGATTACGTGTCATCAAAGATCTTTTCGTAGATATGGAACCATTTTTTGAGCATTACCGCTCTGTCATGCCATTTTTGGTAAACAATGATCCGCCGCCCCAAAAAGAAAGGCTGCAGAGCATAGAGGAACGAGAACGGTTTGATGACACCACGAAATGTATTTTGTGCGCAGCCTGTACAACCTCCTGTCCTTCCTTCTGGTCGAATGATCAATATGTTGGACCGGCAGCCATGGTGACAGCTCACCGCTTTATTTTTGATAGCCGTGATCAGGCAGGTTCCGAGCGCCTAAAAATCTTAAATGATCAATTTGGGGTCTATCGCTGCCATACAATTTTTAACTGCACCGATGCATGTCCGCGTGAAATTCAAGTGACCAAAGCGATCGGGGAATTAAAACGGGCAATTGCAACGGGTCGAATCGATTGAGTAGATAAATTTAGCCTTGTTATAGCAGATTCAAAATGCTATAATCAATCCGCTCGCCCCAGTAGCTCAATGGACAGAGCGAGGCTCTCCTAAGGCCGAGGTTGTGGGTTCGATTCCCACCTGGGGCTCTAGTCGTTGGGTTTTACGTGGTTCGATGCACGTGGAACCCGTTCTTGTTTTCGCCCACGAACAAATGTCTTTAGATTACCTGAAAATTGGAGAAAACCATGCCGCTCGAACCTACCTTAATTCGCCAGCAATTCCCCGCCTTGGATCGCCAGGCAATCTTCCTGGATAACCCGGGAGGAACACAAATTTCCAGGCATTCTTTGGACCGGATGGTTTCCTACTTAACGGATCATAACGCTAACCATGGCGGTGCATTTGCTACCAGCATTGAATCGGATGCTATCCTGGATGAAGCTCATGCAGCCATGGCGGATTTTCTGAATGCATCGCGTCCGGAGGAAATTATTTTTGGTGCGAACATGACCACCCTGACTTTGCATATGAGCCGCTCGATTGCGCGCACCTGGCAAGCAGGGGATGAGATCGTTGTGACGCGCCTCGACCATGACGCCAACATCACCCCTTGGGTTTTGGCTGCTCAGGATCGTGGCGTAAAGGTTCGCTGGGTTAATTTCAATAAAGAAGAGGGGACACTTGACCTGGATGAAATGCGAGCTGCCCTGCAAGGCAATCCACGTTTGTTAGCCGTAGGTTATGCCTCCAATTCATTGGGCACGATCAATCCGCTTGGGGAAATTATCAAAATGGCGCATCAGGCTGGAGCTTGGGTGTATGTGGATGCAGTTCAGTATGCACCGCATGGACCTATAGACGTGCAGGAACTGGGCTGTGACTTCCTGGTTTGCTCGGCATACAAGTTCTTTGGACCGCATGCAGGAGTGGTCTACGGTCGCTATGAGCTGTTAGATGAATTGACAGCTTACAAAGTCCGCCCGGCATCCAACCAGCTCCCTGATAAATTTGAAACAGGGACTCAAAATCATGAGGCCATCGCAGGTATCTTGGGAGCTATCGAATACCTGGAATGGTTGGGCAAGCAATTTGGATCCCCTTACACTGAGAAGTATGCTGTACGATATCAAAATCGCCGTTTGCACTTGAAGCAAGCTATGGCTGCTATCCGGGCTTATGAGTATGAGATCAGCCGGGCGGTTCTTGAAGTGTTGGAGGAGACTCCTGGTGTTCAGCTTTATGGATTGCGTGATATGCGCCGCCTGGATGAGCGTGTGCCTACATTCTCTTTCACCATGCAAGGAATGCATCCCAGAACTGTGGCAGAGAAGTTGGCGGGCAGCGAAATTTTTGTGTGGGATGGTAATTACTATGCTCTGCAAATAAGCGAGCAGTTAGGTGTGGAGGAGAAGGGGGGCATGGTGCGGGTAGGTCCTGTACATTACAATACGGTGGATGAGATTTATCAGTTTGGGGAAGCGATGAGGAGCCTGGCGGCATCGTTGTAGGTTTTTATCAATATCTCTTAATTTGAGGTGAAAGAGGGATTCCTGATGATTATGGAATCCCTCTTATTGATTGTCCGGAAATAGATTGTCCATTTAGTTGGTTCACCAGGTTTTTTTAGAATTTTTTTGGGTTTTATGGATGACTATGACCCGACCAATAGTCAAATTTGCTTAGGCAGTAGAGGCATTGGTTCGCTAAGGAAATTACACCAATATTACTGGTTGATTCTTGCTTTGTCTTAGGGCTTCCAGGTTAGCTTTTATGGAACGCCCTGCTTTCTTATCCTCAATAGCTTGTTCGTAGACGTTAATTATTCTTTGAGCCTGGACAGCAATATCAAAGGAATGCGAGATTTCTAGAGCTTCGTGTTCATATCGATGGTAGAGCTCTTCGTTATCTAACACCTGGTTGATAGCTTGCGCAAGGGATTCAGGCGTGTTTTCTGTCAAAATGCCGGTGATCCCATCCTGGACAATCTCCGATGTTCCAGTACCTTTTACCGCTACAACCGGTAAGCCAGCTGCCATGGCTTCCATTGTGACAAGCCCTTGTGTCTCTGAAACGGATGCAAAACAAAATAGATCGGCAGCCTTAAGGTATTTGGGTATCTGGTCGAATGGCACCAGGCCGGTGAAAAGTACACACTCGGCAATACCCAGATCTTTCGCAAATTTCTTCAACTCTTCTTTTTGTGGACCGTCCCCAATTATGACTAACCGGGTATTTTGATTGGATTGCATAACCAAGGCGAATGCAGATAAAAGGGTTTTTAAATTTTTCTCAGCAGCCAGGCGGCCTATCGAAACTAAAATCTTCTCTTTTCCCCAATTCAAATTGTAGCGAATGGATGCTCCGGTTGCCTCCTGGTAGGGTTTTAATTCGATACCCGTTGGGATCGTCGTGATATGGTCGGTAATTCCGCTGTACTTAATTAACATTTGGCGGATGCTTTCGCTGGGTGTGATGATGTGCTGACATCGTTCGATATAGCGTAACAGCCAATCTACAATAATTTCCTTCACAAATGCCTGGCTAAAGGGGATATAGTGGCTGTATTCCTCGTAACGGGTGTGGAAGGTGAAAACCAAGGGAATATTAAATTTTTCTGCCTTGTCAGCCGCAGCATAGCCTAAAAGGACAGGATGGTTGCTATGAATGACATCGAGCTTAAGGGAAGGTAGCAGCCAGTCTATAAACGGTGAAACAGGAATTGAGAAGGAATAATCGACGGTGGGTATGCTTAATGCCGGATAACGGAAGACAAAAGCTTCAGTATCTTCATAATCCTGGGTGTCTTGAGAAAAAATGAAAACATTATGTCCCATCTGGGTCAGGCTTTTCCGAAATGTACTAACTGAGCGAACCACACCATTTATATTCGGTTTATAGGTGTTGGTAAAATGTGCGATATGCATACTTTTCTCCGAAATGTTCAGGATTAAGATAATTCCTGCGCAGAGATATCATCATGATCTGCGCAGAAGTTTTTTCAGTTCCTCAAACCTTATATTAATTCTACCAGGAAGAAGGACATATTCAATCCCACAAATATCCTTTTCGCAAGTCTATCCTTAACGGATTTTCTTACCCTTGAAATGAGTAAAATTATTCGCTATACTGGTAATCGAAGGAAAGGAGGTGGATCAAATCGGGAATATTTCTGTGGATACTCAAATTACGACCCTTGATGGACCCGTAACAGAGGATTTTTATAGATCTGGTTCTTCTCCTGCAAGCTTTTTGGCCTGCTCCAATTCCTCGGGTGTATTGACATTCCAAAAACTCATTCCACGCGGGTCATATTTTTGAATCTCTTTTTCTTCAAAGAAATGAATCTTCACCTGGCTAAACCAGGAATCTACTCGCCAGCGGTCCTCCTGGATAGCCTGCAAAATATGAGGTAAGCAAGCATCACGGTCATATATGGCATGGAAAGGTTCCAAACCCCCATCCAGGCGCGGAATAACCAGGTCAGCGTCTAGAGTCAGCATGGCAATTCGTTGCGCATCCAACAACCTGTAATTTACAAAAGGCATATCACAGGCAACCAGGGCAACCAAGGGTTGAGTTGCGGCGCTCAAAGCAGTATATACTCCACCCAGCGCGCCTCGTCCAGGTAGCAGGTCTGGGATAAGTGGATAGTTTAGAAAGCCGAAATCTTGTGGGCGATTGGTTGTAACAACGATTTCGTCCGCGATGGGCAAGACCCTTTGGATGACACGGCTGATAAGCGGCTTTCCCTGAAAAGGGATCAGGGCTTTATCTTTTCCCATGCGACGGGATTGCCCGCCTGCTTGAATCACGATGCTTAACATAAGCTGAATTATAATAGTTTTTATCCGATTATGCTGGTTCTTGGAGGTGGAAAATGGTGACAATTGCTGAGTACCTGGATCAAATGACTATTGAGGGTGAACTGGTGCAAGCATTAGACGATCAAATGGTGCGCTGTCTGGCTTGCGGGCATCGTTGTTTGATAAGGGAAGGGAGGCGTGGAATTTGCCAGGTGAGATTTAACCGTCAAGGGAAGTTATACGTTCCCTGGGGTTATGTGGCTGCTTTGCAAGCCGATCCAATTGAGAAAAAACCTTTCTATCACTTCCTGCCTTCTTCAGTTGCTTTAACATTTGGAATGTTGGGATGTGATTTTCATTGTGATTATTGTCAGAACCACTTAACTTCGCAAGCCATGCGGGACTCGGATTCGGATGTGGCCATTTCTTTAGTAAGGAAAGCGACGCCAGAGCAAATTGTCACGATCGCCCAGAGAAATGGCGCTGATGTGATCGCTTCAAGCTACAATGAGCCCTTGATAACCTCAGAGTGGGCGGTCAGCATCTTTAAATTAGCCACAAAAGTGGGGATCAAATGTGTGTATGTTTCCAATGGTAATCTTACCCCCGAAGCTTTGGAATACTTGCGTCCTTATCTATCAGGTTACAAGATTGATCTGAAAAGCATGCAAGATCGCCATTATCGCCAATTAGGGGGAGTCTTGAACCAAATTCTGGATGGCATTCAAAAAGCATTTCAACTGGGATTGTGGGTTGAGGTTGTCACTTTGGTTGTCCCCGGATTTAATGACAGTAATGATGAACTTATGGACGCGGCGCGGTTCATTGCTTCTGTTTCACCGGAAATTCCCTGGCATGTGACCGCTTTTCATCCGGACTATAAGATGACGGATCGCTCTTCAACACCAGCTGATACTATCGTCCGAGCTGCAGAAATTGGTCAGGAAGCAGGCTTGAAATATGTGTATGCCGGCAATGTATCCGGGAAGGTGGGTCAATACGAAGACACCCTTTGCCCGCAATGCCAGACGACCCTAATTGAGCGCCGCGGCTTTTCTATCCACCGATACAGGCTAACTGCTCAAGGTTGCTGCCCTGATTGCGGAGAAAAGCTGGCTGGCGTTTGGACAGAGCATCCGGAAAAAATTCACCTGAGCGGTTCAGGATTACCCCGTTGGGTTTATTAGATTCTTAGTTGGCACGACGAATCAAAGCACGCACAACATACCGGTTCACAGCTCCGAATTTGTATTTATAATCTTCATCGCCGCGCATGAAATCAAATGATTTTCGTTGGTTGTCGTTTGCCCACTTTAGCAAATAGCCAAGTAGTACCCATCCAGGGGAAAGCTCCCGGTAGTCAAAACGCAGCCCAGAATTATAGACCCAGATGTGATCATCATAATCAAAATTGAGGTACCCGGCAGCTTTTTGGCCATCGATTTCAAGAAAAGCCAATTGCAGCCAGCCAGCTTTGAACGCAGCATGGATAGCATTGCGCATTTGGGATCGCATGATTTGGGTTAAGAATTTATCTTTTTCAGGGTCCTGAGCCATTAGTTCCAGAAAACCTTCTATTTCTTGATCCAGGCTGGCTTCCTCAGTAACGATATACCAGCGAACAGGGACTTCGTAATTTTCGGCTCTGCGCAATTTCCGGCGAATTTCGTGGCGTTGTTTCTTGTCAATATTTGCCAGGTAAGTTTCCCAGTCTCCTGGTAACAATATATAAGGGCAGGGCTGTAAGGTCTCTTGGGAATATTCCCAATCCAATTGTTCTGCAGCCTGCTTGATCACAGGGAGAGTGGGTGAAGTATCAGAAATATTGTAAAAATCGAGCGCTTGCCAGTTTATCCTTTGATCTGCATGCAATAATCTGAAAATCGACGTGACAAACTCAGCCAGGTGTTCTTCGGATACGATCAGGTCCAGGTAATCGGAAATTTCGATGCTGCCGAGAAGCAAAATTGATCTCAGGTTATCTTGGTTGGTGGAAATAAACAGTGGGGCTATGCCAAGGATGGTTCCGCTTTGATCGCGACCGACTAAGGTGAAAAGTTCTGCATTTTTCCATTCCCCACCACCCAAGGATTTCCACCAGGTGCTCAAGTATTCGTGTCGCAAAAACGGCACATGACTTGCACTGCAACAAGCTAATAACTGATTCCACTCATCAGAGAGTTTTTCTAGTTGTTCAATTGTATTAATGACTTCGATCTGCATAGAATTCCACATCCCTTTGATTATGTTGACGGTCGCTGTTTTTATTAAGGTTGTTCACATATTATGAACCCATTGAAAGAGAAAACATCTGGAAATTTGATAGAAATATCATACCACCAGTCGATTAAGTTTCATTTTACCAGTATAATGTCAGCCAAGAGGGCTCATCTAGAGGATCGCATATGACTACTTTGTTAGATATCCATTTGTTGCCAGTCTCTCGATATCTTGATCGAGAGCAATCCGAGAGATCTGCACTATATGCCAGCGAGCCGCCTAGACGTACTGCGCGCAGCCGTGGTATCGATCGTCTTGTTCTGTATCTGGTTATGGCGGGGGATATCATTTTCCCAATAGAAAAACAGAAAGAGCTGTTGGCTGAGCTTAGCAAGAAATATTATGCAACACCGGGTTCTGTGACCTCAGCAATGAAAAACGTGGCTGAAGAATTGAACCAGATCTTATTGGAGCGCAATCGAATCGCTTCGGAGAAGGGACGCCAGGGTCTGGGGCTGTTTAGCCAGTGTGTCATACGCGAAGATCAAATTTACCTGGCTCAATCTGGACCTTTACAGGCCTGTTGGATCACGGAGAATGGCGCTCAATTTCTGTCTACCATGGAAGTCTCTGCCAGAGGTTTGGGGTTGGTTCGGTCTGCGCCCGTCAATTTTTCTCAGGTTAGTTATCAACCGAATAGCACCTTGATTATTACGGGCAGGAGTGACCCATCCTGGACTCAACAAACCTGGATGAGTTTGCTGGGACAAGGTCCAGAAGGCGTCCGTCGCCGGTTGAGCAACCAGGCGGGTGGTGAATTCGATGTTTTAATTGCTCAAGCCCGTCCTGGAAAGGGAAAAATCCAAATTCTCCAATCCAGGCCAACGATTTCAGGTGAAGGTGTAGGCGACTTACAAAAGCCCCCATTGCCAGCGCCGGTGGTAGTCAGGGATGTACCCACCGATAAGCAGGATGTTTTAGCAAACGATAAGCCGGCTGAACCCGATCAGTCTGCTGTCCAGGAAGATGTTTATAAAACACCCACTGGGCAGAAGGCGGCAGTTTCACAAGGAGTTACCCCCACCGAAAAATATCCCAATGCGACGGAAGGCGAACTGCCAGAGTTTAATTTGGCAGAATTATCAGCACAAGTCCAACAAAAGGAGCAACCATCGAAGGCGCGAAATACACTACGATCGATGAATGACTCTGCAGGTAACTTATTTCGGCGAGCATTCACATTTCTTGCCCTGGCTTTAGGGAAATTGTTTCCGGAAGAGCTCTTCCGCACCATTCCTTCTTCAGTTATGGCGGTGATGGCTATTACCATTCCATTGATCGTGGTAACGATCGCCAGTGTCGCATATTTTCAGTTAGGAAGATCGGCCCAATATCAAATTTACTTTTCGCAGGCAGAACAAAATGCGATCAGGGCAGTTGAGCAAAGTGACCTGTTGGACCAACGTGTGAATTGGTTAGCTGTTCTTACATTGTTGGACCAGGCTGAAAAGTACCAGATTACTGGAGAAACGCAGGCATTAAGATTACAAGCTCAATTTGCTTTGGATAATATCGACCTGATAAAACGTGTTGATTACCTGCCAGCAATTCAAGGGGGATTACCTGGCGAGGTGAGTATTTCGAGGATGGTCGTATCGTCTGGGGATTTGTATCTTTTGGACAGTAAAACCGGTAAGGTGCTCCGGGCCAGACCGTCAACCCAGGGTTATCAACTGGACTCTTCTTTTCAGTGTGGTCCGACAACAGCCAGTGTGGCAAGTGTTAGCGCATTGATTGACATTGTAGCCTGGCCAGCTGGTTACGAACCGAAGGCTAGTGTTTTAGGTGTCGACCAGGGTGGAACCCTGGCATTTTGCCAACCTGGGAGCCCGGTCACGGTCTTTCGCCTGGCATTGCCCCAAAGCGCTGTCGGCAGCCTCAAGGCTTTTGATATCGGCCGCAATGAGCTATTTGCCATGAGCCAGGGAACCCGGGCTATCTGGACTTTTACTCAGAAGGCCTACGACCAACCTCCTCGTGACTATTTTTCCAGTGATTCAGAGAAACCGGATAATTTGGATACAACGATTTCCTTTTTGGTGGATCGCGGTGACCTGTATTTATTGAATAACGATGGGCGGTTAACCTACTGCTCTACCACAGGAATTGTGGGTGTACCAACTCGTTGCCAGGACGCAAATTTTGTCGATATGCGACCAGGAAGAGAAAATTTGCCACTGACGACTTCCTCTCCTTTACGGCAGATGATGATTTCTTCGCCCCCCGATCCAAGTCTATTCTTTTTAGAATCTGCCAATCACTCCATTTATCACTTCAGCCTGAGGAGCCTGGTTTTCCAACGCCATTATCTGCCTCGAAAGCAGCTTTCGATTCTCCCGGCAACTGCTTTTACTTTCTATCCGGAACGGCGAACGATATTCCTGGCAATCGGAAATGAAATCTATTACGGGGCTATACCTTAAGCCGGAGAAAGTGATTAAAAACAGGTTCCCCAAGATTGTTTTGACAGGTGGTTATTTCGATTCGGGAGATCAAGCTGGTCGCAGGATGAGGAAGTAAAACACCAATAGCGCCAAGATCAGGATAACCAGGATTATGAGGATGACAGCCAGACATGGGATAGACCAATGGGTTCCAGAACTTGGATTAGGCTCTATTGGGTGGGGAGGACGTTGAACGACCAGGTTAACAACCGTAATATTATCATGGCCTCCACGTTGGTTGGCCAGGTCGATCAGACTCTGCAAGTTCTTATCGGCTTCGGGGTTTAATAAGACATTCTGAATTTCTTCATCTTCAACCAGGTCAGTCAGTCCATCGCTGCAAATTAATAACTGATCATCAGGCAGCAACTGCATTCCCTGGTTGGCTAAACTTTGTTCTTCTGATTCGTTAGCGTTTATATTCATCCTGCTATCTGGTTCTACTACATTTTGAGAACCGAGGTACCGCCGGATAATATGAGCATGCGTGTGACCTTTAACCTGATCAGGAGTAATCACACCTGCATCCAGGGCGGATTGTATCCAGGTGTGGTCTGTGCTGATTTGTTGGATTGCCCCGTTGCGTAACAAATATATGCGAGAATCTCCCAGGTTGGCCGTGTACAGCCTGTATCCAATGATCCAGCAACAAGCGCATGTTGCCCCCATCCCCTTTTTTTCGGGATCCGATTCTGCTTCGGAATATATTTTTTGATTGGCTAACTGGATAGCATCATGTAAAATCGGAACGGGTTGAGATGCATCACTTTCTGCTATATGCCGACTGATGGTTTCCACAGCATATTCAGCAGCGATCTCTCCGGCGCGATGACCGCCGATTCCATCAGCTACGATTGCCAGGACAGATGGTGTGGATGAAGGATCCTCCAACCTGAAAGCATTCACCAGGAAACGATCCTCATTGATCTTTCCACTCATGCCTGGATGGCTATTAGCTGTGACCTGTATATGTGGTGTTTCAGATGGGATCATGGTTATCAGGCGTCTCCGGAGATTGCGGGTGTTCCATTCTGGCTTTAGGTGACGCAGCCTTTACTTCAGTAGTTAAGACTGAAGTCGATTGGGCGGGGAGTAGGAGTGACAACAGGCCGGCGAACGAGTTTCGGCTGGCGAATCGTAAAACGGAAACCTACCCGGCCAATATGAACGATATCTCCGTGTTCCAGGTCTGCTCCGCTGCGAGAAACCGGTGTGTAATTTATCCAGGTGCCAGCTATGGAGCCCTCATCGATTAATCGGAAAGATCCTTCAGCTTTTCTAACCAGGCGAGCATGAAGTTTTTCTACCGAGCTGTCTTTTAAAACCAGGTTGGCTTGTTCTGGATTGTTTCCGATTAATACCTCTTCTGCATTGATCGGGAAAGGGCTTGAATCAACCATTTGGGCATTTTCCGAAAGCGGATAAAGATAGGCGAAGGCTTTTTGAGATGATTGACGCTGAGACCATTGCAGCTTGTTCACCCATCCTGGGATATTCCGCCTGGCAAGGTCGTCTTCGATGGAGACAGGCTGGGTCACTGGATCCTGTCTCTTCCGGCGCGTTTGAGATACGCGCACAGCCCTGGGACGTAATCTGCCTCCCAAAATAAGCACCAGTAGAAGAATTGCGCCTGACACGACTACAGCAAGAATGATCAAAACCGGCGTATTCTGGCGGATGACTCCCCAGGGATCTTGGGTTTCTTGTTCAATCCCAATGATGATGGGGATTTCCACGCTTTTTCCGGTGATGCCAAATTCATCAACAGCCTGGACTTGAACTGAATATGTGCTGCCTGAAACAATTTCGCTGATATTCCAGGTGAAAGTATCGAACGGGGCTTGACTTTTTTCTTCAACTACCTCCCCATTCACCAGCAGAGCGGAAGTAATTATTTCACGCTTTCGGCCATCTGGAAAGTCGAAAACAACTTGAAAAACCTGTTCGGTTGGCAGCAATCCTGGCGCAGGGTTGGAATTTTCGGCTTCTGCCTGCTCGGTTTGATTGGGCTGGCGAATGATGCGAATAGGTGGTGATATGAAGGCAGGTAGGGGAGGCTGAAGATTAATTTCTATTTCTTGAGAATTGGTTTCAATCACGCCAGCTTCTGTCTCGATCTGAGCTGAAACCTGGTGGATGCCCCCTGTGGAAACTGCAGATTTATAGGTAACAGAGTAGATCGATCTGAGTTCTTGCAAAATGGTCTCGGGATCCGGGATAGTTTCTTCACCTGAGAAGGCAAAAAAAGTACCTCCCGTTAGAGTGGCCAGCTCGGTTAATCTCTGTACTCCGACCGTTTGGAATCCGCCTGCAGTAGAAACAAGCCAAATATGAATAGATATGTTTTGTTGTTGGACCTGGGCGATTAGATTGTCTAATGGTTCTATTTGCTGAGATTCAACTGGAGGGGTAATAAAGAGGACAGCACGCTTCATTCCCGTTCGCGGGGTGGCATCATTGGCTAATGTAACAGCCCGAAACAAAGAATCTAAGTTTGGGGTTGCATTGCGAGAGTCGATTTGAGCAGTCTCTAAGGTCTGTAGCCATTGTTGGGAGTCATTGATGTGACTGATTTCCGGGCCGTTATTAATGATCAGGCTCAAATCATCAATATCGGAACCTACTCTCTTTTTTGCCCAATTGGCAAGATTTTGACTGATCATATCATACCGGGAAATTGCTTTGCTGTTTCGGATTGCAAAGGATGGACCGGGATTAATGGCTACCACAAACTGAAGTCCAGGTTTAATTTCAGTCATATCGATGGCTGGCAATGTTACCCCATCCTCAATTACATTGACCTGGTCAGTTGACAAGTTATGAGAAAAATCTCCCTGCTCATCTTGGATATCCAGGAAAAATTGGAGAACAGGGAATTTGCTGTCATTGAGTTGGCTTAGCGTTGCTGTGTACCCGTTTTGTGCAAGACCTTTTTCTGGGAACAACAAAATTATGAGAGCAAGGCTAAGAATAAGACGTAGACGACTTGTCATGCTTTGATTGTAGCATAAGCTCAGGTTTGTTGTGTCTAAGCAGTGGTTAAGAACAGGTTATATTTGTTCTCTCTCTGACGGATTGGGTTTGAAGTCCGATACCAAACGATATCCAACGTATCCAGGAAAATTGTTTGTAAACAATTATGATTATTCCCATTCGATTGTGGCTGGTGGTTTACTGGTAATATCATAAACTACTCGATTAACACCAGTGACTTCATTTACAATTCGATTGGCGACTTTGGAAAGCAAATCGTAAGGCAACCAGGCCCAATCAGCCGTCATAAAATCTTCGGTGGTCACAGCTCGCAAAGCAATTGTTTCCTGGTAAGTGCGCTGGTCTCCCATCACACCCACACTGAAAACCGGGAGTAAAACTGCGAAGGCTTGGGATGTGCCGAAAACGCTTTCTTGTGTGGAATGTAATTTTAAAAGCCCGGCTTGCGCTAACTCACTGGTAAAAATAGAATCGGCTGTGCGTAATTTTTTGACACGTTCAGGAGTAATTTCACCTAGGCAGCGAACGGCCAACCCAGGACCAGGGAAGGGCTGCCGCCAGACCATTTCTGCAGGCAGACCCAATTTCTCTCCCACAAGGCGAACCTCATCTTTGAACAGATAGCGAAGAGGCTCAACCAGTTGAAATTGCATATCGGTCGGTAACCCACCCACATTGTGATGGGTCTTGATCTTGTGGGCTTTGCCGCGGTCTGCTGCGCTGGATTCGACTACATCTGGATAGATGGTTCCTTGCACCAAGAATTTCGGATTACCTAACTTCCTGGCTTGTTCTTCAAAGATACGGATGAAAAGCTCACCGATCACCTGACGTTTCTTTTCAGGAGAAGTGATATCTTTTAGGGCAGACATAAACTGGTCGACTGCATTGATTGTTATCAATTCAATGCCCAGACTTTCATGCAGCGTGGAGCGAACTTGAGATGCTTCGCCTTCACGTAACAGCCCGGTGTCAACGAAAATTGAGATGAGCTGGTCGCCTACCGCTTGTTGGACCATGGCTGTTGCTACGCTTAAATCCACGCCGCCACTGACCGCAGAAAGCACCATTTCTTTGCCAACTTGAGTTTGAATGCGTGAAACGCTTTCGGCAATGATGGATTCAGGTGTCCAATCTGTGATAGCTTTGCAAATGTCGACAACGAAACGTCTCAGGATTTCTTGTCCGCCAGGTGTGTGGTGTACCTCAGGATGGAATTGCAGTCCATAATATTGGCGATGTGGGTCTCCCATCATAGCCACAGGTGAGTTCGCACTTTTTCCGAGAACCATGAAACCGGGAGGTAGTTTTTCTATGCGATCTCCATGGGACATCCAAACCCGCTGGCTACCGGCTGGAACTAAAGCATTGTCGGCGATGACTTCTAACTGTGCTGGTCCGTATTCCCGATCTGATGAAGCCCCAACTTTGCCCTCCAAAATGTCCGTCAGAGCTTGCATTCCATAACAAATTCCCAGGATGGGTAATTGACTATCCAAAACATATTTTGGGATGCGTGGAGCTCCTGCCTCGTAAACAGAAGCAGGCCCTCCAGATAAGATAAAACCTTTAGGATTTTGGGCAAGAGCGCGTTCTGGGGCAGTATCCCAGGGGATTAGCTCACAGTAGACGTTGATCTCACGAATGCGGCGAGCAATAAGTTGTGAATATTGAGAGCCGAAATCAAGGATAAGGATGGAGTTTTTCATAAATGTGTCAATCTTCAAAAAGGATTTGATCATTCTCCATCGACTTAATAATCGCCAGGCTCTCAACAGGAACATTGAGAATGCTCAGGGCCTGCCGGCCGCCCTCGAAGCTTTTTTCAATCAATGCACCAATGCCAACCAAAACAGCCCCAGCCGTTTGCGCCAGGCGTACCAATCCCAGGATGGTGGCGCCTGAGGCGAGAAAATCATCAATGATTAAAATCCGCTCACCACCGGCTAAATACTCTGGTGAAACCATAAGCTCAACCATACGGCCTTTTGTGTGGGAAGGAGATAAAGTCAGGAAAACCTGGTCGGGCATGGTGACGGGTTTATGCTTGCGGGCATAAACGACGGGTAAATTTAAGTGTAGAGCAGTCATGACAGCAGGAGCGATTCCAGAAATTTCAGCTGTTAATATTTTTGTGGCGCCAAGATCTTTAAAACGGCGAGCGAATTCACGGCCGCATGCATCCATCAGCTCAGGGTCAACCTGGTGGTTGATAAAGCCATCGACTTTTAGAATGCCTGAGCCAAGATTTTTGCCTTCACGATGAATTCTATCTTTCAAAAACTGCATATTGACCTCCAGGAATTTATGATTTTGTTGTTCAATCCAAGACAACGTAACCAATCAGGCACTATGTAATTTGTGAGTGCAACAGGTTGATATTATGTTTTTCTGGACGAATTAATGAAAAGTTGCCTGATACAGATTGTGTTAAAATGAACATTGAATGATTATTTTAGCTTCTAATTCTCCCAGGCGCAAGCAGTTATTAGCCTTTGGTGGGTGGCCCTTTCAGGTCTATCCGGTGCATATCAATGAGGAAGTTCTTAAGGGTGAAGCACCGGATATGTACGTTCTTCGGCTTTCTAGAGAAAAAGCCGAGGCAGCCTTTTGTGCCTCCACCCAAAATTTCCCAGAGAATGGCATCCTTATATCAGCAGACACGTCTGTGGTTTTTCCATTGGACGATGAAAATCGGAATGAAGCCATGCTGCTACCCGAGTTTCGTCTCCTGGAAGATCCATCCAGTTCCAGCTTCATCATTCTAGGTAAACCATTAGATGAGCAACATGCTGAACAAATTCTCAAGCTCTTGAGAAACCGGATACACCAGGTTTACACCGGATTGACAGCCTTGCGGATCAAAGATGGGTACCAGCAAAGTTTGGTGTGTGTCACGGATGTTCCCATGCGGGATTATGATGATGATGAAATCAAAACCTATATAGCCAGCGGTGATCCTTTCGATAAAGCAGGGGCATACGCTATTCAACACAAGGACTTCCGACCGGCACAACAATTGCAAGGCTGTTACGCAAATGTAATGGGTTTACCTGTGTGTCACTTGGCCGTATTACTCAAGAAAATGGATGAGCGACCTTATGCAGATATTGCACCTAAATGTCTTGAGGAGTTCGATTATTCTTGTCCTATTTCAAACCAGATTCTTACACAAGGAATGTGAAGTGAAAATTTAATGGCTCGTGAGAAAAAATTTTCTGCAAAAATTATCTGGTTGTTAATGGCTGTTTTCTGGATTTCCCAAACTGGAGGTTGTTCCGTTTTCGACACTCAGAATCCAGGGGTTCTATTTCCTCCAGTTGCCAGTACGTTACCTCCTCCTGTTGTAGGAGAAATACCCGATGCGCGACAGGTAGTTGAGGCATACTTAAGCGCCTGGAAAAACGAAAAATATCCCGAAATGTATGCTTTATTAACCCAGGTAAGCCAGGCTGCACAAAGTGAAATGGAATTTATAGAGCATTATCAGAGTGTAGCAGTTGAGGCGGCGCTGTCTGAGATTGATTATGAGATTTTATCGATTCTCGTCAACCCGGATAATGCTCAAGCTCGTTACCGTGTGACACTCAAATCTGTTTTAATCGGCGATATCACTCGGGATACTCACATGGATTTGAGCCTGGAAAATGGCGATTGGCGCGTACAATGGAACGATACGCTGATTTTGCCAGAGCTTGGAGGCGGTAATTACCTGCTCATGGACCGAAACGGATATACGCCTTCACGCGCGAATATCTATGATCGAAATGCACACGCACTTGTAGCCCAGGCAGATGCAACGGCTGTTGGAATTTATTCTGGAGATATTCAAACTCTTCAAAAGGATGACCTTTTCATCCTGCTGTCTGAATTGACCGGAAAAAGTATACCCGCGATTGAAGCGATTTATGCTAGCGCGCCAGAAGGCGCAAACTGGTATTTACCCATAGGTCAGGTCTCTGGTGAGCGGATTAACGAGAAATATGAAGATCTGTCCCGATACAACGGATTGGTACTCCGGCAGTATAAATCCCGTTACTACTTTGATGGCGGTATAGCGCCGCATGTGGTGGGTTATGTAAGTGCTATTCAACCCGAGGAGGTAGATGACTACCTACGGAAAGGCTATCGCCAGGATGAACGTGTTGGGCGGAGTGGATTAGAAGCCTGGGGCGAATCTTACCTGGCTGGCAAGCGAGGCGGGGCGCTTTATGTGATGAACGCTCAAGGGCAACCGGTCACACTGCTGGCAGAAGCTTCTGCAGAACCCTCACAGGCCATCTATACAACGCTGGACAGAGACCTACAAACAGGTGTCCAGCAAGCCTTGGGTTCATTTCGAGGAGCGGTGGTGGTTTTAGAAAAGGACAGTGGCAAGGTCTTGGCTATGGCTTCATCACCCGGCTTCGACCCGAATGCATTTGAGCCGGTGAATTTTAATAGCTCATCCATGTTAGAAGATATTTTGTCCAATGTCTACCAGCCCTTGTTAAACCGAGCTACCCAGGGCTTGTACCCATTAGGCTCAGTCTTTAAGATGATTACCATGGCCGCTGGTCTGGACAGTGGAAAGTACACCGTTGATTCTACTTATCAATGCGGCTATTTTTTTGAAGAGCTGCCCGGTGTACGCTTAAATGATTGGACTTACGATTATTACACGCAAGATGGAAGGACAATTCCGAGTGGGTTGTTGAATCTGTCTGAGGGCTTGATGCGTTCTTGTAACCCATGGTTTTGGCATATTGGTCTTTCTCTTTATAACCAGGGATCAACGGATGCTGTTTCACAAATGGCAAGAGATTTCGGATTAGGGCAGGCAACCGGTATCGAAGCTGTTGATGAGGCCAGCGGATCTTTACCAGATCCCAATAGTGCAATTGATGCTGTGAACCTGGCGATTGGTCAAGGCGATGTCCTGGTGACACCCCTCCAGGTAGCCAATTTTGTGGCTGCCATCGGAAATGGGGGAACACGATACCAACCGACTGTTATCGACCACATAGCCACCAGCAGTGGAAAATTAACTTACCAGTTTACCCCCAAGGCTTTGGGGAAGCTGCCTTTATCTGACGAACATATTCGTCAAATCCAGGAAGCCATGGTTGGTGTTATCCGCAATGAAGATCCTCGTGGGACAGCCTGGCATCGGTTTACTGGACTGGAAATACCGGTGGCTGGAAAGACGGGAACCGCTCAGACGGCAACGGATCGTCCGCACGCCTGGTTTGCTGGATACACATTCGCAGAACAGGAAGGACGCCCCGATATTGCTATTGCAGTCATTGTCGAGAATATTGGTGAGGGTTCTGATTATGCAGCCCCAATCTTTCGGCGAGTCGTGGAGTTGTATTTTATGGGACAACCTCAAAAACTATATTGGTGGGAATCAACCTTCAACACCACGGCTACGCTTCCGGGTTTAGAAACCACACCTTCCATTATCCAACCATCAGAAACTGTGGCGCCCTAATACTATGCGCGGTTTAATTATTCGATCACAATCCGGTTTTTATACAGTCCAGACTGAAAAAGGGCAATGGTTCTGCCAACTGCGCGGCAAACTAAAACACGGTCGCCAACCCATAGACCTTGCGGCAGTCGGGGATTGGGTGGAAATCACTCCCTTAGACGAGGAAAAGGGAATCATTGAATCGATTGAGCCGCGCCAAAGAATGTTCTCCCGCCTGGCGCCTAACCCACATGGCGAATACCAGCAAGTATTGATTGCCAATCCAGATCAGGTTGTTATGGTCTTCGCCTGTACACAACCTGAACCCAAATTAGGCATGCTCGACCGTTTTCTGGTGATGGCTGAGAGGCAAAGCATCCCGGCTATGATTGTGGTCAATAAGACTGATTTGATGGGTCTGGAAGAAGCCCAATCCATGTTTGATTTTTACAATGACCTGGGGTATCCAGTGATTTATACTTCTGTACCGGATCAATGGGGAATTGAAACACTGCGCGCTGCATTGAGCGAAAAAATTTCTTTGTTAACTGGTCCTTCAGGCGTGGGTAAATCCAGCTTGCTGAATGCCATCCAACCGGGGCTGGGTCTGGAAATCAGTAAGATCAGCCAGGCTACGAATAAAGGCAGGCATACCACCGTAGTCCGCGAATTGTTCCCCTTGGAAAACGGGGGCTATGTGGCGGACACTCCGGGGCTTAAGGCGTTGGCTTTGTGGGATATTGAGCCAGAAGAATTGGATGGATATTTTCCTGAACTGCGTGCACTCGTCGAAGCCTGCCAGTTCAGCGATTGTACGCATGTGCACGAACCAGGTTGTGCTGTATTACAAGCCCTGGAAGATAATCAAGTACACCCATCCAGGTACCAATCGTACTTGCGGATGCGATTTGGCGACCAGGTTGAGTAAATTGATTTGCCGGATGGGAGGCTAGCCCTGGTCTCTGGGTTGTCTGCCACCAGATTTAGCTGCTTTTTGGAGTAAGTTACGCAGATAGCTCAATCAAAAAAGAGGCTGCCCGTTTTCAACAGACAGCCTCGTTTGTTTTTTGCTAAATTATCCGGACAGGGGGATTCTTTAAGACTTTCCTCGCATACGTGGGTCAAGCACGTCTCGCATGGCATCTCCAACCAGGTTCCAGCCCATAACAAATAAGACCAGCGTAATCCCTGGCCAGACCACAATGTACCAGTAGGTTTGCAAACTGGTGATCCAGTTACGCGAGAAGCTTAGTACCTGTCCCCAATCGGCATAACCAACTTGGGTGCCGATGCCCAAGAAGGAGAGAGCGGCAAAGCTGAGGACTACATCACCAATTGCTAAGGATGCCAGCACCAGGGTGGGGAAAATAGCGTTGGGGAGAATGTGCTTAAACAGGACGCGGCTATCACGAACACCCACGATGCGCGCCGCCAGAACATAATCTCGTTCTTTGATCGATAAGATATCACCGCGGATAATCCTGGCATAGCCCATCCATCCAAATGAGATCAAAGCAATAATGGATGGGAGCAGGCTTTTGCCAATTACGGGGGTTAACACAGCCGCCATGATCAATGCCATCAAAATAAAAGGCAAGGTCATGAAGACATCTACAACACGCATAATGATATTATCGACGACGCCGCCGTAAAAACCTGCAATTGAGCCAATGATGATCCCGATCAAGAAGGTGGACACCACAACGATAAACCCAGTTCGAAAAGCCGTGCGTGTACCCCAAATGATCCCGTAAAAAATATCATATTGACCCTGGGCAGTGCCTAGCAGGTGAATCCATTCGTCATTTCCGGTTAGAGGTTTGTACCAAAAGGGTACATCGGGCACGTTTCGGGTCCATGCAGTGCCCATCGGTTTGGGTTCGCCGCCGAAACCATCCCGGGGGATTTTATAGGGATCGCTTCCGACAGGCGGGGCGATGACCGGGGCAAAGATAGCAATCAAGATAAACACACCAATCAAGATGAAGCCCATAATTGAAGCAGGAGTCTTCAATAACCCGGTGATAATCCGGTAGTTTTCTGGACCTAAAAAGCGTTCAACACGTCCGATCTTACGTTCCGGTCGAGTTTCTTTAAGGAGGAGATTATTACCGGTTGGAGTGATTTCAGTAGTCATTCATTACTCCTTATGACAATCGAACGCGGGGATCAATGAGACCATAGAGAATATCGACAACCAGGTTGGCGACGATCAGGATTAATCCATTGAAAACTGCAAATCCCAAAACTGTGACAACATCCAGGTTGGCAGCTGCATCTGCGGCAGCTTTGCCAATTCCCGGATAATTGAACACAGTCTCGGTAATGACAACGCCGCCAAGTAGCCCCACAATGCTAAGGCCTGCGAGGGTTGTGATGGAGATCATCGCATTGGGGCGTGCATGCTTGTTAATGACATCTTTTTCTTTAATACCCTTTGCTCGGGCGGTGGTGACATAATCCATCCTCAGTGTTTCCAGCATGGACGAGCGAGTAACGCGCACAAAAGTTGCCCAGTTGATATAGGAGAGGGTGAGGATTGGGAGGATCATGTGGCGCATGGCATCCCAAAATACATCAATGCGTCCATTAAGCAAGGCGTCAATGGTAAGCAATTTGGTGTATTGGGTAAATTCTCCTGAAAATATCAATTGACTGACCCAGTCGGACATTTTTCCAGGAGAAAACCACTGTAAATTCGCGTAGAAGAGAATCAAGACCAATAATCCAAACACAAAGGTAGGGAAAGATGTCCCCACGATACTGAAGATGCGTGCAGCCTGGTCAATGATGCCATTTTGATGGACAGCCGCCTGCACGCCAAGCCAGATTCCGACGGAAAGCATGGGAAAAACAGCCCAAAGAGCCAGGTCCAGTGTGTTAGGGAAGCGGGTCTTGATGATGTCAATCACCGGTTGGGATGCAGTCCTGGAATATCCAAAATCGCCGAATAAGATGCCGCCTTCGCGATCACCGCTTACAGGATCCTGATGCCCGACAAGCCAACGCCAGTACTGGTAGTAAAAAGGTCTGTCTAAGCCGTATTTTCGAATGATTCCCTGGATCTGTTTGTCATTTTTGGGAAAATCCTTGACATACAAGGCTGAGCGTTCAACCGGACCCAGGAATTGCAGCATGCCAAAGATAATGAGCGTGACGCCAAACAGGAGCACAGGAACAAGTAATAAACGCCGGATAATATAAGTAAGCATATTAGCCCTCAATCATAATTTTTTTTACCGTTCGGAATAGAGTGAAACGCGTTTCACCCTATTCCGCAATGCAAAAACCATCGCAAGGGGTGGGAGCCGTTTCCAGCTCCCACCCGTTAGTTTATGCTAGAAAAGAAATTACTCGATCAAGAATGTGAACAGAATCACATCTTGTTGCAGACCGGGGCGTCCGAAGTACAGGCGCAGCGGGTTGGTGTTGGGTGTATCGCAAAGCTCAAAGCGCTCGATGCCTAACTTGCCAGTATCAACAGAACAAACTGGTTGAACGGGCAGGTAAGTGTTGGTCTCGGGGTCGTAGATGTGAGCTTCACCAACCATTGGGTCAACCTGAGGTCGGTACTCAACTGGAACTGCGATCGCATCGGCTTCACCAGCCTGTAGCATGGCAAAGCGGGTGCCGAATTCGCTGATGATCTTGATGACCACGCGGTCGAGCAGGGCAGCTTCGCCCCAGTAGTTTTCGTTCTTGGCCAGGACGATTTCCTGCCCAGGAGTCCAGTGGTCCAGCTTGAAGGCGCCGGTACCGTTCATGATTGGGGTGAATGGATTCTCTGCATCGGTGGTGCCATAGAAGTTCTGCCAGGTGTCGCAGGAATCATCCCAGCCGCCGTTCTCGATAACCCATTCTTTGTCCATGATGGAGCCCCAGCCATTGGCGATGGTGGGTAGGAATGGGCCCCAAGGCTGCGCCAGGGTCATGGTAACTGTGCCAGCTGCGTCATCAGCAACGATTGCGGCTTTCACTTTCTCACAGGCAGCTTTAAGCACCTCGGGATCGTTAGCCATCAAGGCTTCGCGATCGTCAGCGGAAGCGCCTTCGTCGACAAGCATGGTGATGTCATCCAGACCAACACCAAAGAAAGGTTCAGCCAACATCCACTGCGGGGTGGAGTATCCACCTTGCAGAAGACCACGTTGGAAGGAATAAGCCACATCAGAGGCAGTCAAATCGCCGCCTTCGTGGAAGGTTACGCCTTGGCGGATCTTGAAGGTCCAGACCGTGCCATCTTCCGAAACAGACCATTCTTCGGCCAGTTGGGGCACGAATTTGTCAGTGGCTTCGCCATCGTAGAAGACCAGGGTTTCGTACACATTCTGGACAATTTCACCACTGGCGGTGTCGTAGGATGCCGCTGGGTCCAGGGTCAATGCATCTCCCGTGGATCCGTAAGTGAAGGTGGTCGGATCGGGGGCGTCTGCAGTCTTGGAAATGGTGCGATAATAGATGTTCGAGAAGATGGGGTTCATAACACGACCCTGTACCCATCTTTGTTCGTAACCATGGGAGGTTACCAGAACCAGTGGGAAGCCAGGTGCGTAGTCATAGTAGAGCTGGTTGAAGCGCTGGTAGACTTCATGGCGAGCTGCCTGGTCAACCAGGGCGACGCCTTCGTCCAAAAGGGCTTTGAATTCAGCTTTCATATCCGCAGGCATGTTCTGGCGTCCGCCATAGGTGCCGGTGGTATAGGGCTGGTACCAGTTGTGGGCATCGTGGATGTCTTCTAGCCAGCCGCCTGTCATGATCGGGATTTTGTGAGCGCGCTGTGCGGTCAAGTAAGCTGGCCAGGGCAGACCGAGGACCTCAACCACGAATTTTTCGTTAACTTCAGCCAGGTTTTGTTGCAGGATTTCGGCAATAATCTGGCGGGTGGTGTTGCCGGTGTTGTAAAGCATCTGGATGCGGAAACCCATTTCCCAAACATCATCCGGATCTTCGCCAGCTGCTACGCCGTCTTTATCGACGTCGGCCAGTTGGAATTCCTCAGCACATTTGTCCAGATCGTTGAAATAGAAAGGTGCTTCTGCATCGTAACCGGGCATGCCAGGCAGTGAAAGGACCTTAGATTGGATAGCTTCGCCCTGGTACACATCATTGACCAATGTCTCCCAGTCAAAGCAGTAAGCAAAGGCTTTGCGGACGTGAACATCGTCAAAGAATGTGGCGGGAACACCGTTACCATCCAGCATGTTGGAGCCAAGGTAAGGGTTCAGGACGGCTTCTTCGGTCTCTTCTACGGGTTCTTCAGGAGCCGGGGTGGCAGTGATGATGCGTTCTTCGACTACCGGAGTACCCGCTACTTCAACAACCACGGTTTCAATAATGGTTTCGGGCGTTGGAACGGCAGCTTGCTGGCAGGCAGCCAGGACCATGCTAAACGCAACCAGTACGCTCAAGAAAAGCAAGCCTTTTGATCTTGTATTCATATTTCTCCTCCAAATCTTACAAATTAAAATGAACGGATTTAGTATTTCTTGTCACGACAAAACCTTTGAACCTAAACTTTCTTTTTAGATCACCTCCTTTTGTTCGTCTACACTTTTAGACAGGCGACAAAATGACCGGGTTTTACTTCCCGAAATTCCGGCTGCTGCAAGGCGCATTCTTCATCAGCAATGGGGCAACGTGTTCTGAAGCGGCACCCAGAAGGCGGATTGACTGGTGAGGGTACATCACCCTGCAGTACAATCCTTTGGCGTGTTTCGCTGAAGACTGGATCAGGAACCGGAATGGCGGAAAGCAAAGCCTGTGTGTACGGATGTAAGGGATCGTTGTAGAGGTCGTTGTGATTGGCTAATTCTACAATCACCCCCAAGTACATTACGGCAACACGGTCGCTGATATGTCTCACCATTGAAAGATCATGTGCAATAAACAGATAGGTTAAGTTAAATTCTTTTTGTAAGTCTTCAAGCAGGTTTACGATTTGAGCCTGAATGGAGACATCCAGGGCGGAAATGGGTTCATCGCAGACGATAAACGATGGATTTAATGCTAAAGCCCTGGCAATGCCGATACGCTGACGCTGACCACCGGAAAATTCATGCGGATATCGCATGGAAAAATCCGGATCTAATTTGACCAGCTCTAACAATTCAGCCACAACCTGATCTATTTCTTTACCAGAAACTTGTTCGAAAGCCATCAAGGGCTCACCAACGATATCGCGCAGGGTCATCCTGGGATTCAGACTGGCGTATGGGTCTTGAAGGATCATTTGCATTTCACGCCGCATCAATCGCATGGCTTCAGCTTTAAGCTGAACCAGGTCTTGCCCCTTAAAAAATACATGACCTGCAGTGGGTTTGTATAACTGCAAAATTGCGCGCCCGGCAGTTGATTTACCACAACCAGATTCTCCGACCAAACCAAGGGTCTCACCTTGTTTAATCTCAAACGAAATTCCATCAACTGCGCGGACAGATGCCACTTGTCGGCGAATGACGCCACGGTATATGGGGAAATGCATTACCAGGTTTTCTACTCGGAGCAGGGTGTCATTATTGTTGTTCATCTTCGTTCACTTCCAGACCGGACATCCACCCAACAAGCCACACGATGATTTTCATTGATTGTCTCCAGAAGAGGATTTTCATTCCAGCAGCGTTCTTTGGCAAAACCGCAGCGAGGGACAAATGGACAGGATCGCGGTTTCATGTAAAGGACCGGCGGCATGCCTTCAATAGAATATAAACGGGTTCGCTCGGTCTCGTTCAATTTGGGCAAGCTTCCCAAAAGACCTAGCGTGTACGGGTGACTGGGGTTAGCAAATAGCTCTTTCACCGGTGCTTCTTCGATGATGTAACCACCGTACATAACCGCCACACGATGGGCGATATTGGCTACCACCCCTAAATCGTGAGTAATCCAAACAATTGCCATGCCGAGCTCTTCACGCAAGCGTTTGACCAAATCGACAATTTGGGCTTGTATGGTAACGTCGAGGGCAGTTGTGGGTTCATCGGCGATAAGAATTTCTGGATTGCATGACAAGCTCATGGCGATCATGACGCGCTGGCGCATCCCCCCTGAATATTGGTGGGGATAATCTTTTAGCCGCTCCTCAGCATTCGGTATACCCACCAGGCCAAGCAACTCAATGGAGCGTTCGCGGGCCTCATTCTTGTTCATATTCATATGCAAGAGCAATGGTTCCGCCAGCTGCTGTCCGATGGTCATTACCGGGTTCAGGGAAGTCATGGGATCCTGGAAGACCATGCTAATTTGAGCTCCACGGACTTTCCGAATTTCTTCCATATCCATTTCAAGCAAATCTTTTCCCTTAAAAAATGCTTTTCCTGCGACAATCTTCCCAGGGGGAACAGGGATGAGTCTTAAACAGGATAGCATGGTAACACTTTTGCCGCAGCCGCTTTCGCCAACCACACCCAGTGTTTCACCCTCGTCAAGTGTAAAGGAGACACCATTAACCGCGTGGACAACCCCTTCAGGAGTTTTAAATTGAGTCTCTAAGTCCTGAACATTTAATACTTGTCTATTCATCTATAACTCCTGAAAAGGGGGGTGGGCATCTGAATGAAAAGCTTAGATGTGTAGAATGGTGATGAATTCATCTTATTCAATTTCTTTCGTCACAAATAAGTTGTAATAGCGCATTTTTATTGATACTATATTTACCGTCATTGAGTTTATTATAATACCATTCAAGCGATTTTTTGCTAACTTTCTCTTGTTTCATTGAAGAACATTCACCAGGGCACAATTTGCGGCCTGGCTGTATATCATAGTGCATTTCACCTGGGTTCCCTGAAAATTGACCAGAATATTCATATTGCCTAAGGTGCGATCGAAAGAAATCAAGGTTAATTCTCGCGGTATTTGCGTGTTTATTCCCAGGTGACTGATAGCACTCAAATGTAATTCCCTGGCTAGCTCATTGGGAATGGTCTCTCCCTCATAATATTCAATGGTTTGGATCATGCGGTTGAGAGCCAGGACAGGTTCTCTGAAATGGACGTTAACCAGATAGTCCGAAGCGCTGCCGGCTAAGCCGAAAATTACAACACAAGTTACCATTGTGGTAACAAGCGTTGATGTGTATGAAGAGAGCAGTATCGAATCAACCAGATTGATTTCCAATAAGCCACAAATGATTGATGCTATGCCAGTGATGAAGAGACCAAAGATCCAAAAATGGGTTACGCTGTCAATCTCGGAAAATTTTAACAAACTGGTAAGATCAGGGCTTAACAGTTTTTGCAAGAATTCGGTTCCTGAAGTGGGTAACCATATCATCAGTCCAGTGAATAGAAAAGCGAGCAAACCCCATACAACCAAAGCGAGGCTGTGTTTTCCAAAATGGGTGGTAAACCAACCGGCTAAGCCTCCTGCTAAGGCGCTTATGATTAGACCTGGGAGAAACTTGATCCAGAAGAATCTGGCATTAGCTCCGGCTAATAAGAACGCGTCGATCCCCCATGCGAAAACAGCAAAGGATATTCCGCAGGTAAATCCGTAGATAAGGCCTAAAAAATTTTTTCTGGATTCGAATACTCGATTCTTCTCTGAATTCTTCTCAAGGAGCATGTACACATTATACATCCATTGTTTTTCTAATATAATGATAATTAATGATCTGAAGATAAAAAGGTGACATAGATCACTTCTTCCCAGATAAGATGAACTTTTTTTGATCATCTATGGTAAATTAAGTGTATTGCAGATTCTATGTCAAGGTAAAAAATCATCTTTGGTTTTGTTAACCTGGCGAAAATAGTAGTATCTTTTAGTTCCAGGTAAGAGTATTTAACCAATCAGGGGCAGTCGTTATGCTGAATAATAGTGAAAACAGTACAGTTGCTCGCTTGAAGAATGGCGACCTGGATGCTCTGGGTGAGTTGTATGATCGTTTCAATTTGATGGTTTATCGCACGGCATTAGCGATCACTGGCGATCAGGATGCAGCCAGCGATTTATTGCAGGATGTTTTTTTGCGACTATACAGGTTCGCTGATCGGATTGATGAAGAACGTCCACTCGAACCGTGGTTGTATCGCATGACTGCGAATCTTTCTTATACTTGGGTCAAACAAAGCCGGCGCTGGTTTCACCCATTGGAAGACCTGGCCGATTGGATAGCAGGCTCAGCCAAAAACTCACCCCATGATATTGTCGAAAGGCGAGATGACTGGGATCAGGTTCAAAATGCGGTGGCTTGTTTGCCTGTTTCGCAGCGCGTTGTTGTCGTTTTGTATTATTTGAATGACCTATCTCTGCAGGAAATCTCAGAAATCCTGGAAATTCCAATCGGAACGGTGAAATCTCGTTTACATTACGGTCGCCAAGCACTCAAGAAAAAACTTTCACTTTTCGATTTTACAGCCAATCAGGAAACGCTGTCAGATTTACACTACGAGATAACATCATGAAACAGTTTGAGAATGACCAAATGGATGATTACATTAAGCGACGTCTTAAAAATTGGGCAGGAACTGTTCGTCCTGACCCGAGCGAGCGTAAACAAATCTTACTTCTTGCCATGTCCAGCATAGATAGTAATGAGCACATGCTCCCAAAAATTGTCCGGGCTTGGCAGGAGTTCTTTCGCATGGATTGGTTTTTCTACATGGAGAATGAGTGGATGATAAACCACCATGCCTCTCTGCGCCTGGCATCATATCACGTGGCAACCAACGGGCATTTGGTTTTATAGGGCGGAAGATGCAAATTAGGCAATCGGTACTTAGCGGTTTGGTTTGCATCGGCTTGCTTCTGACTGCTTGTAATTTTCCTCAGGATCAAGTTCGCCCAAACGAGACTCTGCCAACAGAAGCTGTTGTTGTAGAAAGTCCTACTGCAATGGCGACATCTGAACCTCCCCGGGTTCTACAAATCTGCTTAAAATATGAGCCTGGCTCACTTTTTCTTTATGGTGATCATTCACAAGAAGCCATGCTGGTACGCCAGGCTATCTACGATGGACCAGTCGATAAGGTAAAAGGCGAGTATTCTCCAGTGATCTTGGGGAAAAATCCTCTGTTCTTGGATGGAGATGTTTTTCTGGAGCCAGTCGAAGTTTCCCCCGGAACCGTTATCGCAGACGCATGGGGAAAATTGGTGAGGTTGGAGGCGGAGGTAAATTATTTCCCCTCAGGTTGCCAGGACTTTTCTTGTGTGCTTCCCTACTCAGGCTCGGGAGCTGTGAGAATAGACCAGCAAGTTGTCAGGTTTTCCTTGAAAGAAGGGATTAACTGGTCTGATGGAACGAACCTGAATGCCGACGATTCGGTTTTTTCTTACGAAATTGCCCAGATATTCTATCCAAAAGTTGCCGCAGACACGATCCCGTATACTGCCTCTTACCTGGCGCTAGATGAGCACCAGATTGAATGGCGAAGCATGCCAGGATACCAGACTGGCGACTACCTTAAGTTTTTTTTCCATCCTTTGCCGCGACATGCCTGGGGCGAAATGAGTGCAGAAGAATTAATCACAGCGGAAAGTGTCAATCGTCTACCTTTGGGATGGGGAGCTTATGTCATTGAAGAATGGCTGCCAGGTAAAGAACTTGTTTTAAGTAAAAATCCTGGATATTTTCGATCGGGAGAGGGTCTGCCAAAAACTGATCAAATCATTGTTCGTTTTATCGCTAATCTGGATGATGCATACACGGCTTTTTCCGCAGGAGAATGTGACGTATTAGGTCCTGGTTATGGGATTGAGACGAATGCCGAGCTGGTTCAATCTATTGATCAAGACCCTGAAATGCGTTTGGAGTTCTTTGAAAACAAGGATTGGGAACACCTGGATTTTGGAATTTCATCCCTAAATGTTGATTTGCCAGCTTTATTTCAAAACAAAGTAACCCGCCAGGCAATTGCCATGTGTATTGACCGGCAACAAATCAATCACGAAAACCTTTCGGCGGCAGCACAAATTCCCCATTCCTTTGTCTCTACATCCCATCCGCTGTACCATCCAGGCGTTCGCAGCTACGCTTATGATCCGGAAGGTGCAGCAACTCTTTTTGAGTTTGTAGGATGGTTAGACCTGGATTCAAATCCAGCGACCCCTCGGACAGCTCAAGGTGTGATCGGAGTTGTGGATGGGACGCCTTTTGAATTCATTCTACTGACAACTCCAGAAGATGAGCGGCAGCACACTGCACAGCTGATTCGGGAAAACCTGTCTGCTTGTGGTGTTCAAATCCAAATTGAGATTTTACCAGGGGAAGAATTGTATTTACCTGGACCGGAAGGGAAAATTTTTGGCCGGCAGTTCCAGGCTGCACAATTCTCCTGGTCAAGCAGCGACTGGCCGATCTGCAATTTATTCACCAGCCAGGAGATTCCTGGAGAATATCCCCAATTTTCTAAAGGGTGGGGGGGCGCTAATTTGAGCGGTTACTCAAGCCTGGAATATGACCAGGCATGTGCTTTGGCAAAGCGAGCCTTACCTGGTACACCTGAGTCTTCTCAATATGATGCTCTTTTTCAATCCATTTTCTCTGAGGATCTGCCCAGTATTCCATTGTTCTTCAGGCAGGATGGTTTTTTGTCTAGGGCCGAACTTTGTGAATCACTGGTCGATCCGGTTTCCGGCTTTTCTTTGTGGAATATTGAATTGTTGTCGTTCAATGAAGATTGCGCGAATTAGCGCTGTGAATAGTCGGGGCTGCCTGGTTGATCTTTACCAGGCAGCCCTATTATTACTTACTCTTTATGGATTCGACTGTAGAGAACTGCCCCAATAATCCCAATCATCATGCCAATAATTGAGCTGATATAGGCAACAAAGTTCAATAGAAAGGTGGACTCAAGCACCTTTATCACCATGAGCAGAGGAAAAACCACTCCGGCGATCATCATCAGGGCTCCCAGGATGATCAAATTACGAGGCGTTACCCATCTCATTCAAGTAACCAGCAAGAAACCTGGTGACCCGGTTCGGGTTCAAACTCGGGTGGTTCCTTAATGTCACAGACACCTTTGATGATGTGCGGGCAGCGTGGGTGAAAACGGCAACCGGTAGGCGGGTTAACCAGGCTGGGTGGTTCACCGGCTGGCACTTCTTTTTGGACATGTGCATTCCTGGCATCCGGGTCTGAGGTGGCTTCTAGCAGTGCCAGGGTGTATGGGTGCTTGGCTGAGTGTAAAATGTGTTCAATCTTACCCTTTTCGATAACCTGCCCGGCATACATCACAAAAATCCGCTCAGAAAAATAACGTACAGTGGAGAGGTCATGGGTAACATATATTACAGCCAGGTTGTGACTGGTCTGTAGACCCCGTAAAAGCTTCAGGATTTCGACTCGCACCGAAGCATCCAGCATGGATACCGGTTCGTCCGCCACCATTAATTTAGGCTCCAGGATCATAGCACGCGCGATAACAATGCGCTGCTGCTGGCCGCCGCTGAGCATATGCGGGTACTTAGGCAAAAACTCTGCTACTGGTGTAACTTTGACTTCTTCCAGTACTTTGTACAGGCGATCCAGGCGTTTCTTTTTGTCTTTCCAGCCATTGATAATTAAAGGCTCTTCCAGGATTCGCTGAACAGACATAAAAGGCGGCAAGGCGCCATAGGGGTCCTGTTGCACATAGCCAACCTGTGAGTGATACCATTTTTCATCACTGGATTTCAGGGTGCTCAGGTTTTTATCTTCAAAAGTGACTTCACCTTTGATGGGTTTATACAGCGCTAGCACGGTTTTCATCAGGCTGGTCTTGCCACAGCCGCTTTCGCCGACGATGGCAATGGCTTCGCCATAGTGCAGGTCGAAGTTGACGCCATCCACTGCACGGACATAACCGGCGTGTCCAAAGCCAAATTTGCGTAATTCAAACCAGACATGCAGGTCTTTTACAGAGACCAGGACGCCATCGCGCCGAGTCTCCAGGGGGGTGAAGGGTGCTGTGCTGGTTGGGGTTATGGTTTGTTCTACCGTCATAATTTATCGCCTCACACGTATAACCAACATTTGACCAGGTTTTCGCCGATTTTCACCGTTGGAGGTTCTTCCGCGCAACGGTCAAAACGCTTAGGGCAGCGCGCAGCAAAGCGGCAGCCTGTTGGTGGATTGATCAGGCTGGGGGGTTGCCCAACAATGAAATCAGGCTCTTGATCGCCGCGCAAACGTGGAACACTAGCCATTAACTTGGCTGAGTAGGGATGATGCGGTTCACTGAAGAAGGTGGCAGCGTCACTGACTTCAACGATCTGACCAGCATACATGACCGCCACCTTATCTGCAAGTTCGCTGGAGGTGGCAATATCATGGGTGATCAGGATGAAACTCGTAGCAATCTCAGTTTTGATGCGCTTGAGCAGGTTGAAGATGTTAGCTTGAGTCAGCACATCCAGAGCAGAGGTGGGTTCATCCAGGATGATCAGGTCGGGTGTGGTCACCAGAGACATGGCCAGGGCGACACGTTGACGCATCCCGCCGCTTAACTCGAAGGCGTAACGGTTAATAAAATCGACTGGAACACCTACATGCTGGAACATCTTTTCAGCTTGCGCCAGAGCTTGTTCTTTCTTGACTCCAAAGTGCACCATAACGGGTTCTGCAACCTGGTCTCCTACGCGCAAAACCGGGTTAAGCGCATTCATGGCAGCCTGTGGGACCAGGGACATTTTTACCCAGCGGACTTTCTGGCGATATTCTTCGTCATCCATCGCCATTAATTCATCGCCATTTAGATAGACTTTCCCGGAGTATTCATGTACATTGCGAGGTAAGAGCCTCAAGATAGCTTTTGCCAGGGATGTTTTGCCACAACCGGATTCTCCGACGACAACAATGGCTTCATTGGACTTCAATTGGAAGTTGACGCCATCCACAGCCTGGACAATACCACTGGATGACTTGAAATGCAACTTAAGACCTTGGACATCAAATAGAATTTTGTTGTTATTCGCCATGAGCTTATACTTCCCTCAACCTGGGGTTGAAAATTCGATCCAGAGCAAATCCCAGCATGGCGAAACCCAAGCCGGTAATCATTAGTAAAACTGCTGGCTCTAAAATCCAGTAGTAATATCCTTTGTACAATGCTCCATTAACCAAGGCTTCGTTGATGGTTTTTCCCCAGGTTGGGATGACTGGGTCACCAATACCAAGGACTGCCAGGGATGCTTCCAGGAAGACAAAGGCAGGCACTGCGGAGACTAAACCTGGGAGAAGCAATGGGATCATACGTGGGATCAGGTAGGAAAAAATGATGCGCGAACTGGAGGCGCCATAGGCTTTAGCTGCCTCAATATAAGTGGATTCTCTCACCTGCATGAACATGGCGCGATAAGATTTAATACTTCCAGTAAAAATACTTAAAAGTATGGTTACCCCCAGGATCGTCCATAAACTGCGTGAATAAAAAGTAGCAACCATGATCAAGATGGACAGGAACGGGAGAACCATGTTGACCTCGGTAATGCGTTGGATAAGGGCATCCACCCAACCGCCGTACCAGGTGCCGATGGCCGCAATGGTCATGGTCAACAGCGTGGTTCCCAGGGCAGCCAGCAAGCCGAAGGCAAGAGCTATGGGAATACCCCATTGGAGAGGCAACATCAAATCTCGGCGCAGGTGATCGGTGCCTGCCATGCCGAAAACTTCGCCAAAGACTACCAATTCGGCAGTTAAATCTGAGTCTTTTTCAAAGGTGACGGCTTCGATGATCAGCTTGTATTCGCCTTTGATGGTTGTTGATTTTTCCTGTTCGGGATCAGCAAATAAGCCAATGTTGGCGACGGTTCCAGCCAGGCGCTTTTTTAGTTTGTCATCCTGGGCAAAGCGATAAGTTTGTTTGGCGCTGATAGCGAAATCTCCGATCCGGATTTCCCGACCGTCGGGGGTCAACCAGCGCAAGGAAACAAAAGGTTGTTTGGCCTGGTAGGTCGAGGTGAAATATAAAGCCAGGTCTTGGGGAAAGGTATCCGCATTGTAATCAAACGGGTAGGTAAAAATAATCTTGGTTGTGTTTTCGTCGCGTACATCCTCTTCCCGGGTGACGTTTTCGTCATCTTGGGTCATGGTAAAGGATTCGACCAATTTTTCATCCCGGAATAAATTGGTCCAGGCTGGTGGGGCGTTCTTGGGATTCTGGTACCAGACTTCTTCCCCGCCGCGCCATTTGGAGATGGCTTCATTATAAGGTATGGTGATCATCACATAAACAGCAGCAATCACAAAAGCAAGGATGATGATTGAGCCAAAGACGGCTGAAGGGTATTGGGAAATATTTTTTAATGAATTCTTGATCGCGTTCATTTCGAACTCCCGCCGCCAATTTTTACCCTAGGATCGACCAGGGCATAAATAAAATCCAGTAAGAATACAGTAACTGCCAGCAGGTAAGCATAAATAATGGTTGAGCCGACAATGACTGGTGTGTCGTACAAACCAATCGCTCTATAAATTGTGCGACCCAGACCCGGCCATTGAAAAACAGTTTCAGTAATAATGGCGCCAGTCCACAGACCAATCAACAATAAAGCGAAGTTGGTAACAATGGTAGGCAAAGTGGGGCGCAGGATATAGCGGCGTTCGATATCACGCGCTGGCAAGCCTTTGGCTTTGGCGGTGTCCACGTAATCTTCACTGGAATAGATCAGGAAAAAGGTGCGCCAGTTGTAAATGCTTAAAAATATGGAGGCAATGATCAAAGATGATGCCGGCAAGATCAGGTGTTTGAGAACACTCAGTGTGTACCCCAGGGTGTCTTCCGGTGGTGGTGCATCAACCAGTCCGCCAAAGGGTAAGATTTTAAAGAGAGCGGCAAAAATTAAGATAAAAAAGATGCCATAAAACCAGGGCGGTATCGATGAAGTAGGTGAAAGGGCAATCACCAGTTTATCCCATAAGGAACCATATTTGCGGGATAAAACGAGCGCCAGGAAAATGGCGCTGAAAAAGAGGATCAGGTTGGCGGTACCCATCAGCAATAAGGTTGCAGGCAGTCGTTCCAGGATGATCAAACGTACCTGTCGAGAGCCTGAATCGCTGGTCATATTGGTAGCCCTTCCTAAATTCAGGGTCAGGGCATTGGTCAGGTATTTGACACTGCGCACTGCCAGGGGTTGGTCCAGCCCTAACCTTTGCTCTTCAATGGCTACTCTTTCCTGTACCAGCTTGTTGCGGGTTTCGGGGTCCATGTTTTTGTTGCCAGGGTTCATCACAACCTGTAGGGTGACCCGCTCGCGAATTTCACCCTTCATGATCTGGTCAACATAGCCACCCATATTGGCGATCATGATGGTCAGGTAAACCCCGATCACAACTGTGATGAACAAAGTCACCAAACGAATAGCAGAATACTTTGCAATGCGTTCGATAGTTCCAGCTGTGGCAGACTTCGTCTTGGTTTTTACACCCATGGTTTCTGTAGCAGATCCCATAGATTCCTCCTAATTAGGGATAGATAGGGGCAAGCTAGCTCATCGCTCCTTGCCCCTATCCATTACATCGTTATCTTGAATTCGAAATTAGCCGATAAATCATTACGGAATGGTTACGAATTCAAAAGCGGAGAAGGTCGGAATGCTGACAGTGTATGGTACAACTGCGACTTCCATCTTGCTGGCGCCAGCTTCAAGTGCACCAGTGATGTCAGCCGGAATAGTAACCAGGTATTGACCGTCGGCAACCAATTCACCTTCGGTGACGTATACAATTTGTCCGGTCGCGTCGTAGAGCATGGCCTTGACCTGTTTGATCTCATCGCCCGCATAAGGCTCGCCATTGAAGGTTACGAAAACATCAAAGGTGAATTCAGAGCCCAGGGTAGCCTGACCAGCGCCGTCTACTTCGACTTCAGCAACTTTCGGTTCGCCGTAAACTGCCCAACGATCGGATAGATCTGGATGATCTGCAAATTGCTTGAGCGTGGCAGTCTTTTCAGTGGTGAAGGCCTTGTCCAGGTAGTAGGGACCAGTGCCAACCCAGAAGTGACCGTGATCGGCATACCATTGCTTCAAATTGGCGTAACGAGCAACAGCTTCTTCAGCAGTGATGTATTCGCCCAGGGTTGCGGCAAAGGGGATATAGGATTCGGCTTCAGCCTGATCCAGGAACTTGGCCATAATTTCCAGGCTTGGGCCGCCGATGAAGTTGGTCCACTCGATCTCATTGGCATCTGCTTTGTCAGCTGAGAATGCTAACTCGCCGTTCTCGTCAGCCAAAGCAGCAACAGCCATGGAGTGCCAGGGAGCTTCACCGTAGGTGTAAGTCGGGAACATGGTGGTGACATTCAACTCTGCATCTAATGCCCAGACATCTGTGTAGAACTCGATGGTGAGGGGATCGGTGGAGAGTGATCTTGAACACCCTTGAAATTCTCCAGGAACGCATCGGTATTGGCAGCGATGGCCTCATCGTAGATGGCGCTTTCCGGTTTGCCAGGATCAAAGGTCATGATCAAGGAGTAGATAAAGTCACCCATGGTGATCAAAGAACCGTCGTGGTATTTGACGGTATCCCACAGGTCGGCGGGGTAGACCACGGTGCTCTTGATCTTGGCGGTGACGCCATCGGGGAATTTCTCACCGGCGGTAATGAAGACCTGGTCGGTGGCATTCCAGTCAGACCATGCATCTTCTGGCACTGCAATTTCAGGAGCGAAATCGAGGGTTAACCAATCCAAGGTCTGACCAATTGGCAAGCCTTCTTGCGCAACTACACTCGCGCTTTCAATGCGCAAGGGGTGAACCAAACCGGTGTGCGGGTCGTACATGACGCCGGCAGCGGTGGTTGTACCGCGCTGGGCGGAGGCATCAAATGCCCAGTTGGAGCCAGCCAGTGGGTTCCAGGGATCGACAAACAGGTCGGGTTGACCCCACTTCATCTGGCCGCCTTCTTCGTCGGTGAAGCGCAGGGTATATGGCCAGATCATGGCGCCGTCGATGCCGGCTGCCAGATCGTAGGTCACTTCAACGCCATCCCGGAAGGGAGCGAAGTTCTTGCCGTCGATCAACCATACAGTGTGGGACTCTTCCAGTTGAAGCTCTAAGGCGCGAGCCATGGCTGTAGCGCGTTCTTCCAGACTGGTGAACTTGTTGTATGCCAATGCATCGGCCAGGGTGTCGTACTCTTCTGATGGCTGCTTGGCCTGCCAGAGGGCAGTGAAACCGTAAGCGCTGGCTGGGGTGTCAAAGAATTGGAAGTTATCGCCCTGGTCGCGGTCGATGACCGTAGCGCTCCAGGCGCCGGTGTAGATATGGAACAAGCCATCTTCAGGATTGCCGCCTACCCAGATGGGGGAAGCTTCAGAAGAGGTCTTGTATTGGCGGTCAGTGGTGAAGCCAATGCTTTCGAGCTGATTGGCGACATAATCACCGATCGGAACGCGGGTGCCGTCGGAGTCGCTGCGGATTAACAGGATGATGGTGACGGGCTCGTCTTTGTAGGTCCATTTGCCATCTACAAGGGTAGCGCCTAATGCTTCCATCTCGGCGGTAATTTGCTCGTTAGCCTTTTCGGGGTTGAAAGCATATTTGGCTTCCAATTCGCGAACTTTCTGAGCCTGATCAGCGTAGTCAGGGAATTGGGTGGTAATGGCGAAGAATTTGGCTAAGGCGCCACCAGCGTAAACTTCCTGGTTGATATATTCACGGTCGAGCAGCCAGTTCATGGCTTCGCGAACTTTTGAAACAGAGAAGGGATTGAGTTTACCAGTGACGGGGAACTCGGGACCAACCGGGTTGAAGGTCAACTCGTAGTACAAACCGTTCTGCTTGGAGAAGTTCAGCCCAGCTTCTTCAATAGCGGGCAGATCTTTAGATGAAAGACCGGATGCGTAAATATCAATTGCGCCGGCTTCGATTTGGGTCACAGCAGAGGTGTTGTCAACTACTGAGAAGACAACCTCATCCAGCCAGCCGCCACGGCGGGTGGTCGGTTCGGGCTCGGGTTCGGGAACTGCAGTAGGTTCTTCAGGAACCGCAGTGGGTTCAACGGGTGCTGCAGTGGGTTCAACTGGAACTGCAGTGGGTTCGACGGGTGCTTCCGTAACTACTGGGGCTTCCGGTTGAGCGGGAGCTGCAGTGGGGGCTGCTGCTGGTTGGCAAGCTGCCAGGACCATGCTGGCGATAACAAGCAAACCAATGATCAGCGACAAATGTTTCTTATACATACTTTCTCCTCCTTGAGAATGAATTGAGAATTGTTAAAAACGGTTGTTATTCTTGAAAAACTAGTTTGTGAGATCTTTGGTCACCTCCTTTGCTTACCATCAATCCATAGCAGTATTTGCCATAATCTTTGCCTTTTTTGGATAATTTGTATGTCCTTTCAAATCATCAGGTCTGATTATACTCTGACCTGTTAGACTTCACTGGCTAATCAGTAATTAGCTTCATACAATTTATCATCCTGGTTGGTAAGCAGCCATTATTTCATTTTGAGTAATTGACTTGATTTTTTACCCGATTGCCAAGCCAATGAATTCACCACCCATACCAAATGGTGATATTATTCAAGCTAATTTTACCATTTAATTTTCAGCATTGTCAACCAACGATGAATTTCGTAAGATATTCTTAACCTTTCTCCGGATGTGATAAAATTTTATGCATCTCTGCAAGCCCCGTGAGGATTCCGTGACCATGCAAAAAAACGATAACTTGCTTGAAGTTCAAAATCTTAAGACTTTCTTTTTCACCGAAGATGGTGTTGTGAAAGCTGTTGATGGTGTCGATTTTTCCGTTAAACCTGGCGAGGTCCTGGGTTTGGTGGGTGAATCGGGCTGTGGGAAAAGCGTGACATCCCTCTCCATCATGCGTTTGATCAGCGCTCCAGGGAAGGTTGTGGATGGGAAGATATTCTTTGATGGCAGGGAGTTGCTAAGTTTGTCAGAAGCAGAGATGGTGGATATGCGTGGAAACCGCATATCGATGATTTTCCAGCAACCTCAAAGTAGTTTGAACCCTGTCTTTAAAGTGGGGGATCAGGTGGCAGAGGTGCTGCGTATTCACCAGCATCTGGATAAGAAGCAAGCCTGGGAGCGGGCTGTAGAATTGCTTAAATTGGTTGGTATACCCGATTCTGAGAATAAAGCGCATGCATATCCACATGAAATGTCCGGTGGGCAAGCCCAGCGGGTGATGATTGCGATGGCGTTGGCGCTCAACCCTCAGTTATTGATTGCCGATGAGCCCACAACGGCTTTGGATGTGACTATCCAGGCGCAAATTTTGGACTTGATGCGTGCTTTGCGTACGGAGTTAAATACGGCTGTGATCTTGATTACGCATGACCTGGGTGTGATCGCTGAAATGGCTGACAATGTAGCAGTCATGTACGCCGGCCGGATTGTAGAGCAAGCCGAAGTCACGACTCTATTTGCAAAACCTTTACATCCGTATACACAAGGATTAATCGAATCTATTCCGATCTTGGGGAAGGTGAAGGAACGTTTGGCTGTCATTCCAGGCTCAGTGCCAAACTTGATTAACATGCCTGCGGGGTGCAGATTTGCATCGCGCTGTCCTGCTCGCCTGGAATTTGGTTTATCGATTTGTACGGAAAAAGAACCAAAATTGGTCCCCATTCAACAGGGTCATTCTGTGCGATGTTGGTTGTATTTGGACGATGAAGGTCACGATGCGCCGTTGAGCAGTGACCAGGTGATGCAAGGCAGTTTATTTTCATAGAAGGAGACCCATGCAATGAGTGATCAACCAGCAAGCATGATGACCAAGGATAACGGAAAAACAGATCACCAGGACCTCGTGATGGTAAAGGATCTGGTCAAGTATTTCCCGGTACGTGGTGGGCTCTTTCAACAAGTCAAAGCCTGGGTGCAGGCAGTGGATAATGTGAGCTTTACAGTTAAAGAGGGAGAGACCCTGGGTCTGGTTGGCGAATCGGGTTGCGGAAAAACTACAGTGGGGCGTTCGATGTTGCGCCTGATTGAGCCAACTTCTGGAAGAGTTGAATTTGGTGGGGTGAATGTATTGGCATTAAAAGGTCAGGAGCTGAAAGCAATGCGCCGGAATATGCAAATCATCTTTCAGGACCCCTATGCTTCCCTTGATCCGAGAATTCCTGTGGGCGAATCGATTGCGGAGGGTCTGAAGATACATGGAATTGGGAACGGTCAAGAGCGTCAGGAGATTGTCATGGATACGCTCAAAAAAGTGGGTCTGGAATCTTACCATGCTCGCCGTTACCCACATGAGTTTTCTGGCGGTCAACGTCAACGGATCGGTATTGCACGGGCATTGGCGCTTCAGCCGCAGTTTATTGTGGCCGATGAGCCGGTTTCTGCCCTGGATGTTTCGATCCAATCCCAGGTATTGAATATTCTTAAAGACTTGCAGCGAGAATTCAAACTGACCTATTTGTTCATTGCACACAATTTAAGCGTTGTTGAACATATTTCGGACCGTGTGGCAGTGATGTACTTAGGAAAAGTTGTAGAAGTATCAGCTCGGGACGAATTGTTCCGCAACCCGCTGCATCCTTATACTCAGGCATTGATGTCTGCCATTCCTATTCCGGATCCAACGGTGAAACGAGAGCGCATTATCCTGCAAGGAGATGTCCCAAGCCCGCTTAATCCACCTAAAGGCTGCCGTTTTCACCCGCGCTGCCCGGTAGCCATTGATATCTGCTCCCAACAAGAACCACTCCTGGAGGATATCAAGTCAGGTCACATGGCAGCTTGCTGGCGAGTATCCTGATTTAAATTTTTGCAGGTTTTTTTCAAAAGTTCTGGTGTTTTCCCAGGATGCGATATGTCCCAAAGCCGGATATTAATTGTCGACGATCATCATGAAACGCGCCAGGTTCTAAAGGCTGCATTGTCTACTTTATCCCCCAGGATGGAGGTTGTGGATGTGCCATCCGGGGAAGAGGCCATGTTGATGATTTTAATGCAGTCTTTTGATCTGCTCGTCATCGATATCCGCCTGGCCGGTATTTCGGGTTTAGAGTTGATGGCGCAGGTGAAAAAGAAAGCCCACAAACCCAAGATGGTCCTGATAACTGGGTCTACGGATAGCGAGTTGCGTGGGAAGATCATCAGTGCTGGGGCTGATGCCTTTTTTTATAAGCCGATCGAAATCCCAGAGTTTTTGAAAACGGTTCAGGAGTTGTTGGGGGAGGAAAATGAACAAATTTATGACCCCAATCTATTGGAACAGAAAAGTACAGACGAGAACGCGGCCAAGCCTTTAACTGAACCCCAGTTTTTCTCCCAAGATTTGTCTTCGTTGGAATCTGCAGCATGGGATGATAGCCAAATAGAACTCATCATCCAGGAATGGATAGAAAAATCTGGGTTAAGTACACTGGCTTGTTTCGACGGGCAGAGTCATGTGCGTGCTCAAGCTGGAGATTGGTCTTCTGAAGAGATTTTTAGGGCGGTGGTGGAATTTATTCCCCATCTCAGGAAAATCGATTTAGAAGGGTTGCCGCCAGGTTTGGGTGATGATTTTGAGTATGGGGGTTGGTGTGTTGGAAAAAGACTTATTCTCTGGTCGGGAATAACCACAGATATCACTCCTGGTTGGTCTGGCAGAAGCAAATTATCTGGAAATTCATCCGAAAGGTGTATCTGTCTTTCAATCCATCGCTCGAAGGGTAACAGAATTCATCCGTGATGCTGAATTGGGCAAAAATCTTGATGTGGGATCTATGCATGAAAATGAACCATCCAATCAGGAATTGAACACTGACCTGGGAGAGTTGGAGAGTTTAATAGCTGCTTCCAAGGAGAACAATTTCCCGGATGTGGATGCATTTTGGGAAGCCGCCTCCAACCAGGTTGAATATCAAGATTTGGATCAAAAAGGCATCCCCTATGATCAAGCCCAACAACTTGGTTTAACCTCCGGTGAGGAAATCAATGAATAATGGATCATCCTATAAAGGTAGCAAATTCCTCGAAATTATCTTTAAAAAATTCAAAAAATAGGATTGCCATCCTGGCTGAGACTATGTTACAATTCTGGTCGCCCGCAAGCCTGGTATCAAAAGGGCGAAATATCAAGGTGAAATGATGGGGCGTGGTGCAACGGTAGCACAGCGGACTTTGAATCCGTATATCCTGGTTCGAATCCGGGCGCCCCAGCCTTTTATCGGTTTTGGAAAGATTGGTGTTCGACAGTATTATGTCGATCTTGAATTTTAAGAACGAGCATCGCAACATCTGACCGGATGTTGTGATGCTCGTTCTTGTGTTGGAGGTCTTAAATGAAAGTTGCATCTGTCATTTTGGCAGCTGGTCAGGGAACGAGAATGCGCTCGAAGCTTCCCAAGGTTTTACATCGCTTGGCAGGAAAACCCCTGGTTCAGTATAGCATCCAGGCCGCAACCGAAGCAACCGGCAGCAAACCCATTCTGGTGATCGGTCATGGTGCAGAGCAGATCCAGGATAGCGTGGGTAATGCAGCTTTATATACGGTCCAATCACCTCAGCTGGGTACAGGTCATGCGGTTCAGCAGGCTGAAGCTCTTTTAAGAGACCAGGTTGAGTTAGTCTTAGTGTGTTTGGCAGACATGCCATTGATCAGCTCAGCCACCTTGAAACGAATCATTAGCGTACAGGAAGCTCATTCGGGGCCGGTCAGCATGGCAACCATTTGCCTGGATGATCCGCATGGTTTTGGGAGAGTGATGCGTGATTCTTCCGGGAAGGTGACTGGCATTGTTGAAGAGGCTCAGGCCACGGAAGAACAACTGGCAATCCGCGAGTTAAATGTAAGCCTGTATTGTTTTCGAGCTGATTGGTTATGGCAAGCGCTTCAAAGGGTGCCGCTTTCACCGAAGGGAGAATATTACCTGACCGATGTGATTGGCCTGGCGGTAACGGATGGTTTAACAGTGCAGGCAGTCCAATTAGAAAATAGTGATGAAGCAATTGGGATTAACACCCGGGTCCACCTGGCTGAAGCTGAGCTCCTCTTACGACAGCGCATCAACCGCAGCTGGATGTTAGCAGGCGTTACGATTATTGATCCAACCACCACTTATATTGAGCCGGAAGTCAGGATTGGCCAGGATACGGTCATCTGGCCGAATACCTATCTGCGGGGTAATACCAGCATCGGCAGTGGTTGTGAGCTTGGACCTGACACAGTGGTGCAGGATTCCCAAATGGGGGATGGTTGTAAAATCGTAGCATCTCATCTGGATCGTGCATTGCTGGAGGACCATGTCGATATGGGTCCTTTTGCCCACCTCAGAAAAGGAGCGCATCTGGCCAGCGGTGTGCACATGGGCAATTTTGGTGAAGTGAAAAATTCATACCTGGGACCTGGGGTTAAGATGGGTCATTTCTCCTATATTGGCGATGCTACTATTCAGCAAAATGTCAATATTGGTGCTGGCACCATTACTTGTAATTATGATGGTGAAAAGAAACATCATACGGAAATTGGAGAAGATGTGTTTATTGGGAGTGACACAATGTTAGTAGCGCCTTTGAAAATTGGCAGGGGCGCAAAGACTGGAGCAGGCTCAGTAGTTACCAGGGATGTTCCTGAATTTACCCTGGCAGTTGGTGTTCCAGCTCGCCTGATTAGAAAGTTGGATCAAAGTGGATGAGTTAATTTTTTCGATTTTGGGTCTGGTAATCATCATTGCTTTTGATTTGGTTTTGGTCGCTTCGAGAGCGAGCTTTTTGCATGTCAACACGGCTCGTTTAATCAGTTTACGTGACCATCTGGAACCTAACGCCTCAAAGACCTTGGCTTTGCTGCCTTTGGCTCCGCGTATGCGTGCCAGTATCAACCTGGCTTTATTGTTCAGCAGGTTTTCGATGGCGCTGTTGATTTATCATACTGCCTCAAGCAATTTGGTTCACACCTGGGTTATTCCTGTTTGGTTGCTGTTCGTTTTTATCATTTTTTGGACAGAATGGATTGTGGAGCGCAGCGTACTTCACAACACGGAAGCCTGGTCGTTGCGGCTGACGGAATTTGTGCAGGTTCTTTCTGGGGTAACCTGGGTGCTTTTGCTTCCGCTAAATTGGCTTCGAGAGCCCACGAATTATGTGGAACCTGCCAATGTGGTTACCGAGGATGAATTGAAAACTCTGGTAGATGCTGGCCAGGAAGAAGGTATTTTTGAGCAAGGTGAACGCCAGATGATTTATTCGATTTTCCAATTGGGCGACACCCTGGCGCGAGAGATTATGGTTCCCAGAATCGATGTGCTGGCTTTGGATGTGATGACCCCATTACCCCAAGCGGTGGATGCCATGTTGGAATCTGGTTACTCGCGTGCTCCGATTTATGAAGATACAGTGGATAGAACGATGGGTTTACTTTACACCAAGGACTTGCTTAAAGTCTGGCGGGAAGGTAATCAGGTTGGCTCATTGCGAGACCTGTTAAGACCAGCTTATTTTGTACCAGAAGCCAAGAAGGTTGATGAACTTTTGGCTGAGATGCAGAACCGCCGTGTTCACATGGCTATCGTTGTGGATGAATATGGGGGTGTAGCAGGTTTGGTCACCCTGGAAGATATTGTTGAAGAGATTGTTGGGGAAATCTTGGATGAATATGACCAGGGGGAAGAAGCCTTGTATGAGGCTAAGGGAGATGGAGAATACGTATTTCTGGGCAGAATCGACCTGGATGATTTTAATGAAATCATGGAAAGCCATCTAGATAAGGAAGACGCTGACACACTTGGCGGTTTTATCTACAGCCAATTGGGAAGGGTACCCATGGTCGGTGAGATTTTACAGGTGGAAAATTTGGAATTGGTTGTGGAGCAAGTCAGCGCAAGGCGTATTCACAAGGTACGAGCGCATTGGCTTCCCGCAGATAAAATAGATGAGGTAGAGGAAAATGGACGCATTGACCGATCTTGAGAAACAATCTTTAATCCAAGTTGCGCTAGAAGCTCGCCAATGGGCGTATGCTCCTTATTCGAATTACCAGGTCGGCGCAGCAGTATTGACAACTTCTGGGCGGACCTATGATGGAATCAATGTTGAGAATGCAGCATACCCAAGCAGCATGTGCGCTGAGAGAGTGGCGATTTACAAGGCGGTTTCGCAGGGAGAACGGAGTTTCTCGGCGATTGCAGTAGTCACATCAAATGGCGGTTGGCCTTGCGGGGCTTGCCGGCAAGTGATGGCTGAATTTGGCCTGGATACGCGGGTAATCATTGCCGATCAAAACGGGGAAATTGTTCAAGAGACAACGGTTTCCGAGATATTACCCGGCGCATTCACGCCTGATCACCTGGAGAATCACCCATAAATTTTCTCTTCAGTGGGGCGGGTTTGATAAGCACACAGATGCCAAAAATGGATTGAGTATGATTATATTCCTACGGCGTTGGGCTGGCAGTAGCTGTAGGCAGCGAAATTAATGAGTTGACGATCCAGGCTTCTTGACCGCCTGGAACGATGATATGCGCCCAAAGCACGCCATCAACCTCTGCGGTATCAGGCAACAAAATGACCAGTGCCTCATTTGTGAGAAAACCCAATGTGTTTCCACCTGGTTCTGAACGATAACGGACCCCGTCAGATGAATTTGCGCGCACGATAGCATATACAGGTGTTGGTGTTGGCGTTAAAGTCGCTGTGGGTGTCAGAGTCGCAGTCGATGTCAGCGTTGCGGTTGGCGTTGCCGTTGGGGGGATTGGAGTAGCTGTCCATGTGGCAGTGGCTGTAAGGGTGGGTGTTGCACTGGGAACAGGTGTTGGAATGCCCATGTCTGCCGTGAAAACTGCTCCTGCGCCGCTTGCACCAATCAAAATCACTACGCCAAGTAAGGTAATGAAACTACTAAGTGTGTATCCAAACATCGTTAACGGGCGAAAGCCCTTTAATGACAAGATAAGAACGCTGATCAAGACCCCTGCCGAGAGATGCAAAGCAAAAACAACCAATCCGTCTGGCCACAAGTGGGGTATGGAGGCGCCCAGTCCATATCCTGCCGCAGAAAGTGGCAGATAAAGCTGGTAAGCTAGGATCACGCTTGGCAGTGCTGGATGAAATTGAGCGGATTCAATTTTCATTTTGATGATCGCCAGGCTGGTCATGATAGCGCCGATGGATAGGATTGCCAGGTGGGCCCAGGAAATTTGGGTGATGAAACGCGCTTGGGTCAGCGCTGAAATGGGTTGGCTGCTTAAGAATGCGCCAGCTGCCCATCCACCAGCAAGGGCTAGCAGGCTACCCAAGGTCATGACAAACAGACTTTGGAAGAAAAAGCGGGCTGATCCGGTGATGGCGCCGATCGCCAGTCCACTGAAAGGGGCCAGCATGGGCGCCAGAACTGTACCCAGGACGATGATACCTGGATTATCCAGGTAAAGACCCACAGCCATAATAAAGGATGCCAGAACGCTCCAAAGGAAAAAATCAAAGGTGGGTGAGGCGCGTTGGACAATTTTTTCCAGCCGGTCTGCACGCTCATCTGCTTCCAGGGGAACCAATAAGCGAAAAGCTCTGCGGCGGCGGGCAGGCGGTAATTTATCAGGATCGTTGGGGAATTGTTCTGTGGTGGGCAGGTTCATTTTCTTAGGGTAGCTACCAGGCGTAACGGTTTTTCAAGAAGTTCAAAAGCAGAGTAAATATCTGGGACCAAAATATCCGCTGCTAGAAGACTTTCGATGGCTGTGCCTTCTTTTGAGAGCAGACAAATACCGATGCAAGCGCTGCGAAGCATCTCGGCATCGTTAGCGCCTTGTCCAATCGCAATCACATGTTCTGCGCCAAGCCGAGTGACATACTCTGCCTTTTGGCTGCCTTCATCGCCAGGTCGGATGCGTACCGCCTCGAGATTGAGCTGGCTATCGATTAACTTCTGGCGTCCATGTGTATCTGCTGTGAGCAGGTGGATATTCAGCCGGTCTCGAAGCTGGCGAATGCTTTTTGAAACACCATCCAATAAGTTGCCGTCTACAGCCAGCGTACCATTGACGTCACTGACCAGGTGTTCTAGTTGGATTAGCCCTCTTCCTGGAATATTGAGTTCTATCATAGAGCTATTATAACCCTTGCAACTCTAGTAAAATAGACAGTAATTTGCAGTTGCCGAATCATTGGAGAGTTTGAAGTGAGCATTGTTAAGAGAATCCATTATTTACAATATTTATTTATCGGTCTGTTACTCATAACCAGCGCCTGTTCGACCCCAACTACACCTGCTGTCACTCCTGAAATTCCCGTTGCTTCACAGCAGACCCTCGAGCCTGCAGTAACTGAGACGGTAATCCCAACCCCGACCGCACAACCTAAGGCGGCGTTGGTAGGTTTTGGGAATGATGCGGACCCATCCTCAGGAATGGTGCAAGAATTAGTCCAGGAGCTTGCCTCCCAGTCAGGACTGCAAGTAGAAGAATACCCGGATCTGGGCAATGTAAGTGCTACCACAGGCATTCAAATCCTGATTGTGTCTTCTTCTGTCTCTGGTATTGACAGCTTTGCTGCAAGCAACCCTTCGATACCTGCCCTGGTTGTAGGAGAGACCGATTTGCAACCCGGAACTAATCTAAGCGTGATTGATTTACAGGGTGAACGGGCTGATGAAAGAGGTTTTATAGCTGGTTATCTGGCCAGTGTAATTACCCAAGATTGGAGAGTGGGGGTGATTACACAGCCGAATTCTGTGGCTGGTGAAGCAGTGCGTATAGGATTTAACCAGGGTGTGGTTTATTATTGTGGTTTGTGCAGGCCTGTGTATCCACCTTATTACACATACCCGGTAGTAGGTGAGCTGGCTGTGGATAGCTCCCCTGAGGCTCAACAAGCTGCTGCTGATCTTTTGATAGCCAGTGCAGTAAAAACGGTCTATGTGGATGGTGCAGTCGCAACGGAAAGCCTGTTAGATTATTTAGCTCAAGCCGGCGTCCAAATCATTGGAGACCAGGCGCCTGGCGCTGCCATCCAGGCGCAGTGGGTGGCAACCATCCAGGCAGATCTTGCTCAGGCTTTCCGCCAGGCTTGGGAGAGAATCATGGCGGGTGAAAGCGGTTTTGCCGTCGCAGCACCACTGACCATTCAATATGCGAACGAGCAATTATTCAGTGCGGGCCGTCTTCGACTGGTGGAATACACCTTAGAAGAACTGAATCAAGGTTTCATTGGTACAGGCTACGAACCGGAAGAAGGAGGCTCGTAAGCAAACCTTTTTTGAGCGTAGTGCTCGAATGTTAAAGGCTTTAATCACGAGCTATGGTAAAATTCTTTCAAATAAAATTTTAATCGCGGAGCATAAAAACCTATGAGCCTAGTTCTAGAACTCCGTAATATTACCAAACGCTTTCCAGGCGTCCTGGCGAATGATCAAATTAGCCTGGATTTGAAGGAAGGCGAGATCCATGCCATGCTGGGGGAAAACGGCGCAGGCAAAACCACCTTAATGAACATTTTATATGGTCTGTACCAACCGGATGAAGGGGAGATTCTTGTTCGGGGCAAGAAGGTTTCTATTCATTCACCGGGAGATGCTATTTCTGCAGGGGTGGGCATGGTGCACCAGCATTTTATGTTGATCCCTGTTTTCACGGTGACCGAAAATGTCATGTTAGGTGAAGAGTCTGTCAAAGCAGGCGGTTTTTTGGACCGGGCTGCAGCTGCAGAGCGAATCCGGTATATTTCGGATCAATACAAACTTGAGGTTGATCCCAATGCCTACGTGAAAGATCTGCCAGTAGGCGTGCAACAGCGTGTTGAAATTGTCAAATTATTGTACAGAGAAGCCGATATTTTGATATTGGATGAGCCAACCGCAGTGCTTACTCCGCAAGAAGCAGACGAGCTGTTCAAAATCATGCGCAATCTGGTTAGCAAGGGGAAATCCATCATTTTTATTACCCATAAATTAAGGGAGGTGCTCGAGTTTGCTGACCGTATAACCGTCATCCGGCGCGGAAAAGTCGTTGGTTCTGTTATACCAGAAGAAGCCGATCAATTGCAGCTGGCAGAAATGATGGTTGGTAGAGCTGTTCAATTGGATCTGGAACGTAAGCCTGGAAAGCCAGGTGAGACGGTGTTACAGATAGAGGACCTGGTTGTAACCGATGACCGCCGGCAAATTGCCGTGGATGGTGTTTCTTTTGATGTGAAAACTGGGGAAGTTCTGGGAATTGCTGGGGTGCAAGGCAATGGTCAGACCGAGTTGGTGGAAGCAATCACCGGTTTACGCACACCCCAGAGTGGAAAAGCCGCCTTACTTGGGGAGGACATTATCAAGGCTACTCCGCGTAAGGTTACCGAGCTAGGCGTGGCGCATGTCCCTGAAGATCGCCAGAGAGATGGCCTGGTATTGCCATTTCCAATTACGGATAATTTAATCCTGAACACCTATTATCAAGAGCCGTTTTCAAAAGGTGTAGTTTTGCAAGAGAAGACAATCTTGAATAGGGCAATTCAATTGATCGAGGGATTTGATATCCGTACGCCGAGCCCAACGACAAGCGCTGGTTCGCTGTCTGGCGGAAATCAGCAGAAGGTGATTGTTGCCCGAGAGTTTTCACGACCGATTAAATTACTGGTAGCCTCACAGCCAACGCGAGGTTTGGATGTCGGCTCGATTGAGTATATCCATTCTCAAATACTGGAGAAACGCGACCAGGGCTGTGCCGTCATTTTGGTTTCATCGGAGTTAGACGAAATACTCGCCCTGTCAGATCGGATTGCTGTCATGTACCGGGGAAAAATCGTAGCTGTTCTGCCTGCAGAAAAAGCTACTAAAGAAGGATTGGGTTTGCTGATGGCGGGTGTCATGCAAGCCGAACCGGATTCACAAATTTCATAAAAAAGGTGCCTCGCGCATGAGTGAAGAAAATAAAACCCCTAACGAAAAGAATGAAAAAAAGTCGGCTGGGCAGATATTTTTGGAAGAGCTTACCCCTAAACCGGCGACACACCTGCCTGTATGGCGCAGAATTTTACAATCGATGGCTGTCCCGGTTCTGGCTATCTTTTCCGGTCTGGTACTGGGTGGGTTAATTATTGCCCTGACCACAGAAAGTGTTTACGCAGCCTGGCGTCTATCCCCTGCAGAAGGCCTTAAAGCCGCCTGGGACTCAATCGCCGTAGCTTATAGCGCCTTGTTTACCGGAGCATTTGGCGATCCTGCAAAAATTGTCGAAGCCATACAAAGTGGTAACGAGCTGGCTATTCGGAGAGCCTTCAACCCATTTTTTGAAAGCCTGGTTGCTTCAACGCCCTATATCTTCGGTGGGTTGTCAGTGGCGCTGGGTTTTAGAGCTGGACTCTTTAACATTGGCGCTGAAGGGCAAATTTTTGTTGGCGCAATCTTTTCAGCTTTTGTCGGTTATTCAATCACTGGTTTACCCAGTTTTATTCACATGCCTTTGGCTTTTCTAGCCGGAGCGCTTGGCGGAGCTGTGTGGGGATTTATTCCGGGTTTGCTGAAGGCAAAAACGGGGGGGCATGAGGTGATTAACACCATCATGATGAATTATATAGCCTTCCGCTTGAGCGACTGGTTATTGAGCGGCCCAATGAAGCGACCAGAACTTTTTTAATCCGGTTAGCCCTACCATTCAGGATTCCGCAAAACTTTACCGCTTTTTTGATGATCCCATTCGTTTTCACCTGGGATTTTTTATTGCTCTCCTGGTAGCCTGGTTTGTTTATTGGTTTTTATTCAAGACCAAGTGGGGCTTTGATTTTCGGACAGTTGGAATCAACCCACGTGCGGCTCGTTATGCCGGCATGAGTGTTGTGTTGGTTACCGTAGCAGCCATGGCATTTTCAGGAGCTTTAGCCGGGTTAGCCGGCGCTAACGAAGTTTTGGGGCTCAACCATAATCTGGCGATGGCTTTTTCTTCCGGGTACGGTTTCGATGCGATTGCATTAGCCCTTTTGGGAAATAGCCATCCGGTCGGCGTAGTTTTGGCTTCGCTTATGTTTGGCACTTTACGCAACGGCGCTACTCGGATGCAATTGGTGGCTGATATCCCAATTGATATTATCTCAATTCTGCAGGCCTTGATTTTAGCTTTTATTGCAGCGCCTGCGATTATTCGAACAATTTACAGGTTGAAAACGCCTGCGGATGGTGAAGAAGGCATCTTTGCTGGATCCTGGGGAGGCAACTAATGACAACCACTGCCTTACGACGTGAACTGGAAATCGTATCTCCAACCCGGCAGCGGGTGATGGGGGGGCTTTTCATCTTACTGGGACTTGTGATCTGGTTTTTCTTTGCCCGGGGTGTTGAGGCGGATGTCATCACAAAGTTTGGGTTAACGCCGGGTGGATTCAAAAAGACAATTCCCGATCTCGTTTTACCGACCAGTTTGACTTTGAATATCCTGGCAATGATCAGTGTGATTTTAGGCGTGGTCCAATTAGGTATGCAGGGCGGCTTTCGTAAGAGAACTAACCTGGTCCTGGCAATCGTAGCAGGCGTTTTTATTTTTGCTTTCCTGACCTGGGCGACTGCCGGAAAATCCTTAAACCTGGGTGGGCTATTAAACACAACCTTGTCGAAGGCTGTACCTCTCACGCTCGGTGCTCTGGCTGGGGTATTATGTGAACGAGCCGGTGTGGTGAATATTGCTATCGAAGGCATGATGTTAATGGGGGCGATGGTAGGCGCTCTGGTGGGCAGTATCACCGAAAGCCTGTGGATTGGTCTAGCCGCAGCTGTATTTTCTGGTTTGTTATTGGGCGCTATTCACGGCGTTCTGTCAATCAAGTATAAGACCAACCAGATTATCTCTGGTACGGTGATCAACATTTTTTCGACTGGGATGACTTCCTATATTTCGGCAAAATTTATGCAGACCTACCAGGAGCTTAATAACCCTGGAATTTTCAAGGCGGCGCCCATCCCGTTGCTTTCGGATATTCCATTGCTTGGACCGATTGTTTTTAACAATAATATGTTCGTGTACAGCATGTTCATCTTCTTGTTTGTCATCCAAATTGGCCTTTTCTACACTCGTTGGGGATTGCGTCTGCGATCTGTTGGGGAGCATCCTAAGGCAGCCGATACACTGGGGATCAATGTGTTTCGACAACGATACATGGCAGTGTTACTGGGTGGTATGATGGCAGGCTTTGCCGGCGCTTACTTCACCCTGGGCTCTGTAGGGCGTTTTGACGAAGTGATGACAGCTGGGCGAGGTTTCATCTCTCTGGCAGCCATGATATTCGGTAACTGGACACCGGTAGGCTCATTTGGCGCTGGCTTGCTGTTTGGTTTTGCTGATTCGCTGGCTTCCAAGCTGCCCATTGTGGGTGTGACCATCCCTTCTCAATTCCTGCTGATGATGCCTTATCTGGTAACTATGATTGTGTTGGCAGGAATTGTTGGTCGCGGTCAAATGCCGGCTGCTGACGGCGTGCCATACGAAAAAGAAGGTTAAGCAGAAAATTTGCATCAAGATCGATGATTGAGTGTTGACCGGAGCTGGGTTTTTTACTGTCAGCTCCGGTTTTCTATTAAAAAGCTGTTTGTACTATAATTAGCATATTCGGGTCTAATATTGTTGATTTGAAAAGAGGTATCTTGAAAAGTCATTTTACAACCCTGGAGGTTCCCATTCAAGGAATGGATTGCGCGGATTGCACCCGCCATGTACAAAAAGCGATTGCATCTTTACCTGGCGTCCAGGAGGTGGATGTTTTTTTGGCCAGTGAGAAAGCAATTATCCAACTCGACCCAGATCAGGTGGGATTGCCTGCGATAAAAATGGCAGTAACCAAGGCTGGATATCGCGTCAGAGATGCGGATACAAATGAACACGGGTCTGTCACTGTCTCGGCCGGACATGGCTGATCGTGGCAGCGAAGAATCTCGACTCAACCAGCCTGCTTGCTCATCCATACAGCCGGTTCCTTTTTATGTTGCTTGGCGGTTTGTTTGGGGTGATTTTATTTGTGGTGGTGGTGGGAGAGTGGTTAGGTTTGTTTGCCAGTCTGACCCGGTATGTCCCCTGGTACATCGGTTGGGGACTGGTTTTGCTGGCTGGTTACCCGGTGTTTCGCCAGGTGGCTCGGGCTAGCTTGCAGGGACAGGTAATCTCCCATACATTAATGACATTCGGTGTGTTGGCTGCCCTGGTAGTGGGCGAATGGGCAACGGCCCTGGTTGTTGTCTTTTTCATGCGAGTGGGAGATGCCGTAGAGCGCTTTACATCTGAACGAGCTCGCCGTGCGGTGAAGGAACTCTCGCAAATGGCGCCTCAATTTGCCAGGATTGAAAGCCAGGGACAAGAAACTGAAGTGCCTATTCGTCAAGTGTCACCTGGAGATAGGGTGGTCGTCCGCCCAGGAGAGAAAATCCCTGTGGATGGAGAGGTTGTTTCCGGTCAGGCGACTGTAAACCAGGCGACGATAACAGGTGAATCGATGCCTGTTGAGTGCGGTCCAGGATCCAAAGTATTTGCCGCCACATTTGTTCATTTTGGGGTGTTAAAAATTCGTGTTCAACAGGTTGGCTCTGAAACAACTTTTGGAAAAGTTATCCGTCTGGTCGAACAGGCCGAAGCGCAACGTGGTCCTGTGCAGCGAGTCGCCGATAAATTTTCGGCCTATTATTTGCCGGTGGTCATGGGGATAGCTGCATTAACCTTTTTGCTCCGCCGGGACGCCTTGGCAACTGCGGCGGTTTTGGTGGTGGCTTGCTCCTGCTCTTTTGCGCTGGCTACTCCGGTAGCAATGCTGGCTTCTATCGGGGCTGGCGCTAAACGCGGACTGATGATTAAGGGAGGCAAATACCTGGAATTGCTTTCCCAGGCAGAAATTTTATTAATCGATAAAACAGGTACATTGACTCTCGGAAAACCAGAGATAACCGATATCCATGTTTCCTCTCGGATCGGGTTAGATGCAGAGCAAGTGCTTCGGCTGGCTGCCTCTGCTGAGCGCTATTCGGAACATCCGCTGGCAGATGCCGTTCGTTCAGCTGCCCAGAAGCAGAGTATCCAAATGGATGAACCGCAATCCTTTGAGTCTGTGCCTGGCTCAGGGGTTAAAGCCTGGATTGATGGGCAAGAGGTGGTGGTAGGCAACCAGCGCATTGTGGAATCGATTGAGATAACTGATCCTATTTTAGATCAGATCGCTCTCACCCTGGCCGGGCAAGGCAAGGCTCTCTTGTGGGTTGCTGTGGATGGAGAGATAGTAGCCCTGTTGGCAGCCCAGGATACTCTCAGAGATGAAACACCTGAGGCGCTCAGCATGCTCTTTGATTTGGGTATTCGCCAGGCAGAATTGCTGACAGGAGATCACCCCCAAGCTGCTAAAGCATTAGTGGATCGATTGAATGCATATTTAGGTGAAACAAAAAGATTGACATTTCGAGCCAATTTACTGCCAGAAGATAAGATCAATATTGTCCGGCAATATCAAGCGCAAGGTAAAAAAGTGGTGATGGTGGGAGATGGGGTTAATGATGCTCCTGCTTTGGCTCAGGCAGATGTGGGCATTGCCATGGGCGCCGCCGGTAGTGATATTGCCCTGGAAGCTGCCCACATTGCCTTAATGCGCGACGATTGGCGCCTGGTACCTGAGGTTTTTCAAATTGCCCAAAAGACCATGAAAGTGGTCAAGATGAATATTGGCTTCACGGCTGTTTACAACCTGGTCGGGTTAACCCTGGCCTCTTTTGGCTATTTACCGCCGGTTTTGGCTGCTGCGGCCCAATCATTGCCCGATTTGGGGATTTTGGCAAACTCTGCCCGCCTGGTTACAGGTGTACGCTCAGGTAAAACAGAGATGGACACTGCTTGATGCTGGATGAAGCATCAAAACCTACGGATTTTTGATCACAAAAGGTATGTAGATGAAGGACGTGTTCAGGGCGGATTGAACCGCATTCCAGGCATCGATCCGTCCCCAGCCGTAGATGTTATTCGGAATCAGGTCGCTATCTACACCGCCGCAATCCTGGGTGGAAGTGCGGGGAATGGCAGAACGGGTAATCATATGCTCAATCGAATCCGGACGACCGCTAAACTCAGGTCGAGCCGATAGAAGCAAGGCTACCAGACCGGCAACATGCGGGGCAGCCATACTGGTGCCGCTCAGGATGCCATATCCGCCAGGGATGCTGGAGCGGATGCTGGTTCCAGGCGCTGAGACATCTGGTTTCATGCGATTGCTGCCATCAACCGAGACTGGACCGCGGCTGCTGCTGTTGGAAATCATATCGTCAATGTTGGTATTGCCAACCGTAAAAGACTCATCATAGATGGCAGCCGGTGTGGTGACGGTGTAGCAGGATGAGCCCGAGTTGCCCGCAGAATGCACGGTAACGATACCAGCAGCGCGCACATTCTGGACAATGGTAAGCAAGATAGCCGGATCTGTGCACCCTTCGGTGGTTGGGCAGCTCCAGGAGTTGTTGATCACATCCGGCGCCAGGTCTGGGCGCGGATTCTGGTTGTTCAAATCAGTCGGGGCGATAAACCACTGGTAGCACTCACCGTAGGTGGTGGGGGTACCGTAGCCTTCTTCCATGTTGCGGCAGCCGATCCAACGTGCGCCAGGCGCCATGCCAATCTGGTTGGCATCGCCATCATCGCCGACCATGGTGCCCATGGTGTGCGTACCGTGATAGCCATCATCGCAGGGCACTAAGGAGTTGAAACCGCAAGGATTGCCTTCGGCTGTATTTTCATTATTCTCATGGATGGCGTCATGCCAGCTATAGTTGTGATCGGCAGCGCTCCCGTCCCAGCCGCGATATTGGTTCTTAAGCGTTGGGTGGGTCCAGTCATAGCCAGTATCTTGTCCAGCTATGGTAATGCCCTGGCCTGTATAGCCCAAGCTCCAAACCAGGTTGGCGCGGACTTTTAGGATATTCCATTCAATGGCGTCTACTGCTTGTGGAGTGTTGCTTGCCTGCGGGGTGTAAGTGGCAATTTGTGGCGTGTCGAGGCGAACGCTGGGATTTGCATAAATTTTTTTTATATCCTTGCGCAAAGCGAAGCTTTCGATTAATGATGGGGCGCCGCGCACCCAGATCATGTTGGCGATCCAGTAAGACCTGAATTCGGCCCCGCTGCGTGAAAGAAGGTCGACAATGGGTTTTTGGCTGCTTTCGGCGGTTTGCCTCAGGGTTTGGAAAACGTATTCTCCCTTTTGTTGTTTGGAGGCATATTGCGCTGCACCATCCAGGTTAGCCTGTGCGCTCAAGAACAAGATGAATTCGACTTGAGATGCGCTGTTTTCGAGCAGTTGCGGATCGACTTTATCCTGCCAGGCAGAAACCTGGTTCTCTGCAGGAGACGCCACATTCAAAAAGGAGAATAGCAGGGAGAATAGCAGAAGATAGTAAGCTGGCTTAAACATTGGCGCACTTCCTTTTTAAAATTGATCTAATTCACAGACCCAAAATGAACAAGATCTTTACTTGCTCACAATTTTATCAGTTGTTTAGCTTCTGGCCAGATGAAAGGCAGGGTGACTAAGCCGCCAGCTGCCAAAGCTGCGATGGCGAGGGGCAACTCAGGCAATGGCAGTTGCATGAGGGCGTAAACGACCCCAGCTCCCAGGGCGGATGCCAGGCAGATGCGCAATAATGGACGTGTTACATACAGTAAGCCCGGTAATTTTCGTTGGAGCAGGAACAACAACAAGAGCGCTTCGCTGCTAAACGCCAGGGTATTTGCCAGGGCAATTCCAGGAGCGCCCAGGATGGGTGAAAACGAAATTGCCAGCACGATGTACACTCCGGCATTGAGGGCTGCTGCAAACAGGGGGGTGCGTGCATTTTGTTGGGCATAGAATGAACGGGCCGCCGTTTCCAGGAGAGCATGTCCCATCAAGCCTAAAAGATATGCGCGTGTTGCCCAGACAACCAGCTCCACGCCGGCAGGGTCAAAACCGAACAAACCGCTCACCAGGGGGCGCAGAGCGACAGAAAGCAGGGCGGCAGTTGGGATGGTCAGCGCGAGCAGGGTGCGGACTGCCATGTGGATGGTCTGGCGGAACTGGTCCATCTGTTGGCGGGCGAAATATTCGGAAAGAGTGGGCAGAATGGCGATGGCAATGGCGGAGCCGATTAAGGTCTCGGGTACTTGCATGATGAACCAGCCATAGTTTAGAGCCGTGACCGCCCCTTCTCCAAGCCGGGAAGCCAGGTTGTCGCGAGCAATAAAGAACATCTGCAGGAAGAACATGGTGGCAATACGCGGTCCCAACAAGCTCAGCACATGGCGGACACCTGGGTTGTTCAATTGGATAGCTGGCGTCCAACGAAAACCATACCGAAGTAAGCCAGGTATCTGAATACCCAGGTGCAACAACGCTCCCAAGATGACCCCATAAACCAGGCCATGAATGCCCAGGTTGTAGGCGGGGAGTACAATCGGACCCAGGCTGATCCCCTGTTCGGGCGCCAGGATGGCAATGCCGAAAATTTGTCCAATATTGTATAAACCAGGCGCCATAGCTGGGAGCAGGAAATGCTGGTTAGCTTGCAGCCCCGCCATGGCTAATCCGCTGATCGAAAAGATCAGGATAGCAATCAGATCCAGGCGCATCAGCTCGATAGTTAACGCTTTCTGGGCTTCAGGAAAGCCGGGAGCAATCAGGTAGCGAACCACGGGATCAGCTAACAGGATGATCACCAACGAAATAGCTGCCGTGACCAGGAACGCCAGGTTGAGGATGCGCGAGAAAAGGTCCCAGGCGGCAGACCGCCCGCGTTGGTCCAAATACTCGCTCAAGACAGGAATGAGGGCTACTCCCAATGCTCCGCCCGAAATCAGGGCGGAAAGCAGGTCGGGGATGTTATTGGCAGCGTTGAATACATCGATTTCGTAGGATAATCCGAACTGGCGGGCAACCAAGATCTGCCGAATGAACCCCAAAACTTTATCGATGCCGAAAAAGACAGCGATGATCAGAGATGAACGGGCAACATGCTTCATACAGGTCCTATTATTCCTCGATCAAATCGGTCACAGCAAACCGTACTTTGGCGCTTTTGTCAAGATCTGAACCATAATCCTTGATCCAACAAGCGCGACCAGGAAATGGTTCTGACTATAAAAATATCGCCTAGTATAGCACGAGTAATTCGAAAGCTGCGTTGCAGGCTGGGGTTACCTATGGTAGAATTCGATCGCTTTGGAGGGATGGCCGAGCGGTCTAAGGCGACTGTCTTGAAAACAGTTGTGGGTCAACGCCCACCGGGGGTTCGAATCCCTCTCCCTCCGCCTGTATAAATGGTTCTTTTGTGAGGAACTGCCTCGAAAGAGGCGGTTTGCGTTTAACCAGCGAACAAGACGATTACAGAAATCCCTTTTTTCTTTTTTGATCTCTCGCAAAGCCGCAAAGTGCGCAGAGTTTTTCTTATTTTGATCTCTCGCAAAGCTCGCCAGCTCCCTCTCCCGCTTGGAGAGTTCGTCAGCGAGCTGACGCAAGGTGATGGCCAATATCTCTCGCAAAGCTCGCAAAGAACGCAAAACTTTCTTTTTTTGAAAACTCATCATTCGGATCATTTTGCTTGACCCACGAAGTGGGATGAGCTTATGTAATATGCTGTTTTACCGTCTGGCATGTTGGCGGTTATAGCGGTCTATTTGGGTTACAATTAGCTATTCGCTGAACCAATGCTGAGGCATTCTGATGCATGAATTATCGGTCACCCAAAGTATCCTGGAAATTACCCTGCGTCATGCCGGCAAGGCGAAAAGTGTGCGCGGCGTTCACCTGGTGATTGGTGAATTGTCTTCGATAGTGGATGATTCGGTGCAATTTTACTGGGATCTGATCACGGAGGACACGCCTGCACAGGGGGCTCAGCTTTATTTCCGACGTATTCCGGCAGAGCTTTTGTGTCTGGATTGCCAGGCACGTTATCACTTGAACGGGCATGACCTGGCCTGTCCCAATTGCCACAGCGCTCATGTAGAAGTGATTGCTGGTACAGAATTCACCCTGGAAGCGATCGATGTTGAGTAGAGGATCTCGGAGGTAAAATGCCGCAACGTATTCCCGTGGTGGAACAAATTTTGAATGCCAATGACCAGCTGGCAGCAGAGAATCGCGCCAGGCTGGAACAGGCGAATGTGTATAGCATTAATATCATGGCTTCTCCCGGCGCTGGAAAGACCAGCCTGATTTTGAAAACGATCGAAGCATTGTCTGGAAAATTGCGACTGGCAGTTGTTGAAGGCGACACAGCGCCGGTGACCATCGATGCTGACAAGATCAGCGCCCTGGGGGTACCTGCTGTTCAGGTGAACACGGGCGGACAATGTCATATGGATGCGGTCATGTTGCGGGCTGCGTTGAACCAGCTGGATTTATCCCAGGTCGATTTATTGATTGTGGAAAATGTTGGCAACCTGATCTGTCCCTCCAGTTTCCAATTAGGTACGCATAGCAGCGTGTTGATTGCATCGATACCCGAAGGCGATGACAAGCCTTATAAATATCCGGGTATTTATCGCGGATTGCAGGCTTTGGTGATCAATAAGACAGATTTACTGCCTTATGTGCCTTTTGATATGGATTATTTCCGGCGCGGGGTCGAGATATTGAACCCGGGTCTGGTGACTTTCCCGCTTTCATGCCGCACAGGCGAGGGTCTGCAAGCCTGGACTGACTGGCTTCAGCAGGCTGTAAAATAATCCTTATGCACCAGTTCCAGATGTGCTTGAAATGAAAGCCCATTTCTCTCAGCTGTTTGGTTCGCTTGCGGGTCTAACCCAGGAGATGGTTCGTTGAGTTTACAAAGTGCGCAGATTCACATTACCGGTATTGTGCAGGGGGTGGGTTTTCGACCCTTTGTGTACGGGCTGGCAAAGCGCTTCAGTCTGGCCGGATGGGTGCGCAATACTTCCGCTGGGGTCGATATCGAGGTGGATGGCGAGGCTCAAGCATTGCAGGATTTTATCCAGGCATTGCGTGATCAAGCCCCACCGCTGGCGCGCATCGACGAGTTAAAAGCAACCTGGCGGGATGTGAACGGGTATCAAGGTTTTGAAATTCGGCATTCACAAGGCGCTCCAGAAGATTTCCTGCCTGTTTCCCCGGATGTGTCGATTTGCGAAGATTGTTTGCGGGAATTATTTGACCCGCAAGACCGTCGTTATCGTTATCCCTTTATCAACTGCACCAATTGCGGGCCGCGTTTTTCGATCATTAAAGATATCCCTTACGACCGGCCGAAAACCACCATGACAGATTTTCAAATGTGCACGGATTGCGCAGCGGAATACAATGATCCTGAAGACCGGAGATTTCATGCCCAGCCAGTGGCATGCCCTGCCTGTGGACCGCAGGTGTGGCTGGAAGAAGTTTCCGGCGAGTTGCCTGGTGAATCGGATTTGTTTTCACCGGATCATCAGACTGCGAAAACTGTGATTGCCCAGGGGGAGACGGCTATTCTGGCTGCACGGGAATTGCTGCGCCAGGGCAAAATCCTGGCCATCAAAGGGTTAGGCGGATTTCATTTAGCCTGTGACGCAACCAACGCAGAGGCGGTCTCAGAGCTGCGCAGACGCAAATTGCGGGTGGACAAACCCTTTGCATTGATGCTGGCGGATTTGGAAAGTGTGGCTGCTCATTGTTTCATCAGCCCATTAGAACGTAATCTACTCAGCGCTCGTCAAAGACCGGTGGTGATTGTGCTGCGACGAGCGGATTCGCCGATTGCCGGGCAGGTCGCACCAGGGCAGCACACTTTGGGTGTGATGTTGCCTTACACCCCTTTGCATTATCTTCTATTCGCCGACCCACAAAAGCCGGGGATGACTTTCGATATGCCGCCTCTGGTTATGACCAGTGGAAATTTAAGCGAAGAGCCTATTTGCACCCAAAACGAGGAAGCACGCCAGCGGTTGGCAGTGCTTGCAGACGCTTTTTTGATGCACGATCGAGATATTCACACTCGCTGCGACGATTCGGTCGTGCGCCTGTTTCCCTGGGTGCGCGGCGAAAACCCTGCCAAACAGCAGCCGGTCTATCCCATCCGGCGCAGCCGGGGTTATGCACCGGATAGTATTGCTCTTCCCTGGGCAGTCGATCCACTGCTGGCAAGCGGAGCCGAGCTAAAAAATACCTTTTGCCTGGCGCGCCAGAATTACGCTTTCCTCAGCCACCATATTGGCGACCTGGAGAATTATGAAACCCTGCAGGCCTTTGAGCAGGGGATTGCCCATTTTGAGCGCTTATTCCGCATAAAACCAGAAGTGATTGCTTATGATTTGCATCCCGATACCCTCTCCACCCGCTATGCTCTGGCACGCGCAGAACGTGAACAGTTACCCTTGATTGGCGTGCAACATCACCATGCCCATATCGCCGCCTGTATGGCAGAACATGGGCTGGATGGCGGGCAGCCGGTGATTGGCGTGGCTTTGGATGGCACGGGTTATGGGGAGGATGGTGCAATTTGGGGCGGGGAATTTTTGATTGCTGATTATTTAGGCTACCAGCGAGCGGCGCACCTGGCATACTCGCCCCTGCCTGGCGGCGACCGGGCTGTGCGTGAGCCCTGGCGGATGGCACTAAGCTGGCTGTATACATCTGGTCTGGCCTGGGATGAAGATCTGCCGCCGGTGCAATATGCTCGCCAACAATCTGAACAGGGCGTGGACACACTGAGCGTTTTGCAGCATCAAATTCAGAGCGGTCTTAATGCTCCGCTGACTTCCAGCATGGGGCGTTTGTTCGATGCCGTCTCGGCTTTGATGGGGGTGCGCCAGGTGGTGAATTATGAGGCGCAGGCTGCCATCGAGCTGGAGGCCATGGTGGCTGGGCGAGAAACTAGCTATTACGATATGGACCTTCAGGATGGACTGATTGATCCAACGGAAATGTTCGCTCAAATCATTGCGGACTTGCGCTCAGGGGTTGAGCGCGGGCGTATGGCTGCCCGTTTTCATGGCGGTATCGCTCAAATGGTCAGGCGAACTTGTAAAGAGCTTAGCCGCCAAACAGGCATCAACCAGGTAACGCTGAGTGGGGGCGTCTGGCAGAATACATTCCTGCTGGCGCAAACCGTGGGATTGTTGCAGGCTGAAGGTTTGCAAGTGCTGGTACACCGGCAGGTTCCAACGAATGATGGCGGGCTGGCTTTGGGTCAGATAGTGGTAGCTGCCGCGCGGATCAAAGCAGGTATGGTTGGTATGGATTAAGCGAGTGCAACAGGAGGCAGGTATGTGTTTAGGAATTCCTGGAAAAATTATCGAGATTTACCAGCGAGAGGGTTTGCAGATGGGAAAGATTGACTTCGGTGGCGTCTTTCGCGAAGCCTGCCTGACCTTTGTGCCGGATGCAAAAGCGGGAGATTATGCCCTGGTGCATGTTGGTTTTGTCCTGAATTTGATCGATGAGGCTGAAGCCAGGGAAACCCTGGCGCTTTTGGAAGAGATTAGCCGTTTTGAAGAAGAGTTAGGTGAAGAGACATGACCAACCTGGATGAATATCGCGATCCGGCGCGGGTGCAGGCAATCGTAGATAAAATCCACAGCCTAACCACAAGACCTTGGGTGCTGATGGAGATTTGCGGCGGGCAGACGCATGCCATTATGCGTTATGGTCTGGACCAATTGCTCCCCCCAGGAATTGAGCTGGTGCATGGACCGGGTTGCCCGGTATGTGTAACCTCTTTGGAGCTGATTGACAAAGCCTTGGCGATCTCACAGCGTCCAGAAGTGATCTTTACTTCTTACGGAGATATGCTACGCGTACCGGGGTCTACTGAAGATTTGTTTTCTATACGAGCTCAGGGCGGTGATGTACGGGTGGTTTACTCGCCATTGGATGCTATCCGCATTGCGCAGGATAACCCTGATAAGGAAGTTGTGTTTTTCGCCATCGGCTTCGAAACCACCGCGCCAGCCAATGTGATGAGTGTTTTGCAGGCCAGGGCTTTGGGTCTGAAGAATTTTAGCCTGTTGGTCTCGCATGTGCGTGTCCCGCCAGCCTTACATGCTATCCTGGGCTCACCTGATAACCGTGTACAGGGATTTCTGCTGGCTGGGCATGTCTGTACGGTGATGGGTTATTGGGAGTATCTTCCGATAGCTGCGCAATACGCAGTTCCTATGGCAGTCACCGGTTTTGAACCGGTGGATATCCTGCAGGGGATTTTAAAAACCACCCAGATGCTGGAAAGTGGCCAGGTAAGTGTGGATAATGCCTATGGTCGTTTGGTGACGAAAGATGGCAACCGCCAGGCTCAACAGGTGATTGAGCAGGTGTTCAGGTCTTGCGACCGTTCCTGGCGAGGAATTGGCATGATCCCGGAAAGCGGTTGGTGTCTGCGCCCAGAATTTGCCGCTTTTGACGCCGAAATGCGTTTCGATGTAGCCCAAATTCAGCCGGCAGAATCGCCTTTGTGCATTGCCGGGCAGGTACTGCAGGGGTTGAAAAAACCATTTGAATGCAGCGCTTTTGGGACAACATGCACACCTGAACATCCATTAGGCGCCACCATGGTTTCTTCTGAAGGCGCCTGTGCGGCATATTTCCGTTATAAAAATTTTTCCGATGGAGCGTTGCAGCATGACAATTGAAGAAGGACCTGTTTGTCCGGTTCCTCTAGCGCATCGTGAGAGGATTGTTATGGGGCATGGCAGTGGTGGCAAGATGTCGCATGACCTGGTGGCGCGCTTGTTTATGCCGTATCTGGGCAGCCCAGCCTTTGTTGGCAGGCAACGACGCAGGAGAGGTCAGTATCCCACAGGGGGCGCGGCTGGCTATCAGCACCGATTCGCATGTGGTCTGGCCATTGTTCTTTCCGGGCGGAGATATTGGTAAGCTGGCGGTGTGCGGTACGGTTAACGATGTATCCATGCTGGGGGCGCAAGCCTCTGTACCTGACCGCCGGTTTTATCCTGGAGGAGGGGGTGGAATTTGAGCTGCTTGAGCGGATAGTTGCCTCCATGCAGGCGGCGGCTCAAGAAGCCGGTGTGCAAATCGTGGCCGGAGACACCAAGGTGGTGCAGCGTGGCAAGGCGGATGGCGTGTACATCAACACCGCCGGGGTTGGCGTAATCCTGGGTCAACAGCCGATTGGCGGGGCGCAAGCCAAACCAGGGGATGCCGTGCTTTTGTCTGGTCCGATTGGAGATCATGGGATTGCTGTTTTGGCGGCGCGCGGTGAATTGGGTTTTGAGGCAAATGTGATCAGCGATGTCGCCCCTTTGAATAAAATGATAGTGGCGTTAATGGAAAGTGGTGTGCATGTAAGCGTGTTGCGCGATCCCACGCGCGGTGGGTTGGCGACGACTTTGAATGAGATCGCTATGCAGTCCAAGGTGGGGATGCTGCTCCAGGAGCGCGCCATCCCTGTGCGGGCTGAGGTCCAAGCCGCCTGTGAATTGCTGGGCTTTGATCCTTTGTATATTGCGAATGAAGGGAAGTTGGTTGCGATTGTGGCGGCAGAGCATGCGAGCTGGCTTTGCAGGTCATGCGCGCTGCGCCTTATGGCTCTGGGTGCAGTCCAGATTGGTGTCGTCCAGGCTGAGCCGGCTAGGCAGGGTGTTGATGAAAACCGGTTTGGGAAGTACACGGGTGGTGGATAGGTTGTCGGGGGAATTGCTGCCGCGTATTTGTTGAGGTTGAAGATGATCAAACTACAACAAGTTCCTTTATTATCCTTCTGAAGTCATAATGTTTTCATTGACAATGAAAACATTGATGTATATAATTTCATTATGAATGAACAAAAATGGAAATCGCGATGGACAACTGACCAAGTAAAAACAATATTACTTGAGCAACACCGGAATTTTTGCTCCCTGGATACAGGTATTCAGCGGGATAAATTAGAGGTAGTCGGAAATTTGGTTTCTGCGCCTCATGCTGTCATTATTTCTGGTTTACGCCGTGTAGGGAAATCGACGCTGTTAGCGCAATTAGGTCATCAGCTTGGTGTAGATCAATTCTATTATGTGAATTTCGAAGATGATCGATTTATTGGGTTTGGGGCTTCGGATGCTCAAGACCTGTATGCAGCATTATTAGAGATCTTTGGCGAACGCAAAATTTTCTTTATGGATGAAGTGCAGAATATTCCAGGGTGGGAACATTTTGTACGTCGCTTGATGGATGCGGGTATAAAATTCTTCATTACAGGGTCTAACGCATCTTTGCTCAGTCAAGATCTCGGCACTCGCTTAACTGGTCGTTACCTGTCAGTAGAATTATTTCCTTTTTCATTTTCCGAGTACATTCGATTCAAAAGTTATTCAATTCCAGATCGCAGCCAGATGATGACCCTCGAAAAAGCCAGATTGCGACAAATTCTTAATGAATATTTAGTGTTGGGCGGTATACCAGACCACTTGAAATATCCCGAGTTGCCTATTCTAAGGACTTTATATGATGATGTGCTCTATCGTGATATTGCCACTCGCTACCGGGTCCAAGAAATCAGCGCTTTGAGAGATCTGTCTTTTTACCTCATGAGTAATATTGGTAATCCCATCTCTTTCAACCGTCTTAAGGAACAATTTCGCCTGGGAAGCGTCAACACGATCAAGAATTATATTGAATACTTAGAAAAAAGCTGGTTAATTTTTTCTGTGAATGTTTACGATTACTCAGTAAAACGCCAGCAAATAGCCCCCAAAAAAATTTATAGTATTGATACTGGACTATCCAAAACTATTGGTTTTTCATTTTCTTCGAATACGGGTAAGGCATTTGAAAACCTTGTTTACCTGGCTTTGCGCAGGAAACATCAGAATTTTTATTATTTTACGACTCCTTTAGGATTTGAAGTCGATTTTTTCATACCAGAAAAGCGCCAATTGATCCAGGTGGCTCAGAATCTTAACCAGATCGAAACGCGTCAGCGTGAAATTCGCTCGTTACAGGATGCTATGCGGTCACTAAAAATTTCCACAGCATTGATATTATCAGGCGAAAATGAGGACCCTGTTGAAATGGACGAATGTAGGATCGAGATAAGGTCTTTGTCGGAGTGGTTGCTTGATATGCCATGAAAGAATGCGAATTGGGTTAAGCAATGAAAGTGGAGATGATAAAAAGGATGATTGGAGCTGCCAGCTTAGTGGTCATTGGGGCAAATTCGAGATAGAAACAAAATCGAAGGTTTTAGAGCCATGATAGGGTTCTCTCATTACCCGACTGTGCCCTTCGATTTGTTCGGGTGCAGATTTTCGCCTCGGGCTACAACCCTTTCGGGTGCTGCGGATATTTTCTCCAAACACGCCATCCGTGATGAGGTATATAATGTGCTCAAGGATATCATGCACGTCCTTAACCCTGAGATAAATTAGTAAATTCCTATAGTTGTGTGAACGTTACTGGATATTTTCCAAACCGGCATATAAGCGTGGAGAAAATATGCATAAGCGTAAACTTAAACGGCAATTAGGCCTGGTGCAGGTGGTGATGTTGGGCACTGCTGGAGCCATGGGGGCTGAGCTCTTTGTTTTAACCGGTCATGCCGCAAGCATATCTGGTCCGGCCTTGGTCCTGGCATTGGTCGTTGGCGGTCTCTTGAGCTACAGTATTGCCATAAACTACAGCGAACTGGCGTCCACTTTTCCTGAGACAGGTGGAGCAATGACTTACGTGCGCGAAGCTTGGGGGCGTAACCTGCTCTCTTTCCTGGTAGGCTCAATGGATTGCCTTTCAAGTACTTTTTATTCAGCCTTATCGGCGGTGGGTTTTGCCTATTCTCTGCAAATCTTTTTCCCATTCCTGCCGATCGTGCCCACAGCCATTGCTGTAATCCTGGTGTTCATTATCCTGAACCTGCTAGGAGTCGGGAATATAGGCAAAGTTCAGGTACTCCTGGGTGGGATTTTGATGCTCGTTTTTCTGGTTTACATCGTGCTTGGTTTTGCAATGCCAGGCGGCTTTCAATGGGAAACTTATCTGTGGCAAGGGGATTTTTTCATCCAACAGGATGCCTGGTCGAATTTTGCTTCTCTGCTCTCCACCATCGCCCTGGCTTATGTGGCTTATATCGGGTTTGAGGTGATTGCCGATGACGCCGAGGAAATCAAAAACCCTGACCGGAATATTCCCTTAAGCATTCTGCTCAGTCTGACCCTGCTGATTGTGCTCTACCCGCTGATCATCCTGGTGACGCTGGGCACGATCCCCTGGACCGAGCTGGCAGGTTCTGAAGTAGCCCTGACGGATGCTGTGTCTCGCTTCATACCCGGTTGGGGCAAGGTGATGCTGGGGATCGCAGGTATTATTGCCACAGTCACCACGCTCAACTCTGCCATGCTTAGCGCCACCCGTGAGGCTTTCACCCTCAGCCGCGATGGTATGTGGCCGCGCTTCCTAGCCCATTTAAGTTACAGGCAAACGCCTTATGCATCCATCCTTGTCATTGGTGGAGTTGTTGTCGCGGTTGCCGCAGTTGGACTGGTGGAATTCTTGAGCTATATATCCAGCTCCGGTTACCTGTTTGTTCTGTTCTGGTCGAACCTGGCTTTGATTCGCTTGAGGCAACGTTATCCTGATTTGCGACGCCCTTTCAAAGTACCTTTCTTCCCATTGACTGCATACCTGGCAATGGCCTCCTGCCTGTTGATTATCGCCTTCACAGAACTACGCGCCTTGGGATTTGGTGTGGTGTTACTGACCGTGTTAAGCAGCGCTTATTTCATAGGCCCTTCTGTGAAGCGGGTTTACGAAATGCGGATCAAGTCTATTGAAAAATCAAAAGACCGCATTCTAGTACCGGTAGCTAACCCACAAACAGGCGGGCAACTGATTTACTTGGCTGCAATCCTGGCCCAAGCGAGTGAAGAGACCAACCTATGTGTTTTCAACGCAAAGGTAACACCTAAAGGGAGCCCGGAAGTTTCTCCGCTGGATTCAGGGTCACGCCCTTCTTTGCCACAAAGCAGCTTGCCGGATCATATCCTGCGAGAAGCTCAGAAACGTAACGTGCCCCTGTATACCAAAGTTCGACAAGGACTCAGCATTGCACAAAGCATTTTGAGTGAAATTGAGATCAGCCAGAACGTCAGGTTGGCGCTGGTTGGCTGGCCTGGACCGCTCAACTCACAGGCTGTTATTGAAAACCCGGTCAAGACCTTGCTGGAAAAAGCTGAGACAAACGTAGCGGTTCTGCTTAGCCGCAATCTAGGCCAAATTCGCAATATCCTGGTGCCGATTGGCGGTGGGCTGCATTCGCGCCTGGCGCTGCGCATCGCCTTCGAAATAGCCGACCAGGAAAATGCCACCGTCACTGCCTTGCACCTGTTTTATGGGCAGACGGAAACGGAAGAGATTACCGATGAAACGATTTTTATCAATGAGCTCATTATTGGTGAATTAGGTTTCCTCCCACCTCGCGTAGCCCCACGTATCACTCAAGCCGAATCGCTCATCCAGGGCATCCTGGATGAGACAAAACGCCAATCCTATGACCTGGTGATCATGGGCGCTTCGGAGGAATACAGTTCTGGAACCCGCCTTTTTGGCTCGGTTGATGACTGGATCATTGAGCATGTTGAAAGTAGCTCGGTGTTGCTGGTACGGCAATATGAACCGGTGGTCATCCGCTGGTTGAGGCGTCAGATCAAAGTTATGGAAGAAGGCGCCGCAGTCGAAACTGCTAACGGTTTGAAAAACGACTAGAAATTCAGCCACAAGTCTTGGAGGGCGATAAATCGTCAAACAGGTGAATTGCTGCTGCGTATTTGTTAAGGTGAAAGATGATCAAACTAAAACGTGTCTATGAACCCGTTGCAGATGATGATGGCTACAGAATACTCGTTGAGCGGTTATGGCCGCGTGGAATTTCCAAAGAAAAAGCCAGTTTGGACGAATGGATGAAAGAAATCTCTCCCAGTCCGGAGCTGCGGAAATGGTATGCTCATGATGTAGAGAAATGGAAGGATTTCAAGCAGAAGTACATCGAAGAATTGTCGCAAAAGTCTGAGCTGGTTGAAGAAATATTGAGACATTCACAGCAAGGCACGGTGACCCTGGTTTATGCGACGCACGATCAGCAGCATAACAGCGCCCTGGTGTTGAAAGAATTTTTAGAAGGCTTTTATCGATAGCCGTAATGTCATAGCATGTGTAACTTGTCAACCAATCTATCCAGACCTCTCGTCGAATTGTTTGAAATAGACCAAACAATCGTGGATGCTGTTGAGGTCGGTCCTTGGCTTTCCACGCAGAAGATCCAGGGTTTCCGCCAGCAACACCCGGATTTGCCCATTTTCTTGCATTTTAACAATTTGATTTCAAGGCTTCGGTGGATACCAGGAACTCGAAAATCCTTGAGAGATTATCTTCGAGTGACACAAAGTAACTGGTTATCATTTCATTTTTCCCTTTTACCGCCAGGGTATGTTTGGGCGGCGAATCGGTTGGGAATATACCTGCCACCCCCTGATTATGAACGCTCAACTCGTGTGTTTGTAGCTGAAGTAGAAAAACTGAAAGACCTTCATTTGTGGTTGTTGATTGAGAACATGCCATCTTTTGAAAGCCTCAAATATCGTTTTGAAATAGAAACGAAAAATATAACGGGAATCCTTGAAAGCGCCGATGCTGATTTCTTGTTGGATATTGCGCATGCACAGGTGGCAGCCTGTGTATTGAAATTGGATGTCCACCAGTATTTGGATGGCTTGCCGTTGCAGAAGGTTCGCCAGATTCATGTTAGTGGGACACGACCGAAAAATGGCATACTCTACGATGCCCATGAAGAATTGCAGGAAGAAGATTATCGATTGTTAAAATGGGTGTTGAAACGAAGTAAGCCTGAAGTAGTGACATTGGAATATTTCAGGCAGAAGGACAGTTTGGAACGTCAGTTGAAACGCCTGAGAGATTCGATTTCGAATATTTAATCAGAAAGGTTTTTTGTTGCGACCTGGGTGAGTGTGTGGTAAAATTCCTTCGCTCTGGGGGGCAAGCAATGAATGGGGAGATGCCAGAGTGGACGATTGGGGCCGCCTGCTAAGTGGTTGTCGGGGTAAAACTCGACCCAGGGTTCGAATCCCTGTCTCCCCGCCTGAGAAAACGTTCGTCTGAACTGACGAGCGTTTTTGATTCTTTCGATCACAATTTAATTGACCACATTCGGGGGGATTTTGTGTTACAACCGGACGATATTGGGCAGGTGTGGCAGTGAGATGGGGCGCAGGTGGAGACTGATTTCAGCTGCCCTGCCCGTTCGAGGTGAGTCATCATTTGCTCCACCAAGGCTGGGCTGGTATTTAACCGGCTGGCCAGCTCGACTGGATTGAAAACGTTTTCCTGGGTAATTATTTCCAATAATTGTTTTAACATATTTACACGCCCCAACCGATCAGGCGAGCGCCCTGGTAGATCAACACACCAATTCCCAATGAGATGACCAGCAACATGACGGTGCTGAGAATCGTCCATTTCCAAGAATTGGTTTCTTGTTTGATGGTTGCCAGGGTTGCCAGACATGGAATGAAAAGCACCTGAACTGCCATAAAAGCCAGGGCTGCGGCAGGTAGCAAGTGATCAGCTAATACCTGAGCCAGGCTGGCGTTTTGACCGGCGCTATAGAGGACTGCCAGGGTGGGAATCGTGTTTTCTTTGCGAAGGAAACTGGAGAGTAAGGCTACCATCATTTGCCATTCCAGCCCCATCCAGGCGCCAATTGGGGCGAATAATCGTCCAACCATCGCCAGGTAACTGGTTTCTATGTCACCGCTGGGGAAGGTGGAGAGAGCCCACATGATCAACGAAACGAGCAAGATAATAGTTCCGGCTGTATGCAGAAAATCGACCGTTCGCTGCCAGACGCCTTGACCAATCACTTTCCAGTCCGGGGACTGGTAAAGGGGAAGTTCCATGATGAAAGCGTTATGTTCTCCACCCAGGAATAGCTCATGCAGGATAATCCCCATGATCATGAGCACACCCAGGCTTAATGCTACCATTCCCCAAGAAACCCATAGGGCATGCTCCATGAAAAAGATTGGGGCCAGAAAAGCGATGACCGACATGCGCGCGGTGCAAGGCACAATCGGAGCCACCAGGATGGTGATTAACCTGGCTTTTGGCGATTCAATGATACGGCTACCCATCACAGCTGGTACATTACATCCGAAACCCAGAAAGAGAGGCAGGAAGCTCTTGCCATGCAAGCCCATGGCATGCATGAAGCGATCCATGACAAATGCAGCACGCGCCATATAACCGATATCTTCCAAAATTCCTAAGACAATAAAAAAGACGAGCAGGATGGGAAGTAAGGTTAGTACAGTTCCAACGCCAGCAATTGCCCCATCGGAAATCATACTGGCAAGCCAGGCTGGTGAGTTCGCCAATTGTAGGCGCACCCATTGAGCCGAAGCCTGCACAATTTCTGTATCCATCCAAGTTTGGATAGGCACACCGATGGCGTAAATTAGCCAAAAAAGGAAGCCTAAAGCACCAATCAGGATCAGCAGACCCAAAAACGGGTGGGTAGCAATCCTATCTATGCGATCTGTAATGGTTATACGGCCAGCCTTGGGCCGGATCACTGCTGCCCGAATCATGCGAGCAATCCATTCGTAGCGGCCACTGGCGACAGCCAAAAAGGCATCATCGTGCTGGAGCAGTATCTTGTGAACAGCCTCCCATTTTTCGCCTAATCGTTCTTTGGTCAGTTGAGTAATTTCCTCATCACCTTCCAGGAGCTTGATCGCTGCCCAGGATGGGGTGTAGGGTTCGGTTATGGTCAGGTCAAGCAAGCTTTCGATCGACTTCAGAACTTGTTGATGATCTGCGCGGATTTCGGGCCGGTTTGGCTTCCAGGCATCGGGTTCGGTAGCTAGATGAATGGCTTGGTTAACCAGATTGTCTACTCCTTGACCTTGATTGGCTATCATGGGAATAACCGGTAATCCTAAGGCAGCTTCTAAAACATGAGGCTCAATCTGTAACCCATGTTGCTGAGCCTGGTCAAGGCGGTTTAATCCGATGACTAATGGGGTGGAAAGCTGTAAAAGCTCAGCCACAAGGTAGAGGTCGCGTTCCAGGGCGCTTGCATCAACAATGACAATAATAGCATCGGGCTGGCAACGGATAATACAATCACGGGCAATGCGTTCTTCTTCCGAGTCAGCGGTCAGGCTGTAAACGCCTGGTAAATCAATCAAGTAGATATTTTCTCTTGAATGATGGACCAGAGCAGTTTTTTGTTCGCAGGTCTTTCCTGGCCAATTACTGACATATTGAGATTGACCGGTCAGTAAATTGAAAATCGTAGATTTCCCCACATTCGGTTGTCCTGCCAGGGCGATCGTGTAAGCTGCAGCAGAACGGGTCATAGAGATTCCACCTCGATTTTTTTGGCTTCACCTCTTCCCAGTGCTAAGCGAACGCCGCGTACCGAGAGGATAATGGGACCATGGTGATAATTTTGAAGAATCTGAACTTCAGAACCGATTGTCATTCCAATGGAGGCCAATCGCGATGAAATATGCTTACCGCCAGATAGATTCATAATCACGGCGCTGCTTCCGGTAGGTAATTCATCCAGTGTATCGTGTTGACCCGTAAGCCGGTGTTGGTGGTGTGAACGAAAGTGAAAGATATTTTTTGTGAGCTTCATTGTTTATTTATTCCATTAAAAGATGGTTTAATGTTCAATTTTGCTGCTGGCAGATTTGGCATACACCAGTAATGAAAAAATGAACCTCGTTGACCTCAAGTTTTTTTTCAACGCACAGGTTCTTCAGGATGTTTTCGATTTCAGGCGCACTGAATTCCACCACACGGCCGCACCTTTCGCAGGTGAAATGGTAGTGCGGGGAGGTCTGTGCGCTTTCAAAGTGAGCATGATCTTCTCCCAGGCTGTGTTCGACGATAAGCCCGATTTCTTTAAGTAAAGCTAAGGAGCGATAAACCGTGGCTAAGCTGATGCGGTCATCCCGTTGTTTTGCCTGCAGATAAATGGATTCAGCATCTAGATGGTCTTGGGATGCAGTGACGATTTCAAGGACCAATCGCCTTTGGGGGGTGAGGCGGTGCCCATGTTCACGTACACTTTCAATTGTCTGATTTTCTTTTAGCATATCAGCTCCTTATTGAGAATAATTCTCAATATCAATTATATGCTGGTTGGCTGGCATGGCAAGTGACATTTGTCACGTGATCATCGACAATTTTGAGAGATTACCAAGGGATGGTCTTATGGGTGAGGGCGATTTAGATACCAACCGGTGCGAACATTCTGTGGTTGGTCAAAATCGGGTACATAAGGTTTGATATCCAACAAAGGTGTGCCTTCTAGAACGTCAATTCCATGAATTTCTATACGATTGTCTTGGGTAGATATCCACCTGACGATCGATAGACCAATCGGATTTGGCCTGCATGGGGAGCGATGAGCTAGTTTTATTCCCTCGTGGGCGAGGTATTGTTCGTTTGCAGCCTTTTTGCCAACAAGGCAATGATGCCAAACCAGACGATTAGCGAGCCACCCAGTACAAGAGGAACAGATATGGGTACTCCAGATTGAACTGGAACGACTGGGGTAGCAAGAAACAGCGCGCTGCCTGCTGATGGGCTGGTGGGAACTGGCGTTGGAGTCGGTAGGCTTCCTGGAATGACACCAATCGAGGCGGCAAGTTGGTTAGCAAGGACAATATAATCATCTGGGTGACAGCCGCGACAACTTGTGTAAATGTCTTCGAGCGGCTGGACGATCAGTCCCTCATGCGCTATATCCTCATCTTCAGCAATGCAATTTCCTCCATGACAGCGGGTGCAGCAATCTTTCTGAAAATGGGTATTGTGCCAATCGTAGCTGGCGCGCTCAGGTGGAATGGAAGAAGTTTGGTGACAAGTGATACAGGATGATTTCTCTGGAATATCCGGGCATTGCGCCAATACAGGGGATGTATTAATGAATAAAAAAAGAATGTAAATTATTAATAAAAGAAAAATGCGCTTCATTCTCATGCTCCTTTGCCATAGTGGGCAATTTTTGTTTGAGGTTTCCAATTATTCTGGAATAAAGTGAACCTCTGCCGGACGATCGCGTTGGTCTCCTGGGCAAAGGACCAGTAACGAATAGGAAGGAACGGTATCGACATTTTGCCAACGATGTGGCAATCGAGCTTCAAACAGCAGACTATCTCCTGGCTCGAGCAGATATATCTGATCTTCAACGGTGTAGGTCAGCCGGCCTTCAATACAGTAAACAAATTCATAACCGGTATGGACGATGGGTTGGGGACCACTGCTGGCAAGCGGTTCGAGTGTGATCAAAATGGGTTCAAAAGCCCGGTCTCGTAATCCAGCTCCAAGGTGTTCCAGATACCCGGATTCGAAAGCAGCTCGTGGACGCTTTCCAGCCTTATAGTAAACCAGGGAAGTTTTAGGAATTTCTGTTTCGAAAAATGAGGTTATGGGGACCTGCAAGGCAATGGCCAGTTGCTGTAAAGTCCCCACACTGGGAGATGTTTTTCCGTTTTCGATCAGGCTCAAGGTGTTTACCGAAAGCCCACTGTCTTCCGCCAACGATCGAATGGTTAAGCCTTTATCTTCTCTCAACCGCCTCAAGCTCCCACCAACATCAATCTCTTTCTGATCGGATTGGGTGATATCGTTAAAAAGGCGTTCCAATTGTCGGGGATTCTGTTGGCGATTTACAGACTTGTTTTTGGGCATATGGGACTCCTAATTATCCATGCTTTACAACTAATATTATATGACGAAAGCGCATATTGTCAAGAAATTATCACAAAATATTGGTTGTATATTTATTGATGTCATTTGCACCGATGTTTCAGCACAAGGATGTCAAGTCGGAAATTTTGACTTCCAAAGTCATTCTCTGGTTCAGTCATGTTACTTCTTTCGTCTATCAAAAAAACAAGCTTGAAAAGCTGATTAAAGATTTTATTTGGGTCATGATGGGGTAAAATCAAGGTACCGTACGGGCTACTGATCAATGAGATGGGAGAATTATGAGTGAATCACCGATAGATGCGAAAAAGATGCTATTAAGTATTCCATCTTTTGCAGGGCTGAATGACGAAATCTTGGATGCGATTGCTTCGATTGCCATTCGCCGAAGCTACCGCGCCGGGCAGATCGTCTTTTTGGAGGGAGAGCCCAGCTCGGGTTTATATGTTGTAGAGACGGGTTGGTTAAAGTCGGTGAAAATTTCCATATCTGGGCGCGAACAGGTAATCCGGTTTGTAGGACCAGGGGATGTATTTAATGATTTGGGTGTCTTTGCTTCTGGACCCAATCGGGTAACGGTTGAGACACTTGAGGATGCAATGGTTTGGATTATTGAGCGTGATAGCTTGTTGAGGCTGACGGAGCTTTATCCTAAACTCAGCCAGATGATCATTCAGAATCTTTCAATGCGAGTATTACACTTGATGCGCCTGGTCGAGGACCTTTCCTTGCGTTCGGTACAATCCAGGTTGGCGCGCTTATTGGCACAGACAGGCAGTAGCGATGTGCTTCCCCGCAGGCGTTGGTCGACTCAGGCTGAAATGGCAGCTCATTTGGGAACAGTGCCTGATGTACTGAATCGAGCTCTGCGTTCTTTAGCAGACGATGGATTAATAGAAATTGATCGCCATATGATCAAAATTTTGGATCGCGCCGGTCTGGAAGAAAAGGCTGCGTTAGGAGAATAATCAAGAGGAGCAAGGGGAAAACATGGAAATCCCTTGCTCCTCAGATTTTAGAATCAAAAATGAGGGGATGATTATTCTGACTGTTATGCAGCAACTTTTTCGGTTTCGGCTGCTTTTGCCTGGTATTTCTCTAGGATTTTGGGAAGAAACAAGAAAACGAGCAAACCCAATGCCAGCAGGGATCCATATAAATAATCTAGTGTGGCTGTGCGGATGATCTGAGTTGGGGCGTCGATCGCTAAGGCGGAAAGTGCGCCAATCAACGCAAACCACCAACCACTGCGTTTTCGCATGGCAATCAATGGGATGGCGATGAGCAGCAATATGGTTGCAATCCAATCAACTTGTCCAACCCAGGTTAAAATCCACCAGGGTAAGCCCTCATAAAGCGGTTTTCCTGGCCTGGTCATGAGCATACGGATACTCCCTATGCCCAAAGTGAAACTGTGAGTAGCCAACATGCCGATAAAAAGGAGTGTGCCTAATTCGATGAGCTTGGCTACTTTTTCTCCATTTCGGAGAAGAACAGTGAGGCTAAAACCTATTAATCCAACTATGGAAATTGCCATCGGGATTGGAAAACCTTCAACCCAACTAACGTAGGGCAGGAACATAAACATTCCACCCATAGACGGCATGGCGTAGGCTAGCATTGCCACTGGGTATGACCACTCTTCGCCTTGATAGATTTTATATGCGATTGCTAGCAGCGTGATCCCGGCGACAAATATCAAAGCTCGCCAGATAGGATAAAACAATCCAAACAAGACAATGCCGCTGTTGTATTGAGGTTTCTCTTTGGCGACTTCGATTAAATTGCTGACTACTCTGTCCATTGATGTCTGTACCAAAATAGGGGCTACGATGGCGCAAAGTAATCCTATTAGGACTGCAACGATAGCTAGAATTTTTCGATTATTTTCTGATGTCTCTTTCATGAAAATCTCTCCCTTTTCCAATCTAGATGTGGATAAAAATAACTATTGTGATTAATAACACATGCAGAAGAAATAATCTTTGCTTTAACGCAAATAATGTGACAGAAATGCTGATATTTAACAGTAAACGTGTTGGGAGAAACTTCTGTATTCCTTGATCGTAGATCAGACCGGAAGATTCTCCTGGTCGATTGCGGAGAATAGGTTATGATTAAGAGATCAACCCAGGAGAAAAATAAATGTTGTTTGAATGGATCTCTCAGAACAGGGTGTTATCGACATTGTCTGTAGGCACACGAAAATCATTAGCCAAACAGGCCTCCATCCGGCGTCTAAAAAAGGGACAAATACTGGTACTGAATGGTGAAGTGTGGCCATACCTGTTTATGGTTGGCGAAGGCAAGTTGCAGGCTCTAAAGGAATCGAGTGAAGGACGAAGCCTGGTAGTGGGATCCTTTGGTTCCTCGGAGATATTTTGGGGGTTAGCTTTCTTTGATGAAGAGAGTCCCATGCCGGTAACCCTGGTCGCTGTAGAAAATTCCACCATTTATTTATGGAGTAGAGAAATGCTAATTCCTGTTTTTCGAACCGAAAGCGAGGCAGCCTGGCGCTTATGCTTGCGGATGATTGACCGGATGAAGCAAGTGAGCATGATTGTTGAAGAAATGGCTTTCCAACCGGTTGACCGGCGGCTGGCTCGCTTACTTATTGATCATTTTGGCGACTCGGAAAACGACTCAATGGAACGCCACATGACACTAGACGAGATGGCAGCGCAGATCGGCACAACTCGCGAGATGGTTTGCCGTATGCTGTATCGTTTCTCAAACAATGATTTGATTCAGGTAACGCGTACCGAATTTGTGCTGACCGATCGAGATGGCCTGCGCCTTTTAGCTGAAAGATAATACTGAAACTCAGTCGTTTTCAGTAATCTGTTCCAGGGCAGGGAAATCCTGGATCGTGATACTGGCGCGGTTAATTTGCAGGATGCCATCGGATTGAAATTGATAGAGCAGTCGACAGATCACCTGCTGTGATGACGCAACGATCGATGCAATTTCTGATAGGGTTAGATCTCGTTCAATCGGTTTGGCTATCTGACCTTGAGAGCGTTCAAGTAACAATTTGGCTAAACGCCCGGCCACTGGCTGGAATGCCAAGCCATAGATAATCTCTCGAGCTTTCCGCATGGCTCTGGCTTGAACCCGGAATAATTCCCATAATGTGTCAGGGTGTTCGGAGAAGAATGGTTTCAGGTCATCGCCGCTCCATTGATAGGCTACCGACGATCTGACAGCGCATAAAGAACCAGGCATGGGAAAACCGTCATAAAAGCTATGACCCCAAAATGTTTGGTCTGGCTCGAGATGGAATAATACTTGTTCACGTCCACTCAAAGCAAGTAAACTCCATCTCAATTGACCTGTAATGAGCAGGATCACATTAGGCCATAGGTCGCCTTGTTCGCAAATGATCTCGTCAGTTTTTAACCGGCGGTAGGTAGCCAGGTTGGCAATCCGGTTAAGTGTATCTTCTGGCAGTCGATTGAAGACTTCGACATTCATTAAGCGTTGAGCAAGGTGGATCAAAATAAACTCCTAAAATCACCCTCAGGCATGCAATCTGTTGGATAATTCATTCAAGATGGCAAAACCTTTTACCACTTTTATTACGTAAATTGACATTCTTTCACTTTTGATTATATAGATGTGTTTCGTGGGGGGATACGACTTAAGTCACATGATCATTTGAAAAGTGACTTATGTCATCATATGGTCTGTACAGTAATGCATGTACCAGGTCTTTTCGAAAAAAAGTGAACTGCGAAAATTGAGTTTTGCTTTCACGACAAATGTCATGTCAAAATCATTCAAAAACCTGTACACTTGTTATTGCTAGCTTCCTTAATCAAGCAAAGCCAGGTAAAAATTATGGCACATGAAACCGGATATACCAAACAAGATAATCGCATACGCAGTGAAGTCTACCGCTTGTTAAGACAGAATGAACATACTGCCTTGCATCATTTGCGTGTGGGTGTGCTGAATGCAATTGTTCACCTGGCTGGTGATGCGCCATCTTTTGAAATTTGGGAATTGGTTCAAAGAATTGCTGAACAGGTCCCAGGCGTGCGCGGTGTTGTTAATCGAATAGAAGCACCTGGAGCGCCAGAACCCTCCAGGACGATCCATTTACAACTTGACTCGATAGAATCGCCTTCCGAATCTGGTTCGAGAGAGTCAACCTCTGTATAAAAAAATAAAAAATTGAATAAATGGTGGATGCAATATGAAGAAAATGACAATGTTAGATCGCTTGCTGCTGTTATTAACTGGTTTGATTGCCGCTTATCAGATTGTCGTCGGGGTGGAAGATCTGAATACACTCTCAATGGTGAGTTATACAGTTGGGTTTGGGGTGTTATTGGTGGCAGGGTTATTATTGATTATTCTGGGTTTTGAAGTTTTGGAAAGTCCCTGGGTTGTAACCATTGCTACCCTGATTCCGCTCAGTTTATCACTTGGGCTGGTATGGCAATACCTGGTTCCTTGGCGTATTCCCTACTTGATTTTTGTGCTGATTGGTTTCTCCCTGGTTGCTTATACGCGTGCAACCAATAAAGGAAAAATTTCTATTCTCTCGTTGGCTGTTGTGCATGGTATAGCTGGTTTAATGATCTTTATTTTGCCTCCGGTTGCCAGCATATCAGGCTGGGCAAGACCAGGATTCTGGCTGGTTGGCTTAGGAGGCGCCTTAATTGGCCTGGGTGGTTTATTGCTGTCCTTTTTGCGGGCGGGAAAGCCGCTTTTGTCCCAGGAGCGCATTTTCAAGGTGCTGCCAGGTTTACTATTATTGATGACAACAGCTTTTGTTATCGGTTTTGCATTGGCGTAATTTTCTCTTTTCCGATCGATGCCCATATCGGTGGTTTGTCGTGTTTGTGCGCCTGGCGTACAAACGCGACATTGTTTTAAGTTTAAATCCATTTCAATTTGAATAAGATTTTTTTAGTTTGCTGAATTGTTGGGCATTCGTAGCCTAATCGTATGGCTGGCGTCAAGCACGATTGTTCTTAGTTTGTTATGATGGTTGTGAACTAGCGATTTCTCTTCTCCTCCTTGTTGAGAGCCGGTTATGGCGTATCCGGCTCTCGGTATTTAATGACCCCTTCATCCAGTATATTTGCTGGTATGATAGGGGTTTGTGGTTTATCTCAAGAAAGCATCCAGGACTCATCATGACTAAAGGCATGTGGTACGCATTCAGCGCATATTTGCTATGGGGTATTTTGCCCGTTTATTTGAAGGCTGTGCAAGAAGTACCATCGACGCAAATCTTGGGCCATCGTGTTGTATGGTCGGTACTTTTGTTAGCAATTATTGTTAGCTGGCAGCGTCAATGGAAAAATATCGGAAAAATTTTCCACTCTCCTCGAGCAATGGTTATTCTCACTATTGCGGCTTGTTTATTATCCATCAATTGGCTAACCTATATCTGGGGGGTCACTTCTGGTTTTATTGTCGAAACTAGCCTGGGTTATTTTATTAATCCCCTGGTCAGTGTGCTCTTAGGCGTAATATTCTTACGGGAGCGTCTCAGAGCCTGGCAATGGTTGCCACTGGGTTTGGCAACGGCGGGTGTCTTGTTCCTGACCTGGAGTTATGGACGACTACCGTGGATTGCCCTGGTGCTGGCTTTTTCCTTTGGCACCTATGGCTTGATGAAAAAAACTGCTCCAGCCAGTGCACTACAGGGTTTGATGGTTGAAACCATGATTCTTTTTATTCCAGCGCTCATGTATTTATCTTTTACAGAAATCCAGGGCAGCGGAGCTTTTGGGCATGGGGGCTGGTCTCTCACTTTTCTCTTGTCCCTGGCCGGATTGGCAACAACCGTTCCATTACTCTTGTTTGCCAGTGGAGCCCGGCTGATACCTCTCACGATGTTGGGAATTCTGCAGTATGTCGCTCCAAGCGCTCAATTCTTGCTGGGAGTCCTGGCATACAACGAACCATTTGGCTTAGATCAATTAGTTGGCTTCGGCATGATCTGGTTGGCGTTAATTTTATTCACCTTGGAAAACTTATGGACACGAAGGCATACTGCGCAGATGAATTCTTCCCCAGTATTAAGTAAATAAAAAGGACTGAAATTTGTGCGGTTATAATTATCCTAGATGAAGATCATCTATAATTAGGTTGATAATCCTGGTCTGAAAATTATTGACATGTAATTTCTCAACATGACCGATTTAATTGGCAAACATCACGAGGTGCATGGATGGCGAAAGAATCCCTGGGATTTGTAAAGTTAGAATGGACATGTCCTCAATGTGGAAGTCGCAACCCAGGACCTGAAAAAACATGTCTGGGCTGTGGAGCTCCACAACCGGATAACGTACACTTTGTTCAGGCAGAAACCCAGACATTAGTCACAGACGAAAAAGAGATTGCCCAGGCAAAAGCAGGGGCAGATATCCATTGTGCTTTCTGCGGCGCACGAAATCCAGCAGGGACAGCCACTTGCTCGCAATGCGGGGCGGATCTAAAAGAAGGAACCCAGCGAGAAGCTGGTCAGGTTGTGGGGGCGTTCCATAGCGGTCCTGAGCCTGAAATTGTTTGTAAGAATTGCGGCGTCTTAAATCAACAATCTGCCTTGAAGTGTATCGGCTGCGGCGCCAGTCTTCAAACAAGCGCAGCGCCAGCAGCTGCGCCGGTCCCTGCGCCTGTCGCGAAGGCTCCAAACCGGCTGGCTTTAATTATTATCGGGGCATTACTGGTTTTGTGTTTAGTCGCAGTGATCGCCGGGATGGTGATGTCTTCCAAAACAGATGGACGGAATGGTGTGGTTCAATCTGTGCAGTGGGAAAGCAGTATTCCAATTCTTGGTTTGGCGCCGGTTCGCTATCAAAACTGGTACGACGAAATTCCCTCTGACGCCAGTGTTGGACAGTGTTCCGATCGGGTTTATACAATTCAAAATGAGCCGGCAGAGAATGCGGAGAAGGTGTGCGGTACACCGTACACTGTAGACCGTGGCTCGGGTTATGCAGAGGTGGTGCAGGATTGCCAGTATCAGGTATATAAAGACTATTGCGATTACACCGTTCAGGAATGGGTTGTTGTTGACAGCGCTGTGTTAAGTGGGGATGATTTTTCACCACAAGTGCCTCAACCAGCTTTGCTGGATGGGCAAATCTTTGGAGATCCACAAGTGGAGTATTCGATCGTTTTTTCTACCGACCAAGGATCCTATGTTTACAACACGACTGATATGAATGTTTTCCGCCAATTCTCGGTGGGTAGCGAATGGTTATTGAACATCAACACTTTTGACCGTCTTATATCTGTAGAGCCTCTAGATTAAAATTCTGGACATTAAAAAGGTAGAAGGACTATCCCTGGAATTGCAATTGGTTTGTTGACTTAGTAGGAGGCCGCGAAGATGAAGAATCGATACACCAAAGTGTTTACAAGAAAACTTGAATCCTGGGAACAAAATTCGCAGGAGGGGGATGAAAAAGTTTCTTTGCCGCGGCCACAGGCCGCCGATGAAGCGGATGAGCATGTGACTGCGGGGTATCTTTTTGCCTTAGAGTTCCCAACAGGAAATCGTCAGGTATTTCAGGGGTTGCCTCTATCCATTGGGCGGGGAGAGGAAAATGACCTGGTCTTATCGGATGCCACGGTATCAAGTAAACATGCCAGGTTGTATTATGATTTGTATTTAAAAGGTGTGTGTATTTTTGATACCCATTCATTAAATGGTGTTTTTGTTGACGATTTGCCCGTCTCGCGATGTTTTCTTACCGAGGGAGCACGGATCCGTTTGGGCGCGATCACGTTAATTTTCCGCGAACTGACCAATCCCCCAGTCTAGCTGCGACAAAGCTGAGGTGGGGATAGATTGAGGCTACTGGTTAAGCGCTAATACCTTACAGGCTGCATTTATAAGGAGATTTTGATGTCATCTAACGGGTGCCCAAAATGCCATTTGCCAACATTGCCTGGAGCAAAATATTGCGATCACTGCGGCTTTGCTTTATTGCAGGCGTCTCCTTTAACACCTCATGCTGGCGGCAATCAAAAGCCAACCACTATTCGCTGTTTGCAGTGTAACCAGGCAAATCTGCTTACGGCGAAGTTTTGTGAAAATTGTGGGGCAAAGCTGCCTGAAGCACTGGGTAGTTCTCCTGTCCTTCAGGAGGAACCGTACTTTCGATTGTTGCAATCAGATCATTCCCTAAAATTTCCCCAGGGAAAAACAAGTTTCTTGATCGGAAGACAGGATCCGGAAAGTGCTTCTTTTCCTGAAATTGATCTGACTCCTCTTGATGCACAAAAATTTGGAATAGGGCGAAGACATGCGCGAATTACCTGTCATGCTTCTCAAGTCTATATCGAAGATTTGAACAGCGTCAATGGAACCTTTGTGAATCAGGTAAAGATTCCTTCAGAAAGTCCAACTCTTTTGAAAGACGGCGATGAACTGCGCCTGGGTAAGTTAATTCTGATCTTTTTCCAATCGTAAAAAAGCTCTTCTGGGCGTTAATGGTGGGCTTTTTTCCCGTGGTAAACCAGCTAACCAATTCCTCCCTTAGAAAAATGTTGGTTTTCATGGGATGGTTTGCATATAATTAAGAGATTAGTGTAGAATTAAATAAAATTTCTTCAAAAATCAGCAGGAGATTATGCCTATGGTCAGCAAAATCTGTTCAAAATGTGGAACTGAGAACTCTGATCTGGCACAATTTTGTGTAAGTTGCGGAACCGTACTGGTTAGAGCGGATGAAAAAACCAGTCAGCCGCCTTCGATATGCCCTCAATGCGGGTTTTCTTTAAGACCCGGCGCCCATTTCTGCCCAGAGTGTGGGCACAAGCTAGACTCCTTTGGCATGCCCGAACAATCACATAAATCGAGAGAAGGGGGAACACGGTTATTAGAACCTGCTGATGCAAAGGTCATTGTGATTGTCCGTTGGATGGGTGGGGATACACAAAGTTTTGAGTTCTCAAAGCCATCCTTACTGGTTGGCCGGTCTCCTGGAAATGATATTGTTATTAACCATCCGGCGGTTTCAGGTCGTCATCTAAGCTTAACTTGCCAGAAGGAAGCTTATTTTGTTACCGACCTCGGCAGCACCAATGGTACTTTGATTCACGGTCAGCGTATTCCAGGGAAAATCTCCCAGCCTATCAATTTTGGCGAGGTACTCAGAATTGGCGATTTGACGGGCAATTGGGTCAGCCTGAGCCTTGCGCAAGAGGGTGTAGAAGCCGTCCGCACCCTGGCCATGGGTAAATTGGATTTATCTGGACAGTCCAGTGTGATGATAGGCCGAGATCCTGCTGCTTATTTGCCGCTTAGCCATCCAACGGTTTCATTTCGCCATGCGCTCATTTCCAAGCAGAATGGCGGCCTGATAATCCGAGATTTGGGGAGCACCAACGGTACTTTTGTGAATGGTGAAAGGATCAACCAGTCACCTCTCAAGAGTGGGGATGAGATCCAAATTGGTCCGTTCAAGTTGGTGTACGATGCCCAGCAGCAAAGCCTTTCCCAATCCATGCGTATGGGCCATCGCATAGATGCCATTCACCTGGGGCGAGAAGTGGCAAACAAGAAGATGATCCTGCAGAATATCTCCTTAACTGTACAACCAGGCGAATTTATTGCTTTGGTGGGTGGTAGTGGTGCCGGAAAAAGCACACTGATGAAGGCCATGAATGGTTATGAACCGGCAAATCATGGCCAAATCTTTCTGGATGGTGAGCCTTTATATTCAAAACTGGATCTGTACCGCACCCAAATGGGTTATGTGCCGCAGGATGATATTATTCATCGGGCTTTACCGGTCAAGCTGGCCTTATGGTACGCGGCTAAGCTACGCTTACCCGATGCCCGTCCATCCGAGATAGAGGCAAGAATCCAGGATGCTTTGCGCTCGGTGGATATGTTGGAACATGCAGATAAACCTGTACGAGTGCTTAGTGGTGGACAGCGCAAACGAGTAAGTATTGCCGTGGAGCTACTGGCGAGACCAACTTTGTTCTTCTTGGACGAACCAACCTCAGGGTTAGACCCTGGCCTTGAAAAGAAAATGATGTATGACCTGAATCGCCTGGCAGATGAGGGACGGACAGTAGTGCTGGTTACTCATGCCACGGCAAATATTGAACAATGCGATCATGTGGCATTTCTTTCATACGGTCGCCTGGCGTATTATGGCCCACCCAATGAAGCCTTGAACTTTTACAACGTTCGGGACTTCTCGGATATCTACCTCAAGCTATCTCAGGATGTCGATCCAGCCAAGGGTAAAGAACCTGTACCTGAGCTTCAGCCTTATTATTCTAAGAATTATAGTGAAAAGGGAAAAATATCCTCCGGAATTTTGTGGGCGGATCATTATGCGCAGTCGGCGTTAAATAAAAAATATGTGATCGAACGGCAAGCACAACTGAAATCGGGTGGGCAGGTAAGTTCGGTAAGGGCAATCCCTCCACGTCAATCGAAAGATTCTTTCATCCGGCAAACAATTATCCTGGCCAGGCGCCAATTTGACCTCATCCGACTAGATTGGAAGACTCTATTCATCTTACTGCTAATGATGCCGCTCATCGGGGCTTTGTTTACTATGGTCAGTAATAAGGAAGATTTTACAGGCCGGCCAGGCACCGTAGATGAAATTGAGCGTGGATTGATGTTGGAGTTGGAGGGGGCGGATTTAGACGCTAAGTCAGAATATACACCCACCGCAACAGCCGAAATCCTGGTAACCATGTTGGGGTTGGCCTTGACACAAGGCGGAACCTTCGGCGCAGCCTATGAGATCGTTAAGGAACGCGCGATTTTTAAGCGCGAACGTGCCGTGAACTTAAGCGTATTGGCTTACGTTTTCTCCAAGGTCCTGATTTTGGGTATATTTGCCGTTATCCAGGTGGCCAGTGTTCTATTGGTTATTGGTTTAAAGGTTGATTTAGATGTCCAGGGTGCTGTCTTTAAGAATGCTGGGGTAGTTGAGTTATTTATTACGCTATACCTGGCTGTTCTTGCCAGTATTCTTTTTGGATTATGTTTATCTGCCATGGTTCCGAACACAGATGTCGTTCTCTATGCTATCCTGGTTCAACTCTTTGTCCAAATTATCCTGGGAGGAACTTTGTTTCCCTTGGAAAGTGGAGCAGCATCCAAGCTGACGATCAGTTATTGGACGATGGATGCGATGGGCTCAACAGTGGATATGGCCAGGCTCAACCGCGAAAGTATGGCTTGCAGTGTTGTGGAAATTCCATCCATGAGTGGTGGAGATCCAACAAAGGATATCCGCTGTGATTCGATTGACCGTAGTTTGTATCTGGATTATGAACATACAAAAGAGCATGTGATGAGTATGTGGATGGGGCTATTAGCTCACGTTTTCTTTTGGGGTTTGTTGACCATTGTTGTACAGGCGCGCAAGAAAATTGAATAATGGAGAGATGAGCGATGAGTGAAAATATTTGCCCAAAGTGCCAGTTTCCGAACACTGATACAGCCCGGTTTTGCTCAAACTGCGGCGCTGCATTTCTTAGCGGTGTGTCTCCCGTGAAGGCTACGATCTCAGTGCAAAACCTGGAAGTTGGTTCATTACTGCAAGGGCGTTACCGGATTGAGAAGGAATTGGGAAGAGGTGGTTTTGGCGCAGTTTATCGCGCTTGGGATAATAATTTAAATCGACCTTGCGCTGTCAAGGAAAATCTTGAAATATCTCCTGAGGCTCAGCGTCAATTCATGCGAGAGGCAACTGTTTTGGCTAACCTTTCTCACCCCAACTTGCCTCGCGTAACGGATTATTTTTTGGTCCAGGATCAGGGGCAATACCTGGTGATGGATTTTGTTGAGGGAGAAGATCTGGCTAACCGTATTGAACGACAGGGTGCTGTGCCTGTTCCGCAGGCGGTTGACTGGGTTCGCGATATCCTGGATGCTTTAATCTATTTGCACAACAGGCAACCTCCTGTTGTCCACCGAGACATTAAACCAGCAAATATTCGGGTTACACCGGATGGCCGTGTAATGTTGGTGGATTTCGGCCTAGTAAAAATGTATGACCCAGGGGTAAAAACCACCATGGGAGCGCGTGCAATTACGCCAGGTTATGCACCTCCTGAACAATATGGACGGGGTTCAACTGACCCTCGGACGGATATATACGCTTTAGGGGCTACACTCTACTATATTCTCACCGGCAGTGATCCTTTGGAGAGTGTACAGCGAATGGCAGGTGAAAAAATGCCATCCGCAAATACTGTTAATTCAAAAATACCTGCAGAAGTGTCTCATGTGATAGATCGAGCCATGGCTTTAGAACCAAGCCAGCGCTTTCAAAGTGCGGATGAGTTTAAAAACGGACTTAAACCCATTACAGCGCCTGTAGCCAGCACAGTTGTAATCCCACAACAGGCAGAATCAGGTGTTCCTCGTACAATTCAAATGCCGGCATCCAAACCGGTTCCAAAACCTGTCTCGAAACCTGTCACCAAACCAGCACCCGCCCCTCGCCGAAATTGGTTTATATTCGGAATCGGCGGAGTGGTCTTATTCTTATGTATTGCCGGATCACTGGGTGTTCTTGCCTGGATTTGGAACGACCAGCAAGCTCAGGAAACAGCCAGGAAAGAAGAAACTAGAATTTCCCTGGCTGTCACACAGACGATACAGAATAGGAGAACTCAGACGGTTGAGGCATTGGCAACATTAGATGCTTACAGACGCGAGACACAGCTCGCCCTGGAGAAAGCCAGCGCCACAGCTCAGGCACAGGCAATTATAGATGCAGCCAATGCCACCTCAACAGCTCTCGCACAGATTGAAGCAACCAAGTTGGTTTATTCGGGTGAATTGAACCTGGCTAAGAAGTGGTCCGGCGTTTTCATTGACAATTTTGATCAGAATTCTTTCGACTGGGCCAGCGGAACCAGAACAGGAGATCGGGCTGATATTACCTGGACGATTGCCAACGGGGTTTATTCTTGGGAAGCCGTAGCGAAGGAAGGTTTTGTCTGGTGGGTCTATCCCGAAATGGATGATTATGCAGATTTTTATTACGCTGTCGATCTGGATATCATTCAAGCGCCTGATGAAGCTGAACAAGGTCTGATTTTCCGGATGAAGAAAGATGGGGAAGATTATTCCTATTATCTTTATGAGATTTCTAATACCCAGCATTTTTCGGTGTGGTATCGGGATGTCAATGGTTGGTCAGAAATTATCCCATGGACATCCTCCCAGCTACTGAACGAAAGCGGGAACAACCGCCTGTCCATGATTGCTCAAGGGAGCCGCATGGTTTTCTTCATTAATGACCAATTTGTGGCTGAGGCTGCAGATGAGCGCATATCATCCGGTAAGCTTGGTTTATGTATAGGGCTTGATGAAAATGGACAAACAGGTTCATGGCAGTTTGATAATTTAGAAATCCGAGTTCCTTAGTGCCTTTAGGCAGATTCAATATCAAGGTTTGTATGCAACCAGACACAAAGAAGAACAGAAATTTTTGGGAAAACAGAACACCACTGACCCTAGAGAAATTAATTGGGATTGGCGCGATTTCCTTATTTCTTTTGGCGCTGGCTGTTTTCAGCGCAATTTATATTCTCAAGCGGCTTCCAGGCGGCTCGGATTTAGAACCAGGCTTTACGCCGCCAACTTCTTTGGAAGAATTGGCTCAGCAATATCCCCAATTTGCATTCCTCCTGGACGACACTGAAATAGATTCGGTCTACAAAGAGTTCCTATTGGTATATCAAGAAGGTGGATCCGAGGCTGCTCTTAAGTTGGCGGAAACACGTGGATTGCTCAATGCACAAAAAGAATTGCGCCTGACTTTGGAATTGGATACAACCGAGCTTGAGCCTTTGAAAAAGTCATTGGAAGCCAGCGGCATCCGGGTGACAGCCAGCAGTCAAAACCTGGTCGATATTGCCATCCCCTTGGCGTTGATCGAAAAAGCTATGCTCTCAGGCGATCCTGGAGGTCTATTTTCCCAAATTACTGGATTAGAACATGTCGTGCGTATTCGTTTGCCGCGTACGACTTTACATGATCGGGGCGAGGTTGAAACTGAGTCTTTGTTGATGATCAACGCCCCTGCCTGGCATCAGGCTGGTTTTACCGGGGCTGGGGTTAAAGTCGGTGTGCTGGATTTAGGGTTCAGGTATTACCGCGATCTGATTGGCAGCGATTTGCCGGACACAGTTGTTGCTCGTTCTTTTATCGCTGGCGTCGAATTGGAGGATACCGATAGTGAACATGGCACAGCAGTCGGTGAAATCATCTATGATATTGCACCGGATGCCCAGCTTTTCTTTGCAGCCTATGATACGGACGTGGAGGAATTGCAGGCGATCGATTGGTTGTTAGAGCAAGGCGTGCAGATCATCTCGCATTCTGCAAGCTCCATCTATGGCCCAATGGATGGAAGTAGCTTGGAAGCACTGACTGTCAACCGGGTTGTTGAAAATGGCGTCCTGTGGGTTAATTCGGCCGGAAACATGGGGGAGAACCATTACCGGTCCGTTTTCATCGATGAAGATGGAGACGGTTTTCATGAGTTCGCCCCGGACGACGAGATGTTATCTTTCAACCCGGATGGCAGAGTGGCGATGGCTTTGAACTGGAATGCCTGGGACACTGGCGACCAGGACCTGGATTTATTTGTGATGGATGCGGATGGCAACCAGGTTGCCAGCTCAGAAAACTACCAAATTCAGGCTGGCGACGAAGCATCAGAATTTATTAGTTATCGTTTCTCAGACGATGGTCCTTACTTTATTGTGATTTCTGCCAGCAATCTTACCCGAGAGGTGGTGCTGGATTTTTTTATCTATAACTCAGCCAACCTGGAATATATCACCCCTGCCTACAGTGTGACAACACCTGGGGATGCCAGGCTTGCATTAACAGTTGGGGCGACATATTGGCCGGATGATTCACTTGAATATTACAGTTCACAAGGACCCACAACCGATGGCCGTTTGAAACCTGATCTGAGCGGCCCAACAGGGGTGAGCAGTGCGGCTTATGGGGATGAATTCTATGGGACTTCTGCCTCTACACCACATGTCGCTGGTGCAGCAGCCGTGGTGATGAGCGCCTTTCCTAACGCATCCCCCATCGATATCAAAGATTTTTTATTAGGCCGGACCATTGACCTGGGTAAATCTGGGCCTGATAACCAATTTGGGTACGGCAGATTGTGGTTGGGGGATGTGCCCTCCCAGGTTTTTCAGCCTTCGGCTACACCGGTTGATGAACAGAGCTTGCCTGTTGTGACCCAGGCTGCCTTGCCAGCGGTCACACTCCCCGCCACGCTTGAAGCTGAACCGGTTATCGAACCTACACCCACGCGCACACCTGAAAATGAAAAAGAAACAAGCTGGTTGTGGCTGGCTGGTTTACTTCTGTGTGTGGTGTTGCCAGGCTTTCTGGGCATCATGGGGATTGGGATTGTCCTTATGATCTGGCTGTCACAAAGAAAGAAAGCTGAACGGGTAAAACCTGCACCAGTTAGACCTGCACCAGCTTTCTGCATTCATTGCGGGCAGAAACTAAGGCCAGAAAGCAAATTCTGCCCAAATTGCGGAAAAAGCGTGCATTGAAGAATGCAGAGTTGACCAATATGTCTTCTTCCATGGCGGGTTACTTGTGGCCAGATGGACCAGTATCCCCTATTCTAGGAGAAGGTGATCTTCATTTGTGGCTTGCCGATTTAGATAGTTCTCCAGAAAAAGCATCTTCAATTTCGGCGTGTCTCTCGGATGACGAGCTTGCGCGGGCAGCGCGCATGAAGCTAGATTCTGTCAAAAAGCGATTTCTGATCCGGCGCGGTTTGCTGCGAAGGTTGTTGGGATGTTACTTGCATGCCTCTCCTGAGCTCATTGAATTCTGTGCTGGTCCATATGGAAAACCCAGGTTATCCGATCGTCACTTGAACCTGCAAATTGAATTTAATCTATCTTCTTCCAGTTCAATGGTGTTGTTTGCTTTTTGCTTAACCCATTCTATTGGTATTGATATAGAGTGGTTGGATCTCGATTTTGATTACCAGGGCGTCGTTTCTAGCTATTTTTCTGCTGAAGAACTGTCAGAGCTTCAATCTTTAGAACCCCTCCAAAGACGTTCAGGCTTTTATCGTTTGTGGGTTCGTAAGGAAGCATATCTTAAAGGATTGGGAACTGGTTTTTCCCTACCAGATCCCCCCCAAGGTCTTGCTCCGCTCTATGCTGGATATCTAAATGACTCCTCGACATCCCTCGCCTCGCTCAATTCGCGACAGTGGTTGATTTATGATCTGGTATTGCCTGCGGGGTATCTTGGCGCTTTAGCTGTGAGTGGACCATTCCGAACAGTCTATTGCTGGAAGTGTCCAATTTAACAAAAATTGCGGAATGAAAGACCTTGAAATCCACGATTTTTCACAACTCCAGAGCTATTCGAACGGTGGTAAGATTGCCAGAATGTTTATCAGACGGTTGATGCAAATTGTTCTTTACCTGATTTGATCAATCTATGCAGGACATCATTTTTTCCTGGCTCTGGAGGTTTTGTTGAATTCAACAGCACTTGAGACAGACGTATCTTCTCGAATTGCCAGAGGCTATACGATCTGCATTATCGCCACGGTTTTATGGTCTTCAGCCGCAGTCTTTATTCGATATCTGACAGAGACTTACCAAATCCCACCGCTGGTACTGGCATTTTGGCGTGATCTCACCGTTTCTGTGATTGTGTTTGGGGTTCTGGCATTGGTCAGTCCAGGCAAATTACGCCTGGAGCGAAGACATCTCGGCTTTGTGGTTATCTATGGGTTTGTATTATCGATTTTCAACTCCTTATGGACAATTTCAGTAGATCTGAATGGCGCGGCAGTATCAACTGTGCTGGCCTATAGTTCGGCAGCTTTTACGGCTGTGGTGGGATGGCGTTTTCTGGGGGAGCAATTGGGCTGGGTAAAGATTATCGCGGTTACTCTTAGTTTATTGGGTTGCCTATTCGTCTCTGGCGCGTATGATCTTTCTGCCTGGCATTTAAACCCGGTGGGTGTAACTACTGGATTGCTATCCGGCGCAGCCTTTGCAGGCTATAGCCTGATGGGACGTTTATCGTCCGGGAGAAATTTATACCCTTGGACAGCAATCGCCTACACCTTTGCATTTGCTGCCATTCTGCTTTTTGTTTACAACCTATTTACCCCATGGCTGCCGGAAGGCGTGGCTTCGACGCATTTTCTATGGCTGGGAGCGGATCTCACTGCCTGGTCTGTCTTAATTGTCCTGGCGATCGTGCCGACTATTGGCGGTTACGGCTTATACACCGTCAGCCTGACCTATTTGCCTGCCAGCATCGCCAATGTAATTGCCACTCTGGAACCTGCCATGACGGCTGTCCTGGCATTTTTCTTTTTGGGGGAGCGTTTTTCTAACCCTCAGTGGTTGGGCAGTTTCTTGATCATTGGTGGTGTTATTCTGCTGCGCTTACGCGACAGACGCAGCCAGTGATATGATGCGATTTCTTCCTGAGAGGATTGTCCTTAGCAATTATCCTCGGGTAAAAAAGCATAACGATAGGCTTTTCTGAGCATACTGCGCGGTTGGGGAGCAGGGGGAAGGGATAATTGGTGAGAGGGTTGGTCAAGAATTTGGGCTTTCAGGTAAGCCTCGCTAATACCAAAGGGCTCGAGCACCGAATGAGCTGCACGTATCAGCAAGATCATATAGCGCCCAATATTTATGCGGGCCGGTTCCAAAGTATCTGGCAGGTCCCAGGCGTGTACATCAGGATGCCCCAGAGTATGCACAAAGCGGACAGACTGCCCGGGGCGTAAATGTTTACCCACGGCGGCTAGCTGGGCGGCGGCGCGGGCTGAAGGGGATGGAACCCGGTAAGCTTCTAACTCGCGGCTTAAGCGCTGACTGATCACCAAATGCTCCAGGGCAACTTTTCCTTTACGTAAAGCTGACAGCCTGCGCCGCACCAGGCTCAGCGCCTTGTGTATATCGGGCGTCTCGTTTTGCGCCAGGATTTCCAGGATCTCCATTTGTGTTTGAGCGATGAAGGGCGGGGTATCGCCGCGGCGGGCTTCAATGCCGCGCACCTTTAGTGAACCGTCTTGGAAGACGCCGAAATAGCGGTTGGGTACAGGGACGCGGGCATCACTGCGTGAGGGCAGGAAAGCTACCCATCGATAGACGCCATCCAGCGAGATGGGCAAGCCGGTGTTTTGGGCAATGGCTTCTAAGGCTGGTTGAAAATCAGCTACCTTTGAAGCGCCCTTTTTGCGGATCCATAGCCCATCGACATACATGTGCAGTATTTCAAACCCCATCTCTTCGGCAGTCTCTTTGGCGCGCATGAGAGCCTCCCGACCGTATGCGGTGACGGCTTCATGGGCCTCGATGCGCCCAAAGCGGGCGTTTTTGTATCCCAGGTAACCAAAACAAGTTACCAGCAGCCATTTGTGCGCCGAAGCGCGAGCTTTGTCTATTTTGCGCTGAGGGTCCCAGGCAGGGCAGGTGAGCAGGTGCTTTTTTAGCGCCAGGCGTTTTTGCAGCAAGGGGGACAGGGTCTTTGGAACCAGGCCGCCAGGTTCGCCATCCTGGTTTTGTTCGGGCAAGATCCGCTCCAGGTCTTTGGCTTGAGGTGGGCAGGCCTGTACGGTCTCAGGCGAGATGTTGAAATGCACCATGATACCGGGGTACATAGAGACAAAATCGATCTCAGCCACATCGCGATGTAAACCAATAACCGGTTGGTAGACCAGGCCGCCCTGATCGCTGGCAAACATTTGCAGGGCAGTTTTTGGAGTTTCTACCTGTTGTTTGCGCCAGGGCGCCAGGATCCCATTGCGCAAAGCCGTCAAGATTTGCATGGCTGAAATACCTGTGCCTGGGGAGACGCGCGCGGCGGTTTGCACTGGCAGGCTGGTAACGCGGGCAGTTTCTAAAACACCTTCCAGTTCAAAGCTATCCCATAACATAGCGTTGCCGCTGTCGATATGCCAGCGTCCAAACAAATGCACCTGGCGGCCGCGATACACCACCTGGCCGTAGGAGAAATAGGAACGCTCGGCATGGTGGGCTGGCTGGCGTCGCTCGTCGCGGTTTAGTGGGAAGTGGGAAATGTTCCTGTTCACAGGCCTGGAGCAAATAGGGCATCAGCCAGGTATCCCCGCTGGCTGTGAGCAGCAAATCAGGATCATGGCGGTTGAGTATCGAGCGCAGGTTGACCAGAGCTGGGCGCAGTGGCTTTAACTTTAACCGGTAGGTATGCTGGCCGGCGTGGACCAGCAGCATCTGAGGGTCACGACGAGCGGGGTCGACATCTGTCTCCAGACGCAGGATGCGCAGCGGCGGCGCGGGCGGGTTTAATTCCCAGGGGGAGTTAAGCACCTGCAATTCCTGGATGCGGTAACCCGGGTCGATCTGCAGGGAGCAACGCGCCAGAGGAAAGGTATTATGGACAGCCGCGTGCCGCAGTGGCAGGGGGATATCCACATCATAATAGTCAAGGTCGGGAAAAGCTGCCAGGATCTGGTAGAAGAGACGCATTTGTTGGTCGGGCTGGTCTGTTTCTACGGCCAGGAGGGGTACAAGGGAGTCGCTAAACAGTTCGCGGCGTTCTGCGCGCTCCAGGCGCGGTGCAAGAGGGTGGGCGCGCAGATATTGGCTGGCAGCTTGCAAGCGTTGCTCTGCTCCTGCCATGTAAAAAGTGACCGGAAAAGCCTGTTCCAGACGGTAGCGTTTTCCATCATCTCCAAGCAGCCACAGGCTGATATGATCTCCAGGGTCGGGGTAAACATCCAGCAGCCAGCCGCTGATGCAGGTCATTCGATCGTCTCCTGATCGGTGACCCAATCTTCCAACATGCGTTGCAAACGCATCACACGTTTGTGTTCTTCCAGTAGCATAGCCAGCAAAAAGGTTTCAAAGGGCAAGGGATGGGCGGCGTAGGCTGCTGCAGCCAGGTGCTGGCGGGCAGAAACCAATAAATCATCGAATGCAAATTGGTCGTTTCGGCGCAAGGCGCGGCGGAAGCGGGCTAACGCTTCTTGTTCTTGTAGAAAAGCCTGGGTGATGGATGGTAGTGTTCGTCCCATGGATATCCCTCCCTAGAAAAGTGTTAGCGGTTTTGGCGGTTGTGGAACATCTTGCTGCCAGAGCAGGTCAGCGGCTTTTTGGATGATGGCTTGTAGCCCGGTTGGATCGGGTTGATTGGGTGGCGGCGGGCGCAGGCTGACAACGACTGGCGCATGTTTCCCCAGGATCTTTAGGCGTTGAGCGCAGCGGCGGGCCAGGCGGCGGCGTTCTGGCAGTGGGGCGCTTTCATCGTAAAAAGTATCCAGTAGATCAATGATCAAGGTGGGCAATGGATTGGGCGGGGTTTGCTCGAGCATAACGGTCATCTGGTAACAGGTGAAAGCGCGGGCAACCCGGATATTCTCCAGGGTCTGTTCCAGTTCGGGCGCCCCGATTGAACGCAGGCAGCGTGCAGCCAGGAAAGCGTTGAAACGATTGCCGCCATCTAATACGCGCAGCGGGCCTCTAAACGCCAGATGCGCTGCCAGGGTGATCATGGTTTGGCTGGCGGCGTGTGGTGCAACCAGAACCAGGCAGGCGGCTTTAGCGCCTGGCTGCTCGCTGGTAATTGTGACTCCGGGAGGCAATAACTTAAGTAAGGTGTTCATACCCCCAAGATATCAAGAATAAGAGGGTCTAACAATTCCCGCAGGTAGAGAATATGGGGTGAAGGTGGGGTTACTACTTGGGTATAGAGGGTGTTTTTGCGTGCTTTAGGACATTCGCGCCAGGGGTTCGTATGCTTGGCTGAGTGTTTCAGTTTCACCGATTGTCTGCCCTTTGTATTCCAGCCAGGCATGCGCTCGGATGCCCCCATCTTCTTTCTTGACTCCAAAGCGAATTTCGACCAGGATAGCTTGCTGGGCTAGTAGCTTTTGTGTAACCAGGGAGCGGCGCAGACAGGTGATGTTCAAAACATGGTTGCGGCTGGCTATATCCACCAGCTGCCAGATGCGATGGATGAGGTGTATTTGTTCTGTGGATTCCGATGTTGAGGGTTTGGGGTGTTTGGGGATGAACCAGCGTGAGACCCTGGCGTAAGAAAACCATCGCAAGCCCAGCTCTACCCATAACAGCATCAGCCAGGCTCGAATAAAGAGCCCCCATTCGTTTAATGGTAGCCTGCCAGCGTGATGAAGTTTATGTCTCATCCCTGGTCAGCAAACCCTGATTGGTGAATTCTGTGATTAATTTATCCAAATCGGCGCGCAGTTGCGACTCAGCGACCTCGTATTCCAGTATTAGTGCGGATATAACTGGTTCGATTTCAGCATGTTCAGCTAATAAAGACCACATTCGGGTGCCTATATCATCCAGGCTGTAATACTGCCCGGATGATAAGTTTAGTAAAACGGCCTCTCCGGAAAGCTCCTGGAAGAGAATATCCTCTGGTATTCGATAACGGGTTGAATGAATAGACATATATCGGGCCTTGGGCGTATTTTTCCTTGAACCAGTGTTTTACCGGTAGTGTTGCAGAGTGTTTCCAGCCTGGATGAGCTTCAGTTAATTACTCTACAGGACATGGAAAGGTCGGTAGGGTGAAGGTAAAGCGGCTGCCAGTGCCATCATCACCGGTTTCAACCCAGATTTTTCCGCAGTGACCTTCAATGGCAAGGCGACAATAGGCCAAACCCAGACCAAATCCCCGGCGTCTGCGGCTTTCTGCGGATACTTGAGTGAAGCGTCCAAAAATTCGTTCCCTTTCTTCAACGGGTATTCCCGGTCCTTGATCGGTTATGCTGGTATACAACTCATCACCAACCATCCTGGCTTCTATTCTAATTACGCCAGTCGAAGGTGAATACTTGAAAGCATTGTCGATCAGGTTAATCAGGACGCGTTCAAGTTTTTCTCGATCTGCGGGAATTAAAGGGAGGTCAGGTGCGATATCTAACTTGATCTGGATGTTCTTCCTTTCCAGGGTGGAAAATTGCTGGGTTGTCTCTTGCAAAAGACTGTTAAAGTCGGTTTCAGTGATAAAAAACTGCGACTCTCCTGACTCAAGGCGCGATACATCTAGAAGTGTATCCACCAGGCGTTGCAAGCGCTCACAACTGTTTTGGGCGATTTCCAATATCTTTGCGTTTCGCGCGCAGTACTTCCTCAGGTATTGTTTTCGATAACACGTTCAGAGAAACGGCAATATTGCTTAGTGGGTTACGCAAATCGTGAATGATAAGCTCGCTGGTTTCTGTTTGCAAGCGACGTAATTCTTGCAGGCGCTGTTTTTCATCTTCCAGTACGGATACCTGCTGGATAAGATGCTTTTCACTTTGATCTCCAGAGGTCAATGCCTCGTCTGTTTTTCGCAATCGGGAGCTCAGCATTTCCATGATACTCAGGCTGACGGAGGGCATTTTATGCAGGATGTCTTGAAATTTCTGGCGATTGATGCTGATTAAATGCAGGCGATCTAAAGCAATAACGGTGGCCGAACGTGGACGGTTTTCCAGCAGGGCCATCTCACCGATAATTTCTCCTTCATTACGAAAAGCCAGGATGGTTGGAGAATCAAGATCGCCTTTGATGATAGCCACTCTGCCGGAATGGATCAGGTACATGCGATCTCCCCATTCTCCCTCCAGAAAAATTGCCTGCCCGGCTGAAAATTGTTCCTCAGAGAAGGATTTTGACCATTCTGAATGCCTGGCCAGGTCCATGATTTTGGAGAATAAAATGGATCCGGTTGTGTCTGCGCCATACTCCATATTGGGTTCAATTTCTAACAGATGTGCTAATTGCGAGTGGGAAATTTGGTAAGTATTCACACGTTGAACTTCTCCATCGAAAAATTCGGATCTTTTAATTCCGTAAAACCAAACTTGCGGTATAACTCGTGCGCATCGCGGGTATTCAAGGTCCAGCGCCTGACGGTTTGCAGGTCTGGATGGGCCATGATGGCTTGCATCAGGAGTTTTCCAAGTCCGCGCCCTCGATAGGATTCGTCAATGAAAACATCACATAACCATGCAACGGTTGCATAATCGGTGACAACTCTTGCAAAACCAACCTGTTCTGTTGCGTGGTATACGCCGAAGCATAAGGATGTCTCCAAAGTACGCCGGATTACCTCAAGCGGGCGAGTGGCTGCCCAATAAGAGCGTTCGATGAAACCGGCAATTACATCGAGTTGTAATCGCTTGCTATCCGTGCTAATGCAATATTCGCCGTGGTGGATTTCGTAGGGATGGAATGTTGTCATATCGCTGTGTTGATCATCTTTCCGGTTGGCAAGCTTGTGATCTGAATATCGCCAGAAGCTTCTGCAGGGTGGTTGGATTGGATGGTGCTCTTCGAATCGAAGAAGGGTATCTTATCTATTTTACGTCAATTTTTATCCGTTGGGGGTTCTTTAATCAGTTATGATTTGAGAAAGCTATTGATTTGAAAATTTTTAAAGAACTCTCGCAGATCCTTGACAGCCTTTTCAGACATGGTAAACTTTTGAATATGAAACACAGATTCTTTTTGAGTGAATTTGGTTTGTTCCCTACTCAGCTGGCTATCAGGCCAGCTTGCAGTCTTTAGGGAATTTGGCAAGGTATTTTTAACCATCATTTTACCCTCCGGACTGGAAGCCATCCGGAGGGTGTTCTTTTTAGGAGGATGAACATGCGCATCAGCCAACTTTTCGGTCAAACCTTACGCGATTCACCAACAGAGGCAGAAGCAGCCAGCCACCAACTACTTCTGCGAGCTGGATTTATTCGCCAATTGGCTGCCGGTGTGTTTAGCTATTTGCCTCTGGCGCGGCGCTCGATGAACAAGATTGAAAAAATTATCCGAGAGGAAATCGAGGCGATTGGCGGGCAAGAAGTGACTATGCCAGTGGTGCATCCAGCAGAGATCTGGAAAAAAACTGGTCGCTGGATGCAAATCGATGCAGAGATGGGCAGATTCAAGGATCGCAACGGGCGAGATATGGCCCTGGCCATGACTCATGAGGAGGTCGTTGCCGAATTGGTGAGCAAAGAAATTCATTCTTACCGGCAACTGCCCTTACTCATTTATCACATCCAAACCAAGTGGCGCGATGATCCCAGACCACGCGCTGGCCTGATCCGGGTACGAGAATTCACGATGAAAGATAGTTATAGTCTGGACCAGGATTGGGAAGGATTAGATCGCCAATACCGTAGCCATTATCGGGCTTATTTCCGTATTTTTCAACGCTGCACTCTACCGGTTGTTGCAGTTAAAGCAGATGTGGGCATGATGGGAGGCAAGATAGCGCATGAATTTATGTACCTGACGCCAGTGGGCGAGGACAGCTTGATCTTCTGCGATGATTGCGGTTATTCGGCGAACCGTCAGCTAGCACAATTTCGGAAAAAACTGCCAGAGATTGCAGCCCCCCTGGCAGTTGAAAAAGTAGCCACACCAGACTGTAAAACGATTGCAGAGCTGGCCGCTTTCCTGGGGGTGGAGAAATCACAAACAGCCAAGGCTGTTTTCTTAGTGGCCAGTATTTTGGAAGAAGGCCAGATGGTTGAGAAATTTATTTTTGTGGTAGTGCGCGGAGATATGGAGGTTAATGAGACCAAATTGTCAAATTTGATCCGTGCGCGTAACTTACGCCCAGCCACAGAAGAGGAAATTCTAGCCGTTGGCGCTGTGCCGGGATACGCTTCACCCGTTGGTTTGGATGGCATACCCGTGATTGCAGATGATGCTCTGTTAGCCTCTCCTAATTTGGTTTCGGGGGCGAATGAAACGGGCTATCACTTGTTGAATGTGAATTATGGACGAGATTTTCGTGCGGATGTTGTCGCGGATATTGTCTCTGCTCAAGCAGGGGATGCCTGTCCGCAGTGCGGAGCGCCACTGCGGTTAGAGCGCGGAGTTGAGGTGGGTAATATTTTTAAGCTGGGAGTACGCTATAGCGAGGCAATGAACTGCACATATTTGGACGAGACAGGGCAGGCGAAACCAGTGGTCATGGGATCCTATGGCATTGGCATCGGAAGGTTATTGGCTTGTATTGTCGAAGCCCATCACGACGAGTATGGTCTAATCTGGCCGCCAGCCATTGCTCCATTCCAGGTACATCTGGTTTTGTTGAAAGGGAAGGGGACGCCTGAATGCGAAGCCCTGGCTGAAGAACTGTACGCCAATCTGCAGAAAGAAGGCTTGGATGTTTTGTATGATGACCGTGCTGAGAGCCCAGGCGTGAAGTTTAATGACGCGGACTTAATCGGGATACCGGTGCGCCTGACTGTGAGCGAGCGAGCGCTGAAAGCTGGCGGTGTTGAGTTTAAGCGCAGGGATTTAACCCAGAAAGAAGTTTTACCTTTGGATGGTTTGATTGGTCGGGTAAAGAGTGAATTGGATCAATTCCAGGCTATCTTTGAGCAACAGGCAACCTGCACCATAAATGATGATTTTTAGCTTGCATAGCTGGCGGTGGAGGATCTTGCTTTGAGGCGGACAATCGATTATGGATTTCGGAGTAAATCGATGATGGCATCGTAGGCTGGTTTTGGCTGTCCTTTGTTGTCGAACAATAAAGGTGCATCAGCCTTACCGGTATAGTCTGGGATCCAGGAGTATCGATCCGTTAATCCCCAGGTTGAAAAACCCCGGCAATTGGGTGAATTCAGACAGGCAGAAAATGCCTGGCGATACATTCTGGCCTGATCATTGAGCTTTTCGGTATGGTTGGCATCGCTGTATTGCAGCTTAATATCCATCTCGGTGATATACATAGACAAGCCCAGATCCGAAAGACGCTGCATATTCTCTGATAACTCATGGAATGTTGGCGGACCATTCAGCCAAAGATGCATTTGTAAGCCGACAGCATGGATAGGGACATTCTGTTGTAACAATCCCTGAACCAGAGCATAAATCCCTTGAGATTTTGGGTTCAACCCTTCTGCCATGAAGTCGTTATAAACCAGAATGGCATTGGGATCGGCTTCGTGTGCCCAATGAAATGCCATGGCGATATACTCGGGTCCAATATTGCGCATCCAGATCGTATCTCGTAATCTACCGGTTTCATCTAGCGCTTCATTGACCACATCCCAGGCATAGATTTGTCCGCGATAATGCCCTGCCACACTTTTGATGTGTGTGCACAACAGTTGGATCCATTCCTGGCGGGTGAATTGTCCCTCATTGACCCAGGCGGGCAGTTGAAGATCCCAAACCAAAACATGACCATAGACGGACATTTGGTGAAGCCGCGCAAAGGCAACGATGGTATCCCCTCGGCGAAAATCATAGCGGTCCGGTTCCGGGTGAATATTTTCCCATTTCATGTCAACTTCGGGGGTAAGCATATTGAATTCACGAGTTAGCAATGCCGTATAGCTTTCATCCTTCAGCAAGCTGGCTGAAACTGCTGTGCCAATCCGGATATTGTGTTCTTTAGCCAGGTTTGCTAATGAGGGCTGGCCTGGATCCGGCGCCGGGTTAATTCTAAAGGGCAAGGCGTTGATGGTGAAATAAGGGCTTATGACAGGTGAACAATCTGGAAAGGTGTGGGAGGGTGTTGGCAGAAACTGTCCAGCAGATGGCGTCTTTGTTGTTAGTGGAATTTGTGTGGGGGATGTGGGTTTAATTTGAATGGGGATTGTGAAGCTACAGGCAACGAGCAGAAACCCTAGAAGAAAGATGCAGCGCGGTAAACTGCGCCGGAGGGAGATCATCTGGTGCACCATTCTTCCTTGCAGCTTTCGATGAGGTTGGTTCATGAGGCAAAAAAAGTTAAGCTGGCTAAGAGACTATTCATAAGCTGGGTAAAACGGATGCATGCTTGCGAACGGTGAATTAAGTTTGGGGTGATTTTAACTTCGGACCCCAAAAAACCAACAGTGTAACTGCCAGGAAAGCTAATCCAGCAGCAAAAAGGAAAGGCGCGGAGGGTCCAAACCCTGACCAGCTGCCGAGACCTTGCCATAAAATTCCTGCAATCAGCGAGGCAGGTAGATCCAGAATACCTAATACAGCATTATAAGTGCCATAGGCGGTTCCGCGCAATGCTTCAGGCACCAGGTCTGCGATAAAAGCTTTGGACGTTCCGTAAGCAAGACCATAATAGACACCGTAGAGGGCATAGAGTATCCAAATCTGTGTACCAGTTTTTGCCAGGCCAAAACCCAGATAGATCAGGGCGTAAAAGGTCCATCCAGCGATGATCAGGCGTTGCCTGCCGATCCGGTCTGACAGAGATCCGGCGGGTGTAGAAACCAGGGTGTAGATCAGATTAAAGATGACCAGCATAGCTAAAATTCCGGTCACACTGACGCCGCGTTCTTGGGCGCGTAAGATTAAGAATGCATCGGATGAATTTCCGAGGTCAAATAAGGCCACAATCGTCAAGAAGATGATAAAAGGTTTCCCCAGGGATTTTAAGGCGAATTTTGGCAGGCTGCCTTGGCTGCTGATAGAAACATCTTTTGCCAACACCACCAGGGCAATTACGGCTAATGCTGCTGGCAGAAGGCTGAATAAGACCACCAGGCGGAAAGTGTTTGCGTTTAATGCTGAGGCATTGGTCTGAGTCCACCAGACAATAGCCAGTGCGATCAATAAACCAAGTGTAGCTCCGGCGGTGTCAGCTGCCCGGTGAAAACCAAAAGCGCTGCCCACGCTGGCTTTCTGACACGGAATCGGCCACCAGGGCATCTCTGGGAGCCGTGCGAATGCCCTTGCCAATTCGATCAGCCCAGCGCACACCAGCCACAACGCTCCATGTATTGGCAAAATAGAAAAAGGGTTTAACGATGGCCGAGAGACCATAGCCAGCCACAGCCAACCATTTGCGCGCCCGTAACCTGTCTGAGAACCAGCCAGAAAAAAGCTTCAACAGGCTGGATGTGGATTCGGCTACGCCTTCAATGAGGCCAATCAGGTTGGTTTTTACCCCAAGGCTATTGGCCAGGAAGAGAGGCAGCAAGTTGATCACCATTTCACTGGAAATATCCATGAAAAAACTGGTCAGGCTCACAGCCCAAACATTGCGGGGAAGTTTTCGAAAGAAAGCTCTTTGTTGCAGGTCGGTCTTTTTATTCATATCGCTTCAACCTGATTTTATGTGGAAAAGAGTGAATAACCGCATTGGGATTATACTCTCTTATCCCCAGGGTATCCTAAATGCTTGGGTGGAGCATAAAAGTGTACCTTTCCCCTTGTAGCTTTTGCAGGTTTCGGGTAGGATAATGGCAACTTGGAGGAACTTATGAGCGGGCGGCTAATCTTAATCCTGGGAGATATCATCACACTGGCAATTGTGACTGTGATAGGGTTTGCCAGCCACGGCACTGCGGGCAGCGCTGGCTTACGGATGTTAACGACTTTTTTACCTCTGGTTGTATCCTGGTTTTTGGTTGCTCCTTTCGTGGGCGCGTATGATCCGGAACGGGTGTTGGATTTACGCCAGATTTGGCGCCCATTTTGGGCGATGGTCCTGGCAGGTCCATTTGCCTCATGGATGCGCGGCGCATGGTTAAACGCTCCAATCCTACCGTTGTTTGTAGTGATTTTAGGCGGCACAGGCGCTTTAGGTATACTCGCTTGGCGGGTCATTTACTACCTGATCTTTTCCCGGAAAAAATAAATTCATGGACGAAGCAGCTCTTATTCAGGCGGCAAAACAAGGCGATATAGATGCTTTCAATCGACTGGTACTGGCTTACCAGGATCTGGTCTATGCCCAGGCATACCGGATGATTAATGAGCCAGAGGTCGCAGAAGATGCAACGCAAGATGCCTTTATATCTGCCTACCGGAATTTGAAAATGTACAGGGGAGGATCGTTCAAGGCCTGGCTGCTGCGAATTGTTACCAATGCCTGCTATGACGAGCTTCGCCGGCGTCAACGACGACCCACGACTCCTCTGGAACCCCTTGATCAAGATGAAGAAGAAATTGAGTCACCGAGCTGGCTGGCAGACCCGGGCGAATCGCCTGAAGATGCAGCAGAAAGAGCTGAATTGGCTGAGGCTTTGCAGAACTGCCTGCAGGGGCTGTCTCCTGAGTTTAGAGCTGTTGTGATCCTGGTGGATGTGCAGGGGATGGATTACCAGGAGGCTTCTGAGGCCGTGGGGGCTGCCCTCGGCACGGTAAAAAGCCGCCTGGCTCGGGCGCGTCTAAGGATGCGCGATTGTTTACAAGGTTTTTGGGAACTTTTACCAGCCTCATTCCGTCTTGTAGAAGAGAGTGACGCATGAATGGTAAATTATCCTTACGAGATTATGAAGCCTTGTCGGCATATCTGGATGGCGCCTTGGATGTTCGCAGCCAAACCCATCTGGAAAAACGTTTACAGGTAGAAGAAAATTTAAAACAAGAGTTGGAGGCGTTGAAGCGAACCCGTATCATCTTACGGAGTCAACCCCGGATGCGGGCGCCTCGGAATTTCACATTAACCCCTCAAATGGCTGGTGTTCGCCAACAGGCGCGATATTCTATGGGAGCCTTTTCCGCGCTGCGCCTGGCCTCGGTTTTGGCGACCATTTTCCTTGTGCTGGTTATGGCCGGTGATTTTGTAGGCAGCTCGATGAAACCCCAAACTATTGCCGCCTCAGATCTACCTCAGCAAGCTCCATGGGCTATGCCTGGCTTTGGGATGGGAGGTGGCAGCGGGGGAGGCAGCGATGTTGGCTCAGAACCGGTAATGCCAGCAGAAGAAGCAGCGATGGAAATGCCTGCTGTTCAGTCGACAGATACTGCCGCGATGAAAGCTATGCCTGAAGCAGGCGCTCCCGAGGCTGAAACGGCTTTGCAGGCTGTTCCACCGGCTAGCCTGGCGGAGGAATCTGCCGTCTCCGAAGCGCCACCTAGCGCAGTGGAACCTGAGATATCCGCGAATGCTGCCAGCCGGGAAGTTGCTGAAGAAGCAACCGGTCAAACTAGCTGGACTTTCATTAAAATTTTGCAGGTACTCTTAGCACTTTTGGCCATCAGTACGGGTCTGGGCGCCTTGTTATTGTGGCGCACTTCCAGAAACTAAATTTCTCAAACAAAGCGTTTATCATAATAGAAGGTTGGCATGGCTGCTAGCTTAGATGAGATCAATTTTTGCCCACGTTGTGGAACCGGTGTGGTGTTAGCAGAGCGTTTTGGCCGCTTGCGACCGGTCTGCCCCGATTGCCATTGGATTTATTTTGCCGACCCCAAGGTGGCTGCGGCTGCTATCATTGAAGATGGTGATAAAGTCTTATTGGTGCGGCGCGCCAATGATCCCCAGCGCGGATTGTGGACGATGCCGGCTGGCTTTGTGGATGCCGGCGAAGACCCGGCGCGTGCAGTTGAGCGCGAGTGCCTGGAAGAAACCGGACTTGTGGTTCAAGTAGTGGGCCTGGTCGACGTCCTATCGGGTCTGGAGCATGCACGCGGGGCGCATATCCTTATCGTTTACCGCGCAAAGATACTATCGGGATGCCTTACCCCTCAAGATGATGTCGATCGGGTTGCTTTCTTCTCGAGAAATCAGATGCCGCCCCTGGCTTTTCGGGCAACTGAGAAAATTTTGGCTCAAGAAGGCTTTATTTAATGTAGATAAAGTTGACATAATTTGGGTAATATGTGATAAAATAATACTATCCATTTAGTTGTTTCGGCGCGAAATTTAAATACATCTTATTGGTCCTATTTTCTACATCTGCAAATTGCATCGGTCTATGTTAATTGTTTTATGAATTTAAAAAACATAGATTGGCTATCTATTAACTGCTGAGGAGGAAACTGGTTGTGGATAAAAAACTGTATCGACCCTTTGTTTGGATGACGATCTTTGTGTTGGTTGTAGGGCTAGCCTGTCAGTTAGGCTCTCCTTCTACACCCGAACCGGTTGTAGTAACGGCTGAACCTGCTGTTCAGGAAGTGACTACAACCATCGAACCTGTTAAACCCACCGACCCTGAACCACTGCAGCCGGCGGGAACAGACGCAATTTCAAGCCTGGACGAATTAGAACAGGCCGTAGTTTATATCGAAGCCCAGGGTTCTTACCGGGACCCCTCAGCAGGCTGGCAGGTCAATGTGGGAGGCAGCGGTACAGGCTTCTTGATTGATCCTTCAGGTATTGCGGTGACGAATAACCATGTGGTGGCCGGATCAGCAACATTAAAAGTTTGGTTGGCAGGTGATTCAAACCCGCGAACGGCGCGTGTTTTAGGCGTGGCCGAGTGTTCGGATTTAGCTGTGATTGAAATTGATGGTGACAACTTCCCATTTCTAGATTGGTATTCAGGCGATATCAAGGTGGGGATGGATGTTTACACTGCCGGGTATCCTATCAGTGGAGCGGGTGTTGGTTACTCACTTACCAAAGGAATCGTCTCCAAAGCCAGCGGCAGCGTGGACTGGACGGTAGCAGCTGTAGATCAGATTATTGAACATACTGCCAAGGTCAACCCTGGCAATTCCGGGGGCCCATTGGTGGACCAGAATGCCAGGGTGGTAGGTGTCAACTTCGGTTTCACCGAAACGCTTGACCAGAACTACGCAGTTGAGCGCGATGAAGCGATTGCCGTGATTAACCAGCTGCGCACTGGCCTGGATGTCGATTCGATGGGTGTGAATGGCGTGGCGGTTGATGGTGATTTGAGTGGCAATGCCGTTGTTGGGATTTGGGTACGATCGGTCAAATCTGGCTCACCGGCTGATAAGGCTCGCATCCAACCAGGGGACATTATCCTGGAAGTGGAAAGCAAGGTGTTGAATGATGGCACTTTGGGTGGGTATTGTGAGGTGGTCCGCTCGCACCAGGCGACAGATACCCTCAATGTGACTGTTCTGCGGGCAGATACATTGGAAATTCTCGAAGGACAATTTAACGGTCGTGAGCTTGAATATGTCTCATCCTTGGGATCAACCACCGAGACAAGCACCTCATCAGGGAGCGTCCAGGGTAATCCAGGAGCAGCTGCATCTGGTGATGCTTTCTTCGCTACAGAATTTGATAGTGCAGATGGCTTGTACCCCGTAACCGTTCCGGAGACTGAAAATTTCGAAGCTTTTACAGAAGATGGTCTACTGTACATCGAAGTCAAGGATCGCAACTCCAACGTGTACTCTTTTTATGATTTAGACTTAACCAATCCGGATGTGCGCATCGACGCCGATGTGGAAACTGTTGGCGGACCCAACCGCAATAATATCAGCCTGGTTTGCCGGGCAACCAATGAAGGCTGGTATGAGTTCAGTATGAATAGCGGCGGGTATTGGTACATTTGGAAATACCAGGATGGCGATTACTTCAACCTGGCAGAAGGGGCTTCTTATGCGATCAATTTGCAGAAGGCTGCCAATAGTTTGACTGCCACCTGTATTGGCCGTGAATTAACCTTTTTTGTCAATGGCGTGAAGATGGGGTCTGTATCCGACAATACTTTTAAGAATGGCGGCCAGGTAGGCGTCTCGGTGAGTACATTTGACTTCCCGGGTGCAGCAGTGGAATTTGAGCGACTCGTAGCTACCGTGCCTTAGCCTTCCAGGCTCGTGTGCTCTTTGAACATAACTGGGCTGTTCCTTTTGGGGGCAGCCCTTTTTGCATAACGGAAATACTGCAGCTTATGCCATTGCTACTTGCGACGTTTCAATTGGCGTTGTGAGCGTTCAATGCGAAGTAGACTCAGCACTAAAACAAGAAATGATGGAGGTAATCATGCCCGATTCCTTACAAAGAGCGCCAGGTTTTCCACTATGGGTGGCTGCTGGCAATGACCGTTTTGGCGAGAGTCGTGGACTTGGTGTCAGCTCGATCGCCTTCAAGGTAACTCCCCAGGATAGCGATGGAATATTGATTCTTGAGAACACTTTCCACCAGCCTGGCGGGCCGGCGCGCCATTTGCATTATGAACAGGATGAGTGGTTCTACATCCTGGAAGGTGAGTTTAAATTCGAAGTAGGCGACGAAAGCTTTCGCTTGCGACCAGGCGATGCGCTTCTGGGACCGCGTAGGATACCTCACGTTTGGGCTTTCTCGGGTGGTTCGCAGCGCGGGCGCATTCTGATTGCCTTTATGCCTGCTGGAACGATGGAAGCCTTTTTTAGACAGGTGACCAAGGCTAACGCTATGCCGCCGCAGGATCCAGCCTTATGGAGCGCCCATGGCATGCAATTGTTAGGACCACCTTTGTCTTAGGAATTGGAAAATTCAGGTTATTGGATTGAAAAAGGAATTTCGGTTGAAGTCTGATTTCCAGCCTGGTCAATGGCGATGATTTTTAAGGTGTGTTCGCCGGTGATCGGCTTCCAGCTGGCAATAAAAGGCAAGACATAACGTTCAGCTAAGATTTTTCCATCCAGGTAAAATTCCACTTTTTGAATACCTAGATTATCCTGAATCTCTGCCTGGACGATAAATTCTTGATCCGTTGGAACAGAGAGAATTTCTCCAGGATACGGGTGCTGGATGGCGATCTTGGGCGCCTGGTTATCCACCGTAACCAGGATAGCAGAGCGTTGGATGCTTTGATCCTGACGAACAGCCATGAGCTGGATGGTATAGACCCCATCTAAACCGGAGGTATCCCATACAACCCGGAAAGATGCTTGGTTGGATTGCGAAAAGTCTGCTCCAACCTGGAGCCAGGATTGGGGGTTGAGCCCTTGTCCGATTTGAACACGGAAGAAATCTAATTCTTGCAACGAAACGTTGCCTTCAATCATCAACTCACCGCTCACAACGGACAACATAGCAGGGGAAGTCAACTGGACGTCCGGGCTGGAAGGTGGGTTTAGGGGCACTATGTCATAGGTTTGTGGTGGCAGGGGAATGCCTGACTGCTCAACCCAGGTATGCTCTTCCGGGGGCACCATCATATACACACGTTGTTCAACCAGATCCACCGGTGTGAATATCGTTGCCAGGTGACCGGTTTGGCGGTTCACGGAAAAGTTTTGGAAGAGAGTATCTGCCTGGACAGGTTCATTGCCCGGCAAAAAGATTTCGCTAACCGTGTTGGGACAATCAGCATCTGGCAGCATTCCGGATGGGTCGCACACGCTCACAGACGTGATCCCGTCCGGAACAGGAAATGCACTGACACCAGGAAAATCTTGCAGCGTGGTTTTTGCCAGAGCATGCCACAAGCTGGCAGCCGCTTCGGATAAGCCGGTGTGGGATGGGGCGCCATCCGGATGCGGGCTGTCATCGCTGCCCAGCCAGACCCCCATCACGCGATCCGTTGAATACCCCATCACCCAGTTGCTACTTCCATCCAATGTCTGGCTCAGTTTTACCGCTAATGGATAGCCGGTCTCCAAGGGGTTGGGGTGACCCAGGCTGGCCCAGCGGGAGGGCTCATCGCTGAGAATATGGTTGACCAGGTAAGCCAGTTGTGGAGCAATGACCGGGCGGGAGCTGCTTTCTGATGCCTGGTAGTTTCTTTGCTGGTCTACCTGGTTGATGCGCAGGATCGTGACCGGCGAAAGGGAAGTCCTGTTTTCCGGATGGATCGATGCAGCTCTGAGGTTCTCTTTTCCAGCGAGCAATCCCTGGTTAGCAAAAATTCCAAAAGCGCGGCTTATTTGTAAGATATCCACCGCTCCGAGCAGGTTTTCGCTGTTGGCCGTTTCTTTCAGCGCAGGTGTGATACCGAACTGGCGGGCGATTTGTAAAACGTTCTGTAAACCCACCTGGTTTACGGTTTTTTCAGCCGCCACCAGGTAATCATTTGCCATGGCGATGCGCAACCTCAGCGGACCATGATACAGGTTGTCCGGGTTACGGATGATGGAGTCATTTTCAAATGGCGTGTCCCACACCAGGCTGGCGGGGCTCATGCCACGCGTGAAGGCGGTTAAGTAGATAAATGGCGTTGACAGGCTGCCGCTGGGGTGAGCCGGCAGGTATCCAGCTTGCAAAGCCGGTATCGGGTTAGCAGCAAAGGCCAAAACCTGGCCGTTTTGAGGGTTAAGCACAATGGCTTCAGCCTGGATCCCAGTGGGGGTTTGGTCCTGGTTGAATTCCAAGGGCTCTAAATATTCGACTGCCTGGCAGTACCCGGGTTGAGCTTGCTCATCGGAGCTTGTCCATTGAGCCTGCTGGGCGGAGATCAGGCAATTGGCCTGAACTTGCAGGTTGTAATCCAACGTAGTGTGGACAATGAACCCGCCTCGTTCCAGGCGGCTGCGCTGCAGGAGTGTGTCCAATTCGGCAACTGCCAGGTTGACAAATGCCGGGGCCAGTTGAGGCTGCAGCTCTGAGATGAGCAGGCTTTTACCAGGCTGTTTACTGGCTGAGAAGTTTAATTTTTCTAAGGCAGCCTGGACACCCTCTTCAGGAGAGATCAAACGCAAGCGTAGCATTTCCTGGATGACGAATTTTTGCCGTTCCAGGGCTGCTTGCGGCGCGTCGTGCGGGTTCAGCGTGGGTGACTGGGAGACTGCGGCTAATACGGCTGCCTCTGCCAATGAGAGCTGCGAGGCCGTCTTATTAAAATAGAGGCGGGCGGCTTCATCGATGCCATAACTGAAACGCCCGTACGCCGCGCTGTTTAGGTACCATTCCAGGATTTTCTCACGCCCAAAACGCGTGGTGATCTGGGCTGCCAGCAGGCGTTCTCGGATCGATTTGCGCAAGCTGGGCGGCTCTGGTTCCAGCAAGAGCGAGACTGCCAGCTGCTGAGCCAGGGTCTTTTGTTCGGTTTTGAAGAAGCCTTGCAAGGTGAAGCCGGGGTGTTCCCAAAATTCTGGATCGGCGATGGCTATCGTGGTGGTGATGATGTTCGCCGGCAAGTACGCTATGCCCGTATCCTGGACGGTGTCTGGATCAGACGGCTGGATGGGCAGGTAGTTGCGTCTGAATTGTGTAATGCTTTCGGTATTGATGGCGGCCGGCGCTAAGCTGGGGTTTTGGATCACCAGGAGAATGTGCTCACCGCTGCGGTCAACCAGGCGGGTGGGTTGCAGGAGCAAGCCGTTGGGTGGCTCGAAAACTTTGGGTAGGATTTCTATGTCAGGTAAATTCTGGCTTACCTGGGCATAAGTAAGCGCACTGAGCAAACCCAAAATGGCGAAACCCAGGCTGAGCAGAATCGCCAGCCCAAGCGCCAGCCTGGGTTTACCATCCCGCCGGTGCTGATTTTGGCGCGCTTGGCGCTGCTCCAGAATTTGAATGACAGATGGCATAGATTTATTTTACTGGTTTTGGGCGATTTTGAGCAACTCCTGAGCAGATTGCAAGGCGCCATCGCCGCTGCTGCCCATCATACTTGCCAGCTCAACCAGGCGAGCCTGTTCTTCCAACTTGCGCACCCGGGTGGAAGTTCGCCCGGCCTGGACATGTTTTTCTACATGCAGGTGCTGCCTGCCGAAGGCGGCTAATTGTGGCAGGTGAGTGATGCAAAGCACCTGGTGCTGCCTGCCCAACTGGGCTAATTTTTGCCCTACCACGGTTCCCACGCGACCGCCGATGCCCTGGTCAATCTCATCAAAGATCAGGGTGGGGACGTGATCGGCCTGGGCGAGCACATTCTTGAGCGCCAGCATCAAACGCGAGGTTTCACCGCCGGAGGCGATTTTTGCCAGGGGTTTGAAACCCTCGCCGGGGTTGGGGGCGATGAGAAATTCGACTCTTTCTAATCCAAAGGGGAAGTAAGCCAGGCGGCTGCCATCCGGACCGGGAACGCCGTCCGGGTCAGGCTGTTGTTGGAAATCCACCTGGAAGCGCGCTCCCGACATGCTGAGATCGTTCAGTTCTGCTTCGATCGCCTGCGCCATGCGCTGGGAGGCGCGATGGCGTTTGGCGGATAACGCCTGACCGTGTTCACCAAGCAGAGACAAGAGTTTTCCTTTCTCCGCTTCCAACTCTTCCAGGCGTTCTGAGGCGTGCGAGATCTCTTCCAGTTGTTGCCTGGCTTGTTGGGCATATTTCAAGATGGCGGAGATGCTTTCGCCGTATTTTCGCTTCAGGTTGTGGATCAAAGCCAGCCGGTCTTCCAGGAAGTCCAGGCGGCGCGGGTTAAATTCAATGCTCTCCAGGTAGGAACGCAGATTGATCGCCAGGTCTGCCAGGTTTTCGGAAAGGGCTTGCGCCGAATCGGATAGAGGCGCCTGGGAAGGATCGATGCGCGCCAGGTGCGATAAAGCCTGCACAACCTGACCGAACAGGTCGCTCACCGGTGGGCTTTCTGGGTTGCCTTCATCCAGGATGAGCAGCGCTTCCTGGGAGAGCGAAGCCAGGTTCTCAGCGTTGGCCAGGCGGTTGCGCTCCTCGCGCAGCTGCTCTTCCTCATCCGGCTTAAGCTGGGTAGATTCGATTTCATTAATCTGGTAACTGAGCATGTCACTGCGTCGGGCGGCGTCTTGTTCTGCTTCCCGGATCCTGTGCAATTCCTTCTGCACCTGCTGCATGCGCTGGTAAGCCTTTCGGTAGGCGTTCAACTGAGCTTCCAGGCCGAGCTCCGGATCGGTGATGGCATAGCGATCCAACAATCCCAGGTGCTGGTTGACTCGCAGCAGCGATAGGTGCTCAGATTGCCCGTGCAGATCGACCAAAAATTCACCAAGCTCCTTGAGTAAGGAAACGCTGACGCTGCGCCCATTGATGCGGGCGACATTCCTGCCGGTCAGACGAATTTCGCGCCCGAGGGTCAGGGAATTCTTATCCTCTAGTAGATCCTCACGCTCCAGGATGGCCAGGATTTGCTCTCGGGAAGTCGCGGGGATTTTGAAAACAGCCTCGATGCTGGCGCGTTCAGCGCCGGCGCGCACCTGCACCGATTCGGCGCGTCCGCCTAAAACCGTCTCCACCGCGTCGATGATGATCGATTTTCCCGCGCCGGTCTCACCGGTGAAGGTAGTCAAACCAGAACCCAATTCCAATTCCAGGTTTTCGATAATGGCGAAGTTTTCGATGCGCAGCTCAAGTAACATTACTTAATTTGGATGCCTTTCAGGCGATAGTAAATGGTGGATGTGATCGTGAACAGGTACAGACCTTGCCAGATCAAGCGCCAAAGCACGCTGAGAAAGCTGGCGCCCGCGACCATGTAGTACAACAATTGCAGCACCATGGGCAGCGCTCCCAGCACGGCAGCCAGGGCGGCAATCTGGAACAGGCGCTTGCCCCGGCGGCGTTTGGTGATCCAGCGGATGGCTTCGGCAATACCCACTCCGGCAATCGGCGCCAGAAAAATGGTGAAAAAGCCCAGGCTGGGGATCAGGCGGCTGCCTATATAGGAAAGGATCAGGATGGTAAAAAAGGTCAGCGGATAATCGTACCAGTAAGCGGTCTCAAATATTTTCTGCTGGCGGTTCATGCATTCTTTGCAACTATAACCCGTAGGGGTCAGTACGGCGCATTTGGGGCAGATAAGCTTTTCGCAAGTTTTACAGCGTAAGCTGGTTTCGACTGTTGGGTGGTTGGCGCAATAAAGGGTGGGTGGTGTGTCGCTCATCGAAAATTTCCTGTGGATGGGTTTTGACTCATATGAGGGGTAAGGTTACGATAAAAATATCCGGGATCTTGGAAACGCAGGAATTTGGCGGTATGCTCGCTGGCAGATACCTCGACCCGGTCGCCATCAGCCAGGCCGATCGGGACCTGACCATCGGGAGAGAGCACCGCCTGGTGATCGGTTTGCACGGTGATATTCACCGAAGAACCTTCCGGTAAAACAATCGCCCGGTCCACCGATAGATGGGGAGCAACCGCCACCAGGAGGATATTGCGCAGCTCTGGCGGCAGGATCGGACCACCGGCAGCCAGGGCATAGGCCGTGGAGCCGGTCGCTGTTGAAGCGATCAAGCCATCGGCAACATACGTGGTCAGGTGTCTGCCGTCCAGGTGGACGCTCAGATGCACCGGTCGCACAATATGACCGCGTGATACCACAATCTCATTCAAAACATGCCAGACTCCCAGGCGTTCGCCGGTGCGCCATTGTTCGGCGCGCAGCATCATGCGTTTCTCGAGCCAATACTCGCCCTCTAAAAGCTGGGGAAGTACTTCCCGCCATTGATCCTGGCGGATTTCCATCAGAAATCCAAACCGTCCCATATTGATCCCCAGGATGGGGATGCCTAGAGGACCGCATAAATGCCCGGCGCGCAGCATGGTGCCGTCTCCACCCAAGGAAATGAACAGATCGAATTCGCCTTCTTTCACCCGGCGGCGTAAGGCTTCATCTGAGAGCGAGCCGTGGTGAGTTGAAAAGCCATGTTCCTCGAGCAGGGCGGCGATTTTTTCCGCTTCCTGGAAACCCTCTTTAATCTGCGGGTGAGCAGCAACGACGATAGAGTGAAATGAGCTTGTTTTATCTGGCATAACTGTCCAATTATATTACAGAAGTTTCTGATCGCAGATGTTGCGATAACCGCACCCGCCGCAGCGCTGGCTGGATTCATGCGAGCGAGCAATGTTTTTGCGACGCTCTTTGCTGTGCAGCTCTTCCAGGAGATCCATGACCAGGCTTTCAAGCTGGGGGGTGAAGTCGATGGCAAAAGTGTGCGTGGGATAGTGCAAAATACCGTAGGCGGGTCTTTTGCCGTAGTGGCGCTGCACCAGCAGGCAATAGGCTGCCAGCTGGTAAATATGGGCATCGTAAGGCGCTGAGCTGACCCGGTTGGATTTGACTTCGACAGGGATGATCTGCCCGCCGTGTTCCACCAGGTAATCCGGGCGGCCCACCAGGCCAAGCTCTGCATCGTATAACGGCTGCTCAACAGCACCCCACTTGGATGTGTCGCTGGTGATAATCCTGCCAGCTGGCAAGCCCAAAGATTGGCGCTGACGGCGTGCTTGCCACAGGATAACCAGGGCGATCAGGATGAGCAGGGCAGCCAGGTAGAGCATGAGGATTTTAGCCTGCCTTTTTTAGATGGCCTGGGAGGTGAAGTAAATGGTGATCAGGATGATGGCCAGCCCAAGCAAAACAAAAGCCAGGATGGACAGGCAACCGCTTTGCATAGCGGCGCGGCCATGCTGGTAGTGGAACTCGCTGCCCTCGACCATAGCAGCCAGGTTTTCCGAGGGCTCGCCGCGTTTTTGATACCACCAGGCGCGCTGGCAGTAAAGATAGGTCCCGATTTCGGATGCCCGGATGGTGCGCATAGGTTATCTGCTTACAGTCTTTCTTCGAGCTGCTTCAGGCTCTTTTCCAGTTGTTCCTGGCGCAGGCTGATGGTCAGATCGCCACGCGTGCGCTCGGTGACGCCGCGTACCATATCGGTCAGGCGCCTCAAACCATCCGTGATGGCGTCCGGGTAGTCCATGGTGATCAGCACGGCGTAGATATCGTCCATGTAGCTTAGCATGCGTTCGGCTTCCTTGGAATGCCCGTGGCGCAGGATATCCAGGCAGCGGCGGCGCAGCTCACCAGCAGCTTCTGCCAGGCCGCGCAGGTAGGTGGCATGTTCCAGCGCTAATTGCTCCGGATCAGGCAGGGTGTCGTCCAGCACCAGAGAATAGACAATATTGGCTTCGGCAAATTCCTTGAGGGCGTCCTGGGTATAACCGGTATAGTAAAGATCCGGGTATTCAGCCAGCTCGGTGTGCAAGGTCGTTACCAGGGATTTGGCTTGTGCAAGGTTTTCCAGGGCGAGATCGCGTTCTTCGCGGTGCACGGCGCGGATAGCATTGGCGCAATAGCGGATCAAGGTGCGGGTTTGGGAAAGGGCGCGTTCGCGCGCCGCGGTGCGGGCGTCAAAAGTGAGGCGGATTCGATCGGCAATTTCTTCGATATGATGCATGGTTTTCCTATTCTGGGTTGGGTGGAGTGGGTGGGCGAAAGAGGTGCTCTGCCAGGGTGGTGTCGCCTGGCGCCTTGATTTCGCCGAAAGCTGCCTCGTACCTGGCCAGATTTTCACTCAGGGCGCGCTGGAAGAGCTTGGCGCTGAGCGGCGACATGACGATGCGCGAGCTTACCCGGGCCTGGTTGGGTCCGGGGAGAATGTGCGCAAAGTCAAAAACCAGCTCAGAGACTGAGTGGGCAATGCGCACCAGGTTGACATATTCAACCGGCAAATCCGGGGGAATTTCCATTGGAGGCAGTTGCCCGGGGGGGCGAGGGGGTGTTTGGGTCATAGACTCTCCATGATTTTACTTTTTTGATCTCTCGCAGAGCTCGAAGCATCGCTGTCATTGCGAACAATTTTTGTGAAGCAATCTGATCTCTCGCAGAGCCGCAGAGAGCGCAGAGTTATTCTGTTTTGAAAACAAGGGCGACTACGCCATCTTGTGCAGTCGCCCTTGTTGGGTTGGTCAATCCCAGTCTAGAAGGGGATATCGTCCGAATCGGGACCGGACGAAGCGTGAGAGAACTCGTCTCCGCCGCCCATGTCCTCGCCGCGCGAGGATAGGAAGCGCACGGTTGAGGCGCTGACTTCAAAGGACGAGCCGCTGGTGCCATCCTGGCGGGTGTAGACGCGCGGCCCGCCTGTGGCGTTATCCACAACCAGACGCCCTTCTACCAGCACTTTGCTGCCTTTCTTCAGATATTGGTTGCAGACTTCAGCCATGCGTCCCCATACCGAAACGCGGAACCAAATCGTCTCCTTGACCTGTTCGCCATTGGAGCCGGTGTATTGGCGGCTGGTGGCAACCGAAAAATTGGTCACGGCTTGCCCGCTAGGCGAATAACGCATTTCGGGGTCGCGGCCCAGGTTGCCTGCAATAATAATGGTGTGAAACATAATGGGTCTCCTTTTCTGGTTCCAGTGAGCTGCCAGTTTTTTTTACCGGACGAACGCCGTCCGGGGCAGGTTAAGATAGACTCACTGAGCTTATCTGGATTCTACTCAAGTTTGTAAGATGTGACAAGTCAATCCGGGGGAATCTATTGTACTTTGCAAAGAAGGCTCCAGAATGTAGAACAAACTGTTAGTTTGTTATGTAGCACAAACTTTAGTTTGTTCCGCCAGCTAGCGATTCGTTGCGACCGGTCGAACGGGTAATTTGCCTCCGGCAAATCCGCAAACTGAAGTTTGCGTTACATCCATGCGTAGTCAGGGCAGTATGTAGAACAAACTGTTAGTTTGTTATGTAGCACAAACTTTAGTTTGTTCCGCCAGCTTTCGCTTTCGATCCGTTGCAACTGACGGAACGGGTAATTTGCCTCCGGCAAATCCGCAAACTGACAGTTTGCGTTACATCCATGCGCGGCCAGGCCCGTCGCTGGATAATCAACGACGGGCCTGGCGGTTTGGGTTTACTGGTGCTTACAGGAAAACGAGTGGTTCGTTTACACCTTAATAAAGTTAGGCAGAATCACCGGACGAGATTGGGTCTTGCGGTAGAAAAAGGTCTGCAGCCGTTCTTGCATAGCCACCAAGGGATCTTGCGAACCCTTGCGGCCTTTTTGGCGGTAGCTGCGCCGGATTTCTTCCAGAGCGGCTTCCATCAGCTCATCGGCCTCATCCATGTGGGAGAAGCCGCGCGTGATGATATAAGGCTTACCAGCCAGCTTGCGCTGCTTGTTGATGGGGATATTGACCACCACCACGCCATCCTGCGCCAGTTGCCCCCGGTCAGCCAGGACGTGCTTGCCGATTTCGCCCACCTGGGGACCATCCACATACACATCCCCAGCTACGACGTTCTCATCCAGCCAGGCTTTATCGCCATCGCTGGACCATACTGCGCCGTTATGCAGGATGAAGGCATTCTCGGGCGCTAAACCGTTTTCTTGCGCCAGGCGGGTGTGCAAATGCAGGTGGCGCAACTCACCGTGTACCGGGATCAGGAAACGCGGCCGCACGGCTTCCAGCATCAGGCGCATGTCCTCGCGACTGCCGTGCCCGGAGACATGTACTGTCGCCAGCGGACCGTAGACCACGTCCGCGCCACGTGCAAACAGGCTGTTGAGCATGCGTCCCACGTCTTCTTCGTTGCCGGGGATGGTGCCACCGGAAACGATGATCTTATCGCCAGCCTTAACCTGGATTTGTTTGTGTTCGCCGTTCGCCATGCGGGTCAGCGCCGAACGCGGTTCGCCTTGCGAGCCAGTCGCCAGGATGATGAGCTGTTCGTCTTTCACCTTGTTGTTCAGGTCCACCAGCACGCCGGCGGGAACCTGCATCATGCCCAGGTCTCTGGCCAGCTCAACGTTGGAGAGCAGGCTGCGACCTGCCAGGGCTACCTTGCGCCCGTGCTTGTGCGCCAGGAAGATAATCTCTTGCAGGCGCGCCAGCAGGGAGGAGAAGGTGGCGATGATGATGCGCTGCCCTTTGGCTTTGCTGATCAATTCATCCAGGGTGTCGGCGACCAGCTGCTCGGTGGGTGTGCGTCCGGGACGGTCGGCATTGGTGCTGTCGCCCAGCATGGCCAGCACACCTTTGGGGGTCAGCTGGCGCAGGCGCGCCAGGTCGGTGGTGCGCCCGCCGGAGGGGGTCTCATCCAGCTTATAGTCGCCGGTATGCACCACCGCGCCCAGGGGGGTGTCGATCACCAGCCCCAGGGAGCCTGGGATCGAATGCGCCACACCGAAGGGGTTGATGCGGAAAGGTCCCAGCTGGAAGCTGCTCTGGTCATCAATCACCTGCAAATTGGCGTATTCACGCACGCCCATCTCATCCAGTTTCAATCCGAGCATACCCAGGGTCAGGGCGGTGCCGTAGACCGGCAGCCCGCCGGGGATATGCAATTGCTTCAGCAGGTACGGCAACCCGCCGATATGATCCTGGTGCCCGTGGGTTAGCACGATGCCGCGCAGGGTGTTCTGGTTTTGCAGGATGTAATCGAACTGGGGTAAAACCAGGTCGATGCCGTACAAATCGCTCTCGGGGAACATGACCCCGCAATCGACAATCATTTGGTTACGGCCATACTCTAAAACGGTCATATTCTTACCGATCTCCCCCAGGCCGCCCAGGGGAATAATTTTCAAATGCTTACTCATAAGTTGTGTTACAAATTTCCTTTACTGATTAATCTCTCGCAAAGCCGCTAAGGCCGCAAAGTTCTTCTTTAGAAATAATCTATCCCTCAGATCACTTTGCATGGCCGTCGCAGGGCGATGCGTTAATTTACTATCTAAACCTGGCGACGTTTGTCCTTTGCAGCAATCATACTGGCTGGCCAGGAAAATGGTTTGATCTAATGCCGGTGTGAGCCGGCGCACAACACCAAAACATCACCCGCCGGATGCGGGAGCGTCTTTCTGAAGATTTCTGAAAACTTTGCGAGACAGGGAGGTCGAGCGGGGAAGTCAGAGGCTTGCAGTGAGGCGTGATGTGTGTTAGTGAGGATATGATAACACAAAATAGATAAGAATGGTAGGAGATTATTTTATTAATTATTCTTTATAAAAATACAGCAATTATTTAAGATTAGTTAGTGTAAACTATTTTCTGTAAAATTATCCGCCCAAAAGTGATAGGTCTGGTGTATCCTTTGAGAAGCGACCAACTTCAGAAAAGGAGTGACACCATGACCTACCAAGGCGATTTTACCTTACCAATCGAGTTGCTGGAACAAATTGCTGTCAGCGGTTTCGACAAACTTCCGGAGTTGATCCGGATTGTCGTCAACGCTGCCATGCAAGCTGAACGTCAGCAGTATCTCGGAGCAGCACCTTACCAACGTACACCTGAACGTTATGATCAGGCTAACGGCTATAAGCCGAAGACGGTCAAGACCCGCTTGGGAGAGATCACTTTTGATATACCCCAAGTGCGTCAGGGTAGTTTCTATCCTGAAGCACTCGAGAAAGGCCTGCGCAGTGAACGAGCTCTCACCATGACACTGGCCGAGATGTACATCCAGGGTGTTTCTACTCGCAAGGTGACTGCGATCCTCGAACGACTGTGCGGCACATCGGTGTCATCTACTCAGGTGAGCAAGGCAATTGCTTTGCTGGACGAGACCTTGGAAGCCTGGCGTCGCCGGCCATTGAGCGAGTGTCCTTATCTCTTTCTTGATGCCCGCTATGAGAAAGTGCGTCAGGATGGCCAGGTGCGCGATGCAGCTGTTTTGATGGCCTGTGGCATCGACTTGAAGGGCAAAAGACAGCTCCTAGGGGTCTCGGTATCACTTGGCGAGCATGAAATCCACTGGCGAACCTTCTTAGAAAGCCTGGTGACCAGGGGATTACGGGGTGTCCAGCTCATCATCAGTGATAGTCACGCAGGATTGAAGGCTGCGCGCCTGGCTGTTTTTGGTGGAGCACCCTGGCAGCGTTGCCAATTCCACCTGCAGCAAAACGCCAGCGCTTATGTGCCTCGGCGGGCTATGCTCACTGAGGTGGCTGCCGATATCCGGGCTATCTTCAATGCTCCCGATCGCACTTCGGCCGAAACTTTCCTGGCAAAAGCCATCCAAAAGTACCAAAAAAGTGCTTCAAAACTGGCCGCCTGGTTGGAAGGAAACATCCCAGAAGGGCTAACCGTCTTTGCCTTCCCGGTTGCTCACCGGCGTTTGATCCGCACCACAAACGGTTTGGAGCGAGTGAGCCGTGAAGTTCATCGCCGCACGCGGGTGGCGGGGATCTTTCCTAACGAAGCAGCTTGCTTGCGTCTGGTCAGTGCGATCTTGATGGAGATTGATGACGCCTGGCAGGCTGGGAAGGTGTACCTGACTTTTGAGAGAGAAGATGAGATGCCGCAGTCGTAGTAGTAGTTGTGGAAAAGTGGGCAGGGTTCTTCTGTCCACTTTTCCACAACTGGTTTTCAAGTTTTTAATGTGCTTTACAAGCTTCCGCAGGAAGCCAGACTACTTTTACAGAAAAATACTTGCACAATCAATGGGAAATTCCAAAATACAAATACAATAATGAAAATCGAACAATAGGAACTGAGATTGTTGGTGAATACATTCAATTTCCGTTGATATTAGCATGGTCTGTCACTATCCACAAAAGTCAGGGTTTGACTTTTGACGATCTGATAATAGACCTTGAAAGAGGGGCTTTTACTTATGGTCAAGTGTATGTCGCACTAAGCCGAGCTAAATCTTTAGAAGGAATATTTCTTCAAAAGCCTATAAGTTCTTTTGATATTAAGGTTGATATTCAGATTAGTCGTTTTTTTGGAAAAATTAAATTTCTAGGCAAGAACCAAATTAAGGATTTAATTAATACTTGGGAGTTAAAAAATGTAACTCAAGAAGCCGGATTTAATAAAAATGAGTCAACTTTTCCTGTAGAAAATATTCCCAATCAAATTGGGAATTTGTCACATCAGGATGCCAGTGACCATTCTAAACTACCTGATGGTAAATCCACTCATTTGTTGAGTAATCACAATGAAACTTTGCCCAAGACCCTAAGAGAACCAAGTTTTCAAAATTATTTTAATAATAGCGCCCCAAAATTAAGAAGAGTATGTAGATATTCTGAAAAAACTCGTATTTTCCTAGCTATTGGCATAGCACTTGTGGCATTATTTTTTTACCAATTTTTGGCGTCAACTGTTTTTGTTAAAGAAAGAATAAATCCAACACAACAGCCTTCAGGGGTGATTGTTATAACACCTACAATTGTTAGAATTAAACCTTCTCAGAATCGCCATCACATCTACCTCAACGGAAAAATTCAATTCCACACCCACTCCCAAACCAGAAAATACTTCTATTCAAGGTTGCCTATATTCTGTATCTAGTTTGTCAATCCGAGAATGCCCTGGAATAAATTACATAGTGATTGGTTATCTCTTGAACGGTGAATGTGTAGAAATAATAGGCAAGGATGAAACAAACACCTGGATAGCTTTGGAAGGTGGAGGTTGGGTAAATGCTTATTATTTAGAAATTAATGATGATTTAAAAATGCTTCCTATATTAGGCTGCTTATTGGATTGATATATTAAAAGAAAAGCATAGTTGAAATCCATTGTCCTGAATATATGTTCAAAGTGTACATTTTAAGAAGGTATATACTTTAACAAGCGATATGATGCGCAAGTTGCCGAAGAGCAGAATTTTAAAAATGGTTTATTAATTCTTAGTAGCAAAAACTATAGGTGAAGGATTCCAATGCCTCAAGATTTTACAAGAATGCGTGATGAGGGAAGTAATAGTCCATTTGTCGCCAGGATGTTTGTTGGAATTTTAGAAATCAGAGATTTGATCTTAATGACCAATAATGACCCAAGAAATATCCAGATCACGAGACAGCAATTTGACAAGTTATACGAACCTATTAGAAATTCATTGGAAATGTCATTAATTTCCGCAAGGACTATGGCGCAGTTACATAATGAGTTGCGTTATTTGGGTTTAAAAGGTGAATTAATTAAAAACAGCACTGACGGAGGCAGAATCTTCATTAATAATAAGGGACCAATTCTTAAGAAGGAATTTCACTCTGTAGTTGAACATGCATCAATTGCCATAAAAACTTATTTGCCAAAATTGCTGACTGAAATTTTTGGTTTTGATATTGGATTTTTATATCAGAAAGAAAAAGAATTCCACAAAAGAATTAATGAACTAAGATCAGATAAGCTAGATCCCCTTGGTGACTATTTATTTTCTGTTAGATTTTGGACCAACCAATTGATTGGTGAATTGTGGAATCAGATGAAACACACTTATTGGAAAATGGACGATCCTAAGCTCATAGTGATAGAAGCCAATAGAGTACAATGTTTTAATTCCTGAAATTATTGGTACCCCGATAGATTTGTTGTCTTTTAAAATTATCAATCGCTGCTGTTTGTTAGTTGAGGATTTGATTGTTTATGGATTTCAATTTCATAGATCGACACCGATCATAATGATGGAAATTGAAAGCAGCAATAGAAAGGAATACGGAAACAAACGTTTCACTCCTTCTCCAAAATTTCCAGGAATGCGACCTACATTTCATGAATTTGTGGAGGAATTCGAGATTAGCTGATTCAATCGACCATCGTCTCCTCGTCATCAACCAACACACATCCTCATCTCCATCCATACTCCAAATCCAAACACAGCTCCACACCAGACAAGCCTTGCGGTGGGCAGCTGAGCGCCTGTATCAGGCGCGTCCAATAGTTGACCTGGGTGGAAAATGGTTTTTCTGGATCGTCTTGTGGCCTCTTGGCGACTCCACCAGCGGCAACGTTCACAGAGAGCTAATTTGGTGGCAGGTCAAGTTAGGATTAATCTGACCGACTGTGGTCTGGATGGTAATCACTGTCAGCATCACATCCGACTCAACAAGCCGGTCGGTCTACAACAAGTTGTCCTTAGCCTTAGTATCCAACACTAGGAGAGAGATGAACAAGTTGAAATACATCTTGCGAATTTGCAAGTAATGGAGGAAAGCTATGCTAGAAAAGTTGCCTGGTAGGTATTGGGTTGCACATTACATTAGATAATTAAGAAATAGCAAGGTAGATCTGATGAAACAGAGAAAGCAAGTTAAACCTTTGTTGGTATAATCTCATCAATCTGGTTCACCATCTCGAATTCATGGAGATGAAATAATGAAGGGGTTTTTACTAAATGCACTTTTTCTTCTGATTTTTGCGGGAACGGTGACCGAGTGTGGTATAAGATCGTCGGCGAATGAGGCTTGGGAATTAACAAAAATCATCACAAAGGGAGAGAGCTATAATTCTCAAGAAGATATTATTGAAGTGAAACATTGCGATGGTCTTCCCGAAAAGAAGAGCTTTGGTTGCACTGCTGGTAAAGTAGCCAATATTGGGTTCAGTGTTGGGGGAAATTTTGGAGTAAGTAATGTCGCTTCTATTTCTTCTGAAGTATCAAGTGAATTAGGATTTGAGCAAGGACAAAGCGAGACCCTTGATTTAGAAACCCCTCCGAGTGGGCACATTTATAAATACAAAATACTTACGAGTTACAAAGTATTGTCGGGAGAAGGCGAAGCGTACTCAGACAAAGGGGGAAAAGCGAAAGTCACATATGTTTTTAAGGCATCATGTAAACTGGAAATTGTTCCGCCGAGAGAAGATATTTTCTGTAAGGGCTCCGATACCACTACTTCTATCACTGTATCACCAGCTGTGCAAGCACAATCTATCCAAGAACCAACTACGACTGAGGTCCTATCAATTGCACAAGAACCATCTGTGTCTGAAACCCTACCACCTCTTGACGGTTCAGAAGAATCACAATCAAAAGATGGAATGGAACTTATTTACATCCCTTCTGGAAAGTTTGTAATGGGAGCTGGGAATTCAGATAGTGGCGCTTACGAGAGCGAAATGCCACAAAATACAATATCTCTAGACAGTTATTGGATTGATAAATATGAAATTACAAATGCAATGTACAAATTGTGTGTACAAGCATCGGTTTGTAGTCCACCATCGGATTTTCAATCATCTACTCACTCGAGTTATTACGGAAATTCCAGATATGATCAATATCCGGTAATAAATATCACTTGGTTTGATGCAAATACTTATTGCAAATGGGCTGGGAGGCGACTCCCCACCGAAGCTGAGTGGGAAAAAGCTGCTCGGGGTACAGATGCTAGAATTTTTCATTGGGGGAATGAATTTGGAGGCAATCTAGCTAATTACAACAACAACAAGTTGGATACAACGCAAGTTGGTTCGTTCCCTGGTGGGTCAAGTTTTTTTGGACTCTTAGATATGGCTGGCAACGTTTGGGAATGGGTAGCCGATTGGTACCAAGCTTCATATTATAAAGAAATGCCACTGCAGAACCCAACTGGACCTTCAAGCGGTTCAAGAAAAATAGTGCGAGGCGGTGGCTTTAAATCTACATATTTCTATTTGCGTATTAGCTACCGATTTGGCTGGGACCCTGAATATTACGATAACAATATTGGTTTTCGTTGTGCTTCTACACCGTGAGAAAAACGCGATTATTTAAGGTGTAAAGTAAATTCGGAAAAAAACTGGGAAAAGTTCAGGTGGTGAACTATGGATTTGAAAATGAAATATACCGCCAAACAGAAATCCCATAACGTGCTTGAGGTGTACAAAGAAGAACCTCTGAAGACAAAAACAGCATCGGATTATGGCATTTTTTCCTAAGTATCATAATGGTGCTAAGGGCTGGCGTTGGAAGACCAATCGGCCGCTCCCTCCAATCCTCAACCCCGAATCACCTCTCCACATCCAAATACAACCCCACACCAGACAAACCCTGCGGTGGGCAGCCGAGCGCCTGGATCAGGCGCGTCCAGTAGTTGACCTGGGCGGCGGTGGTAGCTAATATCACGATTTCGCGCTCATTGAAATGCTGCTTCAGCTCAGCGATATGCGCACGTGGAAAGTTCAAGGGCGTGCTGGAGATCAGCCGGGCGTATTCAATCGCCAGGCTTTCTCTTTTGCTGAACGAGGGGATTTCTTCTACCGGCTTACGACCTTGCAGCGCGGCCAGCTCCTCGGGGGTGATCAGCTTTTCCCAACCGGCCGAATTCATATCCACGCAAAACGGGCAGCCGGCGGTGAAGGATACGGCCATGCGTACCAGCTTTAAAATCCGTTCATCGAGCTGGCCATCCTGATGGGCAATCAGACCCTCGAGCACAGCCGAGCTGACAGCCGCCTTGGGATACCAGGCCAGCAGCCGGGCCGGCAGCAGGTCCTCACCGCTGATGCGGCGAGCCACCCACAAACCCAGGCGCAGGTACCAGGGGATTTTGGCTGGGGGTGAGATAAAGGCTGGATTGGTTGAGGTGGGTGAATGGATCATTTTTTTGTCCTAATAAGGCGGTTGACATATCCGATTGTTGGAAACCCTATCTAAATCATGATTGAGTCGATAAGCTCCGAAGGTAGATACTGAGACGAATATTACCACTTCTTTTTTGATCTCTCGCAAAGCTCGCCAAGTACGCAAAGCTTTCTTTTTTTGAAAATTCATCATAATGATCATTTTGCATAGCCCTCGAAGTGTAATGAGCCATTTTGATCTCTCGCAGAGACGCAGAGATCGCAGAGCTGCTGAGGCCGCGTAGCTTTTCTTTGGTGATTGTTTATTTCATAATTCATTTTAATGGTTCAAGAGGCGCGATTAGCTTATACTTATATAGAATTTCCTATTTAGGGAGGCAACTATGACCGAGACACCGGAATACAGCGTACTAAAGAAGGATGGGGCGTTTGAGTTGCGCCGGTACCCTGGCTATGTCAAAGCTGAAGTGACGGTCAAGGACTCGAGTTATCGCAGTGCAGTATTCAAAGGCTTTTCGATCCTAGCTAACTACATTTTTGGGGATAATACCAGGGTTGAGAAGATGGCGATGACTGCCCCGGTCCAGGTTTCGCAATCGGAAAAAATTGCCATGACAGCCCCGGTGACGATCAGCGGCGCGGGGAATTACCAGGTCAGCTTCATTATGCCTTCGAAATACACGCTTGAGACTTTACCCTTGCCCAAAGATCAGCAAATTCGCTTCGTTGACGAACCTGAACATCTTATGGCGGCCATGCGCTTTACGGGTTTTTATCGGGAAAGCAAGATCAATCAATGCCAGGCGCAAGTTGAGCAATTGGATTGAAAAAGAGGATCTCATCCCGGAGGGTGAATTCATCACGGCAGGGTACAACCCACCCTGGGTGCCGGCTTTCCTGGCCCGCAGCGAGGTGATGATCAGGGTGCAACCAAAATGAGGGATGACATGCTACCACTCTTCAAAGTGCAGCCTTAGATGCACCCTTCACGAGACTTTTGGGGTGGAAACTGAGTCTTTGACGGGTTTGATGAATCTGAAGAATAACACCAGGATTTTTTTTGATCTCTCGCTAAGACTGTCATTGCGAACGATCTTAGTGAAGCAATCTAATCTCTCGCAGAGCCGCAAAGTCCGCAGAGCTTATTTTGAAAGTCTATCTAACAGATCATTTTGCATGACCCACAAGGAGCGATGAGCTTTTTTGAAATTTCATATTATGGATCATTTTTTATGACCCACGAAATTTGATGAGCTTATTTTCCGCAACCCTCCCTTGATTCACACGGCACCAGCCAATAGCCATCCGCATCGCCCTCGGCGGTCCAGCCCAGCAGACCAGTGCCAAACTCAACCACTTGCCACCACACCATGCCATCGGCGCAGTGCGGACCGTCGATTATTTCCATGCCTTTTCCAGGCTGGATCATCCCGATGACCTGGTAATTCTTCCCAGGACCTGAACGGACACGGTTGGACAGGGGCGGGTCTGTACTGACATAGGCAAAGCCATTCACTTTTAGCCGGGTTGGCAGCAAGCCTCTGCAGGCTGGGGTTTGCATGCTGAAAGAGGTTGGATCCAGGATGGCTGTTGGGTCGCAGGGCAGAATGGTTTCATCACCAAATGGGTCCCAATATTCTTGATCATATTCGCCGAGAAAAACCGTGCGTAAGATGTATGCTTCCTGGTAAGGGATAAAAACAAAGGCAGCCAAATCGCTAAACAGGCCAGGGTCCATCTTAGCACACCCATCGTAACAGAATTCAGTCATCGCCCAATCAGGGTCCCAGCCCGAGGTCCAAATTTTTAGCCCATCTAAATCCTGATGAAAGCCAAGACATGAGATCTGGCTGGAGTCATCCAGGCGATTTTGAAGCTCCCTTAAGATTTCATCTTTTTGATAAGGTTTGCCGCCTTCGATGGGATTATTGGTTAGATAGAAATAATCCTTGTCGATGATATCTGCCAGTACCGCCGCATCCCGGTTTTCGAGCATCCACAGGAAGCCCTGTGCTATCGATTGCAGATCGGTGCGGTCGATCTGGAAGACAGGCTCAGCAGCCGGCATTGTGGGTTGGGATGTCGCCGTTGGCGGAGCGGGCTGGGCGGGCTGCGCCGGCTGGGATGTCTCAGCTGGCGATGGGGGCTGGGTGGGTTGGGCAGGCAGCGGATTGGTTGGGGCGAGGTGTACGACTTCTGTTGGCAACGGCAAGGCGATCTCTGGTTGGGGGTTTTCAGCCGTCAGGCTGCAAGCCAGGATTGCCAGGCTAATAACAAGCAGGATGGCTAAGAAGCGAATTTGGCGTTTATTCATGTTGATTTTCCCTCTTGTTTATGCTTGAACATCTGAATTTCATCTCTCATTGGGCGGAAGGCCTGCAGCAACCCAGATCGAAAAATGATCACGGATGCTACTACAGCGCGGCGAAGATCATGATATCCACCCCAAATGGATCGACCACAGGGTAGATGCGAACGGGTTTGTACATCAATTGGTCAGATGGTGCTGGACCCGCTTGCACCGGCAGCAAGACAAGCGCTCTGAAACGCCTGTGCATCTTCAATAGTCTCGAATTCGAATGTGATCTCAATATTTTGTGGATTGCCGTGCTTACCCTGTAAGAGGGTAAACCAACCGTTCCCGATCGGCCAGCCTCTGGTCCCAACACCCTCCACGTAGCCTGGCGGCCCCAGAACTTGCTCGTAGAAAGCGACCGCGGCCTCGAAATCTTCATAAAACAAGGTTGTACCAAAAGTGCCTTTGTAACGATAGCGAGGCAGAGGGCATGGATCAACGAAATAAGCTTTTTGATAGGTATCGAAATCCATCCTGACTTATCCTTGGAATAGCGAACCCCATAAGCAGATGTTGGCCTCTCGATATTACCACATTTAGCAAGCTGGTCGGCTGAACGATAAGGTTTTTTTGATCTCTCGCAGAGCCGCAAAGTGCGCAGAGTTTTTTTGATTTCTCGCAAAGCTTGCCCTCCAGTGTGCAGACGTAGCTTAGGTTGCTCGCCAGGTCCCAGGCCACAATCTGGTTCATGGTTGAGTGGCCCTCGCAGTTCCATCCTGTTCGCTCAACCCGTCTGCGCTTTCGATCAGGTCTTTTAGCCGTTGGATGAAGCGCGCCGCCGGGGCGCCGTCGATGATGTCGTGGTCGAAACTGATGGTGACGCTCATAAATTCACGCACTTCGATGCGATGTTCCACAACCCCTGGTTTTTCTGCGATGCCGCCCAGGGTGAGCTGCAGGGTATGGTTTGGCACCGGGATGCCCCAACCGCTGCCCGTTCCAAACATGCCAATGGAGGTCAGCAGCACTGTGCCGTAGTATTCTTTGAGCATTTTGGGGTTTTTGAACAGGGCTTTCAAGAAGAGCCTTCTGACAAAGCCAGGTAACTTGATAAACCAATCGATGAAATTTGATTCCCGGCTGTCTGAGTGCCCCTTTTGAAAGGCACGGATCTCCTCATGCAGCTCACGAATACTTTTGGTGTTCACGCCACGCATGATGTGCGGCCGGATGGTCTTTTTGCTATCTACCTCTACTTCGAAGAGCATATTGACATCCACTTCATCGAAAATAACCAGCTGGTTGCGCCAGTTCCGGTAGGCATGCATGTGGCGGTTTTGCTGGATTGCTTTACCAAGACAGGCTAAGATGAAGGCTGAGAATGACAGGGCCTGTCCGCTTTGAGCTTTTTGCTGGTGCAAAATCTGCCGGGCGCGGGTCACATCGAACTCCACCAAGCCATGGATGGTATGTTTCTGAATGCCAAGCTGACCGCCATCGGCCATCAGCAGTCTCGCTCTGGGGTATGGCAAAACGGTGTGGGAGTCAGGTGAAGTGTCCATGTTATTTCTCTCTTTTACTCGCTGCGGGATGGCCAAAATAAGTTTCGACGATTTTCACGGCATTGGCAGCGCCATCTTCAGCACGGATGCTTTCACCGGTTGACCTGGCGCGTTGCCGGATGCCCGGGTCGTTGACTGCCAGGTGGATGGCCTTCGCCAGGCTTTCTGCACTCAACTTCTTCTGCGGTATGGGTGCGGGACCCAGTCCCAAGGCCTTGATGCGGGCGCCCCAAAAATATTGATCGAAAACAAAGGGCGTGATCACAGATGGTATGCCAGCGCGCAAGCCTTCTGCGGTTGTGCCTGCGCCGCCATGGTGAACAACCGCAGCCATGCGTGGAAACAGCCAGCTGTGGGGCGCAGAGTCGAGCACGATAACATGATCGGGTAAGTCTGCTGTTCGCAGGCCACCCCAGCCGGTCAGTAGTAGACCACGCTGACCGCTCATGGAGAGCGCTTCAAGGATCATACTGGTTAAATGTTCCGGATTGTTGCCAGCCATGCTGCCAAATCCAAAGTAGACGGGTGGGTTGCCGGCATCCAGGAAGGTCAGCAATTCTGGCGCAGGCTGCCAGCTGGTGTGGTCATCCAGAAAAGAGGTAACCGCTGATATGCAGGCTCTCCGGCCAGTCAGGCGGGTGCGGGATGATCGTGGGGCTGTAGGCGCTCAGCATGGGTGTGGATTTCAAATTGTGTAAGAGCTGGGTGAAGGAAGTTTTCTTTAATCCGAGCTGCTGCCTGAACTGGTTGACAAAGGGCTGGTACCACAGCCAGATGACATTGAGCATGGCCACGCCGGACAGAGAATTGTGCCAGCCGCCCAAATCTTTCTGGACCGGCCAGGAGGGAGCCGGGAAAGCCCTGGTCGGCAGCAGGGGCGTGGGTTCGATCTGGATCATGGGCATGTTCAGCCCTTCTGACAATGCTTGACCGAAGGCGCTGAAGACACCCAGGCAGATGAGCGCGTCACTATCCAGGCAGGCCTGGTGAAGATCGTTAACCATGGTCATTACGATGGGGGCGATCATGCTGCGCATGGCGCGGATGGATTTGATCGGATTGGCGCCGCCCGTTTGCATGAAGCTTCGCCCGGTATCGCTAGCCATGATCTGCTGGACATCCCCGCGCAGCGGATAAAATTCCAGGCCGTGTTGCTCAACAAAATCCCTGAAGTTTTCAGGCGCCGCCAGGCGGATTTGATAACCTGCTTGTTGCAGCCCTTTGCCCAGGACGATGCACGGTTGGATATCACCCCGCGAGCCTGCTGCAAATATGGTTATTTTCATCCATCATTCCTAAATTGCAGACAATAATGGTGAAACGTATTACTGACCCAGGCGTTACCCAGGCCGTAGGGCGCCAGGCGGATATCGTCCTGGCACCAGATGCGCTCGTCCTTCAGGGTGTAGACACGGCTCAGGTTGCGCGCCAGGTCCCAGGCCAGGGGGTAGATGCGCCCGCCTTTTTTGACGTTTTTGACAATGATGGTCAGGTAGGCAGCTGGCTGTAAACAGGGTTTCAGTGCGGTGTAGATGTCCGTTAGTTTTTCCAGGAATTCTTCATAATCCTCAATATTGCCCAGGTCTTGCGGGTCGTCGGAATAGTAGACATCCACCTGCTGATCCTGGCGGCGCTTGCGCTGGGTTTCGGCGCCACGGGCGCGCAGCATGTCCCAGTAGGGCGGTGAGGTGAGCACATAATCGATGAGGGGCATATCGTATTGGCGCATATATTCGGCCAGGTGGGCTGCGTCGCCCTGGATGATCTGGGCGCGCAGTTGGGCGAACTCGATTGCCGGTTCTTGACTGGCGGGTGGTGGCTCAGGTCCTTCCGATGCACCCGGAGATGGTGGATGGTCTTCAGATGTGTTGAGCCATTTTGCAGCGGGGTTTTCGGGGGGTTGAGCTTGGTTGCCGGAGCGGGCGGCTGCTTCCACCAGTTGGGCTTGCTCATCAGCCACTACCTGGGCGGCGATGGATGCGTAGTGCGGGTTGAGCTCGACGCCAAAGCTGTGACGACCGGCGCGCAGGGCGGCCACCAGGGTACTGCCGGTGCCTGCCATGGGGTCTAGCACCACCTGGCCGCGTTTGGTGAAAAACTCGATAAATTCCTGCGCCAGAGTCTCGGGGAACTTCGCCGGGTGGCGCAGGACGTCTTTGCGGCGCGGCGGGGGATTGTGCACAAACCAGGATTTCTGAAATTTGAGCCAGGTTTTGGATTCCAGGTTGTTGAGCTTGTTGCGGAAGGGTCGTTTTGGCATGGGGGCTTTCTGTTGAATGGTTGGTTGTTATTCGCTGACCTGGTATATGACCAGCTCGGAAAAATTGACGGTGATGGCATCCGTTGCGGCGGCGCGCACATACAAACCCAGGCTGCCGCTCAAGATGGAGCTGTCGCGCACGCTGAACAGGAATTGTCCATTGGCGTAGAAGCGCATTTCCCTGCCCAGCGCCCAGACGCCCAGGCGTGAGAAGCTGGGTGCGCCGGGTGGCACCGCGCCGCTAAAAGTGGGCGGGTGAGGGGCTGAGGCAACGCCTCCCAGCAAGCGATCCAGGCGCGCTTGCCCGTCACAGGTCAGGCCAAAACGGAAGAAATCTTGAGAGGATTGCATGCGTAACAAAAGCCCATACTCATCGTTGCCGCGGCAAATGCTGGGGCTGGCGGTGATCTCCAGGTAGAAATTTTCCAGGGTGAAGCCTTGCAGCAAACTGGAAACGTAACCGCGCTCCTGGTTGACCGCCAGGGATAGTTCGTTCACTCCGGGCGCGACTACGCCTTGCGGGGTTCGTCCCTGGGTCCAGGTTTGCGGATCGGAGAAATCGTCGCGGAAAAATTCCTCTCCATAAATGGGGCTGAGGTCTATAGTGGGCGTGACAGCGATAGTTGCCCTGGGCAGGGGAGTAAAGGTAGCTGTCGGGGGAAACCAGACGATAGTTGCAGTGGGCGTTTCGGTGGGCGGTAAGGAGGTTGAGGTAGGGAGAGGCGGCAAGGGTGTGGAAACAGGCAGACAGGCGCTCAGCCCAGCGCTCAAAAAAATGGTTAAAAGGAACAGTCCGAAACGCAGCATAGGCTTAGTTTACTATGAAATGCTGCCATGCCAAGACCGCAAGCCAGCGAAAATCGTGCAGCATTTCTCGGGTTGATGTAAAATTAATAAGTAGCCTGAGAGCGGTTTTGTAGCCAGGCTGATTTGAGCGGGTTAGGTTTTCCCAAAATTTGATCACAGACCATCAAAAGGAGCGAAAATGCGCAAAAAAGGGATTTTGATTACCGGCGCGGCGGGCGAGATTGGAGATGCTTTGATTCGCAACCTGGCTCAACAGGGGGAGAATCGCATCATTACCTTGGACCTGCGGCCTTTGCCGGATGAGAACATGAAACTGGTTACCCATGTGCAGGGCGATCTGATGGATGAGAAGCTGCTCTCACGGCTGGTGAGCGAATACGAGATTGCTACCATCTATCACCTGGCAGCTTTGCTCTCCACACGCGCCGAGTTCACCCCCGAGCTGGCTCATCAAGTTAATGTAGAAGGCACCCTGGGGCTGCTCAAGCTGGCCTCGGAACAATCGCAATGGCGCAATGAACCAGTCTTATTTCTGTTCCCGAGCTCCATAGCGGCTTATGGCATGCCTGACCTGAAGGTGAAAAGTGAGTACCCGCGCGTGCGTGAATGGGAATGGAATTACCCGCGCACCATGTACGGCTGCAATAAATTATATTGTGAAATGCTGGGGATTTATTATAGCCAGCACTACCGCCAGCTGGCAGCTGAACGACCGATTATGCTCGATTTCCGCGGCTTACGTTTCCCTGGTTTGGTCAGCGCCTACACGGTTCCCAGTGGCGGGACGAGTGATTATGGTCCGGAGATGCTGCATGCCGCAGCCAAAGGCGAGGCATACAACTGTTTTGTGCGCGAGGATTCCACCATCCCCTTCATGGCCATGCCAGATGCTGTGAAAGCCTTGTTGGGTCTTGCTGCTGCTCCGGCTGCTGCGCTGAGCCGGCGAGTGTACAACGTCACCAGTTTCAGTTTGTCTGCATCAGAATTTCGCGACCAGGTTTTGGGTTATTTTCCTGATGCCCAAATTGGTTTTAAACCCGATAAACGGCGACAGGGGATTGTGGATAGCTGGCCGGCAGGGTTGAATGATAATGATGCCCGGCGGGATTGGGGTTGGAAACCGGATTATGACCTGGAGCGAAGTTTCAGGGAGTACCTGGTGCCTAATATTCGCCAGCGCTATCAATAGCCGTTGAGGGTAGATTTTTAAAGGATGGACTGAGGCTGTTATTTGGTCCATCCTTTTTCGCGGTAAAATTTCATGGTTAATTCTGAACAGTTGGAGCGGATAATATGAGTGAGGGTTTAATGGTAAATGTAAATCAAGAAATGGAGAAACAGGCGCCGGGGGTGGTGGTTTTGTTTGGCTCAGGTGAGACCTCTCCCAGCGGGCGCAAGGTTTTTGATCATATCCTGAGCTCGCTGCCTAAGTCGCCGCGAGTCCGACTTTTAGAAACACCGGCTGGATTTGAGTTGAATTCCGAGCGGGTGATTGGCAAGGTGGGTGAATTTATCGAGCAACGCCTGCAGAATTACCAGCCTCAAGTCCAAGTGGTGCCTGCTCGCAAGCGCGGTACAGATTTCTCCCCAGATGATGAAGAGATTGCTTCCCAGCTTTTGGATGCTGATTTGATCTTTATGGGACCTGGCAGCCCTAGCTATGCAGTCCGCCAGTTGAAGGATAGCCTGACCTGGAACTACCTGCTGGCCCGGCAGCGGCTAGGCGCTGCCCTGGTGCTGGCTTCAGCTGCTGCCATCGCTGTCAGCACCTACGCCTTGCCGGTTTATGAAATTTACAAAGTCGGTGAAGATCCGCACTGGAAAACTGGTTTGGATTTTTTCGGTTCCTATGGTTTACCCCTGGTGTTTATCCCTCACTGGAACAACCAGGATGGCGGTGATGAGCTGGATACCAGCCGCTGTTTTATGGGTCAGTCACGCTTTGCTGGATTAATGGAGCAGCTGCCTCCTGACCTGACCGTGATGGGGATTGATGAGAAAACGGCTTTGATCCTGGATATGCAAGCCGGAGAGGCGCGCGTGATGGGGCTGGGTGGGGTAACCCTGTTGCATACCGGGCACAAGCATGACTTTTCTAAAGAAAACCCGGTCAGTCAAAACTTGCTGCAGGTTGCCAGGCAAAGGCGCGGCCATGTCCACCAGTATCATAGCGGAGATGTATTCCCGCTCAGTGATTGCTGCCCGTTTGATGAGCCCGTATCACAACCAGGCATCCCCACTGAAATTTGGGAGAAAGCCAGGCAGGTGCACCAGGAATTACAGAAGGATGAGCAAAGCGATTCTGCGGAAGATGTACCACAGTTCGTTTGGGACCTGGTTGATGCTCGCCAGCAGGCGCGAGAACAGAAACAGTGGCAGCTGGCGGATGAGCTGCGCGCCCAGATTGCCGCCCAGGGTTGGCAGGTTTTGGACACGCCGCAGGGACCGAAACTGGAGAAGGTTGGTTAGATTGCTTCACTAAGTTCCTAATGACATTAGAAATTATATGGAGTGGATAAGATGCAAGAGAATTTAAGAGTTGGCTATATTGGACTGGGCTTGATGGGGAAATCCATGGCGCGCAATATTCTTAAGGCTGGTTTTCCTTTATGGGTGCATAACCGCAGTCGCGGCGCGGTGCAAGAGCTGGTCGCGGAAGGTGCACAGGAAGCTTTTTCGCCCCAGGAAGTTGCCTCACATGTGGATATTCTTTTGACCAACCTGCCGGATTCACCCGATGTTGAGCTGGTTGCCCTGGGTGAACAGGGTGTGATCCACGGGGCAAAACCGGGGCTGATCTTCATCGATCATTCCACCATCAAACCGGCTACGGCGCGTAAGATTGCTGAGGAATTGGAAAAACAGGGTGTTTCAAGCCTCGATGCCCCTGTCAGCGGCGGCGATATTGGGGCAAGGGATGGTACTTTGACGATCATGGTGGGTGGGGATGCTCGGGCTTTGGAGAAAGCCATGCCGGTGCTCAAATCTGAGGGTAAATCAATTACCCATGTGGGCGAGAGCGGGGCAGGACAGATTGCCAAGGCTGCCAACCAGATTATGGTGGCCGCGCAAATGGTAGCCATGGGTGAATTGTTGGTTTTTGCAAAAAAAGCTGGCGCGGATCCGCAGCGTGTGGTTGAAGCCATTCGCGGCGGGGCGGCTCAATGCTGGACCCTGGATGTCAAAACGCCGAGGCTTTTCTCAGGCAACCGTGCTCCGGGTTTCAAGGCTTATATGCAGGCAAAAGACCTGGCGATTGTCCAGGAAACTGCCAGGCAATATGGCATTCCTTTGCCTTCATCTGCGGTGCATGCCCAGTTATTCTACGCGATGTTGGAAATGGGCATGGCTGAGCTGGATAATTCTGCTGTGCTCGGAGTCTTGGAGACTTTAGCTGGTATTGAGCTACTCGATGAATAAATTCATCAATCTTAAATTCTCCTGGGCGGCTTTACGGGATTATGGCCTGATTGCCATCGGTTCATTATTGCAGGCAATATCCATCCGTCTGTTCCTGGTGCCTTCAGGCCTGGTAGGCGGTGGCGTCAGCGGTCTGTCGCAGCTGATCAACCACTACACGGGCTGGCCAATTGGCTTGATGATCCTGATTGGCAATCTCCCCTTGTTCATCTTAGGTTGGCGTTACCTGGGTGGGCGGCGCTTTGCTTTGCGAACAGCGTTTGCTGTTGTCACTATTTCCGTTTTTACAGATGCTCTGGTTTATTTTTTGCCTGTCGATGGGCTGACGGATGATCTGGTGCTCAATGCACTGTATGGCGGCGTGGTCAGTGGGTTTGGTTTCGGCTTGGTCTATCGCGGGCAGGGGACGAGCGGGGGCAGTGATATTTTGGCGCGTATCCTCAGCCACTGGAAAGGCATTTCGATCTCTCAAAGCTACCTGGTTACCGATTCATTGATCATGTTTGGGGCAGGCTTGACCTTTAGTTGGGAGAACGCACTCTATGCTCTGGTCATGCTGTACATCAGCGGCATTGCTGCAGAGGCCATTACCCAGGGTTCGGATGTGGTGCGCACGGCTTTGATAATTACCAGCCGGCCTGAGGAAGTAGCAGGCAGGATCATGGGCAACCTGGAGCGTGGTGTGACGGTGATGAAGGCAAAAGGCGGTTATACTGGCGAGGACCGGACTGTGTTGTATTGTGTGGTCAGTCGTTCAGAGGTTTCCCAGGTTAAAGCCCTAGTCAAGGAAGCCGATATGCGCGCTTTTATGGTGATTGGGCATGCCGCCGAAGCTCTGGGCGAAGGTTTCCATGCCTTTGAATCTGAATAGAAGAATGATTCTTGTGTTGAAGAAGGTTTGAATGTTGAAATTAAAATTATCTAGCGTTTTGCTCATTGTGGCTTTGTTGCTGAGCGCCTGTGCGCAGAAAAGCGAGGCTGAGGTCCAGAAGTGTATTGTGGGAACCTGGCAGCTTTCTGGGAACGAGGCTTTTGGCCGGGCTGTGCTGCCGCCGGGCTCGTTTGATCAGGATGGCATGTCTTTTGTCGATGCCGGCGGTGTGGTTGGATACAGCTTTGACGAAAAAGGCAAAGTCTATGTGGATGTGGTTGCCTGGATGAGCCAGTTCCTGGTGGAAATGGATCAGCAAAAATTACCCGCTTGATTTGCAGATAATGGGTGAGGCCGTGGGCTCCTACAGCCTGGATGGGGATAGGATCCGGGTGACGGCGTTAGACCATTCGGACCTCGCTTTTGAGGCGTTTCTGGATGGCGATTCGATGATGAAGACCTTGGTCGCTAGATGAATTTGCCCCCTTGTTTGTAACCGCTTACCCGGTTGCACAATTCGAGTGCTCGGAAACAACCCTAAGCCTGACCATCTTGGAACAACCAGGTTTAACGGCCCCGATCGAATTTGAGAGAGTGAGCCAGGATTAAATCAGACTTCGAATTTTGCAACTCTTTGGACATCTTTGCGTATATGAGATAGACAAACACCATAGCGCGCTCGGGACACCCGGTAACGAATGGATCCGGTTGCCCATCCGGAGAAAAACTGTGCACGACGAAGAAGCAACCTGGATTGACCAGGCACTAAAAGGGAATTCACAGGCATTTGGTTCATTGGTGGAGTTATACCAACGTCCCGTGTATAACTTGTGTTACCGCATGTTGAGCAATGCAGAGGACGCTGAGGACGCAGCTCAGGAGACTTTCTTTCGAGCCTATAAAGCCTTGAAACGCTACGATCGTTCGCGTGCCTTTTCTACCTGGCTGTTATCCATTGCTGCGCATTATTGCATTGATCAAATCCGCCGGCGCCGCTTCCAGGTGGTGTCTGTGGAAGATTTACCGTACCAGGATATTCCAGATTCGGAGCCGGGGGTTGAGTCCAGTTTTTCGCGTAAAGAGGAACAAAAACGAATTCGTGCGGTCTTAGAAGTTCTTGATCCCACGGACCGGGCGGCGGTGGTGATGTATTACTGGTACGATTTTTCTTACGAAGAGATAGCCGGCGCCCTGTCGTTAACCCTCAGTGCGGTAAAGAGCCGTCTGCATCGAGCCCGGCGCGCCATGGCAATGCATTGGACAAAAAACCAGGCACAGGTTGCTGAAGGGGCCGTGTCAAAAGAACACTTACTTGTGGAAAGGACCACGCCATGAATCACAAACTATTAGAGGAGTGGTTATTCACCTATTTGGAGAGCGATGATTTGGAAGCTGAGCAATCCGCTCAGCTGCAAGATCATTTACGAGAATGCCAAACCTGTCAGAACCTGGCCAGGTCCTGGCGCGAAGTAGACCGGCACTTGTTAGGCGCAAAGCTTGTTGCTCCTCGGGCAGGTTTTACAGATCGCTGGCAGGAACGTTTTGAAAAAGACCGTCAGTTGATGCAGAAAAGGCAGTCCCTGGCGGCTTTAGTCTTTGCCCTGGGAGGCGCAGCGGTTTTATTTGGATCCCTGATCCTATTGCTTTGGCCTTGGATGGGTATGCCAGAGGTGTTTGTGTGGAGCTGGATCTACCGGCTTTCAACTTTTGTGGTCTATGTGGAACCGGCAAATAACTTGATATCTATATTGCTTCAGACGTTTTCAGGGAGAATATCTCCATTTTGGTGGGTTTTGTTTGCAGGGTTGTTGAGTGAGCTGGCAGTTTTATGGTTAGTTTCATACCGTTGGCTGACCAACCCCAGGAGGGTGATCGTTGATGAAACTACAAACTAATCGGAGTAAGTTATTTGTTGTTGTCATGCTGTTATGCCTGGCAGGGTTCGCTGCTGTACAGGCTGCAACTCCGAGTGTTGCATACGTTAACACATCCACGCAACCGGTCAGACATCCGTTGGCTGCAGGGATTCTTTCCGTGGGAAAGCCTGCTGTTTCCTTCATCCAAGATAGGGGTCTGCAAAGCTGGCCATTGCAGAGCCAGGATGGTGACAAATTGGTTTTGGGTGGAAACTTCACGCTTCAATCTGGCGAGACACTGGATGGCAGCCTGATTGTTTTAGGCGGCAATGCACAAATCCTGGAGGGGGCTACGGTTAACGGCGATATTGTGGTGTTGGGCGGTTCCCTCTCGATGAATGGGGTGATGGATGGGGATGTTTTTATCCTGGCAGGTCTGGGAGAGCTCGGGCAGAATGCTGTGGTGCGCGGAGATGTTACCACTGTGTCCGGGAATTTACGCCGCGAACCTGGTGCTCAAATCGAGGGTGATATCAGTGAGAATGTGACTGCTCCTATTCCTTTGCCGTTGCCTGGTAATATCGAGACGCCTTCGGTTTCACCGCCGGTGGTTGTAAACAATGGTCTCTCTATATGGGATGGCTTGTTCTTCCTGTTTCGTTCCTTTATGTGGGCGGCTCTGGCGATCCTGGTTGTGCTCTTCTTACCCAAGAACACCCAACGAATCGCGGATACCGTTGTTGCGAACACATTAGTTTCTGGCGCTCTGGGGTTATTAACTGCCATGGTGGCTCCGATTATCCTGGTCGTTATAGCGATAACCATCATCGGCATTCCGGTTAGTTTTCTGGCTGCGTTGGGTTTGGGAGCTGCCTGGGCTTTGGGCATGGTGGTTGTGGGTGTTGAAACCGGTAATCGCCTGGGCCGTTTTGCCAACCAGGAGTGGGCTTTGCCGGTAAGCGCTGGCATTGGAACATTTCTCATGACGATCGTGGTGAATGGAATTGGAGAAGTTATTCCCTGTATTGGTTGGCTTGCGCCACTTCTGGTGGGTTCCATTGGGTTAGGAGCTGTCTTGTTGACTGTGTTTGGCACACGGGGATATCCACCCGCATATGCTGGTAGGGTTCCCCTAGAAGCTACGACCAATAACCGGTGCAGAACAGAACCTGCCGCCATTGATCAGGCAAGCTCCTCCTCCGGACGTGCCAGAACAGGTGACGCCACCCGATGAGGAGAATTTCTCCGGGTAGAAAAATCTGACGTTGTGTTTTTTATGGCTGTTCGGTTAAAACTCTAGTTAGTAAAGAGAAATCAGGAAAAACAGTTCAGAATAATGCTAATAACCAAAGCGTTTTAGGACGCTATCATCATCCCGCCAGTTTTTGCGAAGCTTGACCTGTATTCTTAAGAAGACCTTACGCCCACTCATGGCTTCGATCTCCTGGCGGGCGACTGTGCCAATTTTCTTTAGCATGCTGCCGCTTTGCCCGATAACGATCGGTTTGTGGGATTCGCGTTCGACAAATAGTGTCGCCTCAATGTAAGCGCCGTGGTCCTCGCGCTCGGTGTATTGATCGATGCGAATGGCGATTCCATGCGGCACTTCGTCGCGCAGCAGGTTAAGGGCGGCTTCACGGATCATATCGGCTGCCAGGTCGCGCTCGTAAAGATCGGTGAGTTGCTCTTCGGGGAAGAAAGGCTCGCCTTCTGGGAGATGCTGGACGATGATTTGTACCAGATCGTCAAGATGGTCGCCCTGGCTGGCAGAAATGGCTACAGGCGTGGCTAACGGCAGATATTCCAGGAATGCTTCTCTATGCTCCTGCAGCCTCTCTGGTGAGATCAGGTCAATTTTATTTAAGGCTAGAATGACCGGTGCAGACCGTTTCAAGCTTTTAATAAGATCGATAAGCAGCTGATCTTCGGGTTGCGGTGGTTGGTTGGCCTCGACCACCAGTAAAATCATATCGCTCTCTTCAAGGGTTTGGGCAGCTTCTTTGTTCATTAACTCGCCCAGCTTGTGATGCGGTTTGTGAACGCCAGGCGTGTCCACGAAAACAGCCTGGATGCTGGTGTCATCCTGGTTGAAGGTCAGGATTCCCATCTGGCGTTTGCGTGTTGTTTGCGGGCGAGGCGAAACAGCAGCAACTTTTTGTTTGAGGATGGCGTTGATTAAAGTAGACTTGCCCACGTTCGGGCGTCCCATAACAGCAATGAAACCGGTTTTAAATTGAATGTCATTCTTTTGCATAACCCCATTCTATCAAAGAATAGATCAGAAAATGTTAATAAAAAAAGGCAGTTTCCTTCTTGACCTTCAGCTTGAGAATCGGTATAATACTTATTCGTTAAATATATGAGCTGCTTGAGTCTGCAATCTATTCTATTGAGTAGTGAAATATAAAAAGACATAGCGCAGATACGATCAAACAAAATTTCCCGGGAAGTATCTTGGAAATTGGTTTATCGCGTGTTGCGCTTTGCGCATCTGAATAAGTCTTTGTTGATAAGTTTAGTACTAGACCAGGAGAAAACGCATGGCAACTGTATTGCCGAGCAAATCGTACGCGAGAATTGACGTCAAGCTCCCTTTGCCCGATTTGATTGAGGTTCAGTTGGAGTCATTCGAGCGCCTTAAGAAAGAAGGCCTGGCGGATTTATTTCATGAATTGTCGCCAATCGAATCTTACAACAAGGGGATGAAGCTTTATTTTCCCAGCCGCACACCGGAATCCAAGCAGTGGGGTCTAACCTATTGGTTTGGAGAGCCGAAGCATAATATGGAAGAATGTGTTGAGCGTGACCTTACTTACGCCAGCCCTCTTTATGTTTCGGTCTTATTAGCCGGTCAGGATGTGCCTGAGCCTATAAAGCAGGATATCTTTTTAGGCGATTTCCCAGAGATGACGGAAAAGGGTACTTTTATTATCAATGGCACCGAACGAGTGGTTGTCTCGCAGTTAATCCGCTCGCCAGGTGTTTATTTTGAAGCGCCAATGGATCGTTCTACAGGACGGCCTTTGGCTATGGCAAAGTTGATCCCAGATCGCGGCGCCTGGATGGAGTTTGAAACCCGGAAGAGCGATTATCTGACTCTGCGCTTCAATCGAAAGCGGACAGTCCCCGTGACAATTTTCTTGCGGGCTTTGGCTGCGGTCAGCGATGGTCTGGATGTATCCCCACTCAATCAAGGCACTGATGAAGAATTGTTGGAGCTGTTTGCCGATGTGGATACCAATCCGGATCGCATGTTCATTGCTTCCACACTCTTCCAGGAGCCGGAATGGGATCTTTCTCATGGTCTCACGATTGCTCAAGCTGCGCTATTGGAATTCTTCAAGCGCATGCGCCCCGGCGACCCTGCTACTTTAGAGAATGCGCGTGATTTCCTGGAAGAACAACTTTTCGACCAGCGCCATTATGATTTGGAGCGTGTGGGTCGCTACAAGCTGAATCAGAAATTGGATTTGTACGAAAATGTGCCGATCACGCACCGTACTGTCACCAAGTATGATGTGCTCAGTCTGTTACGCCGCATGGTAAGCATCAACAATGGCGTTCAGTCGCCGGATGATATTGATCACCTGGGGAACCGGCGGGCGAAGACTGTTGGTGAGTTGATCCAGAATAAATTACGCATCGGTTTGCGTAGAATGGAGCGCGTGATCAAAGAACGCATGTCCATCCGCGACCAGGATCAAATTTCCCCGATTACGCTTATCAATATTCGACCGGTTGTGGCTGCTTTACGCGAGTTCTTTGGCTCTAGCCAGTTATCCCAGTTTATGGACCAGACCAACCCCTTGGCTGAGTTGCGCCACAAGCGCACCCTCTCTGCTCTAGGCCCCGGCGGTTTGCGACGGGAGCGAGCCGGCTTCGATGTCCGTGACGTGCATCATAGCCACTATGGCAGAATTTGCCCGATTGAAACCCCAGAAGGTCCGAACATTGGTTTGATTGGTCGTTTGGCTTCGTTCGCACGTGTCAATGAATATGGTTTTATTGAAACTCCATATCGCCGGGTGCGCAAAGCATTAAAACCAACTGATACGAGGCTGGTCGGCCGGGCTCTGCGTGAAATATTAACCCATCCTGATACTGGAGAAGTGATTGGAAGCGAAGGTGATCGCATCACCCGGGAGATGTTCGAAAAAATCTCTTCACTAGCGAACAATGAAATTCTGGTGACGCCTTTTGTGACTACCGAAATGGAGTATTTATCGGCGGACGTAGAAGACCGGTTTGTTATCGCCCAGGCGAACACCCCCCTGGATGAGCATAATGAGTTTGTGCGCAATCGCGTTTCATCTCGTTATTATTCATCTTTCATTTTTTCACCGCAAACCAGTATTGATTATATGGATATTGCCCCACACCAGATTGTGGGTATCTCGGCTGCATTAATTCCCTTCCTTGAGCATGATGATGCCAACCGGGCGTTGATGGGTTCGAATATGCAGGCCCAGGCTGTCCCGCTCTTGATACCTGATGTGCCACAAGTTTCTACCGGTATGGAATATAGCGCCGCAATGGACTCCGGTCAGGTGGTGATCGCTGAAGAAGATGGCGAAGTCATCTCGGTTACCGGGCGCACTGTGATTGTACGTACAGCTGAAGCTAAGAACCATGTGTACACCCTGCGCAAATATCAGCGTTCTAACCAGAGCACCTGCATCGACCAACGCCCAGCGGTTGTCAAAGGCCAGGTAGTTAAACGGGGAGATGTCATTGCCGATTCTTCATCCACCGAAAGTGGTGAATTGGCATTGGGACAGAATGTGGTTGTAGCCTTCCTTTCCTGGGAAGGCGGCAACTTTGAAGATGCTATTTTGATTTCCGAACGCCTGGTTCAAAAGGATCAGTTCACTTCGGTACATATAGAAAAATATGAGGTTGAGTCGCGTGACACTCGCTTGGGGCCAGAAGAAATTACGCGTGATATCCCCAATGTGGGTGATGACGCTATCAAGGACCTGGATGATCACGGCATTATCCGTATCGGGGCTGAAGTTGGCCCCAATGATATCCTGGTAGGGAAAATTTCTCCGAAAGGCGAGAAAGAGCTTACTCCTGAGGAGCGCTTGTTGCGTGCTATCTTTGGCGAAAAATCGCGTGATGTGAAGGATACCTCCTTACGCATGCCACATGGCGAGCGCGGAAAAGTAGTAGATGTCAAAGTGTTTACACGCGAAGACCATGCAGATCTGTCTGCAGGCGTAGATATGATGGTGCGTGTTTCCGTGGCTCAAAAGCGTAAGATCACGGCTGGCGACAAAATGGCTGGCCGGCATGGTAACAAAGGTGTTGTCTCGAAGGTCGTTCCTGTCGAAGATATGCCATTCCTGGACAACGGAACACCCGTCGATATCATTCTCAATCCCTTGGGTGTGCCGGGTCGTATGAATATTGGCCAGGTATTGGAAACTCATCTTGGCTGGGCATCCAGCCGGTTAGGTTTTCGAGCTATTACCCCGGTATTTGATGGCGCACGGGAAGATGAAATCGAAGCGGAATTGGCACGCTCCTGGCTGATTGATCATGCCTGGGCGGAGACAGGATTGAATGCCTGGAACTGGTTGAAAGAAGAGCCTTACGATCCTGAGATGATCGAAGATGACGACGAAGTTCGCCGGCTTTACATGGAAGCCTGGTTGGGAGAACGGAATTACGATATCTACGACCTGGTTAGCAATCCAACCTATGCTCGCCATGCTGCTTTACGCGAATGGTTACGCGACAAAGGTTATAACCCTGAAGCGATCCTGGATTTTGACGGGAAAAAGTTTGAGAAAAGATCTCGCCTGGAGAATAACCTGGAAGCTATCAGTGCCTGTTTACGCATTTGGATCGAAAGTCTGGATGAGGATGTCGAGAATGTACCGGATGATGCACTAAAAGACCTGGCTACTGAGGTGTCTGTCAAGTACGGTGAGCCTGTGCCCATTCTTGGAAAACTGGTTCTGCGTGATGGTAAAACGGGTATTCCATACGATCAGCCGGTAACCGTTGGTGTCATGACCATGCTGAAGCTGCACCATCTGGTCGAAGATAAAGTGCACGCTCGTTCCACAGGACCGTACAGCCTGGTTTCTCAGCAGCCCTTGGGTGGTAAAGCTCAGTTCGGCGGACAGCGCTTTGGTGAGATGGAAGTTTGGGCGCTAGAAGCTTATGGCGCTGCATACACCTTACAGGAAATGTTGACCGTGAAGTCGGATGATGTTCAAGGCCGTGTAAAGACTTACGAAGCGATTGTCAAGGGCGAGCCAATTGAAGAGCCAAGCATTCCTGCTGCTTTCCGGGTTCTCGTCAAGGAATTGCAGAGTTTAGGTTTGGCGGTTGAGGCAATGACGGAAGACGGTGAGCTGATTCGTTTTGGCAAGGATGAGGAACGTGCTCGACCACCAAGGATGGGAACCGGCTTGCTGGAATTGGGTGACGAACTTTAAGAATTTCCGAATTTTTACTCGAACTACGCCTTGACGACGGTTTGGGCGCATGGTAAAATCGCAGTTCGTTGCCTAAAGTACATAATGGACGGCAGGACCCCCGTCTGGCAATCTAGCGAACATTAAGTGGTGAGGCCATCAAGCACGAGCGATGGCCTCGCTTAATGGAAGAAAAAAATACGTTTTAGTGAGAAATTATTTAGTTCTGGAGGCAAAGGTGCCAACCATCAATCAGTTAGTCCGTAAAGGACGAAAATCGAAAAAGGTAAAGAGTAAGGCCCCGGCCCTGCTATACACATTGAATTCAATGAAGCAGCGACGTGTGCGCCAGGATAAGGGTGCGCCACAGAAACGTGGTGTATGCACCAACGTGCGTACAATGACCCCGAAGAAACCCAACTCTGCGCTTCGTAAGATCGCTCGTGTGCGCTTATCGAATGGTATAGAAGTAACTGCTTATATCCCAGGCGAAGGTCACACCTTGCAGGAGCACTCTGTTGTATTGGTACGCGGTGGTCGTGTGAAGGACCTTCCCGGTGTACGCTACCACATCGTGCGCGGTACATTGGACACGGGTGGGGTCAATGCGCGCAAACAAGCCCGTTCAAAATACGGGACTAAGCGCCAGAAAGCGAAATAGGAGCGGCAAATGTCACGTCGAAATAAACCGGAAAAACGTGAAATTCTGCCCGATGTACGCTACAGCAGCGTGCAGGTGCAGACATTCATTAACCATGTCATGAAGAATGGCAAGAAAAGCACCGCTACCAGCCTGGTGTATGACGCTTTGGCTTTGGTGGAGGAGCGCACTAAGCGCTCGGGTCTTGAGGTGTTTGAGCAGGCTTTCAAAAATGTTGCGCCTGTCATGGAAGTTAAGCCTCGCCGTGTCGGTGGCGCCACATACCAGGTTCCGATGGAAGTTCCTCCTTACCGCCGGTTTGCCCTGGCCACTCGTTGGCTGCTTTCTGCAGCTCGTTCCCGCACAGGAAAGAGCTTCTCGGAAAGCCTGGCAGCTGAGCTGATGGACGCAGCTAACAACACGGGGTCTGCTATTCGCAAGCGTGAAGAAACGCATAAGATGGCAGAAGCTAACCGCGCTTTCTCTCATTATCGGATGTAATTGAGTTAAGGTATTTATTTGGTATCTATTCTATTGAAGTATTGGTTTGAAGGTTAATGATGGCTCGTATTCACCCGCTTGAAAGCTACCGCAATATTGGAATTATCGCGCATATTGACGCGGGTAAGACCACTACAACGGAACGGATTCTTTTCTACACAGGGAAAACGCACCGAATTGGTTCCGTGGATGATGGCACTACTGTAACTGACTGGATGGAACAAGAGCGCGAGCGTGGTATTACCATTGTATCGGCAGCAGTCTCAGCAGAATGGAAGGGATACCAGGTTAACATTATTGATACACCTGGGCATATCGACTTCACGGCTGAGGTGCAACGTTCTTTGCGTGTACTGGATGGCGGTGTGGTTGTGTTTGATGCTGTGCAAGGTGTTGAACCACAGAGCGAAACAGTTTGGCGGCAGGCAGATCGCTATGGTGTGCCTCGTATTTGTTTTGTGAACAAGATGGATAGGACGGGCGCGTCTTATGAGCGCACGATTGATTCTATCCGCACCAGACTGGGCGCAAAATCGATACCTGTGCAGATGCCTATTGGAGCCGAATCGACTTTCCAGGGTGTGATTGATCTGTTTGAGATGCGCGCTTACATTTGGAATGATGAATTAGGCCAAATGCCGGAAGCGGAAGATATCCCTGCGGATTTACTCCCAAAAGCTGAAGAAATGCGCACTCAGATGATTGAACAGATCTCGGAAACTGATGATGGTCTGATGTTGAAATACCTTGAAGGGGAAGAAGCGAGCGTTGAAGAGTTGAAAGCTGGCTTGCGCAAGGCTGTTCTGGCAGGTCTGGCTACCCCTGTTTTTTGCGGCAGCTCGTTGCGCAACAAGGGTGTTCAACCGGTCTTGGATGCTGTGATTGATTTTCTCCCTTCTCCAATGGATATTCCTGCAGTGACTGGCTTGCATCCCAAGACAGATGAAGAACAGATGCGCGAGGCGCGTGATGATGAGCCCTTAAGCGCGTTGGTATTCAAAATTGTCACGGATCCTTACGTGGGGCGCCTGGCTTATGTACGTGTTTATTCGGGCAAGCTTACCCAGAGCGGAATGGTCTACAACACTTCTAAAGACCGCCGCGAAAGGGTTGGGCGTCTTTTGCGTATGTATGCTGATCGGCGTGAAGATATTGATGAAGTTTATGCTGGTGACATCTGCGCAATCCTGGGGATGAAGAATACAATCACGGGCGATACCTTAAGCGATCCCAACAACCCGGTTGTTTTGGAAACAATCTCGTTCCCAGCTCCGGTAATTTCTGTGGCAATTGAGCCCAAAACTACTGTCGATCAAGACAAGATGGGCGAAGCGCTGCGTAAACTTTCTGAAGAAGATCCAACCTTCACAGTTCGATCGGATGAAGAAACTGGGCAGACCATTATTTCTGGTATGGGCGAGTTACATCTGGATATCTTGGTAGACCGTATGCTGCGCGAGTTCAAAGTTCAGGCTCGGGTGGGCAGACCTCAAGTTGCTTATCGCGAATCGATTACCAGGCCAGTAGCAAAAGTCGATTATCGTTATGTCAAACAATCTGGTGGACGTGGACAATATGGCCACGTTGTGTTGGAACTGACCCCAGGCGAAGCTGGAAGTGGTATCATTTTTGAAAATAATATTGTCGGTGGGGTTATTCCGAAAGAGTATATTCCGGCTATTGAAAAAGGTGTACGTGAAGCTGCAGAAGGTGGTATCACTGCTGGATATCCCGCAACGGATATCAAGGTGCGCCTTTACGATGGTTCGTTCCATGAAGTAGATTCGAATGAGATGGCCTTTAAGATGGCAGGCTCTTTAGCTTTCAAAGAAGGCGCTCTAAAAGCCGGCCCAATATTACAAGAACCCATTATGCGAGTAGAAGTTCTTGTACCAGAAGACTATTTGGGCGAAATAATTGGACAGATCAATGCCCGGCGTGGAGAAATCCAGGGCATGGAAATTCGTCCCGGAAATGCGCAAGCGGTCAAATCGATGGTGCCTCTGGCAGAAATGTTCGGTTATGCTACAGATTTGCGTTCGGCTACTCAAGGTCGCGGGGTTTTTAGCATGGAATTTGACCATTACGCTCGTGTTTCTGAGAGCGTCGCCCGGTCGATTGTGGGCGGCAATTAGCTGCTAGGTAAGTGCGGCTAAATTGCAAAAAAATATTAAAACTATAATTATTTGTTTTTATGTTGTAGGAAAAGGAGAAAGCGTGCATGGCAAAGCAAAAATTTGACCGCAATAAGCCACATATGAATGTAGGGACCATGGGGCATATTGACCATGGGAAAACGACCTTAACGGCAGCGATCACCAAATACGCCAACATGATGGGATTTGGAGAATATCGCGCCTTTGACTCGATCGACAATGCGCCGGAAGAAAAAGCGCGCGGCATCACGATCAACATTGCACACGTAGAATACCAGACCGAGAAGCGGCACTATGCGCACGTAGACATGCCGGGACACCGAGACTATATTAAGAACATGATCACCGGTGCGGCGCAGGTAGACGGCGCGATCCTGGTAGTGGCAGCGCCGGATGGGCCGATGCCGCAGACCCGAGAGCACGTCTTGCTGGCACGCCAGGTAGAAGTACCGGCGATCGTGGTGTACTTGAACAAAGTCGACATGATGGACGATCCGGAGCTACTGGAGCTGGTTGAGCTGGAGCTGCGAGAGTTATTGAGTGAGTATGGCTTCCCGGGAGACACGACCCCGATCGTACGCGGCAGCGCCTTACACGCCCTGGAGAGCACGAGCAAAGACTTGAATGCACCGGAATACGAGAGCATCAAGGAGTTGCTGCGGGTAGTAGATGAGTACATTCCGGAACCGGTACGCGATGTGGACAAACCGTTCATGATGCCGGTGGAAGATGTATTCTCGATCAAGGGTCGCGGCACGGTTGTGACCGGACGTGTGGATCGTGGACGCATCAAAGTCAGTGAGCAGGTGGAGATCGTAGGGCTGCGCGAGAAGAGCATGAGCTCTGTGGTAACGGGAGTGGAAATGTTCCACAAGTCCTTGGATGAGGGCATGGCTGGGGATAACTGCGGATTACTGCTGCGCGGTATTGAGCGCACGGATGTGGAACGCGGCATGGTGGTAGCCAAGCCGAAGAGCATCACACCGCACACCAAGTTCATGAGCGAAGTGTACGTGCTGAGGAAGGACGAAGGCGGGCGGCATAAAGCTTTCTTTACCGGATACCGGCCGCAATTCTATATTCGAACGATGGATGTAACCGGGAACATCAAGTTGCCGGATGGTGTAGAAATGGTAATGCCTGGTGATAGCGTCAACCTGGAAGTGGAATTGATCGTACCGGTGGCGTTGGAGCAGGGCTCAAAGTTTGCTATTCGCGAAGGTGGTCTGACTGTAGGCGCCGGCGTGATCACAAAGATAATTGAGTAGGTGAATTTATGATGGCCAAGCAAAAAATCCGCATCCGTCTTAAGGCGTATGATCATCGAGTTCTGGACCAATCTGCAAAACGTATTGTTGAGACTGCTGAAAGAACTGGTGCTCGAGTAGTTGGTCCTGTACCCTTGCCAACTCGCATAGAAAGGTTTACAATACGCCGCTCGACATTCATCGATAAAGACTTCTCACGAGCATTTTGAGGTCAGAACGCACAACCGGTTGATCGATGTTCTCGATCCTGATTCAAAAACGATAGATATGTTGATGAGGTTAAATTTACCTGCCGGTGTAGATATTGAAATAAAGATTTAATTACGTCTCTGGAGTACCGGTTTCTTATTTATGATCTTTGGGTCAAAGGCGAGAACCGGAAAGCCAGAGTCGTCAAACGGGCAGAGTAAGAACTGCTGAGTCCGCGAACCAAAAATAATAGCTTCGCGACAGGTAGGTTTACTGCTCTGCTTTAGGGATGATGCAGCCAAGCCCAGGCTGACAGTCCTGACAGGAAAAATTTTATTTTAGGAGACAATGGAGATGTTGAAAGGGCTGATTGGCAAGAAAGTCGGCATGACCCAGATTTTCGACGATACCGGTATTGCTGTTCCGGTTACTCTCATCGAAGCTGGGCCTTGCTATGTAACCCAGGTGCGCAATATGGATAGCGATGGCTATTCTGCAGTGCAAATGGGCTTTGAAGAGGTCAAGCCAAAGCGTATTTCAGGTGGGGAATTAGGGCACCTTAAGCGCAACAATTTACCTCCGTTGCGCTTTTTGCGCGAGTTTCGGGAGAAAAACCCGGAAGTGCAAGAAGGCGCTAAGTTGACCGTTGACGTATTCACAGTTGGAGAATACGTGGATGTTATTGGTACCAGTAAGGGAAAGGGTTTCCAAGGCGGTGTGAAGCGTTACCACTTCCGCGGAGGACCTAAGACCCATGGTCAATCTGACCGACAAAGGGCCCCTGGTTCACGTGGCTCGGGTACTACACCAGGTCGAGTTTATAAAGGCGCTCGTGGTCCTGGTCATATGGGCGATGATCGGGTGACAGTTCAGAACCAGAAAGTTGTCCTGGTTGATGCTGAGCGAAACTTGATAGGCGTTCGCGGTGCAGTGCCTGGTGCCAAAGGCGGCCTGGTGCTTGATTAAGGGAGCGCGCAAGCAATAGGGCGCTATCCGAGAAGGAGTTGAGTGATCATGGAAGTAGATGTCTTCAACATGGAAGGTAAGAAGGTCAGCACGGTAGATTTACCAGCTGCGATCTTCGAAGCCCCTGTCAATGTAGATTTGATGCACCAGGCTTATGTCCGTCAAATGGCTAATGCTCGCCTGGGCACGCATAGTACCAAAACCCGCAGCGAAGTATCCGGCGGCGGCAGAAAACCCTGGAAGCAGAAGGGTACAGGACGAGCCCGACAAGGCTCTATACGTTCTGCCCAATGGGTTGGTGGCGGAAAGATCCATACGCCAAAGCCGCGCGATTATACACAAAGCATGCCTCGAAAAATGCGCCGGGCAGCACTGCGGTCAGCCCTTTCTGTGAAAGCGGCTGAGCAGGGAATTGTGATTTTGGACGTACTGGCTTTACCTGAAGTTAAAACCCGTCTGATGGCCCAGGCTTTGGACCGTCTGGTGGGGGATGCCAGCGCTTTGATCGTAATCCCTGAGAAGAGCGGCGAGTATGATAAGGTCGTTCTTTCGACCAATAACTTGCCGGATGCCAAAACAATTATGGCGAATTACCTGAACGTACGTGACTTGTTGGGTTATGACCGTCTGGTACTTCCTTTGCCGGTTTTGGATGTTTTGGTCTCATTTTTAGGATAGGTGGAGGAAGCAATGACTACGATTTATGATGTGCTTCGCCGCCCGCTGATTACAGAGAAATCGAACTATCTGAATGGCGCTTTACACCAGTATGTTTTTGAGGTGTCAGCAGATGCCAACAAGAGAATGATACAGGAAGCTATTGAGACTTTGTTCGAGGTGAAAGTTTTGCGGGTGAATGTGATCAATATGCCAACTAAGCGTAAGCGGAATATGCGCAGCCGACGAATGGTGCCACGCCGCTCAGCTTACAAAAAAGCCATTGTCACATTGGCTCCGGACGATACGATCGCTGTGTTTGAAGGAGTGAAATAATGGGTGTAAAAAAGTATAAACCTACAACTCCCGGTACCCGGGGGATGACTGGTTACACATTTGAAGAAATTACAAAGACCACCCCAGAGAAATCTTTGTTGGTGCCGCGTAAAAAGCATGGTGGACGCAATATGTACGGGCGTGTTACCGTTCGGCATCGTGGAGGCGGTCATCGCCGCCAAATTCGTATCGTGGATTTCAAACGCGATAAGCGTGAAATTCAAGCTCGAGTGGCTGCAATAGAATACGACCCGAACCGCACTGCCCGATTGGCTTTATTGTTCTATGCAGATGGTGAAAAGCGCTATATCGTGGCGCCATTGGATTTACGCGTCGGTGATACGATTGTGGCTGGTCCTCAGGCTGAAATTCATCCTGGGAACAGTATGCCAATTTCAAATATTCCGATTGGAACCATGGTTCACAATATTGAGCTCAAAGAAGGCCGTGGTGGTCAATTAGTAAGAGCAGCAGGCAGCTCAGCCCAATTACTGGCTAAAGAAGGCGATTATGCTCAAATTCGTCTTCCATCAGGTGAAGTGCGTTTGGTGCGCCAGACAGTGCTATGCTACCATCGGCCAGGTTGGCAACGTGGATCACAGCAATATCAAGCTAGGCAAAGCTGGACGAAAACGCCATTTGGGTATTCGACCAGCGGTGCGTGGTACAGCTATGTCTCCTCGCGACCATCCACATGGTGGTGGTGAAGGACGTCAGCCCATTGGTATGCCAGGTCCAAAGAGCCCATGGGGTAAACCTACCCTGGGTTACAAGACACGCCGCAACAAACGGACTGATCAGTATATTGTTCGTCGTCGTGGGAAGAAGCGGCGGTAAGATTAGCTAACGAACGCAAATCTACCATCGGGTTTTAATGTAAGCTTGATAGAGATTTGTAGTGGATGCGAATTTGTTGGAGAAAAGACAATGGGACGATCGTTAAAAAAAGGGCCATTTATCGACAAGAAATTGCTCACGAAAATTGAAGCCATGAATGAACGTGGCGACAAGAAGGTTATTCGCTCGTGGAGCCGCGCCAGCACGATATACCCCCAAATGGTGGGGCATACCATAGCGGTTCACGATGGTCGCAGGCATGTACCGATTTATATTACAGAGAATATGGTCGGGCATCGTTTGGGTGAGTTTGCTCCCACTCGAACCTTCCGCGGCCACGTGGCGGAAAAGAAGGCGAGGAGATAGAAAGCCATGGCAACTGATATTTTTGCACAGGCTCGCTTCATCCCTGTTTCAGCCCAGAAAGCGCGTTTGGTCGCAGATTTGGTGCGCGGCAAGGATGTTGTAGAAGCGCTAAATATGTTGAAATTCACACCAAATGGCGCTGCTCGACCAATCTCGAAGGTTGTAGCTTCCGCTATGTCCAACGGGGAAGAGAACTTTGGTGTAAGCCGGGATGACTTGTTCGTTTACCGAATCACAGCGGATGAGGCTCCTACCCGGAAATGGCGCAGGTTTGGCGCTCGTGGGCGGTTTAAACCCTGGTTTCGTCGCTCCTCGCACATAACTGTAATTCTGCGTGAGCGTGAAGGCTAGTAAGGAGATAATATGGGTCGAAAAGTTCATCCAATCGGTTTTCGATTGAAGGTTAATAAGACCTGGGAAGGTCGTTGGTTTGCCGAAGGCGAAGACTATGTAAATAATTTACATCAGGACTTCAAGCTGCGCGATCTGGTGCGGTCTGAATCCCCGCGTGCTGGCGTGTCGCGAATCGAAATAGAGCGCTTCCCCGGTAAAGTGAAGGTTATAGTTCACACCGCCAAACCCGGTATCTTGATTGGTCGCAAAGGCGAAAATGTCAAGAAAATACGCCAAAGCCTGGAAGCAGAGGTCGGAAAGAAAATTGATCTAGAGATCAAAGAGATCAAAGCTCCAGATTTGGATGCCTTCTTGGTAGCGCAGAATATTGCAGAGCAGCTCGAACGGCGTATCAGTTACCAACGCGCAATGAAGCGTGCTATTCAACAGGCCATGCGCCAGGGCGGCGAGGGGATCCGTCTGGAAGTCTCTGGCCGTTTGAGTGGTGCTGAGATGGCTCGCTCGGTCAATATGCGTGAAGGGCGGGTACCGCGTCAGACACTGCGAGCTGATATAGATTTTTCTCAGTCAGAAGCTCTGACAACATACGGCCGAATTGGCGTAAAAGTATGGATTTATAAAGGTGAAGTATTGCCCGAAGTAGAAGAGAAAGTTGAATCTACTGAAGGTGTTTATGTGAGTGAATAAATCCGAATTGTTGGAAATAGGCAGCTGGAACAACCCTGCGCCAGTTTCTAACAGTTCGAACAAAGAGAGGTTGCCATTATGTTAATGCCAAAGCGTGTCAAGTGGCGCAAGCAAATGCGTGGCCGTATGAAGGGTAAAGCCTATCGCGGTTCAGAAGTGGTCTTCGGAGATTATGGTTTGAAAGCTCTGGAGCCAGGTTGGGTGTCAGCACGACAAATAGAGTCGGCTCGCCGTGCCATTGTACGGGCAGCTCGCCGTCGTGGTAAATTCTGGATCCGTATTTTCCCGGACAAGCCGGTTACCAAGAAACCAGCCGAAACTCGTATGGGTAAAGGCAAAGGTAATGTTGAATTTTGGGTGGCAGTGGTAAAACCGGGCCGGATTATGTTCGAAATTGGCGGTGGCTTACCCGAAGATATGGCCAAAGAAGCGTTGCGCCTGGCTCAGTATAAATTATCGATCAAGACCAAGATTGTTGGTCGCCCTGATCAGGCAGGAGGCGAATGATGTCTGAAAAGATTCAGAAACTTCGCGAATTATCACTGGAAGAATTGCATAAGCGCGTGAATGATCTCCGGGAAGAGCGCATGAATTTACGCTTTCAACAAGCTACCGGTGAATTAACAGATCATACACGACTGCGCCATACTCGTCGCCAGATTGCGCGACTGATTACCCTAATAGCGGAGAAAGAGCGTATGGCTCAGATGGAAGGTGAAGCATGAACAGTCGTCGTCGCTTGAATGGTGTTGTAACCAGTGACAAAATGGATAAGACGGTCATCGTAGAAATTACACGAACATTCCGTCATCGATTATACAAAAAAGTAGTCCACAGCCGCCGTCGCTTAATGGCGCATGACGAATTGGGCTGCCAAATAGGCGATCATGTGCAGATCGTTGAGAGCCGCCCGATTTCCCGCCATAAAGCGTGGGTGGTCGAAACCATTCTCCGTCGTGATGTTGCGGCGGGTGAACCCGAGTTGGAGGCATAACCATGATCCAGCAAGAGTCACGGGTAAAGGTTGCCGATAACACAGGGGCGCGAGAGTTGCTGGTCATCCATGTGATGGGTGGCTCAACACGACGCTACGGACGTGTAGGTGATGTGGTTGTAGCTACGGTTAAATCGGCTGCTCCGCAAGGTGCAGTTAAGAAAAGTGATATTGTGCGAGCAGTAATCGTACGTTGCGCCAAAGAATGGCGCCGTGATGATGGCTCCACCATTCGCTTTGATGATAACGCAGTTGTAATCCTAGATACCGATGGGAAAAATCCCAAAGGCACCCGCATCTTTGGTCCGGTGGCTCGTGAGTTGCGCGAGAAAGGTTTCATGAAAATCGTTTCACTAGCTCCAGAGGTTCTCTAGAGCAGGTGATAAAGGTTAGTAAGCAGGAGCGAGAACCGTGAATGTAAAGATTCGCAAAGGTGATATTGTAGAAGTGATTAGCGGTCGGCTTGAGGATAAAGGCAAGCGCGGCGAGGTCATCCGTGTTTCGCCCGAGGATCGACGCGTGGTAATTCAAGGCGTCAACTTGCGCAAGAAACACCAACGCCAGGTCCAAAGCCAAGGCCGGACGCTGTCTCCAGGAATTATTGAATTTGAAGCACCGGTGTCCATTTCAAACGTGATGCTTGTATGCCCGTCTTGTAGCCAACCCTCTCGGGTGGGTGTTGTTCGCAGCGAAAGCGGCGTACAACGGATGTGCAAAAAGTGTCAGGCCAGATTTGATTAATAGGCCGGTTGGGAGTAAGGATATGAGCCAAGTGCTAAAAGAACGTTATCAAAATGAAATCGTGCCGGCCCTCATGAAGTCACTCAATCTCAAGAATGTGATGGAGGCACCGAAGGTCACCAAAATCGTCGTCAATATTGGCTTAGGCGAGGCTATGGACAATGCAAAAGCCCTTGACGCAGCTGTTGGAGATCTTACACAAATCACTGGGCAGAAACCAGTGGTTACCAAGGCGCGAAAAAGTATCGCAGCTTTCAAATTGCGCGAGGGTCGCTCAATTGGAGCAAAGGTCACCCTACGTGGTGAGCGCATGTGGTCTTTCTTAGATCGCCTGATGAATGTTGCCCTACCACGCGTGCGAGATTTTCGTGGAATTTCCCCAGACGCCTTTGATGGACGTGGGAATTACACCTTAGGTCTGCGCGAACAGTTGGTCTTTCCTGAAATTGAGTATGACAAGATCGATAAGTTCCGCGGTCTTGAGATCACAATTGTGACTACGGCGCGAAATGATGATCATGGCAGGCAGTTGCTGCAAATGCTCGGCATGCCATTTACGAAGGAAGGGTAACCAATGGCTAAGAAATGCATGAATTACAGGGAAATGCGGCGTAAATACCCCACTCGAGTAAGGAATCGCTGCAAAGTCTGTGGGCGGCCGCGTGGATATATTCGACGCTTTGGATTGTGCCGGATTTGTTTTAGAGAGCTGGCATTAGAAGGCAAGATCCCCGGCGTCGCAAAATCTTCCTGGTAGCCGGGCGGAGGAATAGATATGAGTGCTGTTGTTGATCCGATTAGTGATATGTTGACCCGTGTTCGCAATGCTATTATGGCAGGTCACAATGTCGTAGCTCTACCCAGTTCAAAAATCAAGGTTGAAATCGCCAGGATTTTGAAAGGACGAAGGCTACGTCAGTGGCTTTGAAGTTGTAGATGGAAAAGTTGTTGGATCGAAAGTTCTCCGAATTCGCTTGAAATATGTGGGCGAACGCCGAGAACGGCGTCCTGTGATTACCGGTCTTGAGCGAATAAGTCGCCCAGGTCGCCGGGTTTACACAGGTAAGCAAGAGATCCCTTGGGTGCTCTCGGGTATCGGTGTTGCAATTTTGTCGACACCTAAGGGCGTAATGACAGGGCAGCGCGCCCGCCAACTCGGCGTAGGCGGCGAAGTCTTGTGCAAGATTTGGTAACTGGAGATCACAAGCGGTTTCTGTTAGATTTCGCTTAATCTCAGGAGGTAAGGTAAAGTGTCAAGAATTGGTCGCTTGCCGGTGGTTGTGCCGAAAGGTGTAGATATTGAAATCAAAGGCTCGAATGTACGCGTGACAGGCCCTAAGGGTGAGTTACGCCGCACATTTCCGGCTGCTATGGACATAACCTTCAAGGATGATGTCATTGAAGTAAATCGTCCTTCTGATGCCAGTACACACCGCTCATTGCACGGGATGACCCGGGCTTTAATCAACAATATGGTGGTTGGTGTGAGCACCGGCTTTGAGAAAATATTGGAAGTAAATGGTGTAGGGTATCGCGCCGAAGTTGATGGGGTTAACCTGGTTTTGAATGTAGGCTATTCTCATCCAGTCGTGATGGAACCGCCCGAAGGTATCTCATTTGTAACGGATACCCGTACACGTCAGATTAAAGTAATGGGCTACGACAAAGAAATGGTTGGACAAGTTGCTGCCAATATTCGGAAAGTACGCCCACCCGAGCCATACAAGGGCAAAGGGATTAAGTATTTGAGTGAAAAGATCCGCCGTAAGGCTGGTAAGACTGGTAAGGTGTAAGGCATATGGCAAAAAATAAATCACGTTCAGAAGCACGTATTCGAAGGCATACCCGTGTCCGCAAATATATTTCTGGTTCACCAGAGCGGCCGCGATTAAATGTCTTTCGCAGTCTGGCAGAGATCTATGCTCAGGTAATCGATGACGAGGCTGGAAACACCCTGGTTTCGGCTTCCAGCGTTGATCAGGAATTACGCACCAAGATGGCCGGTCTCAAAAAGACTGAACAAGCTCGTCTGGTGGGGAAAGCTCTGGCCGAACGCGCAAAAGCGAAGGGTATCGGTAAAGTGGTATTTGACCGCGGTGGATACCGCTACACTGGTCGTGTAAAAGCCCTGGGTGATGCTGCCCGGGAAGGCGGCCTGGAATTCTAGTAAAGGTCGCTGTTCTGGGAATTGAAACCAGAACAAAGACATTTACTAAGGAGAAAAGTATGTCAGACTTCGAATTTTCAGAATTCACACAGGAATTGGACGAGCGTGTAGTAGATATCGCTCGTGTGGCCAAAGTTGTCAAAGGTGGTCGCCGGTTTGCTTTTCGGGTGACGGTGGTTGTTGGCGATAATCGCGGCAATGTCGGTGTAGGTATTGGAAAAGCCAATGCTGTTCCGGATGCTATGCGTAAAGCTTCAGAGAAGGCGCACAAAAGCATGAAGAAAATATATCTTTATGGCACCACGATCCCTCATGAGGTTTTGGGGAAAGTCTCTGGTGCGAGAGTGCTTTTGAAACCGGCTTCTGCTGGTACAGGTGTTATCGCTGGCGGTGGTGTGCGTGCCGTACTTGAGGCTGTTGGCGTATCCGATATTTTGACCAAATCGTTGGGAAGCAACAATATCCTGAATGTTGTCTTGGCGACGATGGATGCTCTTGAGCAATTGAAATCGCCTCAAGAAGAAGCTGCTCGTCGTGGCAAACCAGTAAAAGAGCTTGCCCCGTTTTGGGATCGGAGGAAAGATGGTTAACTCCAGACCGGCCGACGGAAAAATTGTTCGGATTACATTAGTTAAGAGCCCGATTGGGTACTCTAAACGTCATAAAGCCACAATCAGGGCGTTGGGTTTACGCAAAATGCATCAAACTGTAGAACATGTTTACAACAATGTTCTCTGGGGTATGCTGGAAAAAGTCCGACACCTTGTTGAAGTGGAAGAGGACGTGGAGGCGTAGGGAAGATGATGAAACTTCACGATCTAATACCGCAAGAAGGATCGAAGAAAAACCGTAAACGTGTGGGTCGCGGTATTTCGGCTGGCCAGGGTAAAACTGCCGGGCGGGGTACCAAAGGCCAGGGAGCACGAGCAGGCGGCGGCACAAGGCTATACCATCAGGGTGGGAACTTGCCCTTTTATCGACGTTTACCATTCGTTCGTGGTAAAGGGTTCACCCCATTCAATTCGGTAGAATTTAATGAGGTAAACCTGGACCAACTGGCTGGATTTGCTGCTGGAAGCGAAGTGACGCCAGAGTCTTTGGCTGAAGCTCGTTTACTGCGCGATCGTCGGAACCCAATAGCCATATTGGGACGCGGTGAAGTAGCCGTTGCTCTTAAGTTGCAGGTGCACAGGATTACCAAGGGTGCACAGGCCAAGATCGAAGCTGCTGGCGGCAGCATCGAGATTATTGAGTAAGGAAAGAGGAGCCAATCATATGAAGCGGTCAGCTTGGCGCTACCTGTGGCAAGCACAAGATATTCGCCGGAAATTACTGATTACAGTCGGTCTGCTGGCGATATACCGCCTGGCAGCTCATGTACCTGTGCCAGGCGCCAACCGCGAAGCTATTGCTCAGATTTTACAGGGCGGCGGCGCGGGGGGCAGCCTGGTAGGATTACTTGATCTGCTTTCAGGTGGAACAGTATCTAACTTTTCTGTGTTGGCGATGGGTGTTTATCCTTACATCACAGCACAGATTATCCTGCAATTGCTTGTGCCCATTATCCCGGCCCTGCAGAAACGAATGGAAGAAGATCCTCGCGAAGGCCAAAAATGGATGGAAAAGTGGACTTACATCCTCTCAGTACCCATGGCGGCTTTGCAGGCTGTTGGGCAGATTAATCTGTTCAACCAACTTTCGGGTGGGCTACCAGTGATCAATAATTTTGGTTTTACTGGCCAATTCTTGTTGCCAACCATGGCTATCATTATCAGTATGACGGCAGGCACGATGTTTGCTATCTGGTTGGGTGAGTTAATCTCAGAGTTTGGCCTGAAGAAACAGGGTCTTTCGTTGATCATTTTTGCTGGTATTGTGGCACGGGTTCCGGCTTCCTTGTTAAGCTTGATGGCTGATGAAGAAAATCGTTGGATACTTTTAGCGCTAACGATCATCTTCACAACAGCCACAATCTTTGCCATCGTGTTTGTTCAACAGGGTCGGCGCAATGTCCCCGTGCTCTACCCAGGACGAAGGGTGGGCAACCGCATGTCCATGCCGGTTAAGGGTACTTTGCCCTTGATGGTTAACATGGCTGGCATGATCCCGTTGATCTTTGCCCAGGCATTGTTGACTTTCCCGGCAATCATTGCCAGCTTTTTCGCCAATTCAGGTACGGAATGGGTCCGCAATACGGCCAATTCTGTGACTAACCTGTTTGGCGGAACCAGTAACTTTTACTGGATTATGTACTTTTTGATGGTGGTAGGTTTCACCTTCTTCTATGCCAATGTGTTGTTTACTCAACAGAACTACGGCGAGAATTTGAAGCGCATTGGAGCGCAAATTCCGGGTGTCAGTCGTGGTGCACCAACCCAACGGTATTTGAATCGCGTGTTAAGCCGGATTACTTTGCCGGGTGCTCTCTTCCTGGGTTTGGTAGCTATTTTGCCATGGTTGCTGGGATTAATCATCCCATTGGGGAATAGTGGAAGTTTACTCTTGGTACAGTCAGCCGGTCTTCTGATCGTTGTTGGTGTAGTCCGGGATGCCTTCTTCAATATCGAAGCTGAATTGAAGTTGCATGGTTATGAGGATTCGTTGTTGGTGCGCTAACCAGATTAATCAGGAATAGCATATGGCAACTTTCTACGTACTACTTGGACCGCCTGGTGCTGGAAAAGGCACCCAAGCGCAGATTGTTTCGGAAACACTGGGCATAACGCATGTCTCTTCCGGAGATATTTTCCGGGAAAACTTGAAAAACCAGACGGAGCTTGGGCAGAAGGTTAAAGGCTTTATTGATCGTGGAGAACTGGTACCAGATGATCTGACAATCTCCATGGTTCGAGATCGGCTTCTGAAACCTGATTGCAGGCTAGGTGCTTTGCTCGACGGTTTTCCACGCACTCCCGCTCAGGCTGAAGCACTGCAAGAGATGCTGACAGGGATAGGTGCAGAATTAAAAGCCGTCCCTTATATCAAAGTAGACGCAGAAGTTTTGGTTGAGCGTTTGAGCGGAAGATGGACTTGCAGGGCGCAGGGTCATGTGTTTCATGAAAAGTACAAACCACCTGAGACACCTGGCGTCTGCGATTTTGATGGCTCTGAACTTTACCAACGTGAAGATGATGAGGCTGAGACCGTTAAAAATAGAATCCAGGTTTACTTCAAACAGACTATGCCGCTGATCGAGTATTACCGGCAAGCTGGAACTTTGGTTGAAATAAATGGCGACCAACCGATTGAGCAAGTGTCCCAAGAGATCTTGGGATCGTTGAAAAAGGAATCAAATTAAGAATGTCTTGGGATCATGGTGTTATCATCAAAAATGCGGTCGAGCTGGCTCTGATGCGGGAAGCTGGTCGTGTCAACGCGTTAGCTTTGGCGACAGTGCGAGAGATGGTAAGGCCTGGAATCAGTACTGCTGAATTGGATGCGGCGGCAGAGGAAGTGATACGGAAGCACGGTGGTATACCGGTTTTTAAAGGTTACCCTGGAGCTTATCCATATCCAGCAACCTTGACCATCAGCATTAATGAGGAATTGGTACATGGTATTCCCAGCAAACGCAAGCTAAAAGAAGGCGATATTGTCTCGATAGATTGTGGGACTTCGCTTGAAGGTTTTGTAGGTGATTCGGCATTTTCGATGGGTGTCGGTGAGATATCAGCAGAAGCCAAACGGCTTTTAGAAATCACCGAACAAGCCCTTAATGTTGGAATCGAGAAAATGCGTAAAGGAAACCGGACCGGTGATGTCTCGTCGGCGATCCAGAAATTTGTGGAAAGTCACAGTTTGCATGTTACCAGAGAATATACGGGTCATGGTGTCGGCAGAGATATGCATGAAGGCCCCCAGGTTCCAAACTATGGAACTCCTGGTCGTGGCATGGAGCTTCGTCCTGGGATCACGATTGCAATCGAGCCAATGGTTTTGATCGGAACGCCGCGCACCCGCGTGAAACCTGATCAATGGACAGTTGTGTCAGCTGATGGTTCACTGACGGCCCACTATGAACATACAGTGGCCGTCACAGAAAGTGATCCATTGATTTTGACTTTACCGTAGCAAAATGTGGAAAATTGCTGAAAATTAGACTGGACGAAATACAAACTCGCTAGTATAATTGAGACTTTGGCTGGCTAGAATCTGGATGTCGGGATGGCGCTGACAGAAAGATGAGCCGCCTACAAGGAGAAAGTGGTCATGAAAGTAACTGCATCGATTAAGAAGCGCTGTGCAAATTGTAAGATTGTAAAACGGCGAGGCATTTTGTACGTAATTTGTGAAAACCCAAAACATAAGCAGAGACAAGGGTAGGCAATTATGGCACGTATTGAAGGTGTTGATTTACCGCGAAATAAGCGGATTGAAATTGGTTTGACCTATATCTACGGGATCGGTTTGCCGCATGCACACAATGTGCTGGCAGCCACAAAAGTCAATCCCGACACTCGGGTGAAAGACTTGACCGATGCTGAAGTAAACGCATTGCGCGATTACATCGTCCAAAATTTTAAAGTAGAGGGCGATTTGCGTCGTGAGGTTCAGCTAAACATCAAACGCTTGATTGAAATCGGTAGTTACCGTGGTTTACGCCATCGGAGAAATTTACCGGTCCGTGGGCAGCGTACTCGTACTAATGCGCGCACTTGCAAAGGTCCCAAGAAGACTGTTGCAGGTCGTGGGCGCCGCCGCGGTGGAAAGAAATAAGTTTATTTTCTAGGCCGCTGGTTCAGATGGTTCTGGATTGGCGATGTGTTCAGACATTTTTCTTTGTTTAGATTGGGTACCTTCCTCCCAGCGGCTATCTGAACAAGTGAAATATGCAGAACATGTTTTATGAGTAAGTGGTCAGTTAGCAACGAAAGATAATTGCAGAGAGGTGCTATGGCTCAAAGTGTTCGATCGACACGCCGAAAGGGCGGTGCAAAAAAGACAAAAAGGATGCTGTCTTCGGGACAGGTCCATGTAAATGCCACATTTAACAACACAATTGTGACAGTTACAGATCCTCAAGGCAATACCATTGCTTGGGGTAGTGCAGGTTCTGCGGGCTTCAAGGGCTCGCGGAAAAGTACACCATTTGCAGCCAGATTGGCAGCTGAACAAGCTATCAAAGCTGCAGTGGCTATGGGAATTCAAGAAGTGGAATTATTTGTCAAAGGTCCTGGCCCTGGCCGTGAATCGGCTATCCGAGCAGTACAAACTTTGGGTCTGAAAGTGACCGCCATTTTTGATATTACACCGGTTCCGCACAACGGATGCCGGCCACCCAAGAAACGCCGCGTATAAATTTTTAAGGAAGGACAAGGTAGAAATCATATGGCTAAGTATCGTGGGCCAGTATGCAAATTGTGCCGGCGCGAAGGTGAAAAGCTGTTCCTAAAAGGGGAGCGTTGTTTTACACCTAAGTGCTCGTTTGAACGTCGAGGTTACGCTCCGGGTCAGCATGGGAAGAGTTCCCAGTTCCGTCGCCGGCGCGAATCAGACTATAACCGCCAGTTACGTGCCAAGCAAAAAGCTCGTCGCGTGTATGGTGTGTTGGAACGACAATTCCATCGCTACTACACAGTTGCGTTGGGTCGTCGTGGTTTGACCGGTCTCAACCTGCTACAAATTTTGGAAACCAGGTTGGACAATGTGATCTACAGATTGGGTTACGCAGATAGCCGGGCGCAAGCACGAGTCCTGGTTACTCACGGACATTTTTCCGTGAATGGTCGGCGAACGGATATCCCATCCATGTTGGTCTCAGCAGGCGATGTAGTTGAGGTTCGCGAAGGCTCGCGCAAGCGAACATTCTTCAAAGACCTGGCAGCCTTTGCTGAAGATAAGAACGTCCCAGTCTGGTTAGGGCGCGATCTCAAAGGCCTTTCAGGGACGATGATCCGTCTTCCTGAAAGATCTGAGGTTGACAGTAATTTGAACGAACAATTAATCGTTGAGTACTACTCACGATAAGACCTAAACTGGTTGGCAGCCTTGCATGCCGGGAGTAAATCAACCCGGGGCAAGGCTGACAGCCTTAGTATTTTGGGGACGAGGTGAACCGTGATCGGTTTGAGTAATATGGTAACGCCGAAGATAGAGCGTGACGCTGAAGCTCGAAATTACGGCAAGTTTGTCATCAGCCCGCTGGAGCGTGGTTATGGTATCACGCTAGGTAATGCCCTTCGCCGGGTATTGTTGTCCTCCCTAGAGGGCGCGGCGGTCACCTCCATTCGCATAGCTGATGTTCAGCATGAGTTCAGCGACATTCCTGGTGTGCGTGAAGATGTGATCCGGGTCATGCTGCAGATCAAGCAATTGCGAATGAAATTATTTGATGTAGACAACGCTCGTTTGCACCTGGAAGTACGGGGCAGCGGTGTTGTAACAGCAGGTGACATCATCACGCCACCGGAAGTTGAGATTATGAATCCTGATTTATATCTCTTCACCGTGGATGATAGCGATGCTCATCTGGAAATCGAATTAACCGTTGAACGCGGTCGAGGTTACTCACCGGCAGATGACCGTCTGGGTCGTCTACCCATTGGGGAATTACCGGTTGATGCAATTTATAGTCCTGTACGCAGGGTGAACTGGGATGTTGCCAGCGCACGTGTGTTACAGAGTACAAATTTTGATAAATTAGTTCTAGAAATTTGGACTGACGGCACCGTTGGTCCAGAGGATGCCTTGAGCACCAGCGCAAAGATTATTATCGATCACTTGCGCTACATTGCTGGTGTCAGCGAGGAATCGCTGGCAGCAATAGCTCTCGAAGAAGTGGAGAGCAGCCGGTTAACCAGCGAAATGATTGAGACTCCGATTGAGAATCTTGATCTTTCGGTGCGGGTGTTCAATTCTTTGAAACGGACAGGTATAACCACGGTTGGTGAAGTGCTCGAGCTGTTAGAAAAGGGCGATGAAGCGGTTATGTCTATCCGGAACTTTGGTGAGAAAAGCCTGGACGAGCTTCGTCAGAAGATGCGCGAGAAGGGCTATCTTAAAGATGGAAATGAAAACGAAGCGGAGTAGTTAGCGATGCGACATAGAGTAGCTGGACACAAATTGAGCCGAGGTAAGGATGAACGAACGGCCCTTCGGCGAAACCTGGTCAAGCAATTGTTTGAGCACGAGCGCATTCGTACTACCAGCGCTAAGGCGCAGGCAGTACGCGGGCAGGCTGAACGCCTGATTACCCTGGCAAAAAATGGCAACAAAGCTGGCGACGAGAAGATGGTACATGCTCGCCGCCTGGCAGCTGCACGTTTAAGCGATGCTGGTGCAGTCAAGAAATTGTTTGAGGATATTGCGCCGCGGTTCGTGGATCGTCCAGGTGGCTATACTCGGATTGTCAAACTGGGTTTACGACAGGGCGATGCAGCTGAGATGGTCATTCTGGAGTTAGTTGAAGGTTAGTCGATAGCGAGTAGCTTTGCTCGCCTATCATGGCACGTTACCAGGTAATTCTTAAATACGACGGAACCGAGTACTTCGGGTTTCAACGGCAGGCTGAGGACCGAACACAGAAGACTGTACAATCTGTTGTTGAAACTGCACTCAAACGCATTGGTTGGCAGGGTAGTTCTATCCTGGCAGCTGGTCGCACCGATACAGGTGTACATGCAAAAGGGCAAGTCATTGCTTTCGATCTTGATTGGAGACACACTCCTCAAGACTTAATGGCTGCTATGAATGCAAATTTACCATCGGATGTGGCAACCAGTTGTGTGAACCTCGTTCACAACAGTTTCCATCCTCGCTTTGATGCAATAAGCCGAACTTACCAGTACCGGATTATTTGCCAGCCTACTCGCGATCCTTTGAGAGAGCGTTACGCCTGGAGAGTGTTTCCGGTTTTGGAATTCGAAGTTTTACAGCAATGTGCTGAACACTTGATTGGATTTCATGATTTTGCTGCCTTTGGAACCCCGCCCCGGACCGGAGGCGCAACCATCCGGCAAGTGTTTCACAGTCATTGGCTATATCGGAATGACGAATTGGTGTTCGAAATCCAGGCAAATGCCTTCCTGTACCACATGGTGAGGCGGCTGGTTGGCTTTCAGGTTAGTATCGGTCAGGGAAGGCATAGCTTGCAGGATTTAGCATCCAGGCTCTCATCCGGTCATCATGACCTGGTTAAGGAACTGGCGCCTCCACAAGGGTTGAGCCTGATCGAGGTGGAATACCCGGAACGTGTCGTAGATTGAATTGCTTGAAGCCATTCAAATATATTTTTAAGTAGCGGTGGTTGGCATATTTATTGCCCCTCGCTGATGAGCGGAGAGATAAGCGTGGATAAAACATACGTACCTAAAGCAGCTGAGATATCCCATGATTGGATCCTGGTTGATGCCAATGATCAAAACTTGGGCCGTCTGGCCACACAAATTGCCAGTTTTCTTTTGGGGAAGCATAAACCCAATTTCACTCCTGGCATGGAGACGGGCGATTTTGTGGTGGTAGTTAATTGCGAACGAGTGCGCGTGACGGGCAATAAAATGGAAGAAAAGTTTTATTACCGTTACTCCGGGTATCCCAGCGGGCTGAAGCAAATTAGCTTGCGGGATCAACTGCGCCGTTTCCCTGAAAGGGTGATTCGAGGTGCAGTCTGGGGCATGTTGCCGCACAACAAGTTCGGGCGGAAGATTATAAAGAATCTAAAAATTTATGCTGGGCCGGACCATCCCCACGAGGCGCAGCAACCTAAACCGTGGGTGTTAGGTAAGGAGTAAGATGATGGCAGTTCAATATTACGAAGGCGTTGGTCGTCGCAAAGAAAGTACCGCCCGTGTGCGTGTAATGAATGGTTCTGGCAAGTTTATTGTCAACGAAAAGCCAGCTGAAGTCTATTTCCCGCGCATTGGTGATATGGAGAGTATCTTGGCACCTTTGGCTACCGCTGGTGAGAACCACCAGCAATTAGACATCACTGTTGTTGTCAGAGGTGGCGGTGTTTCTGGCCAGACCGATGCAGTGCGCCTGGGTGTGGCACGCGCGTTAATCAAAATGAACCCTGATCTTCAACCGGCATTACGCAAAGGTGGTTTCTTAACCCGAGATGCTCGCATTAAGGAACGCAAGAAACCAGGTCTGAAGCGCGCCCGCAAAGCCCCGACCTATACAAAACGTTAGTTTTTTACCAGTTTTTCATGCGTAATGCGTATGGCAACTGCGTTTTCTGAAAAGAAAGACGCAATTGCCAACGCATTACTTTTTGTTTTAAGGTTATTTATTTACGATATTCACGGTAAAGCTCTGCACACTTCGTGGGTCATGCAAAATGAACTAAGTACAAGAATGTAAAAAAAGAAATGTACTGCGCATTCTGCGACTCTGCGAGATATCAAAAAAATTGAGGAGTTTGTGCTTCACCCACTAGGTAAGTATTCAATCATTTCAACCGATCGGTAAATGGGGAGTTTTTATGGACAAAGCCAGCATTGTTATTCTTGGCCTGGGGCCTGGAAATCCAGGTCAGTTGACCCACCAGGCTTGGGAAATTTTACAGACTTGCACTGAATTGTATGTACGCACAAGGCATCATCCTGTGGTCCAGGCTCTGCCTGAAAATATAGAGGTTTATTCATTTGATGATCTCTATGAAAAAGAAGAATCAATCGATGCTGTCTATCATCAAATTGTTGAACAGGTATTAACCCTTGGGCGTCGTGATCAGGGAGTGATTTATGCTGTTCCAGGTCACCCTTATGTTGCTGAAGCTACCAGCCCAGAAATTGCCCGGCGCGCCAACCAGGAGGGTTTGTCAGTGAAAATTGTTGATGGGCTCAGTTTTTTGGAGCCAACATTCACTGCATTAAGGTTCGATCCCTTGCCACAACTGACGATTCTGGATGCTATGGAGCTTGCTCAGCGCCATGCGCCAATATCCCCACCGCATTTGCCTTTATTGGTGGCACAAATACACTCTGTTCTGGTAGCTTCAGAAGTCAAGCTAACACTCAACGTACTTTACCCAGACCAACACCCAGTTAAATTGGTACATGCTGTGGGAACAGATAAGCAAATTGTTGAAGAACTGGCTTTATACCAGATTGACCGGAGTCCACACATCGGCTTGTTGAGCGTCTTGTATGTACCGGGGCTGGGTACAGGGACATCGTTTGAAGAGTTTTTAGATGTGGTCGCACACTTGCGATCATCGGATGGATGCCCTTGGGATCGGGAGCAAACTCATCAGAGTTTGCGCGCGACTTTATTAGAAGAAACATATGAAGTATTAGATGCGTTGGATAAAGAGGATACCGCAGGATTGCAGGAGGAATTGGGGGATTTGTTGCTGCAAATCTACTTGCATGCTCAAATTGCTGTGGATGAAGGCGAGTTCACCATGGCAGATATTATGCAGGGTATCTATTCAAAAATTATACGGCGACACCCGCATGTCTTTTCTCGGATAGATGTGGATGGTGTGTCTGGAGTTCTGGTGAATTGGGAGCGCATAAAGGCGGAAGAACGTGCGGCAAATGGCAAACAAGAACTGAGTTTGTTAGATGGGGTAACCAAAACACTGCCTGCACTTACCCAATCTGACCAGTATTTGAAACGTGTCGCACGCGTAGGTTTTGATTGGCCAGACCTGCAGGCGGTTTTGGCAAAACTTCAGGAGGAGCTTGCTGAAGTGGACCACGCTTCAAATGGCGAAGAAAAACTGCACGAAGTTGGTGATCTGTTGTTGGCAGTGGTTAACCTTGCTCGCTGGATCCATGTTGATCCTGAAAGTGCGCTACGCCTGGCAAATCTGCGGTTTAAGCAACGTTTTGGTTATATTGAATCAACAGCAAAATCGCAAGGAAGATCCGTTTCTGATTTAAGCCTGGCAGAGATGGAGGCGCTTTGGCAAGAAGCCAAGATATTATTCGACAGCTGAGGCAGGCCTGGCAATCATGTAGATGTAGCCCAAGAGTAAAATAGCAAACACAGCACTGGTGATCCATCCAGCTGGAGTTTGCCACACCGCAGTTTGCTGAGTAAGTGATACCATCAAACCCATCACATTGGAAAGCAGAAGGGCGAATAGGATCCCGCGCTGACTATTGCGATCCAATTGATGAATAGAGTTCCGCAAGGCAAATAGCAAAAGTCCAAAGCCGAATAATGCTGCCCCAAACATGCGCGCAAAAGCAGCTAGATGCCAGTAAGTGAGGGCATCAATTTCAAGGGTTTCCGGGATGGCGAAAAAGGCGAGCATCAGCGGCCCATACAGGGCAAATGCGATGCCAAAGCCAAGTAGAAGTATGGCATGAGTCGAAAGTAATCCTTTTACGTTCATATCGATTTCCCTCTCTTTTGTGGAAAGACTTCAATGATTTTGGATCTGGAAATTGGCTTTTATTTGCAGCTCATTGATTCCATCCATTGAATCTGAAACCAGGGCAATTTGGTCGATGGTCATTTCCCAATGATAGGTTTGAGATGCTAGAAATTTCAAAACAGGTCCAATGTTTTCTGGGGTAAGATTCTCATGGACAAGGGTTATATGGGGAACCCATGTGTCTGGGCTGTAAAGCGGGCTTAATTCTTTCGAATGAGCTTTTCCGGCTTGCCAAATCTTCTTATGAATATCGATTAAATGGCAATCTTTTACAATCGGTACATAGATGACCTGGCGTATTCCAGTGAATAGACCAATCCCATTTGTCCTGATCTGAAAGGGTGGTATTGTTTGGGTAATTTCTGTGATCGATTGTGCTAATAATTCTTGATCGTATTGTTCAGCGATTTGCCAGGAAAAATGTGGAATGGGTGAAACCAGGAATCCAATCAGATTGAATTGGGTTTCCAGGGTCTCCCAAATTTTCTCGACTTGTTGATAAAAAGGTTGCGGTAAAAGAGAAACTAATCCGAGCATTTCAATTCTAAACCCATATACTTGAAACCTTATTGGTCTTGTGATGACCAACGAGCGAATATGGCGGTTGAGAGGATTCTTTGTGCACTTTTTTCGACAAGCACAAGTTCCCCACTTTCTATTCTGCCACCAAGCGAAGAGACCATTTCTTGTAAAGCATAGAAAGCGCTTAATGCGGATGCCCGGATTGCATAGGCAGTGAGGACCACAAACAAGGGATGGTCGCTGAGAATTGCGCGGCAATCCTGCAACAGGTTAGGTAATGACTCGAAAAACTCCCACACCTGTCCCTGGGGTCCGCGTCCAAACTTTGGCGGATCGAGAATAATCCCATCATACTTTGAACCACGTCGAACCTCTCTGCGCACGAATTTGAAAGCGTCATCCACCAACCAGCGAACCGGTTGATGGTCCAATTCAGAGAGATGTTGATTTTCTTGTCCAATTTGGATGACTTTTTTTGAAGCGTCAACATGGGTAACGCGTGCCCCAGCTCTAGCAGCAGCCAGTGTCGCCAATCCTGTGTAACCAAACAAATTGAGGATTTGTGGGCCATCTTCTCCGAGTGGGCGACCGGAATTTTGGATTTGTTCACCAATCCAATCCCAATGACAGGCTTGCTCAGGAAATACGCCGACATGCCGTGATCCACTGGTATGCGCTCGAAAGCGAAGCCCCTTGTAGTTCATGATCCATGTCGGCTTGACATTTTTGTGATATTCCCAAGCGCCCCCACTTTCCCCGCCTGTTGTCTTAAAAGTTGCATGGGCAGCTTCCCATTCTGATTTTGGTAACGCTGGCGTCCATATAGCCTGGTGTTCGGGACGCACAAATTTGTACGGGCCATAACGTTCAAGCTTCAAGCCATGCCCGCTATCTAATAGTTCGTAATCGGTCCAATCCGGTGAGGCGAGTAAATGGATCACAGTTGGTGAATGAGTCTGAAACCGCTGGTTGTTCATAAAATTAAACAGATTCAAAACTGGCAGAAAAATGCCTGAGCAGCTCTGGGGCATAAGTAAAGCGATAACCCCTGGCTTTATCCTTTTGCTGTTTGATTTTAATCAGCGTGTCCACGACATAGTCCATATGGCTTTGGGTATAAACTCGACGTGGTAATGCCAGGCGGACCAATTCTAGCTTCGGGTGCTCTATGATGCCTGTATCTGGGTTGGGATGTGAAAACATGACCGATCCGATTTCCGAAGCTCTGATTGCCCCGACACGGTACAATTCAATCGCCAGGGATTGCCCTGGGAATTCAGATTGGGGAATGTGAGAAAACAGCCGTCCGGCATCCAGGTATACAGCATGCCCGCCTGCAGGTTCAACGATGGGGATATCATTTTCGAGCAAGCGCTCTGCCAGATAGGCGGTTTGGCCTAAACGATAAGCGAGATATTCTTCATTAAGGCCTTCTTTCAAACCTGTCGCCATGGCATCTAAATCGCGGCCGGCCAGGCCTCCATAGGTGGGGAAACCTTCGCGTAAAATCAATTCATTGCAGGCTCTTTGAAAGAGTGTTTCGTCATTCATTGCAAGAAAGCCGCCAATATTCACAATGGCATCTTTCTTAGCACTCATCGTGGCGCCATCTGCCAGAGCAAAAATTTCTCTGGCAATTTCGAGAGGACTTTTGTCGGCATAACCTGGTTCGCGCATTTTGATGAATTGTGCATTTTCAGCGAACCGGCAGGCATCGATAAAAAATGGAATCCCATAACTGTGATAGGTATCGGCTACCTGGCGTAAATTCTCCATGGATACGGGTTGTCCACCTCCCGCATTATTTGTGATCGTGATCATTCCAAGCGGGATTTTGTCTGCACCGACCTGTTCGATAAAATTTCGTAATTTCTGAATATCCATATTGCCTTTGAAAGGCAAGTGTAAGGTCGGATTCTCTGCAGCTTCAATGACTAGGTTGGTGGGGCGTCCTCCACGTGCACGGATATTGGCGTCGGTCGTGTCAAAATGCATGTTGGAAGGAATATATTGCCCCGGTTTAACCAATAAGCCGCTAAGAATATTCTCTGCGGCGCGTCCCTGGTGTGTAGGCACAAAAAAGCGAAAGCCGAAGATTTCTTCCATCACTAATGCCAGACGTTGGTAAGAACGAGCGCCAGCATAAGATTCATCACCTTGCATAAGCGCAGACCACTGATAATGACTCATCGCTCCTGTTCCAGAATCGGTTAACAAATCGATAAAAACATCTTGTGCTTTCAGTTTGAAAACATTAAAACCAGCCTCCACCAACGCCTGCTCGCGTGCGTCAGTATCAATCAGTTGAATCGGTTCTACCATCTTTATGCGAAACGGTTCAGGGGGGTAAAGTGCCATAAGTGGTCTCCGTGTGAATGTATAGGATTGGGATATCTTGGAGTTTAGCACGGTTTATCTTGATCGCCAAGATGTGAGCTTGGACAAAACCAAGTCATCATAAGTGTGTGCCAGGGATTCATGTATAATTGAAAATTATGTTTTTAGGTTTACGGCGCTGGTTGGCTCTTTTATTGTTGGCGATTTCCATACTCATGATGGCTTGGAGCCTATGGCCGTATTCCGATGACGCCAGAGAGTTGTCCTTCCAACCGATCGATCTCCAATTGAATTCCGGGTTTGAAAGTCCCGACCCGTTCCGTGCCATTTTAGAACCACGCCGTTTGTCGATTTCCTGGCCGCGTAAGATTCGGCTTGGCGATGTGCAATCGATTGCAATTGTATTCGCGCCGGAAACATCAGGGGCAGCAGGCGCCGAACTGAACGGGGCTGATGATCAGATGCTTGATGTTTTCGAAACGCATAACGTGATCGTTGAGAGCCGTTTGGAGTTACCGGGTCTGGCTTTTACACCTGATGGACAGGTTAGCCAATACCTACGGATGGGTGAGCCAGTTGCCTTTGTGTGGAAGGTAAAGGTTGAACAAGCCGATGTGTACGAAGGGACTGCCTGGGTGTACCTGAAGTTCATCTCTAAGGAAACAGGACATGAGGACAAACAGGTGTTAACGGCCCAACGATTTGATTTCGAAGGTGTAGATTTCTTAGGTCTTAACTTTGTATCGACGCAGTTGATAGGTAGTCTTGGGATAGCAATAGGAATGGTCTTAGGCTTTGACTGGTTGTGGGCTGAATTATGGCGCTTCATCCAAAACAGAAAGAAAAACCGGTGAGGTTCGTTGCCAGCTGCAGGTAGAGAGGAATGATTATGCTGGAAATAAAAACATTTGTTCTTGGTCCAGTACAGACGAACGTGTATTTAGTTTGGGACAAAAATACAGGTCAGGCCATCGTGATTGACCCTGCCTGGGATGGTGATGTGATTGCCAATGATCTTACGAGCCGTGGGTTGACTTTGGATGCAGTCTGGTTAACGCATGGGCATTTTGATCATTTTGCAGGTGTAGCCGGTCTCCTGGCTAAATTGGGTCAAGAAGTTCCAGTTGCATTACACAAGGAAGATTTTTTATTGTGGAAACTATACGGAGGTGCACCCTTGTTTGGGATGCGCATCGATCGCGGCCCCGAACCCAGTATCCAGGTTGAGCACGGTCAATATTTGCCTGTAGGAAATTATCAATTCCAAGTGCGGCACTCACCAGGGCATACCCCGGGGCATGTTGTTTATTATTGCAGCGATGAAAACCTGGTTTTTTGCGGGGACGTGATTTTTGGGGGAAGTATTGGCAGGACAGATTTGCCTGGTGGGAGTCATGCACAGTTGATGAAAAGCATTTCAGATCAGATCATGACACTTCCAAATGATACACGCTTGTTGTCAGGACATGGTCCTGAAACAACGGTGGGCATCGAGCGAGTAGAGAATCCGTTCTTGAGATTCTGAAAGATGAAAAACCCTCTTGCTGGTTCTAATTGGCAAGAGGGTTGTGTTTTTTATTCAGAGACCAAGTGCTTATTTGGCATAATCTACAGCGCGAGTTTCCCGGATAACCGTAACCTTGATCTGCCCAGGATACTGCATACTTTCTTCGATAGATTTCGCTACATTGCGAGCCAATCGGATGGATTCTAGATCGTCGATTTCTTCTGGTCTAACGAAAATGCGTACTTCCCGGCCAGCCTGCAAGGCATAACTCTGGGTGACACCTTTGTGGGAATTGGCGATATCTTCCAGGGCGCGAACGCGCTTGATATATTGGTCAAGGCTTTCCCGGCGTGCTCCAGGTCGTGCGCCTGAAATAGCGTCGGCTGCTTCAACGATAGCAGCCTCAACCGTCTCCTGGTCAACTTCGTGGTGATGGGAGGCGATGGCATTGACCACCTTGGCGGATACTCCATAGCGCTTTGCTATCTCTGCTCCCAGCTGGGCATGCGTGCCTTCTGTATTGTGGTCGACTGCTTTGCCCAGATCGTGTAATAAAGCAGCCAGGCGAGTGGTCTCTACATCTGCACCAAGCTCAGCAGCTATCACAGCCGCGATTTTCGCGGTTTCTACTGCATGATATAACTGGTTTTGTCCATAAGATGTGCGGTACTTCAATCTACCGAATATTTTGATAATTTCCGGATGCAGAGCAGGTACGCCGGCTTCGAAGATAGCCTGTTCACCCGCTTCGATGATTGCGCGATCTACTTCCTTTTGCTCCGTCTTAAGCACTTTTTCGATATGTGCAGGGTGGATGCGACCATCCTGGATCAACTTGGCCAGGGCGCGCCGGGCGACTTCTCGTCGGACAGGGTCAAAGCAGGATATGGTTACGGCTTCAGGGGTATCATCCACAATAACATCGACGCCAGCAGCTTGTTCAAATGCGTGGATATTGCGTCCATTGCGTCCGATGATACGTCCCTTCATCTCGTCGGAGGGGATCTCAACCACCGATGTGGTCAGCTCGACAACTTGATCAGAAGCAACCCTTTGTATCGCGCCGACAATGATCTTGCGAGCACGGTTATCACCTTCTTCACGCGCTTCGTTTTCGATGTTGCGAATGATCCGAGCCATATCAACACGGGCATCTTTTTCCACATCTTCCAGAAGCAGCGCTCGGGCTTCTTCTAAGGTGAGCTGTGAAATGCGCTGCAATTCTTCAATTTCCTTAGAATATAATTTTTCGACATCGTTCGTGCGCTTGTCCAAAGCAGATTGGCGCTTATTGATATTTTGCTCACGCTTTTCAAGGCGGTCGAGACGGTTGTCTAACTCTTCTCTTCGTTTTTGTAAGCGATCTTCTTCTTTGCTCAGTTCCGAGCGTTTTCGGTCAATCTCTGTTTCGGCTTTCTGTAAAATTCTCAAAGCCTGATCCCGTGCTTGAATTTCTGTCAGACGGGCATTTTCTTTTGCTTCATCAAGAATTCGTTCAGCTTCGTCTTTTTTCTGCAGCTGAGCTTTTTCGACCTGGCTTTGCTTGTACAAATATCCAATGACTAAGCCAAGCACCAGGGCAATTGGCAAGAAAATGAGTTCAATCCATATTAAAACGTTTGGTGGAAAGTTGAACATAACTAAACCCCTTCATCTGGTATTAGGTCTGTCTGGTGGATTTCTGCCCATAGTCTGCTAACAACTATTGAGCTCGTCTCGTAGTTGAAGCCGCGCTGGGCAAGAAATCGAGTGAGTTTGAGGCGAAAATCGCCCCAGTCCAAGTCTTGTAGTCTTTGAGATCGCTTGATGGCTGCTTGATATGCCAGTTCTTCTTCATCAATACCATCAAGCACATCTTCGATTGTGTCTGGGCTGACACCTCTCTGTTTAAGTTCATAAGATAATGCTCGCCGTCCGCGTGGACGCATTTCTTTCCGGTTTTCAACCCATGCTTTGGCGAAACTTGTATCATTTAATAAACCGCTGCGTTTTAGCCTTTCAATAACATGCTCGATATGCTCATCAGAAATTTGATGTTTCTTTAATTTCTGAGTTATCTCGGTTTCAGAATGCAAACGATAACTGAGTAAATTGAGAGCCTTTTGGTAGGCAATTTCTTGTTGGTCATCGCTTTTTAGCTGGAGAATTTTCTCTTCGCTTAAAGTTTGACCCATTACCAGCCATGCTGCAACGATGCGCTGAAGCCCAAAAGCAAACTCGCCGTCCAGAAAAACATTAATCCGTTGCGGGTTCTTTTTTTGAGCTGTTAGAGCTGTGATTGTATGTTCCATCTCTCAATCAATCCACTTAATAACACAAAGCCACGATCCTGCCGAGAAGACCATGGCTGTGATTGAATCTGAATGACCTCAGTTGTGGATTTAAGGTATTATTTCAGCGAAATCTGCAGAGGTGCTGATAAACCTGCTGAGATTATGCCGCTTATTTGCCGAAAATCTGCCAGTTGATTGCTATGGCGATTTAACATATGGGTTGGTTATTACCAGATTTTCCCATGATCAGCCTGGTGTCGTATCTCAGGCTGTTGATGCACCAGTACAATCTTTGTTCCGAGATCTTAGTTTCAAAAAGCTACGCAAAATACTGCGTTGCTAACTCACACCATGGCCGCAATAAATGAATAAAAAAATGTGCGGCAGGACAGGTGGGTCCATTTGCTTCCTGTTTTCCATGACTTTTGGTACAAAGATCCGTCTGGAAGCAATTGGGATAAATCCCACCATCAGTTGATAATCATATTCTCCAAATAGCCGTAGAGACTTTACGAGAATATTATTTGGCGAATTTCTTCCTCGATCTTTCGACTTACAAGTAGTGAGGATTTTAAAAAATCCAAACTCTCCTGTTTACTATTGCCCAAGACCTGACTCTGGTATAAATAACGCCCTGGCAAATTTTTAATTATTTGCAGTTGTAAACCAAGGTCGAAGATTTCGCCTACCTTAAGAATACCATCATTATACATTATATCAAGTTTTATCGTCCGTGGACAAGGGCCAAATTTATTTTTCTTCAGGTTGACCAGTACGCGCCAACCGCTTGAGTGCTTGTTCTCAACTAAATTGGATGGAGACTCTAGTTGCATGAGAATAGATGCATGTAGCTTGGTTGCCAGGCGTGCGGTGTTTTGAGATAGTTTGTGGTACACCGTTTTATTAGGAGCGGGTTGGCTGCGAGTCAACAACAGAATTGTTTGCGATCGCCGAAGAATGGGATTGATTTTACTCAGAAAATTTGAAAATAGTTTATCTACTGGGTTCGTTGTTTCGTCAGAAAATTTGGAGGCAGATTCTGCCATGGGTACCAATGAATCGATGCTATCTAAAACAATGATCCTGATTGCCTGGCTGCGAATAAGGTGTTCCATGATCCCCAGGGCCTGTTCAGCTTGCGAAGTCTGCGCGACAAATGTCTGTTGTAGATCTACACCAAAAGTTCTCAGTTGGGTGATGGTTAAACTTTGATCCGCGTCTATGAAAGCGCAATATTCACCCAATTTGGCGGCTTCTGCCAGGATACTTAAGCACAAGGATGTTTTACCACTCGAGCTGGGACCGAGGATTTCGACAATGCTTCCACCGGGAATTCCGCCTTTCCCGAGAGCAATATCCAGAATCAAAGATCCTGTGGATATAATGATTGGATTATCTGGTTTTAAAATTGTCATGCTTTGTCGTTAAAAGCCGCAGCAATGAGCCTTGTGTTTGTATTTTGTCATAGTTTACAATATTCTTGGATGTAAGGCAAGCAAGGCTTGATAATATTGCCCGGGTCATCGATCGAAAAAATGTGGTATATATAACCCGTATGATCGGTCGTATTTCCCCTCATTAAGAATAAAAAACAGATAGACTTGCCATTTAAGCGTAGAATGTCTCATATAACAATCTCCACAGGAAAGGAATAGGGAAATGAGTAAAATATCACGTGAAGATGCTCTCGAATATCATCGTCTAAACGGTAAACCCGGAAAAATTGCCATCGTGCCTACCAAACCAATGGCGACACAGCGCGATTTGGGGCTTGCATACTCACCAGGAGTGGCTGTTCCTGTTTTGGAAATTGAAAAGGATGCAAACCTGGCTTATGAATACACTTCCAAAGGAAATCTTGTTGCGGTTGTATCCAATGGTACGGCAATTTTAGGTTTGGGGGACCGCGGCGCTTTGGCCAGTAAGCCGGTGATGGAAGGCAAGGGGGTTCTTTTTAAGAAATTTGCTGATGTAGATGTATTTGATATTGAACTGAATTCTCATGATCCAGATGTGATCATTCAGGTGGTCGCGGCGATTTCGCCTACTTTCGGCGGGATCAATTTAGAGGATATCAAAGCGCCTGAGTGCTTTTATATTGAAGAAACTCTCAAGAGAATGTTAGATATCCCTGTTTTTCATGATGATCAGCACGGAACGGCTATCATTTCAGGGGCTGCATTGCTAAACTCTGTGGAAATTATTGGAAAGCGCATGGATGAAATAAAGATAACGATTTCAGGCGCTGGCGCATCTGCGGTGTCTTGTGCAGAGTTGGCTATTCGTTTAGGTGTGCGTCGTGAAAATATTACTCTGGTTGATTCGAAAGGCGTGGTGTACAAAGGACGTACAGCCGGAATGAACCAGTACAAGGAAAGATTGGCTGTTGAAACCGACGCCCGGACACTGGCGGATGCGATGCGCGGGGCGGATGTTTTTTATGGTTTATCGGTGGCGGATCTTCTGAAACCGGAAATGGTCAAGACCATGGCGGAACGCCCTCTGATATTTGCCATGGCGAATCCAGATCCGGAAATTAATTATGAGTTGGCAAGGGAAACGCGCCCGGATGCAATTGTGGCTACTGGACGTTCAGATTATCCCAACCAGATCAATAACGTGTTAGGCTTCCCCTTCATCTTTCGCGGTGCGTTAGATGTAAGGGCCAAAGCCATTAATGAGGAAATGAAGGTTGCTGCTGCGCATGCTTTGGCGGCATTAACTCGCGAAGACGTGCCCGATAGTGTTCTACGCGCATATGGCCTGGACTCGCTTAAGTTTGGGTCAGAGTACATCATTCCAAAACCTTTAGATCCGCGTGTAATCCTCTGGGAGTCGCCTGCAGTGGCCAAGGCGGCCATGGAAACAGGAGTTGCCCGTAAAGACCTGGATTTGGATGAATATCGCGAACAGTTGGCTTTCCGTTTAGGCAAAGGTGAGCAGGTGCGTCATTATATTATGCACCAGGTGCAAAACAGTTCACCCAAAAAACGGATCGTCTTCGCAGAAGGTGAAGAAGCAAAGATCATCCGAGCTGCCGACCAGATTGTGTCCGAGGGGATCGGCGAGGTTATCCTTATTGGGCGACCTCAGGTAATCCAGGAAAAAATTGGAAACTTGGGGCTGGATTGCTGCCTGACCATTGTAGATCCAAACGATTACGACCGGGTGGATGAATATGCACAGGCTTTGTATCAACTCCGGCAACGCAAGGGGATTACCCTCAAAAGAGCCACAAAATTGGTGCATGATCCCAATGTGTTAGGTCCTATGATGGTTAAGCTGGGTGATGCGGATGCATTTGTTTCGGGACTGACCTTCGAGTATCCGGAAGTGATCAGACCGTCGCTGCAAATACATCATGCTGAACCAGGAGAGGAAATTGCAGCAGGTGTGTATATTATGATCGTGGAAAATCGGACATACCTGTTCACGGATGCGACGGTCAACATTGATCCATCTGCTGAAGACCTGGCTGCTATTGCATGTCTGGCTGCCAGATTCGCCCGCCGTCTTGGGTTAGAGCCACGTGTAGCCATGCTTTCATTCTCGAATTTTGGTGGGACAAAACATCCACTGTCGGAGAAGGTGAGCCAGGCGGTTTCGATATTACGCAGCAAAGAAGTGGATTTTGCAGTCGATGGTGAAATGCAAGCGGATACGGCGGTGGTGCCAGAGATTATGGATGAACGCTACCCCTTTAGCCGGGTGAAAGATGCCAATGTGTTGGTTTTCCCCTCGTTGGAATCGGCTAATATTGCCTACAAGCTGGTCAGCCGGCTTGGGAATGCCCAAGCTATTGGTCCAATCCTGTTGGGGATGGGTGCTCCTGTGCATGTGTTGCAAACCGGTGATGAAGTTCGGGACATAGTCAATATGGCAGCTGTTGCCGTGATGGATGCCATGAACAGGGCGCCAGGGAGGTAAACAAGCGTGCCAGAGAAGAAACGATTGTGTTTTGTATGTTTAGGTAATATTGTTCGCAGCCCATTGGCAGAGCATATGTTCCTCCACCAGGCAAAGGAAAGAGGCATTTCTGAGAAGTTTGAGGTTAAATCTGCCGGTACAGGCACATGGCATTTAGGAGAATCCCCCGATGGGCGCATGCGGCGGGTGGCGGCCGCACATGGCTTGGAATACGATGGCCGATCCCGCCAAATCCGGAGTGCAGATTTCGATTATTTTGACCTTTTCTTGGTCATGGACAGCGAAAATTATTCAGCCATGATGTCGCTTGGCGCGTACACCTGAACAGCAGAAAAAAATTCGTATGTTGCGTGAATTTGATCCTGAAGGCGATGCTCGCTCCGCAGTGCCAGACCCTTATTATGGTGGAATTCAAGGATTTGAAGAAGTTTATCAGATCGTCGATCGATCTGTTACTGGATTACTAAAAGTCTTAGAAACGAACCTGAAAAAGTGTTCTAAGATACCAGGAATAATCAGGTTTGTGTTTGGAATAGGACACGTTTGAATGCTACCTGGCGAGGTGAAGCAATGGTTGGTTGAAAATGGTTTCGGGGAAATCACGCATACCCACCCGGTTGGTGGAGGCTGTATTAACCATGGCGTCCGTTTGGAGACCTATTCCGGCGAAAAATTTTTCCTCAAAACCAACCAAACCTTACCCGAAGACCTGTTTGCCAGGGAGGCTGAGGGCTTACAGGCACTCGAGGCAGCTCAAGGACCTCGAGTGCCAAAGGTATATCTGTTTGGCGTTGGTTTTCTATTGCTTGAAGATCTTTCACCAGCGCCGCGTGGCAAGCATTATTTTGCAAAGTTTGGCGCTCAAATGGCTGCTTTGCATGAATGTGTCTCTCCCCAGCACGGGTTTGCGCATGACAATTATATAGGCAGCACACCTCAACCTAATGCCTGGCTAGCTGATGGATTTACTTTCTTTGCCAGGCAGCGTTTGCTATTCCAGGCCGAACTTGCTTACCGGCAAGGCCTATTGGAAAAGGAACAGATGCACCAGCTGGATCGCCTGGCAGCCCGCTTACAGGATTTAATTCCTGAACAACCGGCTTCGTTACTGCATGGAGACTTGTGGAACGGAAATATCATTTCGGATGAAAAAGGAGACCCGGCTATTATCGATCCGGCAGCTTATTACGGTTGGGCGGAGGCAGAGTTGGCTATGACCGATTTATTCGGCAGTTTGCCAGAAGAATTCTACCTGGCTTACCAATCTGTCCGACCTCTGGAAGGAGGCTACCGGCAAAGATATCCGATATATAACTTGTACCACTTGATCAACCACTTAAACATTTTTGGCGGTGGATATTTAAATTCTGTGAAAGAGATACTGAAACATTATTCATAGATGACCATATCTCCCACCAATGGTTTGAAACTGCTTTTTGATTGTTGTTCTGTCAAAAAGCAGTTTCTTATAAACCCGGGTCAATCGATATTTTTGTGGAACTAGCCTGCTAGTGTGTGCTCGAATATCTTAGGGGATATGAAAGAAGACTAGATTCCCATGAAAAAGAGACAAAAAAGGCTGATTTTCCGACAACTATCAGTTTTATTATGTGATTCACCTTGCAATTCGCGGCAATTTCGTATATACTTTGGGTGATTGTGGGATAAAGTGGGACAAAGTGGAGCGCCGGTATGGGCCGGCGTTTCGACATTAATAGTAGAGGTAGAACGTATGTTCTTGGGTCAATTCTACCACAATTTAGATGATAAAGGCAGGTTAACTGTCCCATCCCGTTTCCGAGAATGGCTTGCTTCGGACGGGGCTTATGTCATGCAGGGATTTGACAAGAACCTGATGGTTCTGCCTGCAAATACATTTGATGTCATTTCTCGTCGTATTCAGAAGATGAGTATGACAGATCCCACTGCGCGTCAATTAAGACGATTATTGTTTTCAAGCGCCGATCGTGTCGAAATGGATAAATCGGGCAGGATACTCTTGCCTCTATTTTTACGAGCAATCGGCTAACCTGGATACTGGCGTGGTTGTTGTAGGCAGTGGAGATTATTTTGAAATTTGGGCGCCAGAAGAGTGGTCAAATCAGGCGGAGCAGCTATTAGATGCTCATGCAAACGCAGATCGTTTTTCGCAGCTTTCACTCTCGTCTGATTCTGCTGATTAGAAAATTGCATGGTTAATAAGGGCGTAGTAGAAGGCGGTTTTCTTCACCGTCCTGTTCTTTACCAGGAAGTCTTAAACGCGTTGCAGCCTAGGCGTGGTGGACGATATATCGATGGAACTCTTGGAGCCGGTGGTCATGCCTACGGCGTATTGTTGCAGAGCTCACCAGATGGAATGCTATTAGGATTAGATGTCGATCCACAAGCTATAGAAGCGGCAAGTAAGCATCTGCATACTTTTGGTGACCGAGTTCATATATTCCAAGCTTCTTACGCAGATTTGGGTATTTATCTGCGCAAGATCGGCTGGTCGAATGTTCAGGGGATACTGCTGGACCTGGGTGCATCTTCCATGCAATTTGATACACCTGGAAGAGGTTTTTCATTCCAGGTAGATGCGCCATTGGACATGCGCTTCAGTCCTTTGACACAAGCAACTGCGTCGGATTTGGTAAACACATTGACCGAGGTGGAGTTATCGAAGATTTTGTTTGAATATGGAGAAGAGCGGCGCGCTCGACAAATAGCCAAAGCCATTATACAGGCTAGACCGGTAACGACAACCGGGCAACTATCTGATTTGGTACAAAAAACTATGAATAGTCAAAAAGGTTCTTCCCGAAGGTCCGATCAATTTGGGAAGAAAAAGGTTCACCCTGCGACGCGTACTTTTCAAGCATTAAGAATCGCAGTGAATCAAGAATTGACAACCATCGCAGATGTTTTACCTGAGGCTCTTGATGCACTAACACCGGGAGGTCGTCTAGCGGTCATTTCCTTTCACTCCTTGGAGGATCGAATTGTGAAACAATTCTTTCGTCAGGAGAGTCGAGATTGCATCTGTCCTCCCAAGCAACCCATTTGCAGCTGTGACCACAGGGCAAGACTGGTTGAGCTTACCCGTCGCCCTGTAGTGGCTGATCAGGAGGAAATTTTGGCGAACCCGAGATCCCGAAGTGCGCGATTGAGGGTCGCAGAGAAGTTGTGAATATTGGATGTCCATCGGGTTTATCCTTTTTTATTATCAATCTGGCACGCACCTTGCAAACAATAGGATAAACCTGAACAGGAAGATAACAATGGAACGGATTGAAAACATTGCTCTAGCCTATGCACAAGCCCCTTGGCGCAAACAATTGCGTTTAGTTGGGCTATTTTCGCTTGGAGTGGTTTTCCTGGCTTTGTTAGCTGGGATTTACGTCATTTTGAGTGCAAATATCGCCACGGTTGGACGGGATATCCAGGCGAAAAACTATGAGATTGATGATATTGATTGGCAAATTGAGGAAATGCAATCTCAATTAGCCCGGATTAAATCGACAGAAGCGATGACACAACGCGCCAGAGCCATGGGGTTCAAACCTGTGGAACAGGATTCAATCATCTACTTGCCTGTGCCTGGTTATGTTGAAAAGCAACCGGTTTTATTGGCTCCAAAAACGATTCCGCCAGTTTCTGGTGCGGTTGTTGTACCGCAGAAATATACGGAGACTATTTTTGATTGGCTGAAACGACAATCAACATGGCTGCCGTTTTCGATGGCGGAGGTGTTGCAATGAACTTACAAGAACAAAAAACTCGTCTTTCTGTGCTAGGCGTTGTTTTGTCAGTGATCCCGGTGTTGATTGTGTTGATGATCTTGCGTATTCAGGTTGATCGGGTTGAGGCGAGTCGTTTGGAAGCCTACGCACAATCGCAATCCAATGTCAAACCACAGGTTGCACCGATGCGAGGGCAAATCTATGATCGTTATGGAAACCTGATGGCTGGCAATGAGACGGTATATGAAGTGGGCATTGATTTACCCAAGAGGGATGCCTATGAAGAATCCCCCAAATCTTTGGCGATGACTTTGTCCTCTATTCTTGATAATGTGAGTTATGCAGAAGCCTATGCTGCTACCAGCATGAAATATGTCAAATTTGTTTCCGTCTTTAGTGTTGTCAAGAGTTATGTTCCTAAGGAGAAGATTGAACAACTGGACAACTACCTCCGCTTGATGGATAGTGATTCGAGGTTGTATAGTATTGCCTACAAACCGATGCTCCGCAGAGTCTATCCTGAAAATTCACTGGCTTACAATATTTTGGGTTTTGTGAATAAAGAGGGTTATGGCTACGGTGTGGAAAAATATTACAATGGGTTATTGGCCGGTACAGCAACCAATGACTTCTATTCCCTCAATCCTAAATATGCTAGTGAGCGCCCCCAGATTCCCAAAGGGGCAGACCTGGTGCTTACCATTGATCGTCGCGTTCAGCAAAGCATGCAAGAATTGATCACCGAAGCAGTCAGCGAAAGTGGCTCTGATTCCGGCACGATTGTAATCATGGATCCTGGGACAGGTGAGGTGATTGCGATGGCATCTACCCCACAGTTGGACTTAAATATTTTAGATGATTTCAACACCTTGTTTCCTGAAGGGAGTTTCTTTAATCAGGCAGTTAGCCAGCCTTACGAACCAGGCTCTGTCTATAAAGTCCTGACCATGGCTGCGGCCTATGACGCGGGCGCAGTAAGCGACGACACTGTTTTTCTGGATACGGGTGTGATTGAAATTGGTGGTTGGCCTATTTATAACTGGGATCGAGCAGGACATGGTCAGCAAAGCATGCAAGGTTGTATGCAGCTTTCTTTGAATGTTTGTTTAGCCTGGGTAGCTACTCAGATGGGAACAGATGCTTTTTACCAGTACATGCAAGCCTTTGGGATTGGTCAGCTCAGCGGAATTGATATTGCTGATGAAAACCCTGGTCGCCTGAAAGTTCCAGGTGATGGTGACTGGTCAGATTTTGATCTGGGCGCTAACTCGTTTGGGCAAGGCGTGGCAGCCACACCTTTACAAATGGCTTCGGCTGTTACTGCACTGGCAAATGATGGTAAAAAAATGGCGCCACATGTGGTCCGTTCGATTATTATTGATGGTTTTCAACATGACGTTGAGCTGAGAACGGATAGTATTCCTTTGAGGGCTGAAACTGCCCATTGGATCACAAATTTGTTGGCGCGATCTTTAGAAACCGAATCGTCGGATGCTCTGGTTACAGGATACCGGATAGCTGGAAAAACCGGGACTGCTGAAATCGCCATACCAGGTTTGGGTTATACAACAAATTTGACGAATGCATCTTTTGTCGGTTGGGGACCGGTGGATGACCCCCAGTTTTTAGTTTATGTCTGGTTGGAAAAACCAACAACTTCTCCCTGGGGTTCGGTTGTGGCAGCACCTGTTTTTCGTGAAGCAGTTGAAAGACTGGTTATGTTGTTAGATATTCCTCCGGATGCGATCCGGCAGAAAATGTTGAATGGACAATAGGTTCGATCGCTTATGTTGACCCTGGCAGATGTTTTGGAAGCCTTAAGTGAGATGCGCCCGGTCTGGGCGCGTTGGCCTATCTCTGAGGCGGTTATTGATTCGCGCCAGGCAACCCCAGGAAGTATGTTTGTGGCTCTTCCAGGGGAGAATGTGGATGGGCATGAATATGTTCAACATGCTTTTGAAATGGGTGCAATTGTTGCAATTGTCCAACGACCACTGCCTGGTTTGAATATTTTAGACTTGCATGCCAGTGAGTCCAATCTTCCCATCTCAGAGGTCAAAGCGCCAGTGTGCATCCTGGTGGATGACAGCCTGCTCGCATTACAGCGAATTGCACGTTTCTGGCGCCGACAATTGGATTTGCGAGTGGTTGGTATTACAGGTAGCGTTGGGAAATCGACAACCAAGGAAATTGTTTATAGCGTATTATCCCAGCGATTTCGGACTTTGAAAAACCAGGGGAATCTCAATAACGAAATTGGTTTACCCCTGACGCTGCTTGGGCTCAAAAGGAAGCATGAGTGTGCTGTTTTAGAAATGGGTTTTTATGTCCCGGGAGAGATTGCCTTGCTTTGTGATATCGCCTTACCTCAGGTAGGTGTGATCACCAATATCGGCACCGTACATGCTGAACGTGCTGGATCCCAAGAAGCCATTGCTAAAGGCAAGTCTGAGCTGGTCCAGGCTTTGCCGGCTGCCCCCGATGGGGTTGCAATCCTTAACTATGATGACCCCTGGGTGCGTCCTATGGCGGCACTAACCCAGGCAAAAGTCTTTTATTACGGATTGGACGAGCGAGCTGATTTATGGGCAGATCATGTGGAGGGTCTTGGACTGGAGGGTATTCGTTTCCGCTTGCATTTCCGCAACGAAACTTTGCATATGCGAGTGCCCCTTATCGGCCGACACTCAGTTCACACAGCGTTACGGGCAACGGCGGTAGGCCTGGCTTTGGGATTAACCTGGCAGGAGATTTTAGAGGGACTTCGCTTGCCCCAAACCCAGTTGCGACTGGTGGCTGTTCGGGCTAGAAATGGCGCCACAATTTTGGATGATACCTACAACGCATCGCCCGAATCGACCCTGGCCGCTTTGAACTTATTGGATGAATTGGAAGGTAGAAAAATTGCTGTTTTAGGCGATATGTTAGAGCTGGGTCCTTATGAAAAGCGCGGTCATGAGATGGTAGGTGCGCGTGCTGCTGAGGTTGTGAACGAATTGATCCTGGTAGGGGAGCGGGCTCGGATGATAGCTGCGGCAGCCAGGATGTCTGGCTTGCCAGACGAGGTGATTACCGAGTTAGACGATACCCAATCGGCGATAGAGTTCATGAAGAACCGGTTGCAGGCTGGGGATGTGGTCTTAGTCAAGGGTTCGCATGGGATGAGAATGGATGGAATTGTCTCAGCTTTGGAGATGCGACTATGACCCAGACTTCGATGGTTTTAGCTCTGGCTGGGTTCAGTTTTATGATGGCAGTGATTTGGGGACCACCTTTGCTGCGATTATTACGCTATCTGAAACTGGGCAAATTGATCCGCATGGATGGCCCAGAACGCCATTTTAGCAAATTAGGCACACCTACAATGGGCGGCGTCATGATCGTACTGCCGGTTGTGTTGATTACAGTGCTTCTCAATTTTGGTTATCTGATTGGCATTAATGCTTTAGGACGTTCTGTGCTGGTTCCAATGGCAGCGATGGTTATATACGCTGCGCTTGGCGCTATTGATGATTGGGAAGGCTTACGTGGACAGCGACGTGTTAAGGGCATGCGAGCTCGCACCAAATTCATCATTCAGATAGCTTTGGCGCTGATATTTGCGATTGTTTTGTATTATTTTCTGGGTGTACCAGATCTTTACCTGCCCGGAGTTAAAGGGATCATCAAACTGGGAGTATGGTACATTCCGATTGCTGTTTTCATCATTGTTGCCATGACCAATGCAGTTAATCTGACGGATGGCTTGGATGGTCTGGCAGGATTGATTGCTGCAACTGCTTTTGCTACCTATGGTGGAATTGCTTTGCTGCAGGGTCAAATCTTTTTGGCTCGTTTTTGTTTCACAGTGGTTGGAGCTACGTTTGGTTTCTTGTGGTTCAATGTTCATCCTGCCCAGCTTTTTATGGGTGATACAGGTTCCCTGGCGCTGGGTGCTGCGTTAGCAGTTGTGGCTTTGATGACTGGTCAATGGATCCTTCTGCCTATCATTGCGATTATTCCAACCAGCACCGCTCTCAGCGATGTGTTACAGGTTGGCTACTTTAAATTGACCGGTGGTCGGAGACTATTCAAAATGGCGCCTTTACACCACCACTTCGAATTATCTGGCTGGAGTGAGACTCAAGTGGTGCAACGGTTTTGGTTGATTAGCTTGTTGTTTGCCATGGTCGGTGTGGCATTAGCGGTCGTATAAGGGTTATGATGAGAAATTGGGAGCGCGTAAAAGTTGTCATTATCGGTGTTGCCCGACAGGGTATCGCTTTGGCGCGCTATTTGGTTTCCCACGGTGCACAGGTGACCTTGAATGATAAACGACCCTTGGAAGATTTGCTCGAGGCGAAGAACGCTCTACAAGACCTGGAACATTTGGGAAGGACGATAACCTGGGTTTGCGGAAACCATCCCACAGAAATTTTGGATGGGGTTGACCTGGTTTGTGTATCGGGTGGTGTGCCGTTAGATTTGCCCTTGATTCAAGAAGCACAACGGAGAGGAATTGCGCTTTCAAATGACTCCCAGATTTTCTTGGATGAAGCGCCATGTAGAGTGATCGGTATCACCGGTTCGGCTGGAAAAACAACCACAACGACTTTGCTCGGTAGGATGGCTTCGGCTGCTGTCTCTGATTTGAGTGAGCGTCGAGTTTATCGGAAAGCCTGGGTTGGAGGAAATATTGGCTCGCCGTTGATCGCCAGTGTTGATCAGATGGATGCTTCCGATGTAGCTATCATGGAGTTATCCAGTTTCCAATTGGAAATTATGCAATCTTCACCGCAGGTGGCTGCTATTTTGAACGTTACTCCCAATCACCTGGACAGGCATGTCACGATGCAGGCATATTTGCATGCAAAAAGCCAGATACTGGCTTTCCAATCTCACACGGATATGGCCGTTCTTGGGCGTGATGACACCAACGCCTGGTCTTTACGTGAGCAGGCCAGGGGAAAGGTCCTTTCCTTTGGTTTATCCGAGCTGCCCGTTGGTGAATGGGGCGCTTTCTTGCAAGAAGATCAAATCTTCATCAGGCAGGATGAAACACAGGCTGTTTTGCCTTTGTCCGATATTCAGTTGCGTGGTGAGCACAACTTACTGAATGTTATGGCTGCCTGTACGCTGGCTGCTGCATCAGGTATTCCTGCAAGAGCTATCCAGGCTGGTGTGCGCGGTTTTACAGGCGCCCCGCATCGATTGGAATTTGTGCGCCATTGGGGTGGCGCTGATTGGTACAACGATTCAATTGCCACAGCGCCGGAAAGAAGCATGGCTGCTATCCGCTCTTTTAATACTTCCCTGGTATTGTTGGCGGGTGGTCGGGACAAAAACCTTCCCTGGCAGGATTTTGCTGATCTGGCCAGCCAACGAGTACGCTGCCTGGTGCTTTTTGGCGAAGCAGCGCCGATTATACAAAATGCCCTGCAGAACGTCCCGAAAAGCGGTCTGGAAGTGATTTGTTGCACTGGCTTGCAAGCTGCCGTATCAGCGGCATCGCAGCATGTGCAGGCTGGTGATGTGGTTTTATTGTCGCCTGGTGGTACAAGTTTTGATGAGTTTAAGGATTTTGAGGAGCGTGGAAGATGTTTCGTACAGTGGGTGAACGACCTACCGTAAATTCGGCAAGACGGACTGGAAAAACAACTGAACCTTGGCTACAGCGAATGATTGGGTGGTTAACTGGAAGGCCCTCAAATGCTGCCCAGGCTCGTATGGTTACCAGCCAAAAAACAACATGGCTTAAATTTGATGTGCCATTGCTGTTGATTGTAATTTCACTCCTGGTTTTTGGTCTTGTGATCCTTGCTTCGGCAAGCTATGATATTTCGTACAGGCATTTTGATGACCCTTCCTTTATCTTTTTACGCCAATTGTTGTGGCTGGGTATTGGGCTCATATTCTTTGCTGTTTTCTTTCTTGTCGATTATCACCACCTTCAATTAGCTGCTTTACCTCTTATGGTTGTAACACTGATTTTGTTAGCTGCGGTAATTTTTGTGAACTTAATGAGTGGTGATGTGATGCGCGCTCTATTTTCCAACTCTGGTCAACCATCAGAATTGGCCAAATTTGCTGTTGTGATCTATCTTGCGGTTTGGCTGCAATCGAAGGGAGAAAAGTTAAAGAGCTTTAGCTTTGGTTTCTTGCCACTGGCGATCATTATTGGGCTTGTTGCTGGTTTGATTTTTATCCAGCCCGACTTCAGCGCTGTTGCCACAGTCCTCGCCCTAGGCGGTATCATGTTCTTCCTGGCTGGTGGAAATATGGGGCATATCGGTCTCTTTATGATGGCGACGATAGTGGTTGGATATTTTGTCGTCAGCATTACCGGAAGAGGCATGGATCGTATTATCGGTTTTTGGGAAGGGATCAAGAGCCCTATCAATGGTCCTGATCAGATTGTGAACTCTTTGAGTGCCTTTGTTGAAGGCGGTTGGTTTGGTGTAGGGGTTGGCAATTCTGAAACAAAACTGATTTACCTCCAGGTTCCCCACACCGATAGTATTTTTGCTGTGGTGGGAGCTGAAACCGGAGTCATTGGCTCTTTTGTGATGGTCTTATTATTCAGCCTGCTCCTTTGGCAGGGTATCCGGATTGCCAGACGCGCCCCCGATCCGTTGGGCATGTTGCTGGCGGGTGGAATGACCATGTGGTTGGCTATTGAAGCCTTCTTGAATATGGCGGTTATGGTAAGTTTATTGCCTGTTACGGGTAATGCTTTACCATTTGTTAGTTTTGGTGGCTCGAACCTGGTTACATCACTGGCGGCAATTGGCGTTTTGATGAGTGTAGCGCGTTCGTCCATCCAAATCAAAGAAGAGAAAGGTACATTCTTCGATGCGGTTGTTAGTTTGCGCGGGCGGAACGGGGGGCGGCGTGTATCCAGCCCTCGCCGTACTGCAAGCCATCGCTGATATGTTCTTGGTGGACCACCAGGTGGATGACTATGCCAGGGCTCAGGCACAGGATGAATATTCTGTATTGTGGGTTGGCAGCCTGGGAGGAATGGAGCAGGATTTGGTGACAAGAGCTGGTTTGCCATATGAAGGGATCCCTGCGGCAGGAATTCATGGTGTCGGGCTGAAAGTATTACCTGGCAACCTGGTTCGCCTGGTGCGCGGATTTTTGCATTCTAGGCAGATCTTGAAGGAGTTTCGCCCCGACGTATTATTGTTTACCGGTGGATATGTCGCTGCTCCTATGGCATTGGCGGGCAAAAATATCCCATCGGCAGTTTATGTGCCGGATATTGAACCAGGTCTGGCGTTGAAAGCCCTGGCGAAATTTGCGGACTTGATATTATTGACAACAGAAGCTTCTCGAGCCTATTTTTCTCCCAGATCGAAAATGCTGGTTACCGGTTATCCAACGAGACCAGAATTGAGAAAATGGAGTCTTGAAGAGGCGAATCAGGTGCTTGGATTGCAGGATGACATGCCCGTGTTGCTGGTGTTCGGTGGCAGCAGCGGGGCGCGTTCCATCAACCAGGCATTATGGGCTGTTTTACCGGAATTGTTGACCGATATGCAGATTATCCACATCACGGGAAAACTGGATTGGGCAGAAGCAGAGCGACCGGTTGAAAGAGGTTCAGAAGCGTCTGCCAGATGAGCTAAAAGCCCGATATCATCCCTATCCTTACTTGCATGATGAGATGGGAGCTGCCTTTACCGCTGCGAACCTGGTTGTTTCACGTGCTGGCGCTTCAGCCCTGGGAGAATTTCCTGCGTTCGGGTTACCGGCTGTATTGGTGCCTTATCCGCACGCCTGGCGTTACCAACAGGTTAATGCTGAATTCCTGGAAAAGGCTGGGGCAGCCAGAATACTGGCAGATTCCGAAATGAAGGAAAAACTATTGCCTACCGTTCGTGAGTTGATGGGTAGTCAAGTACAGCTTGAACGGATGCGAGACCGTATGCTTGTGCTTGCCAAACCTGAGGCAGCCCGAACCATTGGACAGGCATTATTTCGCCTGGCAACCGGGGAAGGAAGGAATTAAGACATGATTAGTATGGTGGTTGTCTTCTATATTTTCCTGGTGATTTTTGCCATTATGGGCTCTATGCGCGGATGGGCAAAAGAATTAATGGTGATCTTCAGCACGATCCTGGCTCTGGCTTTTCTTGCTGTGCTTGAAAACTTAACGCCAGTTGTAAGAGAAATACTTAAATCGAACGCCACGTTGCAATTTTGGGTTCGTATGGCAATTATCATCCTGGTTGTCTTTTTTGGTTACCAATCGCCAAAATTTTCGCGTATCTCGCAAGCGACCCAAAAGCGAGAGAGAATTTCAGATATTATATTGGGCTTTGTATTTGGAGGAATTAGCGGTTATTTTATTATCGGGGCATTGTGGTATTACCTGGATGCGGCAGGATATGCAGGTTTATCAAAATATGTTATTGCTCCAAACCCTAGTGTACCCTTAGGGGAAACCGCAGAACGGATATTGGGAATACTGCCCCAGGCCTGGTTGGCAAAAGCTGGTTCCCCGAATATTTATATTGCAGTCGTACTGGCATTTATTTTTGTTATTGTTGTTTTAGTCTAGTATTGAAGAAATTGGTGATTTGATGGCGCATGTGCATTTTATTGGCTTAGGTGGTGCAGGACTTTCGGCGATAGCCCTGGTCTTGTTGGAGCGCGGCTTCACTGTCAGCGGTTCTGATAGGCAAGTCTCGTCAGTGTTGGCGCGTTTGCAGCAGGCTGGAGCCAGCGTCATGTTTACCCACCAAGCCGAGAATATCCAGGGTGCAGATATCGTGGTGCGTTCATCGGCTGTCAGCGAAGATAATCTGGAAGTTCAGGCTGCACTTCAGGCTGGTATTCCAGTACTCAAGCGCTCAGAATTTTTGCGACAGTTGTTGATGGATCATCGCACGATTGCTGTGGCGGGTTCGCATGGAAAAACTACAACAACCGCGATGATCGCCTGGATGCTCTTCAAGTTGGGGTTAGACCCTTCTTATATTATCGGCAGCACATCTATTGATTTAGGACGAAATGCCCACGCTGGTTTGAGCGATTATTTTGTGATTGAGGCAGACGAATATGATGGGATGTTCCTAGGACTTTCGCCCTCAATTGCACTGGTGACCAATATTGAGCACGATCATCCGGATTGTTATCCCACGCCCGATGATTTTTATGCAGCCTTTCAAAAGTTCACCCAAAAAATCGTGCCTGGCGGCTTGTTGGTTGCTTGTGCTGATGATCCGGGTGCTTCTCGCCTGGCTGATGAATTTGTTGAGCAGGGTGGAAGCTGCCGGATGTATGGGTTGGATAGCCAAACTGCGAATTTTTGGGCCAGGGATATGAGCTTGAATGTATCAGGCAGTTATGATTTTTCAGTATGGTCTCGTGATAGAGACGAACTGGCAAAGGTTTCGCTTCAGGTGCCTGGTATCCATAATGTATACAATGCTTTGGCTGCGCTATGTGTGGCTGCTCAACTGGATTTATCTTTGGAGCGATCTGCCCAAGCCTTGAGCGGTTTTCATGGTACAGGTCGTCGCTTTGAAGTACGCGGAGAACCGGGCGGTGTGGTGATTATTGATGATTATGCACATCATCCCAGTGAAATACGCACGACCCTGGCTGCGGCAAGAGCGCGCTACGGAAACCGGCAAATCTGGGCAGTCTGGCAGCCACATACATTTTCACGAACACGCATGTTGCAAGCCGAATTCTGCTCAGCATTTGAGAGTGTGGACCGGGTAATCGTGACAGAAATCTTTGCGGCGCGTGAGCTTGCCCCCGAAGATGGTTATTCCTCACAATCCCTGGTAAGCGAGATGAAGAAAAATCAGAAAATGGCTGGTAAGACGGTCGATTTCGTCGCCTCTTTGGAAGATGCAAAAAAATTCTTGCAAAATCACCTGGGGAAGGGCGATGTGGTCTTAGTGCTCTCAGCTGGAGATGCCAATCAAATTAGCGATGAATTGATTGCAAATCCTTCATGGATGCTTGCATGACGGAGCTTTTTGGGAGAGAAGATATGCCTGATAAAAAACGAAACTATGACTCTGATACTTTGAGCATTGCGAATCTCAATTTGAGGCAGAACCAGGCGCCAGATTCTCTAAATTCACGCGATGGAAGTAAAAGAAAAGGATCAACCTGGAAAACTGGGCAAAAAGACTCGAAATTTATGTATGATTTGATCCAGCGCATTATTGAAAAGATGAAAGATGCTTAATTGATGACGAATATTGTGAGAACAGATCTGTATTGGCCGTTGAAAGATGCTTTTGGGGAACGCCTGCTTCCAGGTGTCCCATTAGCGCGCTTTACGGCAGCTCGCCTGGGTGGAGCAGCAGACCTGTTTTTAGAAGCACAATCTGTTGAAGAGCTTGTTCGTGCAATTTCAATTTGTTGGGAAAAAGAAATTCCCTGTCTTTTATTAGGTGGTGGTTCCAATTTACTGGTAAGTGATACTGGTGTGCGCGGCCTGGTAATCTTGAATAGAGCTAGAAACGTTCGTTTTAATGAAGATCCACATTCTCCAACTGTTTGGGCAGAATCAGGCGCAAATTTTGGATTGGTTGCCCGACAGGCAGCTCAACGCGGTTGGTCTGGACTCGAATGGGCAGCCGGTATTCCTGGAACGATTGGCGGTGCAGTCGTTGGGAATGCAGGCGCGCACGGCGGAGATATGGCCGGAAACCTGATCGTGGCAGAAATCTTGCATCTTTCTAAAGAAGATGCGGGAGTGAATTACAGGCGTGAAGAATGGTCCGTGGAAAAAATGGCTTACGCTTACCGGAGCAGTATCTTGAAACGGATACCGGATCAAGGGGTAGTCTTGTCAGCATTGCTGCACTTGCAGCCTGGTGACCCTGAAACAATCCTGGAAAAGATGGATGAGTTGACAGCCTACCGCAAACGGACCCAACCGCCTGGTGCAAGCATGGGTTCTATGTTCAAAAATCCTCCTGGGGATTATGCTGGTCGATTAATCGAAGCCGCAGGCCTTAAAGGTAGTCGCCAGGGAAATGTGCAGATCAGTAAGCTGCATGCGAATTTTTTTATCAATGATGGTCAGGCAACTTCTGCAGATGTTTACAGGCTGATCAGGAAAGCTCAAGAGGCAGTATTGCAGCAGTTTGGCATTTCATTGGAACTGGAGATTGAATTGGTTGGTGATTGGCAACAGGCAGGTCTGGATGAGTAAATTGCGATTGGGTGTCCTTTTTGGTGGCCGGTCGGGGGAACATGAAGTTTCCTTGATGTCTGCGCGCTCTGTCTTGACTGCAGTTGATTTGGATAAGTATTCGGTTACCCAAATTGGAATTACCCATGATGGGGAATGGTTGGTTGGGGATGGCGTTTTGGAAGCTTTTGAGACAAACCACCTGGACCCATTGTTTGCGGCAACCTTGCTGCCTGACCCTACCCGCTCAGGCGTTTATCGTATTCAAGGTTTCCGACCAGATGAGACATTGACGCCTCTGCAGGATTTGGATGTCATTTTTCCTGTTTTACATGGCACGTTTGGTGAGGATGGTACTTTACAGGGCCTGTTTGAAATGGCTGGCATTGCTTATGTTGGTGCAGGCGTTTTAGGGTCAGCATTAGGCATGGACAAAGGTGTTTTCAAAGATGTCATGCGGGCTCACCAGATACCGGTCCTGGAGTCGTTTGTTGCTACTCGTAAAGAAATAGAAAACGACCTGGAAGACGTCATCTTACGTGCTAGAAAATTAGCGCCTTTTCCGTTGTTTGTAAAACCAGCCAACCTGGGTTCATCGGTAGGGATAACCAAATGTCGCTCGGCCTCAGACCTGATGGAGGGACTGGTTGAAGCTGCTCGTTTTGATCGTAGGGTATTGGTGGAGCGCGGGATAGATGCCCGGGAAATTGAGATTAGTGTTCTGGGTAATGAGACCCCACAGGCATCTGTTCCTGGAGAAATCCTGCCCAGTCGCGAATTCTATTCTTACGAGGCTAAGTACTTGGATAACACTTCAGGTCTGATCATCCCAGCGCCAATTTCTTCTGAATTGACAGCCCAGGTACAGGATTATGCGCTTAGAGCCTACCAGGCAATTGATTGTTCTGGTATGGCACGGGTTGATTTTCTACTTGAGAAGGAAAACACGTCGAAAGGTCCAGAAGCCAGGCTTTATCTTAACGAGGTTAATACTATCCCGGGTTTTACACAGATCAGTATGTATCCGAAGTTATGGCAGGCAAGTGGAATGTCTTATTCAGCGCTCATAGATCGCTTGATTGAGTTGGCGCTTGAAAGAAAAACTGACCGTGACAGGACAGAACGACGATACCGGAGGGAAAGCTAATCATGTCCGTAACAGAACGCAAATCTCGGCGTATTACGGAACCCAGCCGCAAGCGATCGGATGTCAACCGGCCGACCAAGCCGGTGAGCGTCAGACGTTCTTCGAAAACCAGCAAGGCTGGTGAATTACCTGTAATGGCACGTGCTTCGACTTATGGCGCTATGCCGAAAATAAAACCACGCAAGAAGGTGAAACGCAGGTTTGATGTTTTGGTTAATTCAGATGGGGCTGAAATGCGCTTGCCAGCGCTTCCGCAGGTTAACCTGGATTGGCGTTTACTTTCTCTGGTATTGGCAGCAGTGCTTGGTTTTGGTTTGTACCAGATTTTAACAATGCCCTGGTTCCGGGTTAGAGATGTGCAAATCAATGGTTTGGAGCATGTATCCCTTGCTCAAATTGAGAATACCTTAGAAATGTCTGAAAAATTGGTTTTCACTCTGGATCCTGTTGAAATCAAAGAAACGTTACTGGCGACTTATCCGGAATTTTCACAAGTTGATGTCTCCGTAAATATTCCCAATACGGTTGCGATAACCGTTACTGAACGAACACCGGTTCTCATTTGGCGCATGGCAGGAAGATCCAACCTGATTGATGCGGAAGGTATGCCGTTTTCCTTACGTGAGAATTTCCCAGTAATCGATTTGCCTGTAGTACAAGCCGAGGAATTTGTCACCACACAGGCAGAGCCGGTGTTAACGGCAGAAGATCTCAGCTTCCTTGAGCAACTCTTTGGACAACTTCCTCCAGAATTACTGGTGAAACCAGGTGTACAGCCGATGATTTCTCCGGTGATGGTTGAAGCAGTATTGCAGTTAAGTGAAGTTGCACCTCTTGGGGCGAATCTCGTCTATACGACTGCGCACGGTCTGGGATGGCAGGATCAAAATGGTTGGTTTGTTTACTTTGGAAACGCTGAAGAGATTTATATGAAATATGCTGTCTACGAAGCGTTGCAGAAACAGATTAAGAAGGATGGTTTGAAACCTTCTTATATTAGTGTGGAGCATGTCCATGCACCATACTATCGCCTGGAAGCAGAATAAGTGATGTCCAGGTATCAACAAATTCTAAAGGGTAGAGGTCGTCTCAATGGATGATCAAATCTTTGTAGGCATTGATATTGGAACAACAAAAGTATGCACCTTGGTGGCGCGTGCTGAGGGATTGGATAAGATCCGCATTTTAGGAGTTGGCATTGAGCCCAGTCAGGGTATGCGCAGGGGAGTTGTTGTGGATTTAGACGCGGCTGCTCAATCTGTTGCACGCTCCGTGGATAAAGCTGAGCACACTTCTGGTGTAGAAATCATGTCCGCCCTGGTAAGCCTGGCTGGCTCAAATGTCTCCTCGGTTAACAGCCGGGGTGTAGTTGGCGTCTCAGGTCGGGTGATCGACCAGGATGATGTCGCCCGGGCGATTGATGCTGCTCGGGCAGTGGCGATTCCTCATAATCGTGAAGTGGTGCATGTGATCCAGCGCGGATTCAATGTTGACGGCCAGGATGGTATCCGGACACCTATAGGTATGCATGGCTACCGCCTGGAAGTGGAAACACATATTATCACTGCTACCGCAGCCAGTGTTGAAAATCTGCGCCAATGCGTTGCTGCCGCTGGTGTGGATGTGGCCCAGTTTGTCCTAAATCCTTTGGCATCTGCCGAAGTGGTGCTGACTGAGACTGAGCGGCAGATGGGGGTTGTGGTTGTCGATATTGGTGGTGGAACGACAGATATGGCTATCTATATGGATGGTGATGTTTGGCATACGGCCATCCTGGCAATCGGTGGAAACCACATCACCTCTGATATTGCCCAGGTATTACGATTACCCAATTCGCAAGCTGAAGAAATTAAGCTACAGCATGGAAATGCAGATGTAACTGGCGTGGATGTTGGACAATCTTTCAATATCCGTCCATTTGGAGATCAAGAGATGATCCAGGTATCTCACCACGACCTGGTACAGATCATTGGAGCGCGCGTCGAAGAAATTTTTGGCATGGTTGTTCAAGAAATTAAACGCTCTGGTTATGACGGCTTACTGCCGGCTGGTATGGTCCTGACGGGTGGCGCCAGCTTGCTGCCGGGAATTCGTACGGTTTCGAGCAAAGTGCTCGGCGTGCCGGTGAGATTGGCCCAACCTCAAAACCTGGTTGGGATGACGGATCAGATCCAGTCTCCGGCCTACTCGACCAGCGTTGGTTTGCTCAATTGGGCCATGTTAATGAGCGAGGTTGGGCATCCAGGCGCCTCCCGCCGGATAGGACGAACGGGGCAGAGCAGCGGCATAGATTTGCGCGCCATAGGGAATTGGCTTAGACGATTGCTTCCATAAACTTAAAAATGGAGGCAGTCGATTAGGACTTCTGGCGGTTGAATGGCAATCACTGCCGGGAGCAGAAATTAGACACAAAGTGGATATCTTTATTTGAGGAGGAAGTTATGCCAATGAATACAAGTTTACCAAACCAAGTTGAATCCTTCGCTCGGATCAAAGTTGTGGGCGTAGGAGGCGGCGGCTGTAACGCGGTGGACCGGATGATCGATGAAGGTCTACAGGGGGTTGATTTTGTCGCCGTTAACACCGATGCACAGGCTTTATTGCTATCCAAAGCTACCACCCGCGTTCGAGTTGGCGAAAAACTCACTCGCGGTCTGGGTTCCGGGGGCGATCCGGAGATCGGTAAAAAAGCCACGGAAGAGTTTGCTGAAGAGCTTTACAGCGTCTTGAAGGGCTCTGATATGGTTTTTATTACCTCTGGTATGGGCGGCGGAACAGGCACCGGTGGTGCGGCTGTTGTTGCTCAAATAGCTAAAGAGGTTGGAGCGCTGACGATTGGCGTGGTCACTCGCCCCTTCACCTTTGAAGGATCGCGACGGATTCAATCTGCAGAGGCAGGCATCTCCCGGTTGAAAGATCAAGCAGATACTCTGATTGTGATTCCAAACGACCGCTTGCTGCAAATCGTGGACAAACGCGCCAACTTGCAGACGGCATTCCGCGTGGCAGATGACGTCTTGAGGCAGGGTGTTCAGGGTATCTCAGAATTGATAACAGTACCCGGATTGATCAACCTGGACTTTGCGGATGTGCGCACGATTATGTCGGAAGGTGGTGCAGCCCTGATGGCTGTTGGGAATGCCAAGGGTGAAGACGCTGCTCGAATTGCTGCCGAGCAGGCTATCTCCAGCCAGCTCTTGGATATCACCATTGACGGTGCACGCGGCATCTTGTTTAATGTCACTGGTGGTCCGGAACTGACGCTATTCGATGTCAATCAGGCAGCTGCGATTATCAAGGAAACCGCTCACCCCGATGTCAACTTGATTTTCGGTGCAGTAATTGATCCAACCATGAAAGACAGCGTGCGGATTACAGTTATTGCCACGGGTTTTGAGCGCGCCGGTATGCCGCGTCGGGTATCTGAAGTGCCGGTGCAAGAACCGCGTGAGAAAGGTGAACCCATTTCGATTTCACAACCTACCCGACCGGCAGTCAAGGAGTTCCAACCACGCGCGATCAACACAGAAGATCTGGATATTCCGACCTTCTTGCGAAATCGCAAGGGGTAATGATCTTTATAGGTTGTGAAAAGAACGCACTTGTGCAGCAGGCATAGCCCACTGGCTGCACTTTCGATCTGCGTGTTAACAGGACAGTTGCGCCGGAAACCTCCTCCCGGCGGCAGCTGACTGTTGACGCGCTGATTAATCTTTTACTTCAGAATTTCTCCATATATGCCTTCGCATGGAGAACCACCAGCTGGACCTGTACTGATACAGTCGGGTCCAGCTAGTTTTTGTCTGCAAGATTGTTTGTCAGACACCTGGTAGGTACGAAAAATTTAACATTAGAATTTAGAAAGTTCCCTTGCCATAAAGTTTCAAGTATGCTAGAATGTTCAACACCGTTACCCAAATGTACGGGCGCTTAGTCAGATATCCCCTGCCTATGGGGGTTACATTTGTTCTAAAATTCTCAAAGGAAATTATGCGTTGCCCTTATTGTAAGCATGATGGGTCTCGGGTTGTCGATACATCTCATGATTCGCGCGGTAGTGTTCGTCGCCGGCGAGAATGTGAATCTTGTGGACAACGATTCAGCACTTATGAAAGGCCGATCCTGGCAACGCCTCTCATTGTGAAGCAGGACGGAACACGTGAGGAGTTCGATCGCGATAAATTGATCCGCGGTATCCGAATTTCTTGCGCAAAGCGACCGGTTTCAGCAGTCGAAATCGAGAGGCTGGTTGGTGAAATTGAAGCAACACTCCAGGCGATGGGACGCGCAGAAGTTTCGTCTCGTGTGGTGGGGGACATGGTGATCGCAGGTCTCAAACAGTTGGACCTGATCGCGTATATCCGTTACGCCATCGTATACCTGGGCTTAGATGATCTCGAATCAATTCGTTCTGAAATCGATCGTCTGTTAGAAATTTAACCTTTTTTGCGGGCGCGGTTGGTTAGGGCTGCGTCTCTTATCATCTTAATGTCTATAAATAAGAGGAGGTCTTTATGTTGCAGGATCTTGAGCAGCATGCTTTGGATAACGGATTATTACCCACCCCGCCCATCCCAGAGGATCTTGTTTCGATTGATTTAACCGAAAACGCCAGGCAGGTGCTGATGCGCAGGTATGTTCGCCGAGGCAAAGATGGCCAACCGGCAGAGTCTGTTGAAGGAATGTTTTGGCGAGTTGCTTACCATGTAGCTTCCAGTGAAGCCAATTGGGATGGCCAGGTGTTGCCCAGAGCGCGCCAGTTTTATCAGCTTCTTACCAGCAAAAAGTTCTTTCCCAATTCCCCAACGTTTACCGGTGCAGGCACACCTCTGGGACAGTTAGCTGCCTGCTTTGTGCTCCCGATTAGTGATGACATGGGTCGACATGGAGCTGGGATTTTCCAGACTCTACGTGACGCAGCCTTGATTCAGCAAACTGGCGGTGGGAATGGTTTTTCCTTCTCTCGTCTGCGCCCTAAGGGCACTTTGGTAAAAACTTCAGCCGGGCAGGCTACTGGTCCTGTCGGTTTTTTGCGGGTCTATGACAAGGCGTTTGGGGAGATTGCCCAAGGCGGCACTCGCCGTGGGGCGAATATGGCTGTTCTGCGCATTGACCATCCAGATATTGAAGATTTCATTACCTGTAAAACGGATGAAAATGCGATCACCAATTTCAATATCTCGGTTGGGATCACCGATGCCTTTATGCGTGCAGTTGTGGATGATGAAATGTGGGCGCTGCGCTTCCCGGATGTAAATTTTGCGGATTATAAAGGTTTTCATGGAACTTTAGAACAGGCGGAAGAAGCTGGCATCCCGATTGTGGTCCATAAAACGGTGAGAGCTCGAGATCTATTTGACAAGATCGTTACCCAAGCGCACCATAATGGCGAACCTGGGATGCTCTTCCTGGATGCTGCCAATCGTTTCAATCCTGTGCCGCACCTTTATCCATTGGAAGCTACCAACCCATGTGGTGAGCAATGGCTGGGACCCTATGAGAATTGCTGCCTTGGATCGGTTAACCTTGCCCAGCATTGTGCTCTCGATGGGCAAGTGGATTGGGAAGGGCTGAGGCAAAGTACTGAGCTCTCAACCATCTTTCTCGACGATGTCATCGAAGCGAATGCTTATGTGCCCGCAGTCACGCAGCTAAAACAGGCGGCATTACGCGCCCGCAGGATAGGCCTGGGGATTATGGGCTTAGCTGACCTGATGTACCATGCTGGTATCCGCTATGGCTCGCCGGAAGGTCAGGAATTCGCTGCTCAGGTGATGGAATTCGTCCGTTATCACAGCATGCGGACAAGCATTGATCTGGCAAAAAAGCGTGGACCCTTCCCAGCGATTGAAGGCAGCATCTATGATCCGAAAAAGTTAAGCTGGGAGCCACCGCAACCCTTGGAGCCTTATTCACAGGATTGGGGGCGTCCTGTGATGGATTGGCAATCGATCCGCAAAGATATTCTAAAACATGGTATCCGCAACGCAGCCCAAACCACGGTAGCTCCGACGGGAACTATCGCTACCGTTGCAGGATGTGAAGGGTATGGCTGTGAGCCTGTTTTTGCTCTGGCCTATATTCGCCACGTCAATGACAACGGCAAGGACCTGCAATTAACTTATACTAGCCCGTTGTTTGAAAATGCCCTGGTGCGCGCTGGGTTGGATGAAAGCCAACGCCAGGTAGTTGTTGAACATGTAATGGAACAGGGCTCCTGCCAGGGTTTGGATGAAGTTCCCGCTGAAATCCGCAATGTATTTGTCGTTTCCCAGGACATCAGCGCTGAAGAGCATGTTCGTATGCAAGGCGCGCTGCAGATGTTTGTCGATAACTCGCTTTCCAAGACTGTAAATTTCCCTGAAGATGCTACCGAAGAAGATGTAGCCGTTGCTTATCAATTAGCTTGGGAACTAGGGTGCAAAGGGATCACCGTCTATGTGACTGGTTCGCGACAAAAAGTTGTATTAGAGACCAAGGCAACTGCTCGTCAGAAACAGACGGTATTAGAATTACAATCGCCTCCTGCTGTGGCGGTAGAAACCTCCGATAAACCTGCTGCCGAGCAGCTGCCAATCTGGCATGACAAGAAAAAACCACGTCCTGGCAGCCTGCATGGATACACCATCAGCATCGGCACTCCCTTAGGGAAAGCATTTGTTACGATCAATGAAAATGGCGGCAACCAGCCCTTTGAGGTGTTTGTCAATACCGCTAAGGCCGGCTCGGATACGGCTGCTGTATCGGAAGCCATAGGCCGATTAATCTCTTATCTCCTTCGCCTGGCTTCACCGGTGGCGCCACGTGACCGGTTGCGCGAAATCTGGCGCCAGCTTTCCGGTATTGGCGGAGGACGCTCGCTAGGATTCGGACCAAACCGGGTGCGCTCACTGCCAGACGGCGTGGCGCAAGCCCTGGCTCAATACTTGGACGCCAGTGATTCGCAGCATAACGCTCAGCCAGATGAGTCATCCGAGAGCAAAGGCAACGGGTACAAGTTGCTGAATGAAACAGCAAAGCAAGGCTTTCAGGAGAACTTTATTCATAAAGTCGGAGATTTGTGCCCTGAATGTGGTCAGGCATCGGTGGTTAATGAAGAGGGCTGTCGGAAGTGTTATTCTTGCGGGTACAGTGAATGCTAGTAGTGAGGCTTTCTTGAAATAAAACGCGGGGCTGCTGAAAGTTTAGCAGCCCCATGTCTATTAATAATGCTTGTAATGGTTACGACTTGATTTCAGGAATCCAATTACGCCAGTGCTTGGGTAACGATCACCAGGATGTTCCAGAAAACCGGCAGAGCTGCGATGGAAGGGACTACATAAATTAATCTTGGCCAATTCTTAACCCTTTCCAGTACGATGGCAATGAATATGACTGCGATGATCTTGACCAGGAAGGTTGGCAGCATACCTCCCAAAGCGCCAGGCAGGGGGTTGGTTTCAATGATCTCTGGGAAAAATGTCAACCCAAACAGCGTTGTAAAGATATCCAACTCTTCATACAGCAAGAGGGTCTTTGTGACAGGTTTTAATTGTGAAAATGTTTTAAGCAATAAACCCAACATGGCCGGCATCCTAGATATATTTTTAAACAGCCATATATTGCAATAACTGTTGTATAACGCGCCCTTACGACTCATTATAACATGTTATGGGTTAGTTTATCAAGATTAATTGCCAATTAAATTTGTGGAATATGAACCCTGGGGGAATGAAGAAATGAAATTATTGCCAGTTTTTACTGCTTAGGAGTTGAAATTGGTTGAAAGAACCGTGTGATTTGCAAGAAAACTTGCGTAATTAGTAAGCTTGGCGAGAGATAAAAAAAGAATTACCCTGGTTCTATTTTGCGTCTTTCAAAGCGATGCGCTTTTTGTGAAGGGGTAATGCCAGATCCAAAGCGATCGGCATATTTTTGGGTTAGCTTAGCGCCGAAGAGGATGATTTGCATGGAGTAATAGATCCAGAACAGGATCAAAACCATTGAGCTGGCTGCACCGAAAGTGCTGCCTAAGTTTGCCATGCCCAAATATGCGCCGATTAAGAATTCTCCAACTGTGAATAATAGAGCTGTAATGCTGGCCCCCAGCCATACATCTTTCCAAGCAATATGAGCGTCAGGGAGATATTTGAAAGTAATCAGAAACAAACCCAGAAAGACCAGGAACAGCGGCCCAAAATTGATCTGAGGTAAGAAGTCTTCCAGTCCTGGCGCAAGCGACTGCAAATAGTGCATTGCCCCTAGAAGCATGGCGCTTAAACCCATGACAACCAGAGTCAAAACTCCCATGAAAATCACCATACCGAAGGAAAGCAGCTGGGTGCGCAAGGTCATAAATAGACCCTGCCCAGGTTCAGGAGCCAAGCCCCATAAAAAATTGAGAGCGCGTTTGAGCTGGACAAACATCATTGATGCGCCGATTAATGTAATCACTGCACTGACCACTGTGGATACGCCACGGTGGTTGGCCTCGTTCAAGTTTTTTATGGCATTTTCTATGGTCTCTGCGACCTGTGGGGTGACCACGCCGCCAATTTGATCGACTAACATACCTTCTGCTGCCGATGCACCTAAAACCAGGCCTGCTACATTTACAATAATTACAAGCAGTGGCGCCAGAGAGAAGATGGTGTAATAAGCCAGTCCTGCTGCCAGCATGCTGCCGTTGGCGCGCCCCCAGTCCTGGGCGGTATCACGTAGAAAATCAATTACCGTCAGAAGGATTTTCTTCATAGAAGATATTGTATCTTAAATGAGAATAACTTCTCGGGTTATAATCGATTGTTGGATTTATTTTCCACTTTGAAACGATCATTTCAAGGCAGGTTGGATTCCTTTTTTGATTTAGATGAGGAGATGAGACTCTATGACCAAGCGTATGGTACTCCTGGCAGGTAATATCGGCGCCGGAAAAACCTCCCTTACCGAACGATTAGGCTCACGGTTGAACTGGCAAACGGCATTTGAATCTGTATCAGACAATCCCTATTTACCCGATTTCTATGCCGATATGCGATCCTGGTCATTTCATTTGCAGGTCTTTTTCTTGGGACATCGTGCGCAGCAATATTTAGATTTGTTCCATGCGCCCCAATCTGCTATCCTGGACCGCAGCTTGTACGAAGATGCCTATATCTTTGCCCGCGCTTTGCATCACCTGGGCAACTTGGACGAAAGGGATTACCTGGCTTACCGGCGGGTGTTTGACCTGGTGGTGAAACATCTGCCTCCGCCGGATCTGTTAATCTATGTCAAAGCACCTGTACCTGTTTTGATCAACCGCATCCAGCGCCGTGGACGGGAGATGGAAAGCGGGATAAGCCCTGATTACCTCTCTTTACTGGAAAATTTTTATGATGAGTGGTTGCAATCTTTTGACCTGTGCCCGGTGTTAACCATCCGCACTGATGATCTGGACTTTGTGCATAAACCCAAACACCTGGATGTCGTGGTAGAACGCATCCAGGATAAATTGGCAGGGCGAGAAGAGCTGGTGTTTGGGCTCTAGCTGGACAGACTAAAACCAGACTTTGATAGCCGCATCCACCAGCAAACCTAAGAGGTAAAACAAGCCAAAACGACGATTGTGTACAAAGCCCGCCGCGACAAAGTAATTTGGCCAGACGTCTGGGAAATCAGCCGGTTTTTCTGCGGGCTTGGGATGCTTAAAGATTGGCCAGAGACGTAGAAATTCCGGAATTGCCAGGAGAACGATCAGCAGGATTGGGGTAAAGAAGCGCGTGATAACCAGGTAGATTACCGAGAGATACTGCAGAATGAGCATACCGACCAACACGGCACGTGAAACCTTTTCTCCTAGCAGCACCGGCAGGGTGTGAATGCGGCGTTCTTTGTCCATCTCTAATTTGTCGATATGCTTGCCAAAGATCACACCGGTAACGCCCAGGGCATAGGGCATACTGGCCAGCACCACGTTCCAATCCCATTGACCTGTGATGACATAATAACCGCCGCCGATCATCAAGGGTCCCCACACAATCAAAACAGCAATCTCGCCCAAGGCAATGTATTTCAGGGGCCAGGTGTAAAAGAGAACAAAGAAAACACCGGACGTCAGCAAAGCCAGGGTCAGCCCACCTGTTTGCACTACCAGGATGACACCTGCAACTAAAGCCAATAACCCTGTAACGGCGGCATAGGTGAGCAGCTGCCGTTTGTTGAGCAAACCATGCACCAGCGGTTGTGGTCCGTATTGGCTGCGGTAATAATTATCCTGATCGACGCCTTTCACATAATCGGTGTAATCGTTCAATAAGTTGTTGGTGGCATGCGAAAGCACCAAACCAATGGCTACCAGGATCCATTTTGGAGCGTCAAATTGACCATGCTGGAAAGCCAGAATACCGGCTATGGCTGCCGAGATAAAGGTCATAATCAAGACCGCGGCGCGGGTGGCAATCAACCAGCGTGAAATGATATCTAACTGCTCCCACTCTTCTTTGCTGATGCGCGGGATAACCTGCAAAGCTTTACGCCACATCGAGAAATTCATATTTCCTCCAAAAGTTATCCATGATATCCGTTTATTATACAAAAAATATCCCAAATACTTAACCCGCTCGATGAGATAATTTCTGCCGTTTACCAGTTTTTCAGCGATGCCCGATATAGAGCTCGCTCGAAATATTCGCCTTCGGGGTCCAAATTCTCATAGCCCTTCTTGAGCAGCTCGCGCATGAGCGGTTCTAGCTGGGCAGCATAATGCAACATACTGGCTTCGGGGTGTATCCCAGGCCAGGAATAGCAGGTTACTGTTGCACGGCGGTTTTTTGTGGGGATACCTGATGGAATGGTCTTCTCCCAGTTGGGGTCATCAGGGTGGAAAATATACTGGTTCAGGTTGCCTTGTGGGATGCCTTCGATGCCGCGCACAACCCTTGGGTCGATATCCATGGTATAAGGATCTACCGATAGATCGGTAATCACGGCGTGTTCGGGCAACCAGGCGATCCATTCATTGGGTACTACAGGTTTGGATGAGTCGCGCCGATAAGCAGCATCAACTAAGACATCCGTTTGATGGAAGAGATTTTCCATTACGCTAGGGTTAGCAGAAACACTGCGCCCGACAATGACGGCGATCGAGCCTGGACCCCCAGCCTGCATCTGGTCGTTATTGCGTTCTAGGTTGCCCAGCTTGGTAGCCGCCTCAACGGCGTGTTTACCGACCATGCCGCTGCCGATAATCAATACTTGAAACGGTTTGCCATCACCACGATCTAAGCCTGACCAGCGCTTCTCCAATACATCGAAAGCGGCTTCCAATCCATTCCATGCTACCGATTTCATATCTTCCACCAGGCGAATATTACGGTCATCTACAATGCTATCCAGGGAGATCGAGCGCGCCCCTAATTCCTTCAATAAAGCCACGCGTTTTGGGCGGGTGGGATAATGCAGCATGGAGATCAGGCAGCTACCTTCGCCCAATACTTTAAACTCTTCCAGTTTTGGCGAGCGCAGGATCATCACATAGTCTTTTTTGAATGCCTGTTCCCGCGTACAAAAATGTACATGGGTGCTACCTGAAAGGTAGTCATCCAGGGTATAACCAGAACGTGATCCGTAACCCTCTTCCAAATAGATTTCGGCGCCTTGTTGGATTAAGAATTGAATAAAGCCAGGCAGAAATACACGTTTTTCTCCGGCCTCTGTTTTCATGCGGGGAAAACCAATAGTAACTTTTTTAGTCATTACAGCGATCCTCTCTTGTCAAGTAGATAAAACCTGAATTACAATCCAGGGCTAAATGCCAGGATTTAACCCTTGCTGGAGAACCAATTCAGCATTGTCAAGGTTCTTTCTGCTTAAGTATTTTGCCAGTTAGACAACATTGCCCGGTGAATGGCGCGTTCGAAGAAACGACCACGCGCACGGATATTTTCTGGGCCGCCACGTTCTACCAATGTACTGAAGATGGGACGCATTTGCTGCCCATAAACTTGCATGCATTTCTTGGGATGAATGCCTGGCCAGGAGTAGCAGGAGACCGCATAACGCCGGTGTTTAGTAGAAATGCAAGCCGGGATTTTTTCATAAGCCGGGTCATCCGGCGCAAATATATATTGATCCAGGTTCCCCTGGGGTATGCCCTCGATGCCTTTGACGGAAATAGGCAAGTTGTCGCCACAATCATACGGATCCACAGATAGATCCAGCAAGACCGCATGCTGAGGCAGGTAAGCTAGCCATTGATTGGGTACAACTGGTTGCCTTGGGTCAGGACGTTGGGTAGCATCAACCAGGATATCGGTTTTCTCAAGTAAAGGCAGCATTACGCTTTGCATCGATGTGCTATCGTAATCTACGACTGTGATTTGAACACCGGGCACGCCGCGCTCGACCATTTCCTGCCATAATTGTGGGTCTCCGTGTCGGATGCCAGCCTGAACCACATGGACCCCTACCGCTCCTGAGCCTAATAGCGTCACGCGAATGGGGTCACGGTGCGGGCTTTCAAAACCAGGTGCAGGATAAAGGATACGCAAGGTGCGGAAAGCCACTTCCATGCCATTCCAAGCCACAGAGCGAAGGTTTTCGATCAGGCGTCGTCCGATATCGTCTTTGATTGAGTCCAAGGAAATGGCTTCAACCCCCAGAGAGCGGACGAATTCTGTCCGCTTGGGTCGTGTGGGATAGTGCAACATCGAGACCAGGCAGCTTCCTGGCTGGAGCATGCGCAGCTCCTCATCTGCAGGGCAGCGCAGGACGACAACATAATCCTTCTGATAAACCTCTTCGTGGGTGGTGAACATAGCCGTTGGCGCTGCTTGCAGGTAATCCTCCGGTTTGTAGCCCATACCGCTGCCGTAACCGTGTTCCAGGTAGACCTGCGCACCAGATTTGTGTAGCCGAGCAATTGTCTCAGGTAGAAAGTCCCGGCGCTCTCCAGCTTCGACGCGCATGCGTGCAAAACCGAAGCTGGGTTTTGGATCATCTAACATATACTATTCCCTCTTTTCTGTTGTGTTGGTATCGCTTTATAAAAAGGTCTGCAGAAAGCGATCCCAACCCTGCTATCAGAACCAGATATTTTCATTTCAAATCGTATCTAGTCCCGATATTTCTCCTCCGAATTTATCCTTAAGAGTTTACCATAAGCAGGCAGCCAGTTTTTACCCCATGGTCCTTACAGGCTGGCCTTCAATGCTTCACACACGGTGTGCACCTGCGCTTGTGTCATCACGCTGGAGAAGGGCAAAGCCAACCCGCGTTGTCCCAGGTCTTCGGTTACTGGATAATCACCTGCGCGGTAGCCGAAGCGCTCCACCATGTAGGGCTGCAGGTGGATAGGGATAAAGTAAGGGCGGGCCGGTATTCCCTGTTCTCCCAGGTGGGCAGCAATCCGGTCGCGGTCAAAGCCAGGCTCGAAGCGCACCACGTAAACAAACCAGCTCATGCGATCAGTGTAGGGCAGAACAGGCAGGGTCTCTACGCCGGGGATGAGACTTAATTCATGCTGGTACCAATCTGATACCTGCTGCCGGCGGGAGAGCAGCTCCTCCAGGCGAGCGCATTGTACCCGTCCCAAGGCAGCGCTCATTTCATCCAAGCGGTAATTGTAGCCCAGGTAGGTGTGCTGCAGCCAGGTATCGCCTGGGGCGCGCCCCTGGTTGCGCAGAGCCAGCATTTTCCTGGCTGCCTGCTCGTCATCGGTGACAATCACCCCGCCTTCGCCGGTGGTGATTTGCTTGTTGGGATAAAAGGCGAACACGCCATAATCCCCCAGGCTGCCAGCCGGGCGGCCTTTGTAGAATGCTCCCAGCGCTTCGCAAGAATCCTCGATAACCTTCAAGCCGAATTCTTGGGCAGTTGCCTGGATGGGGTCCATATCCGCCGGCTGCCCAAAGACATCCACCGGCAGGATCGCTTTCAGCTTCCCGAGCTTATCAGCTCGTTGGCGCGGCAGCCAGCGCTCGGCTGCTTTCCCGCCTGTGACCAGGTCTTCTGCCGCCTGGCGCACCTGTTCCGGATCGATATTGCCCGTCTGCGGGTCTACGTCCACATACACAGGAATAGCCTGTTCGAACAATAATACGTTCGTAGAGGCGACGAAGGAAAATGGGGTGGTGATCACCAGGTCGCCAGCTTCGATCTGGGCGGCGTGCACGCATAGGTGCAGACCCAGCGGTCCCGGAATTGACCCCGATCGCAAACTGGCTGCCGGTGATCTGCCGAATGGCCGTTCAAAGGCTTGGATCTCAGCCCCCATACTCAGGTTGGGGGTACGCAGGACGGCGGCGACAGCCTCTCTTTCAGCGTCGGTCAGGTCGGGGGAGGACATGGGAACTTTGAAGGCAGTTGTCAAGGGTATCTCCAGTTGATTAGCCGATAAGGAAGGTTTGGGTTATGCAGGCCAGATGGTTCCGGCGCGTACGACTGCGTTAGGGGGCACATCTTCTTTGATGGTTGCGCCATTGCCGATGCGAGCGCCTGATCCAATGCTGACACCCAGGTTTACGGTCGCGCCCATGCCCAGCAGGACGCCTGCGCCGATGTGCACATCGCCAGCCAGGATGGCGCCTGGTGAAAGGTTGACATAATCTTCCAGCACACAATCATGCGAAACAATCGCGCCCGTGTTGACAATGACGCCAAAACCCAGGCGGGCTTCGCTGCCCACGTAGGCGTGCGCAAAAACCTGCACACCCGGCGGCTAAGGATGCGCTGGCTTCCACAACCGCGTTGGGGTGCACGACAGACGGAAAGCCAAAACCGGCCTGCTTCAGTTTTTGGAAGACTTTGAGGCGTACCGACAGGTTGCCGATTCCGCCAACAGCGTTAATCGCCAGGTGCACGCCCTGAGCATACAACTGCGGCAGCGCCTCGCCTCCGCCCAAGACGGGTAACCCCATCACCATGTCGCCTGGTTTCAGGCCATCATCGACGACGCCGATGATCCGGTAAGCGCCCAGGCTGCGTACTAAATCAATCAGGGATTTGCCGTGCCCGCCGCCGCCATACACAATCATCGCGGTTGGGTCCATCGGGCTTTGTGGCGGCTGCAGCGCCGTACTGCTCGCCCGGTTTTCCAGGTGTTGGCGCAGCCAGCTTTCGGTAATCAGCTGAGCGGTGGGCAGTTCCGCAAGGTCTACATTCATTTGACGTGCCAGTGCCAATGCCGGTTGGGTGATGCGCAGCCCTTCTGGCGGGCTTTCAGGTTGGGCAGGTTGCGCTGGCATCTCCTGTGCGGGGGGTGTGTAACCAGGGTTGTCTGCCAGGTAGCACAGCAAAGCGCCTGCTGGCAAGATCTGCCCCACCTGGACCTGTAGGGCGCTGACATACCCTTGACTCTCTGCCAGTACATCGGCGGTCGATTTTGTGGTCTCCAGAGTGCATAGCAGATCACCCTTCTCGACGAAGTCGCCTTCAGCCACGTGCAGGGCAGCCAGGTTGGCTTCTGGTTCGTTGGGGTTGAGCAATGGGATATAGATGGGTTTCGCTTCGCTCAAGCGCTTCTCCTTGCCTGTATGGGGGTTGGTGTATTTATACCATTATTTGCGCTTGGCGCAGAATGTCTTCGATGCCGGGCAGCACCTGGGCTTCCAGGGGACCGCTGGCAGGAACAGGCAGGTCTTTGGCAGCCAGGCGAGCTGCTTGTTGCAGACGCCCGCCCATGGCAGCGCTGGTTTGCGCCAGGATCTCCGCCCCCCAACCCAGGCTGTAACTGCCCTCTTCCAGGGTAAGCAGGCGCCGGGTGCGCTCTACGGAAGCCAGGACCGGAGCGATCACAAAGGGGGATAGCTGGGTCAGGGCGACGATCTCCACAAAGATTTCGTGTTCATAAGCCAGGCGCAGGGCTGCCTGGCGCGCCAGCTCCAGGGCGTAGCCATAAGTCGCCAGGGTCAAGTGGGCTGCAGGCGCGCCGCGGATGTTCAAGGTGTAGGCGGGCGCGTAATTAACCGGGTCGAGGGCTGCATCCGGCATCGAAAGAATCGGCGGTGTGAGTTGGCTGAGCTCGAATTCGGACAGGCTGACCTGATCCTGGATAGGCTGCAGGTAAAGTAATTTGTTTTCGATGAACAGCACCGGGTCATCATCCTGCAGAATGGCGGCTTTCAACAAAGCGCCGGGATCGCCCAAGGCGCATGGAGCCAGGACGCGCAGCCCGGGCACGCCCAGGAAGTGTTTTTCAAGAGATTGGCTGTGCGTGGGACCGTAGCCGCGCCTTCCGCCCATAGGGGTGCGAATCACCAGCGGCAGGCGCACCTGGTCATTGTACATCCAGCGGAACTTGGCAATATGGTTGATGATCTGGTCAGCAGCCAGGGTGAGAAAATCGCCGAACATGATCTCCACAACCGGTCGCAGACCGCGTAAAGCCATCCCGGCGGCTATGCCGGTGATGCCGGCTTCTGAAATGGGACTGCTGAGCACACGCTGCGGGTAGGCGCTGGAAAGGCCGCGGCTGACCTTGAAGGCTCCGCCGTAGGGGTCGAGGATATCCTCGCCGATCAGGTAGACGCGTTCATCCTGGGCAAAGGCCTGGTGCAGGGCAGCATTCAGGGATGCGAGCACAGTGGTCATAGCTCCTTTGCCTCCCTGCCTGGCAGCGGCTCGGCCAGCGCAGTTTGCAAAAGCTTCTTTGATTAATTGGTCTTCAGCCTGTTCGATCGCCTGGCGTTGTTCAGCCTGCAGCCGTCCTGCCTGGATGCGCAGTGGATCACGGATGGCTCTCTGGCAGGCGATTTCCTCCGCAGGACGGGTATCATCGCCCTTGGAATGTGGACCAAAACGGCAGGTATGCAGGATTAATGCCCTGGGTGTTAAGCTTGTGCGCACCTGTTCAACCAGTTGAGCGGCAAGTGGGGCGATCTCCAATACATCGCTGCTATCCAGCTCTGCAGCCGGGATGTCGAAGGCCGCAAAGCGCGCTGCAATATCACCAGCCAGGCTAATTTCGACAGGCGTGGTTTGGGCGATTTTGTTGTTCTCAACGACCCATAACACCGGCGCCTGCCATAAGGAAGCCATGTTCAGGCTTTCGTAAAGCACGCCTTCCCCTAAGGTGCCGTCGCCCAGGAAGGCTGCGGTTATGGCGCCGCTGTTCTTGAATTTTTCCGCCAGCGCCATGCCAACCGCCAGCGGAGCAATGCCGCCCTGCATGCCATTTGAGTAAAAATTGCGCCAATGCAGGTGCTGCGAGCCGCCTCTACCGCCGCACACGCCGGAGGCTTTGCCCATCAGCTCAGCAAACAAGGCGTGTGGGCTGCCGCCATAAGCCAGGAAATGCCCGTGGCAGCGATGGTTGCTGAACACCAGGTCAGCTTCCTGCAGCGCAGAAAAGACCCCGGCTGCGTTGGCTTCCTGTCCCAGGTAGGTATGTGTGGTGCCGAAAAAGACGCCGCGTGGAAAATTGTCTAAGACCGTTTCTTCGAAGCGCCGGATGCGGTATAGCAGACGGTAGAGTTCCAGGTTAGTTTGATCTTGGTCAGTCATCTTGAGACGTGGAAAGCTCCTCTATCGTTGGGGTTGGATTACCCATGAATTCCTGCGCGGTGGCGTGCCCGGGCTGGCTGATGCCCTCCCGGCGCAGGACTTTGAGCACGGTGAGTACCAGGATGCGCAGATCAAGCCAGAAGGACCAGTGGTCCACGTACCACACATCCAATTTGAATTTATCCTGCCAGGTAAGCGCATTGCGTCCGTTGATTTGCGCCCAGCCGGTAATGCCCGGCAACACATCGTGGCGGCGCGCTTGCTCGGGAGAATAGCGCGGCAGATACTGCATTAGCAGAGGGCGCGGGCCTACCCAGCTCATCTCGCCGCGTAACACATTCAACATCTCGGGCAGCTCGTCCAGGCTGCTGGCTCGCAAGAAGCGTCCTAAGCGGGTCAGACGTTCTTGGTCTGGCAGTAAATTTCCCTGGGCATCGCGTGCCTCACGCATACTGCGGAACTTATGCACCTTGAAAGGGCGAGCGTGGTAGCCCGGCCGCGTTCCTGGTGGAAGAGCACCGGTGAACCCAAGCGCAAGCGCACCAACAATGCCACCAGCAGCAGGATCGGCCAACTGACCAACAGCACCAGGCAAGTGAAGAGCAGGTCGAACAATCTCTTGGACAGCGGAATACCTTTTGGGAACATGATCTATTCAGCGCCTCACCTGTAGCGGAGCTAATTCTACCCCAGCTTGATCCGCCCAGGTCGAGCCGGAACGCAATTTATGTAATACCTGCACCAGCTGTTCAGCCCAATCTTCCTGCCCGCTATACGGCAACCACAAGGCAATTTTTCCAATACGCACATTGGCGCCCAGATCCGGCAGATCGCCGGCAGCAGGCTATCGGGAAAGCGCAGCGAGAGCTGCCCATTTTCAACGGTGATCGATGCCAACCCGGCGCGTTCTGCCAGTAGTTTGATTTTGAGCTGCAAGAACAGATTTTTGACGTTTTCAGGCAGGGGCCCAAAACGGTCAACGAACTCTTCGCTAAGCTGTCCCAGCTCATCCAAGGTGCGCAAGTCAGCAATGCGCCGGTATAAGCCCAAGCGCACGGTTTTGTCGGGTACATAGGCAGCTGGAATGCTCGAATCGAAGGGCAGCTCTACATTGACCGTGTTGAGCTGCAGGTTGATCGAAGGCGGCAACCCGGTGGTCGGCTAGACCTTGCGCTTTGCGCAAACGACGAACCGCTTCGGAAAGCAGGCTGGTGTACAAATGAAAACCGACCGCGGCAATATGCCCGTGTTGCCGTGTGCCCAGGATATCGCCGGTGCCGCGAATTTCAAGATCGCGCATGGCAATCGAAAAACCAGCGCCCAATTGGGTATTCTCGGCGATGGTCTCCAGGCGCTGGCGACCTTCGTGGCTGGGGGATTTGCGGTTATGGCGGAAAAAGTAGGCGTAGGCGCGCTGCGCCCCGCGCCCGACGCGCCCGCGTAACTGGTATAACTGCGCCAGTCCGAAGGTATCGGCGCGGTCGACGATCAGGGTATTGGCATTGGGGATATCCAAGCCGGACTCGATAATCGAGGTGCTGAGCAAGACATCCACCTCGCCCTGGCTGAACATCTCCATGCGTTGCGAGAGCTCATTTTCATTCATCTGCCCGTGAGCCACTGTCATGCGCGCTTCGGGCACCAGCTGGCTGAGGTGCTGCTGCATGGCGCCAATGGTTTGCACCCGGTTATGCACAAAGAAGACCTGCCCGCCGCGCTCCAGCTCGCGCAGGATCGCCTGGCGCACCAGACGCGGCGAATACGGGCCGACATGGGTGACAATCGGCAGGCGTTCCTCCGGCGGTGTGTTGATCGTGGAGATATCTCGCACCCCGCTCAGCGCCATATAGAGTGTGCGCGGGATGGGGGTGGCGGTCAGGGTGAGCACATCCACTTCGGTGCGCATCTTCTTGAGCGCTTCCTTATGTGTGACGCCGAAACGTTGTTCTTCATCGATAATCAGCAGACCCAATTCTTTCACCTGTACATCCGCAGAGAGCAGGCGGTGGGTGCCGATGATGATATCGATCTGCCCTTTGGACAGCCGCTCGATGATCTCGCGCTGCTGCTGGGCGGTGCGAAAGCGGGAGAGCATCTCCACCTGCACCGGGAAGGCCGCCAAGCGCTGCAGAAAGGTGTTGTAATGCTGCTGGGCCAGGACGGTGGTAGGCACCAGGATGGCGACCTGTTTGCCGTCCATCACGGCTTTGAAAGCGGCGCGCAAGGCAACTTCTGTTTTACCATAGCCCACATCGCCGCAGATCAGGCGGTCCATCGGGCGACTGTTTTGCATATCGCGCTTGACTTCCGCCAGGACGCGCATCTGGTCATCCGTCTCGATATAAGGAAAACTGGCTTCCAATTCTTGCTGCCAGGGGGTATCTTCTGCAAAAGCAAAGCCCTGAACTATATTGCGCTGGGCGTACAGTTCCAGCAAATCCTCGGCGACCTCCTGCACGGCTTCCTTGACATGCGTCTTGACATTGCGCCACTCGGGCGACCCCAGGCGGCTCAAGACTTGGCTCGCGGTTGTCGGCGCCGACGTAGCGCGTCAGGCGGTCAGCCTGGTGGACCGGGACGAAGAGCTGGGCTTCATCGGCGTATTCCACGCACAGGTATTCGCGCTCGATCCCGTCCACTGTGCGCTGCACCAGCCCCAGGAAGCGGCCGATGCCATGATCGACATGCACGACAAAATCCTGGGCCTGCAGGTCGCTGTAATGCGATTCGGGCGCTTCAGCCATCTGCCGGGCGCGACGGCGCGGTTCAGGTCTGCGCCAGCCAAAAATCTCGCCATCGGTGAGCAAGTGCAAGCCAGGACGTCCCGGGGACTGAAGATCCAGCCCTCACCCAGGCTGCCTTCGACGAAAAGGGGGGAAGCGCTTTGACCAGGCAGAACCTGTTCATTCCACAGGGATTGCAGGCGCGCCTTTTGGCGGGATACCACGACGACCAGGTCGCCCGCTTCTCGTCTTTCCTGGATATATTCCATGACTGGCTTTAATCGTCCGCCAAAGCGTGGACCTGGCTCGAAACGACAGCTCAGCCTGGTCTCCAGGATGGGTGGGCTGCCTGCCTGTTCGCCGTTCGGGGGAGCGCCTTCTGGCAGCGCGTTGCCAGGAGAAAGATCATGCTCTAAGGTCAGGTTGGAAGGTTGGCCTAATTCCAGGTACGGGCGCAGCGTGATGGTATCCTGAAGTTCCTGCCAGCTCAGGTAAGGAACTTGAAAATCTTCAGGAATGATTTGTTCTCGGATGGACTCCTGGCGTAAAACCAGGGCCTGTTCTTCGATTTCGTTGGCTGCGTCCTGGATGGATTGCAGGTCGTCGATCAAGACCAGAGACTGGCGCGGCAGATAGTCCAACAAGGCTGGCTGGCTGCGGGTGGTAATGCGGCAGGTAAAACTCGGAAAACTCTCCGGGCTCTTTGCCTTCCAGGTCCTGCGGCAGGGATGATGTACTCGCGCGCTGGCGTGATCTGCAAACGATCTGGCGCAGGATGGTCATGGGTCTTGATGGTGCGCTGGGTAGCAGGATCGAAGGGGCGCAGGGTATCGATCTCATCCCCAAAGAACTCCAGGCGCAGCGGCGATGGTTCTGCCGGCGGCCACAAGTCCAGGATGCCGCCGCGGCGGGCGAATTGCCCGGGGGCGATCACGATGGTGGTAGGCTCATAGCCGATTGAATGGCACAGACGCGCCAGCTGGTCGAGCGGATATGCTGGCGCCGACCTTGCAGGAGTTTAACTGCCTTGAGAAAGTCTCGACGCGGCAGGGTGCGGGTCATCAAGGCGCGCACCGGGGCAACGATCAGCGGGGGTTGTTCGGGTTTGCTGGCGCCGGGGATATGGTAAGACGCCAGGCTGGTCAGGGCTACCAGGCGATCGCGGCGGGAGGCTTCTCCCCAAGCGCCTGGCTCATAGAACATGGGGGTCGGTTCGGGGAAATACAGGCGCGGCGAGTGCGGCGCCCATAAGGCCACTTCTTCCAGCAGGGCCAGCGCCCGGTCGGCGCGGTCGGTAACCAATAGCACAGGCTGTTGGCTGCAACGGTGCAGCGAGACAGCTACGGGCAGGCGCGCCGATCGCCGCAATCCCAGCGGGGCGACCTTCTGCCGGTTTTGCAGCGCTTCCGCCAGGGATTGGCAATTTTCCGCAATCGCATCCAGCGAATAGCTCAAGCGCCATTCTGCTCGCTTCCGTTATACTTGTTCATGGCGCTTTCCAGACCCTGGGCAACCCACTCGTACACAGCCGAAACGGCTCGATCCAGAGCAGCGTCCAGGAATTCCTGCTCACCCTTGGAGAAATCCTGCAACACGTAGGCGGCAGCATCCATGCTGCCCGGCGGACGCCCGATGCCGATACGCAAGCGGGGAAAATCCTGGCTGCCCAGGCGCTCGATGATGGAAGCCATGCCTTTTTGCCCGGCAGACCCGCCGGTGGGGCGCAGGCGCAGCGCTCCCAAGGGCAAGTCCACATCATCATAGACGATCATGATGCGTTCCAGCGGAACTTTATAGAAGCGCGCCAGGGCGCCCACCGCCTGACCCGAAAGGTTCATAAAGGTCTGGGGTTTAGCCAGCACCAGGCGTTCCTCCTGGTATTCACACTTGGCAACCAAAGCTTTGTACTCCAGGCGCGAGAAATTGACTTGCAGGTCTTGGGCCAGCCTGTCCAAGGCCATAAAACCTACATTATGCCGGTTGCCGCGGTACTGTTTACCAGGGTTGCCTAGCCCGGCGATGAGAAAAGGGGCATGCTTGTCGGAGCTCATATGTTTTTTTCGCAGAAGCCAATCGAAGAAGGATTTGTTTCATGGCAACTGTTTAGTTTAACACAGGGCTGAAAAGGGGTCAAATGATTGGCGAGAGGTGTTAGCCCAAAGTAGTAAAGTCCCTTTAACCAAAGTTAAAATGTGCCCCTTTGAAAGGGACACAAAAGTGGATGAACTACTGACAATGAGCAAACGAGAACTTACCCGATTAGAAGTCATGCAGCGCATCAAGGACAAACGCTTGACCCAGAAAGAAGCCGCTGGGATGCTTGGTTTGAGTGTACGACAAGTGAAACGGCTTTATTGCGCATATAAAACGCAAGGAGCCAAAGGGCTGGTCAGCGCCAGGCGCGGGAAAGAAAGCAATAACCGCTTAGATGAGCAGGTAGTTCAAACGGCGATCGACTTAATCTACAAACGCTACCGAGACTTTGGGCCGACTTTAGCCCACGAGAAATTAGTGGAAGTGCATCAACTGAAGATTTCGGATGAGAGTGTACGCAAGATCATGATTGCAGAAGGGATCTGGAAACCGAAACGAGCCAAGCGACCAGAAGTCCACCAAATGCGTGAGCGGCGGGCCCGTTTTGGCGAATTGGTGCAGATCGATGGCTCGGATCACGCCTGGTTTGAAGAGCGTGGACCCAAGTGTACCCTGTTGGTGTTCATCGACGATGCCAGCGGACAGTTGATGGAGTTGTGGTTCGTGCCAGATGAAACCTTTTTGGGCTACTGTGAAGCCACTCAACACTACCTGGAGCGTTACGGCAAACCGGTGGCCTTATATAGCGATAAACATGGTATTTTCCGGGTCAACCAGGAGCGACCCTTGGGAACCACCAGCGGTCTGACCCAGTTCGGACGGGCCATGCAAGAACTGGACATCCAGATCATCTGCGCCAACACCCCCCAGGCTAAAGGCCGCATAGAACGTGCCAATCAGACCCTGCAAGATCGCCTGGTGAAAGAACTGCGTTTACGGGGCATCTCCGACATGGAAAGCGGCAATGCCTACTTGTCTGAGTTCCGGGAAGACTTCAATCGCCGTTTTGCGGTGGCGCCTCGCAGCACTCTCAATGCCCACCGCCCATTACTCAAAACAGATAACTTGGATTGGATCCTCACTTACCAGGAAACCCGTACCTTGTCCAAGAATTTGACCGTCCAATTCAAAAATGTTATTTACCAAATCCAATCTAATCGCCCTGGTTATGTCCTGCGCAATGCAAAGGTTACTGTTTGCGAGAATGCAAAGGGAGAAGTTACCATCCTTTACCATAACAAGCTTTTGTCTTATACCATCTATCAAAAGCCCACTCAACAGTCTACAGTCGTGGATTCCAAGACCATCAATCGCCAGTTAAGAACCCCTACTTCACCAGCTCCTAATCATCCCTGGCGGCGCTATGGCCTCCATGTCACTGACAAACCCATCGAAGAGGTTTCTACCCATGGCACAGATTAATAGAGGGCCGCTGTTGAGTTTATCGCTTTTAGCCGAAAACAGGCCGGATGTAAAAGAGCAGAGCCATTTCGGCTCTGCCCTGTCTTCGGCCTCGTGTCGACGCTCAGGTCGCTCTCCAGCGTTGCCCTATCCTCCGCACGAGTGGCCTGAGTTTACCATATCGTGTTTTTCACCCTTTCAAAAGGGGACATTTCTACTTTGTCAAATAGGGGACATTTCTACTTTGGCTTGACAATGATTGGCGAGAGGTCATTGAATGTTAGATCGACATCATTCCTTTGCAATCGCGCAACAACTCCACCGGAATACGAGCGGGCTGGTTGTCCTCCAGCCTGACCCATACGCTGTAGGTCTGCACCCGCGCCAGCAGGGCGCTCATCCGATTGGCGCTGCAGCAGGTAATGCCGGTTGGCGCTCACCCGCCTGAGGTTGGACATCCAGGTTGTGAGCAGAATCAGGTCCCCATGCAAGGCGGGTTGCAGGTATTGGATCTGGCAGCGGCGCAGGTGCACGGCTAACCCCAAGCTGTGAAGGCGCTCCCACGGCCATCCGCAGGCTGCCAGGGACTGCATGCTGCACTCGGTAACGTAGTTGAGGTAGACGGCGTTGTTAACATGGTTTTGTGTATCCAGGTCGGTCCATTCCACGCGGCGCTGCATGCGGAAGGCGCCGGCAGGTTGGGGCGGGAAGGTGGGGAAGGGCTGGCGCGGCGGGAAATCAGCAGGAAGACCTTCCGGGTAGAAATCCTCAACCAGGTGGGCTGGGATGCTGGCAGGGCGTAAGCTGGTTGCATCGAGAAAGACCCAATCGGAGTAAGCGCGCGCGGCTAACTGTTGGTCGCCGACCAGGCGAAATTCATACAACCGTCGCGAGCTGGCCCGGCGGAAGTCGCCAATCCAGGTGCTGATTTCGACCTGGTCGTTGTCGTAGAGTGGCTTAAAGAATTCCAGGCTGCTTTCACGGATCAGCCACAAGCGCTCCATGGACTGGTAGCGCGCCAGGTCATAACCCGCGGCTGCGGAGGCGTCGAAGGCAGTCTCTTGCATCAGCCTGAGGTAATTGGCGTTGTTCAGGTGCCCATGGGCATCGCATTCATAAGAACGAATGCGGAAGGTACGGCGGTGAATCAATGGCATGGATTGTCTCTCTTTTTTGATCTCTCGCAAAGCCTTCATGTAGCACAAACTTTAGTTTGTCATCTCTCGCAAAGTCGCAAAGAACGCAAAGATTCTCTTATCTCTCGCAGAGACGCAGAGAGCGCAGAGCTTTCTTTATTGAAGTCTATCTCACAGATCATTTTGCATGGACCACAAGCTGCGAAAAGCTTGTGTAACAGAATGGATTAGCAGGCAAACAGAAATACCAGGTCGTTGACATTGGTCTGGGTGGGACCACTACGGATCAAATCCCCCAGGGGTTGGAAGAAATGGTAGGCATCGTTGCGCGCCAGGTAAGAGGTGGGGTCCAGCCCAAGCGCCTGCGCCCTGCGGAGCGTCTCGCCGCTGCTCACTGCGCCGGCTGCGTCGGTTGGCCCGTCATCGCCGTCGCTGGCAAGGCTGATAAGGAAAACCGCTTCTAAACCGGCCAGGTCTGCGACTGCTCCGAGGGCCAGCTCCTGGTTGCGCCCGCCCAGGCCGTCGCCTTTCAAGCTGACGGTGGTCTCGCCGCCGGCGATCAGGCAGCAGGGGGAGGGGAGGGGCTGACCGCTGGCGCGCACCTGGCGCAAGATGGAGGCCAGGCAGCGCCCGGCCTGGCTCGCTTCCCCTTGCAGGGAGGTGGTCAGCAGCAGGGTGTGGAAACCTTCCGCCTGCGCCTGAGATAGGGCCGCCTGGGCAGCCTGGAAATTGCTGCCGATCACCTGGTTAGATACCCGCTCAAAGAGCGCATCGCCCGGTTTGGGGGTTTCCGGGATCTGGACACGCTGGCCCAGGTCCAGCCTTTCCAAGATGCGCGGCGGGACTTGGGTGGTGAGCTGGTAACGCTCGAGGATTTGGTGGGCTTGCGCATAGGTAGTAGGGTCTGGCACGCTGGGACCTGAGGCGATCATATCCAATGGATCGCCGATGACATCCGAAAGGATCAGGCAGGCCAGGGGGGCTGGGGCAGCCATTTGCGCCATGCCGCCGCCTTTGAGGCTTTCCAGGTGTTTACGCAGGGTGTTAATTTCGGTGATGCTGGCGCCGCTACCCAGTAAGGCATCGGTTAATTTTTGCAGATCGTCCAGGGTCAGGTCTGCGGCGGGGGAGGTTAACAGGGCGGAGCCTCCGCCGGAGATCAGGCCAAGCACCAGGTCATGGGCGGTTGCCTTGGACAGCAAGCTGCTCACGGCTGCGGCGGCTTTCAGGCTGCCGGCGTCGGGAATGGGATGCCCGGCTGCGATGATCTCTAAGCTAGCAGGCAGACTGTGGGGCCGCTCGGCAACGACTGGCTGGGATGGTAGGAAGCTGGATTTGGCGATGACAACCCCGCCGCTGAGCCTGTCGCCCAGCACATCAGCGGCCGCCTGCTGCCATGGGCAGGCTGGCTTTGCCAAAGGCTACCAGCCAGATGTGCTCGATTTGCTGCAGATCATAGCTGCGCTCTCCAACCCGTAATTGCGAGCCATTGCGCTGCAGATAGCGCTGTACCGCCTGCGCCGGTTCGACAGCCGCTATGGCGGCGGCCAGCACACGCGCCATCGCCATTCCCCGCGGCGAGGCAACCAGGCTGCTGGTTAGAAAGGCTTGGGGTGGAAGGGTGGCTGGTGTGCTCAAGGTTGTGGATTTGTGCCATCAGGCTACAGGTTGGATGCACTGCGGGGATTCATTGGCCGGGCTGTTCACCAGGGTGGAGACCGGGTAAGCTTGCATGTCTTCTGCCGGGTAGGGCTGCAGCAAGGCTTGCAGCGATTTGAGATCGGGTTCGCCTTGCTCCAGCCAGGTGGGATAGGCTTCCGGTGGCAGGATGACCGGCATGCGGTTGTGGATGTCCTGCAGCAGGGCATTGGGTTGGGTGGTGATGATGGTGCAGGATAAAATTCTGGAGCCGTCGGGGGCATTCCAGTTTTCCCATAAACCGGCTAAGGCAAAGGGTTTGTCCTCCCGCAACCGGATGTACATGGGGATTTTGGTTTTCTGCCCTGGCGCCGCTTTCCATTCGTAAAAGCCGCTGGCCGGGATCAGGCAGCGCCGCCGGCGGAAGGCGTTCTTGAAGGAAGGTTTTTCCTGCAAGGTCTCAGCCCGGGCGTTGATCATGCGGCTGCCGATCTGCGGGTCTTTGGCCCAGGAGGGGATCAGCCCCCAGACGAAATAATCCAGTGTGTTTTTGCCGTCGTTGGGGATGACGGCCACAGGTTGGCTGGGGGCGATATTGTAGCGCGGCTGGATATCTCCAGGGATATTCAGCCAGGGGAAAGCCTCTCGCAAGTCATTCGGATCTGCTACCAGGGTAAAACGTCCGCACATGCTTGCCGCTCCTTTCTCAGGGGAGGCTGTTGCTGGCAGCCCAATCGCTGCCCAGGAAGACCTCCACATCTACGCTGGCATTCGGGTCGTACTGGATATAGATTCTGCCAGGACGAATTTTCATTAAGTCTACCAGATATTTAAGCGTGTGCGGGTTGCCGGTATGGTCAATGATGGTCGTGGCGGCGTAGGGCTGGGCGGCCGGGCTGGAAGCAGTGATGCTCGCGCCCAGGCTTTGCAGATACTGCAGGGTACGCTCCAAAATGCCAGCTGCGCCAGAGCCGTCATACACGGCGATGCGCGCTTGCTCCGCCTGCATCTGCTCTTGCGGGCTGCCGGGGGTCTGCGGCCCCAGCCCGCCAGCGGAGGCGAAGACCTGGTCGCGCACCAGGTTGATCTTATCCGGCAAGGGGATCAGGATGCTGAGCTCGTCGGGTGAGTTGGCAAACAGCACACTGTGTTCATCGATGATGCCGCGCTGGATGCCTTCATCCGGCACTTCTTGAGCCAGGATGGCCAGTTGGATGACTTCTTGCAGCGAAAGGTTGGTGCGGATCGAAGAAGCCAGCTCGTTGTACAGGGTAGGCGCTTTGGAGACCAGGGTGGGGAGCATATCCCAGCGCAGAACACGCTCGCGGATAGCCATGATCACCTGCTGCTGGCGGGCGGCGCGGTCAAAATCGCCGCCTTCGGTGTAACGCGCTCGAGCGTAAGCCAGGGCCCATTCGCCGGGCAGCAACTGGCGACCAGGCTGCAAAACCTTCTTGGTTTTGAAACCTGTTCCCAGCAAGTCAACCTTGATTTCCTGGGGTACATCGATAGTAACGCCGCCCAGCTCATCGATAAAGCGCACAAAGGCGGCAAAATCGATCTGGGCAAAGTAGTTAATCGGTACGCCAATAAATTGTTCCACCGTTTGGATCGCCAGAGCCGGTCCGCCGCCGGGCAACTGGTAGGCGTCTCCCAGGTAGTAGGCGGTGTTAATCTTGCCATGTTTGAAACCGGGGATGGGCACCCATAAATCGCGGGGGATCGAAAGGATACCGGCGGTTTTGGTGAGGGGATCGAGGGTGAGCAGGATCATGGTATCGCTGCGGGCTGGACCCTCATCGGCGACCCAGTCGCGGTAATCCACGCCCAGGAGTAATACCGTGACGCGGCCTGCCCCATCCCAGGGGGCTACCGAGGTGAGCAGCATGGGCTGGGCGATTTCACCCTCCATACCTGGCAGAGGCGTACCCTCGGCGTTGAGGATCGGGGTACCTTCGGCGTTGAAAACCAGACCTGCTGAGCTCCCAGCGCCTGGCCAGCTAATGGCTACCTGGCGGAGCACGAGAAATGATGTGATTGCTGCCAGGCAGGCGATGACGATCAGGATGGCGACCAGCACCAAGCGAGTGGGGCCAGCGCGTTGGATGAAGTTTTGTAATCGGTTCATCATACTGAAAATCCAAAGAATCTAGATGAAATTAAACCCAACACGCCTAGCAAGATAAAATAGAAAAGGCTGCCAGTGGGGTTCTGGCTACCGCCGTCGCCAGGGGTGCTGGTGAGGTTAGGCTGCGGAGCCTGTTCGGTGGGCGTCGGTGTGAAGGTGGGTGTCTCGGTGACTACCGGCTGGGTAGGTGCGGCTTGGGTTGCTGTAGGTGTTGCCGTAGGCGCCTGTACTGGCTGAGTGGCAGTCGCTGTGGGGGTTTCCACGCCGGGGATGAAGGTGGCTGTGGGGGTCTCGCTGGTCAAGGGAGTCTCGGTAACCAGCGGGGTCTCGGTAGCGCCCTGGCACTGTACCACGGCGTTTTCAAACTTTTCCTGTAAGGCAGCCTCCACCCGTATCGACATGGCCAGTTCATATTGGCTGGCTGCATCGCACCAGGCTTCTTTTTCTGCCAAAGCATCGCCGTATTGGATCAGCGCCTGGTAATAACGCTCCATCGCAGTCCAGCCCGAGCTATCGCGCAGATTGGGGGCTGCGGCGGCAACCTGGCTGAGATAGAAGACGGATTGATCGGGGTAGACCTCCCAGAAGCTGAGGCCAATCATATACAGGCGCGCCCACTCTCTGGCTGTGGTAGCGTCGACATCCAGGGGTCCAAAGCGTTCTGCCAGGGCCAGGTCATAGCTGCCGCCGCCCAGGTTGCCTTCGTTTAGGATTTTTTCAATCCCACGGCTGCGCAGGGCGATGTACAGAAGTCCATCGACTTTAGCAGCCTGGTAAGTGAGGTCGGCTTTGCGTAGGGCGCTCAATGTATCGATCAGCGCGGTCCACTGGCTGCCAGCAGCCAGGCTCAAAGCCTGGTTATACAGGTCCTGTACCGGGCGCAGGTCTTGCGTGGGAATGGGGGTGATTGTGGCAACTGGAGCGGGTGTGCCGGTGGCGAGCATCACCTCCATAACCGCTACCAGTTTTTCGGTGATGCCGGGGTAATTGGGGTCTTGGGAAATGATGAACTCAAAGCGCTGGCGGGCGATTTCATAACGCCCGGCTTCCAAATCCTGAACGCCAAGCTGAAACTGACCATCCAGGGATTGGAGCGCCTGTTGATTTTGTTGGGAAAGGCGGGATTGCTGGCCGGAGGCGTAACCCAGCCAACCGCCGAGCAAGACACTGAGGGCAACCAGCACAAAGGCGAACGCCAACCAGCCCAGGTTGCGCGGCTTTAACAGGTCTTTGAGAGTTTTTTTTCTCTGTGAGGCGGATTTCTGCACACCTTTTTGGGCTGGGAGCTGCCTGGGTTGAGTATCCGATAGATTATGTTTTTTTTGCATAGGTATTTAGACGCTTATAAAAGGTAATTGGTTCCGCGAAAATTTTCCAAGATTGGATACAAAAAGGAGCGCCCCCAGTAGAAGCGCTCCTTTGATCAAGTTTTCCGTTATCAGGCTTCTAACCTGGCGTCCAGTGTGATTTCCACACCGCTCAAGGCCGCAGACACCGGGCATCCGCTTTTGGTTGCCTCGGCGATCTTGGCGAACTCTTCGGCGCTGACGCCGGGAACAACTGCAACCGTCTGCAGGTGGATGTGGGTGATGCGGCTTTTATTATCCACCTTGCCAAGATGGACTTCCGCCTGGGTTTGGATGCTTTCTGCAGTAAAGCCTGCGTTGGTTAATCCAGCGCTGAGCGCCATGGAAAAACAACCGGCATGCGCTGCCCCCAACAATTCTTCGGGGTTTGTGCCAGCGCCTTCTTCGAAGCGGGATGCAAAGGAAAAAGCGCCTTCATAAGCACCGCTGCCGAGCTTCATGCTTCCCTTGCCATCGCGCAGTGCGCCTTTCCAGGTTGCAAATGCTTTGCGTACTGCCATATTGATACCCTCCAATATTCCTTAAAAACTGATCGATACCGATACCATTAATCGGACATGTTGATGTCCAGGTCATAGAGCTCATCCTCTTCGCCCTTATAATCCGGGAAGGAAGGTGGTTCTAGATTGACCATTTGTTCCGCTTCTGCGAACCGACCGCGCACAAAACCTGTGCCCGCCGGGATGAGTTTACCAATGATCACGTTTTCTTTCAAGCCGAAGAGCGGGTCTTCGGTGGATGCAATCGCTGCACCGGCCAGCACCTTGATGGTGTGCTGGAAGGATGAGGCCGAAAGGAAGGAATCCGTGCTCAAAGAAGCCTTGGTAATGCCTAACAGCACTTCGATGAACTTAGCCGGGCGTTTGCCTTGCTCAAGTAATTGTTCGTTGGTGCGTTTCAGGTCCAGGTAGTCAACCAGGTCGCCGGGCAAGTAGTTGGTATCCCCAGGACGGGTCACCTGGACTTTGGAGATCATCTTACGTGTGATAATCTCGAAGTGTTTATCGTTGATGTTCTGGCCCTGCGAGCGGTAAACCTTTTGAACCTCGGTCAGCAAGTACATCTGGCAGGCGTGCCGGCCTTGGATGCGCAGAATGCGGTGCGGGTTCATCGAGCCTTCCGTGAGAGGCTGTCCAGCTTCCACATGTTCGCCGTCTTTGACCAACATACGGGCAGTACTGGGGATTTCATATTCGGCTTCCTGGCGGGATTCGTAGGAGACGATCACTTTCAGATTGCCGGAAGAGCCGTTGCCTGACTCACCGCCTTCGATACGCACCCGCCCATTATTCTGGGCGACGATGACGACCTCTTCACTCATGTATGCCAGCTTATCGCCCTGGCTAACCTCGTCGCCATCCTGTACAGCGACCTGATAGCCTTCTGGCAAATTGTATTCATCGCTAATCATTTCACTGTGTTCGACACGCGCCAGGCGCAAGTCGCTGTAACGGTCTGATTGGACGATATGCACTACGCCGCCAATTTCGGTGACCACAGCCTCGCCTTTGGGGGTCTTGCGTGCTTCAAACAATTCTTCTACACGGGGGAGACCGGTGGTAATATCACCGCCGGCGGCAACACCACCGGTGTGGAAGGTGCGCAAGGTGAGCTGGGTGCCGGGTTCGCCGATGGACTGGGCGGCAACAATGCCGACTGCCGAGCCAACTTCTACCAACCTTCCTCGAGCCAGGTCCATACCATAGCACTTAGCGCAGATACCGTGCATTAATTCGCAGGTCAATGGAGACCGCACACGTACATCATCGATGCCGGCGTTGGTGATTTTTCGTACCAGCTCGTGATCCAGCATATCATTGCGTTCGCCCAGGATTTCTCCAGTCTTTGGATCGACAGCATTTTCAGCCAGTAAGCGCCCAAACAGACGAGTGCCCATCGATTGTCCGGCAACATCGTCCTTTTTGCTGATTACAATGCTTTCCAGGGTTTCGCAATCGTCATCATTAATGATGACATCCTGGGCAACATCTACCAGGCGGCGGGTCAGGTAACCAGCGTCAGCTGTACGCAAGGCAGTATCTGCCAGGCCTTTGCGGGCGCCGTGGGTAGAGATGAAGTATTCCAGGGCGTTCAAGCCTTCACGGAAGTTGGAGCGGATGGGCAACGGAATGATGCGCCCGGATGGGTCAGCCATCAAACCGCGCATACCGGCCAGCTGGGAAATGGGTCCAAAACCACCTTTGGTCGCGCCAGAGATAGCCTGGGCGGCCAGGTTGCCATTGGGATCCATAGAGCTTCTAACGGCATCTGCCACCATCGTGGTGGTGCGCTGCCAGATTTCAATCACACGTTCGTTTTGTTCCTGCTCGGTCAATAACCCGCGGCGGAAATCACGCGCGACGGTTTCTGCTTCCTGCAGAGCCTGATTGACGATCTCAACCTTCTTTTCGGGTACGGTGATATCCGAAACCGCCAGCGAGTATCCAGACCTTGTGGCATAGGTAAAGCCAATATCCTTGATGGCATCGGCAATATCCGGTGTTTCCTTCTCACCGCAAATTTCATACAGGCTGGCAATCAAGTCTTTGATGCCACCTTTATCCAACATCATATTCACAAATTGGGCTTTGGCGGGTAGAACGCGATTGAAGAGAACCCGGCCAACGGTTGTCTCGATCAGTTGTTCCTTGGGTTTTTTCAGGTAGCTGTGCTTATCATCGTACCAGGATTCTACACGCAGGCGGATATTGGCGTGAATATCGATCATGTTGAGTGCGTAAGCCAGCTCCACCTCATCCATATCGCTGAAAATTCGCCCATCGCCTTTGTGCTTGCCGTCATCTGCTTTGGTCAGGTAATATACACCCAGGACCATATCTTTGGATGGGCTGATGATCGGTTCGCCGTCCGCGGGTTTGAGCAAGTTTCTGGAAGAAAGCATCAGATCCCTGGCTTCCAACACAGCTTTTTGCGCCAGTGGAACATGGACAGCCATCTGGTCTCCGTCAAAGTCGGCGTTGAAAGCGGTAGTCACCAGCGGGTGAAGCTGGATAGCGCTACCTTCAATCAAGACCGGTTCGAACGCCTGGATGCCCAGACGGTGCAGGGTGGGCGCCCGGTTAAGTAAAACGGGACGTTCTTTGATGACTTCTTCCAAGACTTCCCAAACTTCTGGACGGTTGCGCTCAATAAAGCGCTTGGCGCCTTTGACGTTGGCAGCAAAATTGTGCGATACCAGACGCGAGATCACGAAGGGGCGGAACAGCTCCAGGGCCATGTTCTTGGGCAAGCCGCATTGGTACAGTTTGAGTTTGGGACCGACGACAATCACCGAACGACCGGAATAATCGACGCGTTTACCCAATAAGTTGCGGCGGAAGCGACCCTTTTTACCTTTGAGCATATCGCTCAGGGATTTAAGTTCGCGGCGGCCGCGGCGTGAAAGCGCCTTGCCACGCTGTGAATTGTCGATCAGGGAGTTTACCGCCTCCTGAAGCATACGTTTTTCGTTGCGCACAATCACATCCGGGGCGCCTAGTTCTAACAATCTCTTGAGGCGGTTATTGCGGTTGATCACCCGGCGGTACAGGTCATTAAGATCAGAAGTGGCAAAGCGCCCGCCATCCAGTTGCACCATGGGGCGTAAATCGGGAGGAATGACTGGCAGAACGGTCAGGATCATCCATTCAGGGCGGTTTCCAGAGCGACGGAAAGCTTCGACAACTTTCAGGCGCTTGGTAGCTTTTTTACGTTTCTGCTTGCTGCGGGAAGTGCGCACTTCATGCCAGAGCTCTTCAGCCAGCTTCTCCAGGTCCAAACGGCGCAGGATATCATAAAAAGCTTCAGCGCCCATGTCGGCGCGGAAGACCTGGCCCCAACGGGATTTTAGCTCTCGGTAACGGCTCTCGCCCATGAAAGTGAGCGGGCGCAGCTCGAGCAACTCGTCGCGCAGGCGAGCGTTTTCGTCGCGTACGATCGTGGCGTGATCATCTAGCTGGCCACGCAGTGCTTCCATAGCCAGGTCGGCTTCGGCTCGCACTCTTTCTTTTTCAAGCTGCTGGTGCTCTTGCTCGCGTTGCTTTTGATCTTTGAGTTCTTTTTCCATCTCTTCCAGGCGTTCTTTGACAACTTTCTGAACGCTGCTGAGATGTTGATTTCCGACTGTCTCTCCGCTATCCACGATCACCAGGTCGCTATCGGGGAAGTGGACTGCTGTGCGAACGGGTTTTCCCATCTGTTCGCGCAGGCTGGTTTCCAGGCGCTGACCGGCTTGCATGATCGGTTCTAACTGCTCGGCGATCATTTCGTCGTAGCGCAGCTCCATTGCAGACTGTTGTTGGTTTAGCTCACTCAAGTTGCGATCGCGGCCCGATTTGATTTCTGCAATTTGCGCATTGATCTTGGTGGCTTGTTCGCGCTCTGTAACGGTGATTTTATCTTCCAGGCGTTTGAGAGCTTTTTGACGTGCATCTTCATCCACGAAAGTGACCACATATTGGGCAAAGTACAGGACGCGATCCAGGTTGCGCCTGGAGACGTCTAACAGCAGACCCAGGTATGAGGGTATCCGGCGGGTGTACCAGACATGGGCAACTGGAGCAGAAAGCTCGATATGGCCCATACGTTCACGGCGTACCTGCGAGCGGGTAACTTCAACGCCGCACTTATCACAGGTGATACCTTTGTAGCGAATATTTTTATATTTACCGCAATAGCACTGCCAATCTCGTGTTGGTCCGAAGATTGCTTCACAAAACAGGCCGTCTTTTTCGGGACGTAGCCGGCGGTAGTTAATCGTTTCCGGCTTAAGCACCTCACCATATGACCAACTGCGGACGGTCTCCGGCGAAGCCAGGCTAATTCGAAGTGCGGTTAATCCCTTAGTTTCCACTGATTGATTGCCTCCTCGCGATATAAGAAAACGGCTCTTGATATTTTTTCATAATCCATGTATGATATTCTAGTCTTCAATTTCTCTGGCTCTCGCGTTGTTTTTTACCCGGCGGCGTTTTTTCCGTGCGAGTCTCTCATCTGCGGACCAGACATAAGGTAACACAATTTGGGGGTGGGTGAGTTCAATTGTTAGTTGGTAAGACACACAAAGGCAAGCGTAATGGTTTTTACCCCAATCGCTTACCGAAGATCACTCCATTCATGGTTTATCAGACTACATATTATACTGAATTTAACGCCAAATGGTCAAGCCCCATTTTGCTTTTTTAAGCATAGACTCAGCTTTCTAATCCAGCTCTTCCCTGTCGAAAAGGTATCGATAGGTAGAAAACGCTCCCTTTGCCCAACTCACTTTCTGCCCAGGCGCTACCACCGTGTTTTTCGGCGATCGATTTGACAATCGCCAGACCTAAGCCTGTACCTCGGCGGTCTTTTGTTGCTTGTTGCACTCCCCGGTAAAACTTTTCAAACAGGCGTGGCAGATCCATAGGCGAAATACCTGCCCCATAATCTTTCACCCGGAAAACCACACCCATATTCTCTACCGTAACCTGGAGTTCAATTTTGCCATCCACGCGTGAATATTTTATGGCATTGTCCAGAAGATTACGCAGGGCTTGCTGTAATAAGGCTCGATCAGCCTGGAAGGCTGGTAAATTGGGATCTGGTATCTCCGTATTGAGCTGGATGCGTTTCTGGGCAGCCTGCAGGCGTAAAGCTGTCACGACTTCATCCATCATTTCATGGGCAGAGACCATTTCCAATTGCAGGCCGACGCCTGCCTCGATACGACCTAAATCCAACAGGTTGTTAACCAACCTGGTCATATCTTCAACAGCTTCGATAATCTTGCCCACGTAATCGGACTGTTGTTCGTTCAGCGTGCCTAAACCATCCAGCATGGTAGCATATCCGCGCATCATCGTCAAAGGCGAGCGCAGATCGTGGCTTACCGATGCGACAAAATCTGTTTTCAGCGAATCCAGCTGTTTAAAGTGAGTAACATCACGCAGGACACAAACACGTCCTACTTTTAAACCTTCGGCGAGCACAGGGGTGGCGGTTGCCATAAATACTCGCTGGTCTGGCAAGGTGATTTCCTTAGACTGACGCTCCGATGTAGTTGAACGAAGTAAATCCACCAGGTCGGATTGGCTAATTGCATGTTGGATGGGCTTTCCTTCATTTGTTTCGATATTCATGCCTAACACTTGCCAGGCGGCAGGATTGCTCAGCAACAGGCAGTCGCGTTGGTCAGTGACCAAAATAGGATCTGGGCTGGATGCCAGGATGGCGGCCAGGCGTTGGCGGCCAGTCTCAGAGCTAAGGAAGAGGCGCGGCATTGGAAGCAGCCGTAGCGGCATGGCCTCCTAGCGTGGTCAGAAATTGGACTTCTTCCATGGTGAAAGTGTGAGCTTGATTGTATCCGGTCCAAAATGCCCCGTAGTACTTGTTTTCGTGACGCAAGGCAATCGCAATCAAAGACTCGGGGTGTGGTCTGGCGGGGTTAAACTGGAACAGGCGCGGCCGGTTGGTGTTGGATAAAACCAAACGGTCCTGCTGGCGAGCAAAAGCCAGGATTTGTTCATCCCATTCCCGGTAGACTTTCATGTCCGACCCGGAGCTAAAGCGGACAGGTGCGCCCTCACTACCGTCCAATTCAGGAACGACAGCTGGCAATAAGACAATTCTGGAAAAACTGGCGCCTGAGACCAGGGCTGCATCCAATATCGGTTGGACAGCCTCCGAAATTTCCAGGCTGGACGCCACACCCTGGCTAACCATTAATAATCGGTTGAGCTCGTCTAAACGCGCTTTAAGACTTAAGCGCATCTGCTCGAATGCGCGGCGCAGCAGGCCAACTTCATCCTCTCCATCAACTGGCAAAGGATGATCCAGGCGACCTTCAGCAATCCGGCCTGCTTGGGTGGCTAGCGTGTTCAATGAAGCGGTGACAACTTTTAGTCCCATACGGGTGATGATAATACCCAATATGGATACGATTACAATCAGGATCAGAAGTGGGCTGGCAATCTCGATGGCGATTTGTTGTGCTCGAGCTGCTGGAGCTACCAACACTACTTTCCACGGACGGCCGCTAACCGGAAGAAAATAAACATACTGGCGTGTTCCGTTTGGCGAAATATGGTCAAAGAAAGCGCCGGTTTCGGATTTTGGACCGTCATACTCTTTTAGGACTTCTTCGGCTTCAGAGTGCATCAAAATCCTGTCGTGATCATCCAGGATGAAGCTTGCGCCATCTTCGCCGGAAAAATTTCTCAAGCTCATCAATATCGACGAACTGATCGGGTTATTTTCCAGGTTCGCCCTGGCAATAATCAGGCGTTTGGGCTGGCTGCCCATCTGGATGGGAGCGATGAAGGAAATATCTGCAGCAGTATGCCCTTCTGCGGGCTCGATGGGGATGTAATCAAATGGGAACACGCCATTCAAAGCCATTTGTATACTGACTTTCTCTTCGAAATCAAACTCGGGTTGCAGAGCAGGATCATCAGGATATTTCGTCAGAATCGTCATCTGGGAATCAAGCACAACCAGGTGATCAAAAAAGGGGAAGGTCTTGGCTGAGTCTGCCAGAGCGGTTTGGATGAGAAGTCGATCCGATGTTTGCAGGCGGGCGTCCTCCGATAAGCGAATGATTAAGTTTTGCCCAGTTTCCAGGAAGAGGGGGATATGGTCGGAAGCTACCTCAGCAGTATTTGCCATCCGCTCGCTCAGCATATTCTGGGCTGCGCGACCTGCCTGAAACCAGGCGCCAGCCATCAGAGCGATAATTAATGCCAGGGCTAACGGAGACATTTGGATTAAGAAACGCGTTTGTAAACTTTTTTCAGTCGGGGAGGGCTGTAGTTTTTTCTCGCTGATCCAGCCATCTGGGTACAATCTCCGAATGCTTTCACCCATGATTGCAGCAATGAACAATTCCACGATTTGGGCAGCAAAAAAGCCTGGAAAAATGGAGATCGAATAATCTACCCGGTTAACCAACTCACCACTAATAGAAAATGGGGTGAAAATCAAATGCAGACCGGCATATAACAGGCTTGCTGGCAGAATCGCAAGAAGTGGATGTCGCAGTCCGCGGAAAAATGCAGTCCGAAAATTCTGCCTGAGACAGAAGCTGACCAGGATAGCCAGGAGGGTTGTAAGTAAGGGTGTAAAGATGTTATGCGTGTGAAAGAAGGCACGCGCAATTCCTGAAACCAGGCCAATCACTGCAGCATATACAGGTCCCAGCATCCCGGCTGCTAGAAGCCAAGGAATATTGGAGAAAAACATGATCAAAGGTCGGATGGGATCGACTGCCACACCCGGTTGGACCAATGCGTTCCCGGCGGGTAGTAGTACCCCCATAAACAGGGATGCAAAAGGAGTGCTCAACAGTAAGGCCAGGAAAATCAGGGCTTGCTTCCTGGTTAGTTTTTGGTTGAAAGGCCATGATCTCCAAAGGCCAAATACGATCATGGCAATCGCCAGGAAAAATCCAATCCAACCAAAAAGGTCTTTGGGCAAGACCAGGTAGGGGTTCATGGAAAAGAGTGAAATGATGGAATTCATATAGCCACCTGTTGCAATAAGGATGCCATACTGATCGGATAAATTTCCATCTCTGCCTTAAAGCCACTCTATTGTATCTTGGGTAGCTTTGGATAGATCTTGATACACTCCGCGTTGCTCTGCTGGCAGAAGGCTGGCAAGGATATACATGGCTTCATCCATCATATGCCGAAGTTGCTCTCTGCCTGCGCGTTGATAATCCTGGCGAAATACAAACGGCTGCCCAAATTTTACCGTTGCTCCGGGTTGTTTCCAGTTTTTTGTGAATGGTAAGGTTGGAAAACCGATTGTACCGCTGACAGCCACAGGGACAATCGGCGCTTGCGTCCGGGAGGCAATATACGCGACGCCTTCTTTACCCTGTTTTAGCTCGGGGCTACGCGTGCCTTCTGGAGCCAACAAGGCGATCTCACCTGCTTCGATCACCTGCATGACCTGTTGGATCGCACGCCGGTCGACCTCATCTCTACGTACCGGTATAACCCCCCACATTTTTGGCAGAACACCAATGATTGGGTAATCATACACCTCGATTTTTGCCATAGGGACAATGTTGCGTGGAACCAGGTGTAATACGAGGATTGGATCGATCAGGGCGATGTGATTGATCATCAGAATGGCAGGACCAGTTTTGGGGATATTTTCCACTCCCTCTACCTGATGGACCTTAGCAAGCATCGTGAAGCCAACCCATTTCAGTAGAAAGCGCAAGAAACGCCGTGTCGGTTCGTGTTGTGCATGATTATATTTTTGAGCTTTCACCTGGCTGGTAGGCAGGCTATTGACAGTCATCTGTGGGTTCCTTTGTTAGATACTCTCCCCGGTAGTGTTGTGGCAATTGAGCGGCTAACCGCTGCATAATTTCCTGGGTTCCGGTATCCAGTTGATGCTTTTTTGCAAGGTTCGTTTTAATTTGAAATGCATTTCCAATTGTAATCGTTATATCGGTCTTTTTGAGATTTTTGAGGTTGTAAATTACCCGCCAATTTTCTGTATGCGTATAGGTTATAGGGATGACTGCTGCCTGGCTTTTCAATGCCAGGTAGGCTGCTCCGCGGGTTCCTTCTTCCAGGTTGCCGCTCAGACTTTCACGACCCTCGGGAGCGATACAGACCAGTCGTTTTTGTTCTAATGCCTGCAGGGCTGCGCGTAAGGCGCGCCGATCAGGCTGACCGCGATGAATCCAGATGACTCCATATTGTTCCAAGTATCCAACCTAGAATGGGGAAGTCGTATAATTCAGCCTTGGCAATCAGCTCAAGCGGGCGGGGAGATAAGGCAATGCCCAAGAGTACATCGGCATCTCCCAGGTGATTGGAAACCATCAATGCAGATCCCTGCTGCTGGAAAATTTTCTTGACCAGTAATTTTGACTCGAATAAATAACCACACCAGGCATTGAGCCAGGGTTTTCACCAGGCGCCGGAATACTCTTCGCTGCCAGGTCAAAACAGGCAGACGGACGATTTGGGGTCTAAAGGTTTCGCTCTTTGGTTTGGGCAGCGTTTTCTTTTGCATCTGCTTTCAGGTTAGATGAATTGTAAACTCCCCGGTATTCTGGTGGGAGCAATTCGGCAATTCGAAACATGATCTGGTCTGCAATGGCTTGCCTTTCAAGACGGCGGGCTTCTCCTCTTCCCTGGATAGGTTGGAAAAGCAAAGGGGGTCCAATCTTCATTTCAATCCTGGGGCGTTTTCCTCGTAAGGCAAGCCTAAGAAAGTCGTCTGTGGCTCCATAGATACCGACTGGCAAGACCGGTACACTGGCCTGATTGATGATGTATGCTGCTCCCGGTAATGCCCGGCGCATCCCAGGCGTATGCGAACGCCCGCCTTCAGGGGCGATTACGAGCGGCCGGCCAGATTTTAATGCTCCTAGCATGTTCTCAATGAGTTTACGGTCGTATTCTCCACGGTGCACAGGAATACCGCCGTATAAGCGAGCCAGGATGGCCTGTCCTGGTCGTGACCAGATATCAACAGCCCCGGCTGCTTCAGGACAAACAGGCCAGTAAGCCAGGATGAAGGGCGCTTCAAAAAGAGATACATGATTGATGGCAATCAGGTAAGCGCCATTTGGAGGAATATTCTCTTTTCCATATACTTTGGGACGGCTAAGCAAAATGAATAAAAACCGGAATATTGACCGGAGAATTACCCGGAAGATGCGTGTGTAAACCGGTACGTGGTAACTGGAATTAGGCATGGATAAAGCAGCTTGATACCCAGTCAACAAGAACCGAGCATATTCTGCGCCAGGGATAAGACTTGCTCAAATACCTGTTGAGCATTGCAGTGATCTGATTGGATGATGACTGCATCCTGCGCGGCTTTTAGTGGAGCCACATCACGGGTGGAATCGATTTCGTCCCGCTGCTTAATTTTTTCCAGTATCTCATCAAAGTTTGCCGCTTCGTGGCGGGATATGATTTCCTGATAACGCCGTCTGGCGCGTACTTCTGCGGATGCATCCAGGTATATCTTGAGGGGAGCTTCCGGCAGTACAACTGTGCCGATATCACGACCAACCATCACCACGTCGCCGCGCAGGCCAATGCGGCGCTGCTGCAGGGACAATGAGTTCCTGACACCAGGGTAGGCCGAAACCAGGGAAACATTTGCATCGACTTCTGGGCGGCGGATTTCCCAGGTCAGATCCAGGCCTTCTGCCAGGATATCGGATGTCCTGCCATCATCTTGCGAAGCTGGGCGGATATCAATTTCAACCCGTTCAGCCAGCTCGGTGACGTTTTTTTCATCGTTTAAATCCAGGTTGTGATGGATAGCCAGCCAGGTAATTGCCCGGTACATAACACCCGTATCAAAGAACAAAAAACCCAGGCGGCGCGATAGACTAAGCCCCAAAGTGGATTTTCCTGAAGCGGCAGGACCGTCGATTGCAATGATATTAACACAAGATGACATGCTCTCTCCAGTTGGAAAAATTTACAGGTTTGATTTATTCTGTCTCGGAGGACGGTATAGAAAGCTGTTCTCCTGGAAACAGGTCAACCCGCGCCCATAAAATCACCCAAGTTTTTTGTTCGCCTGCTTTTCTAAAGGTCAACCAAGGGACAAAATCATTTGGCAGAGCGCCTGTCCAGCCCGGATAGATTTGCCAGGGGAAATCCTGTCCCCGGTATGCCACGCTTAATGCCAGGGTCTCTTGTCCGGATGGCGTGATGACCAAGGCTGGCAGGTTAGCGGAAGGGATTTGAGACATATATTGGACTTTCTTGAAATCGCGTAAAATCCAACGCATGGCAGGCGAGTCCACCGTTACCACTATCTCAATTTCATCCGGCATTCCGGTAGCCCAATTAGAAAGATCCTGGATGGAATTTAGAAGAAGGTTTGACTGAGCGGTTGTCGCGCCTGTGTTCCAGAATTCGACCGGGCTGTTCGGACGGATCTGAGTGGCACTCCATAACACGGCAAGCGAATAAACCAGTCCTGTCAGAATCGATCCGATAGCCAGTCCAAAACGGCTGACTGGCCATGACCAGGTATAGGACACCAGGATGGCGCTGAGCCCCGCCAGACCCAGGATGCCGGTGAGAACCAATGCTTGGAGTAAAGCCCAGGAGACTCCAGCTTGTGGGGTTACCTGGGAAACGGAGATCAAGGTATTCCACAACATCCCGCTAAAGATGAAGATCAGTCCGGCCTGAATCCAGGAAATTTCCGGTTTTTCTCCAATCTCCAACCATTGGCTTAATTCTTGAGCAGCGATACTCCATAGTAGAAAGGTGAACCAGACTAAGTCGCTGGTTGTATGCCTGGGGTAGATCAACACAACGCCCAGGGCAAAACCGGCGCAACCCATCAGAACGAACTTTTCATAAGCCGGTTTAATTTTCAAAATTAACCATTGGTATAAAGTGCGGAAAACTGCTGCCAGGGCGAATATCCAGGGTAAGGGTTGGTAAACCCAGGATGTAACCAGGATTCTCCAGGCAGGCGTCCCGGATGGTTGGCTGATGCCAGCCAGAAATTCAGTAATAGCACTCGTCCAACCAGAAATCCCTTGTGGATAGCGAAAGAACAATGTTCCAATAGTCAAGAACGTAGCCAGCAGGGCAAATAAGCCAATCTTCCATTCACCTGGTGGGCGCGTCAAGATCTCATCATCGGTCCTTGATTTGGAGCTGCGCCGGAAAACCAGCCAGCCAAGCAATCCAATGCTAATACCATGCATGATGGCCGCACCGGAGAGTAAAGCCAGGGCTGCCAGGATGCCGGCTGCAATCGATTTGCGGTTTACCCAGAAACCCAGAGCTAACACGGCAAAGGTAAGCGCCATCATCGGACCGCCTGCCTGCCTGGACACAGCTACCAGTCCAGGGTCTAATGCCAGTCCCCATGCCAGAAGCAAGGCGGCTTTCTTCCCCAATTTATTTCGGAAAAGATAGGGCGTAATGACCAGCATGGCGCCGATCACCGCCGGCCAGAAGCGAGCCAGGAAATTGCTTGTGTTGAGCAGGATGAAGGTAAGTCCGGTCGCGAAGATATAGGATGGTTGCGAGCCGATGACGACATCTTTGTTCTCACTGAGTTGGCTGATCTGCTGAGCCTGTAAAGCCCAATTGGCTTCCTGGTCCGAGAGGGGAAAGGCGCCCAAATTTAGTAAACGCAAAAAGACTGCCAGGAAAAGAGCCAGGCTATAGAGGGAGAGCTCATTTGTGATTTTTCTAAAATTCATTGCGTAATTACCATTATTGTTCTATATGATCATACCCCAGGCTTTAGCCTCTGAAGACTTATTATACCGGAGCTACCCCAACCTGCCTTTAGTGAGTTGAGCCCTTGTTTAAATACTCATAAATAAAAGTTTGGTCTGCCTCATAAACCAACGACAGATTTTGCAGGAACTTAGCATCAAATATACCGGTTGGGCAATTACCGCTGCCAGGCTGGTAGGTTGAGCGCTCTAGTGCGCCAAGAAAAATGTATCGGATTTGGTATTGCTCCAGGATAGCCTGGGTTTCTTCCCAGCTTCTGGAACAATACAAGCGCTCTAAATCTCCCTGGCGAGAACCCATGGCTTCGTTTCCGCCACGCCACTGGCTTTCGTGCCCCATCCACCCTAAAACTGCTGGTTTACCCGAGAGCATCGAGACACGCCCATATTGTGTGTAACTCCCACCGGTTGGTGGTACCGCTTCTGCTACGACGCCAGCTGGCGCATTTAGCAGCCAATCGATCGCGCTCATCTCTTGAGGAGATTGCTGCCGTAAGTAAGCGGCGCCATCCAGTGTCCAGTTACCTGGATTGAAACCATTCGTTTTGTTATCCAGGCTTAAAATGGGGTAAAAAAGGCTCATCCAGATCAGGATGCCAATCCCAAGCCAGCTTAAGACTTTCCATAGTCCTCGCGCTTGGGCGAGAAGCAAAATTACTGCGGCGGCTGCCGTAATACTCCAGAGCAGCCAGGCCTGATAGTAAAATTTGAAGATGGTATTCATGCGCCAGCCGAATTGGTCGCGCAGGTAAACAAACTCGGGTGCTGTTACCAGCAGGGCAGCGATAGCCGCGATAACCAGGAGATAAGCCTTGAGTGCTTGCCCAGGATCGCTTTGCGATTGGCTTGTCCCTTCCGGCTGGGATGAAGCAATTCTCCTTGGGAAAAATGTAGAAATCAGACCAAGGTTGAGTACCAGGAAGCTAGCAAGGGTTAGCCAGGCTCCAGGGTTCTCTACACGCCGGGTGAACGCCGCTCGCAGCAAGCTGGGGTAATCCGGGGCTGCCAGGGAACCCAGGTATACTGCTCTGGCTTCAGGTAGCAAGGTAATTAAGTATCCTAGCAGCAAAGCAAAGATGAAGAGGGAAAGAAAAAGTCCGCCGGTCAGGATGAAACCTGTACGCAGCCAGGCAAGTGAATTCTCCTTCCTGGAAAGAACGATCAGGAAAGCGAAGATAGGTGCTAAGAATGGGGCAAACATTACCCACAGGTGTGCTCCTCGGGTAGGGTAGATCAGGTTGGGTAAGATGCCACCTGCCTGTGAAGCAAATCCAATATAAAAAGGCAGGTAGAGCACGATACTGCTGATAGCCAATAATCCGGCGAACCAGATGAAATCCGCCAGAGCGCCCGACAGTCTCTTTTTCCCGCACCAGGCTTGTGGGAGGGTGTAAGCAGCAGCCACAAGAACCAGGTGGGCAGGCAAGTCCCAAGTGTTCAGGAAAGCAATCCCACCCAAGGTGACTGCTAACAGCAAGAAATTCGGCAGGCTGATATTCAGCGTTTTAATCTTCAGCCAGCGAAATTTTCCACCAGCTCCACCCATGATTAAGTTGAACGCCAGGGTCATAGCCAACAAAGCAAATGGAAGCGCCAGTACGTGGGGGTGAAGGTCGGCCAGCAAGAATGAGAAAAATGGAAATTCGTTGATAATCTCACGTGGACCACCAGCAAGGTCATAATCCTGGATCACGCGCGAGGCTCGCCACCACCACCAAAAGCGAGTAGGCTGCCAGGAAAGCGGTTCGGCAGGTGGAAGATTCAGATCTTTAATATCCAGCCAACGCCAGAAGATGGAAGTGAGTGCACCGTTAGCATCCTTATTCCAAAAAAGACCACGAGTATGCAGGGTGTGTAAAAAACCTTCTAAATTACTGACAACCAGCAAAAATACAGGTGCAAGCAAAGCACTGAATGTCGCCTGGAATTGTGCAAACCCATTTCCTGATGTTTCAGTCTTAGCTTGTGCAGCTTTCAAAATGTTGTAAACCAGACTATAAGAGCCAATTGCGCTCATTGAGAAAATCAAAGCTGACCCAAGATTGAAGGCAATACCTGCCGGTGTCTGGCTAATTTTTGCCAAAATGCTGACCAAGACATAGCCAAAGTAGTAATAGGAAATGGCATAACCTGATAGCCAGGGGTCATGCGGAGGAAAGGTGGGTGAGTTCAGGATGGCATTGATAAATGCCAATTCCATAGGCTTTTCGGTTCCCGTGGCTTCCGGGTTCGCAGCACGGACGATTGTCCAACCGGCAAATGCAACCAGAAAGAGCGCTTCCACCACCAGGATATATTTTTTTTGAGTTGTGATCCAGTGTTTTAGTGATTTAAAATCAACTGACCGTATCGCCCACAGGCTCAGTCCTAAAAGAATGCCTGCGGTCAGAAGGAGGCCACCGCTTGTAAATTGCAGGATGCCCAGGGAGGCCAATAACCAGGTTAAAAAACCCCATAACAATAAGCCTAATACCCGGCTTATCCCATAACCCCGGTCTGTCAACGCTGGTAACAAGCGATATGCCAACGGAAATGCCAGCCAACCTGTCAAGGTGATGATGATATACCATGAAATAAAGGCGTACAAAGTTGATCCTCTTATCTCAGCTTTATTTGATCGTCTGGCGCTTGTGCATCAAAGGGCATAAATATTTTGCACTGCGACAAATTATCTGTTTATTACCTGGTAGATGACAGTATCCTGGTAGCGGAAGACTTCTTTCCAGAGAATCCCTTCGGCGTTTGTAAATTTCTCCAGGCCAGCACCAGGATAATGTCCGCGTTCCTGCTGCCCAACAATGATGTATTGGACATCGTATTTTCGCAGGAATTTTTGGGCTGCTTCCCAGTCGGTTGTGAGATAGAAATCGTCAATTTCCAGGATGCGGTTGGTAACCCATGCTCCCGGCGTTACCGTTCGCTGTTGTTGTTGGTGCCACTCCCAGCCTACAACACCCGGAAGACCGGTGTAGATGCTCATACGTGATCCCCAGCGATATAGATTGCGCAGGTTGGCTTCCACGATGACTGGTGAGCCGACAACATTCTCTTGCAGCCAGCGAATTGCCTGGTAATCCTGGTTAAGATCCATCACACCCCAGTTATCTGCATACTCGGCGAACTGCATGTATTCCATCCCATCCAGGCTGCGCGGTGCATTTTCTGCCATGCGGTCTTTGATTTTTGCCGTTCCGGCCAGCAATGGATAAAACGATGCTCCTGTGACCAATACTGCCAGGATAACCTGCCAAGCTCGCCGCCAAAGGGGAGACATTCTTCCCAGGCTTTTTAATGTCCAGGCGAGAGCAGCAGCCGCACTGACTGCGAACAAGGTCCAAACCTGTAGATAGAATTTGAAAACCGTGTTCATGCGCCCGATATCACCAACCAGGACAATCACCTCTACCATTAAGGTCAGGACCAAACCAGTGCCAACGATAAAGAGAACAACTCGTTTGGCATCTGAGAGGTTCGGCTTGACTAGCAAGACTCCTGCCCAGGCTGCCAGAGGTAGAACCAGCCAAGCAATGCGCACTTCCATCCACAGTAAGATCAGGATAGATGCAATCAGCACGACGAGAGCGAATTGGATCCAAAAGATGTGTGGGCGCAAGCTGCGAAGAGCGGATACAGGCGTCTCAGCCATCCATTCGAGACTTTCGCGCGCCATCCAGGCTACGATCAGGAACAGGAAAAGACCCCAATGTGTCAGGTAAGATGTTACCGGTGTATGGCTACCTTCCCAAACATTGATCTTGGTATAACCCAAAGCGTACCAATCTGCAAAAGGTTGGAACAGGAAGAAAGAAAGCATGATAAAAAGAGCACTGACTATCAAAACACGCAGCATCCGCCTGGCGCCGTTAGGTAGCCTGTTCAGCAGAGCCTGTACGGCGTTTTGTTGATCATCTGCATCTGGATGCGGTTCCTGTGCCTGCTTTGGATCAAAGTATTTCCAAAAAGTGTAAATGATGGAAACCAGACCCAGGGCCAGGTAAGGAGGAAAATCCCAGGTATTCGTGGGGCGAAGTGCTCCTGTCGCCAGGGCGGCAACCACAAGCCAAGTGATCCCTGATAGCCGGTCTGCCCAGCGTGCCTTGCCTAAAACTAACCCGATGAATAACGATAGAGCCAGCAACGTGACCGGCAGCGCCATTAAGTGAGCATGAAGGTCGCCATATAGAACTGTGAAGAAAGGAAATTCTGTAATTGGTTCTATATCGCCTGGCGCAGGAATAGCACGGCTGGGGATCCAGTACCAATCCCCCAAGCTGTAGGGCAAATTGCCGCCAGTAAAGACTTCCCAAAATCCTTGAATAGCCCAAAGCCAGCGAGTAAGAATTGGCGCTCCTTCGATAACCCCATCTGGTGAAGCCAATCGCTGGTATCCCTGAAAGATCATACGTACACTCCCCAGGTTACCCAGAACTGCGATGCCTATTGCGCCAGCAATGGCGGAAATATAGGCGATCAGGTTTTTCTCCTGGTTGTCTGATTGATGCTGTTTTCGACTGGACTGGAATAGATTCCAGGCTATGGAAAAACCACCCATCGCAATCAGGCTAAAGAAGGTTGGTATCAGGAGATTGTAGGCAATCGAGGGAACAATCCCTAACCATTTAACCAATACTCCTGCTATGACAAATCCGAAGTAATAGTAATTTAGATATCCGCCGGCGTACCAGGGATCATAGGGCGGGAAGACTGTGCTCTTGAGTATGGCGTTGAAATACGAAAAATCCATTGGTTTTTCGCCGCCTTTCCATGGATGCCACAGATCGGGATTCCCATATCTCACCAGCAGGAAAGCGACAAAGAAAGCCAGGGTCAAAGCTTCAACAATCAGGATGTATTTGCGCCTGGTCTTCATCTCTGTGAAGAACTCTGGGCTCTGACGATAGATCAAGTAGGCGCTGAAAATAAGCATGACCAATAAAACCAGGCTGATTGTTGAGCGAGAGAAAGGAATTTCGAGGAAGCCAGCCAACCAAACCAGGTAAGCTAAAATGAGCATACCGGCTGAGCGCGCCAATGGATAGCCGCGATCTGCCAATCCAGGTAAGCTATATCGAAGCAAGGGGTAAACGATCCAGCCCAGCAAGGTCAAACACAAATACCATAATAAGGCGGCGATCCAGGGAAATCGATTGAAAAGCGCATCCGAATTAAATAATTCTGACCACGTTCCCCCTGATCTCTGCTGGCTGAGCAGGTAATCTGGCAATAGCAAGTTTGCTGGATGCGGATCTGTTAGCATCGGGGGGATGCGCACGATCTGGGAGAAATCTACCGATGAAAGTAAATTGTAGACTTTTTCGGAATCGTATGCATTGGTCTTCTTGAAGATAAACACTTTCGGATGATCATAAACCGTAAAAGCTTCTTCAGAGGGTTGATCATTGATCGAGAGAGGTCCGATCGTGGGATTTGATTGGAAAGTTTTGACCAGCTCAAACCCCAGGCGGCTGCGGTAAGTGCCGGGTTGCGCCTGGTTATAACAGGTTTCGATGCTCTGGTCTTCGGGACAGCCGATCAATTCCCGGTAATACAAAGTTGTCATTGGGAAGCGTTCTGGAATACGCGTCAGGCTGCCCCACTGGCGACTCGAGCTGATGGTGATGTAGTCTGCTTCATCCAGGATGCGGGTGAAACGCTCCAGTTTCTCAGGAGAATCTTCCCAGTACATGTTAAAGGTCAAATCCAGCGGGTACAAACCGCCATACCCATCAAACCCATCCATACGCAAGGGAAGATTATCATCCCAGTCGCCTTCGGAAGCAATCCCAGCACCTGTCAGGCGAATGGCGCCGCCATCGGCTTTCAGGCCAATATCAATCACATAAGTCTGCCCCTGGATGATGGGTAAAGCTGGTTTCAAAGCCAGGATAAACCCTTCTCCTGAGGATTCTCGATTGACACTCAGCTCTGCTTTGGGAGATTCGCCGGTGTCATCTGGTTGAGTTAGTTTTAAGGTAAAGACCCTTGGAATGGCCGATCCATCATCTTCCATACTCATCTTGTCGACGCGAATATGTGTCAGGAAACCATCCACTGGCGATTCAAAATCGTACATAGCCGTTGAGGATGACGTCAAGATGGATGTACTCGATCCGAGAGATAGCTCAACCGGCTCGGTCGACGCGCTGGAGATACCGGGTTGGATGCGTAAGGCTGTTTCCCCCTCAAATGTCAAGGTGGCCTGTTCGCCGGGCATGCCGATACGGATCCGATAAGATTGGGTTGGATCTAAGGGAACAGGTGTTTCTAATGGAAGAATATAACCCTTGCCATTTTCACCTTCTTCCGGCGTAAAATCATCGCTGATGGATAGGAAAGTTAAAGGCTGATTTCCGGATGGTACCAGGCTAATGGATAGATTGACAGTCAAAACCTGGTGTTTAGCTTGGGTATCAACCATGTTCGGCAGTTCAATCTGGGTTAGTTCCCCCGCTACTTTTGGTGAAAAAGTATACACATAGGGCACGCCAGGAGAAATAAGATGAGAATACGGAACCGGTAGAGACTGGTTGGTGATCCCATCTTCTGTTTTGATAGCCAGGGAGATGGCGCCAGGGATATTTTGGTAAATCCAGCGGGTAGCCTCAATGCGCGTAATCGGGCGAGTATAAATGGTGGTGAATGCGTAGGCATAGGTATAGGTGCTAATCAGTACCAATCCACCGACAAACCAGGCAATCCCCTTTACCCAGAGTCTTGAGTGTTTTTCTGGGTGTTCATAGCGGTTCCTGGCGTAATCGTAAAGGGTCACGACTGCCCAGGCAGCAAAAATGGACAAGGTTGGATAGACAGGCAACTGATAGCGCATGGTGGGATTAAGCGCCAGCGATTGCCATAAGAAGTAAACTCCGGTCCATGACCAAATTAGCAGGTGTTTTCTCCATTCCCCAGGGTGCTTGTGTGCACCAAAACTCATACGCCAGCCAGCCCATAAAAAGCCTGCCCATGCCAGGATGCCTAAGGGAAGCCCCAGACCCCAAGCGATCAGGTTTTGAGCAGAGAACCAAACAGGCCGACGAGCCCATTGCATTGCTGGCGGAAAATCCACATTCCCGCCGCTTTGGGCGCGTTGCTCCTGGATGTTCGCCACCCATTGTGGGTTGGGCTTTAATCCGAAAAAGCCAGGCCCACTAAAGGCATAGGGTTGCAATAGACGGAAAACGACCAGGCTGGTGATTGCAGCCAGTATCAAGAATAAAAATAGCTGAAATGCCCGTTTTTGCCTTTCCTGAGATGGCAGGGTAAATAATCCGATCAATACGGCTACCGGTAGAATGACTGCCACAGGAGCGGCGTTTAATTTCGAGGCGACTGCCATGCCCAATGCCAGGCCAAACCCCAGGCTGGGCAGCAGCACAGGATCCTTAATCCATCGCTTCCAGTGCATTTGCACTGGAGTATTTCCTTCTTCCTCCTGCTCTTCAAACTGTGCTGCATCCTGCGGGCTGGGCTGGGATGTTTCCGTGCGGATATTGAACATGACCTTGACTGCAAAATAAATCGCCAGGAGGGCGAAAGTATTGGCGAATGTATCCATGGTGAAGAAATGTGATTGCTGGATTTGCAGTACCACACCTGCGGAAAAGGCTGCTGCCAGTACACCGACCCGCTTGTTGTACAGTTTTTCGGCGACCATGAATACCAGGATCACTGCAATTAAATCCACACTTGCAGAAAGCGCTCGCCCCACCTGTGTCATTTCGGTGAAACCTGAATGTCCAAAAATCCACTCTGCCAGGTAGCGAGCAGCGAACATCGGCAAGGTTCCGTATACATAGAATCCATGTCCCCGATTATTTGGGTTCAAACTGGAGTTTGGTGTATCGAAATATTCGCCCAGGTTTTGCACCGGGCTGATATCCGTGCCTACCCAAATCAGAAAGCGCTCGTCAGGATGCAGGTATTGGTATTCACCCCAAAATAATCCGGCAATGCGAAAGTAAGCAGCCAGTATTAAAATCAAAATCAAGAAAATATCTAGCAGCCTGCTCAGTTTAATAGAGGTCTGTGAATGTTGGTTGGATGAATGATTGGTAGATATTGACATTATGGTGTCTTCTTAGCAGGTACGATAAAGATGAGAAAATCCTTTGTTTCAGCATACGAGCGGAAGCGTTGGAACCAACCCGAAGGATATGCCTGTGTGAGTGCGTTGATAGATGTCTCGTCGTCCGGGCGAACAATGAATAGCTTTGCGCGTGGATCCTCCAACGTCTGGTCTATTTGATCTGCAAACAGGGCAAAATCGCGCAACGGGAACCCCGCCTGTATGGCGACCAAGCGTGTATCCGCCCAGTGCGGCACCCCCATGACCCAAACCGTATCCTCAGTGGAGGTCAATTCCATAAAATCCTTGGCAACGGCGCCCATCTCGGATGTATTCCAGGCAGAAGTTTGGTATTGCAATGCATACCTGTTGAATACCCAGTCGTATTCTTGAAATGCAAAGATGATGAATAAACAGGCTGCCATACCCCAGGCAAACCATTTGGACCAGGAGTTTTTTATACGACGCTGGATGCTAAAGATCAATCCATCTAAAGCGATTGCAATCAATAGAAACACAGGAATAGATGCGCCGCCGGTGCGGTACAGGCTCGGATTTTCTGCAGGAAAGGCTATTGACAGAACAGAAGGAAGGAAGAGAATTGGAATTGCCAGCAGGATAAAAAGATCTTGCCAGGTCCGCTTGCGTAAGTAGCGGATGCTGACCAGGGCAACGCCCAGGTAGAAAAGCGCGCCGCTTACAACTCCCAGGGCAGGATAATTGGGTATCGAAGCAGGCCAGATGACTCCAGCCGACCAGGAAAACATTCCAAAAGCGCGGGCGTAATTATTGAAGAAGATGGCCACGGGGGATTGAATCAATAGGTCGTTCCAGGCTGCCCATCCGGGTTAAGGTTCGGAACAGGAAATTGTCCGGTTGTTCGATGATGTAGCGAAACAAGGGCAGAAATAAAACGAAACTGACCAGGATAATGACCAGTAAGGAAAGAACCAGGGAAGCCCTTTTTTCTTTTTTATGAGGATGGAGCAGGTATAAACCGAAAGCCGATAAGACCAACAAAGGAAGAATCCTGTCTGCAGAATAGCCATACAGGCTCAGGCCAAGAGAAATTCCTGCCCAAATAAAATCATTTCTGGACCCACGCCGCAAGCCGCGCAGCAGAAAATACATGGTGGAAGCTGTGAACAAGATATAGAAGGGTAATCTCAGCCCAACTCTGGAAACTACGTTTGGCCAGTATGCCACACCTGCAAAAAGGAAGGCAATCAAGCCAATCCGAGCGCCACCCATTTCCTTACCAACCAGATAGATAAAGGGCAAAGAAAGGAAGCCTACCAACATGGTCGAGAGTTTGAGCAAGTCAAAGCCCAATGGGATATTGAAAACCTTATGCAGACCGGCTGCCAGGTACATGTGAAGCGCTTCTCGTCCCCCGTTGTTGGGGAAGAAGATTTGCGTATATCCTTGCAGCACATTGGAAATATCCAGGATTTTCTCAGCATGGTCGCTATTCATCTCAGGAGGTGTTTGCTCCAGGCTGTAAAAACGGAAGAAGGTCACCAGGCCAATGGCAGCTAAGATGATAGCGATCCTGGCGGTAAGCTTGACGAGCTGATTGGGATTGATGCTGATGGCCTTGTCTCTTTGAAACCTTGCTCGGAGATTATGCCATTTTTGGTTCCAATCCGAGGAAACCCAGAATGACCGGATGATGAAAACCAAAGCAGCCAGCAGCAAAGCCAGGTTAAAAGTAGAGAATAATAAATTGGAGAAACTCAAAAAAGTCACAACAGCCAGGGCGATCCCTACGATCAATTCTCGTGGGCGAAATTTGGCGGGTTCAGCCTTCTGTTCTTCCTCAGGCAAAGGGCGGATCATCCATTCTTTGCGCCAGGCCGCAATGACTGCAAAAACAAAGCCTATGATCAAGAAGAAGATGCCTGGTGTCCAGCTCCGCTCTGGTGCAGGACTTAAGCCGGCCTGTCCGAGGATTGCAAACAACAGGGCGGTGAAGCTAAGCCAAGGCCAGCGATGAGGAAGCTGATTGGGGCTCTTGTGTTTGACTTTCGAACCTGGATGGGATAGGTGACTATCGCCTTCCGGAACAACCCGTTCTGGGACAGTATCCACCTCCGCAACAGAGAAATCCTGGTTGTTGGCTGGCTGCGCCAACGGGCTGGATACAACCTGTTCACTCACCTGGCCAGAGCTGACATCGCTGGTCTGCTGTGCAATACCGGCGTCCTCACCTGGAATGGTTATGGGAGGGTATTTCCAGGGGAATAATTTGGATTTTAGATAATCTAAAACGCTTGGTTCTTCCATAAATAAAAGAAAGCCTTGGATAAACTGAAATCGGTTTGTGTCAAATCATCATTATTTCGGTAGATAGCGCAAGCTTGCCTATACCCAACAGGCTGATTATAAAACATTAACGGGTTTGTATCTGTTGGGCTTAATCGTGGAAATTGCGCCTGGCAAGATAGAAAGTGCAAACACCATTATCGCAAATCGGATTTTGCAAATAATGTTTGCGCACCAGGCGTTCGGTCAGGGACAGGTTCCATCGCTTAGGAACCAAAATCCAATTTCCTGTTAACTTATGAGCAACCAGAGAAGGCAAACCGAAATAATGGCCCCATTCTGTTACATGCAAGGATTCTGGGGGGTAGTAATGCCACCACTTCTCGATGGTAAATCCTGCTTGCTTGAGGCGCTGATCCCATATTTCTGGTGGATCGCAATGATAATGCCGGGCAATCCGGTTGAAGAACGCCCGGTAAGCATCTCCTAATGACTTTAACTTTATCCTATCGAGAAAGTTGCTGATCGACAGGCTGGGCAAAAAGTTGTGATTAGGAACGCAGAAAGCAAATGGGGCTCCTGGTTTTAATACCCTGCCTGTTTCAGCCAATACCGCATCCAGATCGGGGATATGTTCTAATACGGAATTGCTAATTGCGCTGTGGAAAAAACCGTTCGGAAATGGCATCCGGCTTCCAACGGCTTGAGTTAACAAGCGGTAAGAGCCACGCTCAGCCGCTTCTCGCATCGGTTCCCACCAGGGGTCCACGCCAACATCCAGCGCCGAATCGAAAGCAACCGTGGCAAACTGCCCGTCTCCGCTGCCCAAATCTAAAATCGGGCGCGGTAAATCAATCTCTCGATAGAAGCGAGCCTCAACGGCGCGCAACAATCCCCGAAAATAAGGTAATTCCCTCAAGTTGAGGAAGAGAAAGTCTTTTTCATTTTTTGTAAATAATGGCGGGTATTCTGACATAAATTCTCATTCAAATAATCACTCATCCCAATGAACGATCTGTTCGGTGTCCATGTGCATTCTTTGGGGAAGATTTATTCATCTTGAATTTTTGCGTTCTTCAAAAGCTCCATAAACAACCCTTCATAAATTTGAGCAACTGCAGAAGGAGTGGATTTCTCAAGAATTAAGTTGGGATTGCCTTGAAAATTGCCTGGGTCGTCTAAAATTCGGATGACCGCCTGCGCCAGCTCTTGAGCATTGAAAGGAGGTACGACGATGCCTGAGCCAGTGGTTTGAATGGGCACTCGGATGCCAGGCAAGTTGGATGCGACGACAGGCGTCCCACATAGCAGTGATTCAACCTGAACGAGTCCATAGGAATCGGTGCTGTTAATACTTGGGAAAACGGTGACTTCACTCAGGTGAAAAAAGGCTGCCAGATCTTTTGGTGAGACTATGCCTAAAAAGGTCCAATGCTGGCCTAAAGCCCTGATTAGTGGACTTAATTTCTTAGCATAGTTTTCTTCGCCCAATACGTTTTGATATGGGCCGACAAACAAAACCCTGGCTGTGGGGTGTTTTTCTAATATGGTCGGTAAGGCCTCTGTAAGGTATTCTACGCCTTTCTCAGCTGCCAACCTGGCTGCCATACCAATAATTCGTTGCTCCGGTTCAATTGCGAATTTTTCCCGAAAATCGAGCAGGTCTTGTTGTGTTACTGCTTCTACCTCCACGGGTGGAAGGACAGGGCGAAGCTTGTGCAAATAAGGTCGCAGGAAATTGGAGTGATCTGCGTAATCCTGAGTATTGGTAACAATCAGGTTGGCAATCGAGGCTGTAATGTGATTAGCCAGGTTTGAGCCCTGGTTAGCCAGGTAGTGAACCATGCCAACTGGCAAATGTAAATCGCAATGATAGGTGAGCAAAAGTGGCTTTTTGAACAGACGTGCGACCAGTGCAATCAGAGCAGCGTCTAATTGAGGAACATGTAAATGTACGACATCTGCTTCCCGGACCAGTTTCCATGCAGCCGGGAACATACCAGGCATGATAACGCCCTTGCTGATGCGCATGGCGACATCCAGGCGGATAACCTCTACACCATCACGGATTTCATGGGATGGTAAATCTTTTTCGAACCTGGAGGTTAAGATGGTCACTTGATGCCCGCGCTTGACCAGGGCGCGTGCTTCGCGTTCGGCGTAAATGGTGAGCCCTGAGTAATGTGGCCGGTAATAGGTAAGTGCAATCAGGATTTTCATGGTCTGCAGATTTCAGGCATGTTTTTCCGAGGCAAGTTTTCTGGCGCTCTTGTATAAATCCGTAATTTTTTGCCCATCACGAGCAAAGGCATATGCACCGATGATACCAGTAAAAAGATAATTGGTCAGGTGGGCAGTGAGCGCCAGGGCTAATGAGACCGATGGATCCAATTTGAAAACAGAGAGGGCGCCAACCAGTGATAACTCCATGATGCCAACAGCGCCAGGAGAGGAGGGTACCGCTACACCCAGTGCAACCACACCCAGGCTGAAAGCCGCAAAAAGTAATTTAGCCTGGGGGAAAAAGGCCAACATCAGCATATAGTACTGGAGCACGGCAACAGCCCAGTTCAAGATCATTAAAGCGGTGACTTTTAAAAATCTTCGGCTATCAGTCAGGGTTGCCAGGCCATTGAAAAAAGTATTAATTTGTTGACTGCCGACCCTGTGTAATAACGGGATGCGGGTAAAAACTTGAGTGGTCTTATTTTGCGCCCAGGAACGATTGCGCGCCAGGACGTAAAGGCATCCCAAGCCAAGCACTACCAGGCCAGCGGCGCTAAGGGCGGCCTGGAGAGCCCAACTTGCTCCAACCACAAAGGGTATGGTAGCCAGCATTAAACCAGCAGCCATGGCCAGGTCTAGCGCCCGTTCGATAATGATCGTCGAGAGAGTATAGAAGAAACCGGTGCCCGATGGCGATGTTTTCTCCGCCAGGTGAGCAGGTTTGGAATTAAGCAAGATCGCCCTACCGATCTCGCCTAATCGGAAGGGCAACAGGTTGTTCAACAAATAACCCTGGTTAATTGCCAGGAAAACATTGCCCAGGGGATAATTCTCTTCAAGCAGACTATACCAAACCAGGGAGCGAATCACCAACCACAGTAAGGTTAGACCTAAGAATAGTCCTACCAGCCGGTAATTCGCTAACTGTAAAGCCTGCCATAACTGGTCCAGATCTACCAGGGCGAAGATGATGACCAACGAGAGCAGGCTGATAATCAGACCAGGAAGGATTTTCTTCCAGCTGCCTGGGGTGTGGGATGGACCAGCGATCTCAATCCTCCCCAACTCGCAAGATGGTCAGGAAGGCTTCTTGCGGGATTTCTACATTGCCAACCATTTTCATGCGTTTCTTGCCGCGCTTTTGTTTCTCAAGCAGTTTTTTCTTACGGGAAATATCACCGCCGTAACATTTGGCTAAGACATCTTTTCGCACAGCCTTTACATTGGCTCGTGAAATCACCCGACCTGCCGCATAGGCCTGAATCGGAACCACGAAGAGCTGGCGTGGAATAATATCTTTGAGCTTTGAGATGATGGCCTGACCCTTGTGGTAAGCATCGTTGCGATGGACGATGCTGGCCAGGGCATCCACCGGTTCCTCGTTGACCAGGATTTCCAGCTTAACCAGGTTGTCTGGCCGGTATTCAGCAAACTGGTAGTCCAGGGATGCATACCCGCGGGTTCGAGATTTCAACTGGTCAAAGAAATCCACGATCAGTTCGGAGAGGGGTATTTCAAAATGCAGCAGGACACGGTTTGGGGCGGGGTATTCCTGTTCAGTAAAGTTAGCCCTGCGTTTTTTGGTTAATTCCATCACTGCGCCGTAAAATTCGGTTGGCGTGAAAATCTGGATCGTCATCCAAGGCTCGCGCACTTCTACAATTTCATCTTCTTCGGGTAACTCGGCAGGTGAATCAATCCGAATGGTTTCCCCTGTGCGCAACACTACTTCATATTCAACCGAAGGCGCCGTGACAATGATATCCAGATCGTACTCGCGCTCCAGGCGTTCCTGGATGATCTCCATGTGGAACATGCCCAGAAAGCCGCAACGAAAGCCGAAATTGAGAGCCTGGGATGTCTCCGGCTGGTAAATGAGTGAGGCATCATTGAGCTGTAACTTCTCTAAAGCCTCTTTCAAGTCTTCGTAATCTTCCCCTTCGATCGGGTAGATACCGGCAAACACCATCGGTTTGACTTTGCGGTAACCGGGTAAGGCTTCAGTTGTGGGGCGAGCAGACAGGGTGACCGTATCGCCAACTCGACATTCGCGCACGGTTTTGAGACCGGTGGCAATATAACCAACTTCACCGGAGGTTAGCTTGTCGGTCGTGCGCAGGTAAGGGGCAAATACGCCGATTTCGACCGGTTTCAGCGACGTGTTGGTTGCCATCAACAAGATATTATCGTTTGCCTTGAGCTCACCATTGATCACACGGATATAGGCGATCACGCCTTTATAGGAATCGTAGTGTGAATCAAAAATTAAAGCCTGCAAGGGCGCTGTATCATCCCCCTTGGGTGGGGGGACTTGTGTAATGATTTGCTCCAGCACAGCTTCAACGTTGAGGCCGGCTTTGGCAGAGATGCGGATAATCTGATCTGGCGGGGTGCCCAGCAGATTGCCGATCTCCTCGGCGACTTCATCGGGATGTGCAGCCGGTAAATCAATCTTGTTTATGATCGGAATGATTTCGAGATCAGCTTCTAATGCCAGGTATAAATTGGCCAGCGTTTGCGCTTCAATTCCTTGAGATGCATCGACAACCAGAAGCGCTCCCTCGCAGGCGTTCAGGGCGCGGCTGACTTCATAACCGAAGTCGACATGCCCGGGCGTATCGATCAGGTTAAGTTCATAAGTCTTTCCATCATTGGCAGTGTAAGCCATGCGTACTGCGGAAGCCTTGATCGTGACACCTTTTTCACGCTCCAGGTCCATAGCATCTAACACCTGCTCGGTCATATCGCGATCTGAGATCGTGCCTGTGATCTGCAACAAACGATCGGCCAAAGTGGATTTCCCATGATCAATATGGGCGATTATACAAAAATTACGAATCAGTTCTGTACTCATATGCGCGCTGAATTTTACCTTATTTTAGTCTTTCGTGAACTCATTTGATCGATCAAGCCTGGACAGCCGGTCGCGGTTCTGCAGGCATGTTGATGGTGCGAAGAATGGCAGGAGATATCCCGGAGATGTCCACCAGGTTTTCCTGGAAAGTCTGCCGGACTTGCCTCTCTCCAATCAAGAGGGCTGGAACTGGGTTGAGCGTGTGCCTGCGTGTGCTCAGATCCTCCATGTTCCCGTGATCTGAGGTGAGCAAAATCAAACCGCATGATGGTTCCCAGGCCTGATAAACCCCCTCCAAAACCTGGTCAAGGATTTCTAATAATCCTTTGGCAGCCTGCATATCCTGCTGATGTCCGGCGTAATCGCTCAGCCAATACTCAAACAAGCTAAAATCGTAGGATTGAGCCAGACCGGCCAGTCGTCTGCCGGCTTCATTGGGCGTGGACAGCGGCGTTTGGTCCAGGCCTAAGTGCTGTCCTCCAACCGGAAGCTGTAAAATCAGCAGAGATCGCTGTACCCGCATGCAAATCTTGGACTGTTCGAAGGGATAAGCCAGCGCTTGTAGCTGCCATTGGAATAGCAGCGTTCAGCCTTCGCCCATTTTGAATATTCTTAAAATAAACCGGTGGGTAGGCATTCAAGAATGAACAGCGTTTACCAGCCTGGATTACTTGTGAGAAAACGTTACCGTTCTTCAGATAAGCGGAGATTTCTGGGTTGGGTTTTGGACCGTAATGATACCCAATTTGAGCAGGAATATTGATGCCGGTCAGCAGAGTGGCCTGTCCCGTAGCAGATTGAGGAACACCAGGGACATTCAAGCAGGCATCCAGTGACAATAAAGAGGCGTTTGTCCCGTTGTATGCTGCGTGATCCGAGATCAACCTGCGACCATCCAGTAAACGCTCTAAGAACGGCATACAGTGCCTGGGCAAAAGGATTGGTGAGCGGATTGTTCTCGCCTAAGCCTATGCCGTCCAAGAAGATAAAAAGGATTTTCATCGATCAAATCTCAACCAGGCGGAGGTTCGCACGCCACGATCGGTGCCATCTTGGCGGGATGTCAAATGCAGGATGCTTTGCATTGCCTCGATATCCACAGCGGAAATGCCTGTTTTTTGGCTCGGATCGTTCTTGATGAATGTATAGATCAGGAATGTCCCATCAGGGCTCAACAACTGATCGATATTGCGAAGATAGCTTTTTTTCTCATGGTCTTGTAGATTATGGAAACATCCGATATCCAGGATCAAGTGAAAGGGTCCGTGAATATTTCTTAAACGGACGACATCATCCACTCGAAAGTCAGCCTCTACCCCTGCCTTTGTTGCTTTCCTGCGAGCCTTGCGGATGGCGCGTCGGATGAAATCCACGCCCGTCACATTCCAGCCGTGTTGAGCCATGTAAATTACATTGGTGCCTGTGCCGCAGCCCAAATCCAGCGCTCTCCCCGGCGGACGAGAATCGACAAAACTGACCAGCTCTGGCGGGGTAACGCCAGTATCCCAGGGGGGATTGGTCAGGTATAAAAAATTGTAAAAGAGTTTCTTAACCAGGTTCATGTCTCTGTAATGGATCATTTTACTCTATTTTCATCTTCGCTTTCAAACACACACTTTCTATAAAAACTTTGACAAGGATTGAAAGATACTTTACAATCAATGTTTGGCGTTATTAGCCTTTTTATTAACTTATGATGGCCGTCCGGGATGGGGCGAGGCCATTTGAATTTAATATATTTAAGGAAGGTTCTCTAATGAAAGAATACACCACTGAGTATATTCGCAATATTGCTTTGGTTTCGCATAGCAGTGCAGGTAAGACGATGCTGGCGGAGGCATTTCTGCACTTTACTGGGGCGACCACGCGTTTAGGAAGGATTGAGGACGGTACAACGGTCGGAGACTTCGAAGAAGAAGAGATCAGGCGTGGTATCTCTCTCTCAACGACAATTATTCCGGTGGAATATCGCGATCACAAAATCAATATATTGGACACACCCGGGTACACCGATTTTGTGGGTGAAGTGATTTCTGCATTGCGTGTGGTTGATGGGGCGATTGTCCTGGTTGACTCAGTTTCAGGAGCTGAGGTTGGAACAGAAATCGCCTGGAATTATTGCGATCAATTCAATCTGCCGCGATTTGTTGTACTCAATAAAATGAATCGGGATAATGCCAATTTTGCAAAAGCGCTTGACTCGATTCGCGAGCTTTCGGAAACTCGCTTAATCCCTGTGCAGCTCCCTTGGGGCGAACGAGCCGATTTCAAAGGCGTGATCGATTTGCTCACCATGAAGGCTTACCCGGGAGATGGAAAAAAATCTGTTGAAATCCCCGCGGAACTTATGGACGATGCAGAAACTGCTCGGATGGAATTGATTGAAGCTGCAGCCGAAGGCGAAGATGATTTGCTGGAAAAATATTTAGAAGGTGAAGACCTGTCGGCGGCAGAAATTCAGCGTGGTTTAGTCAAGGCTGTTCACAATCGTTCTTTCGCACCAGTTTTTATTGCCGCTGGCGCCGCTGAAATTGGCCTGGCGCGATTATTGGACGCCATTATTGACTTGATGCCTTCCCCGGCCCAACTGCCAGCTATCAAGGTGGCGGGAAAGAATGGCGAAGAAGAGCTCAAAGCTGTGGACTCTGGTCCTTTGGTGGCTTATGTATGGAAAACCACGGCTGATCCATTCGTAGGAAAAATCACTTACTACCGGGTTTATTCTGGAATGGTGAACTCGGACTCAAGAATTTGGAATCAGAATAAATCCGCAGAAGAACGGATTGGCACCATGCATTTATTGCGTGGTAAAGAAGCTTTACCCATCAAGGTTGTGCATGCCGGTGATATTGCCTCCGTGCCCAAATTGAGCCTCACTTCTACCGGCGACACAATTTGCGATAAAGGTCACCCGGTGACTCTGGCGGTGCCAGAATATCCATCAGCCCTCTATCGTGTGGCTGTTTCCCCGAAAACACAAGCCGATTCGGCAAAAATCAGCCCATCGCTGACACGTTTATGCGAAGAGGACATGACCTTATCCTGGCACCAGGAACCCAGCACCTTGCAGACCATTTTACAGGGTATGGGCGACCAGCATATCGACGTGGCCATTCGAAAAGCAGAAGCCAAATTCCAGACTATTCTGGTGTCTGAAGAACCGCGGGTCCCATACCGTGAATCGATCACTGGGAAAGGCCAGGCCACTTACCGGCACAAGAAACAAACCGGCGGCGCTGGTCAATTTGGTGAAGTCTCCATGCGGATTGAGCCATTACCCGAAGAAGATTACGCTTTCTCCAACGATGTTTTTGGTGGGGCGGTTTCCTCCAGCTACATGCCGGCGATTGAAAAAGGGGTCAAGAGCGTGATGAAGGAAGGCGTGGTGGCTGGGTTCCCGATCAAGAACGTAAAGGTTTCCGTATTCGATGGAAAAGAGCATCCGGTAGACTCAAAACCGGTCGCCTTTGAAATTGCCGGACGAGAAGCTTTTAAACTTTGTGTTCGAGATGCTGCCCCTGTGCTGCTTGAGCCGATCATGAATGTGCGTATTCTCGTACCCGAAGCCAACATGGGTGATATCCTCGGCGACCTGAATACCCGCCGTGCGAGAGTCCAGGGTATGGATTCGGAAAAAGGCCGCTCAGTTGTGACTGCCTCGGTGCCATTGGCAGAAATGCAGCGTTACACCACAGATTTACGTTCTATCACGGGCGGGCGTGGTGTATTCACCATGGAATTTTCCCACTACGAAACGGTGCCGGCGCATATTGGCCAAGAAGTGATCAATGCGCGCCAGAAGGAACTGGCAGCCGCTAAAGAAGAATAGTCTCCAGATTAATGCAGCGAGGCCAGTGAATAAGTTTCAACTGGCCTCGTTTTTCTTTAATCGATAGACTGGCTTGTCTGTCTATTTTTGCAGCGGTCCGTCAACGGATTCAGCAATCCTGATGCGCATAAACAGCCAGGGAGCTATACCGCTGATCCAAAAACCTACCAATGCATAACGCAAATACCGGAGAGCAAAGGGGAGCAGTGTTTCACCACGTGGAAAAATTTCTCCTAAACCAAACCACAGGATGAATACTCCGATGACGCCAATTAGAAAGCGCAAAAGCCGCTTCCACACTTCTCCACGTGCATCCATCCAGCCCTTCTGATGAAGCCAGAGACCTCCCGCAGCTAACCCGAAAAGTGTGCCGGCGTTGGAGACGATCCCAGAAAGCGCCAGAGGGTCAATGGGGTCGGCATCTGGGGTTGCCTGTGCGGCAGCCATAATCCATGCCTGCGGTACCTGGTAATCACCCAGCAGAATGCGGATCAAAGCAATGCACAGGATCAGCACGAGCGATGCGCCCAGGGCGAGAAGGATCTGCTGGGTCAAACCGAAGCGTGTGAACCAGGCTAAAAACTTGCCTTCCCAGCGAATAATGGCCCATAAGATGATTGCGCCAATCAGCCAGCCGAAAAGCACATCATGCAGGAAATGCACCCCCAGAACCATCCGGGAAATACCGATGAGCGCTACGATTAACCCGGCCAGCAGCCACGACCAGCTTGTGTTCACCTTTTTGGCTAGTACACCCCACACAACCGCAGAATTCTGCGAATGACCGCTAGGTACGCCGAACGAAGTCTCAGCCGAAAAAGCCTGCACATTTGCGTCCAGCCAATAAGGACGCGGACCGTGCAATGCCAGCTTAAAACCCGAGTTGATCATACCGCTCAACATCAAACTGATCCCGAGGCGCAATCCAAGTCTGGCATCCAGGCACCAGAAGATCGCCGGTGCGACAAACAGGTAAAACTCCTCATTTCCCAGAAATGAGATCATCTCCATGGGGGTCGCCAGCCAGGCGCCCAGGCTTTGTACCCACAAGATAAATGCGATACCAGGCTCGATGAATGATTCCATGATTTACACCTCCAGTTGATTTTCCGGCATTTGGATCGTTGATTTGAGTGGTGAAAAGAAAAGCATCAGCGCCAGGCTTACCAGGATAACGATTATGCTCACCGAATAAACCGAGGATGGATTAAAGCTATACAGAAAGCTGGCTGCAACGGGCGCCAGGATATTGGCAATTGAGCTGACGGTTTCGATCAATCCGTAGGCTACACCCATCTGGGCAGCCTGGATTAATTCTCTGCCCTGGGCGGTTGCTAGCGAGCGAGCTGTCCGATAGCTCCCCAGTAGAAAATATCCGGCAGAGAACCACAGGATGTGATTGCCCCTGAGAAGGATCAGAGCAAAGCTTGCCATCGCTGCCTGGGATATTAGAAAACCAAACCGCGGGTTTAGTTTTCCCAGGGTGAGATTGAGGATGACTGCCCCCAGGCTGCTCAAGGAAATCAAGCGTCCCAATTCGTTCAGGCTGATATCGCGCTCATTCAATAAAAAGAGCTGAGAAAATGGCTGCGGCAGCATCATGCTGAACACGCTGATAAAGATTAACCCCAGGAAAAGCACAAACCGGGGGGTGAGCCAGGAAATACGGGAAGATCCCTCGCTTCTGGCTTCTTTGTTCTCGATGGGTTGGGGCTTGATAAACAGGATGATCAGTGTGGAGAGAATGAAAAAACAGGCAGCAACCAGGAAGTTGGTGCGCAAACCGAAGCGTTCTCCGATTTCACCGCCCAACCAAGGACCAACGATCGAGCCAAAACTAAAGGTGGCTGAAATCAGCGTCAGCGCCCTGCCGACGCTTTGGGTCCCGCGGGCAGCGGTAATGTAGCTGTTCAGGGGAGTCATCACAAAACCGGTAAACCCATACAGGATGGCGCCAACCACAAAGAAGGGCAGGCTGGTCGACAAAGCCATCGTCCAGGCAGCCACCATACCCAACATCCAGGCAGCCAAGATCATCGGGCGACGGCCAAAACGATCGGAAAGATACCCGGCGGGAAGGTGGGTGATAGCCATTGCCGCACTTACCAATCCCAGGATACGGCCAATCTCGAGCGGGTCTGCCCCCAGTTGTTCCAGGTAAGGAGCCTGGAAGAACAAAAACATACCTTCGCCCACCCCCCAGGTCATTAAGGAAAGGATGACCAGGATTAAATCTTTGCTCATGGGGTGATCGGCGCCAGGCGGTTGACGAAATTTCCAATGGCCTGGAAGACCTGTTGGCGTTGGGCATCCCTTGTGACCACATGCCCGCTTTTTTCAATCCAAAGCGACTGCTTTTCCTGAGAAGCCAGGCTTTGAAAAATCAATTCCATGTGACCTTCTTCGGGGGTTACCACAGGGTCATCCTTCGAGTAAACCAGTAAGGCTGGAGCCTGGATGTTCGGCAAGCCCTTGCGCATGGCTTCGAGCATATCGCGTAATTCTGCGAACGCCCGTGTTGGGTCGGATGGGTAGCTGAGATGTTCCTGGTAGGCCTCCTGGTCGAACCAGGCTGGCGGACCTTTGGGCAGGTAAGGTTTTACCAGGCTTAAAGGCTTGACAAAACGAATGCGCGGGTCGCTGGGTAAATGGTGAGGGGTAGAAAGGATCACGACGCCGTCTAATTCGCGCCTGGAGGCCAGCAGCAGGGATAAAATACCCCCCATAGATAGACCGATCACAAAGACTTTCTGGCAGCTGCCCTTGAGAAGTATGGTAACCGTCTTCCACATCTGCCAGCCAATCCGTCCACCGTGCCCGGATCATATCTGCCTGTTGGGTCGCATGCCCAAACAGGCGGATGCCTAAAACCGTGTGACCTTGCTCTGCCAGGTATTCCCCGCACCAGCGCATCTCTTTCGGTGTGCCGGTGAAACCGTGAACGAGTAAACAGCCAACCGGACCGCCGGGAAACAAAAAGGGCTCAGCGCCGTCCATGATTTGAGCCTGCGAGCGGGTAGATGTGCCCGAATCTGGGTTCAACATTGGATCAACTCCCTTGGGAAGGTGCTCAAGCTTTCAGCCTGACCGGATAGGATGACCATATTGTCCTCGATGCGCACACCGCCGCGCTCGGGTAAATAGATACCGGGTTCGATGGTAAAGGTCATGCCCGGGTCCAAAACCTGGCTATTCCCTGAGCGAATATAAGGAGGTTCGTGCGCTTCCATGCCCAATCCGTGCCCGGTGCGGTGGATAAAGAATTCTCCATAGCCGGCTTTTTCGATGACATCCCGAGCCGCCTGGTCAACCTGGCTGGCAGAAATCCCAGGCCGGGCAGCTTGGCGGGCAGCCGTATTCGCCTGTAAGACAATCTCGGCAATCCGCGCAAATTCGGGTTCCACCTGACCAATCGCAAAGGTCCGGGTCAGATCAGAAGCGTACCCATTGAACATGGCTCCCCAGTCAATCACCAACAAATCGCCTGGCTTTAGTTTCCGATCCGAAGGGGATGGCGTGTGGGTTGGCGCCATTTGGACCGCCAGAAACAATCGGCATAAAGGGGAATTCCGGGTCAGAGCCAGCTTTGAATAATTGGATGGTTAGCTCAGAAGCGATTTGTTTTTCAGTGGCGCCAGCTTTGATGCTGGGGATGGTAGCTTGCAGCGCATTTTGGGCGATGTCAACCGCTTTGCGCATGCACTCCACTTCATAATTATCTTTGCGCATCCTCAGGTCTGCCACAACGTCTTCAGCAGGGATGAATTTAGCTTGCGGAGCAGCGTTCTGTAATAAATTCAGCTCCAAATATCTTAAATGGGTCGGTTCAACGCCAACGCTGGTTTGATCGATTTGGGCAGCCATGGCAGCCTGGCGAAACACATCGGGCCAGGTGCTGGGTTCTTCACCGTAAGGAAAGACCTGCACCGGAAAGGATAAGGATTTGGCTTTGATCGATTCTAGCTCGGGGATCACCAAAACCGGCGGGGTATGTGGTGCAAATAAGGCGATTACAGGGCGCTCGCTCAGGTGAAAATGCAATCCGGTCAGGTAGGTCAGGCTTGGTCCCGGATTAAGCGCCAGGATTTTGGTCCCAGCAGCGGACATGCTGGAAGCCAGGCGCGCCTGCCGGAGATGGTAGCCAGGATGTTGAAGAGCATCTTTTTTCATCAGTCCCTCCAAGAATGCAGCAGCAATTCGTTTGGTTGATTAATTAGCGTATGGTTCACGTTGCGAATGGGCAAAACGACAAAGTTGCAACATGGCAACTCGACTCGCTCCTGAATGGATCATGAACGAAATTCAGGCAGCTGGTAGACAGATTATACTATTCCCTTGTATCCAAACCCTGTTTAGTTTATAGTATTCTCAGAAAACACTACGGCTCCAATCCTTTCTTTGATAAGGGAGATGACCCATGGCGGAACCATCCTTAGCCCCAACAGCTCCGACCCATTCTCAAGAAACCGCGCAAAACCTGGAAGATGCGGGATTTGTCTACCTGCCGCAGGGGGTTTTGAGCATCCTGGTTCTATTTCTCTTCCTGCGCCTGACCATTTTGTTTCTGTACACACCGCAAGGTTTGCTAAATTCCTATAGCGATTATGATTTTTATTACCGCACAGCGCAACTATCCGATAAGGGATATTATCCCTATATCAATATGTGGTATGAATACCCGCCCCTGCTGGCTTATCTATCCCAGTTTGCTTACGAAATCACCCAACGCATCCTGCCTGCCAAGCTGATGAATGAATTTGGGTATGCATTTTTCTTGCGCATCCTGGGGAGCATCCTGTTGCTGTTTGACGCCGGCGTTTTGGTCTTGCTCTACCGCATTGGCGCTAAGGTGTGGGGGAATGCAGCCGCTGCCTGGCTGAGCTGGGTGTACCTGAGCCTGAGCCTGCCCATGTTCTTCTGGAATTATTCGCACCAGGTAGTGCCCACTTTTTTTCTCCTGCTAGCCATGGATTTGTTTCTTTCCCAGCGGCGCACCCTTTCGGCGCTGGCTTTGGGGCTTGGAATCGCCGCCAAGCTCACCCCGCTTTTCTTCCTGGCGGTGGCGCTCAAATTTCTCTGGCCAGATTGGAAGCGTATCCTCCATGATACGTCCTGGTCAGCCTGCTGGTTTTTGGGGTCTTCTTCCTGCCGTTTATCGGCCTGGGAAAACTGGATTGGACCATGGCCTCTTTCAAAGCCTGGGCTAATGTGGGTTCCTGGCGCACGGTGTGGGCGTTAATCGATGGCAACTATGGCCCGGGGTATTATGGGCCCCTGGAGACGCGCACCCAAATCCAGGAAGCGGTGGTTCCGCGCGCCAATCCTTCCGTCATCCCCACCTGGCTGAGCACGCTGGTGTTTGCCGTAGCCTATCTGGGGCTGTTGACCAGACCCATCGATAAAAACCAGGCGAAGAACCTGGTGTATTTCACCCTGATCGCCGCCCTGTTCTTTCACCTGTGGTCGAAGGGCTGGAGCCCCCAATGGATGGTTTTATTGATTCCAATCTTCCTATTATCTTTTCCAGGTAAAACTGGGCCTTATAATCGTATTAGGGTGTGTCCGCATTGACCTTTATCGAATGGCCTTTGCTGGAGCTGCTCGACTCAAACAGCCTGTATGCGCTTCAGATCAGCCTGCGGACCATTTCCTTTCTGGCCATCCTATTTCTGGTGATCAAGAAGATCTGGAGTCCGGTGCATTCAACCCCGGCGCAAAAAACTATTCAGGTGTAACGTATGAAGATCCCCTTATTTCCACTCAATACTGTCTTGTTTCCTGGAATGCCGGTCAATCTGCACATTTTTGAAGAACGCTATCAAATCATGATCAACCGCTGTATCGATGAGCGCCTGCCTTTTGGCATTGTGCTGATCCAGCAAGGCGCCGAAGCCCTGGGTCCGCTGGCTGAGCCGCACCTGGTGGGCTGCACGGCGCGTATCCTGCATGTCGACCGGCTGGAACAAGGCCGCATGAATATCGCCTGCCTGGGACATGAGCGTTTCCAGATCCTGTCGATTGACGAGATCAGTTATCCTTACCTGGTTGGAGAGGTGCAAATTCAGCCCATTCCGGAGCTGTCATCCGAAAAAAGCGAGGTTTTAGGAGAAAATATCCGCCATCAATTACAGAGGTTTGTGAATATCCTGGGTCGAATTCGCGGGGAAGATTTTCAGCGCCAGGAGTTGCCGCAAAATAATGTCTTGCTGGCCTATATGGCGGCTACCTTGTTGCAAATCCCTGCGCATGAAAAACAAAAATTGTTGGAATCGGAGAGCATGGAGCATTTCTTTCAAGACCTGCTGGTGATCCTGTCGCGTGAGATTTTGCTGCTGGAAACCATCGCCTCGAAAAGCGGACCGATGCTCACCCGGGTGTTTTCGAAGAATTAATTGTGGAGGGGAAATCCACGCTGGTAAGCGCTTGACAGTCGTTGTACTCTCAGATAGAATCTTCATTCTCAAAAGGGCCTGTAGCGCAGTTGGGAGCGCGCCTCAATCGCACTGAGGAGGTCAGGGGTTCGAATCCCCTCAGGTCCACTGGAAAACCCCGCGAGGGGTTTTTTGGTTTAAGCAGGGTTGGATATAGCGGGTGATTTCTTTGACGCATTCTCGATTTATTTTTTTGATCTCTCGCAGAGCCCGTAGAGAACGCTGTCATTGCGAACGTTCTTTGTGAAGCAATCTGATCTCTCGCAAAGTTTTTTTTGAAAATTCATCTTACGAATGGTTTTACATGATCTACGAAGTGGGATGAGTTTTTGCGCCTTCTGTGTTATCTATTTCCTTTAGAAATAATCCACTCATAAGCTTCTTTAGGGCGAAGAATTTTGCCAGAAATGAATTTTTCTAGTTCTGGTCTATCCAATAAGTGACGCTTGTCCAGCGATACCAGAGCGCCTACTCTCGCAGCTTTAGCTGCGGCTAGAATTGGCGCATCTTTCAAGGCGACCACAGAAGCAGCTTCGATCACCGCACTCTTGGACGGATTAATGATTTCGAAAGGGATCCACTCAAACATATTCTCCAACAAGGGTAGAGTTTCCGGAGCAAAACCAGCCAGGTTTCTTGTGGTCTCTTCTTTCACCAGAGAGCTGATGACCAGGATTATTTGTTCCCGAACTCCTAACAAGAGCAAATCCCGCGGATAACCGCGACTTGAGTACACTGCCGAAAACAGGACACTGGAATCGATAAATACCCGTTTCATTTTTTCGGTTCGTCATCCAGGTCGTATTCACCGGCAATCAGATCACCGCGCAGTTCGCGACCCCGCTCGATGATCTCTTCTAATGTGATCCCTTTTTCTTGCAAGGCTTTGCCGATTTGATCCAGCGCATCGGTCATCAACACTTCAACCGGCTTGATGGTTGCGCCGCTTTCCGTTTCTTCGAAGATCACCAGGTCGCCTTTCTTCAGCTTCAGTTTCTTGCGAATTCGGGATGGGATGGTCACTTGACCTTTTTCTTGAACACGCACCAACATCTCAGACATTGCACACCTCCGTATGATAGTCATACTTCCATGTATTTATTTTATCATGGCTTGGGGTGTATTGACATAGTAACTCGAAGCTTCCGTTTTGATCTCTCGCAAAGCTCGCCAAGAACGCAAAGCTTTCTCCTATGAAAATTCCTCTAATCGTCCTGGGTGGATATCATCATCCTGCTCAATTGCAGTTTCTGGTTGCGCCGCTCTTGTAAAAAACTACACAAGCAATTTTTCTATTTCACGGATGACTTCTGGCAAGTTGGGTGCGTCAAAGCGCATATTGAAGGCTGTAACCCGGTGATGTTTCATTTCGGGCGGTATATGCTTATGATGAGGATGATTTTCCTGTAAAGCAGGCTCATGGGGATGGGGTTGACAATCATACCAATACAGTTTTTCTTCGCCCCGCCATACTTCATAACCATACCAATCGATGACGCCAGGCAAACGGTCGAAAACCAGGCGTTCTCGAACAACGATGCGAAAATCCGATGTCAAAAGCAGTTCGCCGGCTACGCGTGCCAATGTCGCACCTGATCGTACAACGGTGACAGTAGACTGCTTGATTAATGGGGAATTGATCTACCAGCGAATAGATAAAATACTCGTAATCCTCCAACGTGCACAGCGCAATATTCACGGTGCTACTCGAATAAGCCCTGCCAGGCTGGCTGGACTGTGTTGGAAGCGCTGGAGTTCATTGCGGTATTCAGCCTGGCGCGCCAGCCAGGTACGGTAGATACTGGCCCACTCTCCGAAATCCAGCATCCAGGTCTTATCTTCGGGTTCTTCGCCGCTCAGATAGACAGCATAAAAGGTTTCTGAACGCACACCGTACTTGCGTTCGAAAGCCAGTAATTCTTCTTCCAAGGAATGAATATCAGCAAGGATCTCTTGTAGGGTCAAAGCAACCTCCAACTATTATTTTAGCGTATTTTTTAGGAACCTTTTGCTTTCAGGATCTACGCCGTAGTACATCAGGTAGAAGCGCCAAGAAAAGAGATGGCGAGTTCGCCTACAATTTGTTATTGTGTAACATTTGCCAGATGATTGAAAATCAAAGACGTCTTTTTTCCCAGGCTGCTAGCCATTTTGATGAGACTACCTTGGACTGACTTGATCATTAATACTTGGGATGGGGCGCGAAATCAATCAAGGAGTAATCAACGGCGGCATTTACGAAGTGCTGGATACGGAACGGCAACGCTGTGCTCTGCCTCCCGCTCCGCAGCGACATCGACCGGAGACGAGCCTAATGGTGGTGAATATTGACAAAATAAGCGCAAGCGACAAAGGTGGCTTCGCCAGATATCTGGCGAACAAGATATTTTTCCCTCGGATATTTCAATTGAATACACAACACGAAGGATTTAAAAGTGGCTATAATTGCGCCATTGGATTTGGGTGTAACGTGAATTTTTAAGGCTGCTTACAGCGGAGGGTCAATGAAGCGCATTCCATGGATCTTGATATTCGCCATTCTCTTACAGGCTTGCACAGCCTCACCTCAGGCTGTTTCACCCGCCAATCTAACCCCGGTGGTGGGTGCAGCGACAAATACACCAATACCAACGGATACTTCGACGCCAACGGTTACAGCCACTTTCACGGCGACCAGCACAGCAACGATCACAGCCACTCCCACCAATACGCTCACGCCCACCCCGGATCAGGCAGATATTTTGATGCAGAAAATGGAAGAAGGGTTGGTGTTTAAAGATGCCGGAACATTTTCCAAAAAATACGGTTCTACTGAATGGAGTATCAGTGTCAAAATTGAGCAGGAAAATATCGGAGAAATGAAAGACGGCACATTTGTGCCATATATAACCGCCGTCAATTACCCCCCCAAAGCCCTCCAAATCATCATGGAACAGCTGACAGCTAACTTAATGTGGGCCAGAGCTGTAACAAAAAATGATCACAGTTATAGTGGTTTTTTAGAATTTTCAGATCAGTGATCAGCGATGAGAATAAACTATTATTCCAGCAAATGAGATCTCTAGCCAGCAGTCTGATGGATAGTCCACTGCCGGTATCATTTATTGACAACGACGGCACGACATTGAGGGAGCTATTAGTAGTTATGATCTCCATATATTAACTGAAGAAAACTTTTTGGAAAAAAAGAATGAACTTGAGCAGAGTGGGTCCAGTGATTTTATTGGAACCTATACAAGCGAACAAAAAGGAAAGATTATAAGCGGGGCAATTATAGGATTAAAAGGTGAGACTTTAGTTGTTTATTATTATTATATGGGAAGCGATTCACGGGAGAGTATTTTAGAAAAAAATTCTCAATATACACCAACTGAAGAATGGAGAAATTCTGCAATAGATATGGTTCTTAGACTGCCGAACATGATACCTTCGTTTACATACAATGACTGTTATTTTGAAAGATTTACATGGATGTATTTTCAGGTTGGAAATATGATACAAATGCTAAGTCAAAAAGAGTTGGATGCGATTATTTTGAAATAAAAATAGTAATTGCCAAGTCTATACAATGGACCCCAAATACTGGACACCCCATAGAACAGGGATTAGACTCCAGGATGGAGGTTCACATGGGAAGAACACCTCGAAAATTCACAGCGGATTTCAAGGCGAAAGTAGTCCTTGATATCATAACGAACGGAAAGAGCTTTGGTCAGGCCAGTCGAGAATATGGCATTAAAGATTCAGTTCCATCGAGATGGAAACAAGAATTTCTCGAACGAGCACCGAGTGTATTTGAGAATCATGTAACAAGCGACGATTGGGACCAGCGGATAGCTGAACTGGAACGCATGCTGGGAAAGCTGACCATGCAGTTGGAAATGGCAAAGAAAGTCTCAGGCTACTTGGGCTCCCACTATGGCGAAAGCGAGTAATAGACATGTTGCTAGTCAAAGACGGCTATTCAGTAATCCAGGCTTGTCAGTGGTTAGCTCTGCCACGGAGCAGCTATTATTACTCACCGGTGGGAAGAAAAGACCAGGACATTGTGGCTGCAATTCAAGAAACCCCCTACTAATGGGTATGAAAACTGTCCAACTTTATGGTTCCACCACATACAGATAAGCTTGTGACATCATTATATTCATAAAGGGATATATTAATAGGAGTGAAATCAATGAAAAAGAAAATTGGCTCCTTGAAAAGATTTTCTATTGGTTTAATTGCTTTTTTAGTAATTCTCTTTCTCATAATTTGGTTCACAAGTATTGGTTTATTAATCCCTTTATCTGTGAAAAACTGGCTTAGCCAATCCCGGATTCCCGTATTATCACTGTGGCTTTTTAGCTTGGCAATGACCAGTATCATTAGAATATTGCTTTGGCTTGGAATTAAGTTTCCCATGGTACCGGATGTTACAGAAACATCAAGAGATCGCAACTGGGATTACTTACTTGGTTTTCCTGTTTGGCTAGCTGTTTTGCTTGGTGGTATTTCAGGTGTTGGTTTATTTGTTTATCGACCTATTTGTTCTGCGCCATTTATAGTCTTTAATGTCTCAAGCAATGATAAAATTAGACAGATAGAAGCCGGCGGATTATTTATTGTTCCAGAAAATTCATCATCAACAATCACTGCAATAAGCGGGAGTGCAGATATTCTGAATTGTTCTTGGTCGTTTGCTGGCAAGGCCATTTCAAGTCTATCTTCTATGAATTCTTGTTCTACAACTGTTAATTTCTCTAATTCCATGGGCAAAGCTATTCTTTCATTATCTGCTACACAAGGGTTTTGCTCAACCGTTGCACATGTTCCTCTCGAAATTATTGTTCAGGAGAAGTGATATGACAATTCTAATTCGATTTTCATTGATATTCTCTGTTCTGTTAATAACTGGTTGGACACAACAACTGGCCGTCTGGTGAACCTATAATTATCCCAGCAAATTGCCAACTTTCTCCAGGTGAGGAAATACCTTTCTCTCTAAAGGGGACATTTCCTAGCGACGTAACAGTTAGATGGGAAGCCACAAAAGGATCAATTGCCCCTCCAATTGGGTTTTCAGTCATTTACACAGCTCCACAAGAACCAGGGAAAATTGTTGTATCATCAATGATTTCCGCTAGAGACTATAAATGGAGTACAAGCATTGTGTGCAATATTGTAGCATTTCCAGTTGATAAAACGCCAATCATCAAGCCTGATTATTCACCTGAAGAAACTGTTGAAATATTGCTGCACTCAACTAAAGAATTTGTAATCACAATTAATACAGAAATGGTACATGTTCCTGTTGGTAGCTTCACAATGGGGAGTTCATATAACACCCTTCTGGATTTTGATCCAGCACACACAGTGACGATTAACGATTTCTATTTAGACAAATATGAAATCACCAATGCTCAATATAAACAATGTGTGTTAGCAAATCATTGTCTACCGCCTACATCCAATAATAGCAAGACCAGGGACCAATATTTTGATAACCTAGATAAGTATGGAAATTTTCCAGTCATATTTATTTCTTGGTATGATGCTAACAAATTCTGCGAATGGCGTGGGGAAGACTTCCAACTGAAGCTGAATGGGAAAAAGCCGCCAATGGAAAACCCGCAATGAAACCGAAATCCGCCTATATCCTTGGGGGCGAAGCTCGCCAACATACGAAAGTGCGAATTACAACAATAGCGAGACTGCCGAGGTAGGAAAGTACATGAAAGGTCAAAGTGCACTAGGTATTTATGATTTGGCTGGAAATGTCTATGAATGGATAGCTGATGATTACGAGGAGAATTTTTATCAAAATTCACCCTTGAATGATCCTTTTAATATTTCAAACTCAGCAAGTTACAAAGTCGCGAAGAGGGAGCATGGAGTTCTTCAGATATTTTTGAGCTGTGGACATTCTGGAGATTTAATTTCCCACCTGGAATGGCTCGAGATGATCTCGGATTTAGATGTGCAAGTGATAATGCTCCTTAGTGATATTTACGATACAAAAGATGGTGATAACTTATCAACCAAGGTATTGGCAATTAAAACCGATAGAAACGCTCTCTTTGCTTGCGAAAATGTGAGAAATAAGCTTCATTTTTATTGGCAAATTATTTTTCTGTCTATTACCTATAAAAAGAAGTCATTTCCAAAGTAACAAGTAAACTGAAATCTCTTAAAACGCGGATAACGATTGTCGGCCTATCGAACTCATGCGAAATAATCGGAAGAGCATGTTTTTCCGTACAAGTGCATTGACAATAAAAGTTAAATGCCTGTGCCATTTGTGAGCATTTTGACAGAGTGAACTCTTCCAGCAAGGCAAGCAAACATTAGCCAGTGAAAAGAAAGAAACGTTCTCCCCCTATTTTGTGGATTCAATCATTTTGAAATGAAGCTTACGCACATTATAATATTAAAGTTGTTTCTCCCATGGAATTTGTTGGAAAATGTTGCCAATTATTAACATCGCTGGACAAAATTTCTGTTTTCTTTGTCCATGTGTGCAATAGGTAAGCATTTTCCCAACCATTTGCACACATAGATATTCAACCAGACCATATGCGTCTTTTTGAAAATGCTGAAAAACAGTCTGGTTACTTCACTGCCTGGCAAGCTCATTTATACTGATTTTTTAGAAAACTCCTCCAAAGAAATGCTTCTCAAATTGCCGTTGGATTATACAAGCCCAGTCAATAATTTTTCCAAAAATCCAAAACCACACTTCGTAACAGTATAAATCCGATTATAATACTCCGCATTAAATCCATTCCACCTTGACCAACCAGGAACTAAAATATGACCACAACCTTCACCTGTCCTTCGTGCGGCGCCCCCTTGGATTTAGAGCCTCCCGTCTCCGCTTCGATCCGCTGCCCTTATTGCAAACATACGGTGATCGTGCCGGCAGAATTGCGCAAAGACGAACCAAAACCTGCCGGAGCAGCAGGCCTCCAACCCGCAAGCGCCGGTGCAGATTAATTTCTCCATGCCCGCTTCTGAAGCGAGCCAGGCAGCCGGCTGTGAAAATTTCTCCCAAGAACACGAGAAAACTATGGATCGCGGTGGGGGTTTTTGTGTTGCTGATGCTGTGTGTTTCCCTGGCGCCGCTCCTGGCCATGCCAGCTATTTTTACTTCAACGGTTAAGTTGGTTGAAAATCTCGATCCGGCCGCTGAGCTGGCTTCTGGCGGGGCTGGTATGCCTGAACAACAGCTGCCGCCCACCCCGGAACCCACGCCAGGCGTCGCCAGCCTGCTGCTGCAATTCGGGCAGGAAGGCAGCGGACCTGGTTATTTTGAGGATGCGCGCTCGATTGCCGTGGATGGCGATGGCCGCATCTATGTGGCCCAATATCTGGGCGGGCGGGTGCAGGTTTTCGATGCCCAGGGGGAGTTTCTCACCCAGTGGCTGGTGGATGCCAAAGCGCCCTTACGTGGCATGGCCGCCTCCAGAGATGGAAAGCTGTATATCGCTCAGGGTGGCAAGTTGCTCGTTTTTGATGGCAGCAGCGGTACACAGAGCGGTGTGATCTCTGCGCCGGAAATTTTTATCGACGATGTTGCCGTAGCCTTGAATGGCGATTTGCTGGTCTCATCCTATCGCGGCAGGGATGACCTGGTGAGGTTGTCTCCTCAGGGTGAAGTGCTTTCAAAGATTGAAGGCGCCATCAGCGAGCAATCCGGCGATTCGGAATTGGACATGCGCGTGGCTGTTGACGGCTTGGATCAGATTTACGCCTTAGGCAGCTTCAACGAGGCGGTGTTCAAATTCACGGCGGATGGCCGTTATGTGAACCGCTTCGGTTCCCGGGGGAATGCACCGGGCCAGTTTACTTCTCCAGCAGCGATTGCGATTGACCAACAGGGAAATGTGTATATCGCCGACATGCTCAAAATCCTGATCTTTGACAGCGATGGGCGTTTTATCGACCAGTTTGAGGTACCCGGCGGCGCGCCTTCCGGCCTGGCGTTTGATCAGCAGAACAACCTGTATGTGGTGGCCAGGACCACGGTGCTCAAATACCAGATCAATCCGTAAGCATGTTGCGGGTGAGCGCAAGCAAAGGGTTTAGAATCTGGGGAGAAGTGAGCCAAAAAATATGGGCTGGCTTCTCTATGAAATGATGAGTAAATCCAAACCTACTTACAGCAAGAAATCGGGTGAATATCATCGCAGGATTCGACTGCCCAACTGATCGCGCCTGAATTGATGATAATTCCTCGCCCATCGGTTGAGCTGGTTGTCCAGGCATTGCAATTATAGGGATGATCACCCGTAGCGGATCCGCCATACCAATCCGATGATAATGAAATGTCTCCGCTAAAATCGTCATTGATCGTTCCGACAACGGCATTATCAATCCAGGATTGGGTTGAAGAAGAGAAAAGGACACCTCTTGTTTTCCAGGCATTTTCAATTTCCTGGATGGTGCAGAAATGGGAAGCCGGATCTTCAGCCTGGCAAGCAGCGTGCATTCCACTGCGCCCATAGCCTGCCGGTCCGGCTCCATTGTAAGTTGCACTGGTTACAAAGACGATTAACTGACCGGTGGAGCTATCTGCGCGGCTGGTGCAAGGACAGGCAGTGTTTCACTCACACCGCTTTGCTCGCTATCCAAACTGGCGTCTTCAGGGTTGAGTACCTCTTGAGCATAGACTACACTGGCAGCAAAGAGTAGACACGGTTAAGATGAGTGCAGTTAGCCCACCGAGGAAGCTTTGTTTCACTTCTGATAAATTCTTCATCATGATCCTCCAGATGATATCTATTGTGAATTGATTGGGTGAAAGTTACCCACGAGTAAATCGAGATCTTATTTCTGCACCAAAGGCAAAAAGATGGAATGTGCCACGACGACTTTGCAGCAGGTGATGGGGTGGATATCATCACAGCTTTCGGTTGCATAACTGATGGAACCAGAATTCAAAATCAAACCCCTTCCAGTGCTCGTGCTGATTGTCCAGGCATTGCAGTTGTAGGGATAATCACCCGTCGCAGAACCGCCATACCAGTCCGATACTGTCGATACGTCCCCGGAATAATCGCTGTGGTTGGTACCCAGCACGGCATTGTCTATCCATGATTGGGCAGATGAAGCAAAGACAACCCCGTTGGTTTTCCATGCATTTTCAATTTCCAGGATCGAGCAGAAATGAGCAGCTGGATCTACTTCCTGACAGGCGGCGTGCATAGCGGCGCGCCCGTATCCGGCTGGCCCTGCGCCATTAAAGGTGTCATAGGTTGTGAAGACAATCAATGCTGGACTGGGGCTTGCAAGTGAAGTAGAAGTTGTCTCTGAAGATGTTGATGCTTGTGGTGGGTGGTTCTGATTGGTTGCATCGGATTCAAGGTTGGGGAAATAAATTGCTGCCAGACCGCTGGCAGAAAAAACCAGGGCTAATACAACCATGGCGATCAATCCGCCTAGAAAGCCTTGCTTAAATGGTGAAAATCTTCCCATTCGTGTCCTCCTTTCTGACTAAAAGTCTTATTCAGAGATGCTGTCTACGATTGCTAATCAATTGGATGGGTTCAATGTACTGTGGGCCTGTTATGATTATATAATCAAAATCATGGCTTGTTACATTTAAATCTTGGGGGTTGACTGGAGCGTTAAGAGCGAATAAAATACGGCTTCTTCAAATATGCTCCGACTTGAAATACGGATTTGACCATTTTTCTTGCGGAGAGCAGATCAATGAAGCAAATCCTCTCAGGTCAGTTGGTTGACGGAAATTGACTTTGCGTGTAAAATACCACTCGCTTCATCCAAAACCAGGGCCCATAGCGCAGTTGGGAGCGCGTCTCAATGGCATTGAGAAGGTCGTGGGTTCGAATCCCACTGGGTCCACTCTCTTGAATCACTGGTCAACTGGCATCCCAGTTGACTGTTTGTTCTAAAGAAAAAGTGAAAGCAGGAGTATTAGGTCATCTGCCAGAGAGCCGGGGAAAGCAGTGAAAACCGGCAGAGTGCCCACAGAGCACACGGGTCAATTCCCAGGACCAAACTCGCCTGCTGCCCCTTGTGGGGCAAGCTCCATTGGTGAATGGTGTTCAATGCTCTAGCCAATGGCGGGTTTCGCCCGTTATCGCGCACCAAAGCGGTTCAGGGACGTTGTCTGTCCTTGAACAAGCAGGGTGGTACCGCGGAGTCATGTCTTCGTCCCTGGAGGATGGAGGCATTTTCTATTAATTTGGCTGGCTGGGGCAGTCCAGCAGCAAGTAAGGAATGTATGTCTTTTCGTTGTCCGCAGTGTAAAACAGTTGATTCCCTGAACATTGAGATGGCGATTGAATTGCCGCCGGACAATAAATCGCAGGAAATTACTTTACAGGTCGTTGCTTGTCAGATATGTGCATTTCGTGGTCTGGCAGTGTATGAGGAAGCACGCTATGGAGGCGCAGGCGAAGATGGCTGGGTGCATACAGGCTACTGGGTTAGCTCGGATGCAGTTGATTCGGTGGTCGCTGCGATTTCCAGTTGTCCGCAGCCCAATAACCCCCGCTGTACATGCCAGGCTCATGGCGAATTAAGCCAGCGAAATATCAGCCAAATCTGGCGCGGATTGTTAGAACTTGAGAGAAGCCACACCTTCTTGATGCGATTGCACTTAGGATAAACAGGAGGAACCATCTATGGCAGAACCATCACAATATTTACCGGGTGAAATTGAGCCCAAATGGCAAAAACGTTGGAGCGCTGACGGTCTATATCATGCCGATATGGATCCAGCCAGGCAAAAGTATTATGCATTGACCATGCTTCCCTATCCGTCTGGCGATTTGCATATCGGGCATTGGTACGCTATGGCGCCGGCAGATGCGCGCGCTCGCTATAAACGCCTGTGCGGATACAACGTGCTTTTCCCCATGGGTTTTGATGCCTTTGGTTTGCCTGCGGAAAATGCAGCCATCAAGCGCGGCATTCATCCTAAAGAATGGACTTACGCCAATATCGAGCGCATGCGCGGCCAGCTAAAGACCATGGGCGCTATGTTTGATTGGCGGCGTGAGGCGGTATCTGCGGATCCGAAATATTACAAGTGGTCTCAGTGGTTTTTCAGCCAGTTGGTTCAGCATGACCTGGCGTATCGTAAGCTGTCGCCGGTCGATTGGTGCCCGCATTGCAACACCACCCTGGCCCGCGAACAGGTTTGGGGTGACGATCGCCATTGTGAGCGCTGCGGCACACCGGTTGTGAAAAAGGATTTGGTGCAGTGGTTTTTCCGCACCACCCAATACGCCGATGAGTTGCTGGATTTCTCCAGCATCGATTGGCCGGAGCGCGTCCAAACGTTGCAGACCAACTGGATTGGCCGCTCTGAAGGCGCTGCGGTTATCTTCACCACCGAGTTTGAAGACGAATTGGAAGTCTTCACCACCCGACCAGACACCTTGTGGGGCGCTACCTTCATGGTGTTAGCGCCTGAGCATCCTCTGGTGCAGAAGATCACTTCTCCTGAACAGAAGCCTGAGGTGGCAGCCTATATTGAAAATGCCATCCGGCAAACAGATGTCCAGCGTGAATCCACGGACAAGGAAAAATCCGGTGTGTTTACCGGTGGTTATGCTATCAACCCGGTGAATAACGCCAGGATACCGGTTTGGATTGCCGATTATGTGCTCATGTCTTACGGTACAGGCGCCATCATGGCGGTGCCGTCCCATGATGAACGTGACTTTGAATTTGCCATTAAGTTTGGTTTACCCATTTTGCCGGTCATCCAACGCTCGGATGGTTTAATCAAGTCGTATGTCGTCCCTGGGAGTATGAAAGCCGGTTTTTCCCAGGCGCTAAGCGCTGCGGGGATTGCGGTGGTCGAAGAAAACGGCGCTTTCCCGCTGGTGATTCCGCAGGAAAAGATTAACGCCTACATTCAAATTGCACAGCAACACCTGCAACCCGGCTTTTGGGTGGAGGTGGTTGGCAGTGAGTGGAAGTTTATCTTCGAAGATGGCGTTCGTGAGTGGCATTCGGTTGAAGATGACCAGACTATTCTAAAACGCTGCCAGGCTTTAGCGCCTCAGACAAAACCATACCGCACATTGATGGAGATGCTCTGGTCGCGTGAATTTTACCGGGATGCGTTGTTCCACCACGATTACGGTGAGATGATCAATTCCCAGGAATATTCCGGAACTCCAGGGGTCTCGGCCCGCAAGCGTGTGACCGATTGGCTGGAAAGCCGTGGGGTGGGCAAAGGGGCGGTTAACTATCGCTTGAGAGATTGGTTAATTTCGCGCCAGCGTTATTGGGGCGCGCCGATCCCGATCGTCTATTGTGAAGAGCATGGCGCTGTCATCGTACCGGATGATCAACTGCCGGTCTTGTTGCCGGATGATGTGGAATGGCTGCCTACGGGTGAAAGCCCGCTGAAATTGCACCCCACCTGGAAGCAAACCACCTGCCCAATCTGCGGCAAGCCGGCCACGCGTGAAACCGATACCATGGACACCTTCATGTGTTCATCCTGGTACCACCTGCGCTACTTAAGCCCGGATTATGATCTCGGTCCATTTGACCCGGCGGAATATAACTACTGGATGCCGGTGGATATTTACACGGGCGGCATCGAACACGCCACCATGCACCTGATCTATACGCGTTTCTTCCACAAGGCAGGGCGGGATATGGGCATCATGAAAGGTCCTGAACCGATGTCTCAGCTGCGCAACCAGGGAATTATCCTGGGTGAAGACTCGGAGAAAATGTCTAAGAGCCGCGGCAATGTGATTGCGCCGGATGTGCTGGTCTCAAAGTATGGAGCGGATACGGTGCGCGCCTACCTGATGTTCTTTGCCCGCTGGGACCTGGGGGCGCCCTGGAACAGCAACGGCATCGAGGGAACCTCGCGCTGGCTGAGGCGTGTTTGGGCTCTGGTAACTGAGCCGGCGAAAGGTGGTTCCGCCAGTGAAGATGTTCGGCGTGGATTACGCCGTAAGGTCCACCAAACGCTGCAGAAGGTTACGCATGATTTTGAAACCTTAGAATTCAATACCATCGTGTCTGGCTTGATGGAGCTGCTCAATGATCTGTACAAAGCCCGGGAACAAGGCGCTAGTGGATCTTCTGAATGGAAAGAAGCGGTGAAGATTTACCTGTTGATGATGGCGCCGGTGACACCTCATATCGCCGAGGAGCTGTGGGCTTTCCTGGGTAAGCCGTACTCGATCCACAATCAAACCTGGCCGAAGGTTGACCAGCAGGCTGTTATAGAGGACGAGGTTACCCTGGTTGTGCAGGTCAATGGAAAGGTGCGCGATCGCATCGTTGTTCCAGCTAACCTGGATGATGAAAGCGCCAAGGCAATTGCTCTGAGCAGCGACGCCGTTCAGAAACATCTGGAAGGTAAAACGCCCAGGAAGGTCATCCTGGTGCCAGGCAAACTGGTCAATATTGTCATATAACAAGCCATGGGCGGTGCACTGCGTGCGGTGCATTATGTGCATCGCACATGACTTGATTGGGAGAGCGTGATGCGTCTTGAGGATCTAAATTGGTTTGATGTGCAGTCGTATCTTGAGAACGATGACCGTTTGATCCTGGTAATCGGTTCTTGTGAACAGCACGCCTACTTGAGCCTGCTAACAGATGTCAAGATACCCCTGGCGCTGGCGGAAGCAGCCAGCCAAAAGGCGAGTGTTCTGATCGCCCCGCCGGTAAACTTTGGCGTCTCGCCTTATTTCCTGGCTTATCCGGGCACATTAAGCATCCGGGTTACCACTTTATTGGACCTGGTTGAAGATCTGATCCGTTCAGCCTACCAGCAGGGGTTTCGAAGGTTTCTGATCCTGAATGGCCATGGCGGTAATGATCCGGTCAGGGGACGTCTCTATGAGCTGGCAAATCAGCTGACTGGCATTCGCTTGTCCTGGTATGCCTGGTGGACCTCGCATAGTGTGGAGCAGGTTGCGCAGAAATATGGGTTAAAACCTTCTCACGCTAACTGGTTAGAAGCATTTCCATTCACAACTGTTGCGGAGCTGCCAGCGGGCGAGAAAAACCCGCCGTATATTCCGGGATTAATGGATGCGCAGCAGGCTCGTGAGGTTTATGGGGATGGCCAGTTCGGAGGCGCATACCAGGCAGATGAAAAGATCATGCACGAACTGTTTGCAGCCTGTTTACAGGATGTCCTCAAACTGTTGGAATTTGCATGAGCGTTTGACCTTTGTCAAAGCCTCAAGTAAAATCGAGATATATTGCATGGAAAGGAAGAATTATGAAGAAAGAAATTATCACCAGCGATAAGACACCGAAGGCTATCGGACCTTATTCAATTGCTACGAAATTTGGCGATTTGATTTTTACAGCCGGTCAGTTGGGTTTTGATCCGCAGAGCGGCGAACTGGTTTCTGGAGGCGTCGAGGCTGAAACGCGCCAGGCGCTCACCAACCTGGGAAACGTGCTGGAAGCTGCCGGCAGCTCCTTGGAAAATGTGCTTAAAACGACGGTTTTCTTGCGCGATATCAATGATTTTGCCCGCATGAACGCGATTTATGCCGAGTATTTCAAAGCGGATTGTCCGGCTCGCTCGGCATTCCAGGTGGCAGCCTTACCTAAAGGTGGTGCAGTCGAAATCGAAGCCGTAGCCTGCGTGGTTAAATAATTACCTGGATTTCTTCTTAGAACCCAAACACTCAAGCTGTGTACCGCTCTAGAAGTGGCAATTTTTCAAAAAAAGGCGGCAGTCCTTTCACAAAAAGACTGTCGCCTGTTTTCGTCCTGACCCGGATTCGAATTTTTTCGAGAATGTGATAATCTGGTAATATGACCTTTCAAAGCGCTTTATTCTCAACCGGTATGCTGGCATAATGCGAATCGTTTCCGTGATTGTTCCCTGCTACAACGAAGAAAAGACCATTGAATTGCTTCTGCAGTCATTGGTTAGTCAAACCTATCCATTGACGCATATCGAAGTGGTGATTGCAGATGGTTTATCGACTGACCAGACTCGGAACAGGATCGCTGATTTCCAAAAACGTCACCCCGATTTAAAAGTTCGTATCATTGACAATCCCCGCAAGGTTATCCCGGCTGGATTGAATGCAGCCCTCCAGGCTGCCACAGGCGAGATCATTGTTCGAGTAGATGCCCATTGTGCGCCAAAAGATGATTACATCGCCCGCTGCGTGGATGCTTTGGAAAAAGGGCTGGGTGAAAATGTGGGGGGTGTTTGGGAAATTACTCCCCCCAGGCAAAACTGGCAAGCACGTGGCATTGCTGCAGCCGCTGCGCATCCATTCGGCGTGGGTGATGCTTATTACAGGCATGCCGAGAAAGCCATGTGGGTGGACACCGTTCCTTTTGGCTCATTTTTCCACCGGCTGATCGAACAAATCGGTTATTTTGATGAGCAGCTATTGGCAAATGAAGATTATGAGTTCAATGTTCGCATTCGCCAGGCTGGTGGGAAGATCTGGTTAGATCCAGCCATCCGCTCCACCTATTTCTCTCGGGGAAATTTCCTTGAATTAGCGCGCCAATACTGGCGGTATGGTTATTGGAAAGCAAAAATGTTACGCCGGTATCCAGATACAATCCGTTGGCGACAGGCGCTGCCGCCGCTCTTTGTCCTGAGTATCCTGGGCCTGGCTCTCCTTTCCCTTTGGCTGCCCTTTGCACGTTGGATAATCATGTTAGAATTGTTAGCCTACGTCCTGGTGTTAGCGGCTGCCGGTTTACAGGTTGCCTTGAAGAAAAAGGACATTGGATATTTGATCAGCGTTCCACTGGCGATAGCAACCATGCATCTCTGCTGGGGGAGCGCGTTTTTATGGAGCATACTAAAAGGATGAGCGATCCAAAGCCATTGATGCACACGAGCGTCTGGAGATTGAGGATAGGTGAACGCCAGGTGTTATTGGTATTGGGCGACCTGGTCGTTGCTTCTATTTCTTTGGTCCTGTCCTTATATTATTGGGGAACCAGCGAACGATTTTTGGGTTTTACCAGGGAGTTTTTGGAGAGACGTGTTCCAGCCTGGTTTTATTTTCTGCCATTGATCTGGATTTTGATCATGGTTGAGTTGTACGATGTGCATCGCGCCAGTGATTGGGGGAAAACGATCAAGGGTGTGGCGATTGCCGCTCTGATTGGCTTCATGCTTTACCTGTTATTATATTTCTATTACTCTGCGCCATCCAAAAATCTGTTGCCGCGACGCGGTGTCGCCAGTTTCTTAATTAGCGTCTCGCTGCTGACCCTGCTTTGGCGGCGTTTGTATATGCAAATTTTTTCTGCCTCGAAATTTATGCGCCGTGTATTGGTTGTTGGGGGTGGCAGAAATGGGACGCTTTTTCTGAATACGATTAACAAACTTAAAAACAGACCTTTTATTGTTGTGGGAATTATTGATGATGATCCCGATATGCTGGGCCGAGAGGTTGAGAATATTGCGGTTATAGGGAATAGCACGCAGCTGCTTGACCTGATCGATGCGCATCAGATATCGGATGTGATCGTCGCAATCGGCGGTGAAATGTATCCGGCCACCTTCAAGGCGATTTTGGAAGCTCAGGAACGTGGTACAGATATCCTTCGTATGCCGGTAGCCTATGAGGAGCTGATTTATCGCGTGCCCATTCTTTCCCTTGAAGCAGATTGGATCTTGCGTACTTTTGTGGATCAGGCACGCGGCAGTATTTTTTTTGAAATGGGGAAACGAATCCTGGATGTGATTGGCGCTTTGGTAGGCCTGGCGATTATGATTCTTGTTTTTCCATTTATCTTTGTGATGATGTTATTGGATGATGGTTTCCCCATTTTCTATGGCCAAACCCGCTCAGGTCGCGGCGGCTTGCCTTACGAGATCATCAAATTCCGTACGATGCGTAGGGATGCTGAAGCAGACGGCTCACCGCGCTGGGCGCAGGAAGGGGACACCCGCGCGACCAGGGTCGGGCGCATACTAAGGAAAACCCATTTGGATGAACTTCCTCAGTTCTATAATGTACTGCGCGGCGATATGAGCCTGGTTGGTCCTCGAGCAGAAAGACCTGAGCTGGTCGAGATCTTTCAAAAGCAAGTTCCATTTTACCGGGCGCGCTTGTTGGTGAAGCCAGGGATCACTGGCTGGGCTCAGGTAAATTTTGGCTATGCAGCCAGTATTGAAGAAACCACGATCAAACTTGAGTATGATTTATATTACATCAAACATCGCAGCATGATGCTGGATTTGTTGATCTTATTACGCACACCGGCGACTGTGCTAGGTTTTCGGGGTAGATGACCATGAAGCCCAGGTTTTTTCTGCGTAAACGCTTTATCATCGTAGGGGACATCTTACTGATCATTGCGGCTGCTTTAGGTAGTTTTGCCTTACGAACCGACCTCGGGCCTCTGTTTGTCTATTATCTGCCCCAGGCAGTTTGGTTGATAGCAATTTCACTGGTAATCAAACCCATTGTGTTCCACTATTTCGGACTGTATAGACGCTTGTGGGTTTATGCCAGTATCCAGGAATTAAAACTGATTGTGGTGGCTATCACCACCTCATCGGTCCTGGTTTCCTTGATCATGGTTTTGTTGAGAGCAATACAAGCGCTCCCTTATTTTCCTCGCTCCACTCTGCCGATCGATTGGTTATTGTCCCTGGTGCTCATCGGCGGCTTGCGTTTCTCTCTGCGAATTTTCTCCGAGAGCCAATCTTTGAACGGTGAACCCAAGTCAGTTTCCCGCAGAGTTCTCATTGTGGGGGCTGGGGATGCCGGCGCACTGGTTGTGCGTGAAATGCAAAAAAATCCTCAATTACGATTAACACCCGTCTGCTTTTTGGACGACGATCCGGATAAGCAGAAACAGCAAATCCACGGTGTTCCGGTTGTGGGAAAGATTAATGACCTATCCCGCATGGTGAATGTGCGCCATATTGAAGAAGTGATTATCGCCATTCCCAGTGCGCCAGGAAAAGTGATCAGGGAGGTTGCTGAAGTAAGCCGCAGACGCGGCATGCCTTTCCGCACAATGCCAGGGATTTATGAGCTCATTGGTGGAAAAGTAAATGTAAACCGCTTGAGAGAGGTGGATATTTCTGACCTGTTGCGGCGTGAACCGGCATTGATTGAAGAGAGTAAAATCGGTGCAAGCATCAGCGGTAAGAGAGTGTTGATCACCGGCGCTGGCGGCTCCATTGGTCGTGAGATCACTCGCCAGGTTGCGCGCTGGCGACCAGATACATTGATACTCCTGGGACATGGAGAAAACAGTATTTTTGAGACTTTATTGGAAATTGAAGAAAACTTTCCCGGTTTGCCCGTCCACCCAGTAATTGCCGATGCACGTGATATGGATCGGCTGGATGTGATTTTTGAGGATCAGCGTCCCCAGGTGGTATTCCATACTGCTGCACACAAACATGTGCCTCTGATGGAAATCAATGTAGAGGAAGCGATTATTAATAATATCCTTGGGACCAGGAACCTGGTCGAAACATCCTTGAATTATGGAATCGAGCGCTTGGTCTTAGTTTCGACGGATAAAGCTATTCGACCATCGAGCGTATATGGGGCTACCAAGCGAATTGCAGAAATGCTGGTTTTGGATGCTGCAGAACGTTCTGGGATGGATTTTTCTGTTGTGCGCTTTGGCAATGTTTTGGGCAGCCGGGGCAGTGTTGTGCCTTTATTCAAGCGACAAATCTCCCAAGGGGGCCCAATCACCATCACCCATCCGGACATGAAACGGTATTTTATGACCATCCCCGAAGCTGTGCACCTGGTGCTGCAGGCATCGTCAATGGGGCATGGGGGTGAGGTTTTTGTGCTCAACATGGGCGAGCAGGTACGCATTCTGGATCTGGCCGAAGACTTGATTCGTCTATCTGGTCTTGAGCCTGGCAAAGATATCGAAATCGTTTATACAGGCATCCGACCCGGCGAAAAATTATCCGAGGAATTATGGGACAGCTGGGCGCATCTCGAAAAGACAGCCCACCCGGATATTTTATTGTTGACCGGTGAGGAATTGTTGGTTGGGACAGCTTTGCAGGATACTGTAGAAGAATTAGTCCATCTGGCCCGTGAGGGCGATCAAGATAGTATTATCAAAATTTTAGATGAGTGTATTCCGGGGGCTTCTGTGCGCAGCAGTCCGCCGCCAGATATTACCTCGGTGTTCTAAGTTTGGTTACCTGAAGTTATGCCTATTTTCAGCTCAAAAGAGTGGGAAAATTTCCTAAGGGGTTTTCCCGATGCTCATATCTTGCAGACCCGACCTTGGGGAGATCTGAAGCAAGCCTTTGGCTGGCAGGTCGAGTATGTCGGCTTGTTTCAGGATGAAGGATTATCCGGGATCGGCGCTCAAATCTTGTTCAAGTCCCTTCCGTTGGGTTTAAGCCTGGCTTATATTCCACGCGGACCAGTGGGATTGAATTCGAGTCCCAGCCAACACCCTTTGTGGTCGCCATGGATGGCAGAGGTGGACCGCCTTTGCCGCAAAAAAAGAGCCGTGTTTTTAAAGATTGAGCCTGATTTATGGGATGGTGAAAGCGAAAATCATCGGACCAACACAGAAGCTGGCTTGCCGCCTGGTTTCCACAGCAGCTACCAGGATATCCAGCCTTCGCGTACTTTGTTGGTTGATCTCAGTGGTGATGAGGAAGCCGTTCTTGCCAGGATGAAACAGAAGACTCGCTACAATGTGCGCCTGGCTTTGAAAAAAGGGGTGGTAGTCAAGCCAAGCCAGGACCTGGATACATTCCACCGCTTAATGCAGCTAACAGGTCAACGGGATGTTTTTGGTGTTCACAGCCTGGCTTATTACCAAAAAGCATTTGATTTGTTTCACCCCCATGGCGCCTGCCAGATTTTTATTGCCGAATACGAGGCGCAACCATTAGCCGCCATCATGGTTTTTTCACATGGGAAGCGCGCCTGGTATTTCTATGGCGCATCCTCCAACGAACACCGAGAACGTATGCCGGCTTACTTGCTGCAATGGGAAGCAATGCAGTGGGCTCGTGCACAAGGTTGTACACAGTATGATTTGTGGGGCGTTCCGGATTCGAATTTGCAGGACCTTGAAGCCGATTTCATGAATCGTTCTTCGGGTTTGTGGGGTGTCTATCGTTTTAAGCGTGGTTTTGGAGGTGATTTGAAGCGAACACAAGGACCCTGGGATCGGATTTATAAACCGACCTGGTATTCATTGTATCTTTCCTGGCTAAAACTAAGGTCGCAGGGTAATGAAGCTTGAAATCCTGAACGTTGATCAAAGCACCTGGAATGCCTGGTTAGCAGACATGCCGAATGCTCACTTGCTGCAGACCTGGGAGTGGGGAAGTCTGAAAAAGATCTCCGGATGGAGCTCCCATTTTTTTGTGTGGCGAAATGAAGGTGAACAGCCGCAGGCGATGGCGATGGTCCTGGTCAGAGCTCTGCCCACTCCCTGGAATTTGACTGGATTGAAGATCATGTACATTCCCAAGGGACCGGTTTTGGATTGGGATAATACAGACTTGCGTCACCAGGTTTTGGACGATCTAGCAAACGCTGCGAAACAAAACAAAGCTATATTCTTGAAGATTGACCCGGATATTTGCCTGGGAAAAGGTATTCCAGGAAGTGATCACGACTGGCAAGACCCCTTGGGAGAGCAGATTTTAGCTGAGCTCAAGGAAAAAGGTTGGGCATTTTCCAGCGAGCAGATCCAATTTAAGAACACGGTGGAAATTGAATTGAGCCCAGGGAAAGATTATTTGCTGGGGCAAATGAAACAAAAAACTCGCTACAATGTGCGCCTGGCTTTGCGCAAAGGTATCAGCGTTCGTGTGGCGACAGAACAAGACCTTGATCGTTTATATGAAATTTATGCTCAAACATCATTACGGGATGGCTTTGTAATTCGCGAAAGAGACTATTATCTTTCCCTTTGGCGGGTTTTTCTGCATGCCGGCAGGTTGATTCCATTGATGGCTGAATATGAGGGAGATATTCTGGCTGGGTTGATGTTGTTCCATTTTGGCAAAAAGTGCTGGTATATTCACGGTATGTCTGTGGATGAGCATCGCGAAAAAATGCCCAATTATCTTTTACAATGGGAAGCGATGCAAAAAGCTGTAGAACTGGGCTGTCATCATTATGATTTATGGGGCGCGCCGGATGTCTTCGATGAAACTGATTCGATGTGGGGAGTTTTCAAATTTAAGCAAGGTCTGGGTGGGCAAGTCGTCAGAACGATAGGCGCTTGGGATTTGCCAGTGAGACCATTTTGGTATCGAATGTATGCACAGGTTTTACCGCGTTGGCTGGATTGGATGCGGAAAAGAGGAATTGCCCGAACTCGCAAAGAAGTCGAGCATTAAGGTTCTCGCCTATGAGTGTAGAAAAGGAGTAATCGATGAAATCACTGCCGCGTTTGAAAATTGCTCATCTTCCAACGGCTGTTGAAGCTTTACCCAGGTTGTCATCTGACCTGGCTGGTCCGATGATCCTGGTAAAAAGAGACGACCAGACTGGACTGGCCTTGGGTGGAAATAAAACCCGGAAACTGGAATTCTTAATGGCTGAGGCCCAGGCAAATGGAGCTCGTACGGTAATTTCTGCTGGGGCGGTCCAGTCAAATCATTGCAGGCAGACGGCTGCGGCAGCTGCGCGCTTTGGTTTTGATTGCATCCTGGTACTGAATTTGCCTCCCGAAAAAGATGTTTCTCCTGAAGCCATGAAGCAAGCCAATGGTAATTTACTCCTGGATCATTTACTTGGCGCAGAAATCGTTTGGACTGAAATCGATCAACGCGAACATGACCTGAAGGCCACTTTTCAAAAAGCCTGGGATGAAGGTCGTAGACCCTATATGATTCCGTATGGCGGCTCCAATCCAACCGGAGCAACAGGGTATGTTTTTGCCATACAGGAATTACTCAACCAGAAAGTTTCGCCAGATTGGTTGATTATCCCTTCATCATCCGCCGGTACCCAGGCTGGATTGGTCCTGGGAGCGCGCTTGTTTGGCTATTCGGGTAAGATTTTGGGGATCAGCATCGATGAGCCAGCAGAAAAATTAAAGGCTCATGTTGCCCAACTCGCCACCCAAACAGCGGATTTGCTTGGTGAGCGAATTGTTTTTTCCAGCGACGAAATATTCGTCAACGATGATTATCTGGGCGCTGGATATGGTGTAATGGGGAAAAACGAAATCGAAGCCATCAAATTGTTTGCCTCTAAGGAAGGGTTGCTGCTGGACCCCGTTTATACCGGCAGGGCTGCTGCAGGGCTCATTGATTTGATCCGCCGTGGATATTTTGATCCTTCGCAGAAGGTTCTGTTTTGGCATACGGGCGGTGCGACAGCCTTATTTGCAGACCGGTATCGCAACCTGGTTTAATATCCGGGGCGAGATTTCAGTCCGGTAATCTCATAAACGCAAACGGGACTTCTTTTTCCTTTAACCAGGATCTTTTGCAATGGCTCTGCCAGCACATCCTGGTAAACCAACCTGTAAGCTGCTTCGCTGATTAAGATCTGACCGGCGGCTGCGTTTTCCTGGATGCGTTTAGCCGTGTTGATGCTATCGCCGATGGCTGTGTATTCGAGGCGTTGCTCAGTGCCTACCAGGCCTAAGATGGCTTCACCGTAATGAATGCCTGCTCCAAAGGAGAGCTGGTATTTTTCGGGAATGTGTTTCTTCAATCTCTCAACTGCCGAACGTATGCCAAGTGCTGCGCGAACTGCTCTTAGGGCGTGATCGGGTTGGGGGATAGGGGCATTAAACCATGCCATGACCGCATCACCCAAGAATTTGTCGATGGTACCCTGTTGTCCTAAGATGGAATCTGCGGCGATAGCCAGGTAGTGGTTGAGGATCTTGACCAGTTCTTCTGGCCTGGTGTTTTCACTAAAGTGAGTGAAATCTCGAATGTCGGCAAATAGAATGCTGATTTCGGCTTGTTTACCACCGAGCTGCAATTTATCCGGATCAAGAAGATTGATGACTGCCGGAGATACCATTCGCTCAAATAACCGGTTTTGTGCTTGCAGGCGTTTTTTTTCCGTCAGATCATCCATCACGATGGCAATACCTTGCGTGTTTCGATTGGCATCTCTGAGTGGCGAAAAGTTCATGCTGATGATAATTTTATTTTGGTTAGCCAAGCTCAGGTAGAGTTCTTTTCCTACTACGGATGTATTGCTTTGGATGACGCGCTCGATTTCTGTGACAAGCTGCCTGGCATGGGTTTCTCCGATATAGGGAGAGAATAAGGCAGACAACTTCATGCCTGTGATCTGAAACCTGGTTTGGCCTAAGATTTGTGCTGCAGCCTGGTTACATAATGTTACAACGCCATGGATATCCGTGGTGATCACACCGCTGGCAATGGAGGCGAACACATTTTCCATCAAGCCTTCAAGCTCATTCACCTCAGCCAGGGCTATGCGTACAGATTCCAGCAGGGATGCATTTTCCAGGGCGATTGCGGCATGATTGGCAAAGGTAACCAGGATTTCTTTTTCGGTTTCGGTGAAAATTCCAGCCCGAACACGATTGTCTGCATAGATAACGCCTGTAAGCTTATCTTTAACTTTGAGCGGGACGCAAAGAATAGACCTGAGATTGTGAATAATAACAGAGTCCTGGCCGCCAAATCGCGGGTCTTCTTGGGCATTGGTGGTTAAGACTGATTTTTCTGTGTCAAAAACCCGCTGGATCACTGTCCGGCTGACGGCTGTTTCCCCTTCTGTAAGCGATTCTTGCTCCCAGTTGCGCGCCACCACTGTTTTGAAATCTCCCTTAGCATCTCGGAGCATTAAAAAACCACGTTCGGCGTGGGTAAGCCTGATGATCGTATCCATCACGATCCGCAATACCTCATCGAGTTGTAAGGATGAGTTAATCGTTTGGATAATATCGGTTAGCGCGTCCAGGTTATCTGTGCGACTGATTTCCATCATACCTGTGATTTTACATCATGTTTGGAGTTCCGTAGTATTTTTGATGGACTTGGAAAGCGCTGGAAAAATGTCTTTAAAGATGCGCTGGTTGAGAATCTGCGTATCTCGCCTGCAGATCGAATTGCAATGACCAGATTGGCGTGTTGCCTGCCAAATACTTCTCGTTCATATTCGTGAACCAAATCCTGAGCCGGTTTCTGAACTTCTGGAATGAGCCCGGAGAGAATATCAGCCCTTTCAGCGGGTGTTTGCGTGGTTTTTGGCTTTTTACCCAAACGGGCTAAGGCTTTGTTGATCTCCTGATAGGATTTATACAGGGTTGGGAGAGCTGCCTGCGATGCCCATTGTTGGATAAAATGCGGCGGCTGCAACCCCATTCGAAGATATGCTTTTTCAATCAAGATCGGAAGGGGACGAAATTTAAACCTTTTGCGGTTGCGCCAGACAGTAAAAATAGCAAGACTGATCGCAGCCACGGCTGCCAACCAGTAGAAAATGACTGGTGTCTTGGCTGTTTCGCTTTCTGCAGACTCAGAAGAGAAGCGCTGCTGGCGGAGGAGAGCCATCTCTTCTTCCATTTCTCTTAGCAATGTTTCCAGATCTGGTGTATCCGACAACGGACTGCTGCTTAAACCTGCGCCAGAATCCCCTGGTAGACGTAAAATGTTCGGTTGGGAGGCTGTAGGTTCAAATTCTACCCAGCCAACGTTGGGAAAATAGACTTCCGGCCAGGCGTGGGCATCTCTTTGGCGAACGATGATGCTGCCTCCAGAAAAGCGATTGCCCCGGCCGGCTTCATTTTCATCCCTGGTTCGCTCGCCTTCTGCATATCCAACAGCCCAACGGGCCGGTATGCCGATCGCGCGCAAGAGTACCACCTCAGCCGTTGCATAATAATTGCAAAAACCCTTCTGATAATCAAATAAGAACCAATCGATCAGGTCCTGGTTGTTGGGAAGCTCATCTTCGATGGTTTCGACATACTCAATGTTCTGGCGCAGATAATCAGTGATGGCGCTAGCTTTTTCATAAGGAGTTTCATATCCGGCAGTGATATCGGTTGCCAGCTGTCGGGTGCGCGCTGTGATGGTTTCAGGCAAGGCTAAATACCGTTCCTTAATCCAATCCGGATAATTTGTGCCAGAAGATTTGAGTTGGATTTCAGTGGCGTAATTGATCGCCGAATGAGCCTGGTAAACCTCTCCGGGATCGATTGAGGGAATTGCACGAAATGTCGAAATATCCAGCGTACCATCAGGATTTAGGGCATATTCAATCTGACCCGGTTCGCTTGTCCAAATTGGCTGTGGAGGAACATAAAGCGTGGAAAGGTTAGCCGCACTGATGATGTTAAATGTACCCACCCAACGACCAGCATCTGTCGAAAGCGGTAATTCATCTGTGTCCGGATTGTACTGGTAGGCTGTGTTGATGGTGCTGAACCACTGGCCGCCATCATAGGTGTCGTAGGTCCGCGCTCGCCAATAAAGGCGCAGGCTGGGTGGCAGGTTATCAGGTGTCCGGACGGTGAATATGTGGTCATCGGTTAGTGGCGTGCCGCGCCCTAAAGTTGCACTGACTCCGTAATATTGACTGACGATCCCAACGGATGTCCGCAAGGAAGCAAAAGCATTATCGAATCGATCACGGGTTTCGTGCCATAAGCGTTCAACTGGCTGCCAGATTTTTTGTGCAGCTGGTAAGGAATTTGCCAATGCAGGGACTGTCCAGGAAAATAGGATGATAACCAGGGCAGCAACAATGGCAAAGCGGATAAAATCTAATCCCAGGTGAGGTGGAAGAGCTGTGCGGCTGGTTTGCCAGCGCTCCTGGCGTTGAACATAGACCATGCGCGCTACCATCACCAGGGCAAAGAAAATAAAGACTGCCAGGTACCAGGACCGGCGTGTAACCAGCGCATCAAACGAATGGATCACAAAAATTGCCAGGCCAGTTGGTAAGATACTTCCCCAGGCGCTTCCATAGCGAACCAGGGTGAACCCGGCGTGAATAGACAAAGTCCAGAAAATGATGCACATAACCACGATAAAGAGTAGAGAATCCTGAACGGGATCGCGATTGGCCAATTGTTGTATGATGATGACCAGGCGGTTGATCAGAATTTGTATGCGCTCGAGCCATAGTGGGTTTCCTTCCAGGGTCAACCCCAATTGCCATGGAATAGCAAACGCACCGTAAATGGCCCCCAAGGTGAGTGCAGTTTGGTGAGAAAAAATGCTTTTTCCCAGGGCAAAACCAAGGATAACGCCAAATAAAACTAGAGTCTGGATGATGGATAAATGATCAGTCCACTGGGTAGAAACCAGGCGTGTTGCTGCAGTCAAAATAGCAGCCAGGAGAAGGATGGCTGCGGAAAAATCCCACCAACGGATGACAGGCTCTTTTGCTTCCATAATGAATTTTTACCTTTAAATTTTGCTAGTCGCATCCAACTGGGAACATCTGTATACCATACAACAATAAAGGATTTCAGGTTCAGATCATTTTAAGAGTATACCTCGATAATGGTGCGTAATTCTTCAGGCAATGATTAAAAAACCATGAAACGGCCAGGTAGAATATGATAAATATCACGTTTTTTAGTTATGCTCGTTACTTAAAGAAAGATTAACTTATGGTAAAATGTTTTCCGTCGCCAGGTTGTAGCAGGGAAGTATTCGCGCCTGGGTGGCTTAAAATTCTAACAAGGAGTGCTTATGCCAACTCAAGAGTGGTTGTACATTGGGGTCTTTCTTCTTGTAGCCCCGATTCTTCCAGCTGCAGCTCTTCTAATTCCTCGCATTATTGCTCCGAGAAAACCGAATGCAATTAAGCAACAGACGTATGAATGCGGGATTGAAACCGTGGGCGAGACCTGGGTCCAGTTCAAGGTTCAATACTATATTTTTGCCCTGGTATTCTTGATTTTTGATGTTGAGACGGTTTTCTTGTTCCCTTGGGCTGTAGCTTTTGACCAGCTTCCGCTTTTTGCAGTATTTGAAGGAATTCTATTCATCCTGATCCTTGTTGCCGGGCTGGTTTATGCCTGGCGCAAAGGTGTTTTGGAATGGGTATAACTTAAAACCATAGAAGTTAAAAGGCTGATGGCACACACCCTCAGCCTTTTATGTGTTGAAATGGCACATTGTTAGCGCGTAATCTTTGTTGTTATTGATATCTGTCAGGAGAGTGTTATGGCTGATCCAATTAATTCCATAGCAAACTGGCTGGAGGGTTTGCTAATTGGGTGGGGGCTGACTTCGGGGCTGGTGACTTTTATTATGTCGCTGGTTGGCGTAGTTGTGGTCTCCATTTCGGTTCTATTGATTGATATCTTCCTTGTGTGGGTTGAGCGAAAAGTTGTTGCTCGATTCCAAGATCGCCTGGGACCTAACCGTTTGGGTCCTTTTGGCTTAATCCAGCCGATTGCCGATGTAATCAAGCTGTTAATCAAGGAAGATATTACTCCTCATGGCGCTGATCGAGTTGTCTACAATATCCCACCGATTATTGCTTTAGCAACAGTACTCTTGTTGTGGGGGGTAATTCCTTTTGCTCCAGAAGTATTAGGAGCCGATCTCAATGTTGGAGTTCTTTATATCGTAGCTGTAGGTGCAATAAGCACTTTGGGTATTATCATGGCAGGTTGGGCTTCAAATAACAAGTATGCTTTGTTAGGGGCAGCCCGCACAGTTGCGCAAGTTGTTTCTTATGAAGTGCCCATGGTGATTGCATTGCTTGTGCCGGTGCTGCTGGCGGGCTCAATGAGTATTCGCGATATAGTCGACACTCAATCTGTTTGGTTTATTGTCCTGGCGCCGGTGGCTGCCTTGATTTTCTTTATCAGCTCTATTGCTGAATTGGGCAGGTCGCCTTTTGACTTGGCGGAGGCGGAATCGGAAATTGTTGCTGGCTTCCATATTGAATATACCGGCATGAAGTTCGGTATGTTCTATGCCGGTGAGTTGCTGCACGCATTGACCATGGGGGCGCTAATGGCATCCTTGTTCTTTGGCGGTTGGCGCGGTCCAGGTGCTGAGACTTTTCCGATACTAGGTGTATTCTATCTCTTCTTAAAAGCTTTCTTTTTCTATTGGGTCATCATGTGGATTAAATATTCGATGCCGCGTATACGCATCGATCACATGCTGAATTTCAATTGGAAATTCCTGGTCCCCCTTTCTTTGGTTACTGTGCTGTCGACAGCTGTTGTGCATAAGTTGTTATCCGGTTATTCCCAGTGGATTTACACATTGGGAATGGTACTGATGAATGTTTTGATTGTATGGGTAACCCTGGTGATTGTCAGGCGATATGCCCATGTTGAGCGGCAGAGGGTGGCGGAACCAAAGCCCTTTGCCAGTCCAGAAAACGCTGATCTTCGAGTCGCCGGGTCGCCTTCCGCTGCGACTACGACCAATCTATAAAGGAGTAGGCAAAATATGACTCCTGTCCAAATCATTTTTATCGTCGCTGCAGCGTTAACGCTTGGATCTGCCTTGATGGTGGTTACGACACGCAACCTGATCCACTCGGCGCTGTGGTTGGTGGTCGCCTTGTTTGGCGTAGCTGTTCTGTATGTCCTACTCGAGGCTGGCTTCCTGGCTATTGTTCAGGTGGTAATCTATATCGGGGCAATTGCTATCTTGATGATCTTTGCGATCATGTTGACTCGCAAGATGGTCAATGAAACAACCCCTCGATTCAATGCAAATTGGAGCTGGGCTTTGTTGATGGGCCTGGTGATGTTCGCCGGGTTGGCATTCATTTTGGTGAGCTGGCCTGGAATCAACACCCCGTTAGCAGAGCTGCCTCGGACAGCAGACCCGCTGCGTGAGTTAGGTGTTGCTTTAGTTTCACCAGATGCTTATGTGCTGCCATTTGAAGTGGCGTCTATTATGCTGCTGGCAGCCCTTATCGGCGCGATTGTTGTCGCCTGGGAAAGAAAATAGGCGGAGGAATCAATGATCCCACTTTCCTGGTATTTATTTTTTGCAGCTGCTTTGTTTAGTATAGGCTTGTTTGGCGTTTTATCCCGAAAAAACGCAATTGCTATCTTAATGGGTATTGAGCTGATGCTCAACTCGGTCAATGTCAACCTGGTAGCTTTCTGGCGTTACAAGGCGCCTGAAGCTATAGCTGGCCAGGCCTTTGCCATCATCGTTTTTGCTGTCGCTGCTGCTGAAGTTGCGGTGGGTCTGGCTTTATTCATCTCCATTTATCGAACTCGCAGCACGATTGCAGCCGACGAGATCGATTTAATGAAATGGTAACAGAACGAGGTAAATGCGAAATGTATGACGTTGACATGAATAACTATAAGGTGATGAGATGAATTTTTTGACAACGGAAACTCTTATCTGGCTATTGCCTTTACCGCCGTTGCTGGCATTTTTCTTGATTGTGTTGTTGACTAATCGGAGTAAAGCCCTCAGCCACACACTGGCTGTCGGTGCAGCTTTCCTCTCCTGGTTAGGCAGCATGATTGTCTTCCTGCGTGCAGTGCAGACTGAACACCTTGGCGAGCATCCTTTTACTTCCTCGATCAACTGGCTGGCGACAGGAGATAGCTGGCTGCAAATTGGGGTGATGATTGACCCACTATCTGCCGTCACACTCTTTTTTGTAGCCTGGACAGTCTTGATGATTTTCCTGTACAGTGTTGGATACCATAATTATGGGCAGCCGAAAGGTGACCATGATCGCCCAGGTTTACCACCGCATGGGGCTACTTTGACAGATGCTCATGGTCATTCACACACCGTGCCATCCATCGAACCGATGTACTCGCGCTTCTTTGCATTTATTGGTTTATTTGCCTTTGGTATGTATACCCTGGTGCTCTCGGACAACTTGCTCACCTTGTTTGTCGGCTGGGAAATCATGGGGTTGTGTTCCTATCTGCTAATTGGCTTCTGGTATGGTAAACCCTCGGCTCGGGCTGCCATGATCAAGGCCTTTATCACCACCCGCATCGGTGATGTTTTTATGCTTCTGGGTATCGCCTACTTATACTCATTCACGGGCACCCTGAACTTCCGAGAGATTTTCTTCAACGAAGAAGTATTACATCGTTTAGCTGAGACCGGTTCTGGTTTCTTGGGTCTTTCTGCAGCCGGGTTGATTGGTCTCCTTCTGTTCGTCGGTACGGTAGGTAAGTCGGCTCAATGGCCATTACATGTCTGGCTGCCGGACGCGATGGAAGGCCCGACGCCGGTTTCTGCCATGATCCATGCAGCCACGATGGTTTCTGCAGGTGTTTATATGGTCATCCGCATGTTCCCCTTGCTCTCCGCTGGGATGGAACATGGACACCTGACCGCCCCCATGACAGCAATGGCATTGATCGGGGCGTTTACTGCCTTGTTTGCGGCTACGATTGCGGTCGCTCAAAATGATATTAAACGGGTACTGGCTTACTCGACCATTTCACAGCTCGGTTATATGATTGCTGCATTGGGGATCGGCGCTTATGTGGCTGCTGCATTCCACCTGATAACCCATGCTTTCTTCAAAGCACTCCTGTTCCTTGGCTCAGGTTCTGTGATCCATGGTATGGAACATGGCGTATTGCACACCGGAAAGCATATCGACCCGCAGGACATGTTCAACATGGGTGGGTTGCGCAAGAAGATGCCTTTCACCTTCTGGACATTTCTGATTGGCGGCTTGGCGCTTTCTGGTTTCCCGCTCGTGACGGCGGGTTTTTGGTCCAAAGATGAAATCCTGGCCGATGCTTTCGGACATGGTCATTGGACAGTATTTATCACCCTGGCTGTTGCCGCTTTGCTAACGGCTTTCTATACCATGCGCCAGATCAGCCTGACGTTCTTGGGGAAACCGCGCACTGAGGCTGCTGAGCACGCCCACGAAACGCCCTGGACGATGACTGCTCCCCTGGTCATTTTGGCCTTTTTTGCAGTCGCAGCCGGCTGGGTGGGTATTCCTGAGCATTTCCCAGGGTTGGGTGGTATTATCCCGAACTGGTTCCATGAATTTGTTGGTGGCACCCTGATGGAACATCCCACTGCGGTTGATTTTAATTTTGTTCCTTTGCTAACCTCCTTGGTTGTCGCTCTGGGTGGTTTAGGCTTGGGTTGGTTGGTGTATCGGGATATGAAAGCAGGCGGCGTTGACCCGGTTGAAGCCTTGTTAGGACCTATTCATAAGATATTAAAGAACAAGTACTACTTCGATGAGCTTTACGATAAATTATTTGTTCAACCTGCTTATTGGATAGCGGAGACATTCACATCTCTCTGGATGGATCGAAAAGTGATTGACGGAATTTTGCACTGGTTTGCATACATTTCAGAGATCATCGGGAACTTCCTGCGAGATGCTATTGACAAACCGATTGTGAATGGCTCCGGTGATTGGGTCGCCGAAACAACCAAGAAGATTGGGCATGTAATGCGGGCAATCCAGACGGGTCGTGTACAGCAGTACATGATTTTGGCATTGGTCAGTGTGGCGGCTTTTAGCGCACTGTTCTATTATTTGTTGGTTATGGCTCGCTAGCCTTGGGGCTAACGATGCGAACCCTTAACTAGGAGCGAACGATGGATTTCATAGTAAATCACCTGCTCACGCTCATTTTGTTTACACCAGCTCTGGCAGCGGTAATTTTATTAGTTCTACCGCGAGAAGAAGAAAAGTTAATCCGGTGGGTGGCATTTGGATTAAGCTTTTTGCCCTTGCTTCTTTCATTGATTTTGTGGTTTGAGTTTGAACAGACCAGAGCCGGATTTCAATTTGAGGAAAAAGTTGTCTGGTACAGTGCAATAAATTCTTCGTACCATGTGGGTGTGGATGGCATTTCTCTCTCAATGGTGTTGTTGACTACCTTATTAACACCCCTGGCAATCCTGGCGTCATTTAGCATAAAAGACCGGGTAAAGTCTTACATGATCTTGTTCTTCTTGCTAGAGATGGGTATGTTGGGTGTATTCTTATCTCTGGACTTGCTGCTTTTCTTCGTGTTCTGGGAGTTCGGATTGGTTCCGATGTATTTCTTGATCAACCAATGGGGTAGCGAGAAAGGGGAACGGGAAATCTGGGGTGGCAAAAAAGTTCCTGCGCGCACTTATGCATCCTTTAAATTCATGATTTACACCATGGCTGGATCGCTTGGCTTACTGCTGGCAATTCAAATGCTGGGTGTAGTCGGCGGTACATTCGATATCCCGCAGCTTTATGAACGTTGGACAAACCTGGATAGTGTACCTTTCAACCTCTCTGTAACCACAGTGAAGGCTATCGCTTTCTGGGCCTTTACGATTGCCTTTGCACTTAAGGTGCCAGTCTGGCCTTTCCACACCTGGTTGCCGGATGCGCATACGGAAGCCCCAACTGCCGGTTCAATGATCTTGGCTGGTGTGTTGCTCAAGCTAGGCGCTTATGGTTTCTTGCGCCTGGTTCTGCCGCTTTACCCTGTTGAAGCCAAACAATATGCTGGCGCTCTGGCGTTTCTGGCAGTTATGGCGATCATTTTTGGTGCACTTGCTTCCTATGGTCAGGACGATTTCAAACGCCTGGTGGCTTATTCATCTGTCAACCACATGGGATTTGTGGTGCTGGGCATTGCAGCTGCTGCTTATGCAGCTGGTACTCAGGATGCGCATATTGCGATGAATGGTGCTGTCCTACAGATGTTCAACCATGGTCTATCAGCGGCAGGCATGTTCTTCCTGGTTGGTGTGGTCTATGAACGCACTCATACTCGAAATTTGAAGGAATTAGGCGGCCTTTTCCCGTTGGTGCCAGTTTACGGTGGTATTTTGATCTTCATGTCCATGGCTTCGCTGGGCTTACCTGGTTTGAACGGCTTCGTCTCTGAATTCCTGGTGGTTCGAGGTTCCTGGCCGGTTTTCTCTGTCTATACTGCCCTGGCGATGATCGGCCTGTTTTTCACCGGCGCTTATGTTCTCAAAGGGATCAAACAAGTGTTGCACGGTCCTTTGAATGAACATTGGGTTGGTCATATCAGCGAGATTAATGCTCGCGAGATATTCGTGATTGTTCCACTGATGGTCTTGATCCTGTGGATCGGTATCTGGCCTTCCTGGATACTCAATGTGATAAATGATGCAGTCAAGATGCTGTTCTAACGATGCGAATATGCGAGTTAGGTGACATGACTGAGGTGAATGATGCAATTTCCAATTATTAGCGTAATCGTTTTTACTCCCTTGATCGCAGGTTTGTTGATTCTGTTGATACCTGCCGATCGAAAGACCGAAGTGCGCGTGGCGGCTTTAGCAGCAGGTGCTTTTGCCATGGTGCTTTCTATCTGGTTATATTTCTCCTATGATATTTCTGCTGGTGGTTACCAGTTCGTAGAGAAGATGGACTGGCTGCCTGTTTTTGGAATCTCATATTATGTTGGCGTGGATGGGATTAATGCTCCCCTGGTATTGCTGACCGGTATCGTGATGTTTACTGGCGTGCTAATTTCTTGGAAGGTTGACGACCGACCGCGTGAGTTTTTCGCCTTTCTATTTATCCTGGCTACTGGCGTTTTTGGTGTGTTTGTAGCTTTGGATTTATTTATGTTGTTTTTCTTTTACGAGATCGCTGTTTTTCCGATGTACCTGTTGATATCCATTTGGGGATGGAAGGTAACCCGAGAATATGCAGCCATGAAGCTGACCCTTTACCTGTTTATCGGGTCAGTTATTGCTCTGGTTGGCGCCTTGGCCATGTATTTTACCTCTGGGCTTGGCACCTTCGATATGGTAGCTTTGGAGCAAGCCAATTTCTCCCCTGAATTTCAAAAAATATGGTTCCCGTTCGTATTCTTTGGTTTTGCGATCCTGGGTGGTATCTTCCCGTTTCACAACTGGAGCCCAGATGGTCACGTGGCAGCGCCTACGGCTGTTTCGATGTTCCATGCAGGCGTCTTGATGAAGTTGGGCGCCTTTGCTGCTTTGCGAGTTGGTATTATGCTCTTGCCTGAAGGGGCGCAATTCCATATGCCCTGGATTATCGTGTTGACCCTGGTGAACGTGGTCTACGGTGCATTCATCGCCAGTGTGCAGACTGATTTTAAATATGTTATCGGTTTTTCATCGGTATCGCACATGGGTTTGGTAGCAATGGGTTTTGCCACCTTGAATAAAGACGGCATGTTGGGCGCGGGTATCCAGATGTTCTCCCATGGTGTGATGACAGCTCTCTTCTTTGCTGTGGTCGGTATGGTATATGACCAGGCGCATACGCGTGAGATACCCAAGCTGGGTGGTTTTAGAAAGGTGATGCCCTGGGTAACCATAGCATTCATCATTGGCGGTCTGGTTTCCATGGGTATGCCAGGCTTTTCAGGTTTTGTGGCAGAGTTCCCAATTTTCATGGGGTTGTGGCGCTCACATCCCTGGATCGCTATCGTGGCAGCAATCTCAATCGTGATTACCGCATCCTATATCATCCGCATCATCACCAAAGTGTTCTTTGGAGAAATGCCGGAAGAATTTGCTGACCATGTTCATGATGTCAGTGTTTTGGATAAAATCGCGCTGGTATTCTTGTCGGCGATCCTGGTTTTGGTGGGTGTTTATCCCCAAATTATGGTCCCGCTGGTTGAATCTGGTGTGAATAATATTTTGCGCCTGTTGGGAGGTGCCTAACCATGTCCCTTACTGCTTCAATGTTTTTACCGATCCTGCCAGAGATTCTTCTCCTGGTTCTGGCTATTTTGATCCTGTTTTTGGAACTTGTCCTGCCGAGGGAACAACATCGCAATCTTGGATGGGTGACTGCCGCCGGTTCGCTGATCATTATGCTTGCCAGCCTGGCTGCCTGGCCTCGAGGTGAAGCACAGCTTATGTGGGGCGGAATGCTGCGCTACGATTGGCTGAGCTTTGTCTTCAAAATGATCTTTATTTTTGGTGTGGGTATCACAGCTTTGTTTGCTATGGATTACAAGGAACTCGGACAGCGTGGTGAGTTTTATGTGCTGATGATCGCTTCCAGTATTGGGATGACCTTCATGGCTTCGGCTGCAGATTTGGTCATGCTTTATCTGGCCATTGAAACCACCTCTATTCCTCTTTATATCCTGGCTGGTTTCTTCTTGAAAGACAAAAAATCCACTGAAGCCGGGTTTAAATACTTGCTCTTTGGTGCAATGACATCCGGCATTATGCTCTACGGATTTAGCTTGCTGTATGGCTTTGCTGGAACAACCAATTTATACGCCATTGCTGATGTTTTTCAGCAAGGCAGCGGACTAACAGTCTATACCATTGGTAGCTTAATCTTAATTTTGATTGGTTTTGGTTTTAAGATTTCAGCGGTGCCATTACATTTCTGGGCGCCAGATGTTTACGAAGGTTCTCCAACTCCGGTAGCTGGCTTCCTTTCAACGGCTTCCAAAGCAGCTGGTTTTGCGGTCCTGATCCGGGTATTTTTTACTACTTTCGAAGCTTCCTCCCCGCAGTGGTCAATTATCCTTTCAGCTCTGGCTGTGGCAACAATGACCCTGGGTAACCTGATCGCCTTATCGCAACGCAATATTAAGCGCCTGTTAGCATTCTCCTCAATTGCGCATGCCGGTTATGCTTTGATTGGGGTAGTCGCAGCGACAGAACTAGGAATTACCAGTGTCATCTTCTACTTGATCGCCTACATGGTAACCAACCTGGCTGCTTTTGGTGTTGTTTCTGTCTTCGGAAAGGCCTCAGGTTCGGATGATTTAACTGCTTATCATGGCTTAAGCCGCCGGTCGCCTGGATTGGCACTGGTAATGATGGTAGCATTTCTATCCCTGGCGGGTATGCCGCCTTTTGGTGGTTTTGTGGTCAAGGTATTTGTTTTTGCTGCTGCGGTTCAAGCCAACCTGATCTGGCTGGCGGTGATCGGTGTGCTCAATTCCATCATCGGTTTGTACTACTATCTGACCGTACTCAAATATGTTTACCTGTACCGTTCAGAGGGTGATGAGCAACCTTTGGTCGTATCGGCTTCAAACCGTATGGCTTTGACCATCCTTTCGGTGGCTATCCTGTTGGTCGGAACATTGTTTGCTCCCTGGTTTGGATGGGCGACCAACGCCGCCATGGCAATGATTAGATAGGGAGAAGTCGCCTGGTAAATTATGCGCTCATGAATGGCTTTACAGACCTGAAAATGAACTGGTTTGATCCTGATCGTTTTATTGACTTGTATCCAATGCTTGTGATACAATTCCCGAACAATGAGCTTGACAGGCGATCAACCCGGTAAAAGCCGTAAAGAATTTGCCTTCAATCTGGCCCTTTCAATCGTTGTGGGTCAGGTGGGCTGCCTAACACTGGTAATAATTTTGGCAGCCCTTTTTGGTGGTTTATGGCTAGACCGGTACATGGATACCAGACCGATGTTTACGATTATCCTTATGGTAGCCAGTGTACCGATAACTTTGGTGACGATGTTTTGGGTGGTCAGAAAAGCCACATCGAAATTTCAAGCTAATTCGAAGAAGAACGAAACACAAAATTAGTCAAGGAGGAAAACATCAGTGAAGAACTCTAGTAAAGGTCGCATACTCGGAATACCGAACCGCTATTATGTTTTGGCCTTTATCATTTTAGGATTTCTAGCTGCCCAGGCTTATTCGCCGATCCTCCCGCATATTCAGTTACCAGCAGAAAAATATTCGCATAGTCCATTATTCACATTGCCAATCATTGGTGATTTTTATTGGACAAACACATTGACCGCCATGGTAATTGCGGATGTTCTGTTGTTGCTGTTAGCTTTGGGTGTGCGGAGAGCTTCAACCAGTGGCAGTTTGATCCCTAAAGGCCTATCGGGAGCTGTGGAAGCTTTGTTAGAGGTCATCTATAATCTGACGGAAACAACAGCAGGCAAATGGGCGAAAGCGATATTCCCTTATTTTGCCACCATTACACTCCTCGTGCTTGTGTCGAACTGGCTAGAATTGATTCCAGGTGTAGACAGCATTGGTATTTTAGAGCCATCCGACCATGGTTATGCAGTCGAGCAAGTATTGCCTGGTGTCAAGACTATCGTTGAACATGCGGATGGTGAACATGCAACCGGTGAGCAATTTGCCCTGATTCCATTTGTGCGTGTTCTTTCGACGGATCTCAATTTCACGGTTGCTCTGGCTTTGATTGCGGTTGTCATGGTTCAAGTAATGGGTGTCCGTTCACTGGGAATGAAGTATTTTACAAAGTTTATCAATGTAGGTGGGCTCTTTACCCGTCCTATTTTTGGTGTCATCGATTTTGGTGTGGGTTTGCTAGAATTGATTTCGGAAATCTCGAAGATCCTTTCGTTCTCCTTCCGTCTTTTTGGAAATATCTTCGCTGGATCAGTTCTTCTTTTTGTTATCGGCACCTTGGTGCCGGTGTTTGCCCAATCACTTTTCTTGATGTTGGAATTCTTTGTAGGACTAATCCAGGCTGTGGTCTTTGGCATGTTGACCATGGTGTTTATGGCTCAGGCTACAGCAGGACATGGTGAGCATAGCGAAGAGCATGCTCATTAAAGTAACAGGCAATTATCACTCAGGTGATCATCGGGCGGACACACGCCCGGAAAAAACCATATTCATGTGGCGGATTCCCGCCCGGATCAATATATAGGAGGCTAGTAATTACAATGGAAGTCGCAGCAGCAAAACTCATTGGAGCAGGTTTAGCAATGATTGGTACGATTGGAGCCGGACTTGGTATCGGTGTTCTGGTAAATGGCGCAGTTCAAGGTATTGCACGCAACCCAGATGCCAGCGGTAACGTACAAACGAATATGATTTTGGGTATTGCTTTCGCCGAGGCAGTTGCTATTTACTGTCTGGTGGTTGCCCTCTTGATCCTGTTTGTTGGTTAATCCATTAGCTAAGAACGAGAAGGAGGAATACCTTGGAAGCTCTTGGTTTAAATCTTGGTTACCTGTTGGTTCAGGTTTTTAACTTTTTAATCGTTTTTATTGTGTTGCGAGCCTGGGTTTATACACCCATTTTGAGTCTTCTGGAAAAGCGTCGCACAGCCATTGCTCAAGGGTTGGAAGATGCGCGTGTGGCTGCTGAAGCTAGAGCCCATGCAGAAGAGGAAGCTCGCGAAATTCTTGCCAAAGCACAGGCGGAATCTGCCGAAAAAGTACGCGAAGCCACAGAACGGGCGGAAGTAGCCAGTCGTGAGGTTCTCGCAAGAGTGGACAATGAAGCTGCAAAAGCACGCGAATCCGCTCTGGCAGATGCGGCGGTCGAACGGGATCGCATTTTGGCGGATATGCGAGGCCAGGTTGCTGCTTTAGCCATGGCTGCTGCTCAGAAACTGGTGGGCGAAGCATTGGATGAGAAGCGTCAACATGCCTTACTGGATGAATTTTTCTCCGGTGTCAAGGCTGGCAAAGTGGTTGTCTTGCAGGATATCGATATCTCTGGCGGTTCTGCTGAGATCACCAGCGCCTTGCCGCTAACGGACGCAGAGAAGGAAACTGTCCGGACCGATATCGTAGCGAAAATCGGCAGCCAGACGGTCACCTTCCGCGTGGATCCATCCATTCTGGGTGGATTGGTGGTCAAAGTCGGCGATAAAGTAGTGGATGGTTCTGTTGCAGGTCAACTAGAGACACTGCGCCAAAACCTGGGCTAGCTCGCTAAATTTTTGGAATTTTGTTTTTTCAATGCGCCCAGGGTGGGTTATCCCTGGGCGCATTTGAATCTGAACTATTTATTGAGTAACTTGAAACGTTTGATCGAATAATAGACTATGCATAATCCTTCATCCGTGCGTTTGTCGTCTTTGTTACAGGAAGTTCCTGGCATTTTAAAATATCCGGGAACAGAAGTAAGTATCAACGGAATTGTCCAAGATTCCCGACAAGTGCAACCGGGAAACCTGTTTGTTGCTTTTTCTGGCGGCTCAACGGATGGGCACCGGTATATTCCGGATGCAATACGGCGCGGGGCGTCTGCGGTTATCGGTACTCAAGAAAGCGTGTCTTTGCCTGTGGCTTACGTTCAGGTAAAAGACAGTCGCCTGGCTTTGGCTTACCTGGCAGCCGCTTATTATGGTTTTCCTGCCAGGAGGTTGCTGGTGATTGGCGTGACTGGTACAGACGGAAAAACAACGACAGCAAATTTGATTTTTAATATCTTACAGGCAGCCGGGTTCCAGACCGGTATGATCTCTACTGTCAACGCAGTGATCGGTGACCGGGAATTGGATACTGGCTTTCATGTCACTACTCCGGACGCGCTGAGCGTTCAATCTTACCTGGCTCAAATGGTTGCCAATGGAGCAACGCATGTTGTTTTGGAAGCAACTTCGCATGGGCTTGCCCAACACAGGGTGGCTGCTTGCGAATTTGACCTGGGTGTTGTGACCAATATTACACACGAACATCTCGATTACCATGGCACCTATGAGGCTTATCGGGCTGCAAAGGGGAAGCTTTTTTCTTTTCTGGCTGAGACACTTCCCAAAAGTTTTGCCACTCCGCGTTGTGCAATCTTGAACCGTGATGATACCTCCTACTCCTATCTGTCCGAGTTGACAACCACCCCCCAGATGAGTTATGGTACATCGATAGGGTCCGATCTATGTGCTGATAAGATCCTTGAAACTTCGTTGGGTTTATCGTTTGAAGTTCATGGAAAATATCTGGACGGACAGGAATGGCACACGCCTGTTGAAACTCCGTTGGTGGGTAGCTATAATGTTTCGAACTGCCTGGCTGCTTTGGGCGCTTGTGTGGGTGCATTGGGGGTTGATCCGCAGGTTGCGGTCAGGGCTCTTGAATCCGTCAAGAAAGTGCCTGGGCGGATGGAATTCATCGATATGGGGCAGGCGTTCTTAGCGATTGTAGATTTTGCCCATACCCCGAATGCACTTCACCGGGCTTTGGAAGCAGCAAGATCGTTAGCAACAGAGCGTGTTATCGCGGTGTTTGGGTCAGCAGGGTTGCGTGATCGCGAGAAGAGGCGAATGATGGCGGAGATATCAGCCGAATTGGCCGATGTGACGATTCTGACTGCCGAAGACCCGCGCACCGAATCGCTCGCATCCATTCTGAATGAGATGTCTGCCGGTGTACGCAAACAGGGTGGGGAGGAAGGTAAAACTTACTGGTGTATTCCGGACCGTGGGAACGCAATCCGGTTTGCTTTGGATCTCGCTCAACAGGGAGATGTGGTAATCGTTTGTGGAAAAGGACACGAACAATCGATGTGTTTTGGCCAAATTGAATATGCCTGGGATGATCGCATCGCATTGCGGGCAGCCTTAGCAGAACACCTGAGAGTTACAGGTCCTGCCATGCCGTATTTGCCTACTAAAGATCTGCCTTAGTATTGATATTCTTCTCTAACTGGGCTGAAAATATCCAATACCTTTGCGTCTGTGTTCCCGACTTTGACTAAATGAGGTGCACCGCCTGGGATGATGTAAATGTCTCCTGGATGAAGTAGACGTACTTCGCCATCGATATCAAATTCCAATTCTCCTTCAATTACCATGCCAGCTTGTTCATGCGGGTGAGAATGCAGAGGTAAGATGGCTCCAGCATGCAAATCGACGACTGCCAACATGACTTTCTCACCCCAGAAAGTTTTCATTTGAATTTCTCCAGGGATGATTTCTCTGGATAAGCGGGTTTCTGGATTAAAGAATGGCATCTTCTTCTCCTATAATCACAAAGGATCAATTACATATGGTCGTATAAAAAATGGTGGAAATGTCAGTTATTAGAAATCGTTGCTGATTCTGATGACGAGATAATGGATATTTGGAAACTAAAAAATATTCTGTTATGGGAAGTTCCAGATATTGCCTTTTTTTGTGTTCAATGTTGTGTAAGGGCTTGCAAAATTATCTGAAAACTAACTTCGCAAGCCCTCGGAAATTTTGGAGGATTACTCAACAACCAGGCAAGTTAAAGTGTCGAGTACACCAGGGATTGGTTGGATTTCAGTGGCAATCAAGTGACCCAGGTGATTGACATCGGTTGTTTTGATGACAGCTACAACATCATAAGGGCCAAAGGTCATGTTGGCTTCCTCGATTTCGGGCAATCGTTTCATATTGCGGATGGCTTCGTTGATGGAACCGGTGCGAACGTGGATTAATACATATGCTTTCATTTTGACCTCATTAGAGTTGGTATTTTTTTTATCGTTCCGATGGGCGTAGGAAAATCATCCAGTAGATTGCAGCGACCAGGAATACGCCGCCAATGATATTGCCTATTGTGACAGGGATCAGGTTGTTTACGAGGAATGCGCTCCAGGTAATTGAAGCGTAGTCTGCAGGAGTTTTCCCAATCGCTTCCCAAAAACTCTGGTTGGCAAATTGCTTGATGAAAATGCCAATGGGAATGAAATACATGTTTGCAATGCTGTGTTCAAAGCCGGCAGCAACAAACCCGGTAATGGGGAAGATGATGGCGGCGATTTTATCTAAGGTGCTGCGGGCGCTGAAGGTCATCCATACGGCTAGACATACTAAGGCATTGCAGAGAATACCCAGGGCGAGCGCTTGAACGAAATCTAGCTCAACTTTACTTTTGGCGATGTTAAGCGCTGTTAGTCCAACACTGCCTCCACCAAAGGAGTACTGCTTGCTAAAGAACAATACCAAAGCAGTACCGATTGAGCCAACAAAGTTCCCAATATAGACAATGATCCAATTTTTTAGCAGGGCAGCGGTGGTTACTTTTCTACTTGCCCAGGCCATGACAATCAGGTTATTACCCGTGAAGAGCTCTGCGCCGCCAACCACGACGAGAATTAGACCCAGGCAGAATACAATGCCGGTCAATAAACGGGTAACGCCGTAAGGCAAACCACTGGAATAGACCAGTGCTCCATCTGCAGCTCGAACTGCCATACCGCCAGAGCTGATTGTAGTGGCAAAGATAGCGCCTAACGCGATGAATGCGCCTGCTAAAACTGCCAGGGCAAACATTTTTAATACTGGAGTTTCCGCTTTGCGAACTCCAACGTACTCAGCGCGGGTGGCCATCTCTGCTGGAAGAAGTGCATCGATCCGAAATTCTGTACTCATAGAACAAATCTCTCCCAAATTGTGAAATAATTAACAGATAAAGGTTACCTTGAGTTGTTCTTTTTGACAAGGGATGAAAATCACACCATCCCTATGAGTAGTTGCACCCTTTGTGACAGCAGAATTTTACTGAAGTTATCGAAATTTGTGGGGTTTCAAAATTGTCCAAGCCCAGAGCAGCAAGGAGGCAATTAATGCACCTATCGCCAGGTCATTCTCTTCATTTAGATAGAGTTGAGCGCTAATGATCAGCAAGGAGCCAATAATGATTGAATTGGCTAGCCGGTTAACTCCGCTTTCAAGATTAATAACTTGTTGGGATAACTCGGGGGCACGGACGGAAATATTACCTTTATGAATTTCTGATAGAACGGAATCCATTTTCCCAGGCAGAAATGCCAGCGCTCGAATTTGTGTTTCAATAACTGCCCATATTTCCTTAAACCCTGTACGTGCTTCGTCTGCGATCAATTTCTTTGCATATGGAGCTAGATGATCCCATAAATTGAACTGGGGATCCAAGCCTGTACACATCCCGGAGAGGATTCCAACTGCCCGGGCCAGGAAGATGATATTCTGCGGCACCTGGAAAGGCAGATCAAAGACGAGGTCTCTAAATTCATCTGCAAACTCTTGGATCTCATCCAATTTTACGGCGGTCAGTTCAGACATATTTTTCCCCCAGAATTTGTCAAAAACCTTCGCACTGGCTCTTTCGATTGCTTGTAGATCTGCACCAGGAAGGAGTACATCCATCATTTGATATGCATGGATGACTTTTCCGGAATCCTGTGTTCCCACAGCAATCAGCAATTCTCTAAGGCCCTCGCGCAATTTTTCTGGAACTTGCCCAACCATACCAAAATCAACAAATGTCAGATCCCACTGTGCACCTGTATTCATTTGTGTTGTTGAATTTTGAGTTCTAAGTTTGACAAAAAGGTTGCCAGGATGTGGGTCTGCATGAAAGAAACCATCTTCGAAGATCTGTTTGAGGTAAGTGTCCAGCAAACGGGATGCAACTTCGGCACGGTCAATCCCAGCTTGGGTGATAGTATGGTAGTCGGTTATTTTAATGGCAAGAACATTTTCCAGGGTTAAAGCTCGCTTTGTAGTGTGCGACCAGATGATCCTGGGCACGCCCACACCAGGATAATTCGAAAAATTCTGTTGAAATGTTTCTGCATTTCGACCTTCTGCTAGATAATCAATTTCTTCATACAGAATAATGGTGAATTCATCCAGAAGCTGGGGAACATCGGCGCGCTTGCGGATGGGCTTGTAATGATGCAGCCATTTAGCTACAGTCTTAAGCGCCGCCAGGTCGGTGGCAATGAGTTTTTCGATTTGAGGTCTTTGGACTTTCACGACAACGTTATATCGACCCGGTTCTTCAACCTGATCTAGATCAGCTTTAAAAACTTCTGAAGAAACCCTGGCTAGATGCACCTGCCCTAATGATGCTGCTGCCAAAGGTTTGGGGTTAAATTCCAGGAATTTTTCTTCCAATGTCATCCCAAATTCTTCTTCCGCCATCTTTCGGATATCAGAAAAATCTTCTGCCGGTACTTCATCTTGCAAGCCTTCTAATTCGGAGGTGAACTCAATGGGTAAGACATCAACCCGCGATGACATGAACTGACCGACCTTGATTAAAACGCCGCCCATGTTAACAGCTAAATTGCGGTAATCTTTTGCAATTTTTCTGAGCCTTTTCGACCGGTTTTGCCTGGAGAGACGTTTCAAACCAATGCGCGGTAAAAGCAAGTTCCAGAAGATTATGCTGAGAAGAACTCGGGCAAAAAAGGAGACAATCCGGCGGTAACGGGCACGAACCATGTTCCCTGAATTATACTCTACATAGAATTTAGACAATCTCTCGAAATTATGGTATGCTCATCCCGTTGTTGGAGTTTATCTTCTCTTTGATCAAAATTCTTACTAATTTGTTCACATGTTCTCTGCTGGCTAACCACAAGCGGCGAAACCAAAAACATGTATGTAAATAGATGGTGCTATTTTGATAGATTTTCGTGACCTGTATAATAAATTTCATTCGCCCATAGCAGAATTCGATTGTGGTGACCGCTGTGCTCCATATAATGAACGAGGCGTGCCATTTTGCTGTGATCTTCGACATGCTGTTCCTATTGCATACCAGGCAGAGTGGGATTACCTGGAGCAGAACACGGATTTATGGAAGTTGTGGGCACCTAAAGAAGAGGAGCTGACCAGGTTGTTGCTTGAACAAATACCAACTGGGCAAGTCCCCATCGCATGTTTAGGACACCATCATTGCCAGCGGGAATATCGCTCGATCACCTGCCGGTCATTTCCGTTTTTTCCCTACATCACCCTTAAGGGAGATTTTATTGGTTTAAGTTATTACTGGGCATACGAAGACCGGTGTTGGATCATCAGTCACTTAAATACGGTTTCTCAGCGTTACCTTTTGGAGTTCATTGAAGTATTTGATAATTTGTTTGAGCAAATTCCTGAAGATAGAGAAACATTCCGGCATCAATCAATCTTGATGCGGCGGGTTTTTGGTCGCAGGCATCGTTCTATACCGCTCTTACATCGCAATGGCAGCTCTTACAAAATCTCCCCTCGTAATGGACGTATGCGTAAATGCGAACTTGAGCGGTTCCCAAAGTATGGACCTTACAAAATTGCTGCCGATTTACCATTTCCGGATGAATTCCAGGAAAAATCCATAAGATAAGCAAGGAGATCAATTCCGAACCTTGATCACATCCGCACAGACAAGTGAATTTATAATCGAATCGAAGCAGAAAACGAACCGTAAGGGAACCGTGCGTTGGATCATTTCTCACGCTTCGCATTATTGGTTTCTGTTCCTGATCATGATTCTTGGTGCAGTTAGCAACGCGGCATTAGCTGCCCTGGTGCCTGACTTGGTTGGGCAGGCTTTTAATGCTATCCTGGCAACACCTGCGCAAACACAGACCTTGATTCGAATAGCCTGGTTGATCATCGGCAGCCAGATTATCAGGGGAGTACTTCAATTTGCCAGGAATTTTGGGGCAGAGCTGATTGGTCAGCGGGTGGAACGCGATATCCGGCATGAGCTATATGTCAGCTTGCTGGGAAAAAGCATGACATTTCACAGCTTACAGCCGGTAGGGGATACGATGGCGCGTGCCACCAACGATGTCAGAGAAGTGAACTTTTTGTTCAGCCCAGGCATCAACCTGGTTATTGGCTCAGCGGTTTTTATTGTTATGCCGATTATCGTTGCGCCGCGTTATCATCCAGCTTTGATCCTAACCCCTCTGTTATTTACACTGGCTTATTTTCTGGCGCTTTGGCAGTATTTGCATGAATTGTCACCCATTACTCGCTCGGTCCGGAAAGCATTTGGCGAAATGAACACACGCCTGGCAGAAGCAATCGATGGCATTGAAACGGTCAAAGGCATGGCCCAAGAAAAGACAGAAGTTTCGCTCTTTTCTGGTCATACCCGCAGCTTCCGAGATGCATTTGTGAAGCAAGGGGATGTTGAGGCCAGGTTTTTGCCTCTCTTGTTGTTGGGTTTAGCCGAAGCTGGTGGACTCTTTCATTCATTGTTGCTTTTCCGACAGGGCTTTCTAAATGTGGGCGAGGTGGTGGCTTATTTCGGTTTGATCCAATTGTTTGGCTTTCCAACCTTTATTTCTTTGTTTGCCTATTCTCAAATCTCCTTGGGTTTGGCTGGTGCACAGAGACTCCTGGAATTGATCAACCGAGAAAACAACCTGGATCAAAATTTACAGGGTTACACCGGTGACATGAAGGGAGAAATAGAATTTAGAAATGTAACTTTTGCCTACAATGGAAACGACACAGTTCTAAAGAATATTTCATTTAAAGTGAAGCCCGGGCAGACGATTGCGCTTGTGGGGCAGACCGGCTCTGGAAAGACCACATTGGTGAAATTGGTAAACCGCACCTATGATTGCCAATCCGGGCAGATCTTGGTAGATGGCCGCGATGTGCGCGAATGGAATTTGGAAGCGTTGAGAAAGAATGTGTCGATCATCGAACAAGATATTTTCTTGTTTTCGCGCACCGTTCGAGAAAATATCAGTTTTGGTGTGCCGGATGCATCCGAAGAAATGGTCCGTCGAGCTGCCCAGGCTGCACAAGCTGAAGAATTCATCTTTTCTTTCCAGGATGGATACGAAACGACGATTGGTGAACGGGGGGTAACCCTCTCAGGCGGCCAACGTCAAAGATTGGCCTTAGGACGCGCATTCTTGACCGATCCCAGGATATTGGTTCTGGATGATTCAACCAGCGCGATCGATAGCGCTACCGAAGATAAGATCCAGAGGGCGATTTACGCTGCAGCAAAGGGCAGGACAACATTAATCATAACCCACCGGTTATCCCAAATCCGATGGGCAGATGTGATCGTTGTTTTGAAAAAAGGTGAAATGGTTGCTGCGGGAAACCATGAAGAATTGATGCAATCTTCTGAAGCATATCGACGGATTTTTAGCGAGTAATTATGGGATTCTTTTCTTCTTTAGACACTGAAAGATATGACCGGCAATACACGGATCGCCAGTTGGTCGCCAGGATGGCGAGCTATTTCCGTCCTTATTTGACCAGGCTTTTCACTGTTGTCATTTTGCTGTTAGTGATTGCTGGAACAGGAGCTGCAACGCCTGTGATCGTTGCACAGGGTGTGGATGCACTTAGCAGCGAAATGTCTGATACGATCCTGGCGTTGCTTGGAGGAGCAGTGTTTGCAGCGGGGGTGATTACCTGGTTAGCTAATTGGGGACGCCGCCGGCTGGTTGTGCGCATGATCGGTGATATTGTTATGACGTTAAGGACGGATGCTTTTCGGGCAGCGGCTGACCATGATTTATCATTTTATGATGAATTCGCCTCCGGAAAGATTGTCTCAAGAATAACATCTGATACCCAAGAATTTGGGCAAACGGTAGTGCTGATCACCGATTTGTTCTCCCAGGTTGTTCAAGCCATCATTCTGGGGGCTGTGTTAGTTTCAATCGAAGGGCGCCTTTCACTTCTCTTGTTTGGTTTTCTTCCCTTACTATTCCTGATCTCGCTTGGATTCCGCCGGCTGGCACGTAAGGTGACACGGGCTGGGATGCGAGCCATGGCCAATGTAAATTCAACGATTAAGGAAACCGTCAGTGGAATTGCAGTAGCGAAAAACTTTCGCCAGGAAGCCAGTGTTTTTAAGGATTTTGATCACGCTAACCGGCAATCATACCAGGTGAATGTTCAACGGGGTCTGGTTTTATCCATGGTGTTCCCTATGTTAAATGCGATGGGTGGTGTTGCCACCGGTATCCTGGTTTATGTGGGTGGTCTCAGTGTTGCTCAAGGGATCGTTTCAGCAGGCGCTTGGTTCCTATTCTTGCAGAGCCTGGACCGCTTCTTCTTCCCGGTGCTGAATTTGTCTGCATTTTGGGCTCAAGTGCAATCAGGTTTATCTGCTTCCGAACGTGTGTTCGCCCTGATTGATGCAGAACCTCAGGTTGTGCAAGTAAGCCATCGCCCCGTCTCAATCCTTCGGGGTGAGATCAAATTTGACCATGTGTGGTTTGAGTATTCGCCAAAGGAACCCGTTTTGTGTGATTTTGATCTAAAGATAAGCCCGGGTGAGACTGTAGCACTGGTTGGGCACACTGGGGCGGGAAAATCATCCATTGCCAAGTTGATTGCGCGTTTCTATGAATTCCAAAAAGGGAAAATCTTTATCGATGGGCAGGATATCCGCACGCTCGATTTGCATGAGTACCGCCAGCAGTTGGGCATTGTATCCCAATTGCCTTTTCTATTCTCGGGAAGTGTTGCAGAAAATATTGGTTACTCTTGCTCGAAGGATTTAAGTACCAGGGAAATTACCGATTTAGCAAACAAGATTGGAAATGGTGAATGGCTGGAAACCTTACCAGAAGGACTGGATACACAGGTGGGAGAACGCGGCGGTCGATTATCGATGGGACAGCGCCAGTTGGTTTCATTAATGCGGGTATTGGTGCGCAGGCCTTCAATTTTTATCTTGGATGAAGCCACAGCCAGCATTGATCCATTTACCGAATGGCAAATCCAGCAGGCGCTCAATCTTATTCTGGAAAATTCAACCAGTATTCTGATCGCCCATCGTCTGTCCACTGTTAAAGCAGCCGATCGTATCATTGTTCTAGAAGATGGGAAGATTATTGAACAAGGAAACCACCAAAGTCTGCTCCATGAGAAGGGGCATTATGCAACCTTATACAACACCTACTTTCGCCATCAAAGCCTATCTTATGTAGAAGAAGCTCGCAACCTGGCTTCTAATGTTCAAAAAAATGGAAATTAATATGGAAATAACACCTGATAAATGGGTTTTGAAACCCGGCTCACCTGATTTTTTAGATTTGCCCTGGCATTTGCCAGTTTTGGGCTGGCAGAGCATCTGTAATCGCTTGGAAGATGCCCCGCGTGGACTTTCCCGGCATCCGGTTGTATTTGTCAATTATGATGGGCGTCTTTTTGCAATAAAAGAGTTGCCGGCAGGTGTGGCGGAAAAAGAATATGGGTTGTTGCAAAAGATCGAGGCTCACCATCTGCCTTCGGTATCTCCAGTAGGATATGCAGACTTTGAGCGTGGAAATCATTCGATCCAGCGTTCTTATTACCCGTTTTCTGGATGGTGCACTCCCTTACCGCATGCTATTTATGAACCGTGGGTTGAAAACTTACCGGAAATTTTTATTGGATGCTATCGCTGGGCTTTTAGTACAGTTGCATTTAGCTGGTGTCTTTTGGGGCGACTGTTCTCTTTCAAATACTTTGTTTCGCCGGGATGCAGGCGCCTTGCAGGCTTACCTGGTGGACGCTGAAACGGCTGAATTTTATCCTGAACGCATGTCTGCTCCGCTTCGGTACCATGACCTGGAAATTATGGAAGAAAATATCAATGGAGATCTGTTAGATTTGCAACTCCGCGGTGAATTAAACCCTGATCAAGCTACTATTCCGATTGCCAATACGGGATCTTATATCCGGTTACGTTATTTACGTCTTTGGGATGAAATTACCAGGGAAGACATCATTTTTCCGCATGAGCATTATCGGATCCAGGATCGCATCCGTGCTTTGAACGAGCTGGGCTTTTCTGTAGGGAATGTGGAGTTAGCCAAGACAGACAATGGTGATCAATTGCGCTTACGGGTCGTGGTGACGGATCGGAATTTCCATCGTGACCAATTGCATACATTGACCGGTTTGGATGTTGAGGAGTTGCAGGCCACCAAAATGATGAATGAAATTCAGGAACTGAAAGCAACTCTTTCGCAAGATAATAATCGCAGTACACCGCTTAGCGTTGCAGCCTATAACTGGCTGGAAAATAACTACTATTTGGTCACCGGTCAATTGAAAGCGCTGATCAATGAAAGCATGACATCCGCAGAAATTTATTGCCAGGTATTAGAGCATAAATGGTATTTATCCGAAAAAGCTCATCGAGATGTGGGGCACCAGGCAGCATCTGAAGATTTTTTAGAGAAATTTGGATACCAGAATTCTTCCAAAAATTGATCATTAATTTGTCTTGAAAAAAATTGAGTTTGCACAATCGTAATTGACGAAAACCTGGATTTTTCCTAAAATCATCCTATAATTAGATGAAAATCATACCGGGCGTGAGCAGGATATGTTCGATCATCAAAGACAGATCAAGGTTTTCCTTTATGTGCTTCTGATTGCCGCTTATGTATTTCTAATTAGCGGTGTATTGTTTCTTTTGGGTTTGAAGATTGATTACTCAAATCCTTTGGTCACTTTGTTGTTTGTCACCCTTATTGCGGTGCCTTTACCGCTCATATCCACAAGTATCTCTCAATCTATAAATCGCTCTTTGCGGAGCAAAAAAGAAAAATCTGTCCAGAACGAACGATCTTTCATGAAGTCATTCGTCCAAGCTTCAAGTGTTGCGCAGATCACTCAACTGGTTCAGAGTTTTGTAAATGAGGTTTGTACGACGAACACTATTTTGATTTACATACTGGATCCTAAACTTGGAGAGTATTGTTTATTTGATCCGCATCTCCAGAGACAAAGTGATGGTGTCCATTTTTCTGCCGGTAGTTCTTTGGTCAGGCAGCTCTCCGAGGGGCATATCCTTGAACTAAATTCGGATGATTCTCAACCTTTAAACGAGGATCAGACCAGGATCAATCTTCTATCAAGTCGATTAATTGTTCCCATGCTAAGTGAAAATTCCCTGTCAGGTTGGCTAGCGCTGGGAGATCTAGGCTCGGATAAGATTGTTGACCTTGAAACAAGAAATTCCCTTGAACAAATTTGTGCGCTGGCTGCCATGGCTCTGCAAAGAGTGCACTCGAATGATAGTCTTCTCGCTCTTGAGCGTGAATTGAAAGTAATCACCAGGGTAGCTCAAGGGATCAGCTTTACTGCAGCTCTTGACGATATCTTGGAGTTGATTTCAGCACAAGCCAGTCAGATTTTGCCGGTTGATGATTACAGGATCACGCTATACCAGGCCTCCTCAAAAGTCCATTACCATGTGTTCGTTTTGGAAGGGGATGAACGGTTAGTTGAAATGGAAAACACACCTATTTCACAGGAGATTGGCTTAGAGATTGAGGTAATTCAAAGCCAGCTCCCGTTGATAACGGATGATTACGAGAGAGAGTGCCTTGAAAGAGGGCAGATAGGATCCATAAAAGGTATCTTTGCCTGGATGGGTGTGCCACTGAACGCTGGTGCAGAAACGATTGGTGTGATCAGCATTGCCAGCAGGTCTTCTGAGATTAAATATCATCACGATCATTTAAGCATGTTGCAAGCAATTGCTGATCTAACGGCTGGTGCGATTGTAAAATCTCGCTTGTTGGAAGAGAGTCAACAAAGGGCAGCCCAACTGGCCAAACTGAATGAAATAAGCCTGGAACTCACCTCTACCCTTGAACTGAAACCCTTGTTTGTCAAAATTCTGCAAAACGCCACCCAAATTTTACACTGTGTAGCTGGGTGCTTGCTTGTAGTTGACAACCAACAAGTGGATGTAATCGTTGAATCTGTTCATGGACCTGTGTCGCAGAATGTGACTGGGAAACGATTTCCCAATGAAGCAGGGTTTCCATTTTATAGTATTCTCAACGAGCCTGCAAAGATTATTCATGCTGGTCAAGAGGACTTACACTGGGCAGATGAAATGTTACTGGACGGTCTTGTTGTGCAGAGCATGCTTGCCATACCGATGCGAATTCAGGATCGGGTGTTAGGCGCAATAATTGTGATCAACAAACAAGACAATTCACCATTTACCCAGGCGGATCAAGAGTGGCTGACAGCTTTTACAAACCAGGCAACGATTGCGATTGAAAATGCGCGTCTGTACACGCTAACTGATCAGGCACTGGCAGAGCGCGTAGATGAACTTTCTGTGATGCAACAAATTGACCGTCAACTGAATGCCAGCCTGGAGGTTGAGAGTGCATTGCAGATCACTTTGGATTGGGCTCTCAAACAATCACATGCTGAAGCGGGACTGGTGGGGACGATTGACGATCATGGTTTTCGGTTAATCGTTGGTAAGGGCTATCCTCAAGATCATCCAGGTTTAAAATTTCCTGATCAAGAGAATCCGAATGGATACTATCTTGATCAGCCCTTGATCCAATCTGTGCTCTCTTCAGGAAAAATGCAGATTGTGAATGACCTGGATGCTCAGCATTCTCAAACCAGTGGGTTTCTTGATGGAGTGTGTTCGCAGGTAGCCATACCTGTTCGACGCGAATCCCAGATAATTGGACTTATATTTCTTGAGAGCCAGAATTCTCGAATCTTTTCAACTGAAAAATCAAGTTTCCTGTCGCGGCTGAGTGACCACGCTGCGATTGCCCTGGCTAATGCGCAATTGTTTGCCGAAATCAAGGAAGCAAATAATTCAAAAAGCAGGTTTGTATCTTTTGTTGCCCACGAGCTCAAGAATCCAATGGCTTCTATAAAAGGGTACACAGAATTGGTTGCCGGGGGAATGGCAGGGCCGGTCACCGACATGCAAGCAAGTTTCCTGGCAACCGTGCGTTCAAATGTAGATCGGATGAATACAATCGTTTCTGATTTGAATGATCTGACAAAAATCCAGGTGGGCAACCTGCGGCTGGATTGTTCACCAGTGAACCTGTATGAAACTTTGAATGATGTAACGCGATCACTGCAGCGCTCAATCGATGCAAAAGAGCAGATTATTAAACAGAATTTGCCAGTGGAATTGCCCAATGTATGGGCAGATGTTGCACGATTATCACAAATTCTGACCAATTTAATCAGCAACGCAACTAAGTACACACAAACTAGTGGGGTTATTGCCGTAGGGGCTGAGACAATGCCAGCCATTGATCCTGGAAGTGGAGATTTAGTTCATGTTTGGGTTGAAGATCATGGTGTTGGTATCCCGATTGAAGATCAAAAGAAGATTTTTCAACCATATTTCCGAACAGACTTGGCTAAAGAAATGGCCTCGGGAACGGGCTTGGGATTAAACATAACTCGAAGCCTGGTCGAATTGCAGGGTGGAGAAATCTGGTTCGAAAGCGAACCTGGGAGTGGAACTACTTTCCACTTCACGATACCAGTATATAGGGCAGCTTAATACCCCATCTAGAGATTGAGAACAATCAAGCTGATCATACCAAGGGCGGCGCAATAAATCGCAAAACCGTATAGCGAACGGGTTACCAGGAATTTCAGTAACCATTTAATGGCTAAATAACCGGTAACAGCCGAAGCGATGAACCCCGGAATGAATTCGGGTAGCCAACGAGCGGCTTCAGGAATTGCCAATAAATCGACCATTGCCAATAAACCGGCAGCCAACATGATAGGAATAGACAAAATAAAAGAAAACCTGGCTGCTGATGGGCGGTCGAAATTTCTGGTCATGCCAGCAGTAATGGTCGCTCCCGAGCGAGATATACCTGGAAAAATTGCTAGCGCCTGGCCTAATCCAATCACCAGGGCGTCTATCCAGGTCATCGTGCTTAAATTGCGTTGGCGTTTGCCGATCTTTTCAGAAATGATCAACAAACCAGCCGTGAACAATAAAAATATCGCTACCAACGAAGGGCTGGAGAAAGCTTCTTCCACTGCATCTTTAATTAATAATCCTGCCAGGCCAGCTGGGATAGTAGCCAGGATGATGAACCATCCTAAACGAGCGTTACTATCTTCAAAGGGTCTTAATTTTAACAATCCGTTGATTACGGCATTGAAGATTACCAGCAGGTCTTTCCAAAAATAGATTATCACAGCCAGCAAGGTTGCAACTTGAACCAGGACGTTGAAAACAAACGCCTTATCTTCAGGTATGTTCCAATGCAGTAAAGCAGGTAAAAGCACCAGGTGACCTGAGCTAGAAACAGGCAGAAATTCTGTCAAGCCTTGTAAAATGCCAAGAAGGATGAATTGAAGAATGCTCATTTAATGTTGTTCACTTTCATGAATTAGTTTTTTCGGATTTTGCTTTTTCCAGTTCATTAAGAAAATTGATTGCATAATCATCGAATCGGCCTTCGGAGATGGCTAAACGAATTTCTCCGGCCAGGTGCAGCAACGTATGTAGATTATGGATAGAAATCAATGTGGCTGAGAGCATCTCTTTTGCCATGATTAGATGGCGAAGATAGGCTCGGGTAAATTTCTGGCAGGTGTAACAAGTGCAGTTTTCATCGATCGGGCGGTCGTCCCGTGTGAACGAAGCATTGATCAAGTTAAGTCTGCCAGTCAAGGTCATTGCAGCGTTATGCCTGGCAAGTCGGGTGGGCAGGACACAGTCGAAGATATCTATACCGCGCAACACACCTTGGATCAGGTCTTCTGGTGTGCCGACACCCATCAAATAACGAGGCTTATCTTCAGGCAGAGCATGGTCAACGATTTCAAGAATATGGTTCATTTCTTCTTTTGTTTCCCCTACAGATAATCCGCCAATTGCATGGCCAGGAAACCCTAGAGAAGAAATGAATTCTGCAGATTCTTGTCTTAAGTCTGGGAAAATCCCCCCTTGGACAATGCCAAAAAGAGCCTGGTCGGGGCGTTTTTTTGCCTGGAAACTACGTTCTGCCCAGGCATGCGTCCGGGTAAGGGCTTGTTCATTATATTTCCGATCATACGGAGGGGCACACTCATCGAAAGCCATGATAATATCTGCCCCAAGATTCTCTTGGATGGCAATCGATTTCTCTGGAGTAAACCTGTGTGACGAGCCATCAATATGGCTCTTGAAGGTAACACCATCCGGATCGATTTTTCGGGTTTGGGAAAGAGAAAAAACCTGAAAGCCCCCCGAATCGGTCAACATCGGTCTTGGCCACTGCATAAACTGGTGTAAACCACCCATCTCGGCAATCAGTTGGTCGCCTGGACGCAAGTACAGGTGATAGGTATTGGATAAGACCAGGTTAGCATTGAGTTCCGTGAGTTGCTGGGGGGTCAGCGATTTAACTGTCGCTTGTGTACCCACGGGGGCAAAAATAGGCGTCAAGATATCGCCATGTGGGGTTTTGAAAACACCTGTTCGGGCGCGTTTTTGGCGGGCTAAAATTTCAAATGTGAAGTTTGACTTCTGATTTAACATAAAAATATCTTCCATATCTGCGGCTTCGATTTCGAGTCCGAATTCTTTTTCCAAACCGCAAGACCCGATTATACCTTTCTTTTTTTGATTCAAAAGGAAGGGAGGCTGGTTACGACTAAACCAAAGGGTTGCGGTATAATTCCTTGGCTTGGATGCATATTTGGAGAAAAATGTCCTGGGACATCCAGAGGGACAATCATAATCAAAAAAGTTCAGGAGAATTTATATGCGAAAAATGAATTTGCCGGGACCAAAGGCAGAAGCGATTATTAAACGCGATAAGGCAGTGATCTCTCCTTCGTATCCACGTGCCTATCCATTCGTTATGGATCATGGGCAGGGGGTAGAAGTTTGGGATGTAGACGGTAACCGTTTCATTGACTTCGCAGCTGGGATTGCGGTAGCCTCTACGGGTCATAGTCATCCTAAAGTGGTTAAAGCGATACAAGAGCAAGCCGAGAAATTTCTTCATATTTCCTCCGACTTTTACCATGAAAATTGGCTAAAACTAGGTGAAAAGATTAACCAAATAGCGCCTTTTTCAGATAACGCCGTATCATTTATGACCAATTCTGGCACCGAGAGTGTGGAAGCAGCCATAAAACTGGCTCGTTTTCATACTGGACGGTCGGAATTTATTGGATTTTTTGGCGGCTTTCATGGTCGAACCATGGGGGCGGTCACATTTACTGCCAGTAAACCACATTATCATCGCGGCTTCTATCCCCTGATGAATGGTGTGGTCCATGTGCCTTTTCCGGATACCTTCCGCCCAACATTGAAAAGCAAGCCAGGCGAGGATTACGGAGAGACTGTTGTTCGTTACATTGAAGAAAAAATCTTAGGACATATTTTGCCGGCTGATAATGTTGCCGGAATTTTGGTTGAGCCTATTCAGGGCGAAGGTGGTTATGTTGTGCCTGCCCCCGGCTTTTTCCCGGCATTGCGAAAACTGTGTGACCGGCATGGCATCCTGTTAATTGCAGACGAAGTGCAATCTGGGGTGGGTCGCACTGGCAAATGGTGGGCGATTGAGCATTTTGGGGTTGAACCGGATATTGTTTGTTCAGCCAAGGGAATTGCATCAGGTTTTCCATTGGGTATCATGTTTGCCCGAGAGCGCATCTTTAGCTGGAAACCTGGCGCACATGGAAACACGTATGGCGGAAACCCCATGGCATGTGCTGCTGCCTTAGCTACCCTGGAATTGATTGAGCAGGAATATATGCAGAACGCTGCTGAGGTTGGTGAATATGCGATGGGTAAATTGATGGATATTCAACGCAGACATCCATCCATTGGCGAAGTTCGCGGCAAAGGCTTGATGATCGGTATTGATTTCGTGAAACAGGATGGAAGCCTGGATGGCGACGAAGTCATGAGAGATCGTGTGGTAGATGAAGCTTTTCCCAGAGGTCTTCTACTGCTGGGTTGTGGTAAGAGCACAATCCGAATCGCGCCTCCGCTGTGTATCACTCGAGCCGAATTAGATGAGGGTCTCGAGATTTTTGAAGATGCTGTTGCCTATAGCGAGAGTTTAGTTTCTCGTGGCGTGGAGGAACAACTCATTGCTGCCTGATTTTCGTGTCCGCCAACGCGATTATTTGCTTGAGATCTCGCGTGCCATTACTCAGGAATTGGACCTGGATATTGTTCTGGCGCGTATTCTGCACATCTCGATTGAAATGTTGGCGGGACAAGCGGGTTTAATCGCCTTAAGAGAGAGACCTGGGGGATGGCGGGTGGCAACATCCCAAAGCCTTCCCCCGGCTTTTCTCAGGCAGATTGAGCCTTTATTTGCTACAGTTCCTGAACATGAAGAACCTGCACGCTACGAATTACCGGAAATAAATCGATTATTGCAGGGAATTACCCGGGCTGCCAGTATGGGGTTGTTAACCGGGGTGGCCTTACCCTTGATCGCTCGTAAAGAAGTAATTGGGGTCTTGTTTATTTTTCGGAATTACTTGGGTGTTTTTTCTGGTAATGACAAATCGATTTTGGAGAGTTTTGCAGACCAGGCTGCAATTGCGGTGCAGAATGCTCAGCTGTACACACGCTTGCGATTCGAAGAACGCCGCATGGTGGCGATGTTGGACTCGGTGGCGGATGGCATATTGATCATCGCACCTGACCACACGATTGAACACTGCAACCCTGCGTTTGCGCGCATGCTAGGTAAGCCAGCTTCGAAAATTAAAGGATTGCCTCACGAAGAGGTTGTTCATTTTGTGAAGCAAAGAGAAGGTATGACATTGGAGCATGCCGAGATCGGTGGGTGGCCATTAACCCCGAATGCCTCCCTGTATGTGGAAGGTGATCTGGATCGAGTCGGCCAGACCCCTTTGCCCGTGGGTATCACATACGCTCCATTATTGTCATCTGAGAGCGCACTGCTTAATATTATTGCTTCTGTACGCGATATCACTCGCTTTAGAGAAGCAGATGAGCTTAAGAGCACATTTGTCTCTGTTGTCAGTCACGAGCTAAAAACCCCGGTTGCCTTGATCAAAGGATATGTCAGCACCTTACGACGGGAAGATGCTACCTGGGACAGAGAAATTGTCCACGACAGCCTGGAAGTTATCGAAGAAGAAGCCGATCGTTTGACAGAATTGATTGAGAACTTGTTGGATGCCACCCGATTACAGGCTGGTGTATTATCGATGAACCTTTCGGAGGTTTTTTTAGACGACCTGGCACAGCGAATTGCTCAACGATTTCAGACCCAAACTGAAATTCATCAGTTTGTGGTTGAATTTCCCCAAAACTTTCCAGTTATCTTGGGCGATGACGATCGTTTGGCTCAAGTCTTCTCTAACTTGCTTTCCAACGCCATAAAATATTCTCCCAAAGGCGGCATTATCCGTGTTGAAGGACAGGTGTTGCCTACGCAGGTGATCGTTTGTGTCAGTGATCAAGGCGCAGGGATAGCGGTGGGGGATATCCCACATGTTTTTGATCGATTTTACAGGGCGACGGATGCATCAAAAACCACCAAAGGAGCAGGTCTTGGCTTATACCTCACCCGTGCGGTAATCCAGGCGCATGGAGGTAGAATTTGGGTGGATCCAAAACCCGGCGCAGGCGCAAGAATTTGTTTTTCTTTACCGAGAGAATTGCCCCAAAAGTAATGGCAATCGAGTGTTCCTGCAAAGGCAGATACACAAAAAAACTGACCTGATCACACGGCATAAAAATCCAATATCAAATTTCAGGTAGTTCTGATTATTATAGAAGATAGGAGTATGTTAAATGCCAAGAACGAGAATTCAATGCCCCAATTGCCAGCAGCCAGTGGTTGCTGAACTAAACCAATTGTTCGATCTCAACGAAGACCCTTCAGCCAAACAACGTCTGCTAAGCGGGGCATTCAACCTGATCCAGTGTCCAAGTTGTGGTTACCAGGGAAACGTGGCCACACCTCTGGTGTATCACGATATGGAGAAAGAATTGCTACTAACTTTTGTTCCTCCCGAATTTGGATTGAAACGAGATGAACAGGAAAAGGTGATTGGCAGTTTGATCACCCAGGTTTTTAACCGGTTACCGCAAGAAAAGCGAAAAGGATATTTATTCAATCCCCAAGCAACCCTGACCATCCAGGGATTAATAGAAAGAATTCTAGAAGCCGATGGAATTACACGGGAGATGATTCAGGGCCAGCAGGATCGAATCAACCTGATCCGCCGCTTGGTTGCAGTCACAGATGATCAAGCCTTTGAAGAAATCGCTGTACAGGAAGATCAAATGATTGATGCCGAATTTTTCGGCTTATTGGGTCGTTTTGTTGAGACTGCTATGATGACCAATGACCGGCAGTCAGCCCAGGCATTATCGGACTTACAACGAAAACTATTACCGGTAACCACCTATGGCCAGGTGTTGCAGCAGCAATCGCAAGAAGTACAGGCTGCCATACAAGATTTACAGGCGCTTGGGAAAGATCTCACCCAAGAAAAACTGTTGGACTTAATCGTTCAAGCTCCAAACGACATCAGGTTAAGCGTTTTGGTTAGCCTGGCAAGACAGGCGATGGATTATTCGTTCTTTCAATCTTTGAGCAATCGGATTGACCAGGCTAAAGGAGAAGAGCTCAATCAATTAATCGAATTGCGCACAAAACTCTTGGAGATAACCCAAGAGATGGACCGTCAGATGGAACAGAAGGTTGCACAAGTACGAAAAACGCTAGACCAAATTCTAAAATCCCCGAACACAGAAGAAGCAATTGTCCAGGCCCTGCCATTAATTGATGATGTATTCATGCAAGAGCTTGAATCCATGTTAAGACAGGCTCGTTCTCAAGGCGATCTTGAAAAATCTGCCAAGCTGAATAAGATTTTAGAAACTGTGGAACAATTAAATACACTACCAGGTTCGGCACTGATTGAAGAATACCTGGATGCGCCTGATGATGAAGCCAGGCAGACCTTCTTAGAGAGCAACCAGGATCAGATTGATCAGGAATTCATGGATATGTTGGCGGGTTTGGTTTCTCAAGTGGAATCCGCAAATGATCCTGCGTTAGTAGAGCGGGTAAAAGCGGCTAATCGACAGGCTGTTCGTTTTACAATGCAAAGGAACTTACGCAGTCAATAAATTTACCTGGCAGGATTATCCAGCCGTAATCCATGCCCCCTTACAGTCACAACATAGGTGTGGGTGGGATCAATACTGGCGATTCTTTCACGCAGCCTGCGAACCAAAGCATCGAGAGCTTGTTCGCTGACTTCATAAGCCTGTTTTCCTCCCCACACCGCCGCAATCAGATCTGGGCGTGAAACAACCTTGCCTTGATGCTGGTAGAGAATCTCAAGCAGGCGGTATTGAGAAACCGAGAGAGGGGGCAGTATCTCTTTTTCTTTTTCCAATTGGTCTTCTATCTGGCAGCCGATCCATACTCGTCTTGAGCGATTATCCAGGCGTAAGCGTTTGCTATCCAAATGGGTTACCAGTTCAAGATTGGCAACGGTATCCCACTCCAGATAGGGTGAATCCAAAGGCAGCGTTGAATCTGAGCTTAAGAAGATGAATTTCTGAGCAAGAGCAATTTGAATTACGTCACCATCATGAAGCAATGAAGTTCCATTTAGGAGGCTCCCATTCAGGTGAGTTCCATTTTTGCTTTGCAGGTCAGAGAGAGAAAGCCCCTGTGAACTAAGAAGAATTCTTGCATGATGTCTGGATACTTGCCGGTCGCTGATAACAATATCACAATCCGGTTCTCGCCCTAAAACCAGGTTGCTGCGGATAGCCCAGCGTTGTCCATTTAACGGCCCTGTCTGTGCTACCAGAAAGGCTACTTCATCTGAAGAATTTTGCATAATTTCTCCTCAACTCCACGGGTATAATATCATAGAATATCAAAATGGGAATCGAACAAAATGACTAGCAAACAACTAAATCCGAAAATGCGACAAAAAACCTCAGGAATGATTTCCTGAAGAAGAATTCAATATGCCTGTTACATTGAAGAATGGTGAAGTACTGCGTGGGCGATACCGCATAAACCGGATTATTGGACAGGGTGGTATGGGTAGCATTTACCTGGCAGATGATTTACGTCTGGAAGGTCGTTTGTGCGCGCTGAAGGAGGTAGAACATGATCGCAGCCTGCCTGCTGACCTGATCAAGCAAGCCAGGGAGCAGTTCTTGCGTGAAGCTACGGTTTTGGCTCGACTGGATCATCCTAATCTGCCAAAAGTTTCTGATTTCTTTTCTATCGGAATTCGAGATTACCTGGTAATGGATTTTGTTCCGGGTAAGGATTTGCGAACCTTGATGATGGACGCACGTCGCAATGGAGAATTCTTGCCAGAAAGAGATGTGTTAAGTTGGGCTAATCAAATCGCGGATGCTTTGTATTATCTGCATAGTCAAAATCCCCCAATTTTGCACCGGGATATCAAACCGAGCAACTTAAAACTGACTCCCAGTGGTATGGTAAAGCTGGTAGATTTTGGTCTGGTAAAAATCCTGGCATCCGATGAAGTCACGATAACCGTATTGCAGGGGAGGGGAACTGCCTTGTACACACCTCTTGAACAATACGGTGGAGATACAGGTCACACAGATGCACGCAGCGATGTTTATGCTTTCGGATCGACACTCTATCATTTATTGTCCAATCACCCTCCGGTTGAGGCACGCGAGTTATTCTTGAACCCCGATGGGTTAGTTCCTCCCAGGCAGTACAATCCGAATATCAGCCTGCGAACCGAACGCGCCATACTTTGGGCAATGAGCCTGCACCCAGATGATCGCCCGCAGGATGTTGAAGTTTTTCGACAAACTTTATTGGGAAATTGGGATCCGACCACCAAGCCCAAAGCAGCATTACCTCCCCCCAGTTTTATTGACTTAATTTCGTCTCCGGTTGAAAGACTACTGATCTTGTTATCAGCCGGTTTGATTCTCTTGAGTCTCGCAGCAACCTTAATGAAATAAGCACACTATAGAGTTGTTGCCTAGGTTTTGATGCGCTCTTCCTCTTCGCTTTTGTAGGCTCGCTCCAATAAATTTTTCCAGATCAAGACGAAAAAAAGACCCAAAACAGAACCGCTAAAAGTGCTGAGAAAAACAGCGCCTGAGATGGATTGGTCCAATAAGATGCTACTTCCTGGAAACCCAAAAGTAACATACGTGTAAGCCAACAGCCCTCCACAAAAAGCGATAAATGCCGCTCTTGCACCCCAGCGGATGTTTCCCAGAAAAGCAGACAATTGATATGTGGCCCAGGCAATACTGATTGAGATTAACATGGCAACCAACCAATCGGTAAAGCCGGGGCGTGGTTCTTCTGGCTCAAGAGGTGGTGCTTGGGTTACAGACAACTTGGGTTCCTGAGTAGGAGTAGGTTCAGGGGTTTGAGTGGGTTGTTCTGGGAGGGGGGTGACAAAACCGTTTGATGTGGATGCAGGTATTTCCAGCCTGAGTATGTTTGAAATGGCATTTTCGCTTTCGGCATGGGCATCCAGTGCGCCTGAGTTGATCACCGAAAAAACTGTCCTGGCGCGCCCATCGCTCGTGTATTCCACCTGGCGAATACTGGTTGTATCGGAGCCAAAGGAGAAGATAAACGAAACTTGTGTCCCATCTGGCACAGGATTTCCATTGTGATCGAGAATTAATCCGGTGCGGAAAGGAATGATGTCGCCAATACGATATTCCGGGGGTGGTGTTGGAGATGGGGTAACGTCGACTGCAGTTGTCTCTTGTTCGGGCAAATCTAGCTCTAAGCTGATCTGAATTTCTGGATCAGGAAACAATGCTTCGTTTAAGTCATAACCTACTCCTGGAATGGATACAGGGGAGGCGCTGGATGGTCTGAGTTCTCGGAACAGTAAATATGAGGCAATATCGATGAATTGCGATGATGCGCTATAAAGTGAAAAAAGCGCAGTTAATTTTGAAATGTTGGTTGCATCAAGATAATTGGGTTCTGAAAACGTAAAAAGAATTAATCTCTTCTGTTGAAACAAATCAGGACGTTCTGATAAAAACCGGGACAATGTCTGGTATGAAGGCCGATCGATCTGGGAATCTAACATGGAAAAGATGATCCAGTTTGCTCGTTGAAGATCTCTGTGAAGATCAGAGGTCGTGGAAAAATCGCTCAACATAACATCCAGATCTTGCAAGGAATAGGATGTGAGATTATTGGGAATGATTTGCCCGCCAGCTTGAGGTCCATATAAACGTACAACAAATTCTTGAAAGCTGTTGAGTGTCATCAATGGGGTTGGCGTACATTGAGAACAAAGTTTTGATGTGCGTGTATCTGTGATAAAGACGATGCGATCATTTTGGTTGGGTGGATCAGGGATGTTTTCGTCCAAATCTTCTGGGGAAGGACTGATGAGTGTGGCGGCTTGTCTGGCAACATCAAAGATAACAGAAGAAGCATCGCTTTTATCGAAATTATTGGCAGTGGGGAGAACGTTGAATAAAGTAAAGTTCCCGTACATGCTATATTTACGGCTTAGAATTCTGAGAACGGATTCATCCACCCGCTGTGCAAAGGCTGAATCTTCCCGGTATTTCTGATTGAAAAACTCGAGTGTACGGGTTGTAGCCAGAAGAGGTTCAGTTTCCAGTGTGTTTGTGAAGTCTCCGATATACAACAAATCGTTGCCGGATAAAAAGGCATTCAGAGCAACCCGGCGGGCGTCAAACATTTGACTGGTTAGATCATAAAAGCGGCGGACTGCAGGACTGCCCAAATCATCGGACACCATTAATCCACCGCTTGCGCGCCATGTATTTAATTCGGGCAGATTGATTAATAGGCTAAGTGCTTGAGGATCGAAACTCACTGGACGAGTGGTTGCTCGGATACTCCCCTGTAAACCCTGGTAACGAATATGGGAGGTTAGTAATCCATCTGTGGTTTCTTCTTTGGATGAGGCATTGCCAGTTACTGAAAAAAAAGGCGCCAAATCGAAACTTTTCAACTCATCCAACGATTTTCGAATTGTAGAAACTTCCTCTTCGGGCAAGCGATCGGAACTGCCATGTCCAGGGAAATGTTTAGCTATGACAGCAACTTTGTTGGCAGAACCCGTGTGGATACCGCGGATGTATGCTTTCCCCATTTGAGAGACCCAATAAGGATCTCCACCAAAAGAGCGTGTGCCACGATTACCAGTTGTCTCAATTAACCGGGCTTCCAAAACATCCAAAGATGGTCCAATCAGCAAATTAAATCCAAGTGCGGAGAGTTCTTGCCCCAAAATAGAGCCTACTTGCTCCGAAAGGCCTGGGTTCCAGGTGGCGCCAAGCGCCATGGGATCGGGAAGCTGTGTCATCCCCGGGATGGTCTGATCGTATGGGTACCTCTCGGAGTTTTGAGCAATTCCGATCCACAAAGGAATATAGAATAATTCTCCCTGGTTGTTTTCTGAAGTGTTGCTTTGGGTTTGAGAAGTTATTTGCCACTTTATTTGTTGGATCGCACGATTTTGCTCCAATATTTCTTGGAAATCCATTGCTTCAGTGGAGTTAGCAAAATTATCATTGGAAATCTTTAGGATGACCCCTCCAATATGATAATCGGAGATTAATTGGTGAATGAGGCTGTCCTCATTTAGATTGGTTCCTTCGTAGGCGATCAGAAACAATTGTCCAACACGTTCTTCGGGACTCATTTGTTCCAGCAACTGAGCAGCCATTTCATTTGTTTGGTTCTCTGGGGTCGGCGTTTGCGCATAAGCCAGGTTTATAAATCCTTCGGGCAAGAACAACGTGAAAACCACCAACACAATCATGAACCAGCTCAGAGGGTTGGTCTTTTTCTGGTGAACTTTCTGGTCGATATGGGGAGTTAGCATGATTTTGTGGCTCATCCTTACTCCAGGCGGCTGCTTTCTTTCTCAATAATTTGCATTAATAATTGTCGTCTTTCTACTCCCGATAAAGTTTCTAAACGCCGGATACCCAAAGGGTCTATTTCTTCACGTAAAAGTTGGATTTCCTGGGAGGTAGGCAAGGGCGTTTCATGCAAATCTGGGGCGATCTCCAGTTCAAAACCTGTGCGGGTCTGGATGTGTTCAATTTCTACGCCAGGGTGGTAACTGGTCAGACGCATATGAGCCTTGGGTGAATTATTGTCCCCGAAATCAAATTGCCCTAAATCCGTGATTAAGTATGTTGGACCATGGCCGGCTATTCGATTGGGATGATGTCCTAAACCTGAAAGGAAATCTAATTTTGGAACGAATGTCAATCGTGAATGCCTGGGTACATATAAATGGATGTGATCAATAAAGGTGGTCACATCTGGAATACCACCCGTGCCAGGCAGGCGTAGTCGAGGTTTGTGATAATTCTTCCCAAAGGCGATATTGTTAAAATTGCCTTGCGGATCAACTTGTGCTGGGCGAAAAAATTCTTTCGGCCTCAGGCGAGGCAGCATGTCTGCTGCAGCTCGAACAAAACCGACTGTCGTTAGAGAATGGTCTAGCCAAAGGCTTTCAACATTCGTTAATCCAAGCGGGGCTGGTTGGCGGCAGATTCCCTGGCTGATTGCAGATGTGAAATATAGATTAGGCGCGTGCGTATGCCGGGCAAGTAAATATGCCGCGGCTACCAAGGGCGTTGCCAGTCCTTGTGCAACAATCTCGCCGTCTTGAATTTGACGAGACATGCACACGACCATGATTTCATCCGGTGTACTATCTGCTTCTATCACTTATCAGCTCTCGGTGGATGGATTGGTCAATATTTCCGCCAGTAATAATCGCAATGACTGGGCGATGGGTAATTTTACCCGATATTATGGCAGCCAGCGTGACAGCGGCGGAACCTTCGATGACCTGTTGGTATTTTTCCCAGGCAAATCGGATCGCTTTGGCAATCTCCAGCTCGCTGACCAGGATGATTTCATCTACAAGCCTGCGTGTCAGGTGAATGGTCACGGATCGATCTTCTACAGCACCTTCTAATCCATCTGCCAGGCTTGGAAATTCACGAACATCATTTTGGGTGTTTCGAAAAAATAGCGCATGCATAAAAGCAGAAGCCTCAGATTGCACCCCTATGATACGATGAGTGTTGTCTTTCAAAAGGTTGGGATTTTCCTTTACAGCCAAAGCTACTCCTGAAATAAGGCCGCCGCCTCCAACGGGAACAAGCCAGTCGGCAGAAGAAATGTGAGGCGCTTGTTTCAATATTTCCAGAGCCAAGGTGCCTTGACCGGCAATCACCTGTGCATCATTATAAGGGGAGACCCAGGTCGCGTGTTGTCTCTCAGCATAAGCCAGCCCTGCTTGTTCAGCTTGTGTGTACCCGCCTGGAACTGTGAACAAGGTCGCGCCTAAAGCGCGCATAGCCTCAATTTTATTCTTAGCAGCATTTTCGGATGTAAAAATTGTGACCGGAGTTTGGAATGTTTTTCCTGCCAGAGCTAAACCCTGTCCGTGGTTTCCGGCTGAAGCGGTTACGAGGCCTCTTTGTCTCTCCCATTCCACTAAACTGATCGTCTTATTAAAAGCACCACGCGCTTTGAATGATCCGGTGACTTGTTGGTTTTCCCATTTTAAATAGATACCCAACTCATCATCATATGAAAGAGGCGTCAGATGAATATAAGGTTGTATTTGGTTAGCAGCACTTTCCAGCCACGAAAATGGAAACATCATCGTTTCGCTATGACTCCATCGTTTCAGTTTTACCTGTACGCTTAACTGTCTCGCGCACCTGCTGGGCAAGCACTGGATCATCCGTAAAGATCCCGTCCACACCCAGTTGAAATAACCGCAACATTTCTTCCGCCTGGTTTACTGTGTACACAAACACAAATTTTTTTCTTCGGTGAGCAGCTTTCACCAGGGATGGTGTAACATCCCGGTATTCTGGGTGAATGCTTTGGTAGCCAAGGAGATTGCCCGGCCAGGATCGAGCGAACCACCCAGGGTTTCCTGGAAATGCTAAAAGCCCAATCGGGGTCTCTGGTAGGATTTTTCTAGCCCGGATTAATGCCAGGGGATTAAAGGAAGAAAAAATTACCCTGTGACCTAAGTGGAATTTTTTAACAAGATTGGCAACTTTGTAGGGAAGTTCATCTGTGACCGATGCATAGTTGGCAATTTCGATATTCACAAATGTTAGTTGCCCAACTGCTTTTAGAACTTCTTCTAAAGTAGGGACATTTTCGCCTTTGAAGGCGATATCGAAATGGCTGCCTGCGTCTAATTTTCGGATTTCTGCCAGGCTGTGATCACGGACTTTACCAGATTTTGGCGTGGTGCGGTCAAGCGTTTGGTCATGAATGACGACCACTTGACCATCAGCAGTCAGTTTTGTATCCAATTCAATCGCATCTGCACCTTGTCGCAAGGCTAATTCAAAAGCTGCCAGCGTGTTCTCCGGCGCGTAGGCACTCGCACCGCGGTGGGCAAAAATAATCGGAAAGGCAAGGTCATTTATCATAAGTTTAGAGCTCAACAAAATAGGCTGTGGCTGCGCGGTCTAACATCTGGGGAGACATGTCGGCATCTTGGTTAAGATACCTGGCGATATCCTGTATCTGATCGCATAAATCTCGTGGGTGTGAAGCGCGCAGTTTTCGATTTCGGCGGATATACCATTCCTGGAGCAGATAGGCTAATCCAGAATCGCTATATTTTACGCCCTTCTTTGCAGCAACCCTGATAAAAATCTCACGATATTCTTCATAACTTGGATTCCCAACCTCAATCTTATGACGCAAACGTCGCAAGAATGCTTCATCGACAAGATCTTTGGGAGGCAAGTTGGTGGAAAAAACCACCAATACATCGAAGGGAACTTCTACCTTACGTCCTGTATGCATCGTCAGGTAATCGATCCGGTTTTCTAATGGGACAATCCACCGGTTTAATAAATCCCTTGGGCGCACAAGTTGGCGACCAAAATCATCGATCAAGAGGATGCCGCCATTGGCTTTAACTTGAAATGGGGCTTCGTAAAACTTATTGATATCATCGAAAACCAGATCCAGTCCAGATAGGGTTAATTCGCCGCCAACGACAATAAATGGCCTTTGTATGTGAATCCACCGCAAATCACGACGCAAACTTTCTTTTAACATACCGGTGCCAACCCGGCTGTTTATTTCTTCCTGAATTAACTGATGATTGACTGAATCATATAATTTTACTACCTGTCCCTCGATATAGATGGCATAGGGAATGTACATGCTCAGGTGGGGGTTTAATGCGCCAATTGCCCTGGCTATACTGGTTTTGCCATTACCGGGTGGGCCATACAAGAAGATCGATGTACCTGAATTTACAGCTGGACCGATGCGCTCGTAAATTTGATCCGAAAGAACCAGGTCTGAAAACGCGGCACGTAAGTCTTGATCCCTTACCAGTGTCCGTTCTCGGCCTTGAGCCAGGATTGCCTGGTTATAATCTTGAATTGGAACAGGAGCAGGTCCCACATACTGACTGCGAGCTATCGCCTCCTGAGCCCTTTGCAGACCCAGGCCGGTTATGCTGTAAATATATCCTCCTTCTCCAAGTCCCAATTGCTGTACAGGCTTTACTTCGACCAATTTCTCTTTTTTTAAGTTCTCTAATAATTGATCAACGACACCCCCAAAAGGGAGTGCAATCTCTTCCGAAATACGGAAACCGCTTAAGTATCCTTGGAAGTATAGAATTTTGAGGATCAAGTCCTGTAACCACAATGCGGAGAGGCCGGTATCTTCGATATGTTGAATGGGAGCAGGAATAAATGGAAATTGGGATGGATCAGATTGGGTATTTTCCAGGTTGCGAGAAGCCGGTAAAGTATTCATTGGGGATTCCCTTACTCCAGCCAGGTGAAATTGGGTGACGCGATTGCAACACACAGGTTCTTTAAAAGAGCATACATTTATGAAAGATTATAATCTAATTGCTCTCAACTATGAAAGTGGAAGAAGTGAAAAGGTTTTTACAGGTATAATTTTGCTCATGAAACTATCCGTGATTATTCCTGCTTATAATGAAGAGAAGACCATCGAAGCAATTTTAGATCGGGTAAAAGCGACGAAAATCCCCGATGAAATATTGATTATTGATGATGGCTCTGTAGATAACACCCGAGAGATCCTAAAGCGCTTAAGCCAGGATGGCTTGGTACGGGTGATATTACATGACCAGAACCAGGGGAAGGGCGCGGCAGTCGTCACTGGTATCAAGAATGCTACTGGGGATGTTTTACTTATCCAGGATGCTGACCTGGAATACGATCCGCGTGATTATCCTGGGTTGATGCAACCTATTGAAGAAGGTTTAGCTGATGTGGTCTATGGTTCGCGCTTTTTAGGCGCACCGCGCCGGACAGCCATGTTCTGGCATATGGTTGCCAATAAGCTACTGACCTTGATGACAAATATTTTGTACGATACCATTCTGACGGATATGGAAACTGGTTATAAACTCTTCCGAAAAGAGGTTGTACAAGATATTAAGATTCACGCCAGGCGTTTTGATTTTGAGCCGGAATTCACGGCCAAGATTCTAAAAAAGAAAGTAAGAATTTACGAAGTACCGATCCGATTTACTCCCAGGGATTACAGTGAGGGTAAGAAGATCAAATTGAAAGATGCCTTTGAAGCTGTTTGGACTTTATTCAAATACCGGTTTGTTGATTAAGCCATCAAGAAAAAATCCTCCTGAAACGACAGGAGGATTTTTGATTAATCAGGCATGCCGGACGGTTTTAAATCCCTTACATTTAATTGAATAGAGGTTCTGCCATTGTACTCGTTGACCTCGTAGGCATAGATCATATCGATCTCTGCGGGTAGTTTATCCACCCAATGACCAAATCGGAAGGCAATCGCATCGTAATAAATTGAACCGTCACTGACAACCATCTTCAGGTGAGCATTCTCTTTACCTAAAGCACGTTTCTTAATCACTTTTAGATTACGGCTGGCAAACAAAGCTGAAGGATTCTTTTGCCCCGTCGGTTGAAGCTTATCTAATTCTTTCAGGATTTCTGGTTTCAACTCCGAAAGGGAAATGTCGATATCTGCTTTCAGAACAGGGCGTAAATCTTTGTCATGTAATTCTTCCTCGGCAATGGCCCTCAAACGTTGGATGAGCTCATTGAGGCGGTCATTTCGAATGGTAAATCCGGCTGCGGCAGCATGCCCTCCATGATGTTCCATCAGATCGGCGCACTGGTCTAAAGCGTCGGTGATATGAAACTCGGGGATACTGCGGCACGAGGCCCTGGTAAAATTTTCACCCTGGTGAGCTACAATAGCAGGGCGATAAAATTTTTCTTGTAGTTTTGATGCTGCCAGTCCGACCACGCCGGGGTTGTAGTTCTCATCGACCGCAAATAAAATGTAAGGAGCCTCTTCCTGTGCCAGGGCATAAGTCTCCGCATGGATTTGGATTTCCCTGGTGATCCTCTGGCGCTCCTGATTTTGCTGATCCAGCAGCTGTGCCAGGTAGCCAGTTTTTTGTACATCTTGTGACACCAGAAGCTCTAAAGCCGCTTGGGCAGTGTCTAGCCGGCCAGCAGCATTCAAGCGCGGACCGATTACAAACCCGATGTCTTCAGCGGTGATGAACTTGTTTTGATACCCTGCAACGCCAAGCAATGATCTCAATCCCTGGCGCTGTTGCCTGTTGATCCTTTGGAGTCCGGCACGAACCATGGACCTGTTTTCCCCAATCAGAGGCGCAATATCAGCCACGGTGCCTAAAGCGACCAGGTCAAGGTAATCTTGAAGATCAGTTTGGGTTGCTCTTGAGCCCGAAGTTTTTTCTAATAATGCCTCTGCTAATTTGTAAGCAATACCTACCCCGGCTAAATTCTTGTCGGGATAATCATCCCCCAGTTGTTTTGGGTTAATGATTGTGTACGCATCTGGCAAAACATCGGCGGGGTGGTGGTGATCGGTGATAATCAGATCAAGCCCAATTTGCTTGGCGAAATCCGCTTCCAGTGGAGATCGTATGCCGCAATCTACACTAATCACCAGCTTTACACCTTGGTCGTGTAAGGCCCTCAAGGCTTCAATATTTAATCCGTAGCCCTCATCAAAGCGATTTGGGATATATCCAATGACATTCGCGCCGATGGATCTGAGCAATGTGGTCAGTAGGGCAGTCGCTGTCACGCCATCCACGTCGTAATCGCCATAGATGGCAATTGCTTGGGAAGATTTAATGGCGTAGTCAATTCTTTCCACTGCCTGGGGAATTCCGAGCATATTATTGGGTTCGCATCCGGGAGGGGAAGCTGCATCCAGGTATTCTTGGGCTGCGATGGCCGTCGTAATCCCCCGATTATACAAAATCTGTTGCATGACAGGAGAATACTTCTGTAATTGTTGGCAGATTTCTACTGGAATCTGGCTGGGTATTTTCCAGCGTTTTCTTGGAGTTGTTATCATAATGGATTCTATTGGGTTAGTGTGGGAATTGAGACTGTCCTAGGACAAATGCACCGATCAAGCCTGCTTCATCTCCAAATGCGGCTGTTTCAATTTCGAGATTCTGTAGGAAAGAAGGGCTCAGGATATGTTCTTGCAAGGATTTCTTCAAGGGTTCTAACAATAGCGGACCGCTGCGGGATACTCCGCCACCAATTACGATCATTGTTGGATTGAAAATATGTAAGAAGTTAGCCAGCGCCTGACCGATAAAATAACCTGATCGCTCCAGAGCTGCAATGCATAGAGCATCACCAGCCTGGGCCGCTTCGGATACCAGCCGAGCGGAGATTTTCTGCTGCAATTGGATGGATGACTGTGCCCCCTGAGATAATTCGTCAGTGACCCATTGAGCGATTGCTGTTCCAGATGATAATGCTTCCAGGTGCCCGCGTTGTCCGCATCCGCATAAGGGACCATCTTGCATCACAGTAACATGTCCTAATTCTCCAGCCAGGCCATTTGCACCAATCAGCAACTCGTTGTTGATGATTACACCTCCCCCGATTCCAGTGCTTATCGTCAGATAGATCATGTGATGATGGCCTTTTCCAACGCCATATTTCCATTCTCCTAAAGCGGCCATGTTGGCATCATTACCGAGTAAAACTGGGGTTTTGAAGCGTTCCTCCAACACCTGACGAAGGGGGATATCAATCCAACCGGGAATATTCGGCGCACTGAGAAGGACGCCAGTGCGTGGATTTACCGGTCCGGGGGCTGCAACACTGATCGTCAACACATCATCCCCTTCAGGCCAGATATTCTGTATCAGGGTAATCAGCCTGTCCAGTGCAGTTTCTTTCGGATTTCCTGCTACTGAGCCTTTAGTGCTAGCGCGCATGATTTGGTTGGGATGGATGTTGCCTGGAGAAAAGCAAGCCGCTCGTAATTGTGTTCCGCCAATATCCACAGAGATGTACTGTGCCATAACTATAAGTATAGCATATGCAACGGATTTTGATGAATAATGCACTACTTAAGCTCTTAACCCAAAAACAAAAAGAATGTAGTTGACGAGTTGCATGAAGGCTGCTATGATCGAAGATTGTATGGACAAAAAGCAAGAAAATGGTCGCTGGCGTTTGTTATCAGGCTTAGGTAAGCTAACTGCCTGGTTGATTCCTGGAATCGGTGTTAAACGTTGGCTGGTGTTAATCCTGGCTGGGACAACCATGCTAGGCGTTGGATTGGGGATTCTGATCCTGGAAGTGTATCGTAACGCGCCGGAGACATGGTGGTTACCTTTTCTATCAACTGCTTCTTTACGCTTCTTAGCCAGACCATTGCGAGCACTGATTTTTGGGGGAATTGGTATCGGAATGATCTCTTTTGGGATCTGGAAACTCAATCTGGCAATTATTCGACCATTTATCCGTCCTGGACATCATGTGGCGGATACATTGCGTGTTCACAAACAGCGAGAACGTGGTCCGCGTATTGTCGCAATTGGGGGTGGGCATGGATTGGCTTCATTACTGAGAGGCTTAAAAAATTATACACACAATATTACTGCCATTGTGACTGTTGCGGATGATGGCGGATCCTCAGGGCGGTTGCGCCGAGAATTAGGAATTTTGCCTCCTGGCGATATTCGCAACTGTCTGGCGGCTTTATCGAACGACGAAGCTTTATTGGGGCAGTTATTTCAGTACCGGATCGCATCAGGCGAATCGTCTTTGGAAGGACATTCGTTTGGCAACCTCTTCATCAGCGCTCTGGCCGAGATCACAGGAAGTTTTGAAGAGGCAATTGCCGAGTCGGGTCGTGTACTTGGTGTGCAAGGGCGTGTGCTGCCATCCACTTTACATGATGTGCGGCTTTCAGCGGATATTATCCTGCCAAACAGCACCCTTGAAGTTCGGGTAGAAGGTGAAAGTAAAATTCCACTCAGCCGCGGGCGAATTCGAAGAATCTGGTTAGAGCCTGGCGATCCACCGGCCTTTCCCAGGGCGATCCATGCATTATTAAATGCCGATCTGATTGTGATCGGTCCGGGCAGCTTATACACCAGCATCTTGCCAAACTTGTTAGTACCCGATCTGGCAGAGGCAGTAAAAGCCAGCCGGGCATTGAAACTATTTATTTGTAATGTCGCCACGCAACCCGGGGAGACTGACCACTTTAGTTGTGGTGATCATTTACGAGTCATTGAGGAGCACCTGGGCAGTGGTTTGTTTGATTTAGCAATTGTCAACCAGCATTTCCAGGGAGCGCTTCCTGAGAATGTCGATTGGGTTGAGATCGATAGGGATTTGGATGATGATTTTCCGCTTTACAGGGCGGATTTAATTGACAATATGCATCCCTGGCGTCACGATTCACAGAAATTAGCTCAAATTCTTATGGATTTGTATTCCGAACGAACTGGACCTTTGGTAGAATAGAGGGTTGAGAGAAGCTAGAAAGTTTAGCAAATCCTGGCTTCGATCAGAGATTAATTACTAAAATCCTAACGGATTTTCGACAACAACAGAATAAGAAAGATGGAGGATTATTATGACAGTAAAAGTAGGTATCAACGGTTTTGGTCGTATTGGACGACAGGTATTAAAAGCTATTCGTGATTATCATGGGGATGAGCTGGAAGTAGTAGCTTTTAATGATATTGGTGATCTTAAAACAATGGCCCATTTATTAAAATATGACTCCAATTACGGACGTTTTGATGGAGAAATTGAAGTGGTTGAGGATGGGCTAATCATTGATGGCAAGAAAGTGACCGCCTTCAAGGAAACTGACCCAGCAAAAATTCCGTGGGGAGACATGGGCGTTAGCATAGTTGTTGAAGGTACCGGAATTTTTACCATCAAGAAAGATGGTGTAAACAAAAAGGGCAAGGAAGTCAAAGGCGCTGAGAACCATATCACCAAAGGTGGCGCTAAAAAGGTGATCATCACCGCTCCAGCACAAGACGAGGATTTGACGGTTGTGTTGGGCGTGAATGATGACCAGTACGATCCTGCCAGGCACCATGTGGTTTCGAACGCTTCCTGCACCACGAACTGTTTGGCGCCCGCAGCCAAGGTTGTTCATGATAAGTATCGTATTGTGCGCGGTTTCATGACTACTATCCATGCCTATACCAATGACCAAAAGATCCTGGATCTTCCACACAGTGACTTGCGCAGAGCCCGTGCTGCTGCAATGAGCATTATTCCGACAACCACAGGCGCTGCTCGTGCGATTAAGCTGGTCATCCCCGACCTGGCTGGCAAGATTGATGGATATGCTTTGCGAGTACCAACTTCGACTGTTTCTGTAGTTGATCTAACTGTGGAAGTTGAAGTTCCTACTACGACAGAACAATTGCGACAGGATTTCCGGGATGCAGCAGCTGGACCCATGAAAGGTATCCTGGCTGCTATCGATGAGCCCCTGGTGAGTATTGATTTCAAGGGCGACCCACATTCATCTTCAGTAGACCTTCCCTTCACCATGGTTCTTGGTAAGGAAGGTGGTACACTCTTAAAAGTTGTTACCTGGTACGATAACGAATGGGGATACTCGGTTCGCACCGCAGATTTAGCGGCTCTTATGGCCAAGGACCTCTAAAATTGAGCTCAAATTGAGTAACAGAAAACGTGAGACGATTACCGTTTCACGTTTTCTGTGTATGGAGGATAATATGTTCAACAAAAAGTTAATTACGGATGTAGATGTTCAGGGAAAACGCGTCTTGGTAAGAGTGGATTTCAATGTGCCGATCAAAGACGGCAAGGTTTCTGATGATACCCGGATCCAGGCTGCATTACCTACCATTAATTATTTACTGGATCATGGCGCCGCGTGTATTCTCTGTTCGCATCTGGGACGTCCAAAGGAAGGCCCAGAGCCCAAATACTCAATGCGACCGACTGCCGAACATCTGGCCGGATTACTAGGCAAGCCGGTTTCTTTTGCAGAAGATTGTATTGGTCCTTTGGCTAATGATGCAGCGGCCAAGCTAAAGCCTGGAGATGTGCTTGTCCTCGAAAACACTCGTTTTCACAAAGGCGAGACGAAGAATGATCCAGATGTGGCACGACAGCTTGCTTCTCTGGCTGATCTTTATGTGAACGATGCGTTTGGTTCGGCCCATCGTGCGCACGCTTCTACAGAAGGTGTTACCCATTATTTACCATCAGTTGGGGGTTTTCTGATGGAGAAGGAAATCCGCTACTTGGGACAGGTCATTACAGAACCTGATCAACCTTTTGTTGCGATTTTAGGTGGCGCAAAAGTGAGTGATAAAATTGGTGTTATCCGCAATTTATTGCAGAAAGCTGATCACGTCCTGATTGGCGGAGGAATGGCAAATACATTCTTCAAAGCTCAAGGATACCCTGTGGGTGACTCCTTGGTGGAAGAAGATGCGCTAGAAACAGCGAAAGAATTACTTCAAATTGGCAGCTCCAAATTGCGTTTACCTGTTGATGTCATTATCGCTGATCGCTTCGAACAAGATGCCGAATCCAGGCATATGGATATGGGACCGGTACCAGATGGCTGGCGCATCTTAGATATTGGACCTGAAACTGTGGCAGCATACTCCAAGGTACTTAACCATGCGGCGACTGTCGTATGGAATGGCCCGATGGGTGTTTTTGAGTTTCCAAAATTCGCGAAGGGTACCTTTGGTATTGCTAAGGCAGTTGCCGCCAGCAACGCAATCTCGATCGTTGGTGGAGGTGACTCGGTCGCAGCCATAAACCTGTCTGGGCTAAGTGACCAGATTACGCATATATCAACTGGTGGTGGGGCATCGCTCGAGATGTTGGAAGGGCTCGTACTCCCGGGAGTTGCAGCTTTACTGGATAAATGATGATCCTTCTTCTTGCAACACCAATATTGGGAAAGGTTATTGAAAAATGAGAAAACCACTTGTGGCTGGAAATTGGAAGATGAACAAAACTGTGGCGGAAGCTCGTCACCTGGTTTCCGAATTAGTGCCAGTACTACAGGATATTCAAGGTGTTGATAAGGTACTTTGCCCTACCTTTCCTTGTTTGCTGCCTGTGTCGGCTCTTTTAGAAGGAACTGATATTGGTCTGGGCGCTCAAAATATGTACTGGCAGGAGTCTGGTGCTTATACGGGAGAAGTGTCTCCAACGATGGTTGCGGAGCATTGTCGTTATGTGATTTTGGGCCACTCAGAACGGCGTAAATATTTTTCGGAGACCGATGAAACAGTAAACCTGAAAGTCAAAGCGGCGCTTAAAACACAACCTGGTGCCTATTGTTTGTGTTGGTGAAACCCTGGATGAATACGAAGCTGGCTTAACGGCTGAGGTCGTGTCTCGGCAGATACACCAGGGTTTGGTTGGTTTGGAAGTTGAATTAGCCCCGGGGTCTGGAAAAGAAATTGTCATTGCTTACGAACCGGTTTGGGCTATTGGAACTGGTAAACCATCTACAGCGGAAGGTGCATCCCAGGTGATTGCCGAGGTTATTCGCAAAAGCCTGAGTGAAATGTTTGGCCAAACATTTGCCCAATCCGTTAGAGTATTGTACGGTGGATCGGTGACAGGCAGTAATGCAAGCGAGTATTTTTCGGATCCGGAAATTGACGGCGCTTTAGTCGGAGGTGCTAGTCTGAAGGTTTCCGATTTTTCGCAAATTGTCAGAGCGGCTGCTGGATAACTCTAACCTGCGATGTTTGAGCCTCTGGACGGTTTGTGGTTAATCGTTCTGTTGCTTTTACCTTTGCTGTTTCTGCAACGTTCGCTGCACCGGGAAATTCAGGCTATTCTGTTATTGCTGACCAGGCGATCAGATATTGCGTTGACCATTTTCGCAATCCTGTTTTTTCCCGGTGTTTTGTTACATGAAGGCAGTCACTGGCTAATGGCGCGTGTGTTAAGGGTGAGGACCGGTCGCTTTTCCTTGATACCAAAGCCCCTGGCAAATGGACGGCTACGTTTAGGTTACGTGGAAACGGCCACCCCGGATATTGCCCGGGATGCACTGATTGGGTTTGCACCTCTTTTGACCGGTGGGGCGTTTGTTATATTTGCCGGAGTGATGCAATTAAACCTGGACATGTTTTGGGCTGCCTGGCAAGCAAAAAGTATTTCAGCTCAATTGGTTCGAGACTTGTTGAAACAACCTGATTTCTGGTTATGGTTTTACCTGGTGGTTACAGTAAGCAGCACCATGATGCCTTCGGAAGCAGATCGCAAAGCCTGGGTTCCAGTGAGTATTTTCTTATCCATTCTGATCGCCATCAGTTTGTTTGCAGGGGCTGGCCCCTGGTTACTGGAACATCTTTCCAATCCCATTGGTCGAGCTTTAAATGCCCTGGCATTGGTCTTCGGTATTAGCGTTTTGGTACATTTCGTATTGATTTTTCCTCTTTGGGGTGTGCGAAAGTTATTATCACGTATGATGAAATTGGATGTGGTTTGATGTGTCATGTTATAATCGTTTCCTTGCCACATTTCTGTTTTTTGGTAAGATGTTGGGCGTAGGAGAAAGATGTTCGTCATGGAAAATGGTTGGTATGCTCTGCGCTGTAAGCCTCGCAAGGAAGATGTTGTTTGGCAGCAAGTGCGCAGCCAGGGTTTTGAAACTTTCTACCCACGAATTAAAGTGACTCCTGTTAACCCGCGGGCAAAAAAGCTAAAACCTTATTTTCCCGGTTACTTGTTCGTCCAGATTGATTTAGAGAAAGCGGGAAATTCTGTTTTTCAGTGGATGCCTCACACATTGGGTTTGGTGAATTTTGGGGGAGAACCGGCTCTTGTACCGGAAAATTTGATCCACGCCATTCGCTCGCGAGTGGATGAGATTAATCAATCTGGGGGAGAGCTATTCGACGGATTGCAAAGTGGTGATGTCGTTCGCATCAGCAATGGACCTTTTGCAGGATATGAAGCCATATTCGATGCACGGCTGCCAGGCAGTGTTCGTGTAAGGGTTTTGTTGGAGCTGTTGGGCAGCAAACGGCAGGTGCCTCTGGTTATAGATGCCGGGCAGATTGAACGCAAAAAACGATCATAAAGGAAAAATCATCAGATTAGGAACAATCTACTATGAAAAAAGCATTGATTACAGGTATAACTGGCCAGGATGGATCTTACCTGGCGGAACTGTTGTTGTCAAAAGGATATGAAGTTCATGGTCTAATCCGGCGTGCCAGTACCTTCAACACCCAGCGCATTGATCATCTCTATCATGATCCTCATAATGGAGAGAAGGTTTCTTTGTACTTGCATTATGGGGATATGGCCAACACTGGAAACCTGGTTGATTTGGTGTACAACATTCGTCCTGAAGAAGTTTATCACCTGGCAGCACAAAGCCATGTGCGCGTGAGCTTTGATCTGCCCGAATATACAGGTGATGTAACCGGGCTTGGAACATTACGTTTGCTGGAATCTATCCGGAAGAGCGGGATAAATGCGCGTTTTTATCAGGCATCTTCGAGTGAGATGTTTGGTAGTGCTAAGCCGCCGCAAAACGAGCAAACCATATTTCAACCACAAAGTCCATATGCAGCCGCGAAGGTATATGCCTATTGGATCACCCGGAATTATCGTGAAGGCTACAATATTTTCGCGAGTAACGGGATATTGTTTAACCACGAATCCCCCCGTCGTGGTGAAACATTTGTGACCCGAAAAATCACCCGCGCTTTGGCTGCAATTATGGCAGGTAAACAAAATGCACTTTACCTTGGTAATTTAGATGCCAGGCGCGATTGGGGTTATGCTCCAGATTATGTGGCGGCGATGTGGAAAATGATGCAGGTAGACCAGGCTGGCGATTTTGTCATTTCAACAGGAGAAGCTCATTCTGTGCGCGAGTTTTTAGATGAGGCTTTTGGTTACGTCGGTCTTGATTGGAATGATTATGTCAAAATTGACCCCCGGTATTTTCGTCCCACGGAGGTAGATTATTTACTGGGTGATTCGTCCAGGGCTCGAAAAACGTTGAATTGGGAGCCGCGTGTCTACTTCCGCGATCTGGTCCGGGTGATGGTCGATGCGGATTTGGAGCTGATGGGATTAAAAGCCCCGGGTGAAGGACGGAAAATCTTGGAAGCTAATCACGGGAAATGGCACCGCTGGGAAGATCAAGTCGTTAGTATGGAAGGATAGCACCTTTGACCAAGGCTTTGATTTTGGGTGTCGACGGACAGGATGGTTCTTACCTGGCTGAGCTTTTGTTAGAAAAAGGCTACCAGGTCGTTGGATGGATTCCCCAAAATATTGATGTATCTCTAAAGAATATTCATCATTTTTTGGGAGATATGTCAATCATTAAGGGTGATCTGCGTGAATCTGAAGGCTTGCTGGCTTGTTTAGAGGAACACCAACCGGATGAAATTTATAATTTAGCAGGTCCATCTTCTCCTGCAGCATCCTGGGATGAGGTTGCAATGGTTGGGGATATCGCCGGTTTAGGTGTAGGTCGCCTGTTGGATGCTGTCCGTAACGTAACACCCAAGGCCAGGTTTTACCAGGCATCATCCAGTGAGTTATTTGGAAATCCTGTTGAAGTGCCCCAACGCGAGACCACACCTTTCCAACCTCGAAATCCGTACGGGATTTCAAAATTATATGCACATTGGCTTACAGTTCGATACCGGGAAAGGTACGGAATACACGCTCTCTCTGGGATTCTGTTCAATCATGAAAGCCCTAGACGTGGGGATATTTTTGTTACAAGAAAGATAACGCGCCGGGCAGCAGAAATTAAACTGGGTTTAGCTGCTGAGCTAAGGTTGGGAAACCTGGATGCCCGGCGCGACTGGGGCTACGCAGGCGATTATGTCTTGGCAATGTGGCTGATGTTGCAGCATCAACCTGCTGATGATTTTGTTATTGGGACGGGTGTAACCCATTCGGTGCGCGAATTTTGTGAGCTGGCTTTTGCCAGGTTGGATTTAGATTACCGGGATTACGTTGTGCAAGATGAAGCCTATTATCGGCCTGTTGAACCTGCCCAATTGGTTGCTGATTCCAGCAAGGCTCAACGTGTTTTGGGTTGGCAGGCTGAAGTATCATTTTCTGAGCTAGTATACCGAATGGTTGATGTTGACCTAAAGTTGTTACAAAACGTTTAAGTTTGATAGGCACTTTCCCCTCAAGGGTGAGAGATGTCCCATTGTTTGGTGATGCACCTATGTACTCTGTCCTTTTTGTTTGTACTGCCAATATTTGCCGCTCTCCTATGGCGATGGGAATCTTTAAATCCAAAATGCAAGCTAACGAAGGGTGGAGAATTGAATCTGCAGGCGTTTGGGCCAGGCAGGGATACCCAGTGCACACTTATGTGCAGATGATTCTGAATAATCGCGGCGTTGATCTGAAAGATCATCGATCGAGGCGGATCACGAGGGAAATTCTTAAACACTTCAATTTAGTATTGGTCATGGAATTGGGGCACAAAGAAGGACTTAGAGTTGCTTTTCCAGAATACACTAACAAAGTCTTTTTGTTGTCCGAGATGGTAAATCACAATTTTGATATTGTTGATCCCATCGGCGGAGAATTTGCGGATTTTCACGAAACCGCAATCGAAATCGAGCAGATCTTGGATGACGGATTTGGCAAAATTATCCAGTTAGCCAGTAACCATTCGAGAACAAAAGATGACTGATCAATTGGAATCTAAACACCCAAAAGAATGGATCCAAATTTCACTTCTGCTATTATTGGGATTAGTTATAGGGCTGGTTTTTACCTTCACGTTACCCCCCTGGCAGCATTACGACGAACCCATGCATTTTGAGTATGTTTGGTTGGCTGCAAATCTGGATCGATTACCCCAGCCCGGAGATTACAACCAGGAGCTTAGCCAAAAAGTGATGATTTCAATGGGGCTGTATCGATTCTGGGGTGATAAACAAAAACTGGAGTACGCACCGGATGAAAAAGTTGCGATTCAGGGTTATTCTCAACTCCATGAACCTCCCTTCTATTATCTGGCTGCTTCCCTGCCTCTACGCTTGTTAAGAACAGAAAAAATTGAGATCCAGTTATATGCTGCCCGACTGGTATCCCTGGTTTTCTTCCTGATAACCATTTTTGCGGCGTGGAATTCTGCCAGAGAGTTAACACCACCAGGACATGGTTTCCGCTGGTTATTACCGTTATCGCTGATTCTTCTGCCTTCTTTTGCCGACCTGATGACAGCAGTCAACAGTGATGCAGCAGCCGTTGCCGTTGCGTCTCTATTTATTTGGATCAGCATTCGATTGCTCAAACGCGGGTTTTCCTGGTTAGGTTTTCTGATTTTGAGTGGTTTAGCTGGATTGACGATATTCACCAAAAATACCGCCATGGTTGTTTTAGCCATCTATCCTCTGGTTGTCTTATTTTCATTAATCCGCAACCGCTGGCGCCCCCTTGCCTGGGGGCTGGTAATTGTGGTGGTTGCAGGATTGCTGTTTTTTAGCTTGACATTTGATCATCCACTTTATTGGTTTACAGCCTCGCTCCAACCTGAGCCATTACGCTTGGAAAGCCAGCAGGCAATTCACGGAGACCATGTCATTGCATTAGAACCGGGAACGGGGAAATCACCTGACTGGTGGCCAATAGCAGCGCAATCGGTACCGGCAAGGGATGTGAAAAATTTAGCGGGAGAGGTGTTAAATTTTGGCTTTTGGGCATGGGCAGACGTACCAACTGAAATCAACTCACCAGCTATTCATGCAAATGATGTAGTATATTCAATTTCAATCCCATTAGAAACAAGTCCCCGTTTTTATAGCTTCTCTTTCCAGGTTCCTGGTGATACGGAACGAATTTATCTGACACTGGATCCAAAACCGAGACCCAAAGCTGCAGTGGTTTATTATGATGGTCTTGTGCTTGTGACGGGAAAACCCAATTTACTGGAAGAACCCGAAATATTAGGTGTTGATGCTGGAAATGTTTTGTGGGGTGATGATCAACATATCAACTGGCTGAGGAATTCTTCTGTGGAAATCACCGCTCCTCGATTTATTAGGGTGATTGATCAATACGGCTCTCGGTTCTTGCCGGATGGTATGATGCCTAGCATGCTCCTGGAAGCAGTTTTGGATTATCGCGGGTTGGAGCATGTTCATTTTACGGCTGCCGAGCGTCTGTTCCGAAATTTCTGGGGAAAATTTGCCTGGGGACATATCGGGTTATCTGGCTGGAAATTTTTCGGCAAACCTTATTTGGGGCTGGCTGTATTTGCTGGCCTGGCTGTGATGGGGTTTATCGTCGCATCTCTCCGACGCTGGAAGTCGTTGGATAAATCGTTGTTGTCGGTCCTTCTCCTGCTCTTAGTGTTTGCCTGGGGATTTAATTTCTTGCGCGGCGTGCCTTATGTGGTCAATTCAAAGTTGTACCTCACCGTAGCCAGGCACGGATTTCCAGTGATCATCCCGACCATGATGTTATTGGTTGTGGGTTGGACTGAAATCGCCCATATTTTGACCAGGCTGTGGGATAAGTTGTTACAGTGGTTAAGAGTGAAAGAAACGCCACGAAAGAATTTATCAAGGGGTTTCGAATTTTTATTTAATAGCTTGTTAGTGATTATCTGGATAGGTTTAACAGCAGGCGCTTTGATAAGTATTCTTCAATACTATAAGATGTTCTAATCTCTTGACAGCCAGGTAGAAAATACCTGGGCTCAACTTAGAAGAAATCCATTGCTTTTGGGTTAGTTCCGACTAAATCGATGAATAGAAACTCTAAGATTCAGCTCTCAATCATTGTTTTCATTTCAATCATCCTGTTAACAATCTCAGCAATGAAATTGAGTTTTTGGGAAGATGAGACCTATACTGCCACCCAATCCCAAAAACCTGTTGCTGAGCTTCTTGTAAGTACACATTCAGATGTCCATCCAGTGTTACCCCTGTTGGTTGCTTCGTTCTGGGGTGGGCTATTTGGTTACGACGAGATAGGTTTACGCTCATTATCGATCTTATTATCTGGACTGAACTTACTGTTTACTTTTCTTCTGGCGAGAGATTTATTTGATGCATCCACGGCTATTCTTGCAGCAGCCATTCTTTCGATTTCCCCGCTGTTTATCATGTTTGGTCACCAGGCACGTTATTATTCGATGATGATGTTTGGGACCCTGGTTCTGGTGCTGTTGCTCAGGTATTATCTCAGAACGCAACGTACCATCTATCTGGTGCTCTATGCTTTCTCTGCTGGATTGATAACCTACATCTCCTATACCGCGTTCTCGGTAATCATCGCCGCGAATCTGTGGTGGCTTTTTTCCTGGATTCGGACCAGACCCAGGAAATTCAGTCCATTGGCGACCTGGGTGATTGCTCAAGTGGGCATTTTACTTCTCTTTTTGCCATCCGTTTCTCATATTGGATCGCTTGCAGAAAGATACTTAGGAAATTCGGAATTGGAAATTGGGATCACTGAGCTGTTTAAACGAGGTCTTTATTTATTCTTTACTTATTCAGTTGGTCAAACTCTCTCTCCCCTGAATCCATTGTCATGGATTGGTTGTGCCCTGGTTGCCAGCCTGGTTGTACTGGCTCTCTACAGACGGCGTGATCAACGATCCCTTTGGTTTGTTGTCCTGTTCTTAGGCGTGATCGTGATGGCCAACCTCCTGATTAGCTTTCTGAGTAGCTGGCTCTCTCAAATCTGGCAGAATTTACCGCATTGGTCTTTTTATGCATTGCCGTTTTGGGCGATACTTCTGGGTTCAGGACTCTCCAAATTGGATACAAAATGGTCGGTTGCAGCAAAAATTGCCCTACTTGTTGTATATGGTGCAGCCTTTCTGAATTACTATTCTGGCCGGCAATTTATCCAGCCCATCTATGCAACACCCTGGAAAGAAATTTTTACGAATATTGACGAAAACTCCTCATCAAAAATGGCGCTGGTTTGTCGCGGCAGTGATGTGGCTTGTCGATATTACGCCCAAAGATTCGGTTTTTCAACCAATCTTATTTCGGACGTAAGGGATATTCCTTATGATCAGATCGACCAGGTTTGGTTAATTCAGATCAACTTGGGACAGGTGAGATCCGCCTCTGGTAATGACGATGCGATCCTGGAAGGTCTGTCTAGCCATTATACAAATCACGAAATCTTTCCATACGCCCGCCAAGATGATTCGCTGCGCTGGCTGAAGAAAGAATATCTTGGTCAGGAGGACTACGAATATCGGGTAATGGTATTTCACTTTTTTACCCCTGTTAATCCCTGACAATCTTTAAAAGACATTGCTACCAGCGCCTGGACCAGTCGCCATAATCATCTTAAGGCGGTGGTTGCTGGCTCTACTGAATCGAGTGTGTTGCCTGTACTAAATGTCGAATGGACTTGCCCTTATTTGGACGCTAATTTATCTTTTTCAACAAAGCTTGAATGGCAGCCTCCAGGACGGTATCTGTCTCACCTGAGGCGCTCTCAAGGGTAACCGGTACCACGATTTCAGGTAGCACTCCTTGCCCTTCAATGAATAATTTACCATCCAGGGTTTCTGGCCGTCCAGTGGGAAACTGCAAGGAGATATCGCCTGGTAACTTATATTGGCCGCGCCCCACTTCACCAAAAGCACCAGCAGTTGGGTAGTGTCCGACCAGGATCGCGCGCCCTCCATAGCTCAGTGCATAGGCGAAGCCTTCGCAAGCGCTAACACAATCTGGACCGATCAAGACAGCTATCATCCCATCGTAGGTAACAGGCGAAGGGTGTAGCGTTGCTGGGTCCTTGCTATATTCGAATGTCTCAGTTTTGTGACTGTAATAGGCGCTCCGATAAAGCGAAATTTCTTCATCAAAGAAGTAACCCGCGAAATCCAGGGCTAGTCCCAGCGAGCCGCCGCCATTGTGGCGTAAATCGATGATCACAGCAGGGACCTGTTCTTCTTGTAAGCCGGTGATATAGTGTTCCCACAGGCGGGCCATTAATTGGTAGTCGTCACTGAAGGTCGTGATGCGGATATACCCTATTTCGCTCTCTTTGAGCATTTTTCCCTCAATGGGAAGGGCTAACAGGTCGTCCGAAAATACACTGATGAGTCGAAACACCGTTTCGTATTCTGATGTTGACTTTAATGAACTCTTCTTTTCGATGGATTCATTTGGGTTGATGTAGGTGATTGCGATCGTTGTTTGAGGCTCAGTCCTGGTAAGAAAACCGGTCTGGGCAATCCTGTGTGTATGCTGGGTGGAGTATGGGCCAAACCCGGGTTTCACTCTTGAGATAGCCTCTGACACAGGCTCTCCATCCCACAGGACAATCTCAGCACCAGGAAGGATGCCGGCTGCATCTGCTGGCATATCTGGTATAACCTCTGTCGCAATCACTTTCCCATTGCTTAGCTCCGTGAGCAACAATCCAAACCCGCCACCGTATTGTTCATAAAATACATCGCCATTAAAAGAGACATTGGCATGCCCATCCGGCAGACTTTGGCTAAATTCCTGAACCACGCGAAAGAAACTTTCATCATCTTTCGCTTTTTGGGCTCGATTGAGAAACTCTGACCGTAATGATTGCCAGTCGATTTGTTTTTCCACAGTAAAGGGGTATTCCTGCGATACTTTGTTGAACATGGCTTCAAATGCTTCGCCATAATCCAAATCTGATAAATCGTTCATGGCAACTACCCCTTCAACCAGGTTGATTGAAGGGTTCTGTTCTTTAAAAAATCGAAATGGCTCTTCATTGAGATCAACCAGGTTGTAACCAGCGGAGATGCTAGCTGTGGGGTCGTCCTCAGTGAACAGGAGGCCATCAACACCAAACCCGGTCGGAAACTGTTGATCCATATCTGGCGCCCAGACGATCAAAGTGCCGCCAGTGATCTCATATTCGTTTTCTGGGTCAGTAATGGTGGATGCATACGCCGTCGACCAGCCTGTCCCATCACGCGGCTCCAGGAAAGGATCACCCCAGGTGTTTGACCAGTAGGCGATGGCGAAAACCTGGACGCCCTGATCAGTTTGGTTGTTCTGATCCACATCCACGAAAGTGCCCTGGGGAACGGAAGGCAAAGAAAGATAATACTGGAGCTCTTCATCATCCACAATTTCAACCGGACCAATAATCTGACTTTGCAATCGAAACTGGAAATCCTTGTTTCGATTGACAAAACCTGCCTGGTCTTCCAGCATCACGAATGGTTCCGCAAAGGAATTGATGAAGAATGGGGATGAATATTCAATGGATCCGCTAATGAATACTGGTTCCTGAGAATTGTCTTGCGTTATCTGAATAGGGTTGTCTGGCAAAGCAGTTGGTGACACCCTGGGAGTTGGGATCGAAGCGGCTGTTTGGGTGGATTTGATCTCTGTCGGGGTTTTGGTTGCTTGGGTGGGTGGTAAGCTCAGGGTGCATGCCAGGGCCGTGAGGATGATCGTCGCGAGTGCCAGGTGAACCAGCGCAGAATTCTTTTTCATTTTCATCTCCATTAAATTTCTCTTACTGGTACGGATAAGCTCTCCAGCTTATGAAATAGGTCATGTAATTGTCCGTCAAGCACCTGCAGATCATTTTGGGAAGGTACGCCATATTGATCCAAGTAGGTCTCTAGCTCCTCATAAGTAAGGAGAATGGCTGGCGTCTGATCCCAATGGTCCTCTAGATCTCTGGTTTTTAGAGATATAAGCTTTTGGGCAAGGTTTTGTGCGTCTGTTTTTGAAAGCTGCTTGTTTTGAGCAAGAAACTCAACTCTGCGGGTTATCTCGTGGTCAATTAGCTGGTTGATGTAGGTGGAGAAAATAATTTGTATCTCATTGATTTTTTCTTCGTCTCTACCAGCTCGGATCAGTTTTTCTAAGAGAACGAGCGAGACCATTCCAGTGTTTCTTTTTTCTTGCTCCAGGATAATTTGGCTGAGCGTGCGCGTGGTGACATCTTCTCCAGAAGAATGTTCAACAACTTGAACAGTCTCACCGTTGCGAATAAGCTCGGCGATTTGTTCGAGGGTAATATATTGTTTATTATCTAAATGATATAACTTGCGGTTAGGATACCGTTTGATAACCGCCATCACTCACTCTGTCGGTCGATCATCTCGTCTAGCTTTTTTGACAGGGATGAGATTCTCTCATTCAGGGTCTCCACATCGGCTTTAGTCGGAATGCTAAGGCGTTTCAGCATAAACTCCAAGCGCCTGGTAACCAAATCTTCTGCTTTACCCAGGTTGGTCTTTCGACGATCTCTGATTTCTTCCATCAGTTTTCGGCCATCAGTCTCAGCAATTTCGCCTCTCTCTATCAAGCGATGAACAAAATCCTCAATCTCTTCCTGGGCTAAAGCCATGGCTCCAACACTGGCTAACAATACTTTCCGTGTTGTTTCGAAGAAGGGGAAGTTCTTGTTAGAATTTCCACTCTTGTCTTCCGTTGTTTCGTTTTCATCCATTGTGCTCATGTTTATTCCTTTCCTAAAAAGAGCAAAAACCTATATTAACTTATCGCATTACGTGGGTCGTACAAAATGATCCTAAGATGAAATCTCAAAAAAAGAAAGCTTAACGTACTTGGCGAGCTTTTTAGAGATCAATCAGGAAATCGCCTGTAAATTCTTCATCAATTATAACGCATTGCGTCATGGAAATACTTCTGACTGGAGCATGAATGTTAATTGTGTTCAAAATTGTTGACAGGAAACGAGAATCAATGTATAAGCGATAAATGGGTAATTTGATAAAGGTTCTATCTTTAAGCGATCAGGTAGTTCCGTATATCCATTCTCCCTATTTGCCGAATTATATACAAGATATCGATCTAATCATTGGGTGCGGGGACTTACCTTATTACTACCTGGAATTTATTCTGAGTATGCTCGATGCTCCGTTGTTCTATGTAAGGGGCAACCACGACAAAATCGTCGAGTATAGCCCGGAAGGACAGCAAAGAATTGGACCGCATGGGGGAGTTGATTTGCATCGCAATGTAATACGATGTGGAGACTTAACGCTGGCAGGTGTTGATGGTTGTTTGCGTTATAGACCTGGTCCCTATCAATACTCACACACCGATATGTGGATGCATGTTTTTTCCCTGATTCCCAGACTATTTGTGAATCGATTACGGTGTGGGCGTTATCTGGATATGTTTGTAACACATGCTCCTGCGGCTGGTATTCATGACGCATCAGATGTCCCTCACCAGGGCATCAAAGCCTTTCGGTGGTTTATAAAAGTATTCCAACCAACCTATCATTTTCATGGTCATATTCATGTCTATCGTCCCGATACTGTGGTAACGACGGTTACCGGATCGACAACCGTGATGAATACCTATAAATATCGTTTGACAGAGTTCCTTTTACCAGATCGGAATACTCGATCTAACGGGTGATGCATATGTATTCGAAAGTTAGGGCTCAGGAGGACTTTGAAAAAGCTGCCTCAAAAGGATCATTGCATCGAATACTCAGCCGATTAACCGGTAGTAGTAATCAATTACTTCCTTTTGATGAAGTTCGGGAACGATTACCTGTTCACGGACAGCATTACCTTGGCGGTCAACAAGTTGAAATCTCAAAAATTATTGGCAGCCTGGGTAGATATCATGATTTTGATCGAATATTCTTGCCTATACAACGCAGGACAAAAGAAAGATGGGTGAGTATCGATCAGGCTCACTATGAGAGTATCTCCCTGCCTCCAGTAGAATTATACAAGATCGGAGAGATTTACTTTGTTAAAGATGGAAATCATCGTGTATCCGTAGCTCGCCAACGCGGCCAGCAATATATTGACGCGATTGTGATTGAGATCGAGACACCAATCGTTTTTACACCCGACACTACCGCTGATGATCTTAAGCTGCAAAAAAAGAAACATCTTTTTTATGAACAAACCAACATAACAACCCTTCGGCCTGATTCAGTGATTGAATTTTCAAATCCAGACTTATACGACCTGGCTCTGGAACATATTGAGAAACATCGCTGGTATTTGGGTGAGGAAACATCTCGGGAAGTAGAATATTATCAGGCGGTTGAGTCTTGGTTTGATCAAGTTTACATGCCTTTATTGTTGTTGGTTCAAGAAAGTAACTTAATCAAGGATTTTCCAGGCGCAAGGGAAGCTGATTTATGCTTATGGCTGATGCAATACCAAAGTTTCCTGGGAGAAGCCCTGCAGGGCAAACAGGATGCACCAAGAGATATGGTGATCACTGAAGCGGCTCAACAATTGTTAGCAGATTATCCCCTGCCGGCTGTGAAAAGGATACTTACAATACTGGAGCGCACGGGATGGTTGGATTCTCTGCTATTACGACAGGAACAAGCTGACTTTTTTATCAAGACGAATATTTTAGAAATTAGACCGAAAGCGGAAATTAAAACATCCTTATCAGGACAGTATTCACGCCTGGTGGAACATATTGCCGCACATCGTTGGTACCTTGGGGAGCAACGTAACTCAGAGGTTCTTTATTCTGAGGCGCTTGCTTCCTGGTACGACCATGTTTATATGCCATTGATTGAAGTCATCCGTGAACAAAATATCCTGGCCTCATTTCCCGGTCGGACCGAAACAGATCTTTATTTATGGATTATTTCCCATCAATGGATTTTGAAGACTCAATATGGGGAACAGCTATCCACCAGAGAAGTTGTGCTTCAGTATGCACAAAACTTCTCTGGTTCTAATCTAAAGAGATTAATCAAGAAACTGTTGGGTAGAAAATCCTGAAACCCTACTTGCATATGACTACTGGACGGGCGCTTTCGCGCAGGACCTGGTCAACCGTGCTACCAATGACGACCTGGAAAAGTGGATTTGCACCGTATCCCCCTAAAATCAACAAATCACAATCTAGATCGGTTGCCAGTTTCAAGATCGTTTCGGCGACAGGTTTTTCTTTAAGATGATAATCTGCTTGTATATTCCTGGCTTGCAGGTATTGGCGTGCCTGGTCCAGGACGTGTTTTCCTACATGCCCATTTTCCGAAATGCTGATCACTGTGAGTTCAATCCCCCAGTTGCATGCCAGGTAGGCTGCCAGGTACAGCGCTTCGATTGACTTCGGACTTCCATCAAAAGCCAGGAGTGCTGAGTGAATATTGCGGCTGCTCTGTGGGGCAACAAATAATGGACGGGGGCAGCGCCTGACCAGATCGTGAAATCCTGCACTCAATTTGGCTAAGAACCTGTCTTGAGTCGGATAGGATAAATTCGTGATCACAAGATCGGTCCCTGTTGCGTAGGTACAAATTTGATCCACAATCTCTCCCTGCGTGATGGTCAGGTCACCGCCGATCCCAGCTTCTTTACATTGCCGATTAAAACGTTCTTTTATTTGCAAAAGAGCAGGGTCCTCATTTGTTATAGATGTTGATGTCACGTGTAGACCATGCAGAGTTGCGTTTTCTTTTTGAGCGACGAAGATAGCCTGTTCTAGGGCATGCCAACCATCATCTTTTCCATTGACCGGTACGAGGATGTCTGTAAATAGATGATGTTCTAAATTCAGAGCTTTGACCTCGGAAACCTGTTTCTGATCCACGGTATCTGTTTCAACTTTGTCTGGGATCATCAACTGGTTTAATTTCTCGCCGATCCAGGAGAAAAAATTCTTCTCGAAAATCCCATGTTGCTCTGCTAAATCCGAGGCTGCGTATTCTGTCTTAATCTGCCAGCCGAGCTGTTCTTCCAGTTCTGCACGATGTTTGGCAATCCACAAATAAAGGTCGGTCTCTGTCCGGTAGGGAAAGTGGCGCAAGATACCTTGAGCACGGATGATTTCTACCATTGGCATATAAACAGCCTTATGCCAGTGCGCGGCTGCTTCAACGTAAGATATTTCCCTTTGATATTCCAAGCCCATGTAATAACGATGAACATCTATATGTTCGATAATTATTTGATATTGACCCGGAATGGTGGTTGAAAGGTCAGGTTTGGGGGTTAACTGATCGAGCAAGGTTTTTTCCAGGAACATGGCATATTCAGCCTTCAGGATCAGGTCATCTGGGCGGGTTTCTGGTGTGAGTGGAATACTCGTTTGTACTTCGGTAACATAGGCTTGAATATCGGTTGCTCCAAGCTGGCGTGCAACGGATACACGGTGATTGCCATCCTTCACGAAATAGGTTTCACCGATTTTATAAACTTCAATGGGCGGTAACCCCACCAATCCTGATGCAGCGATCTTTACCCGCGCCCAGCGCTCTGGACGGATTTCGCGGCGAGGCAAGAAGTCCCTGGTGAAATCCGTATATCTTCCCACGCTCCCGACGATGGAAGTCAACGGTATATCCCTCAAGCCAATATCAGCGCTGGTCTGCAATCTTAGCTTTTGCTTCACTTCATCAAAAGAAAGCAATTGCGTTTGTTCACCGGTAATCCGGCTAATGAGCTCTTTTAAATCTGCCTGGCTTCTAGCTCGCCGGAAATCGGCGATCGCGGTACTGATTTCTCTATTTTCTGATTCGTCCATATCATCAATCTATAAAACCAGACTTAAGGTTGGACCGGAAAAGCCTGGGCTCCTTGTCATGGTTGAGTTGTTATTAGGTTTATCTGGATTGAAGGGATGTAAGTCTAGACTTGATCTCGCTCTTCTGTTCCAATAATTTCCTGACCAAAAGGGTTTAAAAATTCGCTTGAACTTGTTGGTGAGACGACAAGTTGATATAACTGCTACCTTTCGATCAAGTATAATTATACATTACTCAGACATCTTTATACATTAGCCAAATGACCTATATAATTTGAAAGTTGATAATTTGCTCACGTATGGTGGGTGTTCATTTTAACTTGGAGAGATAACAATGACTGAATGGTATCACATGCAAGCGCATGAAGCGTTAGAAGCTTTGGAAGCCAACCTGGAAAGGGGATTGGAGTCTGCGGACGCAAAAGCGCGATTAGAAAAATACGGACCAAATGAATTGATCGATCGAGGTGTGAAAAGCCCCTGGAAGATTTTATTCGAACAATTTACTGACACCATGGTTGTTGTTTTGATGATTGCCGCTCTTATATCCGGTGTATTGGGAGAGCTTCAGGATGCAATAGCCATCCTGGTGATCGTAATATTAAATGCTTTGTTGGGTTTCCGACAGGAATACCAGGCAGAACAGGCTATGGCTGCCCTCAAAAAGCTGGCTGTCCCGACCGTCAGAGTCAGGCGAAATGGAAAGGTTCAGGAAATTTCATCCAGGGAGCTGGTGGTCGGAGATATTGTGCTGCTTGAGGCAGGTAATTTAGTTCCTGCCGATTGCCGTGTTCTGGAAAGCGTCAATCTTAGCGCGCAAGAAGCTGCCTTAACCGGCGAATCCGAGCCTGTAGCAAAGTTCTCGGAGTACATCCCTGAACATAAGGGGATAGATGGTAAATCGGAAATTCCTTTGGCTGAGCGGAAGAACATGATTTACATGGGAACAGTAGTTTCCTATGGAAGAGGTTCTGCTCTGGTCACTGCTACAGGCATGCAAACGGAACTGGGTTCGATTGCAGAAATGATGCAAAGCGCTGGGCAGGAAGATACACCATTGCAGAAGCGTCTCGATCAATTAGGCAAAGGCCTGGCGATTGCGGCTGCTTTCTTGGTTGCGATTGTTTTTGTCCTGGGTTGGTTAAGAGGGGAAGAGCTTAAAGAATTATTCTTGACCTCGATCAGCCTGGCAGTTGCAGCCATTCCAGAGGGTTTACCGGCAGTTGTCACAATTGCCTTGGCTTTAGGCGCCCGCCGGATGCTCAAGAGGCGAGCGTTGATCCGGAAATTACCGGCTGTGGAAGCTTTGGGCTCTGTGACTGTAATCTGCTCTGATAAAACTGGCACGTTGACCGAGAATCGGATGACAGTCACCGTTCTGGATGTTGCTGAAAATCGAATTGACTTAACTGGCGATGAGGAGAAATTCCCATTAAAAGATCGATCACAGTTATGTTTTGAATCTGAGCCGACCCTTGAACAGCAAGAAGCGTTACGGAACGCCCCTGCATTGACTCTATTGTTAGCAGGTGGCGCTTTATGTAATGATGCTGTTTTGGAATGCGACGATCAGGATGAGTCCAGGATTCAAATCGTTGGCGACCCTACAGAAGGAGCGCTTTTGGTTGCAGCCAACCAATCCGGTTTGTCAAAACAGGTCCTAGAATCCTCTTTTCCCAGGGTGTCCGAAGCACCGTTTAGTTCTGAGCGGAAGCGCATGACAACCGTGCACCGTATGCCTGCAGATAACTCCGGCCTGGCGGCATCTTTACAGCCTGTCTGGGATTGGGGAGGATGGGCAGGTCTGAGCCAGGTGAAGTATTTTTCTGTTACGAAAGGCGCTATCGATGGTTTGTTAGACCTTTCGGAAAAGGTGTGGATGCAAGATCGCCTGGTAGCCATGGATGATGCGTGGCGAAAACGAATTGAAGCGGCCAACGAACGCCTGGCGAAACAGGGTATGCGTGTACTGGGTGTGGCCTGTAAGAACCTGGATGAGTTACCCCAAGAAAAAGATGTAGATGCTCTCCAGGCTTCCTTAGAGAAAGATTTGATTTTTATCGGCTTGTTCGGCATGATCGATCCTGCCCGGTCTGAAGTGAAGGAAGCTGTTGCGACCTGTCGAACAGCGGGAATTCGGCCGGTGATGATTACCGGGGACCATCCTCTAACAGCGGGTTATATCGCTCGTGAGCTGGGGATTTTCACCCCAGCTTCCTCAGCTGATGAATCGATCCTGGCAGATGCGGGTAGTGACCGGATTCTTACCGGCCGTGATCTTAGCCAAATGGATGATCAAGAGCTTGAGAAAGTCGTCGAAAAAGTATCGGTATATGCACGCGTGTCACCTGAGCATAAACTTAGGATTGTGCAAGCACTTCAGAACCAAGGCCATATCGTTGCCATGACGGGTGATGGCGTTAATGACGCTCCTGCTCTAAAAAGATCGGATATTGGGGTTGCGATGGGTATCACCGGTACCGATGTGTCAAAAGAAGCCTCAGATATGGTTTTGCTGGATGACAACTTCGCCACCATAGTCGCTGCCGTAAAAGAAGGTCGGGTGATTTACGACAACATTCGTAAATTTATTCAATATACCCTGACCAGCAATATGGGGGAGATCTGGGTGATGCTATTGGCGCCTTTCTTTGGTATGCCTTTACCCTTGATGCCGCTTGCAAATTTTGTGGATCAACCTGGTCACGGATGGTTTGCCTGGACTTGCTTTAGGAGTTGAGAAGGCAGAGAGTAACACCATGCGCCGACCGCCTTATCCTCCGAATGAGAATGTATTTGCCAGGGGCTTGGCTAAAAATATCATTTGGATCGGTTTGCTTATGGGTCTGATTTCTTTAGGTGTTGGTTTATGGTACTGGTTCATGGATAATCCAGCCTGGCAAACCATGGTCTTTACCACGCTGACCCTTTCCGAGATGGGATATGTCATGGCGATTCGATCAAATCGCGATTCCATTTTTAAAATTGGGTGGCTCAGTAATCGGGCGTTAGTTGGAGCAGTTGCCTTAACCACCGTTCTGCAAATTGCAGTTGTGTATGTTCCATTCTTACAATCCTTGTTCAACACCGTTGCACTATCGTTTGTTGATCTGACCATTTGTATCGTGCTAAGCACCAGTCTCTTCTGGGCGGTTGAATTGCAGAAATGGTTTATTCGCAGACGCAGTTAAGTAGAGGCCTGAAGAGAAAAAAAGCAACTATCTGTATCTGAATCCGTATATAGGTTAATGATCTTGCAGGCTAATCGACGTGATGGGTTGCCTTTTTGCGCTCTCAATCGACTGATCACTTGAGTGGTTAAGAAATTGAAAGGTACTAATGAAGGAAAAACAAAGGCTGCTGGCTGAAGGAATCCTTTTTACAGACATGTATCAACTGACCATGGCGCAGCTTTATTTTCGGATGGGCTTGCATGAGAAACTGGTGCAGTTTGATCATTATTTCCGCAGCTATCCAGATTATGGAACCCACAAAGCTGGTTATTGTGTAAATGCTGGCTTGGAATGGTTGCTCAATTGGATGAAGGAAGCTCATTTTCTAAAGCGGGATATTGACTTTCTCCGCCAACAAAAGTCGAGCACGGGAGAAGCATTGTTCGCTGATGATTTTCTAGCCTGGTTAAGCGCCAATGGAGATTTTTCTGGGCTGAGCATGTTAGCAATCCCTGAAGGCAGAGTAGTTCACCCCAATACACCTCTGACAGTTGTTCAGGGACCATTGGCGATGGCGCAGATATTAGAAACTTCACTGTTGAACCATCTGAACTACCAGGTCTTAATTGCTACCAAAGCCGCCCGCATCAGGGAAATTGGCCAGGGCCAGGTCATGATGGAATTTGGATTGAGGCGGGCGCACGAGAAAGGCGGCAACGCTGGCGCACGGGCAGCAATGATCGGTGGGGCAGATTTTTCATCCAATGTAGGGATTTCTGCTGTGTTGGGTTACCCACCGAAAGGCACCCACGCGCATAGCATGGTGCAACTGTTCATTTCACTTGGAATGGGGGAGCTGGATGCTTTCCGGGCTTATGCGGAAATATACCCGGATGATTGCATGTTGTTGGTGGATACCGTTGATACCTTGGAAAGTGGTGTTCCGAATGCTATCCGAGTATTTGAAGAATTGCGCAAGAAAGGTCACCAACCTGTTGGGGTACGGTTAGATTCAGGCGATCTGGCTTATCTGAGTATCCAGACAGCTCAGATGTTAGACCAGGCAGGTTTTGACCAGGTCTCGATTGTGTTGTCAAACAATCTAGATGAATTGATCATTTGGCAGATCATCACCCAGATACGCCAGGAAGCGCCGCGTTATGGTGTGGATCCAGAAAAACTGATCCACCGCCTGGTTTACGGAGTGGGTACGCGGTTGATTACCTCTTGGGGCGAACCAGCACTGGGAGGCGTATATAAGTTGGTGGCTGTCTACCATCAAGATCAGTGGCTGCCAGCGATCAAGATTTCCGAATCGCCTTCCAAGACACCTAATCCGGGCAACAAACGGGTTTACCGGGTATATGATCAGCGTGGAATTGCTACAGCGGATGTTTTAGCACTGCATAACGAAGATGTTTTTTCTCAAGAAGAACTCACACTACTCCACCCAACGGATCACACCAAGTATCGCACACTCCGAAAGGCAGGAATCTCTCGAATCGAATCTTTACAGGTTGAAATTTTACGAGATGGAAAACTGGTAGCAGACCTGCCGGACCTGGCTCGCATGCGAGAAATAAGACAATGGGATGTTGACCATTTGGATCCGGGTGTTCGTCGGATCATGTATCCGCATATTTATCACGTCTCTCTTACCCAAAAGTTATGGGATCAAAAACAGCAGTTGATCCAAGACGCCAAAATTTAATTCGCTTTTTGTGTTGTGGAGAAAGGAGAAACATTATGAAATGGCTCAAATCACGTGTTGTGTGGGGGAGCCTGCTTGTTGTCTTTGGAATACTGGTCTTATTAGAGAACTTTGGCTTTTTTACTTTAAGCGGTATTGCCGTGGGATTGCTTTTCTTGTTGGCAGGTTTGTTCATGATTTCTCTTTATTTTGAATCTCGGGAACGCTGGTGGGCTCTCATCCCAGGTTTTACATTGTTAAGTATCGCGGTGATTATTGTAACTTCTCAGTTTGCTCCAAGATTTTCGGAAGTGTGGAGTGGGATGATTATCCTGGGTGGGATTGGCTTGAGCTTTCTGTTCATTTTTCTCCTGGATCATCGCCAATGGTGGGCAATCATCCCGGCTGGGGTGATGATTACTTTGGGCGTTGTGGCAGGTGTTGGAGACTCAATGGGGATTGATGGTGGAGCCATATTCTTTTTGGGGCTGGGGCTTACATTTGCCTGTGTTGCCCTGGTACCCACATCCGAAGGGAACATGAAATGGGCTTGGATTCCAGCGGGCATTTTACTCTTAATGGGTGTTTTGCTTTTTTCTTCAACTCTGTCCTGGTTACAATATATTTGGCCAGCAGCTTTGATATTGGCTGGCGGCTTCTTGATCATCAGAAACTTCATTGGAAAAAAATAAGTCTGTCATCGTTTTTTGGAATGATAATGGACAAACCTGTTGCGGTCTTTAGGAGATTGAAATGAACGCGAAGGATGAACACAAGCAAACAAGAATGGTTCGTGGGGGGATATTCTGGCCGCTGGTTTTAATCAGCGTAGGAGTGATTTTCTTACTCAGGAATACTGGGGTTTTGAGCGGGGATTTCTTGAATTCATTACTCCCATACTGGCCGTTGATCCTGGTTTTAATGGGGCTGGATAGTATCTACCGCAGGGAAGGTTGGATTGGCTCCACATTGTTGATCACCTTGGGGGTAGTTTTTCTGTTGAGCAATCTTGGTTATCTGGCTTTAAGCGTCTGGCAAGTATTGATTCGCCTCTGGCCTTTATTCCTGGTTGCAGCCGGAATGGATCTTCTGATTGGTCGCCGATCCTGGATCGGGTCTTTATTGGGTGTGATGATCATCCTGGCAATCTTGATTGGATCACTCTGGGTAATGGGCGGTGGTGTATTTACAGTGAAACCTATGCCGACTAGCCAATTAGAGCAAGCGCTAGAGGGAATCAGCCAGGCAAGGGTGGAAATCAATCAAGATGCTGGATCGTTACAATTGAAAGAATTAGAAGATAATGGTCTGCTGTTGACCGGGTCTGGACCAGCTGGTGAGGGTCTTGTATTTACAAAAGAATATCAAGTTCAGGATGGCAAGGGGGTGCTGGTTCTGCATGGCGCCGGTGAGCCTGTTCCATTCATCAACACGAATCAATACGCCTACTACTACCAGGTAAATTCTGGTATTCCGATTGATCTACAGGTCAACCAGGGCGCTGGCGAAGTTGATTTGAATTTACTTAAACTGGATCTTACACAACTTAACGTGGACCAGGCTGTTGGACAAACGACGATTTTGCTCCCAGAAGCCGCCTCCCTATCAGGAAGCATCAATGGTGCAATCGGGCAGATCACTATCCTTGTGCCACCTCAGGTCGGCTTGAAGGTCATTGCTGGCACGGCATTGGTTACAATACAGGCGCCACCTGATTTTCAGAAAGTGGACAAGATTTATACATCGGCAAATTTTGATCAAGCGCAATATCAGATCGAACTAATGGTTAACCTGGCGATCGGGACGGTAAGTATCGTCGTTCAATAGGTTAAATGGAAGAGGGATTATAAATTTAACCAACGGGAGGCGTGCTTGGGCAGCTCCATCAGAGGTCCACTGTGTATTGTGCAGTGGGGCAGGGAGTTAATGAACATGCGCCCATATCGTTTGGTCAATACGCGCCTGTCCATAATGACAACGATGCCCCGATCTTGTTGGGTGCGGATCAGACGTCCGAATCCTTGCCTGAAGCGTAAGATGGCTTCTGGCAAGGAGTATTGGTAAAATGGATCTTCGAAAGTCTCTGAACGCGCAGCAATAATTGGATCTGATGGAACGTTGAATGGAAGTTTAGCGATAACCAAGACCGATAGGGCTTCGCCGGGAATATCAACACCTTCCCAGAAGGCGCGTGTGCCTAACAAAACTGCTTTTTCGCTAGACCGGAAATTTTCCAGCAAAGAATGGGGAGATGCGCCTTCGCCCTGTTCATAAACGACAATATCGTCCCTGGCTAAGACAGGGGCGATAGCTTTTGAAGTGCGTTTCAACTGGTCATAAGAAGTGAATAGGACCAATGCGCGGCCATTGGTCGCCCGGCAAAGGTTGATCAGGCCGGTTTCTATCGCACGTTGGTGCCCATTGCGATCAGATGGCTCAGGAATATCATTCGTAACATAAACCAGGGCAGCTGTTTCGTAGTCGAAGGGTGAACCCAATGCCAGCTCATAAGCGTCTTCTGCATTCAAACGGCTGCGCAAATAATCGAATTCCCCCGTGGTTGTTAAGGTGGCTGATGTTAAGATAACAGATGTCTTCTCGTGCCATAAATATCGTTCCATCAATGGACCGATATGCAAAGGCGCAGCATTCAATGCTAAACGGTTACCATTCGACTGGACTTCCACCCAATACACATGATCCGCAGATGGTTCGAAAACCAGGGCGTTGGTGTTTCTCTGGAACTCATCAAAACGGCGATATAAATTCAACAAGCTGCCGTGCAGGTCTTCATCTTCTTCAGCCAGTTGCTCCATACTTTCGGTAACTGCCTGAATTAACTTGGCTAGCAAATCTAACAACGTCGACAAAGTACCCACCGCCTCGTCCCATGATTGTTCAACATAGGTCCAGGCTGGCTGAGTGCGTGTAGCTTCAATAATTCTTTCTTGATGGGAATACATGCCCACAGGCCGACCATCGCGTTGCTCGATCAAAAACTGATCGATGCTTTGGAAGAATTGACGGGATAAATGCTGCAGGCGGAAGGCAATATCCGTCGACCTTTCCACCAGGTGGTTCAGGCTGGCAAAGTCGCTGGGAGGCAGCTGCTCTCGCAACGCCGAAAGCAACCAACCCAACAAGCCGGATCCATTCCCCCCCAGGTGGTTAATTGCCCTTTCCAGCTCAGCCAGGGTCACTCGAAAACTAAGTGCATTTGTGGTGGCATCTTCCAGGTGATGCGCCTCGTCAACGATCAGGTACTCATACTCGGGGAGGACCTTGTTGCCGGTGGCTACATCTGCCAGTAGAAGTGCATGATTAACAATCAAGATATGGGCATTTTGGGCTGCCTGGCGTACCCTGAAGAATGGGCAGATTCCGCCGGTTCGCTTGAGACAATTTTCAGTGGTGCAGTCTTCATCTTCAGCCGAAAGACGCATCCAGATATTATTTTCGGTAGGACCATTAAGATTTAGCTCTGCCCGGTCGCCGCTTTCGGTAGCTTGCAGCCAGATCAACACTTTGGCCAAAACGCGCATTTCATCAGCGGTTTCCGGACCGCGCCGTCGCATACTTTCAAAGCGCCGTGGGCAAAAATAATTCGCTCGACCTTTCAAGACGGTCGCCTGAATATTAACCCCCAATACAGATTCCAGGTCAGGGATATCTTTGTTAATCAACTGGTCTTGCAAGTTGATCGTGTTTGTGGAGATGACCACTCGTTTATTGTTCTTAAGCGCCCACAACGCAGCAGGAATCAGATACGCCATACTTTTGCCAGTGCCAGTTCCGGCTTCAACCAAAAGATGACGGGATTCAGAGAAAGCTTCTGTAACTGCCTTAAGCATCGCGACCTGTTGTGGGCGGTGCTCAAAGTCGTGAAAATGGCGAGCGAATGCGCCCCCAGGCTCCAGAAGAGATGCCACTTCTTCCGCATCCAGAGCGGTGGGTTGCTCAACAGGAGTCAGTGGAATAGTTTGTTGACGTGGTCTTTCGGAAAACAAAGGTCCAGAATGACGAAGTTGGATGGATTGAGATGAGACAATCTCTCGCGATCGTTCTTTCAAGGCCATCCGAAAGGGTAAATAACCAGCCCAATCCACCGGTTCTGCCAGGCGGATAATCTCCGCCAGCAAATAGATGGGCATTTGCAGAGCTTCTTCATAAAGACGAAGGAAAAGACCTCGTGTAGCGTGCGCATCGTCCGTAGCCCGGTGTGTAGCTGGAAGAGGGATACTCAACGCCTGGGTCAGTGCCCCTAAATTGTACCGGCCGGCATTGGGTATCAATACCGAGGCCATTTCGTATGTGTCTAAGCACAAATGATTGCGAAAAAGCCCTTGCCGGTTCAGGAAGTTTAAATCAAAGCGGATATTGTGCCCCAAAATCGGCGCATCACCGACGAACTTTTTTAAGTCCGGTAAAATTTCACGGATAGAAGGTGCTCTGATCACCATTTGATCGGTGATGCCTGTCAATTGTGTGATAAATGGGGGGATACGTTTACCCGGGTTGATCAGGGTGGAAAATTCACCCTCGACTCGCCTGTCAGTGAACAGAACAGCGCCGATTTCAATAATCGCATCTTGATCAGGGTCTAAACCGGTTGTTTCGATGTCTAGGGCAACAATTGGATCCATGCCCAGGATTATACCTTGCCCTTATTGGTTTGTGGTTACCGGTTGCCTGTTGAAAAAGTCAGTACTTGGCAGGTCACAAGCTGCCCTTGGAGGATGCCTTTTAGGAAAAGCTATCAAGGATTCTCGGGTTTGGGATTAAGAAATGCAACTAAGGATGATAAATGTTCCACCGATATTCCCAGTTCTTGCAATACTGCCTCATCTCGGTTAATGATCCTGCGACCTAAGCCAGAGTGCTGCCACACTTTCAGATCTTCTTCGAGGGGAGAACCGATGCGGTCTTCTCGGACGATTTTTCCGTCAGCCATCACCAGAACACGCCTGGTTTGGCGAGCAACATTCAGATCATGGGTGACGACCAGAAAAGTTGTTCCCTGGCTCTTGTTTAATTCTTTGAGCAAGCTCATTAGTTCCTGGCTGGAAACTGAATCCAGGCTGCCGGTAGGCTCATCCGCTAATACAATTGGGGGATTATTGGCCAGGGCGCGCGCTGCAGCTACCCTTTGTCTTTGCCCGCCAGATAGCTGGTTAGGTAAATGATTCATGCGGTCTGCCATGCCAACCAATTCTAAGAGCTCCTCGGCGCGACGGCGGCGGACCTTTGAGCCAGCATAACCTACCATCGGGATTTCGATATTCTCTCTTGCACTCATCGTGGGGAGCAGGTTATGTAACTGGAACATAAAACCGACGGTCTGAGCTCGAAATTTATCTTTATCCTTTAAAGATTCTAGATCCTGACCATTGACAAAGATCTTACCCGAGGATGGAAGATCTAAGGCCCCGATGATATTCAACAAGGTGCTTTTACCGCTGCCACTTGGACCCATGACTGCTACCAGCTCTCCAGAAGCAATTTTAAAATCCACCCCATCCAGGGCGCGTATCTGTTCTCCATCCCCGTAAATTCGGGTAAGTGCTTGTGTTTCAATCAACCACTTCTCTGCTTTGTCCATCGTTTACCTTCCGGTTTAGTCAACCATAATATCTACAAAAGCGGTCATTCCCCAACGCAATTCATCTGGCCAATTTGTTAAGTTGATGATGGCTGTGTAATTCACCCCAGAACCTTCAGATGCCATCGGGGACATTTGATCGATGATCCCTTCAAGGACGACATCGGGGAGCGCATCAAAGGTGATGCTGACCGAATCCTTGATAGCGACTCTGGCTGCATCAATTTCATTGAGATCGGTTGTTTCGATGCGAAAATGTGCCAGGTCGGCTAGCAAACAGACTGGCGAACCCGGGGGTATCCACTCTCCCTCACGAACATAGATCTTGCTGATGGTACCGGTGAAGGGTGAATGCAATTCCAAATTCGCCAACTGAGCTTGTGCGGAGACCAATGCGGCTTGAGCATTTTCCAGACGAGACTGCGCAACGGCAACCTCTGCTGGTTTTGGTCCCTGCGACCAAATTGCGTAGTCCTGGCGTGCTTTTTCGAGATTTGCTTTGGCAACATCAACCTGAATTTGGTACTCAAGCCGGCGAACTGCGGCATTGTAATCACTTTGGGCACGATCGAGTTCCTCTTTTTTGTCTTGCCTTGTGGGATCTGAGGATGGTTTATTTTTATACGGCTCGAATGCCTGGCGAGCCTGGTCCAGGTTTTGCTCCATCAAGTCAAATGCATCGAACGGGTCAAGCCCGCTTTGATTGGTGGGTGCAGTGAAATTGTCCAATTGATACTGAGCATCGCGAACTTGTTGGGCGAATATGGCAATGGTCTCCAAAGCCCGGTTTTGAGAGATTTCAGCATTCGAAGAGAGATCATCTAAAGCCGCTTGAGCAGAAATGAGCTCGAAATTTGCCATGCTGATCGCTGCCTGGATATCCTCTTGCCCTTTCAGACGCAATAGAAGCTGTCCGTCTTGAACAAGGTCACCCTCCTGAACCACTATCTCTTCGATGATCCCGGCAGCCGGCAAGCTCAGGCGCGTCCATTGCGCGGGTACAACGATCCCTGTTGCACTGACCACTGCTGGAAACTCATCAGCTGAAATAGGGGGCTCAGTGGGGATGGCTTGAGGTGTAAGGGTAGTACAAGCCGAGAGGATTATCGTGCTGATCAATGCGAGTACTGAAGCAATTAAAGAGTTTTTTGTAATCATTTTTCCTCCTAAGCCCTGGTATTGGCAGGTGGTCAATCGTTTATTCATAACGCAATGCCTCTATAGGCTGTAAGCGGGTGGCGCGGTAGGCCGGAAAGAGTCCTCCGACAAGGCCAAGTGAAAGTGCAACCAGGATAGCTCGGATAAAAATATCGAGATCCCAAGCTGGGACTAGAGCTATTCCATACATGGGCGTCATTTGTAGTAAGATAGTCAAGAGAAAGGCTAACCCAATTCCGGCAATACCACCCAGGAAGCCAAGGGTTAGGGCTTCATTGATGATCATCCCCAGGATTGCTCTCCTACGCCAACCCAGCGCCCGCAAGACGCCGATTTCCCGCGTGCGTTCAAAGACGGCCATCAGCATGGTATTCAGCACGCCAACTCCGCCAACAATGATGGCTAGCAGAGATATGCCTGCCATCATGCCGTCTGCAGCTTGCATATCTGGCATCTGGTCGACAAAATCACCAGACAGGGCAGCGTAGATCTCGGGGTATTCCCGGTTTATCCTTTCAACCAGCTCTTTGGCTTGACGATGGTCATTGACCTTGATGGCCAGCATAGTGACCTTCCTCGGTCGACCGGTAAAGGTTTGTGCATCGCGCAAGGTGATCACACCGCCCATTTCTTCCCAGGCAGCTTCGGATTCATAAATTCCAACCACTCGATACCGGATACTGCTGAGCTCAATCGTATCACCAACTTTCTTGTTCAGACTGTTCGCCATCATCCTGCCTATGATGATTTGATGGTTGCTGTTCAGGTTTTTTCCTTCAACAATATTGAATCTCTGTATACCGGGTTCTTTTGGCGCGTATCCCTGTACAATAAAGAAACCACCCGTTTCGGGCAACATCACCGCGGTAAAGATAATTCCGCTGGTGCTCTTGACTTCTGACAAGGAGGATAATTTTCCTACCAGGCGCTCATCGATAGCGCTGGTTGATGTATCAGCAATGTTAGCCTGTCGCACCATGATTTCCACATTGGTATCCACAAACATCGTGTTCATTGCATCTACTGAGCCACGCAGGATTCCTTCCAGAGCCATTATTGAACCTACTGTAAGGCTTATGGCGGTCAATGCCAGGATGGTCCTACCCGAACGCTGCCATAGACTTTGAATAGCCATTCCACCAACTGGCAGACGGTGGATCGATTGAGAGCTGCCGCCTTCATAGCGTAAGGCCTCGATCGGTTGTAATCGGGAAGCTCTCCAGGCTGGATAGAGACCGCCTACCGTACCCAGGATAATAACAACCATAAAGGCTTGCAGAAGAAGCGCTTGACTTACGTTTGCCGCCCCCATGCCCATCAGAACAGTAAAGTGGGCTAATGAAGATAGCATCAGGTATCCCAAGGCAATGCCCAACACGCCTCCGAGCAACGATACAGATAGAGTTTCCAGTAAAATCATCCACAGGACACGGCTTGCACTCCAGCCAAGAGCACGCAAAACACCGATCTCACGTGTGCGCTCCAGGACTGACATAAGCTGCGAGTTCATCATGCCAATTCCGCCGATCAGTATAGCCAAGATACCGATGGCCCAAACATAGCCTTTCATCATGTCGACTATGGCCTGGTTGTCTGCAAACTCCTGAATACCTGTCAAAGCAAGGTCGGGATATTGTCTTTCGATACGCACCGAAAGTCGCTCTTTAAGGGCAGGCTCCTTGAGCCGAATATACAACACGTTCACCTGGCGAGGTTTTCCGAGTAAGACTTGTGCATCATCCAAGCTCAATACCGCGCCGCTATCCTCAAAAGCATCGCCTGTTTGGTAAATACCAACTACTCGGTAGACACTCCCTGTGAGCCTCAGAGAATCCCCGACTTTTTTATTGAGCACTTCTGCGGCTGCAGAGCCAAGCAAGATTGGTCTGCCTTGCATTCGCTGTGTTTGCCGGCTTCTCAGATCTTCACCCGATATGATCTCAAAGCGTTCCAAGAGAAAACTGTCTTCTGGATAACCAAAGATAAAAAAGATAGGCTCATTTTCTACCTGTGAGAAACCTTGCAGCATTCCGCTGATTTCTTTCACTTCAGGAGCAGAAGCCAGTTGATCTCCCACGCTTTCCTCGATTGAGCTGTAAGCAATGTCAAAAGAGTCTGGTTGGCTGAGAACCAGATCGGCCTTATTCCCCGTCAAGATAGAACTGTAACCTGCCTCCAGTCCTTCGGCTAAAGCTCCCAGTGCAATAATCGCAGCTACGCCAATGGCGATGCCGATGACGGTCAATAAAGTTCGGGTTTTTCTCCTTAGCAGGTTCTTGATAAACATCAGTTAGCATCTTTCGACGAACGCTGGCAAAATTCTTGTTCCAGGATGATTTGAGATCATTGTGAATTCACTCCTGGACGATAAATTTGATCTCAAATTCTGGATGTGGAAAGAACGATTTTTCCAGACCTTCCACTTATTGTATTATACGACCATGAACTTTTGAGGGTAAGTACCAGTAGAATCTCTAAAGAAAAAATCTGGTAAACTAGTTTTGTGTAAATGACCTTTTCCCCCAATGAGGAATTTATGATAGCAGAGATTGCAAGTCAGTTGAGAGAGAATGTCCAACAAGTGATTGTTGGGAAGGATCAGGCGATCAACCTTGCCCTGGTCGCGGTTTTATGTGAGGGACATATCTTGTTGGAAGATGTCCCAGGTATTGGAAAAACGACCCTGGCGCGGGCCTTGGCCGTTTCCTTGGGGTGCTCATTCAAGAGACTACAGTTCACCCCTGATCTTTTACCTTCCGATGTCACCGGTCTGAATTGGTTCAACCAAAAGAATCAAAGTTTCGAATACCGTCCTGGGCCGATCATGAGCCAGGTCATCCTGGCTGATGAGATTAATCGGGCCACACCTCGGACACAGTCAGCTTTATTGGAGGCAATGCAAGAGCGGCAGGTGACGGTTGACGGGGTTACTCGCCCGCTCCCCAGGCCTTTTCTGGTGATGGCTACCCAGAACCCGGTTGAATTAGAAGGCACATTTCCATTGCCCGAGGCTCAAATTGACCGTTTTTTACTAAAGATCCGTTTAGGATATCCTTCTGAAGCGGAAGAAAACGCTATTTTGGAAAGGTTCCGTCTCAAAGACCCTCTGCCCGAATTACAAGCAGTCGCGCATGCGGATCAAATTGTGCAATTGCAGGAATTGCGCCGCCAGGTGCGAGTGGAGGATTCTGTGCGCGGATATATTGTCCAGGTGGCGCGTGCCACACGTAACCATCATGAAATCGAATTGGGAGCTAGTCCGCGTGCAACGATGGGCTTGTACCAATCTGCTCAAGCCTGGGCTGCTATTCACGACCGGGATTATGTATTGCCCGATGATGTAAAAAAGTTGGCGCCGCATGTGTTGACACATCGCATGATGATCTCCCCTCAAGCACAATTGCGCGGGCGAAACCCAGAAGAACTAATAAAAAGCATTGTTGAGACGGTCGCCGTTCCTGTGGAGGGCTAGTTGGCTTCTCTAAGCTGGTGGCCTTTACTGCTTCTGATCATCCTGATTGGAATAATTTTCCGGATTTACCCCCTGGCCGGATTTGCGCTAACATTGGCTTTTCTGAGCCTTGTTGCTCACTGGTGGAATCAACGCGCTTTGCAGGGGGTCAAGTATTTTCGCCAGATGAACTATAAACGGGGATTTCCAGGTGAAATCCTGCAATTGTCAGTCGAAGTAGAGAACAGAAAATTTCTGCCTATACCCTGGCTTCGTATCCAAGACTCCATCCCAATCGCTGTTTGCCCATCAGATCCGAATGCCTATTCACTCACCCACTTGCCAGACCAGGGTCTGTTAACTTCTTTGTTCAGTTTACGCTGGTTCGAACATGATCGGCGTATCTATGATCTGTTATTGCGACAGCGTGGTGTTTTTCGAATAGGACCGGCGCAACTGGAATCGGGTGATTTATTGGGTCTATTCGAAACACAACAGGAAGATGAGCATATGGATTTGATTACCGTGTTTCCAGATCCGATCCCTTTGCAAGCTCTAAGCCTCCGGTCGGATGATCCCTTTGGAGAACAACAGGCGCGCAGGCGATTATATGAAGATCCGAACCTCCCCATGGGTGTGCGCGCTTATTTGCCGGAGGATGATTTCCGCCGTATTCACTGGCCTGCCACAGCTCATACTGGTTCTATGCAGGTGAAAGTCTACCAACCGGTTACTGCTAAGGTCCAAGTGATCTGTTTAAATGTCTCTACTTTGCCTTATTATTGGGAAGGTACCCGGCCAGATTTTTTGGAATACCTGGTTAGCGTTACATCAAGCCTGGTTCAGCAAGGCATGGGAAAAGGCTACCGGGTAGGTCTAATTTCGAATGGTAGCCTGGCGCATGCTGACCAACCTTTCAGGATTCCGCCTGGTCGCTCCCCGAAACAGCTTGCCCAACTCCTCTCGGTTTTAGCTGCTGTGACACCTTTTACGAGTTCTTCCTTTGAGCGCTTACTGCTCAGTGAAGTTCCCAGACTGCCTTATGGAGCCAGCTTAATCGTTGTTACAGGTCTGTTACCCCCCATTTTGTTAGAAACAATCATTCGCCTCAAGCAATCGGGCCGGCGGATTACCTTACTCACATTTGCCAAAGCGATCCCACCGGTTATGCCTGGTATCCAGGTCATTCATCTGCCGTATGATGAATAAGGTTTCAGGATGTCAGCTCTGGTAGACAATGGCAATTCCCACAAGATGAAATCCTCCCATTGGTGGGAGTTTATCGTCGTGTTGTCCTTGGTGATCATCGAACTATCCTGGTTAATCCCCTGGTACCGTACGATTATGGAATTCAGTATCGTTCCGTCGATTCCCAGGGCTGCCCTGGCTTTTGGATTTGTAATGTGGACATCTTATTTGTTTGCCAGGGGGGTTGATGGCCTTTCATTGCCACTTATTCTCCAGCAGGCTGGTAAAGGAGTGGTTCTTCTCGTCGGGTTGTGGGCAACCGAGAGCTTTTTATTAGGTCTTCCAGATACACGTGTGATGACCTCTTTAGTATATCTGGAACCCGGAGCTGTTTTGGTGTTTTTCACGGTCCTGTGGTTATGGTGGCGAGGCGTGAGCCTGGCTGGCGACCTGATCCATCCAATGATGGTTTGGCGACGATTTCAGTTGGGATTGTGGATGATCATGGCTTACCTGATCATTTCCCATCGACTGCAGTCTGCCAATCCAGGTATCCTATGGTTTGTTTTTTTCCTCTTTGTAGGTTTTTTGGCTGTAATTTATGCTCGTGTTTCGTATGTGGGGCTATCAAAAGGGGTGTTGAAAAATCCCTTTGACAGTCGTTGGTTGGCCTTTTCGAGCATCTTTTTAGGGTTGTTGGTTGGGGCGACAGCTTTTTTCAGCAGCTTACTAACTGGACAGTATCGTACTTTGTTAGAGTTTGCAATGCAAGTCTTGAAATGGATAACTGCGGTTTTTCTATTTCTGGTGGCTTTGCCGAGCTTAATTGTTGCGGTTATCATCAGCCCGATTTTCACCTGGCTGCGCTTTTTTCTGGGAAAACGTGCTACAGAACAGCCAGCTGTGGACATGGATTTGGGCGCCTATCCACTTTTCCAAGAAGTGCCTGCCCCGCAACCTGTACCTATCCAGGTACAAGGAGTGCTTTTTTGGGGAATTATCCTGCTGATTTTGATCCTGGTTTTTGCTCGAATGCGAAAAGTTGTGAAAGCCAGGACTGGCTTAACATCCAATGGTCCAGAATCTCTATTAGAAAAAGGAGAAGCAGGTGCTTTATTGCGCAAAGCTATCCAGGATACGTTGGATGCGTTAGCGGCGCGAGTGCGTCCCTTACGGCGACAACTTGCTGCAGCGTACATACGCAGGATTTATGCGCAATTAATGTATTTATTTCATGAATTGGGACGTCCCAGACCTGTTTCAAGAACACCGATAGAATTTTTACCGGCTATGCAGGAACTTCTGCCCTCTGTACGCCAAGAACTTTTGTTAATTACACAAGCGTATACCCGTGTTCGCTATGGGGACTATCCAGAGTCGCTGGCAGAGATTGAATTTGCTGAAAAAGCCTGGCAGAGAGTTTTGGAAGAAGGGAAAAAACTCAAAAAACCAGGGTAGCATAACCTTGATCCTGGAGCAGGATAGCCGCCAGGTTGGTAATACCATCTTTCTATCAGTCTTTCCCAATATTTTGGGATCTAATCAGGTGGATTGATTTCCTGCAGAATATGATTAAATCTGCTGGCCAAGGACTGCACACGCGGTTCATAAATAATTGAGGTATGGTGACCAGGGACCTCGTATACTTCTATCTGATTTCCAGCAACCGTATCCCACCCCAGGAATGGATCAGGGTAGATGCCTAACGGTTGTTTATCTGCCTTAAAAAGGACCATTCTTCCCCCAAAGCGGCGCGGCTCTCTCTGGTGTCTCTTTTTCTTATTTTTGGCAGCTCCCATGTGGGCATTTTGAATCTTTTGCAACTCTTTGGGTAAAGGATGAATCATGCGATGTATTTTCTTTGAGAATTTTTGGCTCAGTCGGTTGACTACTTTCTTGCCTTTAACGCGCAAATAAATCCAGCGTCCACCCCTATCGGTCGATTGCAAATTGCTCCAATGGGTTTCGAAGCGGCGTATATATTTGTAGATTCTGCGGCGTATTCTGGTTGTTCCTGGCCGGCGTTTCGGATAATTCGGTCCGTATGCATCGAACATCACCACCAGATCAACCGGTAATCCCTGGTCGTGAAGTTGTTGGGCCATTTCATAAGCCACTAAACCGCCAAAAGACGATCCACCTAAGAGAAAAGGACCATTGGGAAGAATGGTTTTGATTTCCGAGATATAGTGTGCTGCCACATCCTTTACATTTTTCTTGGGCGTCTGGATGCCATCCAGTCCAACTGCCTGTAAACCGTAGACCGGTTGATCGATATCTATATGCTGGACCAAATCATGATACGAGAGTACATTTCCCCCCACTGGGGCAGCCAGGAATAGTGGTGTGCGCTTGCCTGAGCCTCTTAAGACAACCAGAGAAGACCAATCAGGTGTCCAGTCTTCGTGCAGAAGAATATTGGCCTGTGTTTCAATGGTTGATGCCTTGAATAATGTGGAGAGGGGAAGTTTTACCTTGTATTTCCGCTCGATGGTTGAAAATAATTGGGCGGCTAATAAGGAGTTTCCTCCTAGCTCAAAAAAGTCATCTCGAATACCAATTGGATGCAAGCGCAGTGTATTCTCCCAAATCTTCACCAGCTCAGATTCAATGGGATTTCTTGGCGCCATGAATTCATTTTCTTTGCTCAGTGAAAATGGGTCAGGCGCAGGGAAGCGCCTGCATGTTGACTTTCCCTGTCGCAGTCAAGGGTAAATTCTTGAGAAAAATGATGTTTCCAGGAAGCATGTATTCTGGCAATTGGTGGCTAAGAAAGGTACGGACTTCTTTCTTGGTGAGCGCAATGTCTTCCTTCAGTTCAAGATAGGCGACCAGTGTCATTTCACCTGTTGCTGATCCAATGGATCGGGCAGATACAGCTACGTTTTGGATGGCGGGGTGCTGGTGTAAGATTGATTCAATTTCTGCTAAATCAATCCTGTAGCCTCGGATTTTGATCTGTGAGTCTTTGCGGCCAAAATACTCCAGGCATCCATCGGTGTGCATTTTGCCTAGATCACCGGTGTGGAAAATTCGCATATTGGGGTCTGTGGCGTCGACTGAGAATTTCTCTGCATTCAGCTTGGGTTGTTTCCAATACCCGGGGCCAAGATACCGGCTCATGACCAGGATTTCGCCTGTTTCGCCCATTTCAACCGGCTGGCGTTTCTCGTCAACTAAAAGCAGTCTTTTCTCTCCTATGGCATAGCCAGATGGAAGGTAGTTGCCTTTGAGTTGCGTGCGGTGATCAACTATATACCGGGCGACTACACCTGTTTCCGTCATCCCCAGGGTGTTTACAAGGATGGCATTACGGGGAAAATGTTGGCGAAATAATTCTACGTCGTTCTTGTTGACGATTTCCCCACCCAGGTTGATCGCACGTACTTGTGGAAATATATGGTTTTTGGGGGCAAATTTCAACATGTACCGGAAGGTTGATGGAGTTGAAAGGATGATCGTTATTTTTTCCTTTTCGATCCATTCAGAAAGTTCCTGTACCCCATAGAATCTGATGTCATAAAGACATAAACACCCGCCAAATAGCAATGCACCATAGATAGCAAACCTGGATGCCTCAAATCCAAAAGAGATGTATAAGGCAACCCGATCTTGGTTGGATAACGAAAATTCCTTGGCTTGGGCTTGCATATTCTGCATAACATCCAGGTGGGAATGGATCACACCTTTCGGCAGTCCTGTTGAGCCGGATGTGTACAGCAAATACGCAAAGTGGTTCGGATCTCCAGGTAGACTAGGGTTGTTTACCGGGCAGGAAGCCTCTAATTGATCCAGATTTATCACCTGAAGCCCCACCATGCTCTCTGCAAGGGATTGTACAGCAGGTAGGTTCTTCTGATTGGTAACCAACAGCCTGGCTTCGATATCATTGAGAATATGCGTGGTGCGGTTGATCGGGTTACCCGGTTCAATGGGAAGGTAAGCACTGCCGGCTTTAAGTATACCCAGCATGGCGATGATCGCTGGAAAATCGTGGTCCAGGATGAACGCGATCGGTGTGTTGGGTGCTGCGCCAAGATTAATCAGGGTATGCGCCAGGCGGTTGGCCTGGCAATTTAATTCCCCATAGGTGATCTGACGCTTATGCGAACGAACTGCGACCCTTTCCGGGTATTGCTGGACTATTTGCTCGAAAGCCTGGTGGATCGGGATAATTGAGTTCATAAAGCCTGCAAATTAGACGGACAACCTCGCGCAATGCACCCTAAAGGATTGCAAGCGCTTTATCCATAAGTCTTGCTTAAATTTTCCTTTTGCCACGGAGCCAGGTAGGCTGTTAATAATTGTAGCCCAAAATTAATCAGGAAACCTAATAATCCAATCACTACCAGGCTGGCATACAACTCCTCAATTCTCAAGGTTTGCCAGGCGAACCAAACCAGGACACCCAGGCCTGTTTTGGAAGAGACCCATTCGACAGCGATGGTGATCAATAAGGCGACATTGATAGCCAACCTGACGCCAGTTAGAATCATGGGTAAACTGCCGGGAACAACTACCCTGGTAAATGTCTTGCGAAGGCTGGCTCCGAAGTTGTTTGTCACCTCAAAGTAAACCGGGTTGATCTGACGAACGCCGGCCATGCTGTTGATCAACAGTGGAAAGAAAGTTGCGATCGCGATGGCTGCAATCTTGCTGGCATTTCCCAGGCCAAAGATAATCATGATCAGGGGAAAGATCGCAATTTTGGGTAATGGGTGGAGCGCAGCTATGATCGGGTCGAAAATCCTGCGAATTCTTGGCGACCAGCCCATAGCCAAACCCAAGATTAATCCGGGGACGCCTCCAATCAGGCATCCCATCAAGAGCCGAAATAAGGTCATCCCTAAGTGTGGAATAAGTTTTCCGCTGGTGATCATGGAAATCAGGTTAGTGATAATTTTCGATGGAGGTGGGAAAAAACATTACGGAGATCCATCCGGCTCTCGCAAACAACTCCCAAACTGCAAGCGTGGTTAGCACCAGGGCAAGGGAAGCGTACTTTTCATAAAAACTGGGCAATGCGGAAGAATCCCTGGATATTTTCATTGTTCAATACTCAGATCTTTCTTCACTTCATCTTCCAACATTTTCCAAATATGCCACTTCATCTCAATCACTTGAGGGTGATCTCTCAGAATTAATTGGCGTGGTCTGGCAAGCTTGACTTGGATTTCTTCGCGAATATGACCTGGTCGACCACTCATTACCAGAACCCGGTCGCCGAGCAGGATAGCTTCTTCAATATCGTGCGTGACGTATATGACGGTCTTTTTGTGTGCTTTCCATATTTTAAGCAGTTCTTCCTGCATGACGATCCTGGTTTGAGAATCAAGCGGACCAAAAGGCTCATCCATCAGCAATATTTGCGGATCAGCCAGGAAGGCGCGTAAGATGGCAACTCTTTGACGCATACCACCGGATAACTCGTGGGGATATACCAAGGAAAACTTCCCCAGGCCTACTTTGTTAAGAAATTCGGAGGCCTTTTCCCGTCGAGCTCTTTTTTCCATCCCCTGGGTTTCGAGTCCAAAGGCGACATTATCCAGAACTGTCATCCATGGGAAAACTGCCTGTTCCTGGAAGACCATAGCACTGCGCAATTGACCGTTGTGTAAAGGCTGGTGAAAAACGATACTGCCCTGGCTGGGCTCTATCAAACCCGCAATAATTTTTAACAGCGTGCTTTTCCCACAACCACTGGGACCCACAATACAAATAAATTCTTGTTCGTTAACTTCAAACTCAATTTGGCTAAGAGCTTCAATCTCACCCTGGCTGGATGGATAAGCTTTACGAATAGCTTTGCAGTGAAAACTCATAACTGGATCATCTATTTGCTGATCAATTCGAAGGCTTGTTCGATGAAGCTGGAATCGTAAAATTGTTCGGGGGTCACACGATCAACCAGGTAGCCTTTATCGATTGCCCACTCTTGAAATTCGAGAATTTGAGGGATGTTAATGGTTCCCTGTGGGTTCACAGCAATCCAACAAGATTGGCGAACTTCCTCTGGGGTCAATTCAGTAAATTTCACAACAATTTCAACATTGCGCTCCGTTTTACCTTCGGCATATTGTTTCAGGGCGTTCAAGTAGGCAGTCATAAAGCGCTTACCCACATCTGGGTTCTTTTCCAATAGATTGGGACCATACATGATGATGGATAACTCGAAGTTTGGCATGTACCCTTCCCAGGGTTGCCAGATTACGCTGGAACCCGCATTGATCGCACGGGTAGCCCAGGGTTCTGACATAGCAGCAATATCCACAGCGCCTGTTCCCAAACCTTCCAGCCGGGCTGGGACCGGAATGTCTAAAATTTGCACATCGGCGCTGCTCAGGCCGCTATCCTTCAATAATGTGTCCAACGCGTATTCGGCAGAGCTGACCGGGCTAAAGGCAATTTTCATACCTTTAAGGTTTGACAAATTGTCCAGTACGCCAGAATCAACCAGCTCTTTCCTGGCAACCCAGGTGGTGTTGGGGCATGAGTTGGGATCAAGAAAACCTTTATCGGCAACATAACGTAGATTGCCGTTTTGGGCTACAGCATTCAACATATTTACTTCCATCAATCCTGAAGCGACATCCAGTTGCCCTTGGACCAAGGCGGGAATGGCATCGGTGGTTTTATCCATACGGATGAACTCGACATCCAATCCTTGAGCAGCAAAATACCCATCTTCTTGGGCTATAAATAATGGTGCGTAAGAAATATAAGGCAGGGAGAGAACCTTCAATTTCACTGGTGCGGGTGTTTCAGCGACTTGCGGAGAGTTGCCTGAAGCACAGCTTGGTAATAAGAAACTCGCCAATATGAGCACAATCAAAATAGTTCGAAATTGGTGCATGATTTGACTCCAGGGGATGCTGAATTGTTGAACGATCTGAATATGAATTATAAAGGGTAAATGAGACTTTCACTAACCAATAAAGACTATTCCCTTAATCAATATATAATTTTCCGGGTAATCAGCTTAGATTTTTACGCTGTGCCAAACTGTCGATCGCCGGCATCTCCTAAACCAGGGAAGATGTAACCACGTTCATTCAGCCTTTCATCTACGGCAGCCAGGTGAATAGGAACTTCTGGGTGGTGTTGGTGCAACAGCCGGATGCCCTCCGGCGCTCCGATCAGACCAACGAACTTGATTTTGCTAACTCCCCACCTTTTAAGTACATCTACGGTGGCAACGGCTGAACCGCCAGTCGCCAACATAGGATCCAGAATCAGGCACACGGATACCGTTGGTTCGATGGGCAGTTTGTTGTAGTATTCGACAGGTTTAAGGGTTTTTTCATCCCGGTATAAACCTATATGCCAAACCTCAGCGGAGGGCATCAAATTCCAGATGCCTTCAACCATCCCTAACCCCGCACGTAAAACGGGTACAAGACCGATTTTTTCTTTCAAATGCCAACCCTCAGTAATGGTTAATGGAGTTTCAACGCTAACAGCGTCCAGCATCAGGTCCGAAGTAGCTTCATAAGCCAATAGCGCAGCCATTTCTCGAACCAACTCTCGAAACTTCTTGGGTTCGGTTTGTCTATCGCGCAAAATGGTTAACTTGTGAGCCAATAAGGGATGTTTGGATGGGAATACGTTTTGCATAAGGCACTCCTGATTTATTCTTTGCCAAGATGCCCGGATTTGGCAGCGGGCGTTTTTCGATCAGATTGCACTATTATAGCGCCAATCCAGGTTATAATCACCTCCATGATCGAAGAGCCCAATCGACTGGTTAACCCTCAGCCACAGGCTGATGATAATTTAGACACTGCCTTGCGCCCCAGGTATCTTGTGGATCTAATTGGGCAAGATCGGGTTAAGGAAAACCTTGAAATCTTGATTTCGGCTGCCCGTCAGCGGAGTGAACCCCTGGATCATGTGCTTTTTTATGGTCCTCCTGGTTTAGGAAAGACCACCCTGGCGCATATCCTGGCAAACGAAATGTCAGTCAACATCAAAATCACCTCAGGCCCAGCAATTGAAAGGCCAGGAGATCTGGCTGCTATCTTGACCAACTTGCGTGCAGGGGACATCCTTTTTATCGACGAAGTCCATCGATTGGGGAGGATCATTGAGGAAGTTCTTTACCCTGCGATGGAAGATTTTGCTCTGGATATTGTGATCGGAAAGGGACCTTCAGCGCGTTCTATTCGATTGAAGTTACCCAGGTTTACAGTCATCGGTGCGACGACACGCCTGGCATTGGTAACGGCTCCGCTGCGCGCTCGATTTGGCGCAGTCTACCGGCTCAATTTCTACGACTTGCCAGCAATGGCTTCGATTGTTAGACGTGCTTCTCGGGTGATGGGTGTTGAGGCCCAGGAGGATGGGATCGGTGAAATTGCCCGGCGCGGTCGGGGAACCCCACGTGTAGCGCTTCGCCTGCTACGCAGGGTGAGAGATTTTGCTGAGGTCCGCGCAGATGGCGTTATTACCATGGATGTTTCCAGGCAAGCGTTGAACCTCTTGGAAGTAGATACGCTGGGTCTGGATGATATGGATAGGCGCGTCCTGAAAACGATTATTGAGAAATATAATGGCGGTCCGGTGGGGCTGGGTACCATTGCAGCTTCGATCAGTGAAGAACCTGATACGGTGATGGATGTGGTCGAGCCTTATTTGCTGCAGCTAGGTTTCTTAGATAGAACACCTCAGGGGAGAGTGGCCACTCGCCTGGCGTATGACCATCTGAAGATCCCCTATTCTCAAGACGAACAACCCAAGCTACTATAAAATTTTGGAGTTACTTAAACGGTATTGCAATGCCAGGTTCGTTTTCGCGCTACATTCTAACTGCCGGTGTGATCCTCCTGTTAATCGGAGGTATTGTATACTTGTTTGAGAGAGCAGGCCTGCGTATCGGAAGCCTCCCCGGCGATTTCCGGATTGAAAGAGGAAACGCAACCTGTGTGGTGGCTTTGGGCACATCGATTCTTCTATCTGTTTTATTAACCCTGTTACTTAACCTGGCTGCGCGCTGGTTGTCGAAATAACACCTGCTTCTGGCTGATAAAAAAACCAATCTCCTTATCAAGAGGTTTATGAAAACATCTGATTTTGACTATGATTTGCCTGCTGAATTTATCGCCCAGACCCCTCTGGAGCCGAGAGATGCTTCACGCTTAATGGTGTTAGATCGTAACTCGGAGCGAATTATTCATACTCAATTTAACCAGCTTAGGAAGTATTTAAAGCCAGGGGATTTGCTGGTGGTCAATGAAACGCGCGTTATCCCTGCCAGGATTTATGGAAAGAAGATTCCGTCTGGGGGAAAAGTGGAAATCCTATTGCTCGCCTGGCGGGAAACCCAGACTTGGGAGGCTTTGGTTGGTGGTAAGGGATTGGTACAGGGCAGGCGTATTAAAATTGACGGTGGACCCGAAGCCGAGATCCTTGAGGTCTTGTCAGGTCCACGACGGTTAATCCGTTTTTCTGAACCCCTGGATGGCGTCTTGGAGAATATCGGACAGATGCCTTTGCCGCCTTATATCCATGCTCCCCTGGCGAAAGCTGAGCGGTACCAAACTGTGTATGCACGCGTTTCTGGATCTGCTGCTGCCCCGACGGCTGGGTTACACTTTACCCCACGCCTGGTGAGTGAATTACTTCAGGCGGGGATTGGTTTCACCAAGATTTTGTTGCATGTTGGTCTTGATACCTTCGCACCTGTAACCGAAGAAACCCCTCAAGAGCACGAAATTCATACTGAATGGTGTCAGCTCACTCAGGAAACCGCTGATTTGATTAACCAGACCAAAGCCCAGGGTGGTCGGGTTATAGCAGTCGGAACGACCAGTGTCAGAACGCTGGAATCCGCCGCTGCGCTGGCTGCATCTGGAGAATGGATAGCGCCATTCGAGGGTGCTACCAGTCTGTTTATCCTGCCAGGGTATTCATTTAGAGTCATCGATGCAATGATCACTAATTTTCATTTACCTCGCTCGTCGCTAATCATGCTGGTTAGCGCGTTTGCTGGCAAGGACAAAATCCTGGCGGCTTACGAGCTTGCAAAAGCCGAGGGATACCGGTTTTACTCCTTTGGCGATGCAATGTTTTTAGGCTAACAGGGTTGATCTGAGAAGGATGGGTTTAATATTATTCGGGATTAGTATAAATTTTTACTTGATTGCGCCCCGATTTTTTTGCCTGGTATAGGGCTGTATCTGCTTCGTCAATCAGGTGGTAAAAAGAGTTTGTGGTTGGTTTGATTTCAGCGATCCCAATGCTGACCGTCAAGTGCGAGATTCTTGTGTCACTTTGAAAATTTTGGGTGATTAGGGTTCTCAAACGTTCGGCAGCGTTGCATGCTTCTTCAAGTGAAGTCTCAACAAGAGCAATGACAAACTCTTCTCCTCCGTAACGTCCGAGAATATCGATCTCCCTGGTGTAAGTTTTGATGATTTGGGCAAGTTTTTTTAGAACAAAATCCCCCGTTTTATGTCCAAAAGCATCATTGATTTCCTTAAAGTGATCGATATCCAGTAACAATAAAGTTAGCGGCCGTTTGAGACGCCGGGCTCGAGAGAACTCTCTTTGCCCGAGGGCGAACAAATGGCGGCGGTTGAAGAGATTGGTTAGCGGATCCGTGATTGCCAGTTTTTGAATTTCCCTGAACAGCTTTAGATTGTCTAATGCGATAGCGGCGTAGGAGGCCAACATTTCCAAAAGATGTTGGTCCTCTGCTTTGTATGCATCCGGCAGATAGGACTGTGCTGAAAGCATTCCGATCACTTTCCCCCGCCGTCGCATCGGGACAGCCAGCACAGAACGGACTTGATCTGGATCGCCAAAGTGAAAGATGTCATAACGAACTTCTGTATGCGTATCCTGGATGTAAATTGAATCCCCGGTTTGAATCACATGCCCGCTTAATCCTTTTGTGCTTGGAATGGTTTGTAATGGTGCGCGTCCGCTACGATCTATTAAGTAAACGGCTTGGATGGTATGGTTGCTTTCATCTAGCAAGGTTAATGCAAAAGCTTCTGCTGGCATTAGCTGGGCAGCAGCTTGATGAATAGCTTCATAGATACCTTCCGAGTCCAGGCTGGCGGAGACGATTTCTTGACTCACCCTGTGAAGGATCATCTGGCGGTCGCTGGCCTCTTTAGCATTCTTGAAGAGGGTAGCATTTTCTACGGCAATGGCAGCATGTTCAGCAAACTGTTTCAATGAAGTCTGGTCTGAATCGGAAAACTGACGGTCATTTTTTTCATCCATGATGCCAATTGCGCCTACCACACGATCGCCAATCAAGAAAGGTGTTGCAATTACGGCATGCCATTTTCCACTGCTATACTGTGAGGAAGCATTCGACCAATTCTGATAATCTTTTACGCTGATGGTGCTTTTCGTTTGAACTGCTAAACCCATCGCACCTTCTCCCAGACCCATGCGTGTATTTTTATAATCTTTCCCCATGTTGATGCTGGTCAGGATCACAATTTCCTGTTTAATACCATCGAAAAGACCCAGGTCACCGCCGGTTGCGTTCAGGAAACCGATCGCACGTTCCAATATAGTTCGAAGCAGTATGGATAACTCCAGCTCGGAGGAAAGCTCGGTTACCGTTGTGCGCAATGTATCCAGTTGATGGACGCGTTGGCGTTCGTAATCGTAGAGTTGAGCGTTTTCAATGGCAATGGCAGCCTGGTTGGCAAAGATCAGGGCTAACTCGGCATCTTCTTCGGTGTAGTAATTGGGTTGGGTTTTATCCAGATTCAACAGACCTAAGACCCTGTCCCTGGCGATCAAAGGCACTCCAAGCCAGCAGCGAATATAATCCGTATTTGGCATTCGATACCAGCGATTATCCTGATGGGTGTCTTTAATAATCACTGGGGACTTTTCCTCTAGAACCTGTTGAATATGAGGATAATTTTTAACAACCAATGGAATTTCTAGTTGTTCCTGCACCCGAAACCGGCGTTGCGCAGCCAGGATAATGTCCGCTTCACTGATTAGCATGATACAAGCACTGTCGTAATCCACCACTGTACCGAGTTGATCTAAAATTTGATCTAAGACGGTAGCGTGATCCAGACTGGTATTGCGAATTTGCAGTAATTCCCTCAAAATTTTGGCCTGTTTGCGTTGTTTTTTCTCCAGGTTGGTTAGATGTTTGTTTTGTAAATAACTGGCTAACAATTGGGCAAAGTATGAGACCAGTTCCTCTTTGAGGAAATCAGGTACAGGTTTGGTCTCCATTATTTGGAATATCAGCAAGCCAAAACACCTGGATTGGCTGAGGATCGGGATGAACTCGATGTCTTTTTGCGGGATGGAAATCCATTGTGGAAGTTGGTTAACGGTGAAATTTTGGGATCTGTGTTTTTCTAAAGATGTGTGTGTAACAGGAGAGCGAGCACATTCTTCAATCGCCTTGTGGATGATTGATAAGGTTTCCGGGCTGACATCCTGGAGCGAGGTGTTGCCCGAGATAAAAAAACCAGCATTTTGAGCAGCCTCAGCTCCCAGGATGCTAAGGGCGCATAATGGCGTCCCTAATAGGAAAGCCAGATAATCGACTAAGATTTGATAGGTGGTTTTTTCTGACAAATCCAAGTCAAATAAGCGTTTGGCTGTTAGAGGCGCCCGGTGTTGTATCTCCAGGAAAATACCCTGGGTGCCCACTTCAAAAGCGGAGGTGGGATTTTGCCATAAGACCACCCAGCCTGGGGTAGCTTTTTGGGAAAATGGAATAAAGTGCAACGCAACTGGCTGATTTTCTGCAGTGGTTTGGGCAGGGGATGAAAATATGAATGGTTGTTCTCTGGTGCCGATTTCTTGCCAGTTGTCACTGTCGAGAAAATCCACTCTGCCCATGTGCGGTCTGAAAAAGGTTGTGAGGGGTTGGCTATTTATTTCGTTTTTCGCATAGCCGAGATATTGACTGGATGCCTGATTGCAATTGACAATCACCTTGTTCTTGTCAATTTGCATAACCGGCATCTGCATCGGTTCAAAAATCAGGTCAAAAAGAATGCTTTCCATAAATGGTTATCGTGATGCACCTGACAATTCCTGTTATTAAAACTTGACCCTTTTCATTTTGATGCTAAGGGTGGTTGAACCCTACTAGTGTGTGGAATGTCAACAAATTATATACCATAGTCGTAAAACTCGAAACTTTACAAATTTGTCGATCGAAATGGAGGAAAAAGTTATTCGGAGTAGAAAGGGAGCCTTGCTTGACAAAATTACAGAACTTATCCTCATCAGCCAAGAGGCATAATCGCCGGATACACAAGCAGGGAGGGTATAATATTATTTTATCAAAAGAAATTCTATGACAAGAAAGAAGCGACAAGATGATGCGAGCCGTTGATATCATTGCCAGGAAACGGGACCACCGGGAATTGAGCGAGCAAGAAATCCAATTTTTTATTCAAGCTTATGCTCAAGGAGACATTCCCGATTATCAAGCCTCTGCCTGGGCGATGGCCGTTTTATTAAATGGCATGTCGGCCCAAGAGACCAAAGACCTGACGCTGGCGATGGTAAATTCGGGTGAAACAATCGATCTAACCGGGGTTGTTCCTGTTGCTGTGGATAAACATTCGACCGGAGGGGTGGGGGACAAAACAACCCTGGTGGTAGAACCAACCGTCGCAGCTTGTGGGCTGGCGGTGGGGAAAATGTCAGGCCGCGGCCTGGGTTATAGCGGCGGGACCCTGGATAAAATGGAGTCCATCCCCGGTTTTCGCACTGACCTCAGCCGCGATGAGTTCTTGGAGCAGTTAAGCACGGTTGGGCTGGTGCTGACCGGGCAGACAGGAGACCTTGCGCCAGCGGACGGCAAACTGTATGCGCTCAGGGACGTGACTGCCACAGTCCCATCTATTCCTTTGATTGCCTCTTCGGTGATGAGCAAAAAGATTGCAGCTGGAGCGCAGTGTATCGTGCTGGATGTGAAAATCGGCGATGGCGCCTTTATGAAAGATGAGCAGGAAGCGCGCCAGCTTTCTGAGTTGATGGTTTCGATCGCCAAACTGGCTGATCGCAAAGCGGTAGCCCTACTATCCGATATGAACCAACCTCTAGGCTGTGCCGTTGGCAATGCTTTAGAGGTGAAAGAAGCGATCGACACACTGCATGGAAAAGGTCCGCAAGATTTTTATAAACACTGCCTGGAGGTCGCTGCGCATATGTTAGCGCTTGGCGGGTTTGCTTCTGATGAAAATGCGGGGCGTGATATGGCTTCTGCTGCTATTCAGGATGGGCGCGCCTGGGAAAAATTCAGGCTCTTGGTCAAGTCTCAGGGGGGCGATGTGACCTATGTCGACAATCCGGAGTTGCTGCCGCGCTCGTCAATCATTGAAACAGTTCGCGCCCCGCAAAGCGGGTATCTTGCCCAAATCAACGCCCGGATTGTTGGTGAGACAGCCGTGGTCTTGGGGGCGGGAAGAGCGCGCAAAGAAGACTCTATCGATCACGCAGTGGGAATCGTGGTTCACCATAATGTTGGCGATTATGTCGAAGCCGGCCAGGCTTTATTTACTTTGCATGTCAACCAAGAGGAGTTAATCCCAGAAGCCAGGCAGGCGCTGCTCTCAGCGCATCACTGGAGCCAGTCTCCGGTAGAGCCTTTGCCCCTTTTCTACGGAGTGGTGCGCTAAGCGGACCGGCTTTTGTCAAACAATTTCAATAAGTTCTTCGGGTTTCCTGGCAAAATTCTGTGCTCTGCTCGGATTCTCTGTCAGGGCGCTCAAGGTTTCGTTGAGTAAACGGTTGGCCGGGGTTGGAATTCCCAATCGCTCGCCATGCCTGACGACAGCACCGTTCAGATAATCTACTTCACTTTTTCCTCTGCCGCTGTGAAAATCAATATGGAAGGAAGGCATTTTTTGTCCGCGCCCGCCCCCGACAGCACGCCCCAGTAACGGGCGCGACAGCCAGGCCGGCAGCCAGCGAATGCTGAAAGCCAGCAAGCGCACGGGTGTGGCAGGTAGATCTACTGCCTGGATCCCCAATGCGCGCATAACCTGTAAAGTCTCACGCAATTGAGCCAGCTCCAAGCGGTAAAGCCCTGGATGGGCGAAGATTTCTGCTGGCGCCATATCCAGGATGGCGGAGGTTGCATTCGCGAGCAGGTTGGTCAACATTTTGGACCATTTCATATCCTCAGCTTTGGAAAACAACAAGGTATTGAGACCTGCAGCATGCATAGCCTGGGCAAGGCGGTTGGATAATGGATGACCCGCTGCCACGCCGCTGCCCCGCATGCGTTCCAGGACAATATGGCCTGTTTCTCGTCTGCCGATGGCGCTGGTCACCGTCGCAGCGATTACCCTATCTTTTCCCAGGAATTCTGCGATTACTGCTTCATTGTCGACGCCATTCTGCAGGCAAAGCATGCTCGGCAGCCGATCGTGGTAGGGTTGCATGGACTCCAAAGCAGGACGCGTATCGAAAGATTTTAGCGCAAAAAGGGCGACATCAAACGGGCCAAGCTCCAAGGCTGCATCCAGGCTGGCGACGATGGTCGGGTTGGGGAGCTTATGGATGACCCCGGCGATTTCCAGTTTCATGCCTTGCTGGTTCAATTGCTGAGCAACATCAGGTCTTTCCAGATAGACAACACGGTGACCGGACAAGATCAGGCTGCCGCCAATATAAGTGCCAATCGCACCAGCGCCAAAGGATAATACCTTGAGGTTTGGCGAGTTAGAATTGTTCGGAAGGGGCAGAGTCATGGATGGCTCCAATCTGTGTCGGTTAGGTTTGGCAGGTCTATTTCGTGTTACTCGGGTAAGCTGTGATCACGGCGGTAAAGACTTTCTTTGCTCTCGCGTTCTTGGATCAGGTGAGCAGCTCCGTCCCGCAGCCAGAGAACGGCAGGCTTACAAGCGCCATTGTAATTGCTGGCCATGCTCAAATGGTATGCACCGCTTACAGGTATGGCGATCAGCTCACCGGCTTCAATTTCTGGCAAATTCAGGTTCTTGATCAGGATGTCGCCGCTCTCGCAGTAGGGGCCAGCAATCCAGGTGGGGGTCAGAGCTGGGCGATGCGGTTGCGCCACAGGTAGTGCTGAATAGCGGGCATTGTAAAGGGCGGGGCGAGGATTATCTGCCATACCGCCATCAATTAACAACCAGCGAATATGGGCAGATTGTTTGACAGCGCCTACCCGGTAGATTGCGACACCAGCCCTGGCGACCAGGCTGCGACCCGGTTCCAGTTGCAAGCGGGGCATGGGCAGATTGCGATGGCGGCATCCCCGCACGATGTGCTCACACACAAACCGCACGTATGCTTCTATGGTCGGATGGGGTAGGTCGTCTTCATGGTAGGGCACACCCCAACCACCGCCAGGGCTGATCACTCCCGGAAGCCAGTTGTATTGCTTATACAACCCGAGAACCAGGTCCAGGGCTGTTTCGATGGCGGGCGCCACGGGGGCTGGATCGTGAAAGTGCGATCCCTGGTGAAAGTGCAGACCGGTCAGAGGCAGGTTGTTCGCCAGGCATTGGCTGACTGCTACGATGATTTCTTCAGGGCTCATACCGAACTTGCTGTCCGCCTGTCCGGTTTGGGTATGTTGGTGTGTATCCACAGACAAGCCAGGGCGCAGCCGCAACCAAAGCTCAGGGATACTGGATGCGCCAGAACGAGCAATCTGGATGATGTGCTGTAACTCGACCAGGTTATCTACCACGATTACGCCTGCCTGATGGAAAGCCGCCTGTAAATCTTGTTCTGATTTATTAACGCCGTGGACGAGGATTTCACCTGGTTTTAGCCCAGCTTGTGCAGCGACTGCTAGCTCATTTGCACCGGTGCAATCCAACAGCAGTTTTTGGCGCTGAGACCATTGGGCGATAGCTGTGCATAAAAAGGCTTTGCCAGCATAAGTGATGCCACTTTCAACCGGATAATACTGGCTTAAAGCCTGACGGTATTCCTGAACGGTTGCCTGCAGGGTGGCTTGGTCATAAAGATATAAGGGTGTGCCGAATTCCAAGGCTAACTGCTGCAAGTCGCAGTTGGCAATGCTCAGGCTGGATGGATGACTCTCGGTGTGGACACGAGCTGAGATGGGGAAGAGCTGCAGTCTTTGTTGGAGCGTGTCTGCGCTCATGCAGTCCAATTCCTGGCGCCGGCTAAGAAAGATTTCCCGTCCATGGCTTTTTTACCGGCGGGCTGCAAGTTTTCGAGCACCAGGTAACCATCGGCAGTAGCGATCGCTGGATAACCGTCCACAATGGCGTGTTGACCAGTTGCGTGCGCTTGAGAAGCCCTCAATGCAGCTCTGGCTTGGTGGATTTTCAATGGCTGGTCTTGCCAGATGGTGAATGCCCCCGGCCAGGGACTGAAGGCGCGCACCTTGTTGGCTAAGGACATCGCTGGCTGGCAAAAATCGAGCTCGCCATCTTCTTTTTTGAGCATGGAGGCGTAGGTAGCCTGGCTTTCTTCCTGTGACTGGGGGGACAGGCTGCCATCCAGTATGCCTGGCAGGGTGTCCAGCAAAATGTCGGCGCCTAACCTTGCCAGTCGCTGGCTCAGGCTGGCAGCCGTGTCATCGGGTTGGATTTCGTGAGCTTGCTTGCAATAAACCGGACCAGTATCGATACCAGCATCCAAGCGCATGATGCTCACCCCTGTCTCCCGGTCGCCGTGCAAAATGGCTGCCTGGACAGGGGCTGCTCCGCGCCAGCGCGGCAGCAAGGAGGCGTGCACGTTAATACAACCGGAAGGGGGCAACTCCAGCACATCCTGGCGTAGAATCTGGCCGAAGGCGACCACCACAATCACATCCGGCGCCCAGTCCCGTAGCTGTTGCATGGCTTCTGGCTGGCGGATGCGGACCGGCTGCATGAGCGGCAGACCTAATTGTAGCGCCAGGGTCTTGACGGGAGGCGGCGCCAGGTTGCGGCCACGCCCAGCTGGTCGATCGGGTTGGGTGACCACGCCGGCGATGGTGTAGCCGTGCGCCAGGCCTTCCAGAGATGGAACGGCAAATTCGGGCGAACCCATGAAGACTATTCGTTTATCCATAAGTGCGATTTTAGCATACACAAGGTGTAAACAGGGTTGGATTCAAGTTAAATGGTTCATTTGAGTTGTGCTCATTTAAAAAATAGAAGTCTCAGATGTGAGACTTCAGAGCGAGCAAGGACTTTTGTAAAAAAACAAGGATTGTTTGGTTAGCTAATGGGGCGGGTGGGAATCGAACCCACAAGGGTGTTTAGCCCGGAGGATTTTAAGTCCCCTGCGTCTGCCAGTTCCGCCACCGCCCCTTAGCGATGCCTATTTTCACACAGACTTAATATTTGGTCAAGAGGTTTGGGAAGACTTTCTTGGTCCAAACTGCATAACGGGAATAAAAGTGCACCAGGGGAGATGAAAGCTGGGTTTTGAAATGGGCTTGCCGAATTGAAGCCCTGAGCTCATCTGCTGTGCTGAATTCGGGCAGCAGCATCACAGCGCGCCCAAGCTCAAAAATGGCATGCGCATCGGAGCCGGCGGTCCCGGCTAACTGGTGTTGCTGTGCGAAAGCCTGCGCCTGCTGGTTGGCTTGTGCGGACATACAGCGGGCGTTAAAGGTTTCGATGGCATCCACGTAAGGGATGATTTTTTCCAATTCGCTCTGCTTCCAGTAGCCACCGCGATAATGGTCGAATGGGTGCGAGACACTGATAAAGGCTTCCTGTTCTTTCAGGCGCTCAATGGCTTGCATGGGCGTCAAGCCAGAGGGAATTTCTTCCTGGATAAAGGCTGCCAACAGCTCACCCTGTGTGGTCATAATTTCCTCGCCGATGATAACCCGTTGGGGATCGAGAGCCTGGGCAGCCAGGGCGCCGCGGGTGGTGTTGTGGTCGGTGATCACAATCCTGTCGATGCCTTTTTTCCGGCAAGCCGCCAGGATTTTTTCGGGAGAAGACAGGCTGTCTTTAGAGAAGATGGTGTGGCTGTGGAATTCGACGCTTAGCATTCGAGAAGTGTTGCCTTTGATGAGAAAAAAGCCCGCCCGGTGAAGCTGTGAGAGCCTGGTCCAGGCGGGGATCTTCTGAGAAAAAGGATCAGGAAGAAGATTTTTTCTTGAGCCTGAGCAATAATGAGGTAACCAGAGCGGCGGCTATGCCGAGACCGATGGCTGCCTGGGCGATCGTCTTGGGCTCCATCCCCGGCATGACTACTTGCCCATCGCCGTAAGACTGGAACAAGCGTCCCCAGCGGGTTTGCAAGGCTGGCTTCGACGCGTGGCCGGCCGACAAAGGGATACCAGTAAACATTGTGGTAGAAGTTGCTGGCAAAGTACGACCATGGCACTATAGGGCTCTGCAACAATACTTTTTCCAAGGGTTTGAGCGGTCCGTGGTAGATGAGTTTTTGACCTTTGCTGGCGAAGGTATCTTCCTGAACAAAACCCCAGGGTTCTTCCTGTTCGATATCATAGCCCAACAATTTCAATTTGGCGTGGGTCTCCGATGCCTAATTCCATCTCGTGCGCCCGGCGGATAAAGCGGATGTTGAGCGGGTCAAATCCTTGTAATTTGGCAGATACCGCGTCGATGGCTACCTGGTCGGCAGAGGCCAGCAAAATATCTTTTTCGTGCCAGCGCATGGCGCGCGGTCCGGGTCCGTCTCCGGCGAAGGTGCCATCCATCACGGCAAAAATACCGGGGTGGATTTCCTGTTGAATGGTGAGCAGGTCAACCAGGGTGTCATGAATGTAGGCATGCGTCCAGTGCCGGTTACGATGTAGCAGCCCACCAAAGGCATTTTTCATCGCGCCAGTGATGGTGGTGAAGACATGCGTTTTGACAGTGGGCAGGTGGATGATGTTCATGCCCTCTAAGACTTTTGGTATGAACACACCTTGTGGATAAACTTTATCCAGCACCAGGAAGGGTTTTTTGGGCTGATATTCGACCCATTCGAAATCCTGGTTGTACAGGTAGATGCAGGGAACGTTGTAAGTGTCTGTAACATATCTGTGCTTGTTATTACGTTCACCATCGGAGGTATTGACCACGACCGTGTCATTGTGCACGCCAACCAGGTCTTTGAACCCTGCGCCTCTTAGTGCTCGGATCACACCTTCGATTTGCCAGGGGGTAGAAGAGCAAGCCGGGTACCAGGTTTGCCAGGAAATGTTGATTTTTAAGCCGGTTTGAAGATTTTTGTCCAGTGCGGCTTCAACGCCAGCGAGTTTCATTAATTTCTCGATATCATCCAGAACGGTGTCTGGGGATGTTTTTACGACAGCTACCTTGCCTTTGCCAGGAAATTCAGACATTGGCTAACCTCCTAAAAAAGTGTTTTGATGTTCATATCGGGTTGAGAAACCTTGTCCGCAAGAGCCAGTAGACTACAATGATCTTATCGATGTTTGCATGCTTGACATCCCCCATTATATGATGAAACAGGATCAAAAAACGGCGAAATTCCAATCCGCCGTTTTACAGGTTTGTTATTAATTGTCGTGGCCATTAAAAAATCCGGTCTCTGCGTGTAACGATTTTCTTAGGAATGTGATCGGGAAGTTCGTTTGTCAGAAATGCCTCTGCAAAAAAAGCAGATTGTTCCATTTCTTTGCTAACAGAGACCTTTTCGTTCTCGTGAGAGTGTGGGTGGTATTTTTCAAACAGGTATTGCATGCTGTCTTCGTAAAAGCTCTCCAGGCTGTTATCTGAAACGATGTAGATGATTGACATATTTGCCTCTCTTTCTAGGGGAAGAAAATTCTGATGGCTTGAAAGGTGTTTTGCGAGAAGAACAAGCTTGATTGCCGAAATCTAATTAACAGGTATAATCCTTGTATTGAGGACAAATTTCAGCAGAGTGGTGTGCCCTGCCATCCCCAATTGCACCTCTCAAACGTCATTACCATTGAGTGATGTGTGTTATACGTATGGAATGATGGTAATTGTGCAAGCAAATGATTGATGCGAATGCACGACAATGCCAATAATAGCACTAATGTTCTAATTTATCAAGGGTTTTCGAACAATTGTTCTTTTTTGGATGATTAAGTCAGGCATTTATGATTGGTTTGCGAGCCTTCCTTTCAAAACCCAAAAACCAGGCGCTGACATTCTTGCTGGTTACATTTGCAAGTTACTTTTTCTTTGCTCGCCCGGTTGAGTACGCCCAGGATATTCAGGTTATAGGTAATCGGGCTTACCTGGCTACCGGTTTGGATGGATTAAGAATTTTAGATGTATCCAATCCTGAGGCGCCGCTTGAGATCGGAAATTATGACGGTCCTGGGGATGTCAAGGCAGTCTTTGTGCAGGACGATCGGGCGTACCTGGCAAGCGGTAGGGCTGGTCTCGTAATCTTAGATATTCGTGATCCCCAGAATATCCGGCAATTGGGGGTCTACAATACCAAGGGCTTTGCCCAAGATGTGGTTGTCATGGATCGGAGAGCGTTTGTATCCGATGGTCGTTCGGGGATAACCGTCTTATCGATCCAATAATCCCAGGAATATCCAGGTCATTTCTGAGGCTCATCTGAACGTACGATCCGGAAAAATGCAGATTGAGGGCAGTAAGCTCTATTTTGTCCATAACCGGACAGGCATTCAGATAGCTGAAATTTCCAATACGCGTGAGTCAAAGCTTTTCCCGGCTATCAATATGAATTCTCCAATCCATGATTTGGCAGTTCAAGGTGGATTCGCTTTCCTGGCAACCGGTCGAGGCTTGGTGGTGATGGATTACTCCAATCCCGAGTCCCCTCAGGAAGTGTCTAATTTCCCGCTTCCAGGAGGAATTACCGGAATTTATATCCAGGATCAGCTTGGATACGCGGTTGATGGAAAGGGGCTTCGAGTACTGGATTTTAGCCACGCGCCGGCCATCCATGAAATTGGTTCCAAAGCGACACCGGGCGATGCGAATGAGATCTTTGTTCAAGATTCACTGGCATATATCGCAGATGGTTACAATGGGTTGGTGGTGCACGGAACCAGAATTTTGGTCTCCCCAGACGAGACAACTTTACAACATTCCAGCGCTCAAATTAAAACTGAAGGGGTGACAAAAGCTGGTGACCACTTATTCCTGGCTGCTTCAGAGCAGGGAGTAAGAGTCTTGGATGTCAGCGATCCTGGCAAACCCAGGTTTGTCAAAAGTATGGATACATCCGGGTATGCGCGCCAGGTGACTGTAGCCGCTGACCGGGCTTTTGTTTCTGACGGTCCGGGTGGACTGTTGACCTTGGATATTTCCAACCTCTCTGAGACTACTGTGACATCTCAGACGGTTTCTGTTGGCGAGGATAGTTATGCGACTGCCTTTGCCAATGAACTGATCTACCTGGCAGATGGAAGGGCAGGCATTAAAATCATTGGCTTTCCACAACCATTGGAGCCAACTGTCATCAGCCAGATCCCTGTTCCAGGTTTATCTCAAGATCTGGCATTATTTGGGGATACTTTATATGTAGCCTCTGGACAGGGTGGTGTTTGGGCTGCAAATATTTCCAATGTTAACTTTCCAAGCTTACTGGGTAATTTTGCAACTCCCCAAGGAGAAGCGCTTGGAATTGCTATCCAGGCAGTCAATGGGAATGCACTCCAATCGCCTGAAATGGACCCTTACCAGGTCAATCCAGGTGATCCAAATATCAAAATTTACGCGTTGGTTGCGTATGGAACGGCTGGTATGCAAATCCTGGATGTAACCAACCCGTTGTCTCTTCGTGTGGTTGGATCATACCCGATCGATGGATCTGTTGAAGATGTATGGGTGCAAAGGGAACGCGCCTACCTGGCAAATTCGAATGGCTCTCTGCATATTCTGGATATCTCGAACCTATCACAGCCCAGATTAATCGGTATTCACCGTACACCAGGCCAGGCAAAAGACCTGACCTTGGATCAGGAAACCCTCTTTGTGGCGGATTTTGAGCGCGGCGTGCGTATCCTGGATGTAGCCAATGCGGAGCAACCCAAGGAGATTGGGTTTTATGATGCTCCAGCATTTGTCACCCATGTAAGCATACCCCAACAAGGAGATTACGCCTTTGTTCTGGATGGCCGTCAGGGACTGTGGGCGATCGACACATCAGCTAAAGCTGACTTGACTGAAATTGGATCCTACACGACCAGCGGGATTGTCAATTCCGCCTCGCTGGCCGATAGTTTTCTCTATCTTGCTGATGGACCGGCTGGAGTCCAGATCCTCAATGTTGACGACCCCCGCAGCCCTCAATTGGTTAGTAAATTTGATACACCCGGTGATGCCATGGCTGTGGTGGTGAACCAGCGCATACTCTACGTGGCAGATGGTCCAAGAGGATTACGAATTTACGACCAATCCAACCTGATGGCAGTGCAAGAAATCAGCTCGTTCCAGACTCCAGGAAAAGCCCGGCGTCTGGCGCTGCAGGATGATTATGCTTATGTAGCCTGCATGGAAGGTGGGCTGGTTATCCTGAAGGTGACTGAACCCAAACAACCGGCCAGGGTGAGCGTCTATGCTGCTTTGAGAGATGTACGCGATGTGTGGGTCAGAGGAAACTATGCTTACCTGGCTGCAGGGCTGGATGGTTTTCGTGTATTAGATATTTCCCATCCCTTACAACCCAGGGAAATCTTCGTCAATTTTGCTGCCGCCCCAGCAGAGGACATCCAGCTGGTTGATCATTATGCCTTCGTTGCCAGCGGCAAGCAGGGAGTCAGGATTTTTGATATTTCTAATCCTGAAAAACCGATAGAAGCTGGTTTGTTTACCGAAGCTCAAAACGCATTAAGTCTGGCTGTTTTTTGGGGTGATGCCATCTCTTCCCAGGGAACTTCGGGCTATTATCGTCTCCATATCGCGGATGCGGAGAACCGTTTGGCAGTTTTGGAAGCCAATAAGTCTTTGGTGATCACGCGCTCAGGCACTTACCAGACACCCGGAACAGCCGACCTTTCGCAGATAGCTCAATATTTGATGGGCGGATTTTCCGACCGGTCCGACCCAGCCATGGAAAAGGCTGAAAGGACGATCAAACAGGTTCGTTTTGATCTATTGGTGTTAGGCTTGTTGGGTTTCCTGATCTGGACGGGCATTTTTTCCCAATATGTTTTACCCATTCAGGGTGGCAAAGACCGCTGGCAAATCTTTAACCGCTTGTTGCTGTTTATGACGGGTAAACATGGCATGGCTATGCATGTAAAAGAAGGCCGCTCTATTCAACACCCGGATGAGGAGAATCGCACAGGTCCTGGAGTGATCCTGGTTGATTCGAGCAGTGCAGCGATTTTAGAGCGCCGGGTATTGCCTTATGGGTTGCTCATGCACTTGTGGCTGCGATTAATTTACTTTTTGATTGGATACGTGCGTGGCCTGGTTAATCAAAAGAAGGTAGATGAACCTGTGCCACATTACCGGGTACTGGGTCCGGGTTTGCATTTTACACAGGCTGAAGATTTTCCGAAATTACCCAAATGGGACGAAAAATTGCACGCAGTTGCCGATTTACGCCCCCAGGTGCGCGGTCGCTCGGATGTGCAAGGTTATACTCGTGAGGGTATTGAGCTGAATACCTCGATTTCAGTGATTTTTACGATTGGACAGAACCCCGAAGTACTTAAGGTAACCTATGTAGGGGATGAGATTGCCGATAACCTGCGTGTGATCGAAACCGAGGAGAAACCGCTGCATGCCGAAGAAGTGGAAGATGGCCGGCCGCGGATTATGCGCGTGGTAACGGCGTTAGTAGATTGCTTAGACACCCAAGACAAGCAAGAAATCCATCTTTATTTGAGAAGGGGAACGGGTTTCAGCGCTGGACGGGATGCGGACGAAATACAGCCGAATGACCCGGCTTTTCCTTTTGTGTATAACCATGATCGCATTTTTGCGGCTTTGATTTCGCGGGCGCATGATGTGGAGGATGGGGACTTCATGGATTGGACCGAATTGCCGGGAGAGGCAGCAACAGAAGTTTTCCGAAATCTCCTGGCAGCCTACGATTATGATGAATTATTCAGACCAGAAGACCCAACCATCTTAAGTATTCAGGAGCTGCGCAATGAGCTCAATGCCCGAATGCGCAATCTGGGTGTGTTGGGTTACCAGTTTGTGCGCCGGAAGGATGGATTGGCGATACAAGCAGGGCAGATATGGGATGAACCTGAATTGGACCTGATCCCCAATCGTTATTTTCGGACCCCTAAGATTCTGCGCCGGCGGGGGATACAGATTCTATCGGCAAGCTTTTCTGAGCTGAAACCGGATAATGAAATGGTGCGGAAGAAGCTATTTGATTTCTGGAGCTCACGTTGGCAGCAAAATACTGAATTAATCCGTGCTGATTATGGCTTGCAGGCGGTTAGAATAAGGGATAAGGCGCGTATCGATGCTCAAAGGGATATGGCTACCTTACTCTCCATGATCTTGACCGAAGCGCCAGAAGAAGCCCTGGCATTACGCGTATTCCAGGCTCTGGAAAATGCAGCTGCGGACCCGGTAACACGCCAGTTCTTACCAGCCGATACGATTAACATGCTGCGTAATTTGTATAACTTATTCATCCCCTGGGAGAACCCACTGGCTGGTGGTGGGCGACCAGGAGAACTTTCCCCAGGCGATTCTGAAAATCCGGAGCTGGGAAACCCATGATCCCAATCATAACAGGCAGTGCAAATGGATAAACAAATAATCCGGATAGGTTCAAATTTATATCATTTGTGGAGCAACCTCTGGCAGGGTGGACGGTGGTATGGGTATTTGCGCCTGGGAATGGCGTTGCTGCTCTTAACCTTATTTGTTCGCCTTGGAATTTCTGTTTATCGAGATGTACGCCTTGATCTGAGCCTGGCTTCGTTTAGAGGTCTGCGCTATCTGGTGTTTCCGGCATTAGCGTTTTTCGGCGCTTTGATTCTTTCGGCCAATTACGTCCGGGATGTTTATGAACTACCCTCGGTTGGGGATGGCATCCGATACATGGTCACCTCCTTGTTTTCGATCCGGCATTCTCGCCTGGTCATCAAAGATGGAAAACGCCAACTAAAACTGGATGAGACCAACCTGGTTGACCGGATCGGAGGCCCTGGTTATCTCAATATCGCTCAAGGGAGTGTGGCGTTAGTGGAACGCTTAACTTCTCCGGCTAATGTTTACGGCAATGGATCGCACTACCTGACGCGCTGGGAACGGGTGAAGGAAATCTCAACATTAGACGACCAGCATGATTCTATTCAGGAAATGTCAGCCACTACGAAAGAAGGTGTTGAAGTGGTGGTGAAGCAAGTTCAATTTCGTTATCGCCTGCGTGCGGCCAGGGAGGCGGGAGATTATTTGCAGCGCTCCCCAGAAAAACCCTATCCATATACAATCCAGGCAATGCGCAATATGACCTACCACCGCAATGTCAGCTTACAAGGACTCAATAGTCTGGAGGACACGGTGCGGTCTTCTGTGCGGATTGCTATCAGTCGATTTGTGCAGAGTCACCAGATTGACTATTTAACCGCACCTGGAAAAGACGAAAAGGATCCCCGCGAAGCATTGAGACGTGATTTCACCTCACCCAATGTGCGAAACCGTTTTCGCAGCTTGGGCGTAGATTTACTTTGGATCGACATCGGTCATTTCTCCATCAAGGAAGATGATGTAGATCGTGAACGCATCAACCAATGGGGCGCTAAATGGGAAGGGGCTGCTGAAGTTCGACGCTCCTTAGGGGATGCTCAACGACTGGCTTTGCAGGAAATTGGCCGAGCCGAAGCGCAGGCAGGCATGTTGGATGGTATCCTTCGTTCTGTGCAAGAAGCATTGGAAGGTGCGAGAACTCCGCAGGATCGTAACAGAATCCTGCGTAACCTGGTTATGGCGCGCACAGCTCAAATCCTGGATGCCTGGGCGCAATCCAATTCCAAAATGGGTGGGAGGGAACAACTGCCGCATCGATTGGGCAAAAATTATGAATGAACCTTTTTCATTAAATCCAGATGGACCGGTCCTGGTAATCGGTGCAGCGGGGATCGATGTGGTAGGACGTGTGCGCGGTGAATTACAGGCTGGCGCTTCAAGTCCCGCCAGTATTCGTCATTCTTTCGGAGGAGTGGCACACAATATCGCTGAGAACCTTGCGCGTCTCGGGCACGAGGTGACCCTCATGGCAGTGGTCGGTGATGATTTGACGGGTGACCATCTGCTTGAGCAGCTCTCAAAGGCCGGTGTGGATACGCATGCGGTACTACGCACTTCTGCCTTTCCAACCGCTTCTTATATGGGTTTATTATCTACCCAAGGTGAGCTGAAATATGCGCTGGATGATATGCGAATAATGAGCCAATTAAGCTCAGATTATCTTCGCCAGCATGAGGCCATCTTCAAAAAAGCCTCTCTTGTTTTCCTGGATGCCAATTTAAGCAAAAAGGCATTGCGCACAGCGATATCCCTGGCGCACAGGGCGAATATTCCCATTTGCGCTGATCCGGCTGCATCTAGCCTGGCGGAACGCCTGCGTCCATTCATTACCCGATTAGATATGATCACACCGAATAGTGCAGAAGCCAGTGTGCTAAGCGGCGTGCAAATTAATCCTGTTAACCGGCAAATGGCATTATCGGTGGCCAAGAATTTTGTCAGCCAGGGGATAAAAATTGCCATCATCAGTATGGCACAGTTTGGGGTTTATTATGCCACTTCGGAAACGGCTGGGCATATTCCCTCGATTCGCAGCGAAATTGTCGATCCAACCGGCGTGGGAGATGCGATGACTGCTGCGGTGATCTTTGCCTTGCTTAACGACATGCCTGTGGATGATGCAGTGCGTCTTGGGGTGTCAGCCGCTTCTCTAACATTGCGCCATAGTGGTACGGTTTTACCTGACCTTACCCTGGAAAAACTGTACGACCAACTCGTGATTTGACATGGCGCCCACTTGGAAACTGACTGGCGACTGGGTAGTTAAAAATTAGGACTGTTGGAGGTCAAAATTTGTTTATGTCTCTCGGATTAAACCAGGATTTTTTGATCAGTGAAGAAATTCAGTCAGCCCTGGCCAACAAGCAGGCTGTCGTTGCCCTCGAATCAACTGTCATTACGCATGGTTTGCCGTATCCACAGAATATCGAATTGGCTAGCCAGATGGAAGCCAGGGTGCGCAAATACGGAGCGACGCCAGCTACGATTGCCCTGGTGAATGGAAAAATTAGAATTGGCGTAACAGCTCAGGAATTGCAGCATTTGGCTCAAAACCGTGAGGTCCACAAGATTAGTGTTCGCGATATCGGTCCAGCTTTGGCGATGGGATGGAACGGTGGTACAACAGTAGCCAGTACTGCGCTAATCGCTCACCTGGCGGGAGTGCAGGTTTTTGCCACAGGCGGTATTGGCGGTGTGCACAGGGAGCCGCCGTATGATGTTTCGGCAGATTTACCTCAGTTGGGGCAAACGCCGATTATTGTGGTCTGCGCAGGCGCAAAAGCAATCCTGGATCTGCCGGCAACATTGGAAGTGCTTGAGACCAGCTCAGTCCCTGTGGTTGGTTTCCAAACCGATCATTTTCCTGCTTTCTATTCGCTATCCAGTGGGTTGCCTGTATCTGTCCGGGCAGATCTACCGGAGCAGGTAGCCTTAATCGCCCTCCGGCAATGGAACCTGGGGATGAAGAGTGCAATCCTGGTGGTTGCCCCACCACCTGCGGAAGTGGCTTTGGATGCTGAGGCTGTACAATTTGCCATCGATGATGCCTTGTTGGATGCCAAAGCCGCCAATATTCGCGGTCAGGCAACAACGCCTTTCTTGCTATCCAAGGTGAATGAGCGCACCCAGGGAGCCAGTCTGAAAGCTAATTTAGGGCTATTGTTAAACAATGCCCGTATTGCTGCGTTAATTGCTGTGAAACTGGCGGAACAGCTTTCAGGCTAAGGCAGAAGCATGCCAGTCTATTGCCGTTACTGCGGGGTGGGTGTATAGGTGCGCGTGGGGGTCGGTGTGTAGGTTCGTGTTGGGGTTGGTGTATTCGTGCGCGTTTGTGTCGGCCAGGTAGTAGGGCGGATCGTAGGAGTGGGTGACAAAAAAGGAGTGCGCGTCGGCCGAGGGGTACTGGTGGGAACTGGTGTAGAAGAAGGCCAGGGGGTGCGTGTGGCCGTTGGGGTGAATGTGGGGGTATTGGTGGGCGATGGTGTGGCGCTTGGGACAGGTGTGGGGGGATCGCCTTCTACGGTAAAGCGCCCTGAAATTTTGAATTGCAGTCCAACAAAGATCTGAACTTCATATTCGGAAGGCAGCCATTCAGATGGGTCAGGCGCCCAATCGGTGAAGCCTAGCCCGCCAGAACCGCCATTCCAGGGGATGGTTTCGTAATGCACCAGCTCATTACCCCGGTACCAAAGGGCTGTCCATTGCGATCCGACAATCATGCCATCATAACTGAAGACCGCATACATATGCGAAATAGGATTCTGGAAAAGCGTGTTTGGGTTAAGTGGGCGATATTCGGCATCCAATCCATCGGTGAAAGTCAGCGGGCTAAAGACTGCATCTGGATTTGGAGTTGTAGTGCTTTCGAACTGCATTTCAACGGCCAATGGAAGATGAGGGGTAGGGGTTATCGTGGGTGTATCAGATACAGAGGGCGTCAGGGTGATGGTTGGCGTCAACGTAATCGTAGGCGTCAGAGTGATGGTCGGTGTCAGTGTGATCGTGGGAGTCAATGATGGAGTGACGGTGGGTGGAAAATAGCGATAGATGATGGGTTCAGCCTGCGTGTTGATTAATAAACCAATGATTCCCCAACCAACCGCCATGACCAGAAGCCTCCAGCCTCGCACCATGGTATTGCGACGCATGCGGAAGAAGGGCAGGCTGCGCGCTCGACGAATTGAAACAATTCCTTGCCATATGCTAAGGAAAACAAAAAGTACCGATAGAGCGGTTGCAGTCAGAATTGCGGTGCGAATATCAAGAGCCATGATCGACAAAAGGAAGTTAGCGCGGCGCCTCCGCTTGCACAGGATTGTGCAGCGTGCCAATCCCCTCGATAATGATTTCTACCTGGTCGTCAGGCAACAACGGTCCTACTCCGGCAGGTGTGCCGGTAAGGATAATATCACCGATTTCGAGAGTCATCACCGAGGAGAGGAATGCGATTAACTGGCGAATGCTAAACACCATATCACGGGTAGAAGCCATCTGGCGCATCTCGCCATTGACATTGCAGGTTATCAAACTGTCGGCAGGATCGTAATCTGTCTCGATCCAGGGACCGATCGGGCAAAATGTATCAAAACCTTTGGCGCGTCCCCATTGCCCATCGCGGCGCTGCAGGTCGCGAGCAGTGACATCATTAGCAATGGTATATCCGAAAACATGCTCCAAGGCATGATCATGGGATATCCAGCGACCTTGTTGTCCGATTACGACGGCCAGCTCGGCTTCATGTTCAATGAGCTGCGATTGAGGAGGCAACAAGATGGTTTCACCGTCAGCAATTAGCGAGGAGGGTGGTTTTAAAAACAACATGGGGACATCGGGTACAGGTGAATCATGTTCCTTGGCATGGGCTGCATAATTCCTGGCAATACACAGGATTTTTCCAGGCTCAACAGGCGGCAGCAATCGCACCGCTGAGAGGGGTAAGGTCGCTTCAAGGCGGCGGAATTCTCCGAAAGGTGAGCCTTCGATTGGACCAACCAGGGGTTCACCTGGGTCGTCTAACACCCAACCAAATGTTACTGGTTCTTGTTTAACTTGATAACGAATGATACGCATGCCAGCCTCGCAACAGACGTACAACCAGGAGTGGATGATTTTGGGATCATCCACTGGCTGGTTTGGGTTAGGATTATCTTGAATTGTACCTTAATCGACGGGTTGTTGGATTTTTTCTGTAAGCTCAGAAATCGCCTGTTCGGTGCCAGCAAAACGATCAGCAAAGCGCCAGCGCAGGACCTGGGCTAAAGCAAAGACGATGGTTTCAATGGAGACGATCCCAACACCGATCGAAGAATGCGCTTGGGCTGCCAGCACGGTATCTGCAAAACGAGCAGAAGCCAAGGAAGCCGAGCCAACTATCGCAGCCGTAGGGATGCCTCTCTCCTGAGCCTGGCCTAAAGCCCGGGCGATGTAGGGAGATTGGCCGGCTACCTCCATGGATAACAAAAGATCTTGTGCTGTGGCAATGTTGACGGTCCGCGCCAGGTCGGCAATCCCGCCGCGGGCGATATAAACTGGGAAACCGCCTTCTTCCAGGAAGAGGACCAGGGAGTACGCAGATGGCTGCGCCGGGCCTTCTGGCAAGATTACGATACGTCGGGCTGCGCCCATCTGTTCGACTAGTTTGCCCAAGGCTTCAGTGTCCAATGAAATGCGAGTTTGTTCCAGCGCCAACCAGACATCTTGCATGGCTTTGGAAGCAATTCCAGTTACCGATTCATCAATTTCTGCTTCGCGTGGACGGATCAACAAATCTTTTTTGACGCGTTGCCGAATTTCCCGCTGCAGTTTTGGAAAACCAGAGTATCCCAGGTGCTGGGAAAAGCGAACAACGGTGGCCGCGTCCAGGTTTAGCGCCTGTGCCAGCTCACTGGCCGTCATAAAAGCCGCTTCCACGTAGGAATCGAGCAAAAAATCTGCCAGTTTTGAGAAACTCTTGGACATATTCGAACGTTCTTGTCGAATGCGCTCCTCGTATGTCATGGAAAACCTCCCGTTCAAAAGGGTGAAAACCGAAAAAGTTTGGAGTGCTGAATAAATTGCAGAGAATATTGATTAAGTAAAGTTTATCACACAAGGTGATAATATGCAATTGATTGTGAAGAAATGCTTATCATTGGCAATCTGTATACACGAAAATCGCTATTGACAAAAGCGAGAAAAGGCACTATAACAGGTCTTGCTCGCAAGGGCGCTTAGCTCAGCTGGTTAGAGCGCTTCGTTTACACCGAAGAGGTCGGGGGTTCGAGTCCCTCAGCGCCCACACGCATCAAACAAACCGCTCACCGTACTGGTCGGGCGGTTTCTGGTTAAGGAGTTTCTGTTTCCTGGGATTAAGAAATATTCGGAAAGTGTTAAAAGGCTAGATTGTATATTAGAATTATCAGTAAGTTTGCAGAGGAGGCGGTTATGGGTAGGCCGAAGAAATATTCCTGGGTCCAATCCCTGGTTCAGAAAATTGCCGCATCAAAACCAGGCGCCGGACTTTCTGCGCACTTACTGCATCATGTTGATCGGCTGGTTTTTCGACTATCGGATCAGCGGGCAACATTTTCTAGCCTGATGGCAGGCGTGCCGGTTGTCATGTTGACCAGCAAAGGCGCAAAGAGCGGTTTATTACGAACAGTGCCGCTTTTATGTATCCGAGATGAAAACGACCCAGCCTCGTTTGCACTAATTGCAACCAATTGGGGACAAAAATCTTATCCAGCCTGGTATTACAACTTGAAAGCTAATCCCGCTGCGACTTGCAGCATAGATGGAAAGACTGGAGATTACCTGGCGCATGAAGCGCAAGGCGAAGAGTATGAGCGTTTCTGGCAATTTGCATCGAACATATATTTTGGATATCCGCTTTACAAACAACGCATTGCTGGCAGGCGCATTCCCATTATGGTGATGAAGGCTATGACTTAATCAGAAACTCTTAGCAAAGATCATATTCTTTGGTTAGAAAAGGTGAATTACATCAGATCCCAAGATAGCCTAAGGGGCTGTCCATAAAGAAGGCAACCCCTTATGGTTCTTCCACTGCTGGTCAAATTGTCCGCAAATGCATTCAATCGCCGGTTATCGAGCTGGAGTTATCCACATTTTTCTTTGAGGGCTGTCCCGTCAAGCCATACCTGGTTTTTGGGGGCAGCCTTCTTGATTATCTAATAATCAAAGGCAAGAAGACACTTTTTTGTTCGAGAATATCTGTCCACGTTCCCGAGTCCAAGCTGATTTCTCCACCCGTTGAGTTCCCGGTGATGGGCTCGCCGAGAGAACTGTCTAACTGGACATCGCCAGCGCTGATTCTGCCTCCACCGCTGCTGAAAACCCCCCACTCGATGTTGAACAGGCTGTTGTCTGCTGAAACACTCACAATCCCTATCAGAGCAAGCAAGAGCGCGGCAGCCAGGGAGATTTTCAAGCATGAAAACCAATTGTTTTTCATTTTTAAAATAGAAGTGGTGTTGATAATTCTCGATTCCCGGATCATGGTGCACCTCCACCAAAGAAGAGTGGGATGCGTGCTACTTTTCCATGCCAAACCAGTCCATCATCGTTATAGTAATAGGGAACCAGGTAGCCGAAACGTCCATCGGAAAAACCTCCCCAAAAACCTCTCAGGGTCGGGTCGTAGGCAGAGATATTGATCCAAGATACGCCCTGCGGAGAAAAGTTTTGCAGGTCAACCCGGGCTACTTTCCCCGTCATGGATGGGACCAGATAGGCGTACTTTCCATCGGTAAAGCCCCCACTAAATGCCACTAGCTCGCTTTCGATTGCTCCTAAATTTAATACAGTTACGCCTGGAGGGCTAAAATTCTGCAGGTCGATGCGCACCAGATGGCCATGCCATGAAACCCAATAGGGCACCAAATAGGCATAGCGCCCATCCGTAAAACCGCCGACAAAATCCAACAAAGCGCTATCAATTTGTGTGAGATCGAGTATCTCAACTCCATCTGTGGTGAAATTCTGCAGGTCAACTCGAGTTACCAGTCCATCCCTCGGCGCAAGGTATGCATAACGACCATCGGTAAACCCGCTGAAAAAGTCGTCCAGTCGGGGATCAACGGCAGTCAGGTTCAGTGCCGTTACTCCTGCTATGGTAAAATCCTGCAGATCGATACGCACCAATCTCCCTAGATTTGTGGCGCCTTCCTTGATTGGAACTAAATAACCATAACGACCATCAGTGAAACCGCCATAGAAACTCTTGAGACCTAATGCAGATAAGTCAAGAACGGATACGCCTGAAGGGGAAAAGTTTTGCAGGTCGAGGCGAGCAACGAGACCAGAGTATTGCGTCCCGTTATAAAAAGGAACAAAATATCCATAGCGACCATCCGTAAATCCCCCATGGAAACCTTTTAACCCTGCGTTTACTGTGGAGAGGTCTAAGTAAGTTACACCAGAAGATGTGAAGTCGTTTAAATCCAAGCGTGCCACCACGCCAAAATGACTATCACCATTATGGAATGGGACCAGGTACCCATAGCGTCCATCCGAGAAGCCTCCTACATATCCTTTTAGCCCAGAGGATACTTCTGTCATATCAACGACTTGAGGCTGAAGCAACGGGTAATAGAATGTGCTCTCATAAGGTTGAAATGCGCTCTTATCCAGTCCATCCAATAAGTCTGCATTGACTGCCTGGAGTGCGTAGGGTACGGCCGCAATGCGCTGGTCTGGAGCTAGCAAGGAAAAGTTCGTTCCATCGCTGCTAAACCAAACACGCAGGTAGCGGTCGGCGCTGTCGAAAACTCCTGCTGAAAGAGGAACGGTCATGTTTTCCAGGCTTGTATCCCCCAAGAGAACGGTGAATAATCCATTCGATACAGTCAATGAGACCGCTTCATCTGGTTCTGAGCCAGATGTCGATGAATTATCGTTTGACCAGTAGGTGGTAGTTGCGCTGTTATCGACGACTGCAAACTTCATATAGCCAACCCCGGAATACGGTGTTCCTCCTTGAGTCACCTTGCCCTGATAACTGACCACTGAAGGGACCGCGGCGGAGTTTGCCGGCATGGAGGGTCGAGCAATCGCAAAGCCTGCAGCCATGATTGAAGCTAAGACTAGCCCTCCCACAGCAATTCTTAAAAAAATCCTGGTACTCATCTTTGCCTCCTGATTATTCAATTGGAATTTGTTCGGGTGGTGGGAAATTTTGCGCGCCGAGTATTTGTGATAATTTTCCCTATCTAATATTATCGCGTAAGCTCGAACTTAATGTCAAGCATTATTTTGAAAATAAATAATTACATGGTTCAGTAAGCCTACAGGTTTGATCTAGCTGGGATGTGATATAAAATTGGTACTTGCAAGCCGAAATTTTTGCGCGATACTAACATCAATCGAGATTCCACCTAATGTTCATGGATCTCGACTGTTTCGGATTCCCTTACCATTGCCCCTTCCCCACCCATTAAGCACATAGCAGCCAGCATATTTCTATTGTTTTCATGGTTTGACAGTTCCTTTGATTGATTTGGAGGTCATCATGATCAGCAGAGTTTTAATTAGAATATCTGGAATTCTTGTTTTGCTGTTATCCGCGTGCAGCTCGTCAACTAATCCAACAGAAGTAGTCCCCGACATAACACCGGTTTTATCGTCGCCGACCGTTAAAGCAGTCGATCTCGACACCCACCAGAGAAATTGAGCCGGCAACGCCTACCATTGCTGCTTCGCCAACGTCTATCCCGCCAACCGAGACGAAAGAACCTGTATTATTTGATCTTTCTGAACCAGGTCCATTTTATGCAGGCAACCGAAGCTATACATTTGTTGATCACAATCGTAATGACCGTGAAATTCGAGTTGTTATCTGGTACCCGGCTTTGGAGCAAAAGGATAGCCTGGGTAGATCGATTGTGCGTGATGCGGTCCCGGATTTGAGTTCTGCACCTTATCCATTAATTCTTACAGAAACAGCTTCAGGGGGAACGGTTTTTCTCGGTCACCTGGCTTCATACGGTTTTGTGACGGCTGTAATTAACATCCCTGATCATGATGAATATTTTGATTGGAATTTCAATATGATCGATTGGCCGCGTGATTTCCTGTTCTGCCTGGATCAGATTGCCTTAGTTCCTGAAGGTTTGGAAGGTGTGATTGATGTTGAAAATACTGGAGTAACAGGATACTCATTTGGAGGAGATATTTCCCTCACGCTTAGCGGTGTTCGTGTCGACCCCGAATTTTACCTGTCTCATTGTGGGCAGCCTGCCTTGATCCGAACCCCCAAATATGATGCGGAGATGTATCATAATTGGACCTGCAGCCTGGCTGGTAAATGGGGTGAGTTTGTAGATTTTGCGGGAGAGCAATTAACGATCTCCGAAGATGGACTGTGGCAGCCGTTGACGGATGACCGTATTCGCGCAGTTATGCCGATGGCTCCCTCAGGCACCTGGTTGTATGGAGAGCGCGGTTTAGCGCAGGCTAAAAAACCGATGCTGATCCTATCATCTACAGAAGATGAATTTATTCCTTACTTTGATGAAGCCATCTACCTTTTCGATCATTTAGGAGCGCCTGAGAAGTACCTGATAACATTCATTGCAAGGTCTCATATGATGGTTTGGGATGAGCCGCAGACATCTCAAATTAAGCATTTCGCTACTGCTTTTTTGGGAACTTACCTGCAGGGACGTGAGGATTACGGGAAGTATTTTATGGAAGATTTTGTCAGCCAATTTGAAGATTTGGCTTGGGGGAACTATAATCAATAAGAGCATTTGAGAATTCTATAGTAGGGAAGGAGACTATGGGGATCTATTACGACTTGCCTGTCATGGATTTACACCGCCACCTGGATGGAAATGTGCGTCTGGAAACCATCCTGGATTTGGGGCGCCAGCACAACCTGCCCCTGCCTGCCTGGGATGTGGAAGGCTTGCGCCCACACGTCCAGGTGACCGAGCCGCAGCCTGGGATCATGGTGTTTATCGCCAGGTTTGAGTGGATGATGCGCGCCCTGGTGGATTACGAAGCCTGCAGGCGGGTGGCGTATGAAAATGTGGAAGATGCCAGCCAGGAAGGGCTGGATTATATTGAGTTGCGCTTCAGCCCCTGGTTTATGGCGGAGCAACACCAACTGGACCCAGCTGGTGTGGTGGAAGCGGTGTGCGCCGGCATCGCAGAGGGTCAGCGAGATTTTCATCTTCCCGTCAGCCTGATCGGTATTTTGAGCCGCACTTATGGGACAGCGATTGCCTGGAAAGAGCTGCAGGCTTTGCTGACCCAGCGGGATAAGATAATCGCCCTGGACCTGGGCGGCGACGAGCTCAACTTCCCCGGCGAGCTTTTTATCGAGCATTTCCGGACTGCACGGGAGGCTGGCTGGCAGGTTACCGTACATGCCGGGGAGGCGGATGGCGCACATAGTATCTGGCAGGCTATCCATGACTTGGGAGCTCAGCGCATCGGGCATGGCATTCGGGCGGTAGAAGACCCGGCGTTGTTGGATTACCTGGCTGAGCAGCGCATCGGCATAGAGAGCAACCTGACCAGCAATGTGCAGACCAGCAGTGTGCCAGATTACATCAGCCACCCGATGCGCACCTTTCTGGAGCATGGCATCCTGACCAACCTCAATACAGACGATCCGGGCATCAGCGGTATCAACCTGGCGTATGAATTCCAGGTCGCCGCGCCTGCCGCTGGTCTCAGCCCAGAAATGATCCGTCCAAACCCAGCAGAATGCCCTGGAGATGGCTTTTCTGACGGAAGAAGAGAAGCAGGCGCTGCTCAGGAAAAAATTGAAAAAGTAGATGATTCAAGTTTGATGATTCCAGTACACACAGGGCTCTTTCCACTAAAGTTTTTCAAAACCCAGAAGGATGGTCTATATGTCAGACATCATCTTGACTTCCGAACAGCGCATCGTCCGAGATGAAGCGCGCAAGTTTACTCGCGAGCATGTTTCCCGCCAGTTAATTCTGGACATGGATGCTGAGAAAATCAGCTACCCACGCGAATATATTCAGGGACTGGCTGCCCAGCGATTACTGGGGTTGCGTTTTCCCCAGGAATTTGGGGGGCGCGGCCTGGATTGGTCACATGAAGTCCTGGCGCTGGAAGAAATCGGCGTGCTGGGCGCCAGCCTGGCTTGCCTGTATTCTTTACCCTCCATTGTCGGTGAAGCTATCCACAGTTTTGGCACAAATGAGCAGAAAGAAAAGTATCTGCGAGCGATCATTTCGGGTCAAACGACTGTGGCAGAAGCCCTGACCGAACCGCGTGGCGGCTCGGATTTCTTCGGCGCTACGGTAACAGCCCAGCGACAAGGTGACCATTACCTTTTGAATGGGCAAAAGCGTTTCATTGTGGGTGCAGAGGGGGCGGATTTGTTCCTGGTTTATGCTCGCACCCATCCAGATGTTTCAAGCCACCGGGCGATCAGCGCATTTTTGGTGGAACGCGGACAAGGCGTTGAAGTCCAACATGTTTATGGTCTGATGGGAACCCGGGGCGGGGGTACAGGCAGGGTTACCTTTCGAGATGTGCAGGTGCCACTGGAAAACCTGGTGGGGATAGAAAACGGAGCTTATGATGTTTTCAACCAGATGATGATCCCGGAGAGAATGACCAGCGCGGCCGGCGCTCTCGGTCTGGCTCGAGCTGCCCTGGAAATTGCGGCGCGTTATGCTGACCGCCGCAAAGCATTTGGTCAAAAGATACGAGAATTTCAGGGAGTCAGTTTCAAGATCGCGGATAGCCTGACACGCTTGGATGCAGCCCGCGCTCTCGTGCACCAAACCGCTCGCATTATTGATACGGTTGGCAATTCGAGCTATGTACGCCGGATGGTCTCGGAATCGAAGAAATTTGCTACGGAGACAGCCTGGGCGGTGGTCAATGACGCCATGCAGGTTATGGGCGGGATTGGCTATACCCATGTTTATCCCATTGAACGCCTGTTGCGAGATGCACGCCTGATGACCATTTGGACCGGCACCAACGAGATCATGAACCTGGTCATCCAACATGAATATTTTAAGGAGTTGCTATCCAGTCCAGTTTTAGCCAGGGATGTTGAGTCCGATGCGTTGGATGCAGATTTGGAAGGGGAGAAAGTTTACGAATAACCAATGGGATAAAGCATTGGATTTGGAATAATTACCTCTAAATGTTATTTTTTTCCTTCACTTCCAGGAAAGCTTTATCAAATTTATTGATCGAGCCGCGATTTCATTCTAACTTATTACAATTTTGATAGATCAGTATCAATATTTATAGTAAACTCGTTTGTTTTAGCTATAATATTTGAAACGGTTGCTTTGGGTTGCTTGAATGAGCAAGTTATTACCTATTTGTTCATTTTCACAGGTACCAACAAAATATCAAAACGCCTCACTGAAGGAGAAAAAAGATGATAGGTAAGGTTTTGGTAAAGAGTATGATTCGGCTGGGATTGTTGCTGCTGATTGGATTGATTTTCTCCTTCACGACTTTTGCAGGTAATATAACTTACGCTCATGACGTTCCGTTGGCTACTCCCACTATTAATCCAAAACTGTTTCAGACTTCTCAAATTGAAGAGATTACCCCATATTATTCCATTGAGCATCTCACCATCACAGATGGCACACCGATCTCCGGACATATCATAAATGGACCTCCCAAACCACCTGCTGAATTTGCAGCCGAGCGAGCCGCCACGATCCTGCCCATAACCGATGCGACCATACTCCCAGAATTCCCATCTTATGATTGGGTTTTCGGGTGCTCGGCAGTCTCCAGCGCTATGATTGCTGGCTATTATGACCGCAATGCATACCCCAATATGTACTCCGGCCCAACGAATGGCGGCGTGATGCCGGTGACCGATACTTCCTGGCCTACGTGGTTAGATGGTTATGATCGCTATCCAAATAACCCCCTGATTGCTTCTCATAATGGAGTGGATGGGAGAACCATACGTGGTTCGATCGATGATTACTGGGTAAGGTATGGGAGTTATGCGAGTGACCCTTATATCACTAATTCCTGGCCCCAGCATACCTGGGGAACAGCGATGGGTGATTATATGAAAACAAGCCAGTCTAACACGAGTAATCCGGACGGTAGCACAACTTTTTATACATATACCAGTTCCAGCGATAAACTTACCTGCAGCACCATGCAAAACGAAGGTGTGGCAAACAAAGATGGTACTTACGGTAGGAAGCTCTTTTATGAAGCCAGGGGCTATACGGTTACCGATTGTTTTAATCAGCCCACAGACAACTATATTATTGGGGGCTTTTCCCTGGCCAATTTCCAGGCAGAAATTAATGCCGGACATCCTGTTCTGCTTAACCTTGAAGGTCATTCGATCGTGGGTTATGGTTATAATGGCACGACGATTTACGTCCGCGACACCTGGGACAGTGATCCCAGCCATATTTATTCGATGATCTGGGGAGGCAGCTACCAAAGTATGCGGTTGGTATCCGTCAGTGTAGTCCATCTCGAGACGCCATTAGCGATTGAATACCGTGTGTTCTTGCCATCGGTCATAACAGGCGTTGTGTCCAATCTGGCGCCAACCAACTTAACCATTTCGAATAGCAGCATCCAGGAGATCCAGCCTGTCAACACCGTTGTGGGTACTCTTTCAACAGTTGATCCTGATGCATCGGATACATTCTCTTACAGCTTGGTGAGCGGCGCTGGAGATACGGATAATGCCTCTTTCAATATCTCTGGCGATCAGCTGCGCTCCTCACAGGTTTATGATTATGAAACCAAAAACAGTTATTCTGTCCGCATTCGTTCGACAGATCAAGGTGGGTTATCTTTTGAGAAAGCATTCCTGATCACGATCACGAATGCGGTTGAGGGTGGTATTATCAACGGTGATTTTGAGGCAGGGGTAACGGGTTGGGCGGAGTATTCATCACATGGTTGGGACATTATCATGTTAAGTAGTGAAATTGAAGGCCTCTATGCCCATAGTGGTAACTGGTTAGCTTATTTAGCAGGCGGCGACAGTGAAACTTCCTCGATATCTCAATCTATTACAGTTCCATCAGGGATGAGTTATTTGCATTATTGGTATTGGATCGAATCGGATGAACTCGTGTGGTTATGACTATTTTCGGTTGAAGGTGGGCACGACAACCCTGATATCGCAAACCCTTTGTTCGAGCACAAACACTAACGGCTGGGTTCATGGCTCAATAAATCTTTCTTCATATGTTAATAGCACTATCATTCTGAAATTTGAGGCAGCTACGGATAGTAGCATTCCCAGCTTAATCTTCCTGGATGATATCTACTTAGCCAGTACCGCAACAGCCTCGCCTGAGAGTTTTGATCCTGGTGCTCTGGACTCGGATTTCACATGGAAAGAAGACTGGTAAGCGGGCTTACGCATGGACGAGGATGTTTTTTGATTTGATGAGTGGCAATGAAAAAACTGTAGATTTGGTGATCATCGGGGCTGGACCTGCAGGCGTCTCAACAGCCTTACATCTGCTCGAGCTTGATCCGAGCTGGTCTCAGCGCATGATCCTGATAGAGAAAGCTCAACACCCTCGGCATAAGTTATGTGGCGGAGGATTGACCTTTTTTGGTGCACGGATATTGAAGCGACTGGGGTTTAGCCTGCCATTACCGGCGCCTCATGTGGCTATCAATGATCTGCATTTCCGCTATCAACACAGGGTCTTCAGCGCGCACGGTTCACCTTTGGTGTTGGTTTTCCAGAGATCGGTTTTGGATGAATTCCTTGTCAACCAGGCTCGCCAGCGTGGAGTGATCATCCAGGAGCATGAGAAGGTCCTGTCTGTTACGCCTCAAACAGATGGCGTGCGGGTGGAGACTGAACGGGGTGTTTATTGGGCGAAAGCGGTGGTTGGGGCGGATGGCTCGAAGGGCATAACGCGCAGATTGGTTTGCAATGGCGCTGGCACATCACGTACGGCGCGCGCGCTGGAGGTCTTCCAGCCTGTGCAATCTTGGGGATTGTCTACTCAAACTCCCGAGATTGTTTTTGACTTCACACCCGTCCACCAGCAATTACAAGGGTATTTCTGGCAGATCCCTATGGAGCTTGATGGACTGTCCTATGAAAACCGGGGTGTTTACGATGCGCGTTTCTACTCTGACAAAGATCGAGCAGCGCTCCCAGAAATCCTTACCACTTCTATTCGGAATCTGGACGATGAGCTGGACCGTTCCCAAATGGAGGGCCATCCCATCCATCTGTTCAGCCCGCGTAACCTTTTTTCCACCGAGCGCATGTTGCTGGTTGGTGATGCAGCCGGAGTCGATCCACTTTTGGGAGAGGGCATTGGTCCGGCTTTAGGATATGGCGCTGCAGCGGCTAGATCAATCCATCAAGCATTCATGCGAGAAGATTTTTCTTTCCGGGGTTACCGCCAGCAATTGTTGTTATCTTCTGTTGGCCGTTATCTCCTTATTCGCTATAGTATCGCCCGGATCAGTTACCGGTTCAGCCACCATCCCACATTTATGCGAGCCTTTTGGAGGGCGGCTGCATTGATCGAGCATATTTTCCCAACGGTGAAGATCTGATCGGCGTAACGTCATCTTTCCATCAAAGGTAAGTACAAGTCAAACTGCTTTTCGGGCAGAATTACCAGGGTAACCGGGATGCTAACCGATTCCTGGATGGATGCGGTCTCCAGAGTTGGGCTTTGGACAGCCGGGAGTGTAAAGACCAGTATTTCTCCGGAGTATACGCCCGGCACCAAACCGGTTATATCCACCGATATGGCCAGATTTTCGTTTTCGCCTCCAGAGAAGCTAGAGAGCATGATCCAGCGTTGTGATGGGGTTGCATTCCAAATAAGATTTCCACCGCCGAAGTTTAGAATTTGAATGAACTCGCTATTACCGGGGTTGAAATTAACAGCTGCCGTGAAGTTGACCGTATTTGTGTTGACAACCACCAACTTTGGTTCTTTATGGTAAGGTGGCTGCTCAACACCACACACATTGACGCCCCATTCAGCCTCTTCACCATCATAAAATTCATCGAGATCGCTATCGGCATGCAAAGGGTTCGAACCCTGCTGGTATTCAGCCAGGTCATTTAACCCATCCAGGTCGGTATCATCCAGAGGGTTGCTGATCCCGAACAACACCTCCCATTGATCGGGTATCAGGTCGTCATCATTATCCGTCGGATCGATAACCATTCGAACGATTGAAACACCAGGACTGATATCTCCCTGGTCCGTGTATGCATGCAAAGTGAAACGATAGTGTTGTCCTATTGTCAAGCCGGATAAGGAGAAATTCAAATCGCCAAGTGGGAGGATAATGGGGGATTTGCCTTCATTTGCGATGCTCACCACATCCGGCAGCAGACAGCCTGCAGGCTCATAATAGAGCAGATAACCATCAGGCGTCCCAAATTCTGGGGGTTCCCAAGTCAGTGAGAGCCCGTTGAGATTGCCGCCGCCGTTGAAAAACCGCGGCGGTCCGATCCGCTCTACAGGTCCTTCTGGCATCTCGATTTCGATTGAGGCGCAGCCGCTAAGATTCCCGCTGGCGTCATAAGCCCGGATACAAACTTGCGTACTCACATTGTAGATCAAACCGCCCAGGCGAGCTTGCTGGAAGAAAGGCGCTTTCTCTTTCGACCTGGGCAAAACTCGTTGGAAGCGTGGAAACTTTGTAGCCAGATCCCATTCAGGAATGGTATATTCGATCAGGTAACCGGCTAGGTCTGGGGTGAGATCATCACGATCCCATCGCACCACCATACCATTGATTGCGGCAAAAGACCCTACGTAATTGGGCACTGGGGGAGGGGTGGTGTCGTTCAGGGTTACCTTGCCAGGCGCCCAGGCGACGATATGCCCATTACTCTTCAAGTGGTCATCTAAACGAATGCCCACTCGGTACTCCCCTGAAGCGACTCCCTGTGTGTTCCAGGCATAACTGTTGGCGTTTGCCGCTATTTGGCTGGTGATCAAAGCCCCTTCCATGACAGGAGCGCCAACTTCTGCAGTGATCTGGTGGGTAAGATCATTGTAACGGAAAACTACTAAACCGCCGCCGGCTGGGACGCTCAAAGGAATATTGGAGCCGCCTGGAACACCGTTTAATCCATAACTTTCTGTCCAGCTTTCATTCACAGCAATCTTGTATTGCCAGTTGCCGGCTGGAATTTGCAGGCTGAGCTCATAAACTTGGTCTCCATCGGGATCTTTCATCCAACCCAACAGGTTATCTGGAGACCAATTACTTCCGCCTACTTCGGCCATCATATCACCCGCCAGGACGATGATCCGGTTATCTGGCCTGCTCAGGACGGTATGGTCGCGAGCATCATAATAGAAATGAACTTCATCTCCATTTTGATTGACCTGGAAGGGGATATTATCGCCATCTGGCTCACCATCCAGACCATAATTTTCTAACCATGAGCCTCCCAAAGCGACTTTAAATTCCCAACTGCCAGCGGGTATGGCGGTTGTCACGAATTTCCAGACGCCATCCTGGTTATCGTCGCTCGCCTGGGTGCTCGTGTCGCTGGGCGACCAATCCGGTCCCAAACCACTGGCTGCCTGATAACTGCCTGGGAAAGTAACCGGTAGCTGGTTTGGTTTAGGGATGTTCAGAAACAGGAGAGTAGAAAAGCTCGGCTTTGATACTCGCCTCAAGGGGCTGCCCACCGCGACTGGCAGTCCAGCTTAAATTGACGATTCCAGATCCGTTCGGAACTGGCAATGTATTCCACAGCACTGTGGGCGCTGGCGGATCTGCTGCAAACAGAAGACTGTAGTTATTGGTTGCGCCTGGCAACATATCATTGCCCACATTACTCAAGCGTAATTTCCAATCGCCCGTGGCTAAGGTTGAACCGCTGGCTGACCGGACACTAAACGTGATGCCCTTGGTTAGCTCGCCATCGCTGGGTGTGATGGTTACCCCGTGTGCAGCGGCATTGGCAGGTGTAATGATGGTATTGTCGGGTTTGATCAGGACAATATCCAAACTGCCGTTTTCCCAGCTTGCACTAAACATAGCTTTGCCTGTACCAACTGGCATTAGAAAGGGGCAGGTGTGGATAGAGGTACTGTAACCCCCACAGATATTTTGAGCCAGGTCGGGCGAAACCGTATCCAGGGTTGAAGTGATGGGTGGGATCAGGTACTGTTGATAATTTCCAGGAAAGACAATCTGGTTTGATGTGCCACCTTCTGCCAGCATAGGCGCTTGGGGGGCGGATCCGCCCCCAAACTGGTCGATTAATTTGTGGCTATTGGTGCCCAAGATTAAGTCGGGACCACCTGAATCGACGTAGAGTCCAACATCATAGCCAAACACTTCTATGCTTGCAGACATTCCCCATTTGTAGCTGGTACATCCAGAGGTTGTACAGAATTCTCCGAAGGCAACTTTTACAGAGATGCTGGCTGTAAAAGGCGGTAATTTGAAATATTTCTTATTGATCAATTCGCCTTTCGGAATTTTGACTGTGCCTTTTACTGTTCCCGTAAAATGAAAGCTGTTGTCATCCGGCAGCCAGGCATATTTGCTTTGCCAGCCTTGCCCAATCCAGCCATGCATCCCAAAGCTCCCGGATAAGAAACTGGTGTACTCCAGCTCGCCAGCAAATAAAACATCCAGACGGGTTCCAGGCGACATCTAATTTAAGCGTTTTTGCGTTGACTATCCCGACCAACTTTCCCTGGGCTTGTAATGAGAACATGCCCTCTGTGTTGATGGTCACCGTGCCTTTTCCGTGGGTGAGGATATACTGGTCCATGGTCTGGAAACCGACGGTAAGCTTGATCTGTGTGGAATTCGGACCGACAGTCACCGTACCACCAATCAAGTTGACGCCCACACCGGTACTACCCACCGGTATTCCAGGTTCTGGAATGGCCAGGGTCAGGGTTGCTTCCTGGAACTTGGTTTCACAAAGTTTAAATTCCATTTTTATCCAGGGCGGAGCCAGCCCCCCATCCCCCCCCAGGCTGGGCAGGGCAATATAGCCTACGCCGCGGATGACCGAAGTGATCGGACCGCCGGGTGTGCAAGCAGCGTGATCGATGACCACAGTTGCTTCCCAGGTGTCAAAGCTAAAAGTCTGACCGATGGCATTCGCAGCCTGCGGATGATCGGAACTGAAGATGGAAAGTTGGCCTTGCTGGCTGATTAATACACTGCCAGCCTGGTCTTCAATATGAATATCTGGCAATTCCCAGGGTTTGACGCTCTTTTCGCCATCGCCATTCAGCCAATCGTAACCATTACTTGTATTCACTCTGCGAAGATCAAAACAACTTCTAGACTCTTCGCCTTCTTTGCAGCTTACCTGGTTTTCGGGTTGGCGCGGTCGCCCTGGAGGTTGGACTAGTGCTTGCCCTAAGGCGGTAGCACCACCTAGAGAAGCGGGGGCGGTGATACGTGCACCCGTCGCTCTGAATTGATAGGAATTCGGACCGCTGGTCGTTAAGAAGGAATCCAGAATGGGTAGCAGACCATCCGCTGTGTTGCCTTCCACCAAGCGCACCTCCAGGCTAGCCAGTTGGATCACTGGTGGCAAGGGCATCATTTGGGTTATGTCGGAAAGGAATGTGTAAGCGGGTTTTGCAGGTACGGAAGTATCCATATTTGGGTAAAGCACCCAATCGATCGTCCAACTGATCTCATAGACTGGTTGGTCGACCTCGACCATGATTCGTGCACTCAAAACGCCTGAAGCATGGGCTCGAAGGTCGGAAATTGCAATGCGCTCGCTGTTCGGCGTTAACGAAAATTGCGATTTCCAGTACTGGTCAAATGGCAGGACATTGCGGCGTGTGTTTGCAAGTGGCGCCAGATCGCCATTGGCAGCCATCACGACGATCCCATCCTGCATCCCTGAAGGCAGCGGGTAGAAACCTGTATCGCCATAAATAAAGCCGGGTGCATACTTGCCGCGTTTGTCAGCTGGATTAAAGTTGTGGACAGGTACAGCTAATCCGACTCCGCTTTCTGGTGTGGTGATTAGTTGACCTGCTTGCCGGCAAACACTGCCCTGCCCGACAAAAATATAGGTTCCATAAATACTTGATGCCGAAGATTCAATGATTGGAGCTCCTGCGCCTTCGTTGGTGGTACACCAATCAACGCCAGGAGATGGATTGTTGACAAATCCGCCTTCACTATGGATGATCAGATTCCCGCCAGCTTCGAATGGCATGACCTTGGAGGGGGGAGGGCTGTTATCGGGCAATTTCAAAGGCTGGCAGTTGATACCCTGGCTTTGAAATTTAACAGAAGGGATGGAGCCTTTAGCGCACACCAGAATTTCGATACTTCCGAGGTATAAAGCTGGATAATCTGGGCGCAGGCTATCGTGAAATGGACGTTCCTGGTTGATCACTGCTAAAGACCATGAGCCGGTTTTGGGGATATTGCCAATTGAGAGAGAGCGAAGTGCATCGCCGACCGGCTGGAAGCCCCGATTCACCCGGTTGTCATCTGCGCCAATCACAGCACCTTGTTTCGTGGAGCCATCTCCTGGTTCGAGCAAAACGATTTCTAACGCAGGAGAGAGATCAGCTTTAATCAGTACATTATCCCCCTCATTAAACTGAAATTCCACCATTTCTGCCAGCCTGTCAGCAGAAAAATTAATCGGGACTGACGTCCATGCGCTGTAAGTTAAGTTGGTTGCGAAAGCTTCAATATATTCGATACGGTAATTCCGGTCTAAGTCAATCTGGAAATCATTCTCGGAGGAACTGGTTACATTCACGCGTAAATCTGCTACCGAGATTGTGCTAGCGTGATGGTCGTCGATGGCGATGAATGTGGTTTTATCAGGACCCTGTGATGCCGCGCTCGTTAGAGAAGGCTGCCCTTCATTGGGCGAATAATCCACTAATTCAAGCCCGACACGAGCAGGTGTACCTGGATCGTCTTCGATATAATCATGGTTGCCGCGAGCAGCAACCATGCGCCAGACAGGACTCCCAGCCTGGATACCCAGGTCATACTGGTGATCGGTATCTTCAAAGACATCATCCAGGTAACTGGGAACCCCGGGTGTGTTCAACAGGTTATCACCGATGGTTAACGGCAATTCGTCGTATTCTACGAGCAATTGGATGGAACCGGCAGGCAAATCAAACCAGATACAATTAGGAACTTCCGTGTAGGATGTATTCAATTGAGCTTTGTTATTGTAACCGAAGGTATACGGACCAGCTTGAGGGCAGATCGTTGTATAGCCAGATGGTTTGACGAATTGCAGCATAAAAGTTGGCGCTGGTCGATTGACTTGGGTTTTATACCAATTGTCATACCAGTTTTGAATCTGGTTGGTGACATCAAATTCTGTCGGGTAGGTTTGGGTTGTTCCGGAAGCAGGACCTGCCTTCAGGGGTTTGGTATCTAATTTAACACCTAGAGGGCTGTTGTCCCAATTGTAACTGGCCGTTGTTAGCAGGCGGTCATCATGAATTGAAAATTGATTGGTGCAAGAAGGATCATTCGGGCAGGCTCCCAGATAGTATAAATCCGTCTTTTTTTCGATAACTTTGTGCTCCCAATCCACGGGTGAATTGGTGTAAATGGGCATGGCTTCCCCTGGCAAGCTTGGAGTCACGATCAGGGTAGCTTGTTTAACCTGGATTGGACTGGGATGATGGCTGATCAGTGCTGGCAGGCTGTTGAACTGGATATACCCGCGGGTCTCTGTGTTCCAATCTGGCAGATGGGCGCCCAGGCGAATCCCGCCCATCGAATAATCTTTCAATCCAGTACTGCGCACCCAAGCCATACCATCAGCATAGCCAGTGCTCTTGACAACTTTCATGGTTGGGTCAAGCACTACGGGGTAACTGCGTTGCGGATCGGTCCACCAGCTCCAGGGGGTTCGCAGACCAATCGTCCATGAATTCGGTGCGGGACCAGGACTGACGGAATAGTTGCCCAATATTGATTGCGATGGGTTGTTTTTTTCGAAAGCCAGAACAGGCTCGAAGACGAGCACGGGAGTGCCATCCTCCTTCCTGACTTGCAAGGTTTGCACCGGTTGATTTTCGTTTTGGATGGGTTGATCATCAGCCCACAAGCTGGCGCCGGGGAATAACTCCAGGGTCGCCTGTAGTTCGAGAGATTGCAATGCTTCTTTTTGGGGAGCAGGCGCCTGGTTCAACACCAAGACATGCTCAAGACTTTCAGATGTACTGATCAATTGTTCTTCCAGGCTGGGATCGTCCCATCCGTTTGTGTAGGTCAGAACCTGGTTGCTTGCATTCAATATGGCAAATTCTTGGGGCTCTAATAGCGCCTCGGAAAGCATAATTGCTTTGCCGTTGGGGGGCACAGCCACCAGAGAATGGGCTTCCCAGGAAAACGCTATTTCACCGATGGCAGCTGAAAGCCAGGCTTCCTGCCGTCCAACCCTGCTCTGAATAGCATTCTGAACTACGATATAGCTGTCATCCGCTTGGATAAAGCTCGGGTCTGAAACCTGCCACTTCCCTTCTGTATCCTGGTAGTGTATGGGTTCCGTGCTCATGAGAGCCGCATATTGCTTGTCGGCGACCTGGTAAATGGCGCTGCTGGATGTACGATATTCGCTTAACTCCTTGGCTCCGCTCAGCAGAGCTGGAAAATCTCTTGTTTTATTTATTGATGGAGATGGTTCTACCAACGCATCCAGATTGCTCGGGTTTAGGACTGCAGATTCTGGATGGATTATTTTATTCTCAAGGGTAATGGGGGATTGAGTCAAAAACATGGATTGGTTGCTCAAGAACAACAGGATCAAGAGCAAATTCACTCCCCTGGGATGGATGAAACTGAACAGACCACGGAGAAAATTTCTTTGCCAGACAGAGTGACTATTCATGATTGCCTCTTTAAATGAAAGCAGGTTTCAGTTTTTTTAAGAAAGATATTTAAGAAAACCACGTACGAAAAAACACTTTAGTGGATCGATTGAAATATTCAATTTTTGACTGGGCTGAATGTGATTTGGGTGTGAAAGGCGCCTGTTTAATCAGTTTTTCTTAGGCGGAGAATATATGATAAAAAACCTGATTAATATCGAATTTAGCATATATATACGCTCTTGTCAATAAGGAACTTCTCTTTTCTGCTGTCGTAATTTATAATTCAGTAGCTTGGATTTAAATCAAAGATTTTCGCTGCTTTGGTTCATCTGTCAAATGAACCGTTATCTAACCCATAATCATTGGGAGGAAAGAAAATTATGAACCGGTCATCAACCATCATTAAAGCCCTGATCCTCGTCTTGCTAGTTTTCATTTTAACCGGTTGTGCCCAGAGCCAAGAGGCCGCACCGGAGTCCCAAACTCGCTTGTTAGTGAATTCTCCTCTGAATTATGCTGTGCGTTACCCGCCTGGTTACGACCTGTTCATGTATACGGAAACAGGTTTGGCAATCGTCAAAGGTTCATTGTTGACTTCTGGTCAAGCAAGGGTGGATATCAATGTGATGCCAACAACAAAGTTGACGGTAGAAACTTTGGTTGTGGAATTGTTATCTTCCTATCCTGGAAATAAAATCACACGAACCGCATTGACAATAGACGGAGAACCAGCTGTACTTCTCGACGGTATCCCGGGGCAAGAGATTAACCGCATCGTTTTTGTAAAGCATCTAGACACGATGTTTAAGCTTAATTTTGTTCCCGCCGATCCCCAAGCTGGCGATGCTTACAAAGAGATGGAAACCCTTTACAAGACAGTGATTGAATCATTGGATTTTGAGCCGCAACCCTGATAGCCAATGATTGGTTTCTATCCATCGAAAGCCCCCTCCAGGATTGGAAGGGGCTTTTCAAAAAATCCGTCAATTCCAATTAATCGACTTACAAAACCGGGGAACCTAATCTTTCGACACTTTCCACATAAAAACCTGCCATTTGTTTCCAATTATAGCGTTGGTTGAATTGATCGGCGTTGATAGGTAGCTGCTTGATCAAATCTTGATTCAAATAGAGGCTCAAAATGGAATTTGCCAGGTCGTTCACATCTCCTGGAGTAAAATAGCGCACCATATTTTCATCAAAGTAGGCAGAGATGGCTGCGGTTCGAGCTGCGACCACAGGAATTCCAACAGCCACATATTCCATCATCTTGGTAGGGAGTATCCCATCCGTAAAAATATCCTGGCGGTAGGGCACCAGGCCAACGTGGGCTTTGCCAATCAGCTTGGGTAAATCTGCGATGGGCATATATTGGGTGCTGAAGACCACATATGGGTCCAGGTCTAACTGGTCTTTGAGTTGGACCAATGTCTCCAGATACTCACCTTTTCCGTGAATTGTCAGGTGAATGTTGGGGATCGATGCGCGTAATTGATCAACCGCTCGAATAGCCAGATCGATACCATAGCGTTCAGCCAATGTGCCATGATAAATCAGCCTGAATGGTTGGCCGTTTTCGAACAGCAGATTGCTGCGCATCTGGCGCTGAAAGATGCGGTCATTGGCCACATTCATCACTACGACGACCTTTTCAGCGGGGATACCTCTCTGGATGAGGGTTTCCCGCCACAAACTGGTAACTGTGATGACCTGATCAGCAAATGCGCACGAGATTCTTTCCTGCAAACGCAGCAAGCGAATGGGCAAAGCATTCAAATCTTGATTAAATCGACCAGCATAAAATTCTGGCATGAGATCGTGTAAATCCAGAATTAAGCGCGCCCCCATGATTTTTGGTATCATGGCGCAGAAAATGAGAAAATCTGGCAGATTGTGAACCTGAACCACTGCATAACGCTTTTTCCACTGCAGAGATGTCAGCTTGAAAAATGCCAGGAAAAAGAAGGAAAAGTATTCGAGCAACTGGATGAAGATTCCTTTTCCTTTATGCCTTCTGACTGGCAAACGGTAGATGTTGATACCTTCAATCTGTTCGGTTTCGGGTTCGCCCTGATCCTTTAAGCAAATCAGGTCAACTTGAAAGCCTTTGGCAACCAGCGCAAGGGCTTCTCTTTCAACCCGCGGTTCGCCAATGGGATAATAAGCATGCACAACCATGCAGTGGCGTTTGTTAGCTATTCCTTGCTTTGTCGATTGTCTCATAGTGTTCCTCTAGTCTTCTCGAAAATGGTGCTTTGATCGAGATGGTTTCATGGCTGGCTCATCAAAAAGCGGTTTTTTAGCGCATTGAGTTGGATAAAGCTCATGTTCTCCAGGTGAAAGATTAAAAATCCGCGCATGCCAGCTTGGCTCAACGCATCAATTTCTCGGATCAGCTGCTCCGGAGGTTTCATTTCCAATGGCCGATTCGAATTCGTATAGGTGATCAATCCCATTTTGAATTTTGATGGATATTTATCAATGGTTGCACTCCAATCGTCCAAAATCTCCCCCAATTCTTTCTGATTTTCGACATAGGCTCTTGGGATCAGCAGATCAATATACCCATAGCGCAGCCAATCTCGATAGTCTTGCATATAACGGCTTTCTGCCTCTTTCGAGTTTGAAGTTATGGTGACGGTGATCTCTGTCTGAGGATACCTGGCTTTTACCTTGCGGTAAATTTCTTTCAACAGTGCATTGATCCCTTCCTGGCGGTAATTTGTCCATTCAACGTTCCAGGATTGATATGTCTCCATATTGACTTTTTTGGTCTGGGAAGGAATGAGGTAATGTTCTCCGTTGGGGTAGATCATCAGCGCCTGGTTAAAGTACTTGCTTCGAGATGACATACCCGTGATGGTTTGGATAGGTTTCAGATGAATGGACTTGGTTGGCCCATCGATGAAGATTACATTTCCTCCCTGTTGCACAAAGGCTTCTAACTCAGCGGCTGTGGTGGGCGAAATGAGGTATATATTGGGCAAAATCAAAACACCCTGGCGCTCCAGAGATTTTAGCTCGTTCTCCTTCACCGTTTTTGGCTTCCACCCCAAGTAATCAATCCACTGGTTTACTTTTTCAAAGCTTGAGAAGCCATACGTTGCGCTGTTTGTCTTTGAATGGAAAATACCCACATCTCCGTCTGGTCCGGCGAACTGCTCAATCGCCCGGCTGAGCACTTCACTGCTGGCTGCCAAAATTCGCTCGGTTGCATCCCAATTAAGCACCAAGACCTGACCTTCCCCGTGCTGGTTGAGAGTGATCGCCGGTAAGCCGTTTGAAAAACTAGCCAAAACTTCAGCGTTTTTCGGGGAATCTAATGGGTTACCTTCCAGAATAGCCAAAGGCTGGAAGGTCTTCGAAAAGCAACAGGTCTGCATCGATGCCGGATTTCTTCTCAAAATCCTTCAGACTAAAGGGGTCATAGCCCCATTGATCACCGGGATAACGGGTGTAATCAAAATGTAATCCGTTGACGCCGTATTTACCAGACACCTCCAACATCATGTCCAGAATAAATGCCTTAACTTCCGGAAGATTGAAGTTCAACCAATAGGTCTTTTCACCATCCGGTCTCTGCATGGCCCAATCCGGGTGTAAATCTATAAAAGTGGTTTCATTATCATCACCCACTTTACCCAACATAAACCAGGCATGCACTTCAATCCCGCGCCGGTGAGCTGCAGGAACAAGGTAGGCTAGCGGATCGAAATTCTCCTCGACCTTGGGTGACTTCGGCAACAGGGTGCTATTGTAGAATGCAAAACCTTCGTAGACAACATTCGCAAAGATAACATTGAAGCCCCCTGCTTCAACGGTATCCAACATCTGATCGATTTCCCCTTGTGATGAGATCGAACCGGTTTTTACCCATACACCATACCAGTCTGGTTTTGCCTGTTCGGGGGAAGTGGAAAGTGAAACAGTGCTGTAATACGCACTGGTGAGCATTGCGATCAGGCTGGCTATTAGTATTGGGTAAAAATATATTGATCTTCGCATGATTTACTTATACTCTCCGGCAGACAGGGCATTTGTTAATACCCTGATGCCAGTGAAACATCACCAGTTAATGCCATGATATTGACCATTGAGCGAGTGGTACCCATTGGTGATGCGCACCAGATCCACAAGGTATTGATTTTCTTGCAGACGGTTGGCAACATCCTTGAATTCCGCCGATTTATTACCAATCACAATGATTTCACTGCTCTGCAGAATTTGATCAATCGAGTCGGTCATCAAGCTGGAAATATGGGGGATTTCCTTTTCGATATATGCCCGGTTGGCGCCATGCAGGTTAGCCAGAGAAACGTTGCGATCATAAACCTGTACCTGGTAACCCTTTCCAATCAGGTATTCAATCAACTCAACCATCGGGCTTTCTCTCAGGTCATCGGTGCCATCCTTGAAGCTGAAACCCAAAATACCAACTCGTTTGTGTCCCAGTTGTTTGATGATTTGGGTCGCACGAGAAACCTGGATTTCGTTGCTAGGCAGGATCGATCCTAAGACCGGCGTTTTTACATCCAGGCGTGAGCTGTGGTAGAGTAAGGCTCGTAGATCTTTGGGTAAGCAAGAACCGCCGAACGCAAAACCCGGTTTCAGATAGTAGGGGGATAGATTCAGCTTGGTATCCTGGCAGAAAATGTCCATGACGGTGTGACTGTCAATTCCCTGTTGCTTGCAGATTGATCCAATTTCATTGGCAAAGGCCACTTTGAGCGCATGGAAGGCGTTGTTGACATACTTCACCATTTCTGCTTCTTGGATATGGATCTGAAAACTGGGAGCAGTCAGCATCGAATAAACATTGGCTAACACCTGGGCAGCCTTCGGGTCCTGAGCGCCGATGATGGTGAAAGGAGGGTTGTAAAAATCTTCAATCGAACTGCCCTCGCGCAAGAACTCAGGATTGAAACACACCCCAAACTCCACACCGGCTTTCTTGCCGGAAGCGCCTTCCAACGTTGGGATGACCAGTTCTTCCGTGCTGCCTGGCAGCATGGTGCTGCGCAGAACGACAACATGATAGCTGGTTTTTTCTGCTATTGCTGCACCGATCTCTTCGCAAACCCGTTTGACATAAGTCAGATCGATATTGCCGTTCCCATTGCTAGGTGTACCTACACAAACAAAGGACAAATCGCTCTCCAGGACGGCTTTTTGGGTATCTGTAGTCGCGTCCAGGTTGCCGCTGATCAAGCCTTTGTTGACCAATTCATTCAATCCTTTTTCGATAATTGGACTGCGTCCTTGTTTGACAATATCCACTTTGGTGGGATTGACATCTACACCGAGCACCTTGTTGCCATTATCCGCCAGGCAAGCTGCCAGGACAATCCCCACATAACCTAATCCAAATACACTGATGTTCATAACTTCCTCCTCCATGATCTAATAATTCCTGTTTTCGATAAGAAAATCTCTCACCAAAGCCAGTTCGCCCAGCATTTGGGAAAGCTGTCAAGGTTCAATCTGCAGAGACTTTTACATTCTGGCGAGTTGCAAAATTGCCGCTGTCGGTCAGCAGGGCGAGAAGATCTTCCTTCTTGGTTAACCACTCTTGTCTGCGGGAAGCTTGCATGGCCAATATTTCTTTCGCGTATCCTGCGTAACCATCTCGCAGCTGCAGGATTCCTTGCTCAATCCCTTGAATGCTGTTATCCACATACACCGTACCCTGATAGAAATACTCCCTGAGCAAAGGCCAATCCGACGTAATCACCGGTTTACCCATCCAAAGAGCCTCGCAGGCGCCGCGCTGCATGGTGTGGTTGCGAGTAGTCAGGCATAAGACTGCCTGGCTGGATGCCATCAGGGCGTAATAGCTGTCGTTGGGAAGAAAGTCTGTGAAGGTGACATTTCCGGGAGCTTTGCTGGTTTGCTCAAGATGGGAATTCCGTAACCTGCCGGTAATGTAAAAATGGATATCTGGCATTTTTTCTGCTACGGATAAAATTTCGGATAAGGGTTCATCGGGTCCGAAAGAATTGACAACCGTAATATTGAAATTCCCGTCTAAGGCAGGCGGGGCTGCTCTCTCGAAGCTGGTAGGAATATCTCTTACAACCAGAGATGTGGCTCCCCAGCTTTGGATTGCTTGTTGAAAATGCTCATTTGTGACGATTGTGGCCAATGCCTTCCTCGCAGCCAACCGATTGAGCCACTTCGGGTTTGTCCAAAAGGGGTTTAAGAAGGCAGCGCTGTGCGCATCGATAAAATACCGGCAGCCAGTGAAGATGGCGTAGAAGTACACAATCCATACAGCCAGGCTGGGAGGGCTTTGTACAAAAACCAGGGCAGGTTTTTCGCGCAGCAGAATCTTGAGCGTTTTGATTGCCTGGGTAAGATATTTGACTGGCGCAACCCAGAACCCACGCTTCAATGTTGAATGAATAAAATATGGTTGCTGGATGCCCAGCTCCCTGGCAAAGACCTGGCTGCGCGGTCCGTGACCTGGGGGTCCCCAAACCAGGAATATCGCCCCTTCAAATGATTTCGTTTTCACTTCTCCTCCACTGCATGTTGAAACTCGTTGAATAGTGCACCGATATTGGCCGGCAAATCAAACTTCTCCAGGACGGTCTCTCGTCCGTTTTTACCCAGGTGTTGTCTTAATTCTGGCTGCTCAATCAGACGGCTTAGTGCAGCGGTCAATGCGTTGACATCCTTAGATTCCACCAATAAACCATTCTCACCATCCACAATGACTTCAGGGATGCCGGAATGATCGGTTGATACAACGGGTAATTGCATGGCCAAGGCCTCTAGAATAACGTTTGGGATGCCATCCCGGTCTCCATCAGAACTGGTGACAGCGGGCAGTACAAAGATTGCAGCCTGTGAATACTTTTCGATGACTCTCTCATGGGGTATTGCGCCGCAAAGCTCGACAATACCTTCGAGCGACAGCTTGCGAATCTGGTCTTCCAAATCGATCTCTCAAGTGGTCCATCTCCAACGATTTGACACTTAAATGGGTAACCTGCTTCTTTCAAATTCTGGCAGGCCTGTAAGAGATAAGTGAAGCCTTTCTTTTCCTTGAGCTGCCCCACCGCCAATAAAACCGGCACATCCTTTGTCTGGCTTCTGTTAGCAGATGGCTGATAAGGGCGGGTATCTAAACCGTGATAGATACACTTGATTTTTTCCCTGGCGCCATTGCTAAGAAGGGAATGCAAGTGAGCCTGGTTATAAGCCGTGCAAGTAGCCACGAAGGAAGACCCAGCGATTTTCTCGGGCAGCAATACTGGATCGACATAGATGTCCATGGCGTGCGCGGTCAGGCTATAGCGGATACCCAGCAAGCGGCTGGCGACAATGGCGACTGTGGCTGCTCGATCGGCAAAGTGAGCATGGATATGCTCAAATCCGTCATCTCGCAACCAGTAAGCAGCATAAACACCTTCTCCAAAGTGCAGGATGGTCTTCAGCCTTGCTTTCAGGTTGGGATGCGGTCGCTGGAGCAGGTAAAAAAGTGTCTCCCAGAAGGTGCGGAATTGTCGGGTAGCAAAAAGCAGGTGAGCGATGAGCAGATGCCAGATATTAACTGGTAATAAATAGGTCACCCCTTGCTGGATGGCTACTTGTTCGGCAGAAAGTTTTGATTTTGAACGGCGAATAGAAACTACCTTTAAGTCCACTCCCCATGCTTGCAGAAGTAGAATTTCGCGATCAATAAAGGTGGTCGTTAATGCCGGGTAACTGCCGATAATATATGCCAATTTCATAATACTAATCCTGTCAAGTTGCCATGGCCATGCGGTTAGGGGGAATAGGCTCACCCCGTTTAATCTTCAAGTCTGTCAGTGTGATCCAGGCTAGCATACGAGCAAGATTGATTGGCATGGCTCCCAACAAGGCAATTTTTTCCTGGAAAGGTGTATCCAAGGGATCGAGCTCGTAGCCGAGCTTTTGCATCTCTTTGCCGGCAAAAATTTGAATATAAGCTAATTCGACTGGAGAAATGATCGAACGGTACCGTCCAATCGATTTGGTGGAGATCGTACCTGGCTCAATTTTCTCAAATGAGCTATTACCGCCACTGTCCCGGTAATCTGCTGCGCCAGACATCGATAAGGCTTTGGGTGTGTATTCTTCTCCAAGAAAACCAAAGATATTGGTGAGCATTTCCTCTGGTTGGCTGGCTAACCGTTCATAATTTACGATGATGTAGTTTTGTGGATAATGTTGATTATTACGCCTGGCAGCCTGCATGGAGTAAAGCCACCTGCCAACAGATGCGCCTACCCGGTTAATGGTTCGTCCGTGGCGTTTTTTGACCGATGCGTAGCGGTCGCGTGGATCACGTGCCATATGAATAACTTTCGCATTGGGAAATTCTTTGAATAGAGAATCCGCATAATGTTCAGTGTGTAAGGATTTATCCCCCCAGCGCGGTTTACCGATATCTTGAGCGTGATGACTGTGCATTAAGCCAAATAATCGTCCGTAAGTCGGTTCGCCTTGCCAGAAGGCATCACGAAGGCGTTCGGCGTTCGGATTCAGAACACTCATCCTTTTATAACTCAACATATCCTGCAAACAGCGCTCGAAGTTTTCTTGTTTATCTAGTGGACCATATCGTTGATAAAAATATCTCCACATATTTGTTCTGCGCACCATGGAAATGTTGGGGTGCGAAGCAAGTAGGGCGTACATCAGGGTAGTTCCACTCCGGTCTGGACCGGCAATAAATACTGGATTGTCTTGCATGAATACCTCTTCTTTCATCAAATAACTCTGAATTACTCAGAAAAAAATACAGGTAAAAAGTTAGTTATGCTTTCGATCGTAAGGATCATCTCATATACTTCCATTGCTGTTGGTAAAGAGACAGGTAAGCATCTGCTTGTTGTTCAGCGCTAAAATTTTCTGCAACGCGATTTCTAGCTGCCTCTCCCATTTTTTTGGCCTGTTCTGGATGGGTGAGGAATTGCTGCATGGCATCTTTGAGTGCTTCGATCTCACCAGGGGGGACCAGTAAGCCGGTCTGGTTATGGATCATGACATCCTTTGTTCCGGATACCTGGGTAGCGATAACGGGAATTCCAGCTGCCATGGCTTCGATTAAGGAGACTGGCAAGCCTTCCCATAGCGAGGGGAGAACAAAATAGTCACTGGCGCCTAGCAACTTTGGCACATCCGTCCGCAAACCCAGGAAATGTACATGCTCGTTTAGACTTAACGCCTGGGTTTGGGCTTTTAATTCATCCCTCAGCTCACCATCGCCAATCAAGAGCAGGCGGATGTCCGGAAATTGTGAGATGACCGCTGCAGTAGCTTCAATCAGGTAGCGGTGACCTTTCTGTTTTTTGAAAGTAGCCACCACTGCGAATACCTGATGTTCAGGAGATAAGCCCAATTCACTGCGTATAGCTTTTCGATCCATCACCTGGTTGTATCGTTTCAAATCCACACTGTTTGGAATGACGCTAACTTTCCCTTGTAATGCAGCCCGCATAGTCATGCAGGGCATTTTTGACATCCTCGGATACGACAATCATGCCATTTACCCAGCGAGCTGTCCAGCGGTAAAGCTGGCTATGTGCCCAGCGTTTAAAGCCAAGCAGCCAGCGAAAACGAGGCAGGTGTTCCGGGCGTAAAACGAATAAGGCATTATGAAAGGTCCAGAAGACTACAAGTTTTCTACCGAAACGCAAGGTCAGGACCAGGAAATCCAGACCGCGCACCAATTGCGTTTGCAGGATATTGATCTGGTACTTGTCCACGATTTCGGCGAGCGCATTTCGGATGCGCAGCATGTCCATAAGAAAGAGGGGAAGTGCTAAGATGCTGTGCTGGCGAGCCGGCAGAATTACAACAGGAATACCCGCCCGTTCTATTTCTTTGCGAAGCGGACCGTCTTCAAAGGTGCAAACAATCGTCTGAAAACCTTTTTCCGGGAAATAATCGCATAATGTGCGCACCACTTCCTGGGCGCCGCCAATCTTCAAATTGCTGATCAGCAACATGATTCTCAAGGGGTTGCTGGATGTCTTGTCCTGGTGGATGTTCACCTTTGTATTTACCCTGGCAGGTTGCTGGGCTATCATCATGCATCTCCAAGTTCAGGAATTAGATTTAGTAGTCGTTCAGGATGCTGGTTGACCCAATTGGCTTGATCAATGGCATCTTGCGCAGAGATTAATTTGCGCACAGGACCGCCGGTATCCAGGTAAGAGTTCCAGTAGATCAAGGAAGAGCGCAATTTATAGAATCTCCAGACTTTTGGCAGCCAGGTCCATTCTTCCTTATCGATCGGGTATTCAGCCTGGTAGGCAGATAAAAATGCGGCGATAGTCTCGAAATCGTATTCTCCATTTCGAAAGCGCAAGCGAGAAAGTGCGGAAACCAGGTCGCTTAAACGCCATTCCAGGCGAGCGGTCTCGAAATCGAGCATAGTCACCAGTCCATCCTTGGGGAAAACCAGGTTGTGCAGACCGTAATCGCCATGGATAATCAGCCGTGTCAATGGCGTCTGGCGGAGTATTTTGTCCAGGGCAGTCATTTCGTCTAGAATATGACTACAATTCTTGTCCATCCAATCCAGGTATTTGCGGTCAGGATCGAACTTGGGGGCTTCTGAAGCCTTCTTCATCTCATTCACTTTCGCTGCATACCACTCAGCGCCGCGTCTGCCAATCACCGGTCAGTGGATTGAAACCCAGATGGTGTTTGCCGGATGGAACAAACTGGTTGAGAGCCCGGTGGAATTGGGCCAGGTTCTGACCTGCCAATGCCATGATTTGCAGACGCTGGGAGCGCCATAGGAAGCTGGATGAATAACTGGCGCCCTCGACATAGGTGCTGATTGCGTAATTCGCTCCCGCATAAGGGATGGTTGTTTGCCCCGATCTATTCTCAGCCAACCGGATTGCTGGGAAATTGACTTTTTCCAACGCTTCCAGAATGGAATGGCTGTACAGTATGGTGTCGTTTGGCAACATCGGACGGTACTTCTTTAACACTTTCTTGCCTTCCAGGGTTGGAACTAAGATGTTCTGGGTGCGCCGGCTGAGGGGCAGGTTTTCAGGCGTTCCACCTAATTCCAAATTGAAGGATTGCAGCACCTGTTCAATCGTTTGCAGGTCAATATCTAGTGGTCGTTGTTTGGAACGTATCAGACCCCAAACGCGTGAAGGGCGCGGCAGGTGGAAAAAATGCCGAGCGGGTGTTCCTTGCCGATGATTGCCTTCTGTCCTGGCTGAGCCATGCTTAAATAAACTCAAATTTTCCAACTTCCTGTACAGATCCTCGGCGACTTGATCCTGGTTCCGATCGCCATTTTCTAGTTGGACGACCGGCCAACCTTGTTTCTGCAAATAATCTGCTGTAATTTGTACAACCTTTTCGGCATTTGCCAGGTAATTACTTACCTGTTCAGTGCTCTTGTGCTGAGAATGCTTCCATAGACCTCTGTTGTGTACCCTTTGTTCACATAAAGCTAAGGGTGTACTGGGGATAATGATCAGGTCGGGTTTGGGTATCAACTCAAGATAGGCGCTAATGCGATCAGGATCAGGTTCCTCGATCTCTGAAGCGAACAGGTGCACAACCCGATGGACAAAGCCATCATCAAAAAGCAGAACTTCCGAAGGCCTGATTTGAGCTCTTAAGAATTCATAATACCCTGCCAGGTGATAGAACCAATACAATACCCCTCTTTCCTGGACATCCGCTTCTTTCGGACGTTGGCGCTGGTAATCCGTCACTTGTCGGATCAGGGATCTATTCTGAGAAATAAAACTGGCGCGTGACACCAGGCTGTTCATGTAGAATACCTGCCATAACAAGGCTCTTCGTAATGGCGATGGCGCCAGGGTATTGATTGCTCTACCTGCACGGGTCCTTAATGCAAAGGGTCGGGCAGCTTCTAGCACAGTGTAAGGCTGGAAATGGTTGGCTTTCAGAAAATTAGCCAGCACAGAAAGCAAGGTCGTCTTTCCTGAACCAGGCGTGCCAAGGAATTCTATATGCATCGGAGTGTAGTTTAAAGAAGTTTCCATATTTCCCGTTTTAGCTGTAAAAGAACTTGATCGTATGGCAGGTCGGCATCAATCTGAATACAACGCTTATCGCCATATTGCCATTTTGCTCGTTGGGCTATTTGGGTAATCGTTTCACTTTTCATCCGTATCAATGCTTCTTGATGATCTGGTTTGCGCTGGATAGAAATCTCTGGGCTGACATGCAAGAACACCAGTGCATCGGGAGCGTTGAACTGGTCATAAAGACGTTGTTCAGTCATGGATAAATGCCGAGCGATTGTCGTTTTCTTTCCAAGTGCCAGCGACTGAATGCGTGGACCATCTAAGAGATGATGGTTTGTCGCCTGGTCGAAAGTTGAAACCGGAAACCGGTCAAAAATGACTACAGACCCATCCGTTGCGAGTCGGGCGCCTTCTTCATACCTTTGATAGCGGTCGCGGCCATTACTCAAGTGATGCAGGTACAGCAGATCATCTCGCAGTTCCATCAGAATCTGGCTTACAAAATTCTTGGCGGAAAGAATTTTTGATGCTATCGAATAGGAGCGACGAAAAATGCGGAATGCAAAGTAAAGGTATTTGCTCATTGCTGATGGTTGTTTGCTGCCCAGGTAAAAATTGCGCACATCCAGTTTCCAGGAGAGCCACTTGGATGTCTCTGCAACCAAGGTCGACTTTCCAGCCCCATCGGCGCCCAGCATTGCAATGGTTAATCCGCCTTGCGGCAACTTCAAACCGGTTGAAGGTGAGGTTCGCAGAAATGATTTTCGGCGTGTCCATAATTGTTGAAAATAACCTACGGTTGCAGAAAATGGGCTGCGCCTTTGGTAAGCACTTATTGCTTTTCGTAATTCCCTTTGAAGCGATACGAACTTCAGACCATCCCTCGGATTCGTTTCTAGAGTTTGCAGGAATTCAAGAATGATATCTGCAGGCAGGATTGGTGTAATATCCTCAAGGGTCGATTTTATTCTTTCCAAGCTGGTCTGATTCAATAACCAATCTATTTCATCCCGGAACGCTTTTTTGATGCCAGGCGATCGTATCGAAAAGATATCTTTAACCGCATCCCGAAAGCGATACTTAAGCAACACACGGATACTCAAAATGCCTGCCTCCAGCTCTGGGATAGGTGTGCTGATGCCATTGATTAAGCGAGTGTGGTTAAGGAAGGCACTCTCCAAGGGTAGGCGGAAGTTTTTGATATATTCTTCACCTAGGACGAGTTGGTAATGAACATGTAAATGAAAAAGTTTCCCACTGCGCTCGTCAAAGCCGAGGTAATGTTCCATTCCCGGATATTGTTGTCCGGCAGGGGGGGAGATCGATTTGATATCCAGTGAGAGTAGGATTTGCTTCAACGTGTGACTGTAAGACCGGTCCACCAGCAAATCCAGGTCAGTTTTCCCATTGAGAGAATGGTCCAGGCGAATATTGCTCTTCCAATGGCAATATGGAATCCCATTCTCGTGAAGAGTATCAAAAAATGAAACCACAGAATCTAAGCCCCGGATTTCAGCAGACGTGAATGACTGCAAAGAGAGTAGTGGCTTGTCCATAATTGATTGGGTTATCCTGGTCTTAGTCATCGAATGAGTAGCCTTTCAAGAAATTCTCCTGATCAATACGTTTATTGACTTGATCTATCCATTCTGGCTGCCATTCAATCATCTTTCTGGCTTTATCTGGTGTGCTTCGCAAAATATTGACACAGGCATCATAATAATCAGTTTGTGCATCCAGACCGAGAAAATTGGTGAGCTGGATCAGGTTCTCTCTTGGATGGGTGATAAATTCTTCGTAACGGACCGGCAAGATATGGTCTGATTCAATTCTTTGGTAAAGGCTATTTAGCCGGCTGCATCCTAATTCATAATGATGGAAGGCTTCGGAAAAAGATTTTTTCCCCCTCACCATCATGATGCTGATTGGATCAAAAGGATTGCGAATGGTGTGGATAAACTTCACATTCAAACTCCCCATGATTCCGAATAAATGATCCAGTAATCCCGGTGTCTCGGCAAGCCTGCGTGTGGTTGTTCCCGATGTGCTGTCTCCAATGATTTTTAAGGTTGAAAATCTACCTTGCCATTGGCTGTTTACTTTCCAAGAATAAGGATCCATTCTTCTGGCAGTAACCCGGCCTTTGTGGAACTCCTTTTGAGATGCCCGCAAAAGAATGTGGAAAAGTTGGTCACGCTTAAATCCGAGATACAAATAATGTGTTGCATCAACTTCATCGGCCAGGATGGCATCTGGATGGGCATCAATTAATGAACCCAGCATACTATTTCCACTTTTTGTGTGCCCGATAAAAAGACAATAAGTATGGATATTTCTCAAAAGGTCCGGATATCTCATTGACCGGTAATTTGAATATAGTTTCAGGCGGGCAATGTGGATTTTTTGCATGGACTGGCTATGGAAGATGTCAGCACCTATACCGGTCTTAACAAACTGGTGAATCCGGTCTGAGTTCAAAAATGATCCCCACAGCTGCTCTTTGGAAATTTTCATGTTTTTTCCTCTTTAAGAACTGTAAGCAGAGCATTTTGTGTTGAGATAGGTGCTGGCGAAGGTTGTAAATGTGTTGTTACAAGCGATGCGATCAATCCCAGATTTATCCAAAATATTCCTAGAGCATAAATTACTTTCATACTTTGGAACAAATTTAAGGATGGCAAATACCAGGGGAAAAAGCCATAATATCCACACTAACTTGCGACTCACAAATCCGTTGGTTGGAAATTTTGCGATTGTCCTCTTCGTTTGAAAAAGCCAATACACAATAGGAAACATGAACAGGATAAAGCCGACAATACCCTGTTCTGCTAACAAAGTCATAAAAAAATTATGAGATGAATGATCCTTTTCTGGATTCACCAGGTCGCCTACCCGGCTATAGAATTGAAAATCATATTCATTGAAATTTTCATATCCCCACCCGAAGATGGGCCTGGCCTGGACCATACGCACACTCGCCATGAAGGTAGGTAAGCGACTCAGAGCTGATGCTTCTGATTCTGGAGAATTTAATCTCTCGCTTGCCCATTTAATCTGTCCAGAAAGGGGACCCGCCGCAAGCAATGTTACAACCGGGATCAAAACCAAAATAGAACGCAGCATGCCTTTTGGATAAAGATAAACAAGGCAGGCGATTACCACTGCCAAAGCGAGCCAACCAGCACGGGAAAACGAGAAAAAAGCGCCGAAAATGGACAGGAAAAATCCGGCAAATAAGATTTTTCGATACAGGCCTGATCGGGAATTCAACGCAGTATGAAGAATAGGCATGCCTGCAAATAACATAACAGAAACAAAGGCGCCATACGAACGCAGTGATCCAGTCGTTCGTTGACCTGCCCAATCCAACCAATAATTTGGGAGAACCGAGGGGTAGAACCAGGCTAATAAGCCGATACTGACTTGCGAGAATACCAGCACAAGGAGAACGGGAACCAACTGCTTGATCTCCTTTTCCTGCGGTGACCAGATCCTGATCATGAAGTAAAGGCTCATGGGAATGATCACCCGATCGTATAGTACCGTGATCACATCAAAAGGATCATGATTGGTGGTGATCACTGAAACCAGACTCGCGAAAATATAAAGCAACATAGACCACTCAGCGATGTTCAGCTTCGGGAATTTCCTGGTTTGAATTCCGATGGTGTTGTTGATCCATAAGATTGTTATGGCGCCTAATGGCAGCAACCTGTGCACAAGCCAGTACACTGGCTGCATGGAGGATGGAATCACAATGATGAAGGGTCCGATTGCCAACCAACCAAAAATTGCCCAAAATGGGTTTCGGGTGAAAAGAATAAAGGCTGGAAAGGCAAGCAGCATCGCAACAGCCATGACCCATTGACCTGCGATTACCAGGTATCCAAATGCTATAGGCATCAAAAAACCCAGGCTAATCGCCAGAGTATACGCCAAGGGGTCAGACTTATAAGCCTTTATAAACGGCAATCGGATCAAGCTATTATCCATTTCTATCCCTGATCAATACCGAGTCCATCCAAATCATTGAGAGATAACCCAACCTGGCTGCCCAGCCAAACAAATGGGGCATATGAACAGGATGTATTCTGTCCTAAATCAATAGGCTGGCAAACAAAAATATCTTCACCCGAACCCGTAATTCCATTGGCTGAGAAAGCCCCCAGGGTGGTTAGCAGGATGTGGCCATTTGATGCAATGCTAAACCCGTCAATATCCTCTTTGTTTTTGGATATCAGACCAACGTCTGATCCATCAAAATAGAGGGACCAGCTTCCTCTAGTTAATTCACCTAAGGCAGTGGGGGTGAAAGACAGGATATCTTCTTCACCTGCCGAAACACCAGGCACAGACACATTCCCTGTAGTGGATATTAGAATTCTTCCGTCTGGTAGAACATCCAGGGCATCGATATTCTCATTGTTGGTGTTTAGCCCAACCCGTGATCCTTTGAAATACATTCGGAATTCTCCACTTGTGTTCTCGCCAAGTGATGTGGCGTTGAATTGAACGATATCAAAATAAGTGACATTACCTACCCCGGGTAAGTTGATATTGCCATTGAAGGAGATTAAGATCGAATCACTGTCTAAGAAATGGAAGGCGCTGATATCTGTCCCGCTCAAACCAACATCTGACCCGTCGAAGATCATGGTGAATTCACCGCTTGTTGGGTCATAGTGAATGATGTCTTCATCGGCAATACCTGTCAGGCTACCCAGGGTTGTGGGGCCTTTATATACCAGTGAGAAATACAGCTTGTACTGGAGAGTACCTGGTTGATTTGTGCCGGTTGGCTCAAAGGTGGGTGTAGCCGTTGGTGTGAATGTAGCCGTTGCTGTTGCAGTAGCCGTGTTAGTCGGCGTGAAGGTTGGTGTATTCGTAGCCGTTGCGGTGGCCGTGTTGGTTGGCGTGAAGGTCGGTGTATTCGTAGCCGTTGCCGTAGCTGTGTTGGTTGGCGTGAAGGTCGGTGTATTCGTAGCCGTTGCCGTAGCCGTGTTGGTTGGTGTGAAAGTTGCAGTATTGGTCGCCGTCGCTGTAGCCGTGTTGGTTGGTGTGAAGGTTGCAGTATTGGTCGCGGTCGCTGTAGCCGTGTTGGTTGGTGTGAAGGTCGGTGTGTTCGTAGCCGTTGCCGTAGCCGTGTTGGTTGGCATGAAGGTTGCAGTATTGGTCGCTGTTGCTGTAGCCGTGTTGGTTGGCGTGAAGGTCGGTGTATTCGTAGCCGTTGCCGTAGCCGTGTTGGTTGGTGTGAAGGTTGCAGTATTGGTCGCGGTCGCTGTAGCCGTGTTAGTCGGTGTGTTGGTAGCAGTCGCCGTAGCCGTGTTGGTCGGCGTATTCGTAGCTGTTGCCGTGGCTGTGTTTGTTGGCGTGAAGGTTGCAGTATTGGTCGCGGTCGCTGTAGCCGTGTTGGTTGGCGTGAAGGTTGGTGTATTCGTAGCCGTTGCCGTAGCCGTGTTGGTTGGTGTGAATGTAGCCGTTGCTGTTGCAGTAGCCGTGTTGGTTGGCGTGAAGGTTGGTGTATTCGTAGCCGTTGCCGTAGACGTGTTGGTTGGCGTGAAGGTTGGTGTATTCGTAGCCGTTGCCGTAGCCGTGTTGGTTGGCGTGAAGGTTGGTGTATTCGTTGCTGTTGCAGTAGCCGTGTTGGTTGGCGTGAAGGTTGGTGTATTCGTAGCAGTCGCCGTAGCCGTGTTGGTCGGTGTGAAGGTTGCAGTATTGGTCGCGGTCGCTGTGGCCGTGTTGGTCGGTGTGAAGGTTGCAGTATTGGTCGCGGTCGCTGTGGCCGTATTAGTCGGTGTATTCGTAGCTGTCGCTGTGGCTGTTTTGGTTGGCGTATTCGTAGCTGTTGCCGTGGCCGTGTTGGTCGGCGTGAAGGTTGCAGTATTGGTCGCGGTCGCTGTGGCCGTGTTAGTCGGTGTATTCGTAGCTGTTGCCGTGGCTGTGTTGGTCGGGGTCATTGTCGCGGTTTTGGTAGCCGTTGCGGTAGCTGTGTTGGTTGGTGTGAAGGTTGGTGTGTTCGTGGCGGAAGGTGTGGGCGTATTGGTCGGCGTTGCGCTGGGAAGCGGACCAGAGCCTGAGAGCAAAATCTCGTAAACTTTACCATCATTTTCTAATGGGTCTGCGCCATTATCTACACCGCGAATGCTGATATAAAGGGTTTTGATGTTAAAGTTAAAACTACTGGGGGCATAACTGACATCGGATGGACCCCTCAAATCTAGAAAAGTAATATCCACTACCTGGAGTAAGGTTCCTGACAGGGTGGTTTCAACCAGTTTCTTTCTGTTGTTGGGACCAACCATGTAGAGCGTGTTGGTATCAGAATTGTAGCCAATACCTTCTAAATCCGAAAGCCCCATCACAGCCGTATCGAATTGCCAAACGATAACATCGTCCCCGCTAGTATATCCATCGAAAACGCCATTCTGCCCAGGTCCAATGACATAAACCTCGCCATCATCTCCACCTGCAATAATCAAATACCCAGCTCCATAAGTGACATCTTCAGGATCATATATGTTGTATTCTCTGGTGTTGATGAATGTTCGAATATCATCCGATGTTCCGAATTGTCCATCGGGACCTCTATAAATTTCAAAAACGCGATCCTGATTATCGTCCGAGATAAACATCCTTTGGTTTGTTCCATCAATCCCAATACCAGTAGGTTCCAGGGTGAAGGAAGTTGTCGTAAACCCGGAAAGTAGACTTCCAGATCGAGTGGATTGGAAGACATTCACCCCCTGGTAGTAGGGAGGCATTTCTTCCACTTCACTATCCGTAATCCATAAGCTGTCTGTCAGGGGGTTGTAATCGACACCCGCAGGATCCGGTGCGTTCGGATTCCAGATACTGGTATCGATAATTTGAACCAGAGATGCCGTCTGTGTGGCAAGAGCTGTGTCCAATAATTGAGGCTCAATAAGGGAAAGTTCAATAATCTTACCGCCTGTGGAACTCCCTGCCTCGCCAATACCTTTATCGGTCAGATATAAGTTTTGGATGAAAGGATCATCGGTCTGATCGACGCTGTCTGCGAAGAATAATGATTGCAAATTTTCCAAGTTTAAAGCCGCTATATCCAGGTTTGAGACGAATTGGCCATCTTCTGTCAATTCATAAATCAAATCCTGGCTTGAACTACCGATATACAAATGTTGGTTGTTGGGGTTATAGGCAACCCCGCGCAATTGGGGGTTGTTCAACTCACGCAAAGAAAATCGTTCAATCCTGGTTTGGGTAAATGGATCTGCAATGTCAAATGAATTTGTTAGACCTGGATATACTTTGATCATCTCAAGTTTTCCTGCATCCAGGATAAAAATGCTTCCACTGATTGGATCAAAGGTAATTCCTTGTGAGTTTTCTATTTGTAAAGAATCAAGGGGAACAAAATCATAGCTCTGTTCTAAAAGCTCTGGCAGTCCATTCCCCTGTTCGGGGATGATTATCAGTTGATCCAGGCGATCATCCAGGTAGAAAAAGCGGTTATCCTGAGGATGAAATGCAGAATTCAGTGCGTTGAAATTATCTGCTTGAAATGAAAATACTCCTTCAAAATCTTCATGAAGGTTGATTGAAACTCCCTCGAGGATTAAAGCGTTGCTGTTGGAGCTCCTTTCTGATTCCATGATCAGGATTGAGCTCGTTTCGGGTGAATAAATTATTCCTACTGGTTGGGCAATGCCATAATCAGCAGTGTAAATTGTGCGCACATCTCTATAATACCCTGGAGACGTCTGAGCAGATGCTACTTGCTTAACGGTTGGGATAAGAGTAAAGAAAATCGCCATTGAAATAGCAACCCTGATAAATTTGTTCCGTGCTTGCAAGTCGGTGTGCATGGTTCAGACCTCCATTTGATTACGCTTCGTTGAATACTAACGCTTGGTCTTGATGGTGGATCCTAAAGATTATTGAGGTTCGAGATGAGCCGGCGGGCTGGTAAAGATCGTCCTCTTAGATCTAAAACGGTTTCTTTTGTGGTCCAGGCGAGCATGCGGATCAGGTTGATTGGCCAATCCAGAAGAAAATAACGCAAATATTCCGAGGTAGAAAAATCAAGCTCGTCTAATGTGTAACCGTATTTGTTCATCTCTTTGAAGGAAAGAGATTGAATAAAGGCAATATCCGCAGGCTGGAGTACTTTTCGGTAGCGGGCAATTGAGTCGGTAGAGATAGTCCCTGGCTGCCGTTTCCCGTAGGAGCTGTTGCTTCCTTTTTCTAGAAGGCGTTGGGAGCCTTTCATGCTGAGCATGTTGGGATCAAAAGGTTCGCCAATAAACTCACAAATCTCCCGTAATGTCTCTTCAGGTTGCGCCACAAGGGTTTCATAACGAACCACCTTGTAGTGATCGGGGAAACGGGCGTGATTTTTGGCTGCCAAACTGGCAGATTGCAGCCACATAGCTGTTCCCGCTCCGGCCAGACCTTTCATGCTTTTCCAACGGGTTCTGGCGGAAGCAAAGCGGTCACGTGGATCGCGAATCATGTGGATCACTTTTGCACCTGGGTAAGCAGACATTAATTGATCCACATAACGCTCCGTGTTCAAGGATTTATCTCCCCAACGCTTTTTCCCCTGGCTTTCTGCAAAGTGTTCTTCCAGTAAGGAAAACAGGTGAGCATAGGTCTTCTCACCGGTGTTGAATTCGCGGCGAATCCGGTCAGGATCGGGTTTTAGAAGTCGCAAGCGTTTATATTGCATCATCATCGATAAACAACGCTCAAAATTTTCTGGTTTGCCTAGATCACCATAGCGGTTGTAGAAATAGGTCCATAAATTTGTTCGCCTTGTCATAGCTATGCCACTATGGGATGCTAACAAGGCATACATTAAACTCGTACCGCTGCGTTCGATGCCAGCGAGGAAGATGGGTGGTTTATCCATGGGCGAAGACTCTACTTTCATCAGGTTTATGAAACCTGGCGTGCTTCAAAGAGATGCCAGGTTACCATGCGCGCTTTGCTGAGTGGCCATTCTACGATAAGGCGCATGGACTTCATGAATGGCACCTCGACCTGCACAGGTTGGTATCCTAAGATTTCCATTTCTTCACGAGCATGCGCTTGCAGGAAAACAACCTCTCCAGGGGAAAGATATTTTTGTTTTGACAGGTCAAAGTGAATCACATCCTGCTCCCAAAGTGAGGTGTGATTAACCAGTTCTTTTCCAGCCTCTCCGTAAAATATACTCTTCTCGAAGGTTAACATCTCAGGGATGAAATCTTCTCCAACAAAAGCACAAATATCGATCAATGTTTCCTGTGGCCGACTTAGCAGCCTCTCATAGTTCACAACTTTATAATTCTGCGGGTATGCAGATTGGTGGTGCAGCGCTAATCTGGCAGAATACAGCCAACTGGAGGTTAGCTGGCCAATTTTTCCTGCGCGCATGGCTGGCGGTGATGAATTCAAAATTTCTTCGCCACGGTTGCGCGGATCGCGAACCATGTGAATAATCCTGGCAGCGGGAAAGGCTTCAAGGATGGCTGGAGTGTATTTCTCAATCAAACCAGCCTGTTCTCCCCAGCGTGGTTTACCGATTCTTTCGGCAAATTGGCGGTGAAACAAAGCAAAGAGGAGAGCGTAACTCGGTTCTGCCCGTGCGAATTCACGCCGTATGCTTATCTCATCTGGCATGAACTGCCGGATTGTCTTTTGTTTCATCAAGGCCGAAAGACAACGTTCGAAATTATCTTTTTGAGATAAATCTCCAAAACGTTGGTAAAAACGCGGCCACATATAAGTTCGCCGTGTCAAAGAAAGATTCGGATGAGCCGAAAGAGCCAGGCGTAAGATGGTTTTCCCTGAGCGGTCCAGTCCACCAATAAAAATAGGTCGGTCATTCATAATGGATTTCTCCCACCTTTTCGCTGCGGTGAACTAATTTGTTGCCTGATGACACTCTGGATTTCCGATCAGAAGTGGACGAAGAGGGTGGCTGGTGATTAGCTCGTGTGGCAAACCAGTAAAGGAATGCACCAAGATTTCGAGGTAAATGTTTTCCGCAATACTGAGCCAGTTCACCCAATGAAAATTGTAAAGGCATAGGATGGTAGTTATACACCTGCATCAGAGATGGAGATGTTCTTTGAATGAAATCAATTTCATATTTAGATAAATTAAACTTGTATTCACCCACAAATCTTTTTAGAAAATGATTGTCTTGAAGCTGATCTGGTAAAGAGATATCCTCACGGTTGCCGCCCAAATGCCCAATTAGAAGCATGGATGGCTGGAATTCTTCTTTCAAAAAGCTGCAGACCTCTTCTAAACACCTTTCTGGTTGAGAGACCAAATCTTCATACCGGACAACCTTATACCGGTCTGGATATTTCCTTGTATTGCGATGCGCTAAGCGAGCAGAGTGGATCCATTTAGCGGTTGCAAAACCTGTTTTCCCTTTGCCAGTTGACCACTTTTGTTTGGAAGCACTGTATCGATCGCGCGGATCTCTGATCATGTGAATAAATTTAGCTGTAGGATACGCCTTTAGAATGCGATCAGCGAAAGCTTCGATTAGCTCGGATTGGTCTCCCCAGCGAAGTTTATTCTCGCGCCTGGCGAGTTGTTCGTGAAATAGAGAGAATAACCTCGCATACGTTGCTGCTCCGTCGCTGAAATCTTTCTTTATTGGGTAGAGATCTGGTTTGAGTGCTTGAATGTGTTTGTTAGCCATGATCGCATTTAAGCAACTCTCAAGATTATTGGGTTCGCTCAGATCTCCGAACCGGTTGAAATACCGAGTCCATAAATCGGACCGTTTGGTGATGATAACATGAGGAATACGCGATAACGCTAAGCGCATTAATGTTTTGCCAGTGCGGTCAAGACCGCCGATAAAAATAGGTCCCTGTTCCATATGTTCTGACATCCTTTAAGCACTCACCAATCTAATTTTGTCTTGAGGGGGAGTACGTCCAAATTGTGCCGGAAAATGGCGTTGGACTTTTTCCATAGTAAGCCAGGTTGTCATGCGCATCCAGTTGTCGGGGTAGGTTTTGGTGAAATATTTGATCCATTCCGTTGCAGAGAAATGGATTTCCTCCAGCTCGTAACCATAAGCCTGCATTCTCTTGCCAGCCAGCATTTGCATGAAGGCTAGCTCTTCTTTGGGTACAGATTGTTTGTAGCGGCCGATAAAATTGGTCGATATCAGGTTTGAACCAACTTCTCCATATGTTCCGCGCAGTATCTTGTCACGGAAATCTGGAGCGCCATTCATCTCTAACATGTCTGCGTAGAAATCCTCATCCAAAAACGCGCAGATATCTCTCAGGGTATGTTCAGGTTCTCGTACCAGGGTCTCATATTGGATGATTTTGTATCGATCTGGGTAACATGCAAAATTACGGCTTGCCTGGCGGGTGGTTAGCAGCCAGCGAGCAGTTGCGCCGCCAATCCTGCCCTTACCATGGGGGTGTTTTGCGATGGAGGCTTCATACCGGTCGCGTGGATCGCGGATAAGGTGAAGCATCTTCGAGCCAGGGTAAGCAGCAAAAACCTGATCTGCAAAACGCTCGATCAGTCCAGTTTGGTCACCCCAGCGTGGTTTTCCCTGTTGTCCGGCATATTGCTGGTTGAATAGGGCGAATAATCTCTCATATGTAGGTTCGCCTTTCCAAAAATCACGCCGGATTTGGGCCATATTGGGATTCAGCAAGCTGACATGGGTGTAATTTTGCATATCTGACAAGCAGCGCTCAAAGTTCTGCTCCTGAGCCAGGTCTCCATAGCGCTTGTAGTAAAAGGTCCAATAATTGGAACCAATTTCTGGGATAGCAATATGGGGGTGCGAGACCAGCAGTGCGCGCAATAAAGTCTTTCCGCAGCGATCTAATCCACCGATAAAAATCGGACTATTATTCTTCAACATTGCGATTCTTCCCTGTAAAGGTTGCCAGAGCTTTCTTTTTGATTGACCGGATAATCAGATGATCTTCTGGAGTCAAGCCCATCAGAAACAGGCTGCCAAAGAAGATAACGCAGATCACTACGCCAACCACCAGGATGCTGATCAGATCTCCAGCGGGAGAAATCAACCCTTTCAATTGCCAGGCTACGAAATATGTGATTGCAGCGGAGATGATTGGTTTGACAAAGCTCCAATTATAAGTTTTTAAGCCAATCAGGTGCTGCACCTGGATAATCCGTAATCCATTGATTACACTTTGCACAACCAACACCGATATTGCCGCTCCGACAATGCCCATGGGTGGAATCAGCAGGAAGTTTATGATCAATGAAAGAATCAGGCTGATCAGATTATTGGCAAGCTTAAGTTTGGTGTAACCGGTCATGTTCAGGATCGTTCCGCACATGCCCGTGCCAACATTCACGATGTTCGCGACTGCCAGGATAATCAGGGCTGTGGACCCCTGTGTGAAACTCTCACCGAAGATGGATAACAGCTCAATAGGAAATAGAATGATCAACAAGAATAAGGGTAAATTTACAGCCAGAGACCACTTTGTCGCCATCTGGTACACGCGCTCTAATTGCGAATGTTCCTTTTGATCATGCAACTCAGCGATCAGGGGGCGTGCTGAGATATTGATGGATGAATAGAAATCATTACCTAAAATATTGATCTGGTTGGCAACTGCAAAAACCCCCACGCCAGCGATGGTGTTGAGAGAACCGATCAGCAAAGCCTGGATATTTAAGCGGAAGCGATCCATCATGCCTGCCATCCAATCAGGGATAGCGTACGAAAAAATCTCTTTGGCGTCATAAATTGCTGATCGCAAAGACCGGCGAATTGGGAACAGCTTGTTCAGATACCTGACCAATAATAAGGTTGCGATCAGATCGCTTGCCCCAAAAATAAGCACAGCGCGAAATGCATCCAAGCCGGAAAAGGCGAGGATAATGGTAGCTATCAGACGGAAAGTGGGCTGGGCGATGAATTGAGCCATAACCGGGTAGTGCATATTTTTGAAGCCACGTATGGCGCCAACCAAAACATCACTGAGGGTAATGGTAGGGATCACCAGGCCAGCAATTTGAAGCAGAGGCGCCAACCGAATGTCCGAAAATATATATTCGGCGATTGGGTAGGATAAGGCAAATAGCCCTATTCCCGTGATTACACTAATTAAGGAGGGGATACCGATTCCGATCTGCAGGATCCCCCACAAACTTTTCTCATCCTTACGACCAGCAGCGATTGCAACGAAGCGCACCAGAGCGATATCCAACCCCATTAAAGCAATCCCGGATACCAGGGTAATGGAGTTAAGGGCTAATTGATAAAGTCCGTACTGTTCCGCACCCAAAAAGCGCGCCAGGAAGAAGGCAATTGCCAATCGGCTTGCGTTGGTATACATTTTGCCGAATAGGGTAATCCCGCCTCCCTTAACCAAACCAAGTAAGTTGCGCTCGAATGAGGCAACCTTTATGGGTTTTGGAATGACGATGTTCTCCACTGTTTCAGTCAACTGTACACCTTATGTGATTCCCGAGAGAAATTCACGGAATTCCTTGCTTGACAACTGTCAAGGTTGATCTGGACTGCCTGGTGTTTAGTCCAAGACCATCCAATGATTTGAAATGCCCAGCTTGTTTTTACGTTGTTGTGCTGAGAGAAACCTGTTTGCTGCGTCTTCTGCCTGTCTCTTTGGGCGAATTTGGTTTCATTCGGTTTTTTGCCAGTTCCACAATCTCTTGGGCTGTCATGGATTCTGGTTCGTCTTTGGCAGGAAAAGAAGCAATGCCGGTTGTGCCCCTAATTTCAAAGTGTCCTAAACTATCCTCGGTCGAGGATAGTTTCTCCAGCCGGTTGATACTTTCATTGATTTTCGACTTGGCGAGATTTTCACTTGTATCGGGGAAAAAGAATGCGAAAATCGAATCATCGTAGATGGTGACACGATCGTGACTTTGGAGACCTGAGAGAATCATGTTGGCAATGGTCGACAGCCCCTCTTCTTTTTGGGTGTTATTTCTCAAAATTTTTTCGGGCAGATCGAGTTCTAGCATGGCGATCGATACAGGGTTTCCTGAGATTGCACAAAGTGATAATGCTTTTTCAACCTCTTTTTCAAATGGATCATTTCCGATCAAAGCAGGTTGAGGGAATACTGATGAGGATGTTTGGGTTGCAGGTTTCATGGAGGCCTGCCAGTATTCAGTGATCAGCGCCATACCTATCCCGAGGGATAAGCCCAGAAGGGCTCCCAACAATAGGTTGGTGAAGATATCTGGAGAAACAGGTCTTCTGGGTTGGGTTGCGTCATCCAGGGAGATTAACTCGTAGGTTCCATATAAAGTAGCGGCAAATTGCAACATTTGTTCGCCAATTTCATTGGCATAATCCATAACTAAAACCGGGTCACTCCCCTTGGCGGTTACTTCAATGATATTGGTTCCAGCAACGAGTTGGCTATTCGAGGTTAGGTCAGAACGCTGGGAAGATGAAAGCCCAAGCTGGTCAGCAGCCTGGCGTTTTATCAGGCGGCTATTAGCGACTTTTGCATAAGTAGCAGGGATATCATCGCTGCTGATTAAAGTGTTCAACGCCGAAATACTGTTCTTTTCATCGGAAGCAGAACTGATGCGGACAATATATGTAGCTGAAGCTTCATATACAGGTTGAATATTCAAAGTTAAATAGGTCGTTACTGCTAGTGTCATCAAAAACAGAGGCAGTATAATCTTCCAACGTCTTTGAATAAAATTTAGATAGGCTCGAATTTCCATAGTAAACTAAACTTCCTGACTGTAATAATTGCTGATTTGGTTATCGGGTTCGGATTGTGAAACAATGACACCAATCTGACCTTACAAAAACCATTCGCCAATTAGCTTGCTCCTTGTCGATTGAGTACACAAATGACTGTACTCCATAAAATTTTCAGATCCAAGAAAATGGATTGTTTTTCTATATATTCGACATCGTATTTGACAATATCATCAAAGGTCAATTCGCTTCGTCCGTGCACTTGGGCTAAGCCGGTAATCCCAGGTAATGTTTCCAGTCTCCGAAAATGCCAATCGTGGTAACAATCAACTTCCCAGGGGACATTCGGACGAGGTCCAACCAGGCTCATTTCCCCTCGAATGATGTTGAAGATTTGTGGTAATTCGTCCAGGCTGGTTTTTCTTAACAATCTTCCTACCCGGGTGATGCGGTTCGTATTATTTGGCTTATACTTGGCCTTGCCATTAGTAAGCTCAGAGATGCGCAAATTCCCCTGGATATAAGATTGCATAAAACTTCGCTCGGATACATCCGCTTCTCCAGTGCGCATGGAGCGGAACTTGTATATCCGAAAAGGTTTTCCGCACTTACCTACCCGTTCCTGGACATAGATGGGTGAACCAGGCGAATCCAGGATAATAAATAAACTAACCAGGATCATAAAAATTAGCGCGAAAGGCAAAATCAATAGACAAATGCCGATATCCAAAAAACGTTTTAAGATCCAATTCAATTGCTTCTTGAAACCAATTTGGACCTTCCGAAAATCAAGCTCTCGAATGCTACCAATATTCATGGGTTACCTCAGCATTTTTACTTGATGATTGGATGCCGACTCCATAAAGCCAGAGACCATCTCCAGAGCAGCCAGTGCATCTTTCCCATTCACCAGGCTGACCTGATTTCCGCGCACCCGGTTGATGAAACTTTCCAGCTCCACCCGTAATGGCTCTTTCTTCTGGATCACAAATTGCGTGGTTGTACCTTCACCGACACCACGCAATAAATTCATGACCGGCCAGCCATTTCCGTTGACTTCTGCATTCTGGTAAAAAAACAGATCCTGGGTGATGTAATTGACTTTAAACATCCCATAAGCGCCGGTTACATAAAGCTCACGTATTTTGGTAGGCGTTAACCAGTTGATTTCTAGCAATCCAATGGTTTGATCTTCAAAACCGACCATACCGACAAACAAATCTTCCTGCGACACGTGCATTTCTCTTTTGGTATGAGCAAACACGTATTGTGCTTCGCTGCCAATCAAAAAGCGCATGATATCCAGGTCGTGCGGGGCCAGATCCAGGGCAACACCGACATCCTGGATACGGGTAGGAGATGGGCCTAAACGGCGGGCATGTATCTGGAAGATCTTTCCTAATTCGCCAGCATCCAAGCGTTTTTTTAGTTCGATAATCGCAGGATTGTAGCGCTCAATGTGACCAACAGTCAGGATGCGATCCTGCTCTTCAGCAATGGCAATTAATCCTTTTGCATCTTCTATGGATGTAGCGATTGGTTTTTCGACTAATACATGGCAACCATTTTCCAGGGCTTGCCTGGCTACAGAAAAGTGCAGGTAGGTAGGGACAACGACAGAGACAGCTTCAGGCCTTTCGGCGTCTAGCATGACCTGTAGATCAGAATATGCGGGGACATGGAACATTCCGCCAGCCTTCTCGGCCAGCTCAGAGTTTGCATCTACTACAGCAGCTAACTCTATATCTGGAATCTCTGAATAGACCCGCGCATGGTTCCTGCCCATCATACCGACGCCGATAACTGCCACACGTGTCATAACCTGTTGACCTCTTGCACAATCATTTCCAAGTCATCTTTGGTTAACTGCGTATGAACCGGCAGGGAAAATACTTCGCTAGCCATTTTCTCCGTTGTAGGTAGGGTGACATTTCCTACGATTTTGCGTATATAGGCTTGTTGGTGGAGTGGAACCGGGTAGAAAATGCCGGTTCCGATTCCGGCATCGTTTAATTGCCTGACAGCTTCATCTCGAATCCGACCGTGATTGATTCTGACTGTGTATTGATGCCAGGCATGCACATGTCCTTCTTTCACTCGTGGGGTTTCGACAGATTCGATCTTTGCACTCAAGTAGGCAGCATTGAATGAACGCCTGGCATTGAACTCTGGGAGCCTGTTGAGCTGTGTAAGACCTATGGCAGCCTCAATATCCGTCATGCGATAGTTGAAGCCTAGCATTTCGTGGTAGTAACGCTTGCGCATGCCATGGCTGCGTAACAGGCGACAGCTATCTGCAATCTCGTCATCGTCGGTTGTGATCATACCGCCCTCACCGCACATCAGGTTCTTGGTCGCATAAAAACTAAAGGCGGCTGTTCCAAATGAGCCGGCGCGCCTGTTTTTGTAGGAAGCCGAAACCGCCTGGCAGGCGTCTTCGATGATCGGGATGCCATACCGGTTTGAAATATCGAGTAATTCATCCATATCGCAGAGATGTCCATATAAATGGACAGGCATAATAGCTTTTGTTCGGGGAGTGATCAGGGACTCCACTTCGCCAGGTTTGATGTTAAATGTCTGCTCGTCAATATCGGCAAAGACCGGGCGTGCACCCACGAACAAGATGGCATTTACCGTGGCTGCGAATGAAAAAGCTGTGGTGATGACTTCATCACCCGGTCCAATGTTGTGAGCCAGTAATGCCAGGTGGAGAGCAGTCGTTCCCGAAGAAACTGCAATGGCGTGTTTCACTCCACACAATTCCGCAAATGCCTCTTCAAATTTGGCTGTCATTGGACCCATGACGACCATTCCGGAATCCATGACTTGCATGACAGCGGCTTTTTCAAGTTCACTAATATCTGGTTTCGAAATCGGGATCATCTTATCGCCTCCGAGTAAAGAGAATCTGAGATAAATGAATATTGCTGTTTACAATCTGGGCATTGGAATTGGTCTTGTGTGACTGGGTTTAGCCTGGCTGCGCACTTGCAAACATAACCAACTTGACGAGCCGGGTTTCCGATCACCAGGGCATGGTCTGCCACATTGCGAGTGACAACAGAACCAGCGCCAACTAAGGCAAACTTTCCAATGGTGACATTCGGTAAAATAATCGAGCCTGCGCCCACGGATGCCCCGTAGCAAACTCTGGTGGGGCCAACTTCCCAATCGTCATTGCCTTTCATGGATCCATCTGGATTGATGGCGCGCGGTTTTTTGTCATTCGTAAAGATAACTCCTGGACCAATGAATACGCCTGATTCAATCGTTGTGCCGTGGTAGATATAGGCGCCATTTTGGATTTTGACCTTATCACCGATCTGGACGCCGAAATCGATATACACAGATTTGCTGATAATGCAATTAGCGCCAATCGATGCGCCTTCGCGAACCTGGGCATTGTTCCAAATTGAGGTTCCCTGGTTGATGGTTGCCAAAGCAGATACTTCAGCGGATGGATGAATTCTGACCGATGATGAGACCATAACTCCTCTATGTAATTTTAAAGAATCTGACATTTTGGAGGCAGCCGCGTTCAATGCAAAAAGCCATACTAAGATATCTTAGATGGCTTTTCGGAAGCTGGCAGCCTGTAAAATACACGCCCAAAACTTTGCGCCCCGATCTCACGATCGGTTTGCCTTTTCGAAGCCGTAACTTGTATAGATGATAATAAAGGCTAAGATAGTCCGGATTATTTTATCAGAGATTTGTTAACTGTCAAGGACCAATTTTAAGAAATCTTAACTTTGGGGTTAAGAATTGCCATTTACCTTGCATTTTTGGGCATTGAGGTTCTTGGAATCCCAAAAAGTCCTGGAGAAAAAATTCCTCCAGGACTTTCAGGTGTAGTTTTTTTACGAATGACTTTAGCGGCGTTTATTGCAGATAGGGCACTTGCTCTAATCTTTTTTTCAGGGGGTAATGGTCAAAGAGGAGTATCTGACAGATGCATCAATGGTCCTTGTAGTGCACTTCACTCATCTCCCCTAAGCGTTCTGCAGCCGTTTCTGGAGTGAGATCACGCTGCGGCATGGCTAGCATCTCGAAACCAACCATAAATTTTCGCACTGTTGCTGAGCGTAGCAAGGGAGGAAAGAAGTGGGCATGCATATGCCACCCTGGTTGTATATCGGGATGTTTTGGAGCCTGGTGGAAGCCCATCGAATAGGGGAAGGGTGTTTCGAAAAGATTATCGTAACGGGTGGTGATCTTCTTCAGAATATCAGCCAAGCCGGTAACTTCTGCTACCGTGAGATCGGGTAATTGGGATATGTGCCGGCGGGAGATGAGCAGGATTTCAAAAGGCCAGGTTGCCCAGAAGGGGACATAGGCTACAAAATGATCGTTTTCTGCAACCAATCGTTGGAGACCAGCCTTTTTTTCTTCATCCATATAGTCACACAGCAGGCAGTGATGGTGTTCTTGCCAATACCTGGTTTGAGTCTCCAATTCGCGAGCCGGTTCATCCGGTATATGACTGACCGCCCAGATTTGACTATGCGGGTGAGGGTTAGAACAGCCCATCATCGCGCCTTTGTTTTCAAAAACCTGAACATACTGAACGAAGTCTTTTGAGAGTAATTCACGGGTCTGGCTGCTCCAGGTTCGGACAACATCCTCAATTTCGTCCTGGGTGAGTTCTGGCAAAGACAAATCGTGCCGGGGTGAGAAACAAACCACCCGGCATATACCCAATTCTGGCACAGCGGTCATCATACTCATGGCTGAAGAATGACCATCGAGAGAGAGGCTGCTTTCTTTGGGGGGTAATAAAGCTGGAAAGTCGTTCTCAAACACGAAAGGTCCATGGTAGATTGGGTTTTTATGGCCGCCGGCGCGTGAATTACCAGGGCAAAGATAACAATCCGGGTCGTAGGCGGGTAAGAATTCTGGGGGTGATTTCTCTACTTGTCCCAGCCATGGGCGCTGAGTACGCTGTGGTGATACCAGTACCCATTGATTGGTGAGTAAGTTCAACCGGCGGTGAGGAGCATTGAGTTTCATGGTCTATCTCTGATGAAAAGAATTGGGCAATCTTTCGTTGTTTATATTTAGTTTACCTTTTCTTGCCTGGCATGGCAATGCCAGTATGGGGACCAAAAGTCAGGCCAATTTTCATAAATATCTTAGCTGAACGACAGATTTATATTCAAGTTTTCCCTAGGCCAATTTTCTGGGGTTCTGATATTTATCAGAAAATATTCATAGATTGAAGTATGCTTTTAGTCACTTGACCTGTATAAATCCACAAGCTACAATGATTTTAGAGGATTATTCGGAAGATGCGGGTTGGGTTGATATCTGCTCTTCCATATTTTGCATCACATTCAAAGGAGATGAAAATGCAAACACCTTGGGACCATCGCTTTGCTCAGCGAACCCAGCGAATGAGCAGTTCAGCTATTCGCGAATTATTGAAAGCTTTCAGAACAGCCAGATATTATTTCGTTTGCCGGGGGCATGCCGGCGCCTGAGGTTTTTCCGCTGAAGGAGTTTGAAGAAGCCAGCTACTCGTGTTCTTCAAACGATGGGAAGAATGGCGCTCCAGTATGGATCCACAGATGGTTATTTGCCACTGCGCGAGATGATTGTGCGCCATACAGCTCGCTTCAGTGTGGATATAACCCCAGAGAATGTGCTGATTACTTCCGGCTCGCAGCAAGCCCTGGATTTGTTGGGGAAAATACTGATCAACCGGGGCGATCGAATCCTGGTAGAGTCGCCCACCTATCTTGGGGCGCTGCAAGCCTGGAGCGCTTACGGCGCTGAATACGTCACGGTGCCGATGGATGAACACGGGATGATCACTGATGCCCTGGAAAATGCGCTGCGCAGCGGTCCTAAGTTCATTTACGTCCTTCCTAACTTCCAAAACCCAACGGGCGTTACACTTTCTCTTGAGCGTCGCTTGAAGTTGATTGAATTGGCGGACCGGTATGGCGTTCCCATCGTTGAAGATGACCCTTACGGGCAGTTGCGTTTTGAGGGCGAGTCGCTGCCATCCGTAGTTTACCTGGATGGGAAATTTCGCCAAAATGGCGACACTTGTTACCGGGGAAATGTCATCTACCTGAGCACCTTCTCGAAAATTCTTGCACCCGGGTTGCGTTTGGCCTGGGTTGTGGCTCCGCCTGAAGTGATTCGTAAACTGGTTATGGCGAAACAAGGCGCGGATCTACACACGGCTACTTTTAACCAATTGGTTGCCTACGAAATTTCAAAGGGTGGTTTCCTGGACCGGCATATCAAAGTCATCCAGGATGTATATCGTGAACGGCGCAATGTTATGCTGGGCGCGATGGATGCTTACTTCCCGCCGGGTGTGGAATGGACTCATCCAGAAGGTGGTTTGTTCTTGTGGGGCACAATGCCTGAGCAGCTTGACGCTGCAGATGTGTTCAAGGAAGCAGTCAAACAGAAAGTTGCTTTTGTGCCTGGTTTCTCATTCTATCCGTTGGGTGGCGGGCATAATACCATGCGTTTGAACTTTTCAAATGCCACACCGGAAAAAATTCAAGAAGGTATTTCCAGGTTGGGCAAAGCCTTACACGAAAAAATTTCTTCCATGTAGGCTACTCCTTCAATTAATTAACAACACTCTCCTGGTCACGTCTGCAGGAGAGTGTTGTTTTTCAGGGAAAATAGGCAGCGTTATTTGATTGCAAGTAGCTCAATATCGAATCGCAGGGTGGCATTTCCCGGAATGATTGGCGGGGAGCCTTGAACACCGTAAGCCAAATTGGGCGGGATGAGTAAACTGCGTTTCCCACCAACTTGCATGCCTACCAGTCCTTCCTCCCAACCAGGAATCACCCGACCTGCACCCACCGTAAATTCGAAGGGTGAATTTCGGTCTAAGGAAGAGTCAAATTTCGTTCCATCTGTCAGGTAGCCACTATAATGAACACTAACCGTGTCCCCAGGTTTGACAGGAGTGCCACTGCCTGGAGCAGTATCGGAAATTTTTAACCCAGATGCTGTAGTGGTCCAAGTGATTTCATCTGGCGAAGATCCGCCAGAGAATAGCTGATCGCCAAAAGCCAGGTAAGCGATGGCTGCTACAGCCAAGATAAGAAATAAAACCAGTCCGATGCGTTGATTTCGTTGTTTTATTGCGCGTTTCTGGGCGCGTTCAGATCGAGTTGACATCCTCACACCTTCCAAATTGTTTAAGAGTTTGCCAGTCTTTTTTGGATTGGCTGTGTGATGTGTTATAACATAATTATAGCGCTGAGAGAAGAGGCTGATCAAGTTGATAACTCCGTCTTGCCAGGATTTCGGTGCTCATCGGCCTTTGATTTTCTGAAACTTTTCCAAATGTAAAACGTAGTTAAATTGTCTGAATCACAGTCGCCAAAGGATGAAGAAAGATGTCAGAATTTCCCCCTGCCGGGTTTATCCCTGATCATTCAACCATTGAAGGAATTAGCGTCTACAAACCTGCGCCAGCGAAGGAGGCTACCCTTCAACCTGTTGTGGAATTTATCTGCCCGCAATGTGGGGCAACCACTGTTTACAATGTGGCAGAGCAGGCATTAGCCTGTCAGCATTGTGGGTATACCGATCCCACCCAAGAGCAGGTAGTTGGGAAAAAAGCAGCCGAGCTGGAATTTACTCCAGATGTTTTGCATCATGCCGACCAGGGTTGGGGTGAAGAACGTAAGGAAATGGCATGCGGGCAATGCGGTGCGGTTGTCTCCGTGCCAAAGGAGAATTTGTCGCATATCTGCCCATTCTGCGGCTCAAGCAAAGTCATTCATAAGCTGGATCAACAGGAGAGTTTACGCCCGCGTTTCCTGGCTCCGTTCACGGTCGTTCCTGAAAGCTGTCAGAAAGTAGCCAGGCAATGGTTGTCCAGTAGCTGGATGACGCCATCTGGCTTATCTCAGATCACCAATCTGCAACGCTTTGCTTCAATCTACCTGCCTTTCTGGACATTTGATGCGCTAAATACAGCTGACTGGAAGGCTGAGGTTGGACATAGTAAAACGGAGCGTTACTATCAGGATGGGGAGTGGAAAGAACGCACCGTGATTGTTTGGCGATGGGAATCCGGGCAGGTGCAGATTCATGAGGATGATTTGCTCGTGCCCGCATCTGTAGAGGTGAGCCATTCGATTTTGAAGAAAATAAACAATTTTGATCTGCACGCTTTGGTTCCTTATGAGCCCAGGTATTTGGCTGGTATGCAGGCACAATCATTCACTTTGAATTTAGAAAAAGCTTGGGAATTGGCACGCCAGGAAATGCGTGAAAAGGCTAAACAGGCTTGCCTGGCACAAGCCAGCACACAACGGGTTAGAAATTTCCGAATGGACCTCGATTTTGGCGATGAAAGCTGGCGCTATATTTTGCTACCGTACTATTTATCTGCATATACTTACCAGGGCAAGGCATTTCAGGTGATGGTGAATGGACAGAACGGGTCAATTGCTGGGCAGCGGCCGGTGGATTGGACGAAGTTTTGGCTGGTCATGGCGGCTATCTTATCTCCTGGAGTGTTGATTGGATTATTAGGCCTGGTTACCATCCCTCTGGCTGGGTTAGGTTCGATTCTCGCCATAGCAGGTTTCATTCTGTTTGTGATTGGGCTGGTACTGGTTTTTGTCTTCTTCAACCAGGCACAGGGGATGGATGATGCCTGAGAGGACTAACGCAGGAGTGATGATGACAGAGAATATTGACCAACCTGAATTTATATTGGATTCAAACTTAACTGATTGGGGCGCACCAATTCTAGCTGCCGTTTGCGATTATTGTGATTGGACTTTTTTGATCCACAAGAACAATCTAAATGCAATATGCCCGCATTGTTTTCAATCACGCCTGGAGCCAATGCAAGGCGATATCTCTGCGCTGACTCATCTGGGTCCTCCCGAGTTGGTCCTGCTGCCCTCGGTCCCCTCAACTCAATTAGAGCAACAGATCCTTGAATTTGCCAGAGGCATTCCCTTTTCACCAGTCGACTTGGGTGCAGTCAATCTTCAGAGCCGTTTAAAGACAATCTTTTTACCGGTCTGGTTGGTAGATATCAAAGCCAAAGCTAATTGGGAAGCTGAGATGGGTTTTAATTACCGGGTTGTCAGTCACCAGGAACGCTTTGAACAAAACCGGGGGAACTGGCAGACACAGCAGGTAGAAGAACAGCGTGTCCGTTGGGACCTGCGTTTAGGCACACTAGATCGTGTTTATCAAAATGTTGCAGCCCCAGCTTTGGAAGAAGATGGGCAAATTCGAAAGTCGATTGGAAAATTTAATTTTCAAGCATCTCAAGCATATTCAGCACAAATAATGGAAAACGGGATGGTCTGTTTGCCCAATCGGAGTAAACAGGATGCCTGGCAGGATGTGTTCCCTACGCTGCAATCAAAAGCAGCGGATGAATGCCGGCGAGCCAGTGCAGCAGACCATGTTCGCCAATTTCAATGGTCACCGGCATTCCAGGAGCATCATTGGACATTATTATTACAACCAGCAATCACCACCTACTACCTGGATGATGATCAGAAGGTACAGCCTGTTATGATCAACGGTCAAAGCGGGAGAATATCCGGCGTCCGGCGGGCCTCCATGAAAAAGGCGAAAAAAGTATCCGGCTTTATCCTCTTGGCTGCCCTGATATTATTTTTGGTCAGCCTGGGTAGCCTTGTGCTTGCTCCGCTTTTGCCTATGCTGGCTGCAATCAGCGCAATTGGGGTTGCTGTGTCGTTCGCTGTAGGATTGGCAGCCCTTCTTCCGATTTTGATTGTGTGGATGTTTAATCGCTCCAGTGCTTAGTTACAAATCCAGGGTTCCCCGCTGACCATTTTCATGGGCTTGAATGATAGCCTGGGCAACCGATTCTGGGGTTAAAGCATTCTTGGGTGGTTGCATCGGTACTTTTTCCCAAAATTTTGTTAGAACTGCCCCTGGTCGCACCAAAGTGACCCGTTTTTTTCTTTCTTCTTTGGCGAGGGTTTCGGCAAAAGCTTCCAGTGCAGATTTAGCGGCAGCATAAGCAGCCAGGCCAGGAAATCGAAGTCTTTCGCTGATTGCACCGATAAAAATAATGTGAGCATCTTCTGCGAGCAAGGGAAGGCTGTGGTTCAGGCTAAGAAAGGCGCCTGTCAAATTTGCGTTGAGAATGCGTTGCCATGAATCAAAATCCATTTCAGCTATGCGTACGGATTGGATATCCCCAGCGGCATAAATCCATAAATCGACTTGGGCAGCTTCCTGGCTGGCGGTTAAGATAGCTTGTTTGACATCCATCAGGGAGGTAGGATCAGCTTCAATATGGTTCAGTCGGTTTGTCTCATCTTTATTTCCGCGACCAATGGTGATTACCTGCCATTCTTTTTCATTCAGTTTTTGAGTTAATTGGCTGGCTATATCTCCGCCAGCTCCCCATATCATGGCTGTTTTCATAAACTAGTTCACTTTCTCGAGTTCAAGATTGATATTCTGTAGTAAAGAGAATAGCTCTTTATTTTCAGGAATATCGCTCATAGATTTTCCATAATGAACGTAGCGAGCAATGCCTTGTTTATCCACAATCACCTGGGCTGGCATCCTTCCAAATTTAAATAGATTAACCTGTTGACCAAATAATTTCAATACAGAATGATCTGGGTTCGGCAGTCCTACAAATGGTAAGCCTTTAGATTGCCAATAACGGCTAAATTTATCTGCGTCTTCCGGACCGACAACGATGATTTCCGTATCTAATTCGACGAAATGTGGGTAGTCTTGACGCAACTGCGCCATATGCGCCTGGCAGAACGGTCAGGTAAAGCCTCGGTTGAAAACCAAAACGATATTTTTTTGGCCGGCATATTGGCTAAGCTTAACTTCTTTTCCATTAAAATCGTTTAAGGTAAAATCTGGCGCTGGGTGGTTAAGGCTTACATTTGACATTGTTTGCTCCATTCTGTTCTTGATAAGGTTTCTATAGAATTTTTACTTGCTGAAGGTCCATTTCAAGGCAGGCTTGAAATAAAATTGGATGTGGCTTCAAGGAAAGCTTGCGGACATTCTTCATGTGGAACGTGTCCGCATGCAGGAATAACAACCAACTCAGCGCCTTCAATCGCTGACGAGAGTCTTATGCTGTTCTGAGTGGGCACGATGCGGTCATCATCTCCAGTAATTACCAGTACAGGCAAATTAAGCTCCTGAAGACGTTGATCTAATCCAAGCTCACGGCTAGAAGAAGTTAGCTGCCATAGAGCCTTGTCCCAGTTTTCAACTTGAAGAGGCAGGGTATAACCTTCCCATATCTCGTCTGTGATAAGATCTGGGTTGTGCCAGGCGCTACGCGGCAAAATCTATTCCGGAGTCTTTGATCCTGCGAGCAATCAACGGGCCTACATGTTGCATCTGTGGGGTTTGGATCAGCCAGGATGCCCATGATGGAGCGCCACCCCCGTTGTAAATGGCTGCATCAACCAGGATCAAGGCCTCGACGCGCTGTGGGTAGTTGAGGGTGGTGAGGGTGGCAATGGCGCCCCCCGCTGAATTGCCAACCAAAATGGCCTGGTTAATATTGAGTTGGTCCATCAGTCCAATTACCAATTCAACCTGGAATTCAGGACCGTACGGATTTTCTCCATCCCACTCCAGTGGTCGCTCTGTTAACCCAAATGCTGGTCGGTCGAAGGCGATCACAGTGCCGATATCTGCCAGAGGTTGCATGACTTCCCGCCAGGAATAGACGCTGGCTGCAAAGCCATGTAATAAAATGAAAACAGGCTCACCCTGCCCAACCATCTTGTAGTGAACTGAAAGATCGTTAATATCGGTGAAACGGCTGTCTGGGTCGGCGAGGCTCTTTGCGGGAAAAGTATCTTCCAGAGGCGGTATGGGTACAAGGAATGGGCCAAGCAATAAAATTAACCAGAAAACTGTGAAGATGATCGTAAATTTCTTCATGTGATTACTCTTTATCTGTAAGATATTTCAAGAAGGCTACGGTTGCTTCGATGATCGCATCTTGTTGTTCTTGACGATTAATCAGGGCGAGATTATCTCCACGCTGGTCCCCATACCAACCGAATTGCGCATGGTTACCACCTTCAATAGCTGTCCAAATAGTGTTTGCAGGCAGGAGTTGTTTGCTCGCCGCAATTTTCTCCGGTGAAGATAAGCCATCCAGGGTAGCGAAGATGGATGCTACCGAGAGTTTCGTCGTGCTTAGATCGTCGTTTTGGGCGGGGTAAGATGCCCACAAGACCAATCCATCGACGAATTCGAGATTGTTTCTGGCAAAATTTGCCGCCATGGCGCCACCCAGAGAATGACCACCTACGGCCCAGAATTGAATTTCAGGGAAAGCTTGCATGACATCCAGTGCTTGTTTTGGATCAAAAACTGCCAGGTTGAGAGGCATTGGTGTGATCACTACGAGATAACCCTGCTCGGCAATTGCAGCTGCAGTAGGTGCATACGAAAGTGGGTCAACCCTGCCTCCCGGATAGAGGATTAAACCGGTGTCGATGGGCTGATTAAGAGGGCGGAAAACAATCCATTGGGTTGACTCCACGGATAACTCGCTGGTCGATCGCATTACCAGCATAGCTTCTGGCATAGGACCTGAGGGTGTGAGCGCCCAAAGAATAAACCCTATCAAAAAGATGCTGAGGATCAATAAAATGCCTATACTAATTCGAATAATTTTCTTTAACATGTCCACCTAAATCCACTTATTCATTTATCACGAACCGTCTTTGACTTAAATAAATTATATAATATTGTATAGATATTGTCAAGGATATGTATAAAGATTTTTATGTTTTTTGCAAAAAGATCGGAAGGGTCGTAATAAATAATGGAATAGTTCGACACCATTCAATTGATGTTCAACTCAACCTCAATGGACGCTAAGGATTGCTACGGTTATTTTTGCTTGCCAGGGGTGATGCATGCATTGCCTCGCTGGCTGTCTAAGAATTAGCTGGCTAAAATTCCCCACCCATCGAGGTTGAATAGCCGGTTAATTCTACATATCCATTGCCTTGAACAGGTTGACCCCCGCGTTCGCCTTTAATCATTACAGCGCCCTCCCAATAGGAATAGGAGAGGTTGAGTTCCTGATCCGCCAGGTGAGGTTCGATGGTCAGCTTGAGTTCAAGTTTGGGAATCTCGATCATCCAACCTGCTGGATAGTTCGCTTTAGAATGCGGGCTCGTCCAATTTTTAGAGATTTGTATCCTGAAATCTTGCTGGGTGAGCGGAACAGGTCTGCCATCAAGCGAGATCCATGTCCCACTGGAAAATGGATCAATGCTGCCATCTGCTTTGCGAATCTGGAAAACCATCAGCTCACTGCCGTCATCCAGGTGAAAGGAAAACCAATCCCAGCCAACTTGATCCTGTGCCAACACACTGGTGCTGAATTCATGATCCATCCAGCTAAAGCCATCAACACGATAGCTTTTTTCACCGATCACCACCTCCCCGCTGGATTTTAGTTGGGTCAGGCTGTAATAATATGAAGCCTGGCCAGCCTCGGGACCTTTGCGGCTAAACCCTTGGTCGCCCTGAGCGATCGGTCCTTTCAGATCATCCAAGATTAAGTCAAGTTTGATCTCGCCTTGGGCTGCTGTTAAGCGATAAGTTTGGAAACCGAGCGCATTCGGACCAATCTCTTCAACATTCCAATCTTGTAGCCAAACCCGATATGGCGCTGCCCTGGCACCGGATAGACCAGCTGCACCACGGGCCAGCCTTTCGTAAGCCCGGAATTGCTGTCCGTCGATATCGGATAGAGCAAAATGAGCCATGTACACTTGTGAGCTAGCCCATTGCGATGGACGCTCCTCGATATTCTTTATGGGCTGCAAGGAGCGCCGAAAGAAAGTGAGCTGATATCCAAAACGGTGACCATCCTCTGCCTGCAGATTGCCCGTGTAATACCACCACTCGGTCTGGTAATTCGGATGCGGGCCGTGGTCATCCGGGAAAGAAAAAGGCCTAACCTCCAGCGCACGGGAAAATCCTTCCTGATCTTTAGAGCTGGTTTCTCCTACAATAGTAGATTGGATGGCATCCGGTGGGCGGCTCTGGTTCCAGATGAAAACGATCAGAGCCAATCCGCTTGTTGCCAGGAGAATAAATAACCATTTTTTCATTCACATCAACCTTGATGAACTTGACCTGTTATGTTGGAGAAATCCTGTATCAATCTACTCCGATCGCATGGCTTCAGATGCAGCCATGCGAACTCATTCGGATTGCTGGGTAAACACCGGCGATCAAAGCTGCAAAAATGGCTACAAACATTGCTTGCAGAAACGGGATGGGGTCAACTTGCATTTGCAAAGTCCAGCCGAAGGAGCGCCGGTTGATTATATAGACCAGGATCAGCGCTAAAGCATAACCCGTGGGTAAGGCCAATAAACCGGCAACACTGCCCATCAGACCTGTTTCGAGCATCATCAAGCCCCATAACTGGCGCACCGTCATCCCAACTGAGCGCAAGATCCCCATTTCGCGCTGTTTTTCCAGAGCCAGGGAAAGCAGGGCGCTGAGCACACCGATAAAAGCCACAATTGTGGCTAAAATCTGCAAGGCCGCTGTAATCGCAAAAGTGCGATCGAAAACCACTAACACTTCATTGCGTAAGGCCTGGTTGGCGCGCACGATCAGGCGCTGCTGTGTGGAGATAACTTCTTCTACATCTCTAATGACTGTATCCAAATCTGCACCCGGCGCCAGACGCAGCCCCAAAGCAGTTACATTGCTATCCTTCCATAAATCCTGGTAAATGTTTAATGCCATGGTCACGGTACCCTGGGTGGAGGCATAATCATAGTAGATCCCGGCTACTTCGAACGATTGCAGACCAGTGGCTGTATTCAGAATTATCGACGCTTCTTTACCAGTCAATTTCAAGCGGTTGGCTAGGGGTTCCGAAATGATCACCGACCCATTCTGCATTTCTTCCCAGATCTTGTTCTCCGGGACGCGATGAGAGAGATAGATGCGTTCTTCACCCAGGCTAAAGTTATCCGTAGCAGCGATATGCACCAGACCGTTGGGAGAATCAACTTCCACAGAACGCAAAGCATCCATGCGCTCAATGCCAGGGATGGATTGGAGCAAGGGCTTGACGCCTGGTTCGATCACGATCGATGGGGTGGTTGAGTTCAGACCGGGTGCGGAGATGTAGATATCGTTTTGCAAGGTTTCACCCAACCAGGTGATCACTGTTGCGCGGAAACTGTTCACCATCAAGCTGACACCAATCGTGACGGAGACAGCCACCATCAAGGCCATCACTGCAATCGAGGTGCGGCTGAGTGAATTGACTACGTCCCGCGGAGCCATTCTGCCCAGGGTGCCCCATATCCTCCCCAGGAATGGCGTAGCAACGCGCATCGCTAGCTTTGTCGAGACGGGCACCAACATGGCAAAACCCACCACGATGGCAAAGGTGGCGGCAAAACTGATGATGAGCGAATCGGTGGGCAACCCTAAAAGCGCTATCCCGGCTGTAATGAACCCCAGACCCCACCAGGCTGCCAGCCAGACAGCTCGTTGGGCTTTGTTTTCCAAGCCGGATCTGGATAATGCCAGGCGCGGTGGCACACTGGCAGCTTCCCAGGCTGGCGGTGCAGCTGCCATCAAGGTGGCAGAGACGCCTAACACGATGCCTTTTATCAGGCTGCTGACTGGGATTTGCACACCGCGTACATTAACGACAAAGAACAGGTCGTTGATGGTTTGAGTAACCAGGCGAACGGTGCCTTGTCCCATCAAAATGCCTAAAACGGCTCCGAGAAGTGCTCCCAACAAGCCGATGACCAGGGCTTCACTCAAAACCAATAGAAAAACCTCTTCGCGAGTGACGCCCAGGCTTCTTAGCACGCCAAACATTGGACGGCGTTGCACTACCGAAAATGTGATGGTGTTGTAGATAAGAAACAGTCCAACGACTAAGGCTAACAGAGAAAGCGCGGTCAGATTAACTCGAAAGGCTGCAGTCATCTGAGCTACAGCTCCGCTACGCGCCTCAACAGGTTGTAAGGTCGCGTTGGCAGGTATTTGGGATTGGATCTGCTCCAATAAGCCTGTTACAGCGGATGATTCGGGCAGAATGATATCGATCCGATCGATAACTCCTAATCGGCCGGTCAATTCCTGGGCGGTGGCGATATCTGCCAGGATAAGGCTTTCTAATGCACGCCGGCTGAGGGAATCGGCGGGCCTTACCAGGCCAGTAATGGTGACATTATGCACCTGTCCAGCCATCTCCAGGGAAATCGTTTGGCCGATACTGAGTTGGTGCCGGATTGCATTCTCCTCAGAGATAAGGATCGCCCCAGGTTGGGTTAAGAAATTAACCAAATGGTCCGGAGATGCGCCAACTGGAGACGAATTCTGGGTAGGATTAGCGCTACCGAGATAATTGCGGAAAGGAGCTTCAGCGAACGCATCCACCCCAAGGAATTGCAAGGTACGATTACCCAGCTCGGGGGAGGAGGCATAATCCGCGATCACCGGCGCCATGGGGACTTGCCAGCCCTGTAGAAGGAGCTGTGTATAGATCTCCTCGTCCAGACCCTGACTGCCAGCGCTAATTTGGTGGGTAGCTTTGCCGGCGACTGTTTCCGTACTCAAATCAAAGGCCCGGCTGGCGCTGGCGTTAGCCAGGTCCACCGAGATCACGACCGCTACACCCAGGGTGATGCCTGTGATCATTAAAAACGTTTGCCAGGGGTGGCGGAGTAAATAGCGCCACCCCGTAAAGAAAAGAATTTTTCTACTCATCCTGCTTAAACCAACACCTGTAAATTTGAGTCGACCTTAATACCACCCCAGCATGAATGGTTAATCGTCTGCCTAATCTAAAGATCTCTTGAAAACCCGGTGGTTTTTGTAGGATTTTCCGCCTACATTCTCCAGATCGGAGCGCATTTCTACGGCGGTTTCTGCAACCTGAGTCAGGTCGGCATGTTCAAAATTAAATTCTTGCATCGTCTTGACCATCTCAGAATACATCAAGGCATTACCGCCGCGACCATGAAATTGGGGGAGAATGCCTTCGCCATTCAGGGAAACCCAACGGGTACGGCGCATCTCCATTAAGATATCGACCAGACCAAGGGGGAAAAGACGCCCTTTGTTACGTTGGATGGCTGCCGAAACATCGTGGAAAGCGAACAAAAAACCGACTACATCTTGATCGTGAACAATAATCTTGATTAAACGTGGGTCGGCGATGGTCATGATATTGGCAACCACAAAATCGATCTCCCGCTCAGTGAGAGGATAATACTCCCAATTGTTGACAAAGGCCTGGTTGTAAGCTTTTCCTATTTTGGGCGCCCAGGTCATCAGTTCTTTCTTATTTTTAAAACGCTGAATTCTTAGCGCACCGCGCTCTAAAACTCGTTCTGCAATTCGGTGTACTCGCTCAGGTAGTCGGAAGGCGTCTTTTCCCAGGTAGCAGGAAACAAAATCAACTTCTTTCTCGAAGCCAAGGTTCTCGACCAGTTTCACCAGGTAGGGATGGTTGTAATTCATCATGGTCATCATCTGACGGTGTTCATAGCCGTCTACCAGCAACCCATACCCATCCAAGGCTCCCAGCCCTTTGGGGCCGATAATCTTGTTCAGACCGCGTTGGCGAGCCCAATCGAATGCGCTTTCAAAAAGCGCGTTGGCAGTTTCCTGGTTATCTTCGCATTCAAAGAAGTAGAAATGAGCCTGTTTGACCTGGTGATGCTGGTTGTAAAGGCGGTTTTCAAAAACTGCCAGGCGACCGACATCTTTACCCTCACGTACAGCGATAAAGAAATCCCCGTCCGAGTGCTCGTAATAGGGATGTTTTTTGCGGTCAAGCATGGTTTGAACGTCAACCAGGATTGGTGGCACCCATTGTGGGCAATCCCGATAAAACTGGAAAGGAATTTGTGTAAACCGCCGGATGTGCGTTTTATTTTGGGTGTCAATTTTTTCGATTGTGAGCATCTCGGACTCCTGATGAAAAGAGAATGATTACGATTTAAACATCTTAACACGGATTGTGCACATACGATGCTTGATTAAGGCTGTGACTTTTCGATTAACTTTCCATCTTTGAGGATCAAAACGCGATCAGCATACGCAGCAGCTTCCTGGCTGTGGGTGACCATGATCATATTCTTGCCTGCCTGGCGTGTCAGACGATCCAACAAAGCCAGGACTTGCTGACCGGTCTCCTCGTCCAGGTTGCCGGTAGGTTCATCAGCCAATAGCAGCAGGGGATCGTTGACCAGAGCTCTAGCGATGGCAACACGCTGCTGTTCGCCGCCGGACAGCCTGTCGGGGAAGGTAGCCGCTCGATCAACCAGTCCAACTGCCTGGAGCAGATCTTCAGCCTGCTTACGAGCCATAGCCGGAGTTTGGTTGCTCAGCTCGGCAGGCAGGATAACATTTTCCAGCACTGTCAAGGTGGGGATCAGGTTGAAAAATTGGAAGATGAAACCGATATGATCGCGACGGAAAATTGTGCGCTGCTTCTCATCGAGTGCAGTTAAATTTTTGCCATTGATCCAAACCGAGCCTGCATCTGCCAGGTCAATGCCGCTGATCAGGTTAAGCAGCGTACTCTTGCCAGAGCCGCTCTTGCCTAATATGGCGACAAATTCACCCTGAGAAAAGGATGTACTGGCGTTACGCAGGACTACCCGTTCCTGGTTGCCCTCAAGGTAATTCTTGCTCAGTTTTTCTAAGCGGATAAAATCTTCCAATGAGTTCATTTTTTGTCTATAGATGTTCGAAAGTGTTTTCGACCACACCCGGTAAAATTGAGTAAATCGAACGTCCGATGCGCTTTTCGATATTTTCTTTCACTTGCATGTACCCCCGCCAGCGGGGCAGGGTGTATTGGTCTACGCCATAACGCATTACCACTTCCACCAGGCGTTTTTCCATCAGGCAAAAGCCTTGTGGCAGGCAAACCGCATCGCAGAGTTGGATCAGGCGATCATACTCATCATATTCGATCTCATTCAGATATTGCTCGACGAATTCCAGGTCTTCTTGTTTTCCGTCCCAGGCATCGGCGCCGTGCACAAGATGCTGGTCAGGGTAGGAATGGGTCAGGCAAATCCGCGCCGCGTGCGTATAGCCGAGTTCCATAAGAAAGCGATAGCCATCCAACACATGCTGCATACCGCGCACACCGTAACGACGTCCGATATCATGGAGTAAACCCAGAATATAGGCTCTCTCTGCATCCAGCTCAGGATGATGCTGAGCGATGGCTTGAGCTGCCTCGGCAACCCGCAGGGAATGCTGCTCCCAGGGACCGGGGTTCATCCTGGCAGCTTCGGCCAAGAGTGCTTTGGCTTCTTCCCGAGAGGGTATGCTCTTATTTTGGGGGTGCATAAGCCTCCAAAGCTCGCTCCCTGGCCTGGCTATGGTCGATGATGGGGAAGGGATAGTCGACCCCTATTCTGCAACCGGCTTGCACTTGAATTTCTGCTGACATCTTCCAGGGTTCGTGGATAAATTCATCAGGAACATTGGACAGTTCTGGCAGCCAACGGCGAATATGTTCACCATGCGGATCGTGTTTCATGCTCTGGCTGATAGGATTGAAGATGCGAAAATAGGGAGCTGCATCCGTGCCCGTGCCGGCCGTCCATTGCCAGCCGCCGTTATTAGCCGCCGGGTCGCCGTCAATCAGGTGCTGCATAAACCAGCGCTCACCCCAACGCCAATCGATGAGCAGGTCCTTGGTCAGGAAAGAAGCCACGATCATGCGCGAGCGGTTATGCATCCAACCTGTGTGCTGCAGCTGGCGCATGGACGCATCCACAACCGGATACCCTGTCTGCCCATGGCGCCAGGCTTCGAAGTGTTGCGGGTTGTTTACCCAACGCACATGTGGCAGGCGAAAGTTCTCTCTTCGCACCCTGGGGAAATGATACAGTATGTGGATGTAAAATTCTCGCCAGATCAGCTCGTTCAACCAGGTTTCTGCACTTTTTAAAGCCTCGCCGCCTGGAGCAGTTTGGATAGCCTGGTAAGCAGCAGACACCGCTTGCCGGGCGGAAAGCATCCCGAAACGCAGATAGGGGGAGAGGCGTGAAGTCCCTTCCCAATCCTGTCGATCCCGACCGGATGCATAGGAGAAGACTGGGGCCGGAACCAGAACTCCTTTCGTTGGGTGAATATTTCGGGTGAAGGCAGTCAGGCGTTGTTGTGCTTCCTGCTCACCTGGCGGGAAGAGATGCCCTCCTGGAACTTCCGCATTGGGGATAGGCAAGCTTTGGATCGCTTCGGGGGTTTCCAGTTTCTTTGGTGTGAAAAAATTCATCTGCGCCGAAAGACCAGGAAATGCTTTCCAAGCCTTGCTGAAAGGGGTGAATACCGTATATGGCTCCCCGTTGTTTTTTACAATCGTTCCGGGTGGCCGAAAGGCTGGGCTGCCTACCCATTGGATGGTCAGAGCGTCAGATATCCTGGAGTTCGCGTTGTAAGGCGTAAGGTGAATAATCTGGTTCTGCGAAAATGGTCTCAGCCTGGTTATCCTGGACCAAAGCAGACAGCTCGACCAGAGGGTCGCCCTGGCGAATCACCAGGTAGCTGCCGCGTTGTCGTAATTCCTGGTCCAGGGCGCGTAAGCCACCCCACAGAAACGCATTTCGCTTTGGGCTGGCGTAAGGCGAAGCTAATAAACCGGGATCGACGATAAATACTGGGATAACCGGCAGTCCGCTTTCGATGGCCGATGCCAGAGCCTGGTTATCCGTCAGCCTCAAATCACGACGTATCCACCAGATAACCGTGCTCATCCAATCTCCTGGCTTAAGCGATCCAAGGTTTCAACTTGTCCGGGCGTTAGCTGCCAACCCAATGCGCCGGCATTTTCTTGTGCCTGGCGGGCATTCTTAGCGCCAGGAATGGGTACAGTTCCCTTACATATCAGCCAGTTGAGGGCGACCTGTGAGGCTGTTTTTCCACCGTGCAGATCCCCTATCTTGCGCATCTCGCGGATCATCGGTTGCATTTTTGCCAACAGGCTGCTGTTGTAAATCCTGCTGCGAGGCCCAGGAGGGGGGTTCTCTGGAGAGTATTTGCCGGTTAACATCCCTTTGGCAATCGGGCTGTAGGCAATCACAGTCACGCCTAATTCCTGGCAAGTCTTCAATAAACCATTATGCTCCACTTTTCGATCCAGCAGGCTGTATTCTACCTGGTTGGATGCCAGGGTGATGCCACGCTGGGCCAGGGCAGCATAGGTGCGTTTTGTTTGGTTCTTGTCATAATTGGAAACACCCACTGCTTTTATCAAGCCCTGCTCCACGGCATCCGCCATGTAGTCAGCCCATTTCTCGACCGATAAAGGAGGCAGAGGAAAGTGTATCTGGTATAGATCCAGGCTTTCCAGTTTCAGGCGATTCAGGCTGCCACGCAGAGCGCGGAACAAACTATTTCTGGTCAGCCGCCATGGAAAAGGCATGATCTTGCTGGCGATCACCAGGGAATCGCGTTGGCTTTGGATCAGCTCAGAAAGCAACCGTTCTGATCGTCCCATGCCGTAAACTTCTGCCGTATCAATGAAGTTGATACCACCATCCAGAGTGGCTTGGAAGGCAGCCTGGACGTCTTTTTCGTTATGTGAGTTGCCAAAAGACCACATGAAGCGGTCGCCCCAAGCCCAAGCGCCTACCCCCATAGGTGAAATTTGTAGTTCGGTTCTTCCTAATGGTAATTTTTGCGATGATGGAGAGTTCAATGTTTTAGTTTCCCTTTTCCTTTTCAAGGTCGTCTAGCACCGAACGAAGCAATTGGGCGCTAGCGCGTAGAGCCAACTCTTCATTTTCCTGTAAATTGAGGTGAACGGTATTGAGAACGCCCTGCCCGCCGAGTAAATGGGGTAATGAAAGCGTCACATCTTTAACACCGGCTACTTGTTCCAGGGGGGCGCAAATCGTTAACAGGGCGCGCTGGTCGCGCAGAATGACCTCTACGATACGAGCAATTGCACTGCCCACGCCGTAGTAGGTTGCGCCTTTACCCTCGATAATATGATAGGCGGCTTTTCGTACCTGTTCATCAATCACCTGGCGATCTTCAGAACAAACTTCCAGATGTTGCATACTGCAGTAGTCCTCCAGGGGAATGCCGCCAATGCTGACCAGGGACCAGGCCAAAACTTCCGAATCGCCATGTTCGCCAACGACATACGCATGAACATGCTGCGAATCAATGCCGAGCTGCCTGGCTAGCAAGGAACGAAAACGAGCTGTATCCAGTGTAGTTCCGCTGCCCAATACGCGTTGGCTGGGAACTCCTAGCTTACTCGCAATTTGAGCACTCAGATGGGTCATGATATCCACCGGGTTGGTGGCCACCAGCAAAATCGCGTCGGGGGCATGTTCAACAATTTTTGGAATAATCTGCTCGAAAACCCGGGCGTTTCGCTCCAATAAGTGCAGCCTGGATTCGCCAGGTTGCTGGTTGACGCCAGCCGTGATGACGACAACCTGTGCGCCTGCCAGATCTGAGTAATCGCCTGCCATCACGCGCATGGGATGAGCAAATGGCACGGCATGCTGAATATCATCCGCTTCTGCCCTGGCACGCGCTGCATTTAGGTCCACAAGGACAATTTGACGGCCTATACCGCGCATCACCATGGCATACGCAGCCGTCGAACCAACCAATCCGCTGCCTACAATTCCAATCTTCATGGTCAAAACCTCATTTCGTTAACAAATCCCTTAGGGCGCTTTCAGCATCGGAGAAAGAAAATTCAAACCCGTACTCCAAAAGACGCATGGGCTGTACAAATTGTCCGTCCAATAAAACTGTGGACATTTCACCCAGCGCCAGCTTGAGCACAAAACCTGGAACTGGAAAGAAAGAAGGGCGTTTGATCACTCTTCCGATGGTTTTTGCAAACTGGTGATTGCTCACTGGTTGCGGAGCGCTTAGGTTAAACACCCCCTTGGCTTGTGGGTTGTGGATAATAAATTCTATGGCAGCCACCTCATCTTGCAGGTGAATCCATGAAAAACCTTGTTTGCCGTTCCCGATGGGGCCTCCTACAAAGAGATAGAAGGGCAATAGCATTTTGGGTAGAGCGCCTTCATCCCTTGAGAGCACCACGCCTGTGCGAATGATTGCCCGGCGCACCGCGTGCTTTTCCACAGTGGAGGTTGAAGCTTCCCAGGAAAGGCACACCTGGCTGAGGAAATCGGTACCGGGATCGTGCCCCTCGCTGATCAGTGAATGCTCCTCAACGCCATAATAGCCGACTGCTGAGGATTGAACCACGACAGTGGGTTTGCTCTGTGCTTGTTCCACCGCCTGGGAAACGGCTAAACCAGCGTTGATGCGGCTATCCAGGATGCGTTTTTTGCGTGCTTCGGTCCATAAACCGGCAGAAAGATTTTCTCCAGCCAGGTTGACAATCGCTGTTTCACTGTTCACCAGCTTTCCCCAGCCGGATGCCGTGCGCCCATCCCAGGATTCCAAACGGGCTCCAGCAGGAGAGCTATCCTGTTTATTGTGCGGATTTCTGCTTAGCAAAATTACTTCATCCCCTCGCTTGAGCAGTCGTGCTGCCAGTGCGCTGCCAATCAAACCTGTTCCACCGGTAATAATCACTCTCATGGTAAACCTCTTTTCACACGATTACGTCATTGAATGAGTACATTATAGGTGGAAAGCCAAAACCTGTCAAGAACTTGTACAATATATTCTAGATATCTTGACACAACTTGTTGGTTGTGTTATTATTTTTCTGCAAATATAGAAAGAAGAGATGGAGTACCTTATGAGTCCTTTGCCTGACGTGATTACTGGAAACGAAGAGCCTATTTACAATATCGGTGTGGTCGCTCGTATGACGGGCGTTTCAATGGCTACCTTACGCGCTTGGGAAAGACGTTACGATTTTCCCGAATCCGAGCGTACGGCTGGCGGACACCGGCTTTATTCAGAACGGGATGTCTTGCGTTTGCGCTGGGTGAAGGATCGCATCGAAGATGGCATGCAAACGGCCCAGGCTATTCATGCCCTACGCCGGCAGGAGGAGTCTGGGAACTTAGCTCTGGTGGAGCAGCTTCCATCCGGGTCTGACGACCGATCGAATGCAGCAGCCCCGCATCTTCAGACCTTTACTGAGCAATTGTTTCATGCCTTTGAGCAACGCGATTTAACTGCTGCTGATAGCCTGTTGGGTGAGGTACTGGCGCTTACTTCGCCAGAAGTCATGATCTTTGATGTCATCGGGCCGACGATTGCCAGGATTGGAACTGCCTGGGAAAACGGCAATATGAGTGTAGCCACAGAACACCTGGCAACCAATTACCTGCGCCAACGTCTATTGATGTGGATGGTCAGTGGTCCGCCCCCGAAAGCGATCAATCCGATTGTTTTGGCTTGCGCCCCGAATGAATGGCACGAGGGCAGCTTGCTGATTCTTGGGCGCTCTTTTGCGTCGCCGGCGTTGGCCAGTGGCCTACCTGGGACAGGCGGTGCCCTTGCCCGACCTGGCTGGTTATGTTCATGATTTACAGCCTTCGATGATTGTCGCCATTGCTATGACCGAAGAGACTGCCTCTGAGCTGGCCCAATGGCCGCATTGGCTGCCTGAATCAGCGCAGGGCGGTAAGCCGATCTTTGCCTACGGTGGGCGTATCTTCACTACCCAGCCTGAGTGGCGTATGCGCATGGCAGGGCAATACCTGGGCGATGACTTCCGCGCTGGTATCGCAGCTATTGAGCGCTTGCTCCCGCAGAGCGTGTGATTGACCTGATGGCTGCACATTTTTGGGGGCAACGAATGAACACATATTTCCACGAAAGTTTTTAATAGAAACTTAGCGTTTCTTAGCGTTGTTAACGGTTTACAGGTTTTTCCGCGTTATACGGTCAAGCTGCCTGAGCCGCGATTTGAAAGATATTTTACCCCATTCCCCTACGTTGTATTTTAAATTGAAAAATTATTTTGCCGGATTCTTGATATAATTCAATTACAGTTAGTTAAGGCATTCCAGGGAGCGTATTCAGGTGGAGAAATTGCATCTCATTGTCTTAATCACCATCCAGGATTCGCTTGACCGGATCAAAATACAGATTCATACCCTACCCAACCCATTCAAACAGGAGAGCTCCATGAAAAGACAAGGCACGTTTGTATTAATTGCCATGATCCTGGCAATGGTTTTAAACCTGGCGCCAGCGCCGCAGATGGTTCAAGCTGCTGTGCCAACCGAGTTGTTTTTCTCGGAATTCATCGAAGGGACCAGCAACAATAAAGCGCTCGAAATCTATAATGATACTGGCGCTGCAGTTGACCTGGCAGCAGGCGGCTATAACATTCAAATGTTCTTTAATGGCAGCGCCTCAGCAGGTCTGACGATCAATTTGAATGGCGTTGTTGCCGATGGAGATGTTTTTGTCATTGCTCAAAGTAGTGCCGTTGCTACTATCCTGGCCCAGGCAGACCAGACCAACGGAGCTGGTTGGTTCAACGGTGACGATGCAGTTGTGTTGCGAAAAGGTGCTCAAAACCTGGATGTCATTGGCCAAATTGGTTTTGACCCTGGTTCACAATGGGGTGTTGACCTAGTGAGCACTGCTGACAACACACTCAGACGCAAGAATACTGTCTGCGCCGGTGACCCTGATGGAAGCAATCCGTTTGATCCTTCCGGAGAGTGGGATGGTTATGCTACGGATACTTTCGATGGATTGGGTTCCCATTCGGCTATTTGTGCTCCAAGCTTACTCTCCCCCAAGATCAATGAATTCTCCGCTAGCACAACGGGCACCGATGTGGAGTTTGTCGAAATCTACGGCTCGCCCAACACAGATTATTCAGCTTACAAGCTGTTGGAAATAGAGGGGGATGCTAGCTTGGCAGTTGGCACCATTGATGAGGTGATTTCATTAGGAAGCATGGATGCCAATGGCTTAAACCTGGTTAGCCTACCAGCCAATGCCCTGGAGAATGGGACTATTTCCTTACTTTTGGTGAAGGATTTTAGCGGTGCATTGAACAATGATTTAGACACAGATAACAATGGTACTTTCGATGTAACCCCGTGGAGCGAGATTGTTGATTCTGTTGCTGTCAATGATGGTGGCACAGGCGATATTACCTACGGTGCAACCACGTTGAGTGTTTCTTACGATGGCTTAGCCTTTGCCCCCGGTGGCGCTTCCCGTTTTCCGGATGGCTTCGATACAGACGCTGCCACCGATTGGGTTCGCAATGATTTCGACCTGGCTGGCATCCCTGGTTTTGCTGGAACGCCCATTGTGGGAGAGGCTTATAACACGCCAGGCGCGCTAAACCAGCTGGTATCTATCGATGTAGCTCCTTATATTGCCAGCTCCAACCCAGGTAACGGCGCCAGCGATGTGGCAGCCAATGCATCCTTGCAACTTCTTTTTAATGAAGCAGTGGATGTAAGCAGTGATTGGTTCTCGCTGACCTGCAGTACGACAGGCGCCCATCCTGCTTCAGTCACGGGAGGACCAGTAGATTTCACACTGGATCCAGACACAGATTTTGTGAGTGGAGAAACTTGCGCATTATCGGTATATGCAGCCAAGGTGACTGACCAGGATGTCAACGACCCCCCAGATAATATGATGGCGGACTTTGTATTGAGTTTCTCCATCCAAACCAATGTGTGTGATTTGACCTATACACCTATCTACAACATTCAAGGCAGCGGATTAGTGGCTGCTATTACAGGTACGGTCACCACTCAGGGAGTTGTGGTGGGAGATTTTGAAACCAGCAGCAGTATGTCCGGTTTCTATATGCAAGACTTGACCGGGGACGGTGACCAGGCGACATCGGATGGGATATTTGTCTACACGGGCAATAATAACTTTGTCAGCACTGGACAGGTGGTGCGGGTCACAGGATATGCACGTGAGCGCTTCAATCAGACAACCATCAATGGTTCCAACAGCAATACAGCTGTTGTGCCTCTTGCGAACATCGTGGATTGCGGCAGCGGATCGATTGCACCTATCGAGGTAAACATGCCTTTCACCAGCCCAGAATACCTGGAGGGTTTCGAAGGCATGCTGGTCAAGTTTCCTCAATCGCTAGTGATCTCAGAATATTTCAACTACGATCGTTTTGGAGAAATTATATTGAGCCTGCCATTTGAGGGACAGTCTCGTATGTTCACGCCTACCTCGGTGGTTGAACCGGGCGCTGCGGCGATCGACTTGGCATACCAGAATAGTTTGCGCAGGATAACATTGGATGATGTCAACAGCGCCCAGAATCCCGCGGCTTTACGCCATCCCAATGGTCAACCCTTTAGTTTGACAAATATGTTCCGTGGTGGCGACCTGGTTCAGAATGCAATCGGGGTGCTTGGCTATGATTTCAACCTGTACCGCATCATGCCAACCGCGCCGGCAGATTTCACGGCAGTTAATCCTCGTCCAGCTGCCCCGGAAGATGTGGGCGGAAATCTAAAAATTGCCGCTATGAATACCCTCAATTATTTCCTGACCCTGGATTATCCAACTGGCGACCCATTGGACAATCAATGTGGACCTCTCCTGAATGTGGAGTGCCGAGGTGCAGATGCTGATCAACCTGATGAGTTTTCTCGCCAGCGCGCCAAGCTACTGGCTGCCCTCAGCGGGTTAGACGCCTCTGTGATTGGTCTGAATGAGCTGGAAAATACCACCGGCGTTGAGCCGCTGGCTGATATTGTTGCCGGTCTGAACGACCTCTTGGGTCCAGGCGCCTATGCTTATGTCGATACTGGTGTAATTGGCAGCGACGCTATCAAGGTTGGCTTGATCTATCGCCCAGCTGATGTCACCCCAGTAGGTTCGTTTGCCCTTCTGGATTCCAGCGTTGATACACGCTTCCTGGATACCAAAAATCGCCCAAGCCTGGCGCAGACCTTCGAAGAGAACAGCACTGGTGCGCGCTTCACCGTAGCGGTCAACCACCTGAAATCAAAGGGGTCAGATTGTAATGATGTGGACGATCCCGATATTGGCGACGGTCAGGGCAACTGTAACCTGACGCGTATGTATGCTGCTCAGGCTATGGTGGATTGGCTGGCAGTTGACCCAACGGGCAGCGGCGACCCCGATTTTATCATCATGGGCGACTTGAATTCCTATGCGATGGAAGACCCGATCGACGCCATCAAAGCTGGCCCGGATGATATTTTTGGAACGGAAGATGATTACACCAACCTGATTTTTGATTACCAGGGCTTATTTGCTTACTCTTATGTTTTTGATGGCCAGAACGGCTATCTGGATCATGCCCTGGCAAATGCAGGCATGGCAACCCAGGTAACGGGTGTCATCGATTGGCATATCAACGCAGACGAAGCCGATGTGGTCGATTATGACACCTCCTTTAAGCCTCTTTCTCAAGAGAATTTATACGAACCCAATGCTTATCGTGCATCCGATCACGATGCAGTGATCGTCGGGCTGAACCTGACCAATCTGCCTCCCACTGTCGAAGCTGGCGGACCGTACGCGGTCAGCGTTAACGAAAGTATCCTGCTCAGTGCAGTAGGTTACGATCCAGAAGGTAAGCCGCTGAGTTATGCCTGGGATCTGGACAATGATGGCATCTTCGAGACCCTAGGACAGGAAGCCTGGTTCACGGCCGGTACACTGCCAGGAATCTTCCCCGTCCATGTGATGGTCACCGATGTGGGCGGCTTAACGGCCAGCGACCAGACTTATGTGGCTGTCTTTGACCGCAATAATGGCTTTGTCACTGGTGGCGGCTGGATCGATTCTCCAGCTGGCGCCTACACATTTGACCCGTTGCTCACCGGCAAAGCAGAGTTCTCCTTTGATGCCAAGTATGTCAAGAAAAATGCATCCCCGGTTGCCTCACTCAGTTGGATGATTGACAGCGCAGGTCTGTACTTCACCGGAACCAGTTTCGATTGGCTGGTCGTGGATGGAAATTCTGCCTGGCTGCGCGGCAGCGGTGAGTTCAACGGTATGGCAGGTTATACCTTCCTGTTAAGTGTGGTGGATGGCTCTGAGAAGCTCGGCGGCGATGGTATGGACTATGTTCGATTGCAAATCTTAGAGCAGGTCAGCGGAATGCTGGTCTACGACAGCCAGCCTGGCGCAATCGAGCTTGCCCCACCTGATACTTTGTTGGGTGGTGGCAGCATCGCGATCCATTAGACTGGAGGAATGTGGCTTCAGCATTGCACCCAGGCGGATGGTTTTAAAGCCTGCCTGAGATCAACATAGATAGGTATTACAAAGGGCTACTCGAAAGAAGGGTAGCCCTTAATTTATTAATTACCCCGATCGGCACCCGATCAATCCGTCTGATCTGCCATTTGAAATTTTATTTACCTAATTCTTCTGATCTGAATATTTACTTGAAATTTTTGTTCCTTTATTCTTGATATAATTCAATAACAATTCGTGAAGGCACTTTAGCGTGCGTAATCAGGTGGAGCAACAGCATCTAGATGTCTTATCTGTCAGCGAGCACGATCCAATCTATAACCAAGACCGTTTTATTTTCAATTCAACCCCTTTTCGAACAGGAGAAAAAATGAAAAGACAAGGCACGTTTGTATTAATTGCCATGATCCTGGCAATGCTTGTGAATCTGGCGCCTGCGCCGCAGGCTGTTAAGGCGCTTTCACCAGGAGTAGTGATCAGCCAGGTCTATGGCGGTGGCGGCAACACTGGAGCCACATATACCCATGATTTTGTGGAGTTGTTTAATCGTGGAACCAGCCCGGTCTCTCTCGCTGGTTGGTCTATCCAATATGCCAGTGCTACTGGCACAGGGAATTTTGGTGCGAGTGCGACTGCCCTAACCGAATTGCCGGATGTTACTCTGTTGCCAGGCCAATATTTTCTAATCCAAGAAGCGCCAGGTACAGGCGGCACAACGGCATTGCCCACACCGGATGTCATCGATGCCACCCCAATTGCTATGTCAGGTTCTGCTGGCAAGGTTGCCCTGGTCAATTCTACAGCCTCGCTGGGCTGTAACGGCAGCAGCACACCCTGTAGCCCAGAACAGTTAGCTCTGATTATCGATCTGGTCGGATGGGGAACAGCTAATTTTTACGAGACTGCACCAGCTGCTGCGACGACCAATACCACAGCCGTGATTCGCAATAACCAGGGCTGCATGGAAACGGATAATAATTCAACAGATTTTTCGGTGGATATTCCTATCCCAAGGAACACCGCCACACAAGTTCATATTTGCCCAGTTCAGAAACCGGTTATCAACGAGTTCTCCGCCAGCACGACCAGCACTGATGTGGAGTATGTTGAGATCTTCGGCTCTCCAAACAGCGACTACTCAGCTTACACATTTTTAGCGCTTGAAGGAGATTCAGGTGAAACTACCAACATTGGTAGGATTGATAACGTCATCTCTGTTGGAACCACCGATGCGAATGGTTTGTACCTGGCGAATTTGGCAGCAAATACATTTGAAAATGGAACAATCTCGTTCTTACTCGTCTCGGATTTTACCAGTACTCTTGGTATTGATCTAGATACCAATGATGACGGCGATCTGGAAGCAGCACCCTGGAGCGAAATTGCCGATACGGTTGCAGTGAATGATGGCGGTTTAGGGGATATCACCTACGGCATGGTGGTCCTAACACCAAACTATGATGGGTTGTCAACGTTTGCACCAGGTGGTGCTTCGCGCATTCCAGATGGCAATGACACGAATTCGATTACCGATTGGGTGCGAAATGACTTTGATTTGGCGGGCATCCCAGGCTATACCGGCACACCCATTGTGGGTGAAGCTCTAAACACGCCTGGCGCGTCGAATCAAATCTATACTCCGCCAGTCGAGTCTGCGCCTGAGGTAGCTAGCACCACACCAGCTAACGCGGCTACGAATGTACCAATTGATTCGACCGTCACCATCACCTTTAGTGAACCGGTAACGGTAACTGGATCATGGTTTGGCATTTCCTGTACAACCTCTGGTGCTCATACTGCGACTGTAACGGATGCTGATCCGCTTTACACACTTGCGCTAGATGCGTCATTTGCCAATGCTGAGTCATGTACAGTAACCATTTATGCTGCCCAGGTGACGGACGATGACACGGATGATCCGCCAGATAACATGGCAGCTGATTATAGCTTCACTTTCAATACCGTTGCGGTGCCAGAAGTTTGCGGAGACCCCTTTACACCCATTTATACCATCCAAGGAGATGGTGCAACCACCCCCTTACTCGGTCAAGAGCTGGCGACTGAAGGCATCGTTGTGGGAGATTTCCAGACCAATGCTTCTGTCGATGGGACCAAGAATGGTTTCTATATCCAGGATGCTACAGGTGATGGCAACACGGCCACATCGGATGGCATCTTTGTATACTCAACCCTGGTGGATGTGCTCCCAGGCGATCATGTGCGCGTGCGTGGTAAAGCCGCCGAATACACCACTGGAACCGGCAGCCTGACTCAAGTTTCAACCGTGACCCAAATTTGGGTGTGCTCGACAGGCAACAGCATTTCTCCAACCCAGCTGTCCTTACCGGTGGCAAGCGACTTCGACTACGAAGATTTTGAAGGTATGTTGGTTACTTACCCGCAGGACCTGGTCATCTCTGAATATTTCAATTTTGACCGCTATGGTGAAATTGTACTTACCTCCCGTCGCCATACTACCCCAACGGCGGAATTTGAACCGGGTTCAACTGAATACCTCCAAGCTGTGCAGGATTACCTGCTAGATAAGATCACCCTGGATGATGGGCGTACCTCTCAAAACCCAGATCCAGCAATCCACCCGAATGGCGAAGTATTCAATTTGGACAACCTTTTCCGTGGCGGTGATTTGGTCACCAATGCGACTGGCATCCTGGACTTCTACCAGAGCCTGTATCGGGTTCAACCCATCCAGGGCGCTGATTACACGCCGGTGAACATTCGACCGGTTGCCCCCACCCTGGAAGGCGACTTGCAGGTTGCCAGTTTCAACGTGCTTAATTATTTCTTGACCATTGATGAGGGTCCAGATATCTGCGGACCTTTAGGGAATCTGGAGTGCCGCGGCGCAGACACGTTATTGGAATTGGAACGCCAACGCGCAAAAATCCTGGCAGCACTTTCAGGCATGAACGCCGATGTGTATGGCTTGATGGAAATTCAGAATGATCAAGATCAATCCGTGGCGGATCTGGTTGCCGGGTTGAATGATATCTTTGGAGCAGGCGCCTATAACTACATCGCGACGGGTTATATCGGTACGGATGCGATCAAGCAAGCCATCATCTACAAAACGGCTACGGTTACACCGGCAGGCGCCTTCGCCATCCTCGATGAAACCGTCGATGCCCGTTTCTTAGATGATTACAACCGTCCAGTGCTGGCGCAGAGCTTCACCGATAACCTGACCGGTTCCACCTTCACCGTGGCGGTCAACCACCTCAAATCGAAAGGCTCCGATTGCTTGGCGGTTAGCGATCCTGACCTGGGCGATGGGCAGGGCAACTGCAACGTAACCCGAACGATGGCTGCCGAAGCCCTGGTCGACTGGTTGGCAACCGATCCAACGGCTAGTGGCGCCAGTGAAAGCCTGATCATAGGGGATCTGAATTCCTATGATAAGGAAGATCCTATCGATGCGGTCCTGGAAGGACCGGATGACATCCTTGGCACCGCTGACGACTACACGGATTTGGTCTTCGATTACCTGGGTGAGTACGCTTATGGTTATGTCTTTGATGGTCAAACCGGTTACCTGGATCATGCCCTGGCAAATCCAACATTGGCAGACAATGTAGTTGGTGCTACCTTCTGGCATATTAATGCTGATGAACCGGACTTGATCGATTATGATATGACCTTCAAGCTGGATGCTCAGGATGCATTGTACGCTCCAGATGCCTACCGTTCTTCCGACCATGATCCGGTGATCGTCTCGCTCAGCCTGGATCAGCCTTATGAGGCTGATGATGACATCTATGCAACACCCATGGATATGCCTCTAATCGTAGAGGCGCCTGGGGTGATGAGCAACGACAGCCAGGCTAACATTGGAGATACTCTCAGTGTACAGCTCAAGCTTGCTCCCGATAAAGGGTGTCCTCACCCTCAATCCGGATGGATCCTTCACCTACACTCCGGAATCTGGTTTTTCCGGATGGGTCACTTTTGTATACGAGCTGGTCTCGGCTGTCAACGGAGTGGTGGGAGAAGCTACGGTAACCATAAACGTTGCCAGTGAAAACATCATCTACTTACCGTTCATTTGGAACCCCTAGTTGAACCTTTAGTGTAATTTGAACTTGCCGGTCCTGGAAAATCTAGACTTCCAGGACCGGTTTTCTTCTACAGCAGCCCTTGCCATAACTGGTATAAGCCAAACCCAAGCAAAGCCAGAGCAGAGACGCCGATCAGAGTCCGGTTTACTTTCGGTCCGAGCTGGCGAGTGGCGCTAAACAATATGACCAGCGAAGCCGAGCCTCCCACCAATGCAAGGTAAAAACCAAATAGAAAAACAAGCCCGTTGGCTGGGGTTTCGGCCCAGGCCTTCACCAGGATTGGACCTGCTAGCATACTCCAAAAGAGATAAGGACCCGGGCTGAGCAGGTTAGCGCCGATGGCTTGCCAGAGCGTCTGACTGGAAGCATCGGATAGCATGACGGGCTGGTAATTTCGGTATGCCCGGTAAGTCCTCCAAGCCAGGAAAAGCACGAAAACCCCCCCGATGATACGGATAGCTCGAATGAAACCGGATGGCATCTGGGTGAGCAGGAAGGTCATCATGAGGATTATGGGACCTTCGGCAAGAACAGGAGCAAAAACGGCTGGCAAGGTACGGCGCCAGCCGTTTTTTAAGGACTGTCCGATGATAAAGGCTTGAAATGTACCTGGCGTGGCTGCGGCAGATAGACCCAGGGTGAGTCCTTGAAGAAGGTAGAGAATGGTCATGTGTTAGGTCATCTCGTTGTGTGCTAAGTTGTCGTAATCGGTTTTCCCAAATGCTGAGAAAAAGTTCTGGCAATTATAATCGCTTGCAAACGGGCATTTACCTCCAATCCAGATTGGTGTCATCAGCTATGAGATAAATGCTGACCCTGCTTGTCAGAATGCTTCTTTTCCGGTTGCACTCAGCCGTCAGCGGGGAGGTTCTGGGCAGGCGTTGATTCGGGAAGCGTAAGATAGCCAGTTGTTTCTATAGCGGGTAAGCAGTTATACGCCTTATTTAAAACTCTCTAAAAAGATATTGACAATTATAATAATTAAGGTAAAATTTATCATAATAATACAGAAATGATATGGCAATCACCTCTTGTGGTTCTCTAGCGGGGAAACCCTGTGAAATAGTTTTAAAATTTCCGACTTCTAAAAAAAAATTTGTAAAAAATTCAGTTCTGGCATTACGTGAATATTCTTAGGCGATCTGAGTTTCTCCTTTGAAATTCTCTCTTGTAGATTCATTGTTAGGAGGTGACTATTGCATTTCAACAACGAAGAGTTTATTCAACTGTCGATCCTATATCTGATGTTATGTTTTATTAAGGGAGGCCTCTGATGATTACCCGACGAGATTTTCTGAAGATCAGCGCTGCTTTTGGTGGTGGTCTGTTTTTATCCAGCCATGGTAAATGGATGCGCGTTGCACAAGCTGCTATCCCTGGCGGCACATTAGATCCCACACTGCTGCCTAAGTATGCGTCGCCTATGGTGATCCCACCGGCTATGCCGCGCAGCACCAAAATCAAGCAACGCAAAGGCAAGAATATTGATTACTACGAGATCGCTGTACGCCAATTCCAGCAACAAATCCTTCCGCCCGGTCATCCGGCAACCACAGTGTGGAGTTACGGCTCCACAAAATTCCCGGGAACAGTTTCTCAAGGCGGCAGTTTCAATTATCCAGCTTTCACCATTGAAGCAAAATGGAAAACTCCACTACGTGTGAAATGGTCCAACGAGCTGGTAGACTCCAATGGCAATTATTTGTCGCATTTGTTGCCAGTGGATCCTACTCTGCACTGGGCTAACCCACCAGGTGGTGTGATGGGTCGAGATATGCGTCCTTTGTTTGATGCACCGCCTGGATTGTATAACGGTCCGGTACCCATAGTAACGCATGTGCATGGGGCTCACACTACAGACGAGAGTGATGGCTATGCTGAAGCCTGGTTTTTACCCAACGCTGTCAATATCCCTGCTGGCTATGCAACCGATGGCACCTGGTACAATTTCTTTAGAAACAAGTTTCTCATGAATAATGGCGTTAGCTGGACACCTGGCTCGTCAACCTTTCAATACCCCAACGATCAACGTGCCACTACTTTGTGGTATCACGATCACACCCTAGGCATGACCCGCCTGAACGTTTACGCTGGACCAGCTGGCTTTTATTTGCTGCGTGGCGGTCCCGATGATGCTGTGACAGGCATTTTGCCTGGTCCGGCGCCGGCGCTTGGTGACCCGCCTGGCATGTCGTATTATGAGATTCCCATTGTTATACAGGACCGTTCATTTAATGAAGATGGTTCCCTGTATTATCCAGATCAGCGCGCTTTCTTCGAAGGATTGGATGCTTCACAGCTGCAAATTCCCTTCATTGGCGAAAATGCCTGCGATGGCTTACCCAGCGATATTGCCCCCTTCTGGACCCCCGAATTCTTCGGAAATACCATGGTTGTCAATGGCGTTTCCTGGCCATTCCAGAACGTGGAACAGCGTCGTTACCGCTTCCGCTTCTTGAACGGCTGCAACTCTCGATTCCTGATCTTACAGATGGATAATGGATTGCCTTTCTACCAGATCGGTGCAGAAGGCGGCTTCCTGCCAGCGCCGGTTATGCTCAGCCAGCTGCTCATGTCACCCGCCGAGAGAGCTGACGTCATTGTGGACTTCACCAACGTCCCGGTGGGTACCACCATCACCCTGCTCAACCTGGCTCCCGATGAACCCTTCGGTGGAGGCATCCCCGGCGTTGATTTCGACCCGGCCGATCCTGTCACTACAGGTCAGGTGATGCAATTCCGTGTTGGTCCAGCCCAAAATGTAGATATGAGCACCCCGCCTATGGACTTGATCCTACCGGCGAGGCTTCCTCTGCCAGCACCTTCGGTTACCCGCCAGGTATCGCTCAACGAAGAAGACTCTCAAACGGTGCGCGTTGTCACGGACGCAAACGGCAACGTGGTGTTAGCCTGTGATGATCCCAGTGCGGAGCCTTTCGGACCGCGCGAAGCCCTGCTGGGCACGCTCAACCCGGATGGTAGTTCCAATCCGCTGCTATGGATGGACGTGATCAGCGAAAACCCTGCGGTTGGCGCCACTGAGGTATGGGAAATCCACAACTTTACCATGGATGCGCACCCCATTCATGTCCATGAAGTCATGTTTGAAGTGGTGAACCGGCAGGATATGATGGGTGTCGTTCGACCTCCAGAAGCCTGGGAGACTGGGTTAAAGGATACCGTCATTGCCTATCCTGGTGAAGTTACACGCATCAAAGCAACCTTTGACTTGCCAGGCCAGTACGTCTGGCACTGCCATATCGTGGAGCACGAAGATAATGAAATGATGCGTCCCTTCTCGATAGGTCCTGTACAAAACCCTGGCATGGGTGCAGGTATGTAAGCGCGGATTAGATATCACAGTTCTTTCAGTACCCAAAACACAGGGCTACCGGTTCGTAGGCAGCCCTGTCATTTGTTTTATCACAAAGATTTCTAGAGAGGATCATTCTGATTAAATTATGAAATGAAAAGTTTCCTGTATTATGGTGATTTAAAGAGAATGGATTTGCTGACTACTTTTGAATTAAATCTTCTAACGCAGAACTTAATGTCTCAAGATCATTCTTGATTGTATCCCAGACAAGCCTGGGATCCACCTCAAAATAGGCATGAACTAAACGATTCCGCATTCCTCGGATCAAATGCCATGGAATCTTAGAATGAGCAACCTGAACTTCTCGTGGAATTAGAGCAGCTGCCTCACCTATGATGATGAAATTTAGTTCAACGGATCTTATGGTTTTTATGTCGTCTTTGAATGTTTCAAAATCCATTCCTTGAACAAAGGTTTGGATTTCTTTGGCAGCATCTAACATATCTTGTACTCTAAGCCGCCAATCTCTATGTGACATAAATAGCTTCTTTCAATACTTTATCTCTGAGCCTGGGTTTTAGGCTGTCAGGTGTGCCCAAATCAACTTTGCAGTCGAAGATTTCTTCCAGGCGATCTTGCAGGGCAAACAGGCCAAAGAGACCTACAGGACGGCCAAATTCTACCAGCAGATCGATATCGCTAGCCGGGCTGGCTTCGTCCCTAGCCACAGAACCGAATATCGCTAGCCGTTTTACCCCGTACTGCTCTTCAAATTCGATCTGGTGTTGTTTCAGGATATCCCTTACTTCTAGTTGTCTCATTCGTTGTCACCTTTATTGATATTTTACCAGTGATTCATCGATTATTAAATCAGGTGAATTCTTCTGGACCCTGACTAGTAAGTGATTCTCTGACAAAATCTTAACATTCTCCCCTTCTTTTTGTAGTAAAATCCTTCACCGGTTAACTATTAACAGGTGAAATAATGCATTCTGAACAAGAAATTCCCCTCGCACGTTTGCTAGGCAACCTGTGCCGGTTGCAACATACCCGCGCCGACCAGCTCATGGAGCAAATCGGCTTGTATCGCGGCCAGGGCATCCTGCTCGTGATCCTTTCGCGCCAGGATGGGCTGACTCACTCGGAGATCGCCGAGCGTCTGCAAATCTCGCCCTCCGCTGCCACTAAGGTGATCAAGCGCCTGGAAGATTTGAACTACCTGAGACGCCAACCCGATGCCTCGGATGAGCGCATCTCGCGGGTTTATCTCCAACCGGATGGTTGGGCAGTGATTGACCAGATCCACACTGCCTTTGAACGCATCAACGCGGTCATATCTACTGGTATCTCAGCTGAAGAGCAGCAACAATTGCGTAACCTGATCGAACGAATGCATGCCAACCTTGAAATGACAGATTTTGGATGAGAAGATGATCAAAAAATTTTTCCCTTATATCGGTAAATACAAAAAATACCTGGCGATCATCCCGGTTATGGTTTTCCTGGATGTGCTAGCCGAATTGAGCATGCCGCTTCTGATGGCGCGTATCATCGACCTAGGAATCCCGGCTCAAGACCTGGGCTTTATCGCTCGCATCGGCCTGTATATGGTCCTGCTTGCATTGGTAGCCATGACCTTTGGGGTGCTGAACATGCGTTTTTCTTCGGAAGTCAGCATGGGCTTTGGCGCTAACCTGCGCGATGCCTTGTTTGAGAAGGTTCAAGCTTTTTCATTCAACAACATCGACAAGTTTAGCACTGCTTCGCTGATCACACGCCTGACCAATGATGTCAACAATGTACAGATGACCTTTCTGATGATGCTACGCATCCTGTTGCGGGCTCCCCTGATGCTGGTGATCGCTTTCATTCTAGCCTTCAGTATCAATGCCCAGTTATCATTGGTGCTGGCTTTAGCCATCCCGTTGTTGACCGTGGGAGTGGCGCTGATTATGAAGACCGCTGTGGCGCGCTTTTCGATCATGCAGGAAAAGATTGATGCCGTTAACAATACCTTACAGGAAACCCTGATCGGGATGCGCGTGGTCAAGTCTTTCGTGCGCCAGGATCATGAAATCGCCAAGTTCAAAGTCTCCAACGACAACCTGACCAACGCCGGCATCCGGGCGGTGTCGATTGTGATCCTCAATATGCCCATCATGATGTTCGTGATGAACGGGGCTACCCTGGCGGTGATCTGGCTGGGCGGGCAGATGGTCTACGCCGGGACGCTCGGAGCTGGCGAGCTGGTCAGTTTTATCAGCTATATTCTACAAATTCTGATGAGCGTGATGATGCTCTCGATGGTAGTGGTGATGAGCGCTCGAGCTGAGGCCAGCGGTAAGCGCCTGCTGGAGGTATTGGAGACCGACTTGGACATTGTTGACAAGCCGCAGACGACCGTTCCGATTGTACACAAGGGCAAAGTTGAATTCCGCAAGGTGGATTTCAAATACGACCAAAGCGGCAGCGGAGAGAATGTGATTACGGATATCAGCTTTACTGTTCAGCCAGGGCATGTGGTGGGTATCGTCGGCGGCACCGGTGTGGGGAAGACCACCCTGGTCAATCTGATCCCACGCCTGTACGATGTGACGGGCGGGGCGGTCTTGGTGGATGGGGTGGATGTGCGTGATTATCCCATGGAGGCGTTACGTAGCCAGATTGGCGTGGTGCTGCAGCAGAATACCCTCTTCACCGGCGCGGTGCGCGAGAACCTGCTTTGGGGCAACCCGCAAGCGACCCAGGAGGAGATCGAACAGGCTTGCCGGGATGCGCAGGCGCATGAATTCATCATGAGTTTTCCGGATGGTTACGATACTGTCCTGGGGCAAAGCGGGGTCAACCTTTCCGGCGGGCAAAAGCAGCGTCTGAGTATTGCCCGGGCGATGCTTAAAAAACCCAAGATCCTGATCCTGGATGACAGCACCAGCGCGGTGGACTCAACCACTGAGAGTAAAATTCGCCAGTCGTTCAATGAAAACCTGGCGCAAACCACCGTTTTCATTATTGCCCAACGTATCAGCTCGGTGCGAGAGGCCGATCAGATCCTGGTGATGGATGATGGCAATATTGTGGGGATCGGGACGCATGCCGAGTTGATGGCAGAGAACCGCATCTACCAGGAAATCAATGCTTCACAGCAGGAAGGAGTGCTGGCTAATGGATGAGAAACGAAAACCTGTCGGAAGCGCTGAGAAACCTGGCCATCACCAGTCTCCAGCCGCAATGCGTGGGCCGCGTGGTCCACATGGGGGCATGCATTTCGAGAAGCCAAAGGATGCACGCGGCACGATCCTGCGTCTGATGAGCTACCTTCAGCACAAACGCCTGGCTTTGGGGCTGGTGCTACTTCTGATGATGGTCAATACCGGCAGTATGCTGGCTGGCAATTATTTCCTTAAGCCATTGATCAATGATTACATCCTCCCAGGTAATTTCAGCGGTCTGGCTACAGCTTTGATGACCCTGGGCGGCATTTACCTGGCGGGTGTGATTGCTGCCTATTTCCAGAACCGTACCATGGTGCATATCGCCCAAAAGACCACCAATATCATGCGTCGCGATCTGTTTGCCCACATGCAGAAGCTACCTCTGCGCTTTTTCGATGCCCGTACGCACGGCGATTTGATGAGCCGCTTTACCAATGATATCGATAATGTGCAGATGGCGCTGGAGCAAAGCCTGGTGCAATTGATTTCGAGCACGCTGACCTTTATTGGCGCAGTCATCCTGATGCTGGTGCTGAGCCCGCTTCTGTTTATCGTTGTGTTGGTGATGATGATCCTGATGTTCTTCCTGTCGGGCAAAATAGCAGGAAGGAGTAGCAAATATTTCAAAGCCCAACAGGAAAACCTGGGTAATCTGAATGGGTATATCGAGGAAATGGTGGACGGGCTTAAAGTGGTCAAAGTTTTCACCGCATGAAGACGAGGCCATTCATGAGTTCAAGCGCCGCAATGAGACTTATCGCCAATCGGCAACCAACGCCAATTTCTACGCTTCGGTGGTGATGCCCATCATGGGCAACCTCAACAATATCAATTATGCCATTACCGCCATGATTGGCGGCGCCCTGGCTGTACTGACGCCTTTTGATATTGGCTCGCTGGCGGCATTCCTGCAGTTTTCACGCCAGATGGGTTTCCCTGTGCAGCAGATCACCAACCAGTTGAATGTATTGCTGGCAGCTGTGGCTGGCGCAGAGCGGGTTTTCGCTGTGATGGATGAGTCTCCGGAAAAGGACCAGGGCCAGGTCAGCCTGGTGGGTGTGAATAAGACGGCTGATGGTGGTCTGGAAGTGTGTGGTAATGGGGCGAGACCCTGCCATTGGGCCTGGAAAGTTCCCCAGGCGGACGGTTCCTTCCAGTTCGTAGAGCTGCAAGGCGATGTGCGCTTCCACGACGTCACCTTTGGCTATGAGCCTGAAACGACTGTGCTGCACGATCTCTCCCTGTTCGCCAAGCCCGGGCAAAAGATTGCCTTCGTGGGCTCGACTGGCGCGGGAAAAACCACCATCACCAACCTGTTCAACCGTTTCTATGAGATCAAAGAAGGGCGTATCACCTACGATGGCATTGATGTGCAGGATATTCGCAAGGATGATCTGCGCGCTTCGCTTGGCATGGTGCTGCAGGATACGCACCTGTTCACCGGCACGATCATGGAGAACATCCGCTATGGTCGTCTGGATGCTAGCGACGAGGAATGCATCCAGGCAGCCATGCAGGTCAATGCGCATTCATTCATCAAACGCTTGCCGGATGGTTACCAGACGGTCATCACGGCTGATGGGAATAATCTCTCCCAGGGGCAGCGCCAGTTATTGGCGATTGCCCGTGCTGCGGTGGCTGATCCCCCGGTGATGATTCTGGACGAGGCTACCAGCTCGATCGACACTCGCACTGAGCGGCTGATCGAGAAGGGTATGGATGCCCTGATGAAGGATCGTACGGTATTTGTGATTGCCCACCGTCTCTCAACTGTGCGCAATGCCAATGCTATCCTGGTGCTGGAGGATGGGCGCATTATCGAGCGCGGTGACCATGCAGATTTGCTGGAACAACAAGGCAGGTACTATCAACTGTATACCGGGCAGTACCAGCTCACCTAATTTATTTCTTCGCTCTTTGGGAGAGGGTTAGGGTGAGGGTACCCAAGTTATGACCGCCCAATGCACCGGGTGGTCGGTGTGGGAATCGGGCGCAAGCACGTAGACCGCATCGCTGACGCTCAACTGCGACGAGATGAAGATATGGTCGATGCGTTTCGGTCCGGACATATCGATGCCATCCTCGCTGATGCCGGTCGGGTAGCGCTCCAACCAAGCGTTCTTAAATACTGCTTCGATCATCTGGTAGGCTGTTTCGTCGCTGCGCAGGTTATAGTCGCCGATAGAAATCACCAAGGGGTATGAGGCTGCTCGCTGCAGAAGTGTTTCTGCGAAGGTCAGCATAGCCTGGTCTGATCCATCCGGGTGCACGTTGAAGATGGCGATGCGCTGGTCTCCCACCACGACCTCCGCCTGGACGGTACCGATCTCATCCTGGTCGCTGTAGGTGAAGATGGTGTGCGCATTTTCTAGCGGGAAGCGGGAAAGCAGGGCGGTCCCGTAGGTGCCTGTCACGGTTTTAGGGCCGTAGTAGACGTAATAGCCCAATTGGGAGGCAAAATAACGGGCGATATCATTGTTGTTGAGAGATATGCGCGCCGAGTCGCTCTCTTGCAGCCCGAGGATATCTGGGTTGACCTGGCGGATCAGCTCTAGCTGCTGGTCGATGGATTTTTCGCCAAGCTTGTTGTTGCCCTGCTGAATATTGTAGGTCATAACGGTCAGGCTGGTTTTAGGTGATGCTGGGTCTGGGATCACGACCAGTCAGGTAGGCATAGACGCCGGTTAGGATCAAGAGAGAGGTCAGCATGATTGTGGGGGCCAGGATAACTGCTCTTTCCGAACGTTTACCGGCTGGCTCAGAAGTTTTTCTCCTGTGCAGGAAAATTGCCAGGGTAACTATGCCTGCCAGGAGCAGGTAGGGCAACCAGAACTTGTTGCGGAAAATTGGGCTGACCGGCTCGACATATCCCCACACATTCGAAAAGATATGCATAAACACGCTCAAGACCAGGATCAGGCTGCCCAGTAACATGCCCGCGGCCAGCTTGCGCGGTGGTGGACTGGCCTGGGAGATGGCAGCCGAGAAAATAGCGAAGTCGAAGAAGAGCACTGGAAAGAGGACCAGCATCAAAATCAGCGGGATTTGCTGGTACCAGAGTGGATCAGCCACGATCACAGCTGGAGCTGATGCGTTGGCTGGGAATTGCACCGTGTGCAACAGGATGGTGGCGGTCAGAGCCAGGGTGAAGAGCAGGTTCCAGATGATCAGGATGACTGGCTTGATGCGGGTGATGCGTTCTGGAACACGCAGGGACAACCAAAGCCACAGCAAAGTAAAGAAGGCAGTCCCTGTGATGGTCAGGAAATAGTCTGCCTGCGTCCAGCGCACGATCACTGCCGGGCTGGCGAAGGCGAAATACATCAAGGTGATGATAGCCATGCAGCCCACCAGAGAGCTGGTAACCTTCTCCCCGGAGGGCGCAGCCACCGAGATCGGTTGGCGCAGCAATTGCGCCATTAGATACGCCAGGATCACACCCAACATCCAGCCAATCCAACCGCCATCAACCGTCAGGGAGTAATCGATGGAGGCGTTCATGGTGCGTAGCAGGATGGATAAGGAGACCGCCAGGGCCAGTCCTTGGGCTGGCGTCAGGAGCAGGTTTTTCCCATCCTTCTTCAGGGAGATGATCAGGATGGGCAACAGGAGCAGGGCTGCCGCAACGCCAACACCGGAAGCCAGCATGCGCTGGGTAGTATCCAGGAATGGCGCGCTGCCGCGTCCGATCAAAAGCAGGGCAAAAGCCAGCCAGGTGAACCAGGTTGGGGCGCGTTTGCCAAACAGCAGCAGCAATACTGGCGAGAAGAAGAAAAGGATGCCCAGCACTTTCTCATCCAGGGAGGTTTTCAGCAGAGCCAGGATATAGATCGATTCGACCAGCATGCCCGCCGTTTGGATCAAGAACAAAAACAAAATGCTGAAAGCCAGGACAAGTTTGAATTTTGTGTTCATGGTTTACTCGCTCCTTATCACATCAGGGTTGCCGGGACAAATGCTTGCGGCAGACAATCAGCATATGTTCACTGATCCCAACCACAGACGGGTGTGTGCAGGTTTGCAGGTGGGTCTCCAGCCAGATTTTCCAACGTTCAGGATTTTTAGCCAGCAGGTTGAGATGGCGGCTGTGATGCGTGCTGATGCCTTCCAATCCAGCCATCTCCAGGATTTCCACGTAGGGGAGCTCGAAAGCGGTGTGCAATTCTTCAGGTAGGAAGAAGTGGCAGGCGGTGAAGCCGGAGTCGCCTTCGTAATCCCCACTGTCTCGAATTTGGGTGAAAAGCGGCATTTCGATTTCATGTTGGAAATTTACCAATTCTGAGATCAGCAGGCTCAGGCGTCCGATTACCGAGACAAAAATAGGAGCATCTTTGCGAGCCACGCGCAGTAACTCGGAGATCGCCTGGGAGCGCTGAGTGGCGTCCAAGATATGCGAGAGCGGTCCACCCAGGCAGATCACCGCATCGAAAGATTCGTCAGGGAACTGGGATAAATCCACGATGGAAGCTTCGATAAAATCCTGGATGTTGGCTTGCAGTTTCCTGCGTTTCATTTGTCGTTTGGCAAACATCAGGTTGGCGGGTGTCATATCGAGCAGGACCATCTGGTAACCTTGTTGCGCCAATTCCATGGTATAGCGGCCCGGCCCACCGCCAGCATCCAGCACAAGGCCTTGCCTGGGCAGGTATTTTTCCAGGAAATACAGGCTGGTTTCGAACTCAAGGCGGTGGTAGGCGTCCTGGACCAGGCGCTTCCACTCGTCCTGGACCGTAGCTGTGTAAAAGTCTTTAACCCTGGTTTCGAACATTTAGCCTCCGGACTATGATTTGGGTCGTGATTATAAAATCTGGTGTCTCTGATAAAAGCTGGGTTTTTACAAACGAGTATATAATAGCTAAGAGTAAAAATCAACGGGTATTCATACCCAAGGGAGACTGGATGTGACCCCTGGCTCGAAAATTGACCCTGAGAAATCGCAGGCTTTGCAGAGAGAAATCAAGGATTTAGAAACGCAGATTGTGGACCTGAAAAACCGTTTTCCCGCCCATTCCTTGTCGCCAGCTATGCTTGAAAGGCTGGATGAGCTGGATGATGCTTTATCCCAGGCTCGTCAGAAAATCCGTGATTGGGAGAATGCTGGAAAAGGGAAGCAATAATATGTCAAAGAAGTGGGGAAATACGCCAGATCATTTTGCCGTGATGGATGCGTACCAATTGAAGCCAAGCATGAGTCAAACCAAGTTAGCTGTCTCGATACTCTTCAAGTTGGGAGTGATGGTTTCATGCTGGATTGGCATCAACCAGCACGACTTGAGCCTGAGCGACGGGTTTATGGATTCAATTTTCAAGGCCTTTACCATGCAGAGCAACATCTGGATGGCAGTGATTTGCCTGGTCTTTCTGGGTTTTGATTGGATCCAGAAAGGAAACCGGAAAATCCCACAATGGCTGCATGCTATCAAGTTTATGTTTACCACATCTGCTCTGCTCACCTGGCTTGTCTTTGCTGTCCTGCTAACGCCGATGATGAACATCAATTATTTGCTTTCCCCCTCCAACCTTTTTCTACACAACTTAACCCCGATACTGGCGCTTCTTGATTTTTTAATATTTGATCAGGATAGCAAGATCAACCGTCACGACATCTGGGACTTGGACTGATCATGCCCTTGTTGTATGCGATCTTCTTCTTCAGCGCCTACGAGATCACAGGTAAGCTACCGGTGCCATATTTTTTCCTTGACTACAAAGAGCTTGGTTGGTTAGGGTTTAGCGCGGAAAGTATTGGCGTTGTCTATTGGGTTGGATTATTGCTTTTGGTGCTGATTGGTATAGGCGCGGTGGTTGTGAGGTTGAAGACGACTGCTGAAAAGCGGCCGTTGATGGTATCTGGGGTGGTGGTAGTTGTGATGGTCAGCTCATCGATACTTTTCAGCCTGATGAGCCTGTGAATTTTTCTACGTAAGAATGTTTATTCGGTTCGTCAGATCTACAACCTAGAAGTTAATTATCATTTTGAGGACTAAAAACTACATCCAAAGGGATTTTTGCTACCCGCTCCATTCCCCAGAAGTATTCAATTCCAGTAAAAATGTATATCGTCCCTCTTCAGGTAATGGTAGATTGGGGAATTTAACGACATTTCTCCCTTTTTGATGCTCCTGCAAATTGACTGCCAGGTTAATTTTCTTAAGAGTTTTCAAACCTGGCGAGATAAAAGAGAGCTGCATTTCACCACTGGCTGGTTTATGGATATCTGAGCGAGTCCACAAGGCAAAGAAATATATTTCGAAGGGTAAGATGCCATCAGGGGAAGGTACGCCAGTAATATTGAGTTGTTCAATAACGTTTTGGATGTGAATATTGTTCGTCTCTTTATCAATGACGACACGAGAACAGACCAGAGAAAAAATTAAATCGATCATGATGTTGTTGATTCCGAATAATAAGATGATGGTTCGCTAATACATAATTTTGCTTCTACTTTAGAAGGAGTGTAAAGGTTTACTGGATCGGTACCAACCATCACAAGTATGTTCTCCAATGGGGAAACAGGGTCAGCTGTTGGATACCGAAATTCTTGTTCCACTTCATCTTCAGATCGTATGTTGAGATCCACACGTCCACCAAGGGCGTTCACCACCTTGCGTAAGAAGGAGAGCCTTGGCATGGTAGCATCACTTTCCAGCCTTGCTATGCTAGATTGCTTAGTGCCTACCATTTCAGCTAGTTGTGCCTGAGTTAGCCCTTTCAAAAAACGGAGCCTTGCAATTTGGAAGCCAATTTCAAGATCGTCAAATGCTTCTCGAAATTTTGGATTTTCCATTTGCATAGCATGCCACTCTTCATAACTATTTGTGACGGTCATTTTTCCCTCTCAATAAAATCATAATACCTTTGTAAAGCTACCTTGATATGTTCTTTATCCGTGTGGTTTTTCTTTTTAGTAAAGGCATGTAACATAAGAAACCTGTGACCACTCAATGTACAATAAAATATTCTGTTAGGTTTAGGTTTTAATTCCCATAGTGGTTTACTTTTCGTTAATGGAGCTGCATGAGGCTCAGAGATATGAAGCCCAACTTCTTTCAAAAGGTCAATAAAACGATCAGCTTTTACTCTTTCTCTAATCGGCAACCCATCTAGAAAATCTTTAACCGGGTTATTACCTGACTCTGGATTTATAAAACACAATCTTCCATGGGGCATTATCTGTGGTCGGCATCTTTTTAATTATAACTTAATTGTGATAATTTTGTGTGGTTGAAGTTGATTTATTCGTCAAAGCCAACGATTATCTTACCGTAATCTGCTTTCAGTAAAACCTTTCTCGTTCTACTTTGGTTAGAATTTTTAAATTTTGAAAGATAATTGCAATAGTGAATCAGAAAGCGAACAGAATTTGCGAAATAAAGACCGGCCAGCCAGGCCGGTCTTTCGCTTTAGAGATATTTGGATTTCAAACTAGGGGTGGGCGATGGGGGTCGAACCCACAACCACCTGATCCACAGTCAGGTGCTCTGCCATTGAGCTACGCCCACCATAATGCGGGTGGATTTTATCACGAAGCCTGCTGGCAAGCAAGCGTTAATTCGAGACAATCCTACCTATCTTCATATTCTGTGAGGGTCAGCAATTATTGCTTTGCCAGCATCTCATGGATGGCAGCTACTGCAGCAGTCCGATCCACGCTAATTTGCTCACCGCTGCGCAGATTCTTTAGGGCTGCTTTGCCTTGCGCCAGTTCATCGGGTCCCAGCACGACGGCTACCTGCATGCCCATGCGATCCCCGTATTTGAATTGCTTACCCAGTTTGGCAGCTTCAGGATAACAGGCTACCTTGAGACCCGCCTGGCGCAGTTGGGCAGCCAGTTGGAAGGAAGCTGGCAGGCTGTCCTCGTCGAACACGGTTACCAATACCGGGGAGGGAGAAGCGTTGAGCTGCTCGGGCAGGCAATTGAATTTCTTGAGCACCAGGCTGACAACCAGGTCACCCATGGCAAAACCGATGGCTGGCAGGGGATCGCCGCCGACATCCGAGACCAGGTTATCGTAGCGCCCGCCGCCTAGTATGGCGCGGAACTCGCCGTCCACGTCCCACACCTCGAAAACCACGCCGGTGTAATAATCCAGGCCGCGAATGATGTGAGGGGCATACTGCACATACGGGGTGAAGCCGAGTGAGTCGAGAATGGTGAAGAAGCGCTGCATCTGCGGCGATTTTTGCCACAGGTTCTGGTCTGCCAGCAAGTCTTGCACACCCTGGAACTGAGCCTCGTCCAGACCGATTTCTTGCGCATAGGTGCGCCATTGTTCGAAGGGCATCTTATCACGCCGATCGATCAGCCGGAAGACAGAGGCACGCTGTTCCGTGGGAATGGCCAACGCATTCAGCTCACCATCCATCAAAGAACGGTTGTTGACCAGGATTTTGACCTGGTTGGAAGACAGGCCGCATTCTTGCAGAAAGGTAGCGACGATAGCTACCATCTCGGCATCTGCAGCGGGTGTGTCAACGCCAATCAGGTCGATATTCCATTGGAAGAATTCGCGTGTGCGGCCTTTCTGAGGACGCTCATAGCGCCAGAAGGGTCCCCAGGACCACCAGCGCAGGGGGTAGGCCAGTTGGCGTTGGCGTTGGGCGACCATGCGCGCCAGGCTGGGGGTTAATTCGGGTCGCAGGGTGATCAAGTCGCCGCCGCGGTCTGGAAAGACAAAGGATTGCTCTTTGACCAGCTCTTCACCGGATTTAGCGGCGTAAAGCTCGATCGATTCCAGGAAGGGGCCGTCGTACTCCTGATAGCCGAATTGCTCGGAGACCTTCCGAGCGGTCTGGTACAGGAAGGTGCGCACTGCCATTTCTTCGGGGTAGAAATCGCGCGTGCCTTTAAGGGAGGGAATGGTTGCTTTCATGTCTTGCTTACTTGAATTCCTTTACTGGGATTGACCGTTGGTTGGCTTAGTCCAATACAACGGATGTTTTCCATTTAACTGCTGCATTTTAGCATAGAATAACCTATCCGTGGCAGTCCGAGTGGATGTGATGTAGATTTCTTTTGTAAAGCGGTGATTTTTTAGTGCGATTTTCTCCACGCTGCTTTAACGCCACTCGACCCGATAGGCCAACCGTAAGCGCCGGTCATTGCGAGCGTTCTATGCGAAGCAATCTGGGTGCTAGTCAAGAGGTGAGATTGCTTCACTGCGTTCGCAATGACAGTTGTCATTAGGAGCGCCGGTCATCGCAAGCGTTCTGTGCGAAGCAATCTCGGTGCTAATCAAGAGGTGAGATTGCTTCACTGCGTTCGCAATGACAGTTGTCATTAGGAGCGCCGGTCACCGCAAGGATCTGTGCGAAGCAATCTCGGTGCTAATCAAGAGGTGAGATTGCTTCACTGCGTTCGCAATGACAGTTGTCATTAGGAGCGCCGGTCATCGCAAGCGTTCTGTGCGAAGCAATCTGGGTGCTAGTCAAGAGGTGAGATTGCTTCACTGCGTTCGCAATGACAGTTGTCCTTAGGTGAATTTTTGGCAACATTTCAGAAGGTTAAATTAAAAGGCAAAAAACCTCGCATACCTTGGCACTCTTCGCAGTTAGTTCCTCACCCTATCTTTCCCTTCTTTCGCATCCTCTTAGAATAATCGGGGATGACGCGACGGTAAGGCTGCGACATAAAGGGCGAGGAAATCAGGAAGTCAGCTGTGGCACGGTTGCTGGCGGTGGGGATATTGTAGAGGACCGCCAGGCGCAGTAGGGCTTTGACATCCGGGTCGTGGGGCTGTGGTTCGAGCGGGTCCCAGAAGAAAATCAGGAAATCCAGCTCGCCTTCAGCAATACTGGCGCCGATTTGCATGTCGCCGCCTAAGGGTCCGCTCTTATAACAGTGTACCGGCAGTCCAGTTTGTTCCTGGATGATACCACCTGTCGTGCCGGTAGCAACCAGCTCGTGCAGGCTCAATGTCCCCTGGTTGAACTGGATCCATTCCAGCAAGTCTTTCTTACGGGCGTCATGTGCTACCAGGGCAATGCGCTTGCGGGTTGGAATATCTTGAATGGTTTCCATGGGTTAGCCTTTCTCTCGCGGCAGAACTGCAGGATTTTTCACCTGCCAGCATGCGATGGTTGACAGTTGCCTGCCCAATTTAGAGCAGGATCAGTTTTTGCTGGGGCTCTCCCAGGTATTGCGCGCCGTTCTCTGTGACCAGCACATCCTCTTCCAGGCCAATGTAGCCATAGCCAGGCACTTCCAACCCGGGTTCAACGGTGTAAACATGTCCGGCTTCGAGTGGATAGTTAGGAGTATCGCCGTAGCGCTCCCATTCAGGGCCCAGTACCCCAGCGCCGTCATGCGCCAGGCGCCCCAGGTGGTGACCGGTGGCATATTTATACTCCGGATAGCCGGCATCCGTAACAACTTTACGAGCAATGGCATCGATTTCTTTGCCGGTTTTGCCAGGTCTCATCGCATCCACAGCTGCCTGCACTGCGCGAAGAACGGTATCGAAGCCTTTCTGTACTTCTGGCGGCGCCTGGCTTTCACCCGGTTTCAAGAAGTAGACCAGACGTTGAATATCGGAGCAATACTCATCTTGCTTGACGCCGAAGTCAAAATGCAGGATATGACCGCGTTGGATGACAATGTTCGGTAGGACCGCTGTGCCCAACTGGCGAGTCGGGTCCGCTGTTGACAGCCGGGCAGTGCTCAGCCTCCCAGGCAGGCAGCAAGCCACGCTGGCGTACCTGATCCTGCATGAGTTCGGCGACCTGTTTCTCGCTCATACCCGGGTGAATGTTGGCGAAGGTGTGTTCAAAAATCTGACGGGTGCTCTCAACGGCTGCACGGATGCGTGTGACCTCTACCGGGGTCTTACGGCCGCGCAACGCGCTGAGGATTTTCTCGGCGGAGATCAGGCGATTTTCCCAGGGTGTTGCCTCCAGGTAATCCAGCAACACCTGGTACAGACCGTAACTCAGCCCGTCGGCATGCACATCGTTCTTGGAGTAATTGATGGCGATTTTGCCGGGCTGAATGCGCTCCAGGGTGTGCAGCAGAACACCGCGGATGCCCTCGTGGTAGGGAATCACATTGGTATAAGCGTTGATAAGACGGGCTGTTTCTGCTTCGTAGTGACCCAGGATGGCAAAGGTTTCGCCATTGCTGGTGATGATCAAAGCACTTTGCCAGGTCAGGTCGTGCCCATAGATCAGCGGCAAAACCGGGTCGCCGGCCGCGGATGTTTCACGCACAAAGGTCAGCCAGGCATCAATTTTTTGCTCTCGCAGAATGTCAACAGCCTGGGCAACTTTCTCTTGTATCAAGGTTGTCATAAGTTTACTCCTTAATCTAATTTCAACTTGCGCCGGATGGAGCCGGCGCGCTCGCTCAACACTTGCAGTCCTACTTCGGACCCCGGTTCGGCATGGATCACCCACTCAGTGCGCGCCCGGTGGTCAGTGGGGGCAGCGCCCCAAACAGCACCCACTTCCAGTTTATTGCTGCGGCCTTCCAGGTGGCCCAGCTCAACGCGCAGCTTGCCGCTGACCAGCCTGGCTGTGCTGGGGAGTTCTAGCTCTACGCGCACCGGTCTCACGGCCTTTCGTTTTTTACCCTGCAGGCTGGTGTAGCTTGGTAAAAAGCCGCTGTTTTCTACAACCAGTTGGACATGGAAATCCTGGTTTCCCAGGGGTTTTACTTGCAAGGTGTGGATGGATAGGCGTGGCAGCATATTCCCCAAGGCGATCGGGAAGGGCAGGTTTCTTTTGGCTTCAGCGCCAATGAATGCGGGCGGTGGGTTGCGCCAGGTGTACATTTCATTCCAACCGCCTAATTCAACCTTCCCAAGCTGCAGGTGCTCAAATTCATACCAGGGGACATAAGCGCCGGCTTCACCATGCTCATCGACCCAATTCAGAATTTTCAGATCGTCTTCGTGCGGGTGTTCCTGGAACCACTCGATGAACTTGCGTTCCTTGATGCCGGACTCATCTGGTAAATCCCAAAGCTCAATGGTGTAGGCATACACGCCGAGATGATCGTACATCCAGTCGTCGAATGCACCTGTGGTAACTTCCTTGGGATGGTATTTAAAATCATGGAAAGTAGACACACAACGGTATCCGGTAATTTCTGAGCCAATTTTCCCAATTTTCTTCGTGACCCACAGGTCTTCTGTTTCCATGGCGTCGTCTGCCTTGTTGCTGTACGAACGTAGAATTCCGCGGCTGAAGGTATGGTAGGTGATGGCCAGGTTGATATTGGGGTGTTGGGCGATGAAATCCACAATGGCTTTGACTTCCACTTCAGAAGCTGGGTAAGGTCCCGCGCCGCGTTGCTCGCCTTCTGTGCGCCATTCATACGGGAAGTTGCGGTTAAAATCCAGTCCTTCGGGTGGGCGGGCGAACTTGATCAGGTAGCCGTCGTAGTTTTCCAGCAGACCTTCGGGCAAAATGCGGTAGTATTTCCCACCGTGTTCTGCTGGACCGCGTTTTTCCATCAGGCGTGAGTCCAGTGAGCTGGTCTTCCAGTCGCCGTTGGGATCGGGTAGGCGCATTTGCAGGATACGCCCATCGCCGTCGATATCCGTTTCGTGCATGCCTTCGTCACGTTCGGGCCAGGGATAGGTACGCACACCAGAGCGGATATAACGTGGCTTGTCGGCCATTGCCAGGGCGGCGCCATCCGGGTTGAAGCGAGGCACTATATAGTAAACAGAGCTGTCCAATAACTCCTGGATCTCTGTTTTTTCGGCATAGCTTTTTAGCAATTCTGCAGCTACTTGCAAAGCAACCGTAGTTCCTGAGATCTCAGTGGCGTGGATGTTGGCATCAATCCACACAGCTGGTTTATCGGTATCGGCGCCGCTATCTTTGTTGGTAATGACCAATAGCCAGATAGGTTGCTTGAGGTAACTTTCGCCGATGGTACGCACATCCAGCAAATTAGGGTATTTTGCTCGCCAGTCATCGAGCAAAGCGACGATGTCTTCATTTGTGAAGTAACGGTCCAGGTTCATAATTTTTTATACCTCGAATTCTAAAGTTCGGAAAGGTTGATTAATTCGAACAGGTTCATCGTAATTTGTTTCGCGGCCATCGAGCCATGCTTTTTTGGCTTGAACAGCATGCAACTTGATTTCGATTTCAGGATATGGGAAGGGATAGTCACCTTGATGGTTCCCACCGAATGATCAAACGATTGCTCTGACGTTGTTGGCTGAACCGGTCTGATCGCCAAGCATCGTAACCGTCGCCGCGGTCGCTGTATAAAGATAGGGCAGGCAGCGCCATTTTTTCTTTGACGGTTGGTGGGTATATGTGTAATGCCAGGTCTTTGTCAAACGCCAGGGGCAGGATTGCGCCGGCGCGCACCAGCAAGGGAATGGTCTCCAGGCTGACCGGTATTTCTACTTCGCCTCCACCCGGGTAGCTTTGGTCTGTCCAGAAGTCTACCCACTCGCCGGGCGGCAAGGTGATTCTGCGTTGCCTGGCCTCCGCCTCTAAGATAGGGGCGACCAGCAAGTTGTCTCCTAGCAGGAAGGCGTCATCCACCCCCCAAAGAACTTGTTCCTGTGGATGGTTCCAGAATAGGGGTCGGACTATCGGGGCGCCGGATTGTTGAGTTTGCCAGGCAAGGCTGTAGATGTAGGGCAACAGGCGGTAGCGCAATTGTAGAAACTTGCGGATAATGCTGGTATAAGGCTCACCGTAGACCCAGGGCTCGCGCCGAGCTGTGCCAACGGCAGAATGCGTACGGAAGAAAGGCAGGAAAGCTGCCATTTGGAACCAGCGCAGAAAAAGCTCTGCATCCGGGTTGCCACTGAACCCACCAATATCCGGGCCAGTATAGGGTTGGCCTGAAAGTCCCATTCCCAAGGTGTTGGCGATGGTCATGCGCAGGCTACCCCAGCTGCTTTCGGTATCTCCAGACCACTTCCAGGCGTAGCGTTGTTGGGAGACCCAGCCGGAGCGAGTAATTATCCAGGGGCGACGCTCAGGGCGCAGGCGTTTGAGGGCTTCGTAACCGGCGCGGTTCATCTGCAGGGCATACAGGTTATGAGCTTGCCGGTGGTCCCCCTTAGCGCCGTCCAGGTCGTGTTGGGTAGCTATCGGCAGCGCCATCCCACCCCAGGCTGAGAAGGAGGTCGGTTCGTTCATGTCGTGCCAGATGCCTGCCATGCCCTGATCCAATAAGCCGCGATAATTCTCACCCCACCAGGCGCGCGTGCGTCGATCCGTAAAATCAGGGAAAGCGCTCCAACCAGGCCAGACCAGACCATGCATGATTTTGCCATTGGGCAGTCTGCAAAATGCTTTTTTCTCTACACCCTGTTGGTAGAGCGGGTAGGCTGGATCTTTTTTGACTGCCGGATCAATAATTGGTACTAACTTAATTCCCTTTTGGTCCAAATCCTTCGATAAATTCTTCAGGTCGGGAAACCGCTCCTGGTCCACGCTGAAGACTCGATAACCATCCATGTAATCAATATCCAGATGGATCGCGCTGAGCGGCAACTGGTTTGCCTCGAAACCAGCTACCACTTCACGGATATCTGCTTCAGACTTGTAGCCCCAGCGTGATTGGTGGTATCCCAGGCTCCACACAGGCGGTAACTCGGGTCGACCGGTCAGCTCACTGAAACGTTCGACCAGCCGGGGGATGGGTCCGGCGATCAGATAATACCGCAGGGCGCCTTGGCTGAACTGGACCGTTTGTGGTTCTGAACCCACCTCAACAGGGGTTAAATCCACCTGTCCAGGAAAGCTGTTTTCGTAGAATACCAGGTAGCTTCCGCCAGGATGTTGTACGCACATGACTGGCAGGGGCATATAAATCGGATCAGTTTGTGGACCGTAACTGCCACCCGGATCGCTATTCCAAAACTGCCGGCGGGCGCCATTCAGATTGAATGGACCAGCCTGGTCGCCTAAACCATAGATAAACTGTCCTATCGCAGGCTCGATGCGCCCTGTCCAACTTGCATCTTTGCCTTTGCCTTGATAAATGGGTGGCAATTCTCTTCGCAGGGTGTGCTGACGACGGCTAAAAGTCAAACCTCCGTCAGATTTTACGGTGATTCTAAGTTCAGGAGTCGAAAGGTCCCATCCGGCAGATGTCTGTTCCCAGTGGACCGGGATTTCTTCCCAATCCTGCCTGTCGATGGCGTAGGAAATTGGCAAAAGACCCGGCTGCCAGGTCAGGCGGAGCATATCATCTGCCAGGAATTGCACTTCCAGGCTGGCATTTTGGAATTCAAATTTGCCGCCGCCTGCTTGCGGAGAAGCATCTAACAGCTCTCCTGGAGCAATAAGGGGGAGCTGGCTGTGCGCCTGACTCTGGCGTTGGTAAGGTCGGTCAAGTTGTTGGCGCAACAGGGTAAATTGAAGGATACGAAAAGCGTGTTGAACACCGCTGGAACGGATCAATAGCAAGACTTCTTTCAAGCTGGCCATCTTATTCTCCCTATTATTTATGCTTGTTGTTCAGTAGTTGCCTTAATTTCTTTACAAGGTTAAGCTGTTTAACGGTGCTTTCCAGGTTTTCTTGTTCTGATTTTCTTGCCAATTTTTGCAAGGTATCGTTGGGCTTGTTCAAATCGGGGAAATTGCGCTTCAAGTTCACGGAATTCAGCATGATGCGAGATACGCCGGTCGTTGCGGGTGTAATACCCCAAGTGTTTATGCAAAAGCTCATGATACATTGCAAAATCCAAGACGTAATCAGGAATATTAACATCATCCAGACTGGCGCTCAACATCAGGCTATCGGTGGATGGTTGGTAGTGACCGAATTTCCGAAAGGTGAGAGAGCTGCTCCAGGAAAGCTGTGGCGCCTGCAATTGTTTACTAAAATACTCGGCATTGACACGTTCGAATATCTGCCTTAGATCCTGGTGACGGCCGTTTGTGTGGCTGTTATTTGGTTGACCCATGCAGGCTAATTGCCTGGCAGATTGGAAAAATTCAGAACTGTCGGCATAATTTCTCAGGGAAGCGGATGCCTCAGCTTTGCGCAGGTTAAGCGCCAGGTTCACCAGGCTTTCCAGGACAGGATGAGGCGCGAAGATAAAACCTTCATGAACAACCATTTTCACGAGCGGTCCGTGTTGTTGGCTGCGATACAGCCCGGGAATGTGAAAAAATTCAACTTTCAGTGGGGGGGGTGCAATCTTGGTTCGCTGGTTTGTCGACTGAAAGATTACGGTTTCAATTTGCTTGATTTGGGATAGGGCTTGCAAGTGAGCCTGCAGGTTTTCCGGCGTGCTTAAAAAAGATAACCACTGGAAGGCGCGCAAGGAAGGAGCAGGCAGGTTGGTGAATTGAAGATTTTCCGTTCGAGCAAGCTTGTCCAGGTTGGTCAGGGTGTCTCGGATGTCCTGGAAAACAGGCAGCGTTTTGAGGTGATTAATTTCTTGCCAGTCAGGCTTGGTCTGGTTGAGGCCTTCTCCTGGCTGTTCAATCAGCAAGGTGAAGCGTTCTTGTAATCCCTGACAAAAAGAGATCAGACCACGTAATCGCAACGATTGTCTTTTTGAGTCTTTTGTCAGGCTGGGATGGCTAACGCTCGGAGGCTGGGGTCCGGGGAGCTCATGCTCCAACAAACTTTGCAAATATCGATAGGCCTTGTAAGTGCGGATGGGCAATTCTTTTGGAGTCGTTTGGTGTTGATTACAAATATTTTCAACGCTTTGGACTACAGCTCGAATTTGAGCCCGAAAGGATGCGTGTTGCTGAGAGGGTATGCCTTTCCGGACCATTGCCTGGGCATGGTTCTGCGCACTGACAACACCGCGGATAAAAAGAGAAGGTTGCTGGGTATGTTTTGATGGCATACCCTTTCATTTTAGCACATCTGTTAATTTCAATCGACAAAATAACTCTGAGCTGCTTCATCGATGAGCTCAGGAGTCATTCGTAATGGGGTATTTTCATAATGACAGAGCGCTACAACAATGCGTAAAATATCACGGGGGTGAACAGCCTGCATGGTTCTGCTTGTTTCGCGGTAATATTTTTGCAGCAAGTACAAGAAAGCGTCTTTGTTAAATGGCACGCCAAATGATTTTGCTATGATCACAAAAATTTGAAAATACAACTTTTCATCCGGTGAAAAAACACCGACCTTCATTTGAATACGGCGCAGGAATGCGTCATCGACTAACTGGTTCGGGTCCAGGTTTGTGCTAAATACGATCAGCTGCTTGAATGGCACGACAATGGTTTGTCCGCTTTGCAAACGCAGAAAGTCAATCGCACTCTCCAAGGGGACAATCCAGCGGTTTAGTAAATCGGTTGGGCTAACCTGTTGGCGGCCAAAGTCGTCAATTAAGAACATGCCCCCATTGGCTTTCAGTTGCAGGGGCGCTTCGTAGAACTTCGAGATGGGGTCATAACGTAAATCTAGAGAAACCATCTTCAATTCACCGCCAACAGTAACGGTTGGTCGTTCGATCAAAAACCAGCGCTGGTCGATGCGACCAAACTCAGCTGTGCGGCCTTTATCATGATTGATAGCTTTATGTACCAGGCGGTCATAAATCTGTATGACCTGTCCGCCAACTGTGATGGCATAGGGTACCCAAATTGGATCTGTACCAGCCAACATTTTGGCTATCGCCAGGGCAATAGTTGTTTTGCCATTTCCTGGTGGACCATACAAGAATAAGGAATTTCCAGAGTTGACTGCTGGTCCAATCTTGCGATGAAAATCTGCTGGGAGGATCAGGTGGCTCAGAGCGTCTTTCACCTGTTGTATGGTAACCTTGGATCGCTTTTGGGTTTGCAGCTCTATACCTTGGTTGTAGTAAGGAATAGACACCGGAACGGGGCCAACATATTGGCTGCGCTCGATAGAGCTCAGGGCTCGTTCTTCACCTGCGTTGCTCAGTGAGTATACGTTACCCAGGCGCCCCAATTCTACACTGGCTCTTGAAATCTCGACCAGGTGTTCTTTTTGCATCCACAACAAGAGCTCATCAATAATGGTTTTCGAAATTTTGAGCACATCGGTAAAACGCGAGAGAGCCACATTGCCTTCGTTGTAAAGCAAGCGGAAAATCAAATCAATAACAATATTTTGTGGAACATGTAATTCATCCAAACTTTGTGGTTCGGATAAGATTTGTTTGAGAGTTAACTCTTCAGTCATCCTGTATCTCCTGAAGGTTGGAATCAACTATGGGTATTACCCGATTCGGATTGTATCACTCCGTTCTGGGGAAAACTTTACGATAAACTTGCAATTTGGATTGGGGAATGCTGAAATCTTCCTAAAACTATGGAAAATTTTTGTTAGTCACACATCAAAACACAAAGAAATGGATTTTTGGTTGGTTTATTGTGTGGCGCATAGCCGAATTGTCAGGCTTATTCATCCTTCTCTTCACTGTAAGTGAACAGGTCGCCAATAGATTTGCGGTGATAATTGCGCCAGATCGCTTCTCCAAAAACAGAGGCTACCGATAGGACTTTCAGGATTGATGGATGGTCGGATGCAGGAGGTACTGTATCGGTGGTGATAATCTCCTTGATCTGTGGGATGGCGGCCAGTCTCGGCAAGGCGTTTTCTGTGAATAGTCCGTGGGTGCAGATCAGAGAAATCTCTTCGATATTACATTCAGCCAGCAAACGGCAAAGCTCCAATACTGTTCCACCGGTAGCAATTTCATCATCATAAATCAGCGCTTTGCGATACCCTTCTACCTGTCTTTTGAAAATATCCGTGATAACCACCTGGTTGTCCGAAACTCTCAGCTTTTGGGCAGCAGCGACTGGCAATCCCAGGCGAGAAGCAAAGCGGGCGGCAGATTTGGCGCGCCCAACATCTGGTGAGATGACAATCGTTTCGTTAGGGTCCAAAGGTTTCTCTTTGTAATGCCAGACAAATAAATGCCGGGCGGTTAGTGGATCTGTCGGGATATTGAAAAAACCATGTACTTGCGGGGAGTGCAGTGTCATGGTCATAAAATGAGTCGCTCCTGAGGCTTGAAGTAAGTCTGCTATCAAGCGGGCGGTTATCGATATGCGCGGTGCATCTTTTTTATCGGAGCGAGCATAGGAGAAATAAGGTACAATCGCATGAATTTCTGATGCCCCAGCACCTCGGGCAATATCCAGCATCATGAATAGTTCCATCAGGTGCTCGCTTACTGGGGGTATAAGGGACTGGATGATGTGAACAACCCTGCCGCGCACACTGGCGCCGAGTTGGACATATAAATTGTCGTTGCTAAATCTGGAAACAAAAGTGGGATCGAGGGGTACAGAAAGATAATCAGCGATATCTGCTGCTAAGGTGGGGTGAGAGCTGCCGCTAAAAATGCGGACTTCCTCTGGATTCAATGTATGCTGCATTCTCCCTCCAATCTGAAGCAAACTTATCCCGCACTTGTACCTTCCCTTAATTGTACTCTGGATACGATTGCCTGGTGTATTAAGTAGTCTTAAAAAATTGCGTAATAGATGATTAAGATAAACCTGATCGGGATGGAACTGTTTGCACAAATAATCCAATTGTGCTATGATTTGCACGATTTGACTTTATTGGTAGTTCAGAGGATATTGAAACAGAAAAAAATGACATCGAATTTCTCTCGTCGAGACTTCTTGAAATTGACTGGCTTAAGCGCCTTGGGTTTTGGATTCCGAGACTTCCCCCCCGGTGGAGATCCCCTGGCTAAACGCCCACCGCCTTTTGATCTTGGGCGCACGATCTATTCCATGCGTTATTATCGCGAACCGACCATCAAGAGCGAAGAGCTGGGTTATTATGTAACTGATACCGTGGTCGGTATTCAGCAACAGAGGATTGGCGACCCCGAACCCATCCACAATCCTTTATGGTTAAGAACTGACGAAGGATGGATTCATTCCGCATACGTCCAACCGGTAAAAAATATTTTAAACGAAACGGTTCTGGAAATTCCTTCCAATGGAATGCTGGTGGAGGTTACGGTGCCTTTTACCCAGGCATACGAAATCGATCAAGAGCGCTGGAAGCGCACCTATCGCTTTTACTATGGCAGTACCTACTGGGTGCACTTTGCCTACAAGGGAGCCGACGGAAAAGTCTGGTACAAGCTGTTGGATGATCGTCGCAGTATGTATCACTATGCATTAGCTGAGCATTTTCGACCAATTACAGCGGAAGAAATAGCCCCCATTTCCCCAGGAGTAGCGAACAAACGTGTTGAAGTCGATTTAACCAAACAGCGGGTGATTGCCTATGAGGGCAATCACCCCGTCTTCGCTGCACGCACTGCAACCGGCTATTTTGAGGGCGACACACCGCTTGGTGAATTTATCGTCGAAAGAAAACAGCCCACGCGCCACATGGCAAATGATTTCGGTTCTAATACTTTTGATTTGCCAGGTGTGCCCTGGGTTTGTTATATTTCCTGGACGGGGGTAAGTCTACATGGAACTTACTGGCATAATAATTATGGCACCCCGCAGAGCCACGGATGTATTAACCTGACACCACAAGAAGCTCTGTGGCTCTACCGGTGGACCGAACCTTATGTTCCCTTTGGGGAGGATTATGTAGAGACATCCCAAGGGACACCTGTGATTGTTTACTAAATCCAAATGGAGTAAAAAAATGGAAAAACCTAACCAGCACCGGCAAGTGTTTTTCGCTTTCTTTGCGAGCTTGCTTCTTATCGTTTCGGCGGCATGCCAGGCTGCACCTCAGCAAGCTATGGAAGAAACAACCCCTCCTGAACTTGTGATTACAGCCATCATCACAGAAGTGATTACTGCTACCCCTGTACCAGTAACCCCCACCTTGCCGCCAACAGCCACTCCAGAGCCAACGCCCACGGCAACCTGGGATCCCTTATCTGCGCCTATCTATTACCCACTAAAAGATTGCGTTGCATCGCGATTACATGTCGGTGATCTGGCGATGGTTACCTATGGCGGCGGACCCAATGGTATCCGCTATGGTGCTGATATCCACTATGACACAGTTCTTACCTACGCTGCTGAAGGACAAATCCTTGAAGTCACGGCCGGACCGTGGTGCAGCCATGGCTGGATTGTCTGGATGGTTCGTACAACCGATGGGATTGTGGGCTATACACCCGAAGGTGATGGAAATTCCTATTGGTTAATCCCAGTAAAACCATAAATAAAGTAAATGAATGCTGTTACCTGACAGGAGCCTGAAATGAAAAAAAATGCAGGGAAGTCCCTGATCTTTGGAATATTGCTTCTATCCTTGTTATTCACATCAGCCTGCACCAGCCAGGCACAAGAAGCTGTTCAAACAGCCCCAGCACCGGTGGTCCATGTTACCCAGTTCGTAACCCAGGTCGTTGCCACCAGTTTACCTGCAACGCCCACGCCGGTGCCAACCTTTACTTCTGCCGCGCCGCCTACGTATAGCGGCTGGGATCCCCTTCGACAGCCGGTTTACTATCCAGTGATGGGATGTGTAGCTTCGCGGTTGCATATTGGTGATCCTGCTTTTGTGGCTTACATCAGTGGTGTAGCCGGCGTTTACATGGGAAAAGATATTTACTTTGCTCCTCTAGTGCGAAGACCTGTGGCTGGGGAAATGGTTGAGATTGTGGGTGGCCCCTGGTGCCAACAAGACAACCTGATTTGGGAAGTTTTTCTGAAGTCGGAAGGGAAGAATGGATTTATGCCAGAAGGTAATGGCCAGGAATATTGGCTTTTACCTTTGCAGCCATATACCCCCACGCCATAAAGTACGCGGACTACTTTTAGGAATTATTGAGCGACTAAACTTCCCGTTTGCGAATCAAGCGTATGCTGCTCCAGATGAGCAGAGCACTTAGCAGCAAATAGAACGTGACATAGATGACCCATGGAGAAACCAGGGTCATCTTTGCATTTTCCGGTAGGGAGATGCTAATCAGCCACCAGGATTGTTGGTCTAGGTAGGCAATTTCAGTCGCCAACATGGATGCAAGCGGGGTCAAAGCGACCAATAACCAACCAAAAACCATTAAAACGCCGGCTACTCCGGGTGTCAACCCACGTGAAGAACCATCGATTGTGGCGCCGAAAACCAGCACTACGATTAATCCGATGAATGGTATACCAAAAACCAACAAGATTGACAAACCATAAGTGGTCACCGTTGAGATCATCGTACGACGAAATAGACTTGAAAAGAATATACCCATCGCGCAAAAAGCTATTGCGGTAACCAATAGAATCAATGCTGCAATCCATATTTCCTGCAGGGAGATGCCGCCGATCATAAAAGCTGGTCCCATCAGGGGAAGGGAAGTGAATACCAGAAGAAATACGAAGACAAGACCAGAAACGAATTTTCCACTGACCAGATCGCTAGCAGGAAGGAGACTGACGCGTAAAAGGTCGTACGTTTTGCGCTCCTGTTCTGAAGAAATCATCCCTGCCGTGAGCGCTGGCGCTGTAAAACTGATGGTGATCAATTCCAGGGCAATCAACAACCCAAAAATTGCCTTACCCAGGTAACGGCGCTGTTCCACATTGCCTGAGGTGGACATTGTGGCAAGCAATCCAATGTAAACCACTCCCAGGATCAATGCCAATACGATCAGGTGAACACTAACCATCCAGAACGCCCGGCTGCCGCGCATGCGTGTGCGGATTTCTTTTACAATCACTGGGTTCTTCCACAATTTTTGGGCAAATTTCATGTGACCAACCCTTGGGTAACTTTCAGGAAAAAATCTTCCAGATCGCCGTTATCTTCGCTGAAATGCAGCACAGCAACCCCGTTGTTTACCAGGTTGCGTAAAACTTCGCTTAGAGCAGAATCATCGCCCTGAAATTCAAAACTCAAGCTCTGACGTTCTACAGTTGAAGAAGATGCTTGGATTTCGATTCCTGAAACTTGTGGAATGCTTTGAAGGCTTAGGCTGGCAAGCTGTGCCTCACCCAGAACGGTGAGCTGGATCTTTCGTTGCGAGAGGTATTGGATCTGCAGCTCGTTCAATTTACCCGTTGTTACCAGCTTACCTGCTTCGATCACGCCAACTGAAGTACAGATTTCGGCAACATCTGAGAGGATGTGTGTGGAGAAAAAGATGGTTTTTCCCATGCGCTGCAATTCGAGCAGCAGGGCGCGAATTTCCACGCGCGCGCGTGGATCGAGACCAGCCGCAGGCTCATCCAAGATCAGCACTTGAGGATCATGGATCAAAGCGCGTGCCAGGCTCAGGCGTTGCTTCAGACCCGTGGAAAGCTGATCTACCAGATCTTCTTTGCGGTGAGATAGTTCAACCAACTCCAATAATCCATCAATCATCGTTGGTCGTTTTTGTTCATCGATGCAGTAACAAGCGCCGAAGAAATCCAAGTATTCCCAGACTTTCAAATCAGGATAGGACCCGAAGAAATCCGGCATATACCCAATTAATTGACGAAACTGCTGGCTGTGGTTCAGAATATCATTCCCCAGCACCCGAATAGCACCGTCTGTGGGTTGCAGCAAGCCCACCGTCATGCGCAGAGTGCTCGTTTTCCCCGCACCATTTGGACCAACAAAACCAAAAATTTCACCTTGTGGAATGGAAAGGTTGAGATGGTCCACAGCCAGGTGTTCACCGTAGGCTTTTGTCAGGTTCTGGATTTCAATCGCTGCAGTCAAGGTGTTCATAAATTGCCTGTTGTGGCTTGGGAAAGTGACCGCTCCACAGACCGTTGACCATCTTACCATGATCCAGGCGGATTGTGCATGGTCGGGTGTTAATCAGGATTGCCTACCGAATGGTTGGATGTTTGAGACGAATTCGTGAATACACCTCAAGATGCCAATCCTTTTGCTATAATCAAACCTGTATGGATCATTTAGATAAGCCTGTGATCATTGCTTTTTCAACGGATGAAGTTTTGCTGGCTCAGATGCAGCGAAGCGCGATTCAATCTGGGTTTCGTCTAAACGTCTTTCAGGATGCATCTCAATTTGCTGGACCATACCCTGCACAAAAGGGAGATGTGTTCGCTGAGCCTCTAGGCGGTCTGGAATTTGGCTTGATCGACAAGTTGAGCGCCTGGCAGCCAGCATTGATCCTTATTGATTTGGACGCTGAAAATATTCATTGGAAAAAATGGGTAGCCTTGATTAAGTCAGTCTCCGCCACGCGCCGGCTACCATTGATTTGCATCGGTGGCAGCTTACCGGCCAATGAGCTCCAGTTTGCCTGGAATTTAGGCGCCGATGGCGTTTATCCAAAAGGGAATGCAGACATTCAGGTTACCGAATGGATAACCAGGCATGCCCGACTACGGGATCATAGTTCGTTAGAAACAAGCTGCCTGCAGCCGCTCTCCGCTTTGGCTGTGCATGGTTTACAACTCTTCAACGGCGGTAAGTATTTTGAAGCCCATGAAGCTTTAGAAGAAGCCTGGATCCACGATCCCACGCCTGGACGTGAGATGTACCGGGCAATTTTGCAGATTGCGGTAGCTTACTTGCAGATCGAACGCGGCAACTATCAAGGAGCGGTCAAAATGTTCTTGCGTGTGCGCCAATGGATACAACCCTTACCCGACAACTGCCGGGGGGTGGATATTGCCCAACTGCGCCAGGATGCCCAAAAAGTGTACGAGCAGTTGATCAGAATTGGCAAATACCGTTTGGCCGACTTTGATCGCAGCTTGTTTACACCGGTAAAATACGAGGAAAATGATGATTTCTACGGGTACTGTACTACTAGAGCACAAGGATAAGGAGTAAAAATGGAATATCGGGAATTAATTTCAAAACGTTATAGTGTACGGGCATATCGACCTGACCCGGTTGAAGATGAGAAATTGCAAACGATCCTGGAGGCTGCCCGCTTAGCGCCAACAGCAGCCAATCGCCAACCTTTTCAGCTAATCGTTGTGAAAACAGTTGGACGCGAAATCGAACTGAAGAAAATTTACCATCGAGATTGGTTTGTGCAAGCGCCGCTGATCATCTGTGCCTGCGGTGTGCCATCACAGGGCTGGGTGCGTTCGGATGACCAGCGCCGCTACCTGGATGTGGATGTTGCCATTGTGATGGATCACCTGATCCTGGAGGCTACCAACCAGGGTCTGGGTACTTGCTGGATCGCAGCTTTCAACGCCAAGGCAGCCAGGCAGGTTTTGCAGCTTCCCGATGAGGTTGAACCTTTAATCTTCACTCCTTTGGGATATCCCGCCGATCATTGGAAACCAAAAGAGCGAAAAGCTATTCAAGACCTGGTTCGTTACGAAACCTGGTAGAGGAAAACTGAATGAGTGACTATTCCAGAACCATCGCTGCCCAATTGAAAGTAAAGCCTGAGCAAGTTTCGGCGACTATCCAGCTCCTGGATGCAGATAACACGATTCCATTTATTGCACGCTATCGAAAGGAAGCCACTGGCGGTCTGGACGAAGAGCAATTACGCCAGATCAGTGAACTGGTCGGGAAGCTGCGCACCCTGGATGACCGGCGCCAGACTGTGTTGAATTCGATTGAAGAACAGGGTAAGCTAACCCCTGAACTTCAGAAGGATATTCTGGCTGCAGCCACGCTGACGGAGTTGGAGGATCTGTACCAACCCTATAAGCCCAAGCGCCGCACCAGGGCCAGTATGGCGCGGGAGAAAGGTTTGCAGCCTCTAGCCGACATGATCCTTTCACAACAGCACACCGATCAAAGCCTGGAACAATTGGCGCTTGCCTACCTGTCGGATGAAGTTCTTTCCGTTGAAGATGCCTGGTCAGGGGCGCGTGATATTGTTGCTGAAACGATCAGTGATCACCCTCAGGTACGGCAGGCTACCCGGCAGAAAGCGTTACAGTGGGGAGGTTTGCAATGTGAAAAAATAGAGGCAGCAGAAGACCCTCGACGAGTTTATGAAATTTACTACCAGGGTGAATTTCGAGTGGATCGTCTGCGCTCCCACCAGGTACTGGCGATCAATCGAGGTGAAACGGACAAAGTGTTGAAAGTGCATATCCAGGTTGCCGAACGAGATTGGCAGAACGCAGTAGGTGATGTATTTCGGAAGGATATGCGCTCGATCTTTGCGGAGCAACTTGAAGCAGCCGCCAGCGATGCTGCAGAACGCCTGCTCTTGCCTGCCATTGAGCGCGATGTTCGTCGGGAATTGACTGAGAAAGCTGAGACCCAGGCGATCCTGGTGTTTGCTGAAAATCTGCGCGCTCTGCTCAGCCAGCCCCCCCTTTCGGGTTACACAGTGATGGGCATTGACCCTGGATTCCGCACGGGTTGTAAAGTTGCCATCGTGGACCCCACTGGAAAGCTGCTGGAGACAGCCACCATCTACCCGCATGAACCACAAAAACAGTGGGCTCAAACGCTCGAGAAGTTGGCAGCCCAGGTCAAGAAATACTCCGTCCAGTTGATTGCAATCGGAAACGGCACTGCTTCACGCGAAACAGAACAACTGGCAGCCGAATTAATTCGCTCATCGAAAGGGCTGCATTACCTGATGGTGAGCGAAGCAGGAGCATCCGTCTACAGCGCCAGCCCTCTTGCCCGGGCAGAGCTACCCCAGCTTGATGTTAGTCTGCGTGGGGCGGTCTCTATTGCCCGTCGCATCCAGGATCCTTTGGCAGAATTGGTTAAGATCGATCCGAAGTCGATTGGTGTGGGCATGTACCAGCATGATGTGGATCAGAAACGATTAACCGAAGCCCTGACTGCAGTGGTGGAAAGTGTGGTCAATGCAGTTGGTGTGGATGTTAACACCGCTTCGCCCGCATTGCTTACCTATGTAGCTGGGATTGGTCCCAAGCTGGCTGAACGAATAGTTGCTTATCGTGAGCAACAAGGTGTCTTCACCTCGCGTCGAGAATTGCTGCGTGTTTCGGGGTTAGGCCCGAAAGCATTTGAGCAGGCGGCTGGTTTCCTGCGCATCCGTGGTGGGAAAAACTCCTTGGATGCCAGCGCTATCCACCCGGAGAGTTACCCGGCCGCAGAGAAGGTGATCACAATGGCAGGGGTAGAGATGCACGCCTCACCTGAAGAGCGAAAGGAAGCTCTTGAAACGCTGCTCAAGCAAAAATCTCTGGAACAGATTGCCAAAGAAATCCAGGTTGGTGTTCCGACTTTAAGAGATATTTTTGTCCAATTGGTTCGTCCGGGCCGGGATCCTCGCCAGGATTTGCCCACGCCAATTTTACGTAATGATGTCCTCAAAATGGAGGACCTTGCAGTCGGGATGCGGTTAAATGGAACAGTTCGCAATGTTGTAGATTTTGGTGTATTTGTGGATATTGGCGTCAAACAAGATGGTTTGTTGCACCGCAGCCAGGTACCTTCCAATACATCCTTGAAGGTAGGAGATATCATCCAGATAGAAATCCTGAAAGTGGAAGCAGAGCGTGGCCGTATTTCCCTGGCCTGGGTGAAGAAATAAAAACGTGCGACAAATTTTTGGCCTCTACACACACAAATTCTGCCAGTGGTGATAAACTTAAATCCTATGTTCACTGGATCATTGAGGCACCCGTTCTTTTGCCGTGCTGTGATCCAAAATGAGGATCATTGTTGAACTGAATATCAATCAATAAGGGAGAGGTTTATGAAAGTCGAAGTTGTTCATGGGTTACTACAGGATTTTAAAGCCGATACACTGGTGGTTAACCTGTTCGAAGGCGTGTTAACTCCAGGTGGGGCTACCGGCGCAGTCGATCAGGCGATGAAAGGCGCTATCAGTGATTTGATTGCGGGCGGAGATTTCAGCGGTAAGGCAGGCGACACTGCTGTGCTTTATCCCCAGGGGCTTATCCCTGCCAGGCGCATCGTGCTGGTCGGTCTGGGAAAGCAAGATGATTTTGACTTGGAAGTGGCGCGTAGAGCTTCTGCGGTTGCTCTGAAGAAAGCACGCGATCTGAATGCCAGGCATGTTGCCAGTATTGTTCATGGCGCAGGCATCGGAGGATTGCAAATGCAACCGGCTGCCCAGGCAACCGTTGAAGGTGCACTGTTAGGGTTGTATGCCTTCGCAGCGGATAAACAAAACGGGAATTCTAAAAACCAGGTTGCAAAGCTGTCCCTGGTCACATCTGCAGAGGATCAGATAGAGAAGGCTCAGTCCGGCGCTGCGATTGCCCAGATAGTGTCAGCAGGTGTTAACCTGGCGCGTGACCTGGTCAATATGCCTCCAAATGTTGCCACCCCAACCAAAATGGCCGAAACAGCCAGGGAAATTGCTGAAGCCTCGGGTATGCAGCTCACCATTGGCGACCGGGATTGGGCAGCTGAACGGAATATGGGCGCGTACCTGGCAGTTGCCAAAGGCGCTGGCGAACCGCCATATTTCATCGTCCTGGAACACAATGCCGGGCGCAGCGACCTGGATACTGTGGTGCTCGTGGGCAAAGGCATCACCTTCGATACAGGCGGCATCTCGATCAAACCGGCAGATAAAATGGGCGATATGAAATCGGATATGGCAGGTGCAGCTGCAGTCCTGGCCGCTATGAAAGTGGTAGGTGAATTGGATCTGCCCTTGCATGTGGTGGGCATCACGCCCTGTACGGAAAATATGCCCGACGCTTATGCCTACCATCCGGCGGATGTAATCAAGGCTAGCAACGGAAAAACCATTGAGATTATCAGCACCGATGCTGAGGGACGCATGATCCTGGCGGACGCCCTGGTTTTTGCTAGCCAATTCAAACCGAAAGCAGTCGTTGATCTGGCGACCTTAACCGGTGCGTGTGTGATTGCTCTGGGGAACAATGTGGCAGCCGGCTTGTTCTGTAACCAGGAGACATTGAGTGAGAGGCTATTGAAGAGCGGCGAGAGAACCTACGATCGCGTTTGGCCCTTACCCTTATGGGATGATTACAAGAAGGCAATCAAATCGACCGTGGCGGATATGAAGAACAGCGGCGGTCGTTTTGGCGGGGTCGGGACCTCAGCGGTCTTCCTGCAAGAATTCACCGATTATCCCTGGGCGCATGTCGACATCGCCGGCATGGCGTTGGCTGAGAAGGCTGACGGGTATTTGCCGGTTGGTGCAACCGGATTTGGTGTGCGTTTGCTGGTAGATTTTCTGAGCAACTGGTAAAGCTTCCTTAATTCCTGAAAGTCCCCAGGTGAGCATTGCCTGGGGACATTTTAGTTAAAGCTTTGTGGACGATGGGTTCATCACTTTTTGCTTCAGGGCAGATCCCAATAGGTGATTTCTGGGATCTCAACTGAAAATCCGGGTGTCAGAAAAGAGCCAATGAATATCCCGAATGAACCGCTGGAATAGGTGCTATCGGTTACTTCAGCCACCAATTTACCGTTGGCATACAGGCTTAATTGATCGCCAACAGCCTTGATGCCCATTCTATTGATTTGGTCAGGTCCTTTCAGGATATGCTCACTGGTTTGCCATTCTGTCAGCATCATAAAACCTTGCCCATTCCAGATGCGGATGGCATAACGTCCGTCGCAGGTGAAGCCAAACAGGTAACCCTGAGTAGCATCTGGCGCACGGACCAATAATCCATAACGGTCGAGACCGCTGCAATCGCTGGTGGAAAAGCTGGTTTCCAGATAAACATCACTCACCAGGGCAGAGGTGATCATCCAGCCTTCATACTTGTCGTTGTTTAAGGCTGTCATCATTAAACTGCCGTCTTGCAGCCACATCTGTACATGCTCATCAGAATAGATCGGCCAGTTTGCTGAATTGGCAAAGGTGTCCTGCCAGTCAGGCTCGCCCAGACCGGCCTTGGGATCTTCACTGGCGGGCGATGGTTCCACAGTAGCTGTTGGCGCAAGCGTCGCCGAAGGTACGGGCGTCTCGCTGGGCTGTGCAGTGCGGGTGGGCTCAGGTGTGGAAGTGTTAGGTAGGGTTTCGGTCGGCGTCAGGAGACCAGTTTGGTCGCTTGCTTCAGTTGTGCTGGTTGGCAATTGGGGTCCTGGCGTCTGTGTGGGTCCGGCGATACCGGTCAACTGGGCGTTAATCGTTTCTGCTGCTGCTGTGTAAGCCGGGTTTTCAACCGCTTGTGGGGTCGAAACTGTGGCTGGCATGCTGCAGGCAGCCAGGAATATCATCAGCGAAAAGGCAAGGCGGCGTAAAGATTTAGGCGGCATCATAACTCTCTCCCTATCCTGCATGGTCTGGCGAATATCGCCTCATAGTATAACCCAAAGTGAATCGAGTTACCCTTTTTCGAGCAGTCTTTCTTCATAAATTCTGCGTACCGTGGTCTCAATATCCGGTTCACGCACTTCCAGGTCGCGGAGGCGAAATTTTTCTGATAACCTGCCGATCAATTCCGAGGCTGTAATTTCTTGCCGGTCGAACTCATAAATCACCTGTCCGCCTTCTACCTGGATTATGCTGGCTCCTGCGATGCTGGCATCCTGGTATGGCTCGGAGAACTGCACAATCAATTGGCGTTTACCCCCAAAACGTTCTCGCAAAAGCCCTAAATCGCCGTCATACAGCAATTTGCCCTGATCGATAATCATCACCCGCTCACACAGTTTTTCTACATCTGTCAGATCGTGTGTGGTCAGGATAACGGTGACCCCACGCTCCCGGTTGATGTGCAGGACAAATTGGCGGATGCGTTCCTTGGCGACCACATCCAGGCCAATGGTTGGCTCATCCAGGAACAGTAATTGGGGGTCGTGCAGCAAGGCGGCGCACAGGTCGGCGCGCATACGTTGGCCCAGGGAAAGCGAGCGTACCGGTGTGTTCAGGAATGAATCCAGCTCGAGCAAGCTGCGAAATTCTTTCAGGTTCTTCTGAAAACGCTGGGTTGGAATGCGATAGAGTTGCTGGATCAAATCCAGGGACTCGATCACCGGTAAATCCCACCAGAGGGTGGTGCGCTGTCCGAAAACTGCGCCGATCCTGGAAACGTACCTCTGGCGGTCTTTCCAGGGGATAAAATCTTGCACGCGAATTTCGCCTGCAGTCGGAACCAGTAAGCCGGTCAGCATCTTAATGGTAGTGGATTTCCCAGCGCCGTTGGGTCCCAGGTAACCAACTAACTCACCTTTGCCTACCTTGAAGGAGATGCCATCTACGGCGCGGATGGTGGTGTAGTGGCGGTTGAACAGGTTACGCAAGGTAGCCAACCGGCCTCGCCGGTGAATGGGTTGCTGGAAATGTTTTTGTAAATCGGTTACGCGTATGGCGATTTCCATTGGGTTTAACTGCCTGTACTTTGATAATGTTTCATGCCAAATTGCCAGAAAAGCTGGCCTACCACCAGCATACCCAGACCGGCTGCTGGCGCTAAAAGATAAGAGAACTCGGGGAAGTTCAACGGATCGGGCAAGTCAAGGATAAATAAAGCGGGATAGTAGTTCAGGAAGATGGCTGGGATAATAAAGGTAAAGAGATTGCGCAGCCAGTCATCGTAGATATGCATGGGGTAGGAGCTCATCTCGGCGCCTCCATATGTAAAAATGTTGATGACTTCGATGGACTCCACTGTCCAGAATGTGATGCCCGAGCCGATCATAAAGAATCCACCGAAGAAGGCAACCTGGCAGACCAGAACGACCGGCAAGTACATCATTTTTACCCAGGTCCACTGAATGTCCAGACTGTTGACGGCAAAAACCAGCACGGCCAGCCCCTGCAGGATGCGTCCCATGCGGCGCAGCATAAATTCTGAGCCGAAGACCTGGATCCACACCGGCACAGGCCGTAACAGTATCTGGTCGAATGAACCGAGGCGGACCTGCATGCCGAAATTTTGGGGGTCGTAGCCACTAAACAGCATATCCATGATGCCGAAGGAAGTCTCCACCATGCCGTACAGAAAGGCTACCTGAGCCAAATTCCAGCCGCCAATCCCTTCAAACTTTTGGACAACCAGGGCGATGGTCAGAAAACCGATGCCGGCGATAAAAGCGGTTGAAACAACTTCCAGAAAAAATGAAAACCGATATTGCATTTGACCGCGGATACGGATGCTGATCAGGTGCAGGTATAGCTGAAAATAACGCATCTGGTTAGCCTCCCTGGATCACCAGGCGTTTGATGCCAGCCCTGAGCACCCACTGTCCTATCAGGTACAGGACCAGCGCCCAGGCAGCCTGCCCGAAAAGCGTGCGTGCAATCTGAGCTCCATCCTGTGCGCCTAAGTAAACCTCCACGATGGAATTCACCATATGGGGAAAAGGTGTGAGGTAACATAATTGGACGAACCAATCCGGAAAATAACGCAAGGGCATCAGAAAGCCGGATAGGAACAGGCTCAGAGAGACAGCCATGCGACTGACGCCGATGGCGTTCGGCGTCCAAAAGGCAGCCAGGTTGAACAGGAAACGCCAGTTGAAACTGACCAACCAGGCCAGCATTAATGCCAGGATCAAGGCCAGCCATTGTCCAGGTTGAGAGGGAAAACTCAGGTCAAAAATGAAAGCATAAAAGAAGATGACTGGCAAACCGCGCGCCAGCAGAGCGATCAGGGCGCGCCCGAAATCTTGGGCTAGCCAATAAGTGTAATAATCCACCGGCTTGAGCAAGTCGGAGCCCACCTGGCCAGTGTAGATGGTGCGCATCAGCTCTTGCCAGCTAAACAAGGCCAGGCAGGCGATCAAGGCCTGGCTGATGCCAGTGAAGGTAATGCCATCTTGAAGACTATAACCGGCGACTTGCTGTTGCGCTCCATACAAGGCTGTAATCAATGCGGCTCTCAGAATGCCGAAAAACAAATTTGTCGCCAGCCCAGCCAGCGTGGCGGCGCGGTAGGAGAACTGCCTTTGGATCGAAAGCCTGGTAACCTGCCAGAAGATGGAAGATGTCATGCTGTGAACCCTGTCCGAATTCGAAGTTTAACCTGCAGACAGTGATGTGTCAAATAACTGGGATGGATTGTGTATTACTTCTATTGACCTTTGGATACCAAACCGTTAGAATAAAATAAAACAAAAGGTTCAGAGGTAAGTGTATGCCGATTTATGAATATATTTGCCAGGATTGCGAAAAAAAATTTGAAGTTATGCGCACCTTCAAGGATGCTGATGCTCCAGTGGCCTGCGAAAAGTGTCACAGCTTGCATACCTCACGTCTGCTTTCTATGTTTGTTGCACAGAGCGGTGGCAGGTCTGTAGCCGGCTCTGGCAGCTCTTGTTCTTCATGTTCCGGTGGTTCTTGTTCCACCTGCCGGAATTAGGATGGTCTAGCCAGGTTCAGGATATTGCATGGAAAAAGTTGAATTAATTTTGAAGGTCTTTCCAACCCCTGATCAGGCGCAAGGTTTATTAAAGCTTGTCCAGGACCAGGAAGATGAGCATAAGCTGCGCCTGGTTGACCTGGCTGTTTTAGAGCGCAGCCAAGAGGGAGTAGCCCGGATCATTGAGACCAGGGAGATCAAGGGTGCAAAGGGCGCCTTGCTGGGGGCTTTGGCAGGCGGCTTACTGGGATTATTTGCCGGTCCAGCCGGCGTGTTGCTTGGGGCGGCTGCTGGCGCAGCGGCCGGGGGAATCGCTGCTTACCGGTTGGATTTTGGTTTTTCAGACCAGTTCCTGAAAGATATTAACCAGGCTTTACAGCCGGGGACCTCCGCAATTCTGATCCTGGTGGAAAATCCATGGGTGGAGCATTTATTGGATGTGATCGAACCCGTGCCGGGGAAAACCTTCCGACATGCTGTGCGTTCTCAGTTGATCGAGCAGCTAAAAAAGACGTTCGAAGAAAGAACAGATCACACGGACTGAAACCTGGTAATTGGGCTAACCGTTAGGTAAAAAACTGATCGTACAGCGCAGAAATTTGCGCGATCATCTTTTGCAGGTCAAACTCTTGTATGACTCGTTCACGCCCTCGCTGCCCGAGGGCTTTTCTTAACTCAGGATGATGAACCAGTTGTTCACACACCTCAGCTATCCCATCCATCTCTCCGGGCTGGAAGATGTAGCCATTCACCCCGTTCTGGATGATTTCCTGTACACCATCGGCTGAATAGGCCAGGACGGGTAATCTCATACACATGGCCTGAACAATGGCACGCGGCAAACCTTCCCATAATGAGGTGTGCACAAAAATGTCCATGCAAGCCAGTAAAGATGGGATATCGCGGCGCAAACCGGTCAGAATGGTACGGTCTCTTAGACCTGTCAGCTGCAGCTGCTCTTCCACCTGCTCACGCAAAGGTCCATCGCCGACCATCAGGAAGAAAACATCCTTCTCCTTCTGTCCAATTCGTTTAGCGACCCTGATCCAATCTAGTGGATTCTTCTGGGGAGAAAAGCGACCTACAAACCCAATGACCAGCGCTTGCTCGGGGATGCCCAAAGATTGGCGGAGTTTGCTGCGATCGAAGAGACTGGCGTCGAATTGTTCGATGGGAATAGCGCTGCGGATCAGGTGATATTGTTCCGGGCGACCGATGCCGGCCTGCAAGCCTTTTTCGATATCCTTCTGGCTTACAGCTACCAAAGCCTGGGTATATCGAGCCATCCAGCGCTCCAGCAGGATATAGGTTTTACGCAGCCAGGGAGACATAAAGTCATGGAAGCTCCAGCCATGCACGGTGTGGATGATCACCGGCGTTCCGGCGAGACGACCAGCCAGGCGTCCCAGGATGCCGGCTTTCGAGCTGTGGGTATGCAGCACCTGGCAAGGCTCGCGCCGCAACAACCGGTAAAGCTTGATCAAAGCCAGCAGATCTTTGAGCGGGCTGACCTGGCGCACAAGTTCGGGAAGTATCGTTAAGGCGTATGCCTTGCTGGCGCGCTTCTTCGATCAGGCTGCCTTCTCTGCCGGTTTGCGCACCGCTGACCACCAGTACAGAATAACGCGTTGGAGGCAATAACGCCGCCGTAAACAGGGTGTTTTCCTGTGCACCGCCTACGATCAAGCGGGTGATCAGGTGGATGACCGGAATGGGAGTCGTGTTCATACAGCACCGACCTGGTGGTAACAGGCCAAAGTCTGTTCGGCGCATCTTCGCCAGGTGAATTGCTGAGCCCATATGTGGGCTTTTCTGGTGAGCTCTTCACGCAGGGATTCTGTGGTCAGGAGTGAATGAAGCGCCTCAGATACAGCCTGTGGATCCCTTGGGTCTACCAATAAACCATTCTCACCAACTACTTCAGGCAAGGCTGTACAATCTGAGGCGATGACCGGGGTGCCGCTGGCCATGGCTTCCAGGACGGGCAGACCAAAACCTTCATAATAAGATAGCAGCACGAATGCGTCTGCCATCTGGTACAGGGCAGGCAGGTCGTCATCGTCTACATAGTCAAGGAAGTGGACCTGATTCATCAATCCCAGTTTTTCCACCAGCTTTTGCGGTTCGCGGTAATCAGCATAAGCTTTGCCGGCAATCACCAGGCGCTGCGACAGGCGACTCGTATTTTGGAAAAGAGCAAAAGCCTGGATTAAGTTGATTAAGTTCTTGTGCGGCCGGCGTTCTCCCACGGTGAGCAGGTATTGTTCTGGCAGGCAATACCGCTTACGTACTTGCTCTAGCTCCTGGGGGTGGCATTTTCTAAAAAAGCGTTCATCGACTCCTAAAGGAATGACGTGGATTTTCTGGGCTTCTATTTTCATTCGTTGTGTCAAGTCCAGGGCTGTGAATTGAGAATCGACGATCACCGCCTGGGCACGCCGGGCTGCATGTAGTAGCATGGTTTTCATCATAGTGGATTTCAGGCGAGCTGCCCCCAGGAGAAAACTCGCCTGGCTGATATATTTCAGATCGTGGATGGTGAGCACAACTTTTCCTGGAGTGAACCAGGGCAGATCGAAGTGCGGGTAATGCAGCAGGTCGGAAGAATTTTGGTGCAGCATGAGAGGCAGAGTCCATTGAGCGCGCCAATCCATGTGGCGTAATGGGATAGGGCTGATTTGCACTTGACCGCCGTTAAGTGACCATACCGCGTGATCATCCGGCAGCCCGTTCTGCACCCAGGCCTGCAATTGGTCTGCGTACAAAACTTCCCGCATACCACCGAGTAAACCGATCAGGTAACGGCCGATGCCGGTCATTTGGGGCAAGATCAGGCGGGCATCGATGGTGACACGCAAATTTAACTCCTCCTATTAAGCCTGACCATGAGTATACCACCGGCAGTTGATGATCTGCGCTGTAGAAAACGGCCTGGCATGCTATACTTTGATCAAGTCCCGGGAAAGAAAATTTGGATGAACCTGGCAAAACGCAGCCTATTTTCAATTAGCTGGAATTTTCTTGCCAACCTGGCGGTGAATGGGGTGGCCTTTGTGCGCGCTATTTTCCTGGCGCGCTTGTTGCCGGTGGAGGTCTTTGGGATCTATGCCGGTTACCATGCGCTCTTGAATGTCACCGTGACGCTGACTGAATTTGGCATGCTTAACGCATTTATTCACCAGGCGCCAGAAACGGAAGACGAAGAACACGCCGCAGCTATGCACTTTACTCTGCGGTTGTTCTTCTTGATTTGCTGGTTTTTCCTGGCTGTGGTGGGTTCCTTGATCTTCTTAGAGCCGCAGCAATCGATGCCGATTTTATTGATGATCCTGACGACGGTGATTTTCCAGATGACTTTGCCTGCACAGGCCGTGTTGATGAAACGTGTGGATCACCGTCGGGTCGCAATGATCCACATTAGCTTGACCGTAGTGCATGCCTGCATAGCCGTGACGACAGCCTATCTAGGCTGGGGGATTTACTCGATCATTGTAGCGGAGCTGGCCGCTGGGCTGGTAACCTTTAGCGGATACTATTTCATCCAACCCGCCTGGCGCATCCGCCTGGGCTGGTACCAGGATATTTTCCGCTATTACTTAGATTTTGGCAAACGCGCCTTTGCCTCGACTTTCCTTTACAATTTGTTGGACCAGCTGGATGATTTATGGACACGCTTTCGTTTGGGGGAGGTTCCATTGGGTTTTTATTCGAAGGCTTATCGTTTTGCCAGTTATCCTCGCTTCATCCTGGCGAACCCGATCGGTTTGGTTATCGGGGGAACCTATGCTGCCTTAAAAAAGGATCGCTCTGCACTTTCACAAGTTTTTTTTCATGCGAATGCTTTAATAATCCGCAGCGGATTCCTGCTGGCTGGTTGGATGGCTTTGATTGCGCCGGAGTTTATCCGCATTCTCCTAACCGACAAATGGCTGCCCATGCTGGACGCGTTTCGTTTTCTCCTGGTTTTCACCTTGTTGGACCCGCTCAAACTTTCATTATCCGAGGTGCTCAACGCGGTTGGAAAACCTGAAAAGGTGGTCTTCACACGTGCTGTTCAATTGGTCACCCTGGTAACTGGGCTGGCTGCCTTCTCGTCTCGCTGGGGAATTGCTGGTGTGGCTCTGGCTGTGGATTTAATGCTGATTGTAGGAATTTCCATTCTGCTGATCCAGGCGAAGCAGCATGTAGATTTTTCTGTCATAGCGCTCTTTTGGGCTCCAGCGCTTTCCCTGGCTGCCGGAATTGCCCTGACCGATTGGTTGATGAAGTTGATCCAATTTTCAACGAACGATTGGTATAGCATAGCGTTGAAAACACTCCTGTTCGGCCTGGGGTACCTGGTGGTTCTAATCAGCTTAGAACGTAAGCGTTTGTTGAGCATGTGGAGCAGCGTCAGCCAAGCATTAAGGACAAGACCCGTTATGGATGAGAGCCATGTGGATTTGCTGTGATGCGTGATTTTTCCATGAAAACTTTGCAGGATTGGATATAATCATTGGGTACCCTGGAGTGAAAGAGAGCTGCATTGCCTACCAAACTGAGCCGACTCGCTGAAGGATTGATGGAAGCTGCCTGGCTGGCAGCCGTGATGCTGACGCCATTATTCTTCAATATCTACTCCAGCCGCATCTTTGAGCCGGAAAAACTAGCTTTGTTGCGATCCCTGGCTTTGATCATCCTGGCATGCTGGCTGATTCTATGGATGGAAACGGGCGCTTCGCCTAAAGAGACGCTTAAGGACTTCAAAGCTGGTTGGAAATCCTGGCTGCGCACCCCATTATTCCTTCCTGCGATAGCTGTTGCGCTTGTTACCCTTCTATCGACCATTTTTTCTGTAACACCGGCCATCAGTTTTTGGGGGTCATACCCGCGCTTACAAGGCGCCTATACAAACATGTCCTACCTACTAATTTTTGCCGCAATGCTTGTCCACCTGAAACGCAGAGAGCAAGTAGACAGGTTGGTTGGGGTGATTGTTCTGTCCAGTCTGCCGGTCAGTTTATACGGCATATTACAGCGTTATGGCCTGGACCCGATTCCCTGGGGCGGGGATGTGTCCCAACGGATCGCTTCGAACCTGGGCAACTCGATCTTTGTGGCAGCCTATTTAATTATGGTCTTTCCATTGACCTTGATGCGCATAGTTGAAGCCTTCGAAGATTTGTTGAATGAAGAAGGTAACCTGGTTGCCAATTTTGCCCGATCGGTCAGTTATGTATTTATCGGCGCGTTACAGGTGATTGCCATTTATTTTTCTGGCAGCCGTGGTCCCTGGTTGGGGTGGGGTGTAAGTTTAGTGGTGATTTGGCTGGGGTTATCTTTAATCTGGCGCAAACGCTGGCTCACTGCTGCTGGGGTTATTTTGGCGGTCGCGGCAGCTGCTTTCTTAATCGTGCTGAACATTGCCGGAGGTCCTTTGGAAAGCCTGCGGAATCGTGCGGAGTTTGGACGCCTGGGACAATTATTGGATGCTGAGAGCCGCACAGGGAAAGTGCGCACTCTGATCTGGCAAGGGGCGGCCGAGCTGGTCTCCCCGCACGAACCTTTGGCTTATCCCGATGGCCGGCTGGATACCTGGAACGCTGTGCGCCCGATAATTGGCTACGGGCCTGAATCGATGTACGTGGCCTATAATCGCTTTTATCCACCGGAATTGGCCCTGGTGGAGAAACGCAATGCCTCTCCTGACCGCTCGCACAATGAAACCTGGGATGCGCTGGTGACCACCGGGTTGGCTGGCTTGTTGGTGTACCTGTTTCTGTTTGGTTCAGTGATCTATTATGCCTTGAAATGGTTAGGCCTGGTAAGAAACCGACGCCAAACGTACCTGTTCCTGGCATTTTTATTGTTGGGTGGCGGCTTAAGTACAGCCTTGTTCGTGGCCTGGCAGGGAGTGGCTTACTTTGGGGTGGCTTTGCCTTTTGGTATTTTGTTGGGTGTGATTGTCTATCTGTTGCTCAGCTCGATCGCTGGTTGGTTTGACCCGATTACTACTTCGACGGGCAGGCTGCGCGCATATCTCCTGCTAGGATTTCTCGCGGCTATTGTTGCTCATTTCATGGAGATCAATTTTGGTATTGCCATTGCGGTAACACGCACCTACTTTTGGGTTTACGCCGCTTTGATCTTTTTGGTTGGATACCGGCTGCCGCAGAGCGGGGTATTTGTAACCGGACAACAGGATTCCGAAACGCAGGGATTGTGGGAAGCCGCACAAGAACCTTCGAAGGTTGGAAACCGGGTTGAAGCAGAACCTCCCCGCAGCTCTGGCGGTGAGCAACCATCTCGTCCCAAACACAAACCCGGTCTCTCTGCCGGCCGAAAGAAAAGGCGCACTTCCCAGGAAAATCCAAGCGCTTGGGCTAACCATGATTTATTACAGCCTGTTCTGTCGCTTGGATTGGTACTGGCGATCCCGCTGACCATCCTGGGATACAACTTCATCACCAATAACCAGCGTTCTTTATCGGTTCTTACGGTAATCTGGGATTCATTTACCAGAATTAAGCAACCTGACTCCACTTCCTACGGCATCCTGGCTCTGCTGCTAACAACCTGGCTGGCTGGTGGCATTATCCTGGCTGCGGAGTACCAGCGGCGTGAGACTTCGCATGCAAAGCAAAAATTCCCGATTTTATGGTTGGGTGTTCTGGTAGTTTCCATTTTGGTTGCAAGTATCTTTTGGCTCATCCAGGCTGGGAAATTGGTTGCCCTGGCTGGGACGAAGGCTTCCAGTTTAGAGGATGTGCTCAGGCAAGTTGGCATGACTGAAAGCTTGCTGAGCGGCTTTTATGTGTTCTTACTTGTTGAGCTGCTTGCTCTAGCCGCAGTATTGGTAATTGGACAACCTGTCCGCAGTAAAGCGCCTCGTTTCCTTAATGGTATTCCCAGCATTGCCCTGATCTTCGTGACCGTCTTCCTGGCATCCTATTCAAACCTGCGCGTCGTCCAGGCAGATGTAGCTTTCAAAGCTGCAGAACTATTTACCCAACCTGGGAGTTGGCCGGTTGCTATCGCCATTTACCAGCGAGCGAATCAACTGGCCCCCAATGAGGACTATTATTTCCTGTTCCTGGGGCGCGCATACCTGGAACAAGCCAAGGCAATCTCAGATGCGCAAGAGAGCGAGGCTCTGATATCCCAGGCAGCCTTGGATCTGCGCAAAGCTCAGGAGCTTAACCCCCTGAACACAGATCACACAGCCAACCTGGCCAGGCTGTACAATGTGTGGGCAAATATCTCTACCGATCCAGCTTTGATGCTTGAGCGGGCAGGCATGGCCGAGGCTTATTTCCAGCAAGCGCTGATGTTAAGCCCCAAAAATGCTCGCCTGTGGAATGAATGGGCGATGCTCTACCTGAATGTCTTACAGCAGCCCGAAAGAGCTTATGATTGCATCCAAACAGCCCTGGAATTGGATCCTTCTTATGATTGGAGCTATGCGTTGCTGGGTGATTATTACAGCCGCGTGGCAAGCTCCCAACCGCCGGGTACGCCATCTCAGATCGAAGCATTCCAGGATGCTGCTGGCGCTTATCAAAATGCGCTCAAGATCGCTGGCGCCGATAGCGCGCATCTCCGCTTCAGTTATGCATTAGCCTTGGGTTCTATTCAGACGCAATTAGGCCAATGGGAACAGGCATATCAAAGCTTCTCCCTGGCTCTTGGCTTTGCACAACCGGGGGAGCAATGGAGGGCGTTTGAAGCATTAGCGCGCCTGTCGTATCAAACTGGGGATCGCGCCAGGGCTTTGGAATATGCCAACCAGGCTATCTCAAATGCTCCGGAAGATGTTCAGGAAAGACTGAGACAATTGGTGGCTGATATTTCAGGTTAACCGCTATCTGGATTGGATCATGATCGAGTTATGCTAACCAATTTGGGGTTGGGTGTGTTTATGAACTTCAGGTTTGCACAGGGAGTTACGCTTGGCTGGTTTTAGTTTTGTAATTGCGCTGGTCATCGGGGTGCTCATGATTCCAGTCGTAAAAAAACTGAGCTTGCGTTGGGGCAGAGTCGCGCAGCCGCGACAGGACCGTTGGCATCGCACACCCACACCCGTTTTGGGTGGTTTGGCCATTTTCGCTGCTTTCTGCCTCGGTTTATTGGTAAATTTGGTTATCTTACCCTCAATTGCGATACCGTTGCTCGAGATCATGCTCATTTGCGCAGGCATCTTTCTGCTGGGATTAATGGACGATTTCAAGCAGCTATCTCCACCGGCGAAACTGGTTGGTCAAATTCTTGCGGCCACGCTGGCAATTTCCTTGGGTTTTACAACTGATTTCTTTTCCCCACGCATTGAAAACCCAATCCTGGCCCAATTGCCCAATATCTTGTTAACCTATATCTGGTTGATTGGTATCACCAATGCATTTAATTTGCTAGACAATATGGATGGGTTGGCGGGTGGGATTGGGCTGATCGCAGCCTTGATTTTAAGTTTTTTCTTTTGGCAATCCGGAGACCGGGTGCTATTAATCATTTCCCTGTCCATTGCGGGTTCTGTGTTAGCCTTCTTGTTCTTTAATTTTCCACCAGCATCGATTTTTATGGGGGATAGCGGCAGCCTTTTCCTGGGTTTTAGCCTGGCCTTATTGGCGATTGCCCGCCAGCCGCAGGCATCTAATGTGTTCGCAGTCATGGGAGTGCCTACCCTTCTGTTTCTTTTACCCATTTTGGATACCACCCTGGTCACCTTCACCCGCATCTTGCGTGGGCAATCCCCCGTACAAGGTGGCCGCGATCACACTTCGCATCGTTTGATTGCTTTTGGCTTAGGGGAACGACAGGCAGTGCTAATTTTGTATGCAGTTGCCCTGCTCTCCGGTTTACTGGCGGCATTGCTGGAATCAATCCAATATTGGTTTAGCCTGGTATTGGTCCCATTGCTGGTCATCACCCTGGCTCTGTTAGCTGCATACTTGGGAGGCCTTAAGATTGTCGCGGCTTCATCGGCTCCTGGAAAAAACCAAGGCATCACGCGCATTCTCTTGGATTTGACAATCAAACGGCGTATGTTAGAAGTCCTTCTGGATTTCTTTCTGATCGGTTTTGCTTATTACCTGGCGATATTGACTTATTACCGCTTCTCGATGAGTGAGGACCGCCTGGATTTCTACTTGCGTTCATTACCTTTTGCCTTGGGGGTTGCCCTGATTATTTTCTATGTGTCTGGGGTTTACCGGGGGGTTTGGCGCTACGTGGATACCAACGATCTGGTCCGTTATAGCCTTGCTTCTGTCTCCAGCTCGCTTTGCCTGGGATTGATCTTTTTCATTTTCAACCGGTTGCATTGGTCAGAATGGACGGTGGATTACCCACCAGGCATTCTGATCTTGTTTCCAATCTTCCTGCTGCTTTGCCTGGCTGCATCGCGCGCCTCATTTCGCTTCTTGTATACCCTCCAGGGACAGCAATTATCGAAAAGTGAAGGCCGCGTGCTGTTGGTTGGTTCGGGGGATAGCACTGAGATCGCCCTGCGATGGCTGCTTATGAACCCAGATATGGGTTTTCGTCCGGTTGGGATTGTAGATGATGATCCCTTCAAGCAAGGACGACAGATTCACGGTGTACAGGTGATCGGCGGAATTCCAAAACTGGCTAATTATCTCGAGCATTCTGATGTACAGGGGGTTATCTTGATTGGTCTCGAAATTTCCGCTGAGCAAATCCAACAAGTACAGGAAATCTGCCACGATCATACCTGTTGGGTGCGGCGTTTGCGGCTTGAACTGGAAGAAATTTAGAAAAAAACTCGGGGATAAGAAGGAATTTCTCTCATCCCCGAGGCGAGATGGTGTTTACGTTCCAGAATCTATTTGATGATCAGTGGAATATAAATAGGCAACCCAATCAGCGTATTGGCGATCAGATGGCTCTCACCGCTGTTCCAACTCAAGTGGGCGTCGTTGACAATGGTGGTCCCTATCGTTTCTGGAGCGCTTACCCAGAAAGTTAAGACTTTTTCTTCTGCAGGAGCCAGCGACCCGAACCACTCCATCTGGTTCAGCCCGGTATTGAAAGAAAAGCTCAAGTCTGCGCCGGCTTCATGTGAGTGATAAACCGTACCGCTGGGGATCGGATCAATCAGTTGGACGGCTGCTACGCCTTCTCCAGAATTGATCAGATGGATATGATATTCAATCAGCCCACTTCCCAACACAGAAACTGGAGCAGTTTTGTGCGATGTGCTCAGATCTTCCTGCCCGATCAACATGGTTACAGCGTCCATGTGATCATCCAGAAATTGTTCCTCTTGCGGAAAGATTGCACTCACGCTCATGTTGACGGTGTTGGTGATGGTTTTTCCACCCGAAAGTAAGGGGTCTGCCTCAACCTGTACCTGGAGATCAATGCTGGCTGCCGGCAATACACCCGGCATACTAATATCGTCCAGGAATACGCTTTCCCCATCCAGGCCAACGTATTGCCATGCCAGTTTGATATTCTGACCGGTGAAGGCTGCCAGGCTCAACACCTTTTGACGGTACTCATAGCTACTCCAGGATTCATCGGCAATCAAATCCCAAATCGTGGCAAGCACAACACCGGCTGGATCGGTCACATGCAGTTTGAGGGTTGCTCCAGGCCACAAAGTGGTGGTTTGGACATAGAACGAAACCTGGTTGTCATTATCTGTCACACCAAATTCGGGTGATATTAACCACTCATCAGAGGCTTCCAGGCTATCATACTTGACAAATGCGTAATAGGTTCCGGTATGAGGATAAGAGGCGACATCTCGGATGGACCACAGGTTACTGGTGGTCCCCCGGTGTAACGTGGTCCACCCATCAGGCCATGCCCCATCGTTTTCAAAACTGGTGAACATGCCTGAAGCTGAAGTGGGGAGTGCACCCTGGAAGGTAAATTTCCTATCCAATGGGTCGTAACTTAAGCTGCCACAAGCGCCTTCACAATCCAGGCTTGCGGATACATAACTGGTCAGATCGGGAATAAAATCACTCACCTGCCACTCAATCGATTCGCTTGGGAAGGTATTGTACAGGTCAATCGTGTAGTGGACGATATCCCCAGGGAAGTGCAGCTCATAGTCAACAGATTTCTCAACCCAGGCTAATTTCATGGGCAGCTTATGAATGGTGATTGGGATTAACTTCAGATGCGGCGCTTCTGGCGGGCCGATGAAGAGAGATCCTTCATGGATGCCATCTGCCAGGTCAGCATCGTATTCGACATGAATAGAAACCGGTGTATTCGCTGGAACCGGGCCGGTCGTATTGATCGTTGCGGTGATGCCTGGCGTACGAACCAACAATACATTTTCCATGTTGAATGATCCTGTTGGCCCTGAGTAATTATCGATAGAGATCATCCAATTGCCATCTTCAGGTTCAGGTAAATAGATATACTCATTTGATGATGTTCCAGCTGAAGAAGCGCGCTGTTCCCACACGCTTCCGTTCCAGAAGAACAGATAAAGGTCCAGGTCGGCAATATTGGAGCTATTGGTGGATATTTCGATCGATACAGCCTCATCGACCGGGAAAACATGATTCCATTCCAGGGTGCCTGCTCCAGTAAAAGATAGAGGCTCATCTATATAGGATTCGATATCTTCTGCCAGCAGGAAGGCATCGGTTTGCAGTCCATTCAGATCGATCGTGCTGAACAGGTTGACATCGCCAATCGGACCTTGATTGTAATAGGTCTCGATATCAAAAGCGGTGACATCTTCGTACATAATGCCCAGGGTCTTGGTAAAAGTTTTGTCGAATTCATCGCCCTGGAAGAGCACATTGTGCTGCAAAATTTCGTGTAAGCCATCTTCAAATGGGAAGAAAAGCCATTCCTGGTTGGTTTCGCTGCTGGTGTTAAAACGCCAAACGGATCGACCGGCGCGTTCATCAACGCTCCTGGCGACGGTTTCCAGATTATAGGGTCCATGCAATACAGGATCATAGGTTGCTAAACTCCATCCACCAGCAGTCCAGAGATTGGAGGGATGTTCGGCAGGTCCCAGTACCACCGTGTCGATGTCGGTATAGGGAGCTGGACCATCCCACTCGTCTTTAAGGATCACGTGCGCAGTGTAAGGCTCAATCTCGTCAGTACTTTGCAGGTCGAGGTAAAAGTTACGCCAATCGCCCGATTCTTCACGCCAACCCCAATCGAAGTAGCCCCGAACTGCCCCATTGTTATAGGTGGAAGATTGGTCGTAAAGATAACTGCCTTCACCTCCCAGGGTCAGTGAGCTGGCAGAGGAGGGTGATAACCATTCTAAAAGCTCGTCCGAAAGGGTTGAGGCGACATTAATCGTCACGGGGATGACAATCGTGTTCTCGCTGTACTCCAAGTCACCTGGGCTGAGAATTTCAATCGCTGCTGAGTAAGTCCCTGGAGGCATATCTGCAGGGATATTAGCTGTTGCATTGAATGTGGCCGTGCTATTGGCGGAAATGATGGCGCCTGGCGTTTCCGTGGTTAACCAGTTTGCCGGGGTGCGCTGGTAAAACTCTACACGATACTTTAGATTGGTGGTAATGGTGCTGGCTGCCGGTGTGTAGATGTGGCGTAAACCGATAAAAATGCCATCAAAACTGCGGTTGAGTGGATCTTGTACAGAAAGCTCGTAGGTATTGCCAACCGGCCGGTTGTAACCATAGCGCCCATATTCCCAACGATCCAATTCAGTGCGTGGATCGTCCCATACCAGTTGAGCAGCCTGGTCGATCCCGGTCAGGTTGTTGGGATCGTTGATGAAATTGACTACACCATTTTGGTCGTGGTCCACCCAGACATTGCCATCCTGATTGACATCCATCCAGTTATAAACTGTCAGATAGAAGCGGTTATCGTAGGCGTAGTTGTGATCGGTATCAAACTGATCGTAATCATACACCTGGCGAACGACCATCAAATCTGTTTCAGCCGGAATTGTTACCTGGTTATCTTCGCCAAAACCATGCAATGGAATAAAGTAGTTGAATGCCCGGTAGAAATTGTCGCGATTCGCATCGCCATACGCGCTTTCGGCAGCCACCATCTGCGGAGTCACCGTGAAGTTAAATTCCTGCTGGTTGATTAATTGCAAGGTTTGGGTGCTTAGGGTCACTGCTTGTTCGGTCGCACTATGGTTAACCAAAGTAAATACATTTTGCCAGGTGCTGCCCGGGCTGACCACATGGGCAAAGCTTGGCGCGTCTGATTCCGCGGAATTCTCCTGGCGTCCAGGCTGCTGAATCTCCGCTGGTGTACACGCCATACAGTCCATTTGCCAGGGCAGTGCCCACATCGGCATTCACTGCACCAGCACCTTGTTTATACATATCATGATTGATATCTTGGGCAGAGGCCATTAAGATCGCTTTAGCTTCATCTGCTGTAGGCCATGTACCGTGCTTATCTTTATAAGCCTGGTAAATCAAGGCTAACACCCCAGCCGCCACAGGACTGGAGCGACTGGTGCCTCCCCAGGTTGACCAGGAAAGGTTGCCGTCCAAGGTATCAAAATACGCGCTGCCGTAATAATTCAATTCTTCAGCACCAGCAGCATATGCGCCGCCCGCGACAATATCGACGCCACTGCCTTCACGCGCCCCCGGACCGCTGTTGGAAAAAGAGGCGATATCGTTATAGTTAATTTGCTGAGTGGAGGTAATGCTATCCCAGCCGGTGGACCCATATTCTGTGGATGCACCTACAGCGATGCCTGTTCCAGGGCTGGGGGGCGCAGCTGTTCCGTATCCTGGACCGCCGTTGCCCGTGGAGAACAGGAATTGCAGGTTGGGAGCCAATATCCGTTGGATATCTTCGATGATCAGGCTGGTATCATCCCAGCCATCGTTGAACTCAGCACTGAAACCGTAGGAGTTGGTGCTAATTTGTATGCCATCTGTGTCATCTGCCAGGCTGGTCGTGTAGAAATCTATACCCGATTGAGAAATTCCATCCCACCCTACGGCTGCCAGCAAGTAAGCATCACGGTAGGTTGCATTGCCGGAAAATCCCCAGGCAGCGTTCATGGCAACCAGGCTGGCATTGGGAGCAGCGCCGTAAACAGCGCCAGCTGGCGTGCCGGGGTAGGGCTCAAGATCGGCAAATTCGGGCAGGTAGCCATCGATCTGGCCAGACCCGACGACATTCGAGGCGCATTGTGTGCCATGACTGTAGCCGCTGTCCCAGGGTCCATGCAGACCAATCAATGAGCCGGCTGCGGGAGGCGCGATGCCCAGGTTGGGGAATTGAAACAGCCAATCGGTTGTGGGCACGTAGTGCACCCCATCGGCAATAAAGTATAAAAGACCACCGTTCAAATCAGCTTTGCCATCCAGGTTGAGATCCCGGTAGGAAACCATGTTGTTGTAGGTAGCTGGATTGCCCGGATCCGCTTTGGTCAGGGGTTTCTCGTCCTGGAAATCGTAGTCGTTATCAAGGTCAACGTAAACGGTATCGTAGACGCCGGCAACATTAGGGTCAGTTACAAGAACGGCAACCTGTTCGCCCCATACGTAATCACGCAGCGATTCGTCGTGATGGGTGCCGACATGCACGATGCCACTTTTGCTCATCGCTGTACTGATTTTGTAGTTGTGATTTGTTCCAGGTGTGTTGTAGGCAATGCGTGGTGTGTAGCTGAAACATTTTATATTGGTACCACAGGGTGTTAGCTGAGGTGTGGCGCTGGTATCCATGAGGGTTACCCCAGGAAATCCGCCGCTGATATAAGTGGAACCCAATTCCACATCGTAATAGTAAGCGCGTAGGGTAAAGGGATCCATAACAACAGGCCATCCATTAAGATGGGGGTTGACTGTGCTGTTATAGATAGCCTGCGATCCGATGATATCCGGATGGGCAAAGTCGATTCCATCATCAATAATGGCGACATTAACCCCTTCGCCTCTAAAGCCCCGTTCCCAGGCAATTTCAGCTTTTGCTGGTCCCGTGGGCGACATTTCAAACCAATCTTCAGTTATTTGAGGCGTCGCTGGTTCGATGAGAGCATCACTGTAGATTTTTGACTCGCTCCAGGAAAGACTGCCCTCTCGGAGTGAGGCGGCCTGCGCCCGCAACTTTTCCCAATCTTTCGGTCCTGGCTGAATTTGCGTATCATCTGCTGGAACGGGATCAGATTCCATGCGAACCGGTCCGGTATTGTACAGCCCTTTAATCTCAGGGAATGACGCGACTTTGATCAAGTTATGGGGCAGGATGAGTCCACTCAGCATTTGGCTGCTGTTCAGTGTTGAGCCTTCGTTCCCACTGCTATTCTCGAGGAATCCCACAATTTTGCCATCTACGAAATACGGTTTTATTTGCTCAACAACATCAAGTGAAAAATTCCCGACCAGGTTGATGATAATCGCCTGTTGGCTGTCTTTGCTTGGGCTTTTAAATTTTTCGGGCAAGATAGGTGCGTTTTTTGAGATATTCTGTAAAACAGGGTCCAGTTTTGAAAATGCATCCTGTGGGTCAGGTTGCTGATCTGAAACAGCCTGTGTCTCCGAGATGCGTCCTTTTGATAATGGGCCATCGGTAACCGGCTGCGGAGGGCGGTCTTGAGCGTTGGCGCCCATAATCGGTGAAAAGATGAGTGTAAGCACCAGTAAGAGATTGATATTTTGCCAGATCCGGCGAGAAAACCTGTTATTCATTGAACCTTCTCCTCTCTCAGAACAAGATATCCGGTAAAAAATAGTAGCTGTAAATGATTATAGTGATTAAAGCCCAGAATCTTTTCAAATAAGTCGAACTTCACCGTCCCTGTTTAATTTTTGGAGTAGCCCTTTTAGCAAAATCCCCCTGAGATGATGAAAGAACTGAACAAAGGGCTACAGGGGAAATTCCCCAAACTGCCAATCTATGTGTAGATCTTATGATTAGATTATATCTCAAAGATTTCCCTGTAAAGATGATGAATGTTAGGCTCGGCCCCGAATTAAGTGGATTTCCTGGTTATTTCATCCGACCCTGCAAATTTTCGCTTATAATCTGGTTATTGGCTAATTATTGTGAAATGAGGGACAAATATGAGCGAAGGTAGCGCCCTTCCGCAAGTAAACAATGCTCTCCAGATTCCGGTCGTTAAGGTGAAAGGTAATCACCGCCAGATAGGCCAACAAATTGGAGAAGCCTGTAAGCAGCAAGTGTGTCACAGTATTGAAAACGCACGCCTATTAATTGACGAAGCTCGGTCGACTTTGGAGTTGGATTGGAATGGCGCTCAGATCCAGGCGCGAAAATATATGCCTTTTGCCCAGGAACGATACCCAAAATATGTGGATGAATTGATTGGGATTTCGGAGGGAGCAGGGGTGAGCTTTGAAGAACTGGCGGTTGTGAACGCCATGGAAGCGGTTACCATGGATGCCCTGCACCTGTCTAAATGTACCAGTATGGCTGTCAGTGACGATTGCACTGCGGATGGTCATGTGTTGGTTTCGCATAATGAGGATTGGCTTCCGGAAGATGAACAGGATGTTTACCTGGTGCACGCATCGCCAGATGACGAACCATCCTTCCTGGCAATGACCTATGGGGGTCTGTTACCAAACATCGGTTTCAATTCCAATGGGATTGCCCAATGCTGCGACTCGGTATATCCCAATGATTCGCGCATCGGCACGCCTCGGGTAATTGTTTCACGGGCTGTTCTAGGCGCAAAGAACCTTTCTGATGCAATGCGCCTGGTCTTAGCCCCACAACGGGCAGCAGGGTATAACCACCTCCTGGCGCATGAAAGCGGCGAGATTATTTCGGTTGAAGTCTCGGCGCGGAAATTTGGGATTCTTTATGCTTTCGATGGCGTCATGGCGCATACCAATCATTATCTTGACCCTAAGATGCAAGAGATCGAGGATGAACCAGACGAATTGATTGGCACCCGGTTGCGTTATTTCCGGGCGATGCGCTTATTGAAACGCACCAACTCGCATTCGCTAAAAACATTGAAAGCCATTCAACGCGATCATCTCAATTTCCCGAATTCAATCTGCAACCATATGACCGATGATATCGCCCCCTTAGATCGTGAAAAAACGATCAACGCATTGATCATCGATTTGACAGCCAGAGCCATGCATATCGCGTGGGGTAATCCCTGCGAGACGCGCTACCAGACCTTCTATCTGGATAGTTGACCGGGTGTGACCAGGGAATGACCCTGTCTGCGGAGGTTTCTAGCTGGGCTTAGATTTTTGCCAGCAGTTGGGCTTTCTTCTGTTGAAATTCTTCGTTGGTCAGGATGCCTTGCTGTCGCAAGGATTCCAACTGGGCGATTAATTGGGGAACCCCTTCCTGTTTGGGCGGTTCATGCTCCCCGTAATCTAATTTTTCCTTGGCATTCAACATCGCCTGTTTAAATCCTACCGGGTTTTCTATCCTTTTGAAAGTATTGACACCCAACTCGCTGGCAGTCAAGATCTCAATATCTCCGTATCCAAACATTCTTCCCAGGGCAGACTGTTCCATCTTGACATCGTTCACTTTTTCCAGGCTGGAGTCGGTGATCGATTTGTTGATCACTCCTGAGATTTGCATGACACGCCGGTTGGTTACCAGGTACTGGTGATTGGACCAAAGCAAAATGTCGCGGACCATCGAAAATACGGGTACCAACATGAGGATGAAACCGATAGCCGAAACAATCAGGGCGTATAAAGGAAAGGTGAGGGCGAGCGTAATCGTCAATGCAAAGATAATAATGATGGCGGTAATTTCCAGAAAGATTGCGCTGGCTAATAAAAACCCATGTTGCCGGGTGACAAGAATAACCTTTTCTCGTTCGCTTAGCAGGTTGTCAAGGTAGGATTTAGCCATTGGGGGTCTCCGTTTTCTACTAATTCGGTTGTTTGGACTATATCAAAAGGGAATGCACCTGTCAAGAAGCATTTACTTTGCGAGGATCTTTGACCATAGCCTGGTAAACCCATAAGGCCGCTGCACCTCCAAACGCTGAAGCCAGGAATGCAGCTGGGTAACCGGATAGATCAGCCAGCCAGCCACCCAGGAATGGCGCCAGGATATTGACTGGGGCAACCAGGGTATTCGACATGCCAATATAAACGGGCTGCTCATGTTCTGATCCAAATTCCAAGATAATCGCCAGCCCAATAGTCCAGATGGAAACGTTGGCAATGCCTGTCAAAATGAAAACCATATAAAAATAGGCTGGGTTTGGCGCCCACCAGGCCAGCAAGGCGCTCATAGTGGCAGCAGTTATCCCAATTTTCATCACAGCCAGGTTGCTCCAACGATCACCAATCCACCCCATGATGGGATTGGCCAGGATTTGGGTGCCGAGCAATACACCCGTCATAATGCCTACCCCGCTTTCACTGACATGGTGGATACGAACTGCATAGACGGTGTAGAAGGCAAAACCCATCATGGCAATCTGGGAGAGGATTCGTGCGGTCAAAAACCAGCGAAAATTCTTATCGCGCTTCAAAATCTCTTTCATACGTGACCATACTGGAACCTGTACCGGCGGCAGTTCATCTAAACTGCGCTCGGGTTCCTTCGTTAATCCCAGAAAGGTCATCGAAATCACCATGATCACCGCGGTTAGTAGAAAACAGATGGCAAAATCCAGATGGTTATCGTACTTCTCCAGGATGAAGCCGGCGCCAATCGCACTCAAGGAAGCCATCGTGTTCGCTGCTGAGGATTGCAATCCGAAGAAGGTGCCTCTCCGGTCAGCCGGGATGATTTTGGCGATCATACTTTGCCAGGGGTTGGCAGTAAAACCACCTCCCAGCCCCTGCCAGGCTAACATGACAAAGGTCAGGATCAGGGCTGTCTGGACGCCAATGGTGGGAATAAGCAAGGCGATTACAGCCAGTCCTAGAAACGGGAAGCGCTCATGTAAAGGTATTGCGTAAAACCATGGGTTTGATGCGCTTCTGGCGGGCAACTTTGTTGGCGGTTAATAGCTGCGGAAGCTGCCAGCCTACATTGTGAAATGCTGGCACAAGGCCGATAATGGTGGCTGAACTGGTTAATGTGCTCACAAAAAGCGGAAGAATGGTGACAAAGGAGGTGAAACCTAAAGCCAAACCAAAAAATGCGCCATCCAACAGGTTGACGACAAAGTTACGCTTGAGGGAGTTTTGAATTTCAGGATCCATCGCTATTCATCATTTTTCGGTGTAATCGATCCAGCCGGTGTTCAAATTCATCCAGCCAATGCCTGCGCAAGTAAGGGGTCAGGTTGGTGCGACCTTTATAGATAGTCTCTGCATTTTCTAAAGCATGGATAGCTTGCTGGCACCAGTTGCAGGCTGTTGCATACTCTCCCGAACGGTGTTCGTAGAATTTTGACAGCTCAAGAAATGCAGAGAGATGCTGGTACTGGGTGGCTTTTTCCCAAAGTGGGATCGCTGCCGGAAAATTTCCTTGTCTTTTGTAAATTAAAGCCAGTCTTTGAATGGCATCCAGCAGGATTTCGACAGGCAGATCTTCTGCGTGTTCATCGGCCAGGTCCAAACCATGCAAGTATAACCCGGTTGCCATGTCCACATCTTGCAGATCTTCATACAGCCTTGCCAGCGAAAGTAAATCCAGGCTGATTCCCTGGCTGTTTTCGACAGGCTTTGATAACAGGGCGGCCATATGATTCATCAAAGCAGCCAAGGATACCACATCTACGGCGTTGTGGTAAAAGACATTTTTCAATGGCCGGGCATCACCATCGCGCAAATAATTAAAAAACATCTCGGGGATCATCCAGCCAGGCACATCCTCTTCTGACCGGGAAGCATCCAGTATCTGAACTTCCAGATTACCCAGTGTCCGGCTAGGTAAACGGTTTCGCCACAAGCGCCTGGCCAGGTGGAGTAAATCGATATGAGCCAGTTCTTTGAAAGGCGATTGCCAGCCTTGAAACGCATACCGTGTGGTAAGCAGAGGAATGTCAAAAGCCTTCCCATTAAACGATACAATCGCCTGGCAGGGAGCCAGGAAATCTTCAAGAGCAGCTAATTGTGCTGGTTCTTCAGCTGGATCCTGCATAAAGAATTGGGCCAGGTAGAAGCTATCTCCTTCAAAGCGACCCACACCAATTAAAAACGCATAAGTGCCACTGCCTCCCGATAATCCGGTGGTCTCAGTATCGATGAATGCAAAGGATTCGGCTGGCAAGCTAGAGATCTGCTCGTGGCCTGCCCAACGAGCCAGGATGTCCAAGGGCGCGTCAATTTTGATTGCGCCTTGTCCGTGTGGAGCGCCCCAGGGATAACGCTCCTCCACGATAAAGGTCTTACCCTGGTGGGTTTCCAGGGTGCGGCCATTCAAAACCTTTTCTATGCTGTGAAGATTGGCTTGTGAGGGCGCTGGCAGGTCTTGTGCGCCTACGTGCACCCCAAGGGCTTTTAGTTTTTCTGAGAGCGACGGCATATGCAGATTCTATCACAGGCAATTTTTTCTTGATGGTCCACTATCCAGGATCGTCAAAAAGATTGCTTGCAGGCTTAGAATTTTTGAGAATGTGGTTGGTTCAACGCAGAAAGGATTGCCAGGGTTTCGCTTTTGCCGCCCATGCCATTTTCACCACCAGGTCCAACACAGGATGGGCAGCCATCGCTGCAGGAGCAATCACGGACAAGTTCGAAAGCCCTCAGCATCAATTCCTGGTGGATTTCGAACAATTTTTGGCTCAGCCCGATGCCAGCAGGGATTTGATCATAGATCGTAACGCAGGGTTGGCCACCTGCAATGGTTGACTGTGGGTCTGCGGTGACACCTAAATCGCCGACATCGCACATCAGAAAGAAGGGGGCCAGGTGACTGAGCACATAAGCCAGCCCAGATAGACCGCTGCGCACTCGAACGGCTAATTCCACGCGTTGGTGACAGTTCGGGCACAATGTGACCAGGTTATCTAACTGGTTTGCCTCCAGGAAACTGTTATACAGCCGGAAGGGTGTTTTATGATGAACATGGTGCGCCTTTTCGCCTTCTTCCAAACCACACACCTGGCAACGATAGAAGTCTCTGGCTCGGGCGCGATCACGTTGCACAGTCCAGTTGGGTCCATATTGATTTGCATCGTTCTTCCACAATCCTTGTTGACGTAAATCCTGGACAGTATCCTGATTGAGTGTAATCCAATAGCCGGTGGTGAGCAGCTCGGAGGGGGGCAGCGTCACCTCACCTAACCCTAAAGGTTCATGGGTGTTCCATTTGATCCGTCGATACCCTTTGAGCTGGGTGGTTACCTTGATTTCACCCTGGGCTTTGTACCCGGCGTGGATTTCTTCGCGTTTCTGTTCTTCGATCAGATCGACCAAAGTGTCGCTGCGCGGCTCGGTATAATAATCCGAGTCGATGCTTCTCAGGCGCGCCAGGCCCCTTTCCAGGTCTAAGGCCTCTACTTCGAAAGTTTGCGCCTCGTGCAGATAGATGGCCTGGGGATGAACCAGCCGCCAGGCTGATGCTCGGTCGACCTGACCGATTACCCTGGGTCCATTTTCATCCCAGGCCTGTAACACGATAGGATGGGCAGATGCGCTGCGCAGGGATATTTCCTGAGATGGGTATTGATCTGCCATCCAGAAATACTTATCACCCGAATGATGCAGCACCCCTTGAGCCTTTAGAAATTCAAGCAATTCCAGTAACTGTTCGATGTTTAGATCGCCAAAGTGCTCACCTTCCTGGAAGGGCAGCTCGAAGGCTGCACAGCGGATATGATCCAATAAAATGAGCAAATTGTCCGGGTCGATCAAGGCGTGTTCCGGGGAGCGCTCAAAAATATATTGAGGGTGAGAAGCCAGGAACTGATCCAATGGCGCTGCGCTGGTCATCAGGACTGCCAGCGAAGCCTCTCGACCGCGACCGGCTCGGCCAGCCTGCTGCCAGGTGGCTGCAATCGTGCCTGGGTAACCGACCAACAGGACCGCGCCCATCCCGCCGATATCAATACCCAGCTCTAATGCATTGGTAGCAATCACTACCTGTACCTGACCGCTGCGCAAACCGCGTTCAATTTCTCTGCGCTCATGGGGCAGGTAACCGCTGCGATAACCGCGAATACTTTCGAATGGGCTCACTTCCGGGATGCGTTGGCGTAAGTAAGTCAGAATCAATTCCACTGTGCGCCGAGAGCGCCCAAATAGAATCGATTGCTGTTTGTAAATCAGCAGGTCTTCTGCCAGGCGGATGCTTTCCTGGATGATGCTGCGCCGCAAGCCGGTTACCTGGTCTATGACCGGTGGGTTGTAGATGAGAAAGTGACGGTCTCCTCGAGTGGATCCATCCTGGTCGATCAGGTGAACGCTTTCTCCAGTTAACCGCTCGGCTAACTCTTGTGGGTTGGCGATGGTTGCGGAAGTCAGGATAAATTGAGGCTGGGATCCATAAAAATTGGCAATTCGTTTTAATCGTCGAATGACATTAGCCACATGGGAGCCGAACACACCCCGATAGGTGTGCATTTCATCAATCACCACCAAATCCAGGTTTTCGAAAAAGTGCGCCCAGCGGGTGTGATGAGGCAGAATCCCTATATGCAGCATGTCGGGGTTGCTGATCAGTAAGCGAGTTTTTTCACGCAATCCTGGGCGAGCAGAGGCAGGCGTATCGCCATCGTAAATGGCTGCCTGTAAATCGGAACGATCTAACCCGCCAGCCTGTAACAAGGCTGTCGTGTTGTTTAATTGATCCTGTGCCAGGGCTTTGGTTGGAAAAATATACAGAGCACGCGCCTCAGGAATCTGGAGTAGCTTCTGCAAAACCGGCAAGGTGTAACAAAAGGTCTTTCCGCTGGCTGTCCCGGTAACAACGGCGATATTTTGACCGAAGAAGATGCTTTCCCAGGCCTGCGCCTGGTGCAGATAAAGCGCTTTAACCCCTAAATTCTGCAAACCCTGCCGGATGGCAGGGTGCAGTTCAGACGGCAGAGGGCGCGTGATAGCTTCCTTGGCCGGAAGCGTACGCCATTCCCGGATATTATCGAAGATGGTCGCTTCCTTTTGCCAGTTGGCAAGCAAAAGATCGATACTCATTAATTGATCAAAATCTCCGTGCTGGCCTGATTATTGGTCAAGTTCGGGTCAGCCTGGTTGGCAGTGACATTGGCAAGGTTAGTAATGGCGCCGGGCAGGGTTGGGGTGACGATCACAAGGTTGATCACTTTTTGGGCTCCGGCGGCCAGGTCTCCTAATGCACAGCTCAGCGTGTTGCCAAGCATGGTACAAATGGGCGCTCCGGGATCAGAGGAAACATATGCCGACCCGGTAGGCAAGCCATCAACCAGGGTTAGCCCGGTTACATTGGATGGACCCTGGTTTGTGACAGTAATGGTGAGCGTTACCTGGGTGCTGGTGGTTGCGCTGGCGGGAGCAGAGACAGATACCGAAAGGTCGGCTTTTGGCACCACTGTGGTGGAATCCGTCGCGCTCTTATTGTTGACTGCCGGATTGATTGGTGAAATCAGTGAAGCAGTATTGGTGATTGTCCCGCTTGCCGTGTTTTTGACTGTGGCATTGATGGTGAAGGAAGCGCTTCCACCTGGACTTAAATTGACTTCGGTACTGATATTTCCGGTCTTAACACCGCTGACTGCACAACTGGAACCGCTGGTGGCATTACAGATCCAGGAAATATTGGTGAGAGCTTCTGGGAAATAGTCGGTGACCGTCAATCCGATAACGGCACTGGGACCGCCGTTATTGATCACCACAGCATAGGTCAACGCTTCTCCTGGCTCGATGGTATTGCGGTTGTCGGTTTTGCTGATGGTTAAGTTAACCATAGGGGTCAGGTTATCGGTGTCCATCGCCTGGTTGTCGGATGTGTCTGGATCGGTCATTCCGGCCTGCAGGACAACAGATGCAGAGTTAATCAGGAGACCTGTGGCTGTGGGCAAAATGGTTGCACTGATGGTGAAGGTGGCGGTACCTGACAGGCGCAAGACTGATGCGGGTATCGATATTGCCTAATCCGCTGGCCAATTGGCAGGCAGAGCCGGCTGAAGCCACGCAGTTCCAGGTCACATTCAATAGAATCGATGGAAATGCGTCGATCACCTGGATATTGTTTACCGTGATGGGGCTATTGTTTCGAACTTGCAAGGTATAGGCAGTGTTCGCTCCGGGAATCGATGTGGTGGTGTTATTGGTCAGTGTCAGGCTTAAGTTAGCAATATTGGGAGGATAGGTTGCCGTTGGCGTGATGGTTGGTGTGGCGCTGGCAGTTGTTGTGGGCGTCAGTGTCGTGGTGGCTTGCTGTGTGGGAGTCGAAGTGCTCAAGGGATCGGGATCAACTGCATCCTCCAATCCGTCGCCATCTGTATCGCGGCGCAAGGGATCGGTGCGTCGCTGAATTTCTTCTCCATCTTTCAGCCCATCACCGTCAGAATCGGCAACGATGGGATTTGTGCGGTACAGATTAACCTCATCCCCATCGCTTAAGCCGTCTTCATCGGTGTCTTTCAGGTCAGGGCGTGTGTTGAGCAAAATTTCCTGTCCGTTGGTCAGTCCATCACCGTCGTCATCGGCGTCTCTCCAGACTGCGGTGGCTGTGATCGCCTGGATGGTAGCCTGGTTAGCAGATAGGATCGAGGATGCTGTAGCGGTAATGGCTTGAGCAGTTTGTTGGTTGACGATTGCTCCAACTGTCTGGGTGGCGCGGTCAGTTGCCCTGGCATTTGGACCGGTTCCTAACAACTGGTTAGTGAAAATAATCAGTACACAACTCAAGACCAGGCATAAAGAAATCAGGGCAATTAAAGCCCAGGGTGGGATCAAGGCTTTGCTGTAAAAGCTGCCCGTATGGCTTTGGGTCTGTGCGGATTGTGAGCTGATATTGACCTTGAAAGAATTGACTTTTTCACTGCCAAACCACAAGGTTTGAGCTCTACTGACCTGGTATGGTACCTTCACGGTTTCTCCGGGTGGGACGGTAGCATTGGCTCGTTTTGGATCAAAAGCCAGTTCTCCAGCCCGGTCCTCCCAGCTGAGCGTAAATGTTTCCGGAATATTTCCCAGGTTGCGCAACACCAACGTGCCCATATCACCGGATTTTAACTGCTTGGGCTGGAGCTCGCTTGAAAATTGGGAGAAGGCCGATATTGTGAGCGACAGGCGCAGCTCCAACACCTGCGATGGTTCGTTTTGGCTGGTGATACGTAGAATGATTGAGTGTCTGCCTGCCCGGCTGGTATAGGCGCGCGGTGGTCTGAACACCAGGGTGATCTCTTTTTGCCCATTCGCTGGAATGTTGACACTCTGAGGACGGTTTGGAGTCCATTCGCCTGGAATACCCTGGAGCTCCAGGTAGTAGACATCGGCTTTTGTGCTGCGATTATACAAAACGACCGGCGCACTGACGCTCTTTCCGGGTGTAACGGTTAAATTCGAATCGATTGTAAAAGCGCTGATTGGATTGGCATCCAGCCTGGGTCTTTCCTGTGTCTCTTCTACTGGAGGAACAGGCGCTTGCGGAGCTTCTTTGACAATCTTCCTGGTCGCTTGGACAGAAGGAATGGCGACAGTGTTCAGCTCCTGTTCAGCTTTTTCAATCCGCAGCCAGCTTTCTCCGATGCGCAGGTTTTCGCCTGGAAGCCAGGGGTGGGGAGTTTCAGGCAGCAGACGAAATTCATCGATGAAGACACCGTTGGTGCTTTTCAAATCGGTAACCTGGTATTGTTGTCCATCGTAATCAAATTTCGCATGCCGGCGAGAGACGCCAGTTTCATCCAGGACGATGTCGTTCTCTGAGCCTCTACCAATGGTCATTTGCTTTCCCCGGAAGGGAATGCTGCGCACGGTTTGATCGGGGAGCAGGATATGGATATTGTCCCCATTTGCCTGGGGTTCATCTTCTGCAACTGGTTTAGAGGCGCTGTTAGGGTCCAATTCAGACGCCGGTTTCTCTTTGCCAAAATCCCGGATGATCGCTGACAGACTGAGATTATCCTCGAAACCAGCAGGCGCAGCCGTCATCCTTACCGCAACCGGTAAGGACTGTTTTAAGGCAAGGCCTAAGTCCTGGATATTTTGATAACCTGCCTGGCTGCCAGCTGCCAGCGCCTGTAGGATGACACGTTCTAAACTGTGAGGCAGCTCTGGACGGCTGTTCCGCATCTGGCTGGCAATCTCACTGTCCACGATGTTTTCTGCAGGATTGTCCTTTTCCTGCAAGAGAGGCGTACCACAAACCAGATGGAAAAGCAATTTTCCTGCTGCCTGGATATCTTGCACCACACCTTCATCAGATTCGGAATTTTCATTTTGTTCAGCCAGTCCAAAACCCAGGTTGATGAGCACGGGCTGAAAGGGGAGATTATCACCTGGCTCGCTATTCAGCAAGATATTCTTGGCTGTGAGGTTTTGATGTTTGACGCCCCTCTGATGAGCATAATGAAGCGCCTGGCAGACGCTATTCACAATTTGGATAGATTCCGATAGGGGCAGCCAAAGCTGCCTGGAGCGCAATTTCTGCAGAGCTTCTTCCAGATCAGGGCCTGGAAAATATTCTTGAACCGTATAGACTTTTTCCTGGCTTTCTCCAAAATCGAAGAAACGAATAATGCCTGGATGCCGCCAGCGTAAAACTGTGCGAGCAAGTTGCAGGTAGCTTTCGACTGTCTTCGCTTGCCTGGAAAGTTCGGAACCCAGGAATTGAATGGCTACCTTGCGTGCGAACTTCGGATCATAGGCGCGATACACAGTTCCCCATATATCCTGGCGGATAGATCCTTCTATCTGGTAACGGTCAAATGATTCTCCGATGTGATCCAGCATAAATGCAGCCTCTTTTTTGTGCTTAAGTCTTTTTTATGGCTTTGTGGTATGGATAAGACATCTGTTTTATCCATACCACAATCATCTAAACTCACTTCCCTAATTAAACCAGATATTATGGGATTAGCAAATCCAAAATGTTAACAAACACACGTTGACCACTATTGGTCATAGCATTTGGACCTTTATCAAAGCCCCACAAGACGAACCGATCAACTTGCATCAGTATGGTGAAATAACGGGCATCATCCGGATCTTGTCCTAAAAGTTGGGTTCCCATCAGGGGGGTCGGGAAGTAGATGACAACATAACTCGAATCTTCATCGTATAAGTTCACAACCTGGTCATGGGGCAGGTTAACATTATTGGGTGTTTTCCAAAGGGGAGAATTAGCATCCACGGCGTATACAGATCTTTTTGAGCTGCCATGAGCCCCATTTGGATAGCCAATTAACAGGCTCAACTTCCCCAGGTAGGCATATCCGCCTTCCCCGAACCCCAGGATGGCAGTGCCGCTGTTGACAATATGGTTGGCTTGTTGCCCGCCGTTATCGCCCCAACTGGAACCATTGCCGGTTTCATAGCCTATAATGACGGCCTTGTAGGGTGAAAAATTCGTCCCCAGAATATTTCCCATCGGTATAAGATCTACCTTAAAGCCGTGGCTGTCCAAAAAAGCCTTGAAGCTGTTCGCCGTGCTTGCGTCGGATGAGTAAACATAAGCAAGGGGTCTGGCGCTGGCAGCGGTTTGGGTAGCTGCTGCGTTGGCAGTGGCTGCCACGCTGGTCAGCTGGACAACCGTTTGAGTGGCAGCCATTGAAGCGTTTTGTGCTGCCGAAGTTTGCGCTGCACCAGCCTGTTGTGTGGCGGCAAAGTCCACTGTGGGTGTTGAAGTCTGGATTGGGGCGGGGTCTTGTGCATCCGGTATTCCGTCCTGGTCCGAGTCAGGGCTGAGCGGATTCATGCCTCGGCTGACCTCTTCACCATCTTTGATACCATCTCCGTCGCTATCCGGGTTCAAAGGGTCTGTTTTGTGAATGTTGACTTCTGCGCCATCATCCAACCCGTCCTCGTCCGTGTCGCGTTTATTGGGGAGCGTGTTTAGCTCCAACTCTTTGCCATTGGTCAGGCCGTCTTTATCGTCATCAGCATCCAGCCAGGTAGCCGTAACCGTAGCGGCATCTCGGGTAGCCTGGTTGGCGTTTTCAATGGCTAACACAGCAGCTGTTCCAGCCTGGTTGGTTTCCTGGACCGCAACAGCAACAGCGGTCCGGTTCGCCAGGGCGGTCTGGGTGGCCTGGTTAGCTTTGCCAATCACGCTGCTGGAAAGCATAGCAATCACACCAGCCAGTACCAGGCACATTACCAGCGCTAATGGGGGAACCCAGGGTGGGATCAATGCCCGGCTGATGACTTCACCGGCATGGGTCTGTGGCTGCGCCTGGGCGCTCTCCACATGTACTGTGATTGGGTGAATTTTCTCGCCGCCAATCCAGGCTCTTTTTTGCGGTTTGGCGCTGAATTCAGCGCTAGCATCCTGCCCGGCTGGGATATTCAGCTTTGCTTTGGGAGGTGTAAATGCCACCTCATTGCCGCGATCCTTCCAAGATAAGGAAAATGTCTCTTGAGTATTGCCCTGGTTCCGGACAGTCACCCTTCCAGTCTGGTTGGCGCGAATTTTCTGGGGATGGAGCTCGCTGCTAAATTGGGAGAATGAAGATACGGTCAGGACTGCCTGAGCCTCCACGAATTGTTCCGGGGCGTCCTGGCTGATGACGCTGATGGTCAAGGGGTACCTACCTGCACGACCCTGGGGGGTGCGCGGTGGGCGGATGAGAATCGTGGTCTCGTTCTGATCGCCCGGCATCATCTGAATCGGCTTGGGTGGAACAGTTACCCAGGGGGCCGGCACACCGCTGACCGAAATTTGGAAGTGATCGACTACTGCACCCTGGTTGAGTAACACAATCGGGATGGAAGTGGCCTGACCGGGTTCTGCAGTGATCTGGGCTGTTTCGATAAATAGCCCCACTCGTCCCTGTCCGCCGCTGCTGGTCACCCGGCTGAAATCGACCTGTGTGCCAGCGCCGCGTACAGCCGCGGCTGAACCAACGCCTCCTGCCAGGACCAGGCGAAACCAGGTGTTGCCGATACGTAGGGCTTTATCCGGTGTCCAAATCTCGGGAATGCCCGGCAGTAAGCGGGCATTCGCCAGGTAAGTGCCGTTAGAGCTATTGAGATCGGCCACCCGGTAATTGGCGCCATCAAAATCGACGCGAGCATGTTGCCGGGAGGCTGAGCGATCATCAATGACCACATCGCAATCCGGTTCGCGACCAATCGTGATGCCGGGGCGTTTGAGTGGCAGGGATTTACTGGTGCGATCTGGTGAGAGAATCTGGATGCGATCTTTAGATACATCCGAAGGCGGCTCGAACTCTTCGAAGATCGAAGCGCCGCGTTGCTCGACCAGAGATTGCTGGTACTGGGTGAACAGGCTGACTGCACCTTGTAAGGCGGTTGGCGCAGCAACTGCAGTCGATGCTCCAATGTCTGCTCCTTTTAAAGCTTCAGCCAGCGCGCTGGACTTCTGATAGCGTTTGGAAGGGTCTTTTTCCATACTTTTTAGAATGACCTTTTCCAGCTCTTCTGGCAGGTCTTCCCGGATGGAGCGTGGCAACGGCACAGGCGTTTCGCCATGATAGCGCCGGGCTTCCGTCAGGGTGCTGGCAGGGAAGGGCAGACGACCGGTGGCTAATTCAAATAACAGCACGCCCAGGGAGTAGACATCGCTGCGGGCGTCGGTGGTCAAGCCCATGGATTGTTCTGGAGACATATACGCTGGGGTGCCCATGGAAGTGCCGTCCACGGTGACCAGTCCGCCTTCGACCAATTTTGCCAGGCCTAAATCGGTGATCACCGGCCGATACGGGAGACCCTCAGATGCCTCCGGTTCAATCATGATATTGCCTGGTTTCAAGTCCCGGTGGAGTACCCCCTGGCGGTGGGCGTAATCCAATGCCACAGCCACCTGGCGGATCAGGGCGATGCTTTCGGGCAGCATAATCCATTTCTTCTGAGCGCGTAAATCTCGCATCATTTTGCCCAGATTGTCACCGGGGATGAACTCCATGACGATATAAAGTTGTGAGCGGTCTTGTCCGAAATCGTGGACCTGGACAATACCGGGGTGATCCATACGAGCCGCGGTGCGCGCTTCTTGCAGAAAGCGCTCCTGGAAGTTGGGTTGCCGGGCGTAATGGGCGTGCATCACCTTGATGGCGACATCTCTCTGCAGCGTGAGGTCGTGGGCTTTGAAAACGGCGCCCATCCCGCCTTCGCCTAACAAGCTGACAATTTTATAGCGATTTAAGGTTTGACCAATCAGGTTTTCCATGTTGCCTCCCCAGGATGATACAAATCCGGGTCTGTTTATAAAGATTATACCTATGAATGTGTGAATTCCAACCGGTACATGGTGTAGGCTGGTTTGTTTGAGTCAATTAAAGCGGAAAGGGATGGCAGGTCAACCTGTTCCTTCCGCAATGGTATCTCGATGATAAATGTGAAGGGTTCCAATTTCTCTCCCGTATCGATGATTTTCGCCTGGCAACCGCAATGAATTTCCATCAAGCGAGATAATGCCCAGCGTGTGCCACGGCGAGCATAGATTTGATGCGCTTCGGATAAAAAAGTCCTTTTCTGCTTCTCGTTCCATTGCGACAGCTGGTGGTAGAGCGAACCAGTTTTCCAACCAGGGTAAAAAACCGGAAGGGGTTGTTCCAGGGGAGAGAAACAGATCGAAATTATCCACCGTCCACTCGATCGGAAGCAAGATCGACTCGAATAGACCCAGGAAACGGGACATGAAATCGGTGTGGTAAATGCCTGGCAGATATTGGAGCAGTTTTTTGCTATGCAAGTTTTCCGGAGATGAGAAGTAATCCGGCTGTGGAATAGAACTGACTGGCGGCTCAGCAACAGGCGGAGGGGGGGCTTTACCGCTCCCTGGTGTTCTTTTGCTCTCCGATTTCCTTTTGCGCTTTTCATCTTCTATCGGTGGGCTGGGGAAGTCTTCCACTTGAAGGGGGAGGATTTCTTCTTGCTTTTCAGCGATGGCTTCTACTGAAAGTGTTAACGAAAAAGGACCGATCTTGATCTGGTCCCCGTCTTTCAACAAAACCGGGCTGTTGGGTTGCAGTTTCTCCGTGTTCAGGTAGGTGCCGTTGGAACTGCCCAGGTCTACCAGGTAACATTCAGATTGTGTGCACTCCAGGCGGGCATGCTGGCGGGACACCTGGCTGTCTACCAGCAAAATGTGGTTGCCCTCTTGTCGACCAATTTGAGAAATGCCAACCAGGATGGTGAGTTCTGTATCACCGCTGGGACCCTGGATATGCAGTTTGAAGATCAATTCCTGGCTCAAATTACGCCTCCTGTAGACGCGATAGGTGATTTAGAGAAACTCAACACTGTGCAAACCTGAAGCGATGACGCCATGAGAAACCAGCTCCAGCGTGTCCAGCGGATCTCCCTGCGCTTCGCCGCCTGCCTTGGCATTGAACATCTCGACAGAGCGGATGAACTGGATATTGGGCACTCCTTGCAGGCATTGGTAAATATCTGATACGAAGAGATGCCGTCCAAATGGCCAACCTTTGCCATCGGAACCACCGCTCAAAGGGTTCAGGAACTGGTAGAGGCGCGCCAGGACCTGAGTTTCCACTTCGGTGCGCTCGACGCCGGGAGCAGCTCGTAATTTCACCTGGGCAGCAACCCAATAATAAGCTGGTGGGCGAATGTCCAGGCGCGTGGTCAGCAAACGCCGGTCTTCCAGGTATGCGTCCAGGGCCTGGATATCTTCATCTTTCGGCTGTAATTGTTCGGGCGATAAAAAGCTGTTGGGTTGGGGGATACGCGGGATGACCAATACATACACCTGCCCTGGAGCGATCCTACCGGCTTCCGCCGGGCGCGGCTGCAAACACTTCACCCTGCCGATTGCAGCCGGCAGCGCCTGGCGAGCCAGGAATTCATAATCTTCTTCAGTGACAGCCCGTTCGCGCGAGCGCAGCAAGGCTGGGGCGCGCATCATAGCGGCTTCCAGGCTCTCGGCATCCAAACCTCCCCAGGCTGGTTCACGGTTTGATACTTTGCCGATAAAGGGGATGCCAGTCTTGAGGGTATTCAGAATACCAGCCTGGACATTGCCTACCTGTCCGCCGCCGAAGCGGTATTGCTCAAATACCAATTGCGCTCCACGGGGTGGAACTGCGCCATACAATTTCATGGCGCCATCCGGCTGTCGTACGGCTGGTCCAAAACGTAACTCTCCGTTGATAGAATCCAAGGTGTAGTGGTGGTCTTGTGCGCCTGAACTGGCGAAATCAGCGACCTCCTGCCAGGTCTGCGGGGCTTCTCCGTCGACCATTACCCGCAGAGATTCTCCGCTTGTGCGTTTAAGAACCGGTGTGTGTTGCAAGCGAAAACGTTGTCCTGGTGAGCCATCGCTCTGTCCCAGGTGCTCTCGCCGGACTGGCCTGGCATGCGTTGCCATCACTGTCCCGCCCCAGGCGTGCGCACTGAGTTTTCGAATACGCGGAGAAATGTCGTAGGGGCGCATTCCGGCTTGTTTTTCGATAGCCGAAATTTCCTTAATACGTACCCGCACCCAATAGCAGCTTTTCTTGTCGACGCGTGTATTTTCCCATTTCCGGCAGATGGATGCGAACTTTGCCGCTGATATTCATACCTTTGGTGGTATCCATTTCCACTGCGCAAGGAGACCAGCGTCGATCGTCTTTGCCGCTGGATGCTTCCCAAACATAAGGCGGTAGACTGGGGTCGATCCCTGCACCGCCGGCTGGATCGAAGTCAAAGTCAATCCCGAGCACATGCTGACTGATATTTTCTTCAAATCCCAAATAAAGGGCGTCATCCATCTGTGGCAGGCTGCTAAAGACTTCTGCGCCTTCAAAGCCGCTTTCCAGGCGGCGTAGATTATGCTCGCGTATGGATTTTTTGTCACTGCTATCTGAACCTTTGCTGCTCGAAATCCTGGATAGCACTTCGACCAGCTTTGGCGGTTTGACCACCAAATCCCGATCGGTAGAGAAAATGATGGACGCTTCGGTTTCAGTTTGGGTTGAAGCAACCTCGGTTTGGGCTGGAATGGTTACTGCCATGGTTTGGGGGGCTGAAAGCCAGAAAGTAACCGGCGCTCTGGCAGGCACTGGTTCCTGCAGGGTGATGCCTAGCATTTCCAGGAATTTCACATAATGCAATTGAGGCACCTGGTTCAGTCGATACAACATGATCTCGGTGACCCAGGCAAAAAGCTCAACCAGGGTGATCCCAGGATCACTTAAGTTATGATCTGTCCACTCCTTGCAATAATGGGGAATTCGCTTCTTGGCTTCGTCGACAAGTTCTTGAAAAGTTCGGTCATCAAGTTTTGGTGAGGCAAGGCTCATTTTCTCACTCCTCTGGGATCAGGTAAAAGGGAAAGACCAGGCTGCGTTGATCGTGGGTGGCTTTCACCTGGTATTGGATATAGATGATCAGGCGGCTGCGCTCCTGTTCATCGGGTCGGGCATCCACTTTGGTAACGCGGATGCGCGGCTCCCACATGCCCAAGGCCTCTTCGACGTAGCGCCGCGCTTGGGCAGCCGTATGGCTATTGTTCGGGGCAAAGACCAGTTCGTATAGTCGACAGCCAAAGTTAGGGCGCATCACGCGCTGTCCTGGGGAGGTAGACAGGATGATGCGGATGGACTGGTCCAGTTCAGTTCGCTCGCTGGTCAACGCCATCCCACCTTGAGGTCCGATACTCGGCGGAAAGACCCAGCCGCGTCCAATGATTTCTTCTGGCATACGTTCTACCCTCCAATCAAAACCGTGCCGACCGCGATTAAGTTCGCCGCCATATTGGGAACAGGATCAGCGCAGGTCTGTGTCTGGTCTCCCGCCCTGGCAGCTGGTTTTCCATTAATCATTACCGTGGCGCTGCCCATCAAGATGCGCGCCTGGTTGGTAGGAGGGATCTGGAAAACCGTCCCGGGAGGGGTAGGGAAATGGGGCGGCATATTATTGGCGGTGCTGCCTAGCGTGGCTGCTGGCATGCCCATGATAAAGACATCCTGGCTCAAGCTGCCATCCAGCATGCCAGAAAAGGGATGTGGCAAGGGTGTGGGCACTGGTCCGCCTGGAGAAGGCACCATGACGATATGCACATCAACGGCTACCACCTGGTCTCCCTGTTTTGCTGCTGGTTTTCCCATATTTATCCTACTCCTGATGTGTCTTATTCCTGTCCATTCTTTTGTCAGTTTAACTGGATCGTAGCGCCTTTGATGGTCACATTGCCGGATGCTTCTAAATCCAGATTGGCGCCGGCTTTAATCTTCATGTTGGTCGATGATTTGATCTCCACTTCACCGCTGCTTTCCAGTGTGATCTTGCTGCGCTGGTCATCCAGTTGGATTTTTTGACCGCCATTGCTGACGATTAATATTTTTTTATTTTGATCATCCAGGATCACCTGGTGACCATTGGCGCTGATGATCTCGATTTTGTTTTTTCCATTATCGTAAAACGTGATCAGGTGACCACTTCGCGAACGCCAGGTGCGGACCAGGGGTTTTTCTCCGCTGCCGGCTTGACTCACTTCTGGCGGTAGGTCGTGCTGCCCATTCCACAAGCCGCCGAGCACGTAGGGCTGTCCAAAGTCGCCGTGGGCAAAGGACACGAGCACTTCGTCGCCGACCTCGGGTATGGATAGGAAGCCTGCTTCAGGTCCTGCGCCAGGGGCGACCAACCGGCACCAGGCGCTTTCGGCATCGTCCGCCATCCAGGGAAATTTGATTTTGATCCGACCCCATCCACTCGGGTCATCTGTGTTGGTAACAATGGCTGGCGCTACTCCAGGCCAACGGTCCATTGGGTCTGAGCGGCTTAGTTGTTCACTGATTAATCCTGTACGCGTGCCGCGCACCTCAAAATGGGTTCTTAAGCCGTCTGCAGTGAAAACATGCTGGGCTTTGGTGACCAGGTAAGAGCCGCTTAATCGCCTGCCCAGACCATCTAATTGCACAAACTTGCCCGTCTGAATATCTGGCCGGCGAAAGGCAACGCCCTGGGCTTCAATGAAAGCGCCGCTGATCTCATCCATGCGGGCGGCGGCTAGCTGGTCGGCTTCCGCCTGGCTAACGACGGATTGGTCAACCAGGATTTTCTTGCCGGGTCCGAAGCTGCTGGCCCACTCTTTGCCGTTTTTGTTTTCCTGGATACCAGGGAACAAACCGCCATTAGCAGCCCGGCCAGTCCAGGCTTCCTTCTTTTCAATATCCCAACCTTTTACGACCACTTCATCGACCTGCTCAGCCAGCGTCATGCGCGGTCGAAAACTGACCAGCTCGCTGCCCCAGGTCAGGTTGAGAGCCTGGCCGTTTTGGGGTGGTTTGCGGAAAAAGAGCTTTCCTTCCTTTACAAAGCATTCGTATCCAATGCGCCAGGCGCGTTGGCTCAGGAACTCCAAATCGGTTTGATTGTGTTGGAAGATATGCTCGTATACGATTTGCGTATTTTCGATCTCTGTGCTGAAGTCCAGCCTCTTGAGCGATTTCATTGGCCAGGTCGGAGTCTTTCTTGTTCAGGTGAGCGCGTGTGTGCGGCTGCCGGAATAGGCGGTGAGAGGGATCATAACCCTGGACAACCAGCTCTGCCATCATGCCCTCATTGAAGTGGGGTTCTAAGGCAGTAATTTCACCTTTGATGATGGTGTGTTGATCACCATTACCCGTTTCTGCCTTAATTTCGATCCCTTTGGTCAATTCAAAGGGACCCTCATCCAACAGGGAGAGGTTTTTATCTTTCAAGCGGATGGAGAAGAAGGCAGGCAGGTGAGCATGTTGATCTACCACCACTTCCAACAGTTCCTGGAAGACAGCGCCTTCGATCTCGGTTCCATCGACAAATATGGCGATGTGACTGGCAAGTCGCGCTTCTTGTGGCATTTTGTTGCTTCAGCTCCTGTGCTGTTATCTTGTTCCGAATAACCGGGCTTCAGTCCATAGGAATGCGTAATTGCATGCCAGGTCGCAAAGCCAGGGGGTTGTCTAACTGGTTTTGTTGGGCGATCAGCCGCCATTTTCCGGCATCGCGATAGACCTCAGCTGCGATCAGGTCCAGGCGGTCGCCTGCTACCACGCGCCAGATGCGCTCAATCGGACCCCCGCCGGAGGTGGGGTTCTGGCGCGGATAATCGTCCAGGTCGGTATATTGGGTAAAGGTGACATCCACCTGCGCCCGTACGGGGGTGCCATCATTTTTGAACAGGGTGAATTTCTGGGTCATATTGGTGATATACGAGACGAAGCGGAACACACCCCATTCAAAAGCGACCTGCGGCGGCTCGATTTTTTCGTTTTGGCGGCGAGATTCCTGCGTTTTGGTCAGCATAAATTTCCACAATTTGTTGGTTTCCTGGCTGACATCTTCATCGCTTTCGTAAGTATCAAAGGTCAGGTTGAGTTTCAGAGTTTGCGAGCCAGACTTGAAGAATTCACCTTGTGGAGTGTCGGCATTGTTGCGCGGCCTTTCGTCATAGGTGTTGGATTTGGTCACGCTGTATTCAAACGGGTTGAACATACACGATACCGAAATTCCGCCGCCTTTTTCGTGACCCTGGGCATCGACTTCGAATATTTTGGCTGCGACTAGTTGTCCGCGAGTAGTGGGCATCTCTCACTCCTGATAAAAGGGTTCTTCAAAATCTTCTGCGCTCCCATTCGAGCGCCAGCTTTTGTTTGATTTCACTGTAAACTTTTTTAGCCAGTTCCTGGATATCAACTTCCTGGTCTGCTGGCTTTTCCTGGTCTTCACGAGACGCTGGTTCTCTACCCGCTACAGCTTGGGCAGGTGCTGCGGTTGGCTCAGCCTGGCGTTGGATGGCTTGAGACTGGTGCGATGGGCTATCAGCCTGAGCAGTAAAACTGCTATTGGGTGTGCGCATCAACTGAGATGCGGAACTATGTATCTGCTTTGGGCGACTCTGCGCAGGAGAATGGATGGCTGCTGGGGGTGAAGATTCGCGAGCTGGCGGATTCTCACCAATCAGTTGCCACAAATCTGCGGGCAGGCTCGCCAATTTCTGTCCCAACCATCTCTGGGCTGCTGCTTTCATCTTTGAAGCGCTGCAAAGGTAGGGCAGGCGCGATCGGTAACTTGTCGACTGGTTCTGGCGAGTGTTCTTCTTGAATTCCGGATGGAGATGGTTGGACTGTCTCGAAGGACGCTGCACTTTGAAAAGATCTTGGTTCTGCTTCCGTTTGGACGGGCTGCGTATGCTGGTCGGCATCCTCTGGTTGGCGCTGCACCAGGTTGGCAGGTTTTGCAGGCTGCGTCGGCTGCGACAGAGGGTGCGGGCGGCGAGGCGGGATGTATTCGATGGAAGAATCGCTGGGAATGGTGCGCACCTGTTCCAAGCGGCTTTGAATCTGTCCAAAATCCTGGCTCAAGGTCGTTCTCTCCATTCCATGCGCCTTGGGGGCAGCATAGGTGCTTGCGCCATCAACCTGAGCGGGAGACTGATATCGGGTGGGCGGGGGTACCAGGTCTGGAAGTTCCGATTCGGTGGCTTTCTCCTGCACCGGCCAAACGCTTTGCAACGGGGCGGGATGCAGGCTGATGCCATCTTCCACGGGTTCCATATCCGGGGCAGTCCCTTCACCAGCGGTTATTGTAGATTCGTGACCCATTGCCTCCGCTGCAGAACTGTCCAATAACATCTTGTCCGCAGGCATGTGAGTTTCACGCGTTGCGATTTTTGCATTATCCGTTTTTCTCTGGACATCGGTCAGGCTTGCGCTTCGAGGCTGTAAAGTGGTTTGCAGATCTGCTTGAGTCTGGTTGGTAGGGTTCTCTGCGATTGGCGGGTCAGTAGCTGCACTTAGTTCGCTGCGTCTTCGCCATTCCGCTGGAGAGGTTAAGGTCGCCAGACTGGAAGTCCCCGTCTGTTCAGTTGCTTGTGGTTCTTTTTCTTTTTCGGATTGTGTAGTTTCTTCGTCAGGGTCCTTGAGAGCAGTGGGCTGGTTGTCTGCGCGTTTCTGCAGCGGCGAAGCTTCTTTTCGTTGAATGGGTCCGGCTGTTGGTTCGGCTGCAGCAGTTGAGCCTGGTAAGTTTGCGGTTTGACTGGCTTCCCCAGGCGATGAAATCTGTTCAGATGGTTGTGCTTCAGTCCTGTTATCATCCATTAACTGGTTGTCTGTTCCGATGCCTTCTTCTTGCCGCTCCTTTTCCTGGTGGCGGTTGAAAATCGATTGTAAACGCCGCCACAGGTTATCATCGTCGCCTACGCTCTGTGAAGGATGAATATCCCTTCTGGCAGTACCAGATGGCTCGATTACTTTAGCTTCTGCAACAGCAGGCATCCGGTTTGGCTTCTCTGCCAATTCAGGCTGTATGGGCGCTGATTCAAAATAAACTGGAATGGGTGGGATGGTGGGGGTCGATGCGCCCAAAGATGCAGTGTTTGGTACCCAGCTGGCTTTGACTGGTTGTTCAGTCCCAGCAGGTCTGGCGGGATGGAGAAATTGCCCCTGGTCTGCATCAGGCGCAGTTGGAATATGTACCGGCGCATGGGTGACGGCGGCGATTCTGGTGTGCCGTTGGACGGTTTTGAGTAAAGGTGACCTGTACATTCTTCCCATCATAACCATTCTGAATAGATCATTCTTTCGAAACGCTGACTTCGCCGCAGGCTAATTCCAGAGTCTGGATGGCGATGGTGGCATCGCTGCTCTTCAAGCTGGGTCCAGACCATTTAACCGGATAGGCATCCTGCACATGCCAGACCAGCACCGGTTCCAGGTGGGCATCTAGCAGGGTGATGGTGAACGGTTTGCGTGTTACCGGTTGGCTGAGCGACTCGATATACCAATCCAATAGCTTGCTTTTCCCCACCCCGTTTTTCAAGCTCACACGCGCCGCTTTACGCCGGCCGGGTAATAGATGGGTGTAGGTGTTCAAACCGCCTTCTTTGAGCTCTTCCACATCAAGCTCCAGGGTGGGTAGGCTGCACTCGGTAAAGGCTGCCTGCCTTTCGCCGTCCATATCGACCACAAAGCGGAAGGCCGGGTTGGCCGAGCTGCGGATTTGAGCTTCGTCAGCCATCAGTTGCCTCCATAACGCTTCCAATTCCCCAGACGACTACCCTTCCCACGACGTTCGTCTTCAATCTTCAGTTCTGCCTGCCATAAGAGCCAGACTTGCTCAGTCACTTTGCGGAGCATCTCAGCAGAAATCTGAGGTTTCCCGGAAGTTTCTTCAGGCTGGCTGCCATTGCTGGATGAACTTGTTGATGATGTTGGCATGGTTAAGCCTCCAAAATGCTATCGATCGGCGCCACCTGCAGTTGAAACTGGCGCTGGCAATGCGGGCAAGTGGCTCCCAGGGTTACGCTGGCATAGCCGTTCAGACGCATATACAGGTCTTCCAGGTAGGCCAGGTCGCTGGCGAATAAACCTTCTATAATCTGAGGGGTTATGTTCCTCAGCTCTCCTAGCTGCGTGATGACCCGGCTGAGCAGGATAACCGGCAGAAAGGCTTCGTTGGCTAGTACCTGGGGGTGTTGCAGCGAGTGGATCTCATCACCAGCGGTTGCCAGGCGCATGCTGCCCAGGCGGTGCACCTGCCCATCAGAATCCAGGTAACCGCGTGGCAGACTGAACTCAAAAAGTGTTTGCATAGCCATTTATCTCTCATATGGTTGCGCGCCTGGCAAAGAACCGCGAAGGGAATTCTCCTGGTAATCTTTACCAGGCTGCACAACAGGGTTGAACTCGTTACTTCACCCGTTCAATATACTCATGCGCCAGGGTTAGTTCTTCTATGCCAATTTCATTACTATCGGCTTTGGGTTGTGGTCCGGTGACTTTGACCGGCCAAGCGCGCTGGAAGTTCCAGCGGGCTACTTCTTTCAAATGCTGGTCAAACATGACGATCGAACCATCGTGGCGATTACCGTCTACATCGCCTTGCTCGACCTTTCTGCGCCAATCCCAAATATCCATACTGCTGGTGATACCCCGTTTTAAGGTGATATTCTCCCACTTCATCCTCCCAGGTATCTTAAGGATGATTTCTGCACCTTTCTCGTTGATCACCTTGTGTTCGATAACTTCATGCTCCGATCCCAAGCCAGAGCATTCCGTAAAATAACCTTTCACTGCGCCTTGAATATCCACGGCGAAATGAAAACCAACCAGGGGGTCTTCACGTCCATTAGCCATAATCCATTACTCCTTGTCTATACTCAGTAAACTAATTGCCGACATCAGGATTGCGCATTTGCGCCAGCCCATTGGGTCAGGCGGAAGATGACAAATTCTGCTGGTTTGACCGGCGCCAATCCAACTTCGATGATCAACTGTCCCAGGTCGCGGATTTCCGGTGGGTTAAGCTCCTCATCACATTTGACATAAAAAGCGTCATCCGGGGTGTTACCGAACAAGGCGCCGCTGAGCCAGATGGTTTTCAAGAAGGAACGCGTGTCGCGTAACACTTTTGCCCATAGGGTGCTGTCATTCGGTTCAAATACCACCCATTGCATCCCGCTATCCAGTGAGGCTTCTACCATGATGAACAAGCGGCGTACATTTACATAGCGCCAGGAGCCGTCGCTGCTCAGGGTGCGCGCTCCCCAGACGCGGATGCCGCGGCCCGGGAAGGTGCGGATGCAGTTGACGCCCAACGGGTTGAGCAGATCCTGCTCTCCTTTGCTCAGATGCAGCTCCAAATCGATAGCGCCGAGAACGGTTTCATTGGCAGGCGCTTTGTGCACGCCGCGATCCGCATCTGCGCGGTTGTAGATCCCAGCCATATGCCCGCTGGGTGGGGTCAGCTTGGTGGTGCTGCCGCCGCCGCTCAGATCGGCGATCTGGATCCAGGGATAATAAAGCGCCGCAAACGAGCTATCGAAATTGATATAGTTGCGCCACTCGATGGCTTGCTGGGCATTCAATCCGGGCGGTGTATCCAGAATGGCAAAGCGGTAGCGCATCCGTTCACAGTGAGCGATCATGGCTTCTTGGATCATCTTAACCCGCTCTTTGGCCTCCGCGCTGCCATCAAAGCCTGCCATCAAATCTGGGCAAACCACCAGGCGTACCTGGTCCAGGGCTTCTAAGCCGCCCAGACCGGTGCGCTCACTGACATCCCCGATGAAATCCTTGGCGCTGAGAGGCGGTACCCCGCCGCCAGACAGGGCATAGCTGCCATCTTCCGGGAAAGCACTGCTGTTTACCCCTGAGATGGTAATTTTTTCAAATGCAGCATCTCCAACGAAATTCTCACCCTTCTTCATGCTTAAGCTGCTTTTGGTCTCTCCCCCAACAGAAAGGGTGAAAGCTTCCTCTCCGCTGGCTTTGATACTGACTGATAAAGCATTGCCAGATGGACCAGCCATTTTGGCTTTTACGGTAAAAGCTGTGCCACGCCCTTTGGCTGCTACGCTGGCTTCAGCGCTCTGAGCTTCTACTCCGCCTTCGTTCAAGGCGCGCAGGCTGGTGACAAAACAGGGGCCGCCGCCATTGGCGAAATAACCGTAAACTGCATCGGGCAGATAAGCGCCTGAGGTAAAGTCACCAAAAATTTCCACAAATTGTGTCCAGTTGGTGACCAGGGTGGCTTTGTTGAGCCGGGATTCTACGACAACTCTCTCACCGGAGGCTGCATCGATCGCCTTGCGGCTGGCTTCTGCCGTGATGCCCACGAAAGCCGCCGTTGAGGTGCCTACTGCCTGGATAGGCTTGGTGCCGCGATCGATCTCCTCAACGTATACACCGGGTGATAAATAAGTTTGTGCCATTGCCAATTTTCTCCTTTGTGTACTAGGTAGCTCCATCACATGAAGCCAATCGATTGTTTATGCCATATTTACCAGTCGATTTCTCTCATAGGCAACCTCCTGGCGGGGGACGGGATTTTTTGTTCATAGCTCAAGATCGTAATTATGGTCTTCCTGGTCAGCCTGGGCAGACAGGTGGATATTTTTCTGATGGGGCTTGCCATCCGCGCTCCAGGCTACCAGGGTGTAATCGCCTGGCGGCAAACTGCCCAACACAAAGCGCCCCAGGTCATCCGTTTTGGTGAAAAGGCCGGTGCCTTTGATAGCAATTTCAACCCCTTGTGCAGGTTTTCCGCTTCTGCCTGCACGCCACACCGTACCGCCAATATCCACCAGCTCGGAAAGCGTGTTGTCTAACAAGCTCGGGCGTCCAGGCGTGTTGGCGCGCTGTCCAGAGCGGAAGATCAGTGTGCGTACAATAGGACCGCTAACCTCCGTCCAGGGATCCAGAGCCAGGGTGATAATTAAGGAGACGCTAGGGCGGATTTCATTATCCAGAGATCCCCAAAGCTCTGCCGGGTTGGTCAGGCGGTCGTGATGAGCCAGCCGGATAGGCACTTCATATTCCTGGTTTTGCAGGCTGCCAAGCAGAAGGTGTGGGGGCAGCAAAGGGAAACGGAATAAGGTCATCAGGCTGCGAGTTAATAAACGGTGCTCATCTTCTGGCTCCGCTGCCCAGGTGGTGAGCATATAAAAGCAATCGACCCGCATGGGCGAGCGTTTTTGAACAGCGTTTTTTCCATCAGGTTCCCGGCCGGGCAGCCTTTCCCATTGGGGAGCACGCAAAGTCGGGTTTTCACGTAAGTCATACAGGTACAGGTTAATCGCTGGGCGGGTTAGACGTGTACTCCATTCACGCTTGGGCTGGTGAAAACTGATCTCAATTTCACCATTTTTGACCGGCATTTCTGAAATCAGTAACTGTCGCAGGGTTTCATCCAGGTCGGCAATCATGCTCAGCCTCGCTTCGCCTGTACTTCTTCTTCCTCTTCTTCTGTTTGCATCTGGATCTCTTCTTCCTCCTCCTCTTGCATTTGCACTTCTTCTTCCTCTTCTTCTTGCCTTTGAACCGGCGCCAGGTCGAACTCTGTCTCGCGCTGAATCTGCCCGGGTGCGCTATAAGCCGACTTCGCCTGGCCGTCTCCATGTACCAGAGATTGGGCAGCCTGGTCAGCCTGTTGTTCGTGCATATCTCCAGGAGCATTAACTGTCATGCCGCCAGGGCTGTGGTTCACCTGCCCGGTCCCTTGCTGGACAACATGCGTCAGCTCGTGGGCGAGCAATTCTTTTCCGGAGGTGGAATGCGGGTCATAAGCGCCTTCTTTAAAGAAAATATCTTTGCCAGTGGTGAATGCTTTCGCTCCTAGAGCCTGGTTCAATTCATGCGAATCTTGAGAAGTATGCACACGCACCTGGCTGAAATCTGCGCCTAAACCCTGCCCCATCTGGTTTTGGATATCCGGATTCAGGGTTTCTCCACCAGAGCGCGCCTGATTAATCCGCTGGGAGATTTCATCATCGATGTGTGCTGGTGCAGCGCTGCTGCGTTGGGCAATCAGGCGCTGAACAGCCCGGTTGCCAATTTTATGCTGTAAGGCACTCATCCCTTTCTCTTCAGCTTGGTGCTTGGATGGATGGCTATCTGTTTCAGGTTTGGGCGAAGTTGATTTACGAGATTTGTGTTTAAGTGGTTCTCTTTCCATCTGGAAGCCTCCGATCTTAATTGGTTAGTAAGCTGGCTGCCCGCCGCCCTGGTGCAATGTGGAAATGAGTGAGCGAGCCTGGGCTTCCACATTGGCGAAAATTTCATTCACCTGGTTGATGTTGTAATTGGTGCGGGATACCTGTCCGTAGACCTGGTCCAACGCTTCCCATTCTGGGTCTGGCACCCGTAATCTGGTGATATCGGTGCGATGTGGACGCTGTGTACGGTTGTCTTGGATGCCAATCGCCCAATTCTGGAATGCCCGTGGTGAGTCAAACCCTTGGGTGATGCCCTGACCAACCGCCAGGGTTTCCCTGACCTGGGCGACCACGGTCATGATGGTGGCGAAGCGTTCTTCCCCTTGACCCGGCGCCTGCCCGGCTCGTTTAGACGCCTGATCCTGGCGGGCGAAGTTATCCAATTGGATGCCGAATTGCAGGTAATCCTGGCGGCGCTGCGCCATGCGTCTTTGCAGCTCTGTACATTTCAAGGCAAAGTTGTTCAAAGCATTCTGGAAGCGTTGGATGCGTTCGGTGGTAGCAGCCATGTCTTGTGCATAACGACTGGATTCGATGCGGCTTTTGATCTGCTCCAGACGGCCGTTGATTTCACGTACCTCGCTCGCGTATATAAAATCGGCTAATCCCCCCAAAAGATCGCTGACACTGGTTGGCAGGCTGAAGGATGTTTCAGGAGAAGCGGTTTGCTCACCTCCGCCTGCCGGGCGATCCATCCCGGTTTGCATATTGCGCACGATCATTTCCCCCTTTTCGTTGGTGGTGACATAGGTGGGATTGCGGGTGGGTCGCTGACCAGCCATGATTTGCCGGCGGTTTCGAAAAGCATTCAGGCTGGCTTCAGCTCTGGCGACGGTGGTGCTGGCAGTCGCGATGGCTGTTGGAGCGCCGCTGACAACGGCCATACTGATGTCTACAGTGCGCCCAACATTGCGCGCAAATTGCTTGATCTGGTTTATCTCTTGTAAGCGAGCCTCATCGGTTGCCCCCTCTCTCCGGGTATCTTCAATCCGCTGTGCCAGTAAATTTTGTTGGAAACCGATAAAAGCTGTATTCATTTCTCGGGCTGCTTGCGTAGTTTCGTTGCTCATACCGACAATCGTAGTGTCGACCGCTGGCACATCCAAGGTCTCGGTGCCGCGCCCCATATCATGCGCCAGCTGGGCCCTTTGCCCGACTTCCTGGGCCTGGCGCAGCCCATCTGTGAGAGCGGTAGCCATAGCGCGTGGGTCGTTGACACCCAGCATATCCTGCATGGCATCCAGGCGAGTAAGCGATGTGTAGAACGAGTTGGCGCGTGGCACCCAGGCATTGTAGGCTTGTAACTTGGTGTCTTCCTCCCTGCGATCATTTTCGATGGTGTTCATATGGGTCTGGCAAAAATCCCCCGCTTTGGTGTAAATTTTTGTCGCAAAAGGTGTATTGAAGAAACTGGAGGCTTCTTCACGAAAATGTTGTTCTTCCCGGGCGCGCACCTGGAGCTGGCGGTCCAGCCCCTCAAAATTTGGGGTGACATTGGTAATCAGCATCTCTTCGTAGTTGCCGCTCAAAGCATCCGCAGCTGCACTGGTTTCGGAGAGCATTTGCCGGCTATAGCCGGCCTCGCCAGGAGCAAGCGTCTCACCCATCCCACCTCCGGGACGGCTGAGATAAGTCACACTGCCGGGTTCTCCACCCACATGTTCAGCCCCACTGGCCTTGCGGCCGTTTCTGCGCTGCACAACCGCAGATGTTGTCGCAGGTTGACGCAGCATCATGCGCTGAAGGACCTGGTTTCCCTGGTTTTGGTTGATCTGAGCAGCCATTTGTTGGCGCTGCTGCCCCAGGAAGCGCTCGTCACTTAATTGGCGCGGGGCATGGATGCCGCTCAACTTTTCGGAGAGCAAGGGATTTCCTGGCTGGATGTCGCTGGATACCGTTTGTTTTTCGACCTGGGCGCGCTGGCGCTGGTTGGGGCTTATGCTCTTTTTTTTCTTTGCTGAAACCAGTATTTTTCATCTTCACCTCATTATTAGCTTGAACGCAGGCTTTCCACGTTAAATAAGCCGGGTTCATCGACTAAGCGACCCATTTTCTGAAGCTCTCGTTTTGCCCCGTGGAGTAAATGCGCCATTCCTACCTGCCCGCCATCTGCGGCCGCCAGGTATGCAGCGCTGACCAGGATATTGCGGATATTGCCGCCAGCCAGTTTGAAGCGACGCGCCATCAAAGCCAGGTCTATGTCTTTTTGGCAGGGTGCATTCTTGGGAAACAGAGCTTGCCAGATGCGCAGCCGGTCCTTCTCTTCGGGGAAGGGGAAATCCACGGCAAATTGCAGTCGCCGCTTAAATGCCTCATCCAGGTTGGCGCGTAAATTGGTCGCCAGGATGGTCACTCCATCGTAGGCTTCCATCCTTTGTAGCAGGTAGCTGATTTCGATATTGGCGTAGCGGTCGTGTGAATCGCGCACTTCAGAGCGCTTTCCGAACAAGGCATCCGCTTCATCAAAAAACAGGATGGCGTTGCTAGTCTCCGCTTCGGCAAAGATTTGCTCCAGATTTTTTTCGGTTTCACCAATATATTTGCTGATCACCGTGGAAAGATCGATCTTGTAAAGATCGAGACCTAGCTCAGCGGAAATTACTTCGGCAGCCATGGTCTTGCCTGTGCCGGGTGGTCCGGCAAACAGAACCGTGATTCCCCGGCTGGAAGCCAGCTTATCCGCCAGACCCCATTCGTCCAGTACCAGTGGACGTCCCAGGACTGTGGCTACGATTTCTTGCAATATTTGGAGCTGATCGGTTGGGACGATCAGGTCTTGCCAGGTATATCGGGGATTGATCTTGCGGGCCAGGTGTGAAAGGTTAGGGTTCGAATGTGCTCGCGCAGCGGCAAACAGATCGGAGTTCAGCACCGGCGATTTGCGCTGGCTGGCAGAATCCCAGGCGCTGGCGCAGGCATCTCGAATCTGGGCAGTGGAAAGCTGGAATTGACCTGCCAGGCCCATCCAGTGAATGGGTTCTTGCAGCGCTTTGCCCTTCAGGAAATGGTCCCATAATTGCAGACGCTCAGCATAGGCAGGTAATTGGGTCTCTAGCCATACCAGATTCCGTTGGCGCCTAAAACCTTTTGCTACCCAGCGATTTTTGCCAGCCAGGATGACCAGCCCGCGATGTTCGCAAATTTCTTGCAGCAACTGAGGGTCAGGTGCATTACCTGCCAGCATAGCAGCATCCCAGCCGGTAATATACAGGATGGCATTTAACAGAGTTGCATCTCGCAACGCCCAACGTAACGCTGATAGGATGGAAATACCATCCTGGATGATGGTCTCCAGCTTAAGCTCAAGCAAGGGTTGTTTTCCTATGCAAGCGACCTGGCGAGCATAGAAATCTTGCTGGCTGTGATCTGCTCCGAAAAATACAAGCACTGGCCAATTGATCCAGTACCAGCGTGGCAAGTTCCCCTTCGCTCAGGATTGGGTGATGTTTACCATCCAGGCTTAAGACTTCGGCGAAGGGTGTATAGACCAGCGAGTCAGATCGGAATTGATCATGGCCCAATAACCAGGCTGCAATGCGATTATCCAGGTAGAGCACCTGGTTCAGGAGCGGCGCGTTTTGTGTTTCGGACAGCACACTGACCAGGTGATGTTTGAACAGCGCAGATTGCTGGTAAAAATATTTCCAGCTTTGGAAGCGTTCTTGTCCAGGCGGGCAAAGCAGGTCTAGGATCAAGTAGATGGCCGGTCGCTTGCGAGTGACATCATCCTGTAAGTAGGCATAGATTTTTTCGTAGCGCAAATCTAGAACCGGCGCCAGGCAGATCAGAAGGATATTGACTTCAAATGGGTCCAGTTGGAAGGACTGGATCAGATGGGGTAACCTGAGCTGAATGTCCTGTTGGGCAGCTTCCGCCAAGATTTGCAGGCTTCGCTCCTGGCTGACTTCCATTTGTCTGGAAAATTCTTGGTTGATTTGATGATCTTCTACCTGGTGACCCCAATGGCTGGCGAAGGGCCGCTGGATCAGGCTGTCGATTTCCTGGTCTGTCAGGTAAAGGCCGCGTAAATCATCTCGAGGGTCTTGCCCGGCCAGTTGCCAAAGTCTTACCTGGCGCTGGATCAAAAGGTCGATGCGTTCCAGCTCGGAAATAAGATAACGCCAGTTGAGATCATTCTCGAGCTTCTGACGGCTACCAGGCGATGACTCAGGATTAAACAGTTCTTGAATTTGCTGGGTATCTGCTCCCAGCTTTTTATTCTTACTCATCGGATCACCAAAAAGTGGAAATTCAGCCTATCGCGCAGCTTTTTCCACCAGCTCTTTACCGGTTTAATCCCGATCCCTGTACGCTCTCGGACAAATTGGAGGATGCTTTCAAGTTGGTAGAAATAAAGACGCTGGTTGCTGCCTACATGGTCGATCGAGCCATGCCAGCCAGAAATGAGCCCATCACTATCGGCAGAGTCTTTCCAAATGCGAACAATGAAAGCAAATTCATCGGATTTGAGGTTGGTCATTTCGGGGTGAGCTGGTTCAGTTTGCAAAGTTTTTGTTCCTCAGGGGGTAGAAAACAAAAATGCCGACCAATTCTGTCAGCATTTTCGCATGTTGCAGTCTTTAAGGCGTCTTATAAGCGTCAAAAACGTCTAAATAACCGTCTTTGTTCGAGAAAGCACGAAGTTAACTGGAGCCAGGATGAGTCATGGCATCATTAATCAGGCGTTCCAATTGTTGGATTTCTGCGTGTGTTTCTTCAATCTTTTCTTGCAATTTCTGTAACTGGTTTAGAGTATGCGAGAAAAGCGAAGCGTTTGGATTGACATTCTGCAACCTGGAGGAATATTTGTTCTGGCTATCTTGCCCCCCGATCACTAAGGGCAGCGTTTTTTCTAGAGGGTTGGGCTGGCCTGACAAAACCTGGTCATAAAGCGTACGAGTTTCTCGCATGGGGCGAATGCCCAACTCTTCACGCAGGACTTCGAAGCATTTCTTGTATTGGGTGATGGCTGCTGAGCGGTTACCTTGCAGCCAAAAGAGCCACATCATCTGACGGTGCACTTTCTCTTGAGTGTTATCCAGGGCTAAAAGGCGTTCCCCGGTTGCCAGCGCCTGCGGAAAATTCTCGTTATGTGTGTGGTAGAGCATGATCTTCTGCAAGGCATGTGTGTAAAGCAGGCGAAAACGTTCCCGGTCGTACAGGCACCAATCATCATAACAACTTTCCAATAAATCTCCGATGTATAAATTGGCAGCTGATTCTAAAGCGTTTACCTGTTCGAGATTGAGTTGGTTATCTGGAACATTCAGATATTGGTTGATGGTCTGGTCGAAAACATCAATATCCAGCCAGGTGTCCGCTGTGTTGATGAATGAAATGGTGTCTTCACTGATGAATATATATTTCCCTAGAGGTTGGCTGGCAGCCTGGAAGGATTGGCGTAAGCGCCATAAGGCATTGCGCAGATATTTGCGTGAGGTCTGGCTGGGTAGGTCCCCCCAGAATTGATGAGCTAATTTTTCTCTGTTTTGTGGATGAGGCTTGTTCAGTAAAAGATAGCACAACAACAAGCAGCCGTATTGATTGGGGAAACCATTCAGATGGTGATCCCCCAGTTGGGCTTGACCAGATCCAAAAAGTTTTACGCTCAGCATTAACACCTCCTTGACATGTGTTCAAAAAATCGAACACATCTGCCTTCGCAAGGGTATGCTCCTGACGGCGCTCCAGAGACTTAAACCGGAAGCACAATCGGAGTGTTCGACAATCTCCCCCTGGTTAGCTTTGAGGTTTGCTTTGCTATGATTTTTTGAGTATTGAAAAATATTTTCAAGCGGAAAAGGGTGATGGTAGGATTTAGTTCGCGCCTGAAAGGATTTTACCATAAGAAAATTCGAATTGGACATTAAAAATCCGAATTCTTTGGCATTATTCCTTGGTGATCGAATAAATAGCTTCGTAGAGAGGCTGCAAACGCTTGTACATACGCAGGTAAATCTTCTGGTAAAGCTCTTCGTAAATCTGCTGGTGTTCTGGAACAGGTTGGAAAGCTTCGCCCAGGTGGGTCATCTCATTGATGGCGCTGAGAAAGTCCGGGTGTAACCCCAGTCCAACGCTTGCGTCGATGGCTGCTCCCAAGCCAGATGCTTCGTACACATGCGGGCGGTAGGTTGGCAAACCAAAAACATCGGCGGTTATTTGCATAGCTTCATCGCTCTGGCTTCCGCCTCCAGCAATGCGCAGCTCCGTAACCGGGATCCCACTACGGCGGCTGGTGCGATCCATCCCCTCTCTGAGAGCATAAGCCAGCCCTTCCAGAATGGCGCGGTAAAAATGGGCACGCGTGTGTACGTCGCCAAAGCCGATAATCGCGCCTTTTGCTTCGGGTCCAGGTACTTTGAGTCCAGGTGACCAATAAGGCTGCAGCACCAGACCTTCTGAACCAGGAGGCACACTGCGCACCAGCTCATCGAACAACGTTTCCGGTTCCACGCCACGTTCATCTGCCATTTGTTGTTCAAAATGGGCAAATTCGTGCTTGAACCAGCTTACCATCCAAAAACCGCGATAGATCTGTAACTCCAGGCTGTAAGAACTTGGGACAGCAGCCGGGTAGGGTGGGATCAGTGGAATCAGCTCAATGTATTTACTATGGGTGGTGTTAATCGTGGCAGTGGTGCCGTAACTCAGGCAGGCGATATGCGGCTCCAGGCAGCCTGCTCCGATCACTTCGCAGGCCTTGTCCGAGGCGGCTGCAATCAATGGCAGACCCGCTGGTATGCCGGTAGCTTCCGCTGCCTGAGATGTAATTTCTCCCAGGACGCCGGCCGGGGAGACCAGGTCTGGTAACATGCCTTTGTCGATGGGTACTGCTTGCCATTTCCAATCAAATTTTCCGGACCATTGTAATTTTTTGTAATCGAAGGGGATATAGGCCGCCTGGCAGCCCACTGAATCTACCAGGTTGCCGGTAAGCAGGTATGTGAGATAGCCGGATAATAACAGGTATTTATGGGTCTGTGACCATATTTCGGGTTGGTGTGTGCGGATCCAGTTAGCCTCCGCTTCGGCTTGCAGGTAGGCGACTGTACGAGACATGCCCGAGAGCCTGAAAGCCAGGCCCCACAATCCACCTACCGGTGGGAGACCCTCCGTGCGCCGTTGATCTAGCCAGACAATGGCTGGTCTCAAAGGCTTTCCATTCACGATCCAGGTTGATAACGGTCGATCGCTGGGTGGTCAAAGCCACACCAGCAATTCTTTCTTTACTTAGATGGCTTTCCGGTTTGGATTCAAAGACCATCCAGAGCTCCTGGCAAGCCTGGCAGAGCGCATTCCAGAACACTTGCGGGTCTTGTTCTGCCAGCCCGGGTTTGGTGGAATAATAGGGATCGATCGGGACGCGTGATTTCGCTAACAAGTTGCCTTGCAGGTCGAAGATCAGGGCGCGCACGCTCTGCGTGCCGTTATCAATCGCCAGGATCAGGTCTTTGGAATGAGTGCTCGGGATGCTCATACGCCTCCAGAAAAAAGCCATCAATCGGAGAATCTATGATTTTGGCAGATCATAACACGCTTTCCAAATCTGGGTATAACGAGTAAGCTCATTCAGCCAATTTTGTTCGTCCCACCCCAGTTCGGTTTGGATGATGGGTTGGAGTTGATTAAAGAAGGCTGCTCCGCCTTGAGGCGCCAGGATACCCAGACGCACCCGGCGCATTAATAAATCATCCAGGTGAACAACCTTTTCCTGTCGGGCTGCCCAGCGCACCTCAGCCCAGGTGACATTGGTGCCTGGTATAGGCGATAATTCTCCAGTTCCAGCAGCTTCCATCAGCGCCTGAGTGTTGGCGCCGTGCCGCCCAATCAGGCGCAGTCGGGCAGCAGGAGAAAGACTTGGATGCAGGTGGATGGAAGCAGGTGGTTCATTCAACATGCGCTCCCCAGGGTCAAAGGCAGGGTTGCCGGGCAGGAGCGGGCGGATTCTCTGGAGGGCATCATGCGCCATGCTGCGGAAAGTGGTCAATTTGCCGCCAGCCACGGTGAGCAAGCCATTTTCCAGCCAGAGAACATGTTCGCGCGATTCCTTGGAAGGATCCGCTTTACCGGTGTCAATGACTGGACGGATACCTGCAAAAGTACACTGGACATCATCCATCGAGAGCATCTGGTCAGGAAACGCAAATTGAACTGCCTGCATCAGGTACTCAACCTCCGAGCGACTGGTACAGACTTCACCGTCCATTTCCTGTTTATGGTCGACATCGGTTGTGCCAACCAGGGTGACTCCTTCCCATGGCAAGGTAAACACGGGGCGGTTGTCTTGAGGATGCAGAAAACTGATTGAGCGGGTGCTGGGCAGCTTGGCAAACGGGATCACCAGGTGACTCCCCCGTAATCTTCTCAAGCGCCTGCGACCGCCAATATGTTGGCGCAGCTGGTCTACCCAAGCGCCGGTAGCATTAATGACAACTGGCGCCTGGATTTCAAGGCTTTGTTCTCTCCCCTGCGGAGAACGGTCTTGCAGTTGAATGCCGCATACCTGGCCATCTTTTCTTCTTAGCAAACCGTTTACGGAGGCATAATTCAGGGCAACTCCCCCTTCCTGAACCGCTTCCTGGATCAGGCGCAGCACCAGGCGAGCGTCATCCGTTTGGGCGTCAAAAAAACGGAAACCGCTGCGTAGACCTTCGCCAGTCAGTTGCGGGCAGAGCTCACGTAAATCATAAGCATCGTAAGCACGATGCCCCCACTTGCGCGCCAACAAGTCGTAAACCGTCAAGCCTGCACCGAATACCCAGGCCGGGATAGTGTCGCCTTCAAAACAGGCCAGTAGAAAACCCAGTTGTGTGACCAGGCCGCGTCCTTCACGGATCAGGCGCTCTCGTTCGCGCACCGATTGCAGTGTCAGGCGAATTTGTCCATTGCGCAGGTAGCGAAAACCGCCGTGCACCAGTTTTGATGAACGGCTGCTTGCGCCACGGGCGAAATCTCCCGCCTCAACCAATAGCGCTTTCAACCCAGAACGGGTAGCCTCGCGAAAAATTCCAGCCCCGGTGATGCCGCCCCCAATGATGATTAAATCCCACGAGTCACTTAACTGGTCCCAAATAGCCTGTCGTTGTTCAGCGGGTGTTTTCATCCTGGGAGCTCCTGGTCAGCCGCGACCATTAATTTATGCGGATTCATCATCCCGTGCGGATCCAGGCTTTGAGCGCATGCTTGCAAAAGTTGCATACCCAGGCGACCTTTTTCAGCTGGCAGGTAAGGAGCATGATCTAAACCAACCCCATGTTGGTGACTGATTGTTCCACCTTGCGCGACAATCACCTGGCTGGCAGCAGCTTTCATCGAGCGCCAGTGCTGAAAAGTTTGTTCGGGTTCTGCAGAGCGCGGGAAGATGGTGGTGACATAGATACTGGCGCCATCTGGATAGACATGGGAAAGGTGTGCAAAAACCCAGGCGCGCTGCTGGTGAGCCTGGATGCCTGTGTGGATTGCCTTTTTCAGTGCAGCAGCGGTAGGAATAACCTTTGTCCAGGGTAAGGCGGTTTCCAGGGTATCGATGGCGAAGCCTTTATCCCATAAGGTGTTCCGTAAGTAAGGGGTGAGAAATCGCGACTTGCGCCACAGCTTGCCAATGGTCTCTCCGGTGAACAGCCCGCCATCTTTTTGAGCTATCTTCTTGATTTGTTGCAACGTCTGGTTGACTTGCCGCTGATGACCCGTGATTCCCAGGATGAGCAGGCAGCGCTGGTCTGAGTAACGCAATGCGCCCAAACCGCGTTTTGCCCAACCCACCAGGTTATCTTTGCCAGATAGGATCAGGGTGGTCTCGGTTTCCGTCGGGTCGCTCAGGCGAGCCATGCTGATAGGTAAACCTGCCTGGACCATGCTGCGCACAGCATGCACCCCTTTTTCCCACTCCCGGAAAAAGATTCCGTAGAAAGCCTCGAATCCAGGTAAGGGCTGAATGCGCACGGTTGCCTGCGAAATGATCCCCAGTCGCCCTTCTGAACCCAAAACAAACTGACGCAGATCCGGTCCGGCTGCACTGGCAGGCATGCAGGACAGGTCCAACGGTCCAGCGGGCGTTTCCAGGTGTCCACCGGCAAACAGATCTTCGATACGGCCATAATAGTAAGATTGCTGACCGCTCGAGCGTGTGGCAATCCAGCCACCCAAGGTGGATAACTCGAAAGATTGTGGAAAATGCCCCAGGGTGTATCCCTGGCGGTTGAGCTGGTTTTCAAGACCGGGTCCAGAGATACCAGCTCCAAAGGTGGCTAACCGGCTTTCAGTATCCAGAGAGATCAGCTGGTTCATCCTGGAAAGGTCAAGGGTGAGCACCGGCCCTAACTCGCTGAGCGGAGTGATATGCCCGACTACGCTAGTGCCGCCTCCGTAGGGGATGACCTGTAGGTGATGCTTTTGGGCATAATCTAACCAAAAACGCAGCTCGTTTTCGTTTTCTGGGAAAGCAACGCCATCAGGGAAGCGGGATATTTGTCCAGACCTTAGCGCTACCCAATCGGGCAGGCTCTGCCCGCAGGCATGCAGCAGGCGGGTGTGTGGGCTGGTATCCAGGGCAGGTTGTTCGGGTAAGCGACTGGCGGGTACTCGTTCTAAAATGCTTTCCAGCCTGGCGTCTTCGGTTTGAGAACCAGGTCCAATCTGCCTGGTAAGGAATTCCGCAGCATTCACGGGTAAGGGATAGTTGGTGCTGGTTTGTCCCCAGCCATTCCATCGTCTCATACTGCACCTCCTGGTGGGCTGTCAACGGAATTAGAAGGATTGTAGAAGTTTGTGTGCAAAATTTCATTCCAAAGCTCCAGGCTTTGATCCATAGCCAGCCTGGTGATCGATTCGGCAGCCTGAATATCGCCATGGCGCGCTGCGTTGAGCAGCTTCTGATAGAAAAGCAATGAGCTTTGCCGGGCTCGCACCGATTGAAAGTAATGGCAAGCCATAGGAAGGTAGAGTTCGCTAAAACCATTCAAGATCAATGTGAAGATGGGGTTTCCAGATGAGATGGATAAGTGGTGATGCAAATCCCAATCATATTTGGCATATGCTTGTGCGCTTTCTTCCAGCGAGATGCTTTGCGCCAAGAAGTTCGCCACATTCGCAGCGCTCCGTTCAACAGCCTGCCGGGCATAGGCCGGGGCGATCACCTGTCGTACTGCCAGTAAATTTGGGATGAAATCTTCAGGCAGGTGCTCACGGTGTAGGGCCAGGGCGCCTAATACACCCAGGTTACCTTCATGCCAGAAATCCTTGACGCGGGTCGCTTTCCCTTGGCGAATGTCCAGCCAACCATCGCGAGCTAACCTTTGCAGGGCCTCGCGCAAGGTAGGACGGGTAACACCCAGTTGCGACGCCAGCTCACGTTCGGCGGGCAGAAGTGAGCCAGGAGGAAAGCGCCCATCCAGGATGGCGTCGATCAAGCGTGCTTCGGTTAGTTCAGCCGGTTTTTGCGGAATAGTCCATTGCATACTGCCTCGATCCAGTAGTTTATTTGAATGAATCCTGATCATTCGTGCCAGGATGATATTGGAGATTTAGTGGTAAGTGGTCATACCAGTTATAGAATTTATTATAACGAATCATTCGTTTGGATTCAAGAGGCAAATCAAACCTGTTTTCCGTTATAATGATTAAGTCCATCCCTGTTCATAAAAAACATTAACAGCCAAATTCACTACTTTGCTGCTCATTCCTTCCCATCATTCTTATCTCCAGGAAAGCCAGACCTTGTAAGGAGTAAAAAATGGAAACCCGTCCAGACTCGCAAGTGTATGATTATATTGTGATAGGTTCCGGTTTTGGGGGCAGCGTCTCGGCCATGCGACTAGCGGAAAAGGGTTATTCCGTCCTGGTCCTGGAACGCGGCAAACGCTTTCGCGACCAGGATTTTGCGAGAACGAACTGGCAGGTAGGAAAATATTTGTGGCTGCCAGCTTTACGCTGTTTTGGTATCTTACAAATCAGCCCATTCAAAGATGTGTTTGTCTTGCACGGGGCAGGCGTAGGCGGCGGCAGCCTGGGTTACGCCAATGTCTTAATGCAGCCATCGGATGAATTGTTCGAGAACCCTACCTGGAAACACCTGGCAGACTGGAAGAGCCTGCTGACGCCGTTTTATGAGACTGCCAGGTTCATGTTAGGTGTTACTCAGAACCCACGTTTGTGGCCTGCAGACCAGGTTGTCCAGGAGATTGCCAGCCAATTGGGTTCAGCAGATAGTTTCCGGCCAACCCAGGTGGGCGTATTATTCGGTAAGCCTGAACAAGAAGGCCAGGTTGCCCCAGACCCCTTTTTTGCAGGACAGGGACCAGAACGTGAATTTTGCCAACAATGCGGCGCGTGTATGGTAGGCTGCCGCCATAATGCAAAAAACACCCTGGTCAAGAATTACCTGCATTTTGCTGAAAAATGGGGCGCACAAATCCTGGCGGAATGTGAAGTCAGAGATGTTCTTCCTATCCAGGATCATCAAGCACATGGCGCTCGATACAAGGTGGTTTACCGCAAAGCTACCGGATGGGGGGCAGGCGTGGAAGAATCTGTGCAAGCGCGTAATGTGATCTTCTCCGCCGGTTCATTGGGTACGCAACGTTTGCTATTCCGCTGCCGGGATATCACCGGTTCGCTGCCAAAAATTTCCAGCCAGTTGGGTTCCAATGTACGCACCAACAGCGAATCCTTGTTGGGATCGACCGCCCGGAATTTCGAGATTGATTACTCGAAGGGCATTGCCATCACCTCACTATTCTATGCGGACGCGGTCACCACAGTAGAACCGGTCCGCTACCCTGCTGGCTCTTCGCTCATGCGCTTCCTGTCCGCGCCGTTGATCGACTCAGACATAGCAGGTTTTTCTGGTTTCTTGAAGGTATTGGGGCAGTTGTTTTTGCACCCGCTGGATTTTTTCCGCACGCATATCCTACCTGGCTGGGCGCAGCGTAGCACCATCTTGCTGGTGATGCAAACCGTGGATAATCGTTTGCGCATGCGTTTGGGGCGCAGCCTGTACACATTCTTCCGGAAAGACCTGGTCTCTGAGAATGATACCGAAAAAGCGATCCCTGTAAAAATTGATCTGGGACACCAGGTTACCCGGCTATTTTCCAAAAGGACGAATGGCATTCCAGCCGGGTCGCTGATGGAGAGCGTGCTGGCGACAGGCATCACAGCTCATATTTTGGGCGGCTGCCCGATGGGGCTTGATTCTCAGGAAGGAGTTGTGGACCAAAATTGCCAGGTGCACAACTACCCGGGTTTGTATATTGTGGACGGCTCGATTGTGCCAGCCAACCCGGGGATCAACCCGAGCCTGACCATCACTGCTCTATCAGAGTATGCTATGAGTAAAATCCCTGCCAAAGAAGGTGCACCAGAATTTACTCCGCTGGGGTATCCGGGGTAAGCCGATAGATGTAACGTAAACTTTAGTTTGCGGATTTACCGGAGGCAAATAATCCGATTGGAAGAAAAAACCTTTTATTACCAAGACCGTATTTACGGGGACTTTCATCTTCACGAATCCGTGTTGATTGATCTGATTCATTCCCAAGCGGTGCAACGCTTGCATGGTGTGCTGCAACATGGCATCACCGGGCTGCTGGGAATTACGCGCAATACCAGTCGCTTCGAACATTCCCTGGGAGTCATGCTGTTGGTACGTCGCCTGGGCGCATCACTTGAAGAGCAAATTGCCGCCTTGCTGCATGATATCAGCCACACAGCCTTCAGCCATGTGATCGATTATGTCTTTGATGGGCATTTGGAACAAAGTTACCATGAGATTCATAAAGAGACTTACATGGCAGCTACTGACTTGCCCGGCATCCTGGCGGGATTTGGCTACGATTGGCATGATTTTCTGCATGAAGAGCATTATGGGTTGCTCGAGCAGGCCTCCCCTGCTTTGTGTGCTGACCGCCTGGATTATTTTTTACGCGACGCTTTGGATTTAGGTTTGTCCAGCCAGGCGGAGACCGCGTGGGCTCTCCAGCACCTGGTTGTGCATGAAGGCAAGATCGTTGTGGATGATTTACAGGTTGCACGCTGGCTGGGATTTACTTTCATGCAGGCAGACCAGGCCAGTTGGGCCAACTTTCGTGAAGTCGGTCTGTACGAGATCACCGCCCAGGCTATCCGCTACGGATTGGAAACTGGCGTGATCCGTGAAGATGATTTTTGGGGTACGGATGTGGTTTTGTGGGGAAAATTGAATTCTAGCCCGCATCTACAGTTGCAACAAGGCAGTTACAGCGTATCAACGCAGAAACACGTTTTGTCAAAGACCCCCACAAGGCTGAATTTTGGGTGGCGACCAAGCTGCGCTCTATTGACCCAGCGGTCCTGCTAAACGGCAAGCCTCAGCCGCTTTCGCAGATAGACCCGCAATTTGCCCGGGAACGCCAGCACTACCTGACCACCCATGCCGGTAAGTGGCCGGTTTATGTTGATCCGCCCTTGTGATAATGCATTACAAGAATGGCTTGCCTGGACAGGCGAAAAAGCAATAGAATTCTCGATAAACCGCGAATCATGGAAAAATATGCTGGCAGATTTCCCGCTGCCCTTACAAAGCCAAACTTTTTATAGAACGGCTCAAGCTCTTCCCGGCAGGTCAGGTACACTTCACAGCTGGACAGTACATTAGGATTGAGCAATTTTTCGATTAGCATTCGGGCAACACCCTGGCGGCGATAGGCCGGTTGGACAGCAATCGATGCCAGCTCGCAGGTACTATTGTCATGTGGCTTGATTTGTCCACATCCGATGAGCGAATTCGCCTCGTCTACAGCTACCAGAAAACGGCGCCAATCTAAACCAATCGGATTGATCCTGGCTGATCGAACCAGGAGGCGAATGGCTGCCTGGTCTGCCTGGGTTGCATTTCTCAATGTAAACATGACTTGAGAGTTCTAGAGCTTATGATGGATGCTTGTGGATAAAGGCTTGGATGATTTCTGCCAGTTGTTCAGGTCGCTGCAGGGGGATATCGTGGATGGTGTCCTCGAACCACTGCACCTGTGCACCCGGGTTGATCTGTTCCAACCGTTCGATACCCTGCTGTTTGGCAGCCAGGAATGGCTTTTGCTCATCCGGAACCGGTAGCTTGGGTCTGGTTGGGATAACCAGAACTGGACAGCGTACCTGGGCAAATCGCTCAAAGGTGGGGAATTCCCACATGGCGGCCAGGATTTGCATGTGACGATCCAGGCTTAAACGTGGGGAGATGGTCTCCTGCTCCGATATCTCGAAATTGGAGAGGATGATCGAGATAGCTTGCTCGTCGGGACCCCAATCGCTGTTCCAGGTCTGCAAACGCTCGATGAAATCCTGAACAGGCGTACCTGCCAATTGGGGCGGTGTCAGTCGTTGGCGAGTGCCCTCCCAGGTTGCGCCGGGGATGGCTTTCATTTCGATCATACCGCCATCGACCAGGATGATACCTGCCGGTGCGAAGGGTCCCACACGTACACGAGAAGCATAATCCACCGCCAGGCTGGCGCCCCAGGAATGGCCAATAATCCAGGGTCGCTCCAACTGCAGGGTTTGTAGGATAGCGGCTGTGTCCTTCAGAATCTCATCGAATTCGTAACCGCTGTCCGGCTTATCGCTCAGACCGTGTCCGCGGGTATCCGGCGCATAGCAAGGATGACCAGCCTGTTCCAGGTGTGGGACAACTTTTTCCCAGATGCGTGCATTGGATGCCAGACCATGCAGGAATAGCAGGGCAGGTTGCTCGCCTGCCCTGTTCCAATGCAGATAGTGAATGCGATTTTGGTTGATAAAAAGGTAAGATGAGGTCATGATACGCTGGACCACGACTCTGGTTTTATTGGAGCAGCTTTTCCAGGGTCTCTTTGACTAACTTTGGATCGGCTTTGCCTTGCGACTTTTTCATCACCTGACCGGTGAACCAACCAATCAGGGAAACCTTACCCGCCCGATAAGCGGCAGCCTGGTCGGGATTTTCGTCCAGGACTTGCTGGCAGACAGATTGGATGGCTGAGAGATCGCTGACTTGCGCCAGGCCTTCCGTTGCTACAATTTCACCCGGAGCCTTGCCGCCTTTTTCCACCTTTTCAAGCAGCGCTTTGCCGGTAGATGTGTTGATCGTGTTCGCATCCACCAGCTTGATGATTTCTGCCAGGTAGGCGGGGGTTAGTTTCAATTCTGCAGCGGAAAGGCCGCGTTCATTAATCATACGCAGCACGTCGTTCATCAGCCAGTTGGAAACACGCTTAGCATCCCCACCGTAGCTTTTAACTGCTGCTTCAAAATAATCTGAAAGACTGCGTTCTGCGGTCAGGATGTCCGCGTCGTATTCGGGTAACTGATACTGGCTAACAAAGCGGGCGCGGCGTTCCAGGGGCAATTCCGGGAAATTAGCCAGGATGTTTGCCATCCAGGCATCATCCAGGCGGATGGGCAGCAAGATCTGGCTCGCGGAAGTAGCGATAATCAGCTTCAGTTTCTTTGGAGCGCATTTTTTTCAACGTGCCGTTGTCTTCGTCCCATTCCAGCGTCCAGGTTTCGATGCGGTTGCCGGCTTCTACTTCGCGGGTTTGGCGCTCAATCTCTTTTTCTATTGCATCGCGCACAGCCGTGATCGAGTTGACATTCTTGATCTCTGTTTTGGGATTGAGATAATCAGCTCCTACGGGGCGGATGGAAACATTGGCATCGCAGCGCAGGTGAGCTTTTTCCATATCGGCTTCAGAGATGCCAATCCAGCGCAACAATTGTCTCAAGCGGATCAAGTATTGGGCGGCCTCATCTGCAGAGCGCAGATCCGGTGCGGTGACCATTTCGATCAACGGTACACCGCAGCGATTGAAGTCAATCCAGCGAGCGCCTTCCACGTTCTTGGTTTTACCGGCATCTTCTTCCAGGTGGAGCTTGGTAATTTTCACCCGGCGGATATACAGCCCATCACTGGCAGGAACGGGTACATCCAGGTATCCACCGCTAGCCAGGGGTTTATCGTATTGCGAAATCTGGTATCCCTTGGGCAGATCCGGGTAGAAATAATTCTTGCGGTCAAAATAAGAAACGCGCCGAATTTCCGAATGCATGGCGGTTGCCAATAAGACGCCTTTTTCCACCACAGTTTTATTCAAAACCGGTAGAACGCCCGGCAAACCCGAGCAAACCGGGCAGATATTGGTATTGGGAGGGTCGAACCAGGAGTCTGCTTTACAGGTGCAGAATATTTTCGTGGTAGTGTTGAGCTGGATATGGGTTTCTAACCCGATGACGGCTTCGTATTGTGTCATAAGTGTTCTCTCTTAGTCTTGGGTAGTTGCTTATTTTTACCACAAGTTGGGCTGTGAGTGAGAGGCAAAATCCTCGGATGGGAGAAAAAATCAAGGTACAATAATAGCCAGCTAGAAAGGGTGACATTATGAATCATCACATTACTCCAAACTCTGACAATAATGGAAAAGTTGAAGTAACACTCAGCCGCAGCCTGGGCTTATTTACCATCACGATGATCGGCGTGGGTGGTATGATTGGCGCAGGTATTTTTGTTCTGACGGGTATTGCTGCCGGCGTAGCTGGACCGGCTCTTATCTTAGCATTTTTCCTCAACGGTCTCATCACTACCCTGACCGCCTTTTCATACGCTGAATTAGGCAGCGCCTTCCCTGAAGCAGGTGGGGGCTATTTGTGGGTCAAGGAAGGATTGGGAGGCGCTAACGGTTTTCTGGCGGGTTGGATGAGCTGGTTTGCTCATGCAGTGGCTGGCAGCTTGTACGCATTGGGTTTCGGACGATTTGCTTCAGAATTCTGGATGATGGCTGGTTTATCGACGTTTGGATTAACAGTCGAACAATTGACCTTAGCTTTTATGACCATCATCATCGTGTTATTCACCTATATCAATTATCGGGGCGCTTCGGAAACCGGGTCTATTGGCAATTTTGTCACGCTTACTAAAATCCTCATATTGGGATTTTTTGTTTTCTTCGGCATTATCGCCATGACGCAAACGGATGCCTGGCACACCCGCTTTACAAGCGGCTTTATGCCCAATGGTTTTTTGGGAGTGTTCCTTGCCATGGGTTTGACTTTTATCGCGTTTGAAGGCTATGAAATAATTGCTCAGTCCGGAGAAGAAGCGCTCAATCCCAAGCGCAACATTCCGCAGCGCCATCTTTCTGGCGATTGGTATTGCTGTTGTGATCTATATTCTGGTGGGTGTGACAGCGATTGGAGCGACCAGAGCTCCTGAGGGGATGAAAGTCTACGAATACCTGGCGGAACAAAAAGAAATCGCAGTAGTTGGTGTAGCACAGCAGGTGTTTCCCTGGGGGATAGGCGGTATTCTCCTTCTGTTTAGTGGTTGGTATCCACCATGTCAGCCCTGAATGCCACGACCTATTCCTCATCCAGAGTATCCTTTGCGATGGGGCGTGATCATAATCTGCCTGGTTTCTTTTCAGTGGTTCACCCTGTCCGGCATACACCTTATTGGGCAGTGTTCATCTCGGGCTTATTGATGCTCATCATGGCATGGTCCTTGCCTATCGAAGACGTAGCGGTGGCTGCCGATATCATGTTCCTGGCTTTATTCTTACAGGTCAACGTGGCTGTGCTCACCTTGCGCAGAAAAATGCCTGATCTGGAACGTGGCTTCCGAACACCGCTGATGCCCTATATCCCCCTCGTTGCAATCATTACCAATGCATTGTTAGCTCTTCACCTCTTTGAATTGAGCCCGACCGCCTGGTTTTTTGCGATTGGTTGGATTGTGGCTGGACTATTGCTGTATTATGCGCATTTTTCGAAGGTGGAAGAACTGGAGCGACCCAAAGAAATCCTGATGGAAGAAGTGCTGGTCAGTCGTGATTATTCCGTGGTGGTTCCGGTGGCGACCCAGGAACAAGCCCGTATCTTAGGACGCATTGGCGCGATCCTTGCCAGGCAGAACCAGGGAGAAGTTCTGGCTTTGCATGTTGTGCGGGTTCCACCCCAATTAACCCTTGGAGAGGGACGATTGATGCTTAAAGAGGGTCGACCTCATCTCGAGACTGTAATCAAACAAGCTAAGGAGTTACAGGTCCCTGTCCACACCGTATTGCGCTTAGGTCGAAACGTAGCAGATGCTGTTCGCAAAACCATCAACGAAAACGCTGCAGATATTGTTGTATTAGGCTGGCCAGGCTATACCAACACGGCAGGAAGATTATTCGGTTCCGTGATTGATTCGATCGTTGACGATCCCCCTTCTGATTGCGCTATTGTACGTTATCGAGCCCAACGCACGGTTCGCTCAATATTAGTGCCAGTAGGTGGAGGGCCGAACAGTCGCCGGGCTGTGCAACTGGCTGTTAGCATGGCTGCTCAAGGTGAAGATGGTCTGGCCACCGTCACGCTTCTGTATATCACCCCTCCTGGCGCTGGTCAACCAGGGCTAGTGCGGGCTGAGCAGGCTTTCCGTGAATCTTTAGTCGGTGTGGAGTATGAGCTACTGGAGAAAAGAGTTACACAGGGTAAAGAAATTGCTGAAACCATCCTCACATTCTCCAAAGAGAGCGAAACTCAGCCTGCCTATGACTTGATCGTTATTGGCGCAACCAATGAGCCCTTGTTTAAGAATTTATTGGTAGGAAATATCAGCGCCAAAGTAGCTCAAGAAGCTGAAGTTACTGTGATTGTCGTAAAACGGCGAAGCAGCGCTTTTCACACTCTTTTAAGGCAGACAGTACTTGAACCCACACAGCCAGTTAACCCTGTTGGAACATAAAAAAAATCTGAACAGGTTCCCACAGGATGGTTAACAAAAAAAGGTGGAGGAAGATCTTTCATCTCCTCCACCTTGCAGGTGTTGGGTATTTCAGGTGTTTTGTAAGACCAATGGTTTTACCTCTCGCCAGCTTTCATCGGCGGTGGCATCTTCGTAGGACTTTCCTACCCGCAGCATCGTCGCTTCGGAAAAATCTGGTCCCAGCAATTGGATACCGATGGGCATGCCCTTGGAATCCAGCCCGCCTGGGAAGGAAATCCCAGGAACGCCGGCATGATTGGCTGCCACAGTGAGCTGGTCAGCATACTGCATCAGCACAGAATCGCCGTACACATCGCCGATCGGGAAGGCGCTGGTGGGCGTGGTAGGGGTCAGCAGCAGATGCACGCGGTAATCTCCGTCCGGGTCAAACGCTTTTTCGAAATCTGAACGGATTAAGCTGCGAACGCGCAACGCACGGTTGTAATATTGGGCATCATACTGGGCAGAGCTAACATACATGCCCATTAACACGCGCAGCTTGGGTTGCAATCCAAAACCCTGCGCCCTGGATTTGAAGTACATTTCCTGCAGGTTGGAAACCGGATCGTTGGTGCGATATCCAAACTTGACGCCGTCAAAACGGTGCAGGTTACTGGCAGCTTCGACCCTGGAGACGACAAAATAAGCCGGGATGCCGAAACGATTGTGCGGCATGGGGACATTTTCAACAATTTCAGCCCCCAGGCTTGCCAGCAGGTCGGCGGCGCGCAGCACGGCTGCTTCAATATCTGGGTCAATCGAAGCCGCGTGCATTTCACCGGTTTTCAGGTCGGGGAAGGTAATTCGAAAATAATCGGGAGATAAACCGATGCGTAGACCACGCAGACCGCCATCTAATAAGGCCGGGTAATCTGGTACGGGGATGTTGGCTGTCGTTGCATCGCGCGGATCGGCGCCGGCGATAATTTTTAACATCAAGGCAGTGTCGCGGATATTACGCCCCAAAGGTCCAGGACAGTCCAGAGATGAGCCAAAAGAGATCATCCCATAACGCGAGACCCGCCCATAAGTAGGCTTCATCCCCACCACTCCGCAAAAAGCCGCTGGTTGTCGGATAGAACCGGCTGTATCCGTACCGATGGAGAGATGGCTCTCCCCGGCTGCGACAGAAACAGCACTGCCTCCGGATGAACCGCCTGGCACCTTGCTGGTGTCCCAGGGATTTCGCGGGCTGGGCTGGAATGCAGAGGATTCATTCGATGAGCCATAAGCGAATTCGTCCAGGTTGACTTTACCAACCATCACACCACCTGCCTCTTCCAGGCGCTTGACAGGTGTAGCGGTATAAGGGGCGTAGAAATTACTCAGAATTTTTGAACCAGCTGTGGTGCGCACACCGCTCACACAGAACAGGTCTTTGACGCTGAAGGGCACACCCGCCAGTGGACCAGGGTCTTTACCCTCATCCAATTGCCGGTCAATCTCAGCAGCCCTTCCCAGCGCTCGCTCAGCGGTTACCGTGATAAAGGCATGAATTTTGTGCTTGTCTTCTTCACTGAGGTTGGTGTAATCCAGGCTGCCTGAGACGCCATCTACAGCGCAAATCCGTGCTAAAGCTGACTCAGCGGCTGCCTGAGCGCTCACCTGGCGCTGGCGGATCATTTCGGCAAGCTGGTAGGCTGGCAAATCACATAGTTCGGTCATCATCAGGACAACTCCGTGTGGGGGATTTCGGGAACGACAAAGTAACCATCTTCAACTTCCGGAGCCTGTGCCAGGATTTCTGATGCATCTGGAAATGGCTGCCAATCATCGTTGCGTGGTTTGGAGCTGATTTCAGGCGTAAAAGGCACGCCATATAATGAAATCTCTGTGCTTTCTTCTAGGGGGATCGCTTCCAACTCCCGTACGGAATTCAACTGGTTGTTGAGTTGGGCGCGCAGGTACTCGGCTTCTTCGAAAGGTAATTCGAAGGCCGCTAATTTCGCAAGATATGCAAATAATTCTGGGGTTATGGATTCAGTCATATGCCAGGTCCTTTACGATGTCATGTTTCCGCCGGTAATTCTAACATTTTATCAGCGAAGTGTCACCTTGAATTCTGCGTGTAAGTTAATCCAGGCATGCTATAATCATAAACGCTAACCTGTATCGTTCCAATTAAATATTGCAGAAGATCCAATTTTCTTGCTCTGCATTGAAAATTCGCCAACCAGATACTTGCCTCAGGAGGATAAGATGAACCATGCTGGATTGTTCCCTTTTACAGAAGAACACGAGATGATTCGCCAGGCAGCCCGCGATTTTGCTCAGAAAGAAATTGCTCCCATCGCTGCAGAATTCGATGAAACAGGCGACTTCCCATCCGCTACGGTTGCGAAAATGGGCGCCATGGGTTTTATGGGTATTGAAGTGCCGGAAGAATACGGCGGCGCTGGAATGGACACCCTGGCATATGTTTTAGCTCTGGAGGAAATCAGCAAAGCGGATGCCTCTCACGGCGCCATCATGTCGGTCAACAATTCACTGTATTGCTACGGACTCCTCAAGTTTGGCACACCAGAACAGAAGATGAAATACCTGCCGCCGGTTGCCTCGGGTCAGGCGGTTGGCGCTTATTCGTTGACCGAACCGATGTCTGGTTCGGATGCTGGCACCATGCGCAGCCGCGCAGTCCGCGACGGCGATGGTTATCTCATTAACGGGCGCAAATCCTGGGTGACCAGCGGACCGGTAGCGGATTACCTGGTGCTGTTTACCATGACCGAGCCAGAGAAAAAACACCGCGGCATTACGGCTTTTCTAATCGACGCCAAAAAGCCCGGTTTCATCCGCGGCAAGAAGGAACCTAAGCTGGGAATACGCGCTTCAGCCACCAGCGAGATCCTGTTTGAAAATTACCGCGCTTCTGTGGAAGACCGTCTGGGCGAAGAAGGTGAGGGTTTCAAGATTGCTATGGCTGTTCTGGATGCTGGACGAATTGGTATCGGCGCCCAAGCGCTTGGGATTGCCCAGGCTGCTTACCAGGCCAGTCTGCAATATGCCCGTGAGCGTGAAGCCTTTGGACAAAAGATTGGAGAATTCCAGGGTATTAGCTTCCAACTGGCGGATATGAAGACGCGTATCGAAGCCGCCCGGTTGCTGGTTTACAGCGCTGCGATGGCGAAAGAGCGCTCGAAGCAAACTGGTCAACGCTTCACTCTCGAAGCCTCGATGGCGAAACTGTTTTCTTCCGAAACTTCCATGTTTGTCACCCATGCGGCGGTGCAAATCCATGGCGGCATGGGATACAGCAAAGAATTACCGGTTGAGCGTTATTTTCGGGATGCCAAAATCACGGAGATTTATGAAGGCACCAGCGAAATCCAACGCCTTGTGATTGCCCGCATGGAGACAGGATTGCGTTAAACCCTGCACGTTGAACAGATGACGGATGCTGCTCAGCAGGGCAATTTTCTGCGAGACTGACTTGTTGTGTTTCCCGCTTAGGAGAGGACGGCTAGTATGAAAGCTGTGTTTTTTGAGCGCCATGGAGGTTTGGATGTTCTGCAAGTTGGTGACATCGATACGCCCCAGCCAGGCGCGGGACAGGTGCTGGTCAGGCTTAGAGCCGCGGCGCTCAACCGTCTGGATCTTTGGGTCCGGGAAGGCTGGCCAGGCATCAAGCTGCAATATCCGCATATTCCAGGCGCTGATGGGGCGGGTGTGATTGAGCAGATTGGCGAGGGCGTGAGCAACTGGCAGGTGGGTCAGAGAGTGGTGATCAATTCAAACCTGAGCTGCGGAGTTTGCGAGGCTTGCCGTGCTGGCTTGCACAACCGCTGCAGCAGCTGGCAATTGCTAGGAGAAACCGTACGCGGCACCTACGCCGAATTTGTTTGTGTACCGTCTGAAAACCTGTACCCCTTGCCGGAGCATGTCTCGGAGCGCTCAGCAGCCGCGGCTGCTCTGGTTTTCCATACCGCCTGGCATTCCTTGATTTACCGGGCAGGTCTGCGAGCGGGTGAAACGGTTCTGGTGGTAGGCGCTTCCGGTGGAGTCAACACGGCCAGCATTCAAATTGCCCGATTGGCTGGCGCCAGGGTTTTTGTGGTCGGCTCCAATCCAGAAAAGCTTGCACTCGCTGAAAGTCTGGGGGCGGAAGTCTTGATCGACCGCTCAAAAGACGAGAATTGGTCCAGGACAGTTTTCCAGCTCACACACAAACGGGGCGTCGATGTGGTCGTGGATAATGTCGGCACAACCTTTTCGCATAGCTTTCGCTGTGCTCGCAAAGGCGGCCGGATCTTGACCGTAGGAAACACGGGCGGTCCCAGGTTTGAAATCGACAACCGCTTTATATTTGGTAAACACCTCAGTATTTTGGGATCCTCGATGGGTACACTGAATGATTTTACCGAAGTCATGTCCCTGGTGTTTTCCGGTAAGCTGTCGCCCGTTCTGGATCAGGATTTTCCGCTTTCCCAAGCTGCCCAGGCGCAGGAGCGTCTCGAAAGCGGGCAGCATTCTGGAAAGATCACCCTTTCTATCGATGAATGAAATGGAGAATTTCTCACAATTGTCTACTTCAGATAGCAAGCCCCAGGCAGCCTCCAGGCCGCGTGGCGTAACCATTTTGGCTTTACTGGTGTTAATCCTGGCAGTGCTTCACCTGACGCGCTTTGAACAGAGCCTCAACCGCTGGGTTTTTTTACAGGATCTTCTCCCCTTTAGCCCTGTGTACCTGGCAATTAACGGTGCATTTTGGGGTCTGGTTGGCCTGCTATTGGTTTGGGCGATATGGTTTCGAAAGACCTGGACGCCCCAGATTTTGCGCGTTGCTGCGTTGCTATATTCAGTGAATGTTTGGTTTGAAAGGATTATTTTGGCCGGCGATCCAACCCGGAACACCAACTGGCCTTTTGTGGCTGCTGTAAACCTGATGGCTTTGTCCTTCATTTTTACGCAGCTTGTCCGAAAACCGGTTATCCGTTACTTTGGAGAAATGCATGACCATTAACCCGAAATTTCAGCAATTACGTGATTTGCGCGCTAACAGTCGTCAGGGTGGTGGGGAGGAGCGTACCCAGGTCCAACACCAGCGCGGTCGATTAACGGCCAGGGAGCGCCTGGACTTGCTCCTTGATCGTGGCTCCTTTCGAGAAGTGGATGCTTTTGTCGTACATCGCACCCATGATTTTGGTCTGGAAAACCAAAAATATCCTGGCGACAGTGTGGTTACTGGCTGGGGGACCATGGATGGTCGTCTGGTATATGTCTTCTCTCAGGACTTTACCGTCTTCGGCGGCAGCCTGGGAGAAGTGCATGCTGAGAAAATCTGTAAGATCATGGATATGGCCATGAAGAACGGCGCTCCGCTCATCGGGCTTAACGATTCGGGTGGGGCGCGCATCCAGGAAGGGGTCATCTCGCTGGGCGGCTATGCTGATATTTTCTTGCGAAATACCCTGGCATCGGGCGTTATCCCGCAGGTCAGCGTGATCATGGGACCCTGTGCAGGCGGCGCTGTCTATTCGCCAGCGCTCACGGATTTCATATTCATGGTACGCAACTCCTCCTATATGTTCGTCACCGGACCAGATGTTGTCAAAACCGTTACCCACGAACAGGTGTCCTTTGAAGAATTGGGTGGGGCTGGCGTGCATGCCGAAGTTTCCGGGGTCTGCCACGTGGCCTGTGACAGCGAAGGGGAAGCCCTTTATATGATTCGCAAGATGTTTTCCTATTTGCCCCAGAACAATATGGAAGACCCACCCTTTGTTCAAAATGGCGATGATCCATTACGGATGGATGAAAGCCTGGATAGCCTGATCCCTGATGACCCCAGCAAACCCTATGATATGAAAGATGTGATCCACAAGGTGATCGATGATGGGCAGTTCTTTGAAATCCACGAGCACTATGCCCATAATATCGTGGTCGGTTTTGCCCGCCTGGGTGGGCACAGTATTGGCATCATCGCCAACCAGCCAGCTGTATTGGCAGGTGTGTTGGATATCAATGCTTCTGAAAAGGCAGCCCGTTTTATCCGTTTCTGTGATGCTTTCAATATACCCTTGTTGACCTTTGTGGATGTGCCTGGTTTTCTTCCCGGCACCATCCAGGAACACGGCGGCATCATCCGTTCTGGCGCCAAGCTGTTATACGCTTATTGTGAAGCGACAGTGCCCAAGCTGACCGTCATTACGCGCAAAGCTTACGGTGGCGCTTATGATGTAATGAGCAGCAAACATATTCGCGGGGATGTCAACCTGGCCTGGCCTTCGGCTGAAATTGCTGTGATGGGTCCCGAAGGGGCGGTTAACATTATTTTCCGCAAAGAACTGGCGCAGGCTGAAGATGTTCAAAAACGCCGGGACGAGCTGGTCGCTGATTACCGGCAGAAATTTGCCAATCCCTACATAGCAGCTTCAAGAGGGTTTATTGATGATGTCATTGAGCCGCGTGAAACCCGACCGCGCCTGATTAATGCTCTGGAAATGCTTTCAAACAAACGCGATGTCAACCCGGCCAAAAAACACGGTTGCATTCCTCTGTAAATGGGTGATGGTGGCTAAGGTGAGCTTTTCCTGATCTGGGAGAGAGTTATGTTCAATAAAGTATTGATTGCCAACCGGGGTGAAATTGCTGTGCGAATTCTGCGCGCTTGCCGGGAGTTGGGGCTGCAAACCGTAGCAGTCTACTCGGAAGCCGACCGGCAGGCTTTGCATGTGCGCTATGCAGACGAGGCATATTTGTTAGGTCCCGCCCCGGCGCGCGATTCCTATCTGCGCATGGACAAAATCCTGGAGATTGCCAGGAAAAGTGGCGCCAGCGGCATCCATCCTGGATATGGCTTCCTGGCTGAACGGGCAGATTTCGCCCAAGCCTGTGTCGATGAGGGTATCGCCTTTATCGGCCCCAAGCCCTCCGCCATCGCGGCCATGGGGGATAAGGGTGTGGCGCGAAAAACCGTCTCTGCTGCGGGCGTATCGGTGGTTCCAGGCACAGAAGGTGAGGGCGCCCTGAGAGATGAAGAGTTGTTGGCCATTGCTCCTCAGATAGGCTTTCCCTTGCTGATCAAGGCCACAGCTGGCGGCGGCGGAAAAGGAATGCGCGAGGTGCGCAACCTGGAGCAGATGCCGGGATTGATCCACGCCGCTCGCCGGGAAGCGGAAGCGGCATTTGGGGATGGCAACGTATACCTGGAAAAATTGCTGGAAGGGGCGCGGCATATTGAAATCCAGATCCTGGCAGATCAGATGGGCAATACCATTTTCTTGGGAGAGCGAGAGTGCTCCCTCCAGCGGCGACATCAGAAGCTACTGGAGGAAAGCCCTTCACCATTTGTTGCCGATAACGATGAGCTGCGGCAAAGGATGGGTGAGGTGGCTGTGCGCGCCGCCCAGGCTGTGGAATATGTCAACGCAGGTACGATTGAATTCCTGGTAGATAAAGACGGAAATTTCTATTTTCTGGAGATGAACACCCGCTTGCAAGTTGAGCACCCTGTTACTGAGATGGTCACCGGTGTGGATATTGTCAAGGAACAAATCCGCATTGCTCGCGGCCGCCAGATGCGCTACTCCCAGCAAGATATCCACCTGAACGGTTGGGCGATCGAATGCCGGATCAACGCAGAGGACCCGTACAATGATTTCCTGCCTTCGACGGGCATCATTTCCCATATCCTTCAGCCTACAGGTCCGGGTGTGCGTATCGATGCTGGCGTTTACCCTGGTTTTGAAATCTCACCCTACTACGATTCGCTGATTTCGAAATTGATCGTGTGGGGTGAAACCCGTGCGGAGGCAGTTTTGCGCATGCGCCGTTCCCTGGAAGAATACAAGGTTGTGGGTGTGCGCACCAATATTCCCTTCCACCAAAACCTGATGGATTCACACCGCTTTATGGCCGGGCAGTTCGACACCCGTTTTGTCGAGGAGCGCTTCTCGATGGAATTGGCTGATAGCCACAAAGAAGGTCACGACCGCATTGCGGCGATCATTGCCACCCTGGTTGCTCACCGGCAAACGCAGCTTTCTGCTCAGATTGTGCGCCGCGCCAAACGTGACACCAGTAACTGGAAGTGGGTAGGGCGCTGGGAGCGGATGCACCGCTAATCGCCAGCATAGGCCGAGGAAAGGAGACCAACAATGCGCTATATCACCACCATTGGCGAGAGCGAGTTCACTATTGAGATGATCGACGAAACGCATATTCTGCTGGATGGAGTGGTGTATCATGTCGATTTCGACCAGATCGCCGGGCAGCCTGTGTATACCTTGTTGCTGGATGGCAGCTCTTTTGAATCTTATGTCTACGAAGGCCAGGAATGCTGGCAGATCTTACTGCACGGACGCTCCTACCAGGCGAAGGTGGTGGATGAACGTGAGAAGCGCTTACGCGCTGCTTCGGATAGCAGCCTGGGTGAGGGCGCTGAATATCATCTCAAAGCGCCAATGCCGGGTTTGGTGGTTTCCATTCCAGTGAAAGATGGACAAAAAGTCGAAAAAGGCGATGTTTTAGCCTTGCTCGAATCGATGAAAATGCAGAATGAACTCAAATCGCCGCGCCAGGGGACTGTCTCACGCATCCGTGTCCAGCCCGGTGAGCGCGTCGAACAAAAGCAGACCCTGATGAGTGTGATATGAAAAATCAAGAGCTGGAAGTCAAATTTTATGTGCATGATCTGGCTACGATTGAGCAGCGCCTGGTTAGCCTGGACGCAGTATTGGTCCAGCCGCGCACCTTTGAGATTAACCTGCGCTTCGATACGCCGGAGCAGGAGCTCAGCAGAAATTTTCGCGTGTTGCGCCTGCGCCAGGATACTGCGGCGCGTATGACTTTCAAAGGACCGGCATACGGCTCGGAAGGGGTCCGTGTGCGCCAGGAAATTGAGTTCATTGTTGAAGATTTTGAGGCCGCCCGCGACCTGCTGGAAGCTTTAGGCTACCAGGTCAGCATGGGCTATGAGAAATATCGCACGGTTTATGACCTTGGCGAAGTGCACATCACCCTGGATGAGATGCCTTATGGAAATTTTGTGGAAATCGAAGGTCCGGACCCGGAGAGCATCCTTGAGGTCAACCTGGATTTAGGCTTGATCTGGGAGGCGCGTGCTTCTGAAAGTTACGTGAACATCTTTGAGCGCTTGAAAAAAGAACTTAAGTTGGATTTCCGAGACCTGAGTTTTGAAAACTTTACCTGGCTGGAGATCAGCCCAGATCAGATGAAATTACCTTTTGCTGATAAATAACGTTTTTGGGGGTAGAAACTAGCCTGATCCATTTGTTTCAGGTGTGTTCCGCAACCCGGCTTTTGCCACCCAAAATACAGGATCAACCCTGGCTTCGACACCCAGGAGCTGTTGCACAGAGCGCTGAAAACTGGACGGATCGCCGCTGGTGAAAAAACGCGTTCGGGAAACAGGATGATCGCTGACAGGAGAATTTTCCTGGTCATGTTTTGCCAGTATTGCAGGATTGCGCTGCAACAGCAAGCGCTGCGCCTGGCGGGCGACCGCCGGGGCAGGATCGATCACCCGCACCTGTGAACCACTGATTTCTTCAATCAGGGGAATAACAAATGGGTAATGCGTGCATCCCAACACGACGGTGTCGATGTGTTGGTTGAGCATGGGGAATAACGCCTCTTCTAAAATGGCGCGTGTTTGCGGCGCATCGAGCTCTCCGGCTTCGATCTGGCTTACCAGACCCGGACAGGTATCCTGAAAAAGCTGCACACCATGAGCAAATCGTTCCACGACCGAAGCATATAATTCACCCTGGAAGGTGGCTGGCGTGGCTAAAACGCCGACTCTGCCGCTATGGGTTTGTTCCGCGGCTGGTTTTACGGCCGGCTCCATGCCGACAAAAGCGATTTCGGGGAATTCACGGCGCAAAGCATACAGGGCCGCCGCTGAAGCGGTGTTACAAGCCACCACAATCAATTCTGCGCCCTGATCGATCAGCCAGCGGCTGATTTCACTCGAAAAATGGCGCACCTGCTCCAAAGGACGCGGACCGTAGGGCACGTGCGCCTGGTCCGCCAGGTAGATCACTGGCAGGGAGGGCATTTCTGCCCACAAGGCGCGCAGCACCGAAAGACCTCCGACGCCAGAATCAAAAACCCCGATGAGCGCACGATGGTCTTCCAGGTTAGTTTTTTCCATAGAAGTAGAAATTTCCTTTTTGTTGTTCATGACCTGGACTGATTTCCATTGAAATAGTCGCGGCGTTTATTCCTGCCGAAAAGCTTGCGATGCTTCCACAAAGGAACGAAAGAGTGCTCGCATTTTTGGGTCGGATTGCATTTCTTCGGGATGCCACTGGACAGCAACGCCATAAGGGTAATCCCGGATTTGGAAGGCCTCGATAAATGCCGTCAGGTGCACTGCCGAGTGCATCCAGGTGCTCAGAAAGGCGCCGGACCCCCTGATGGTGGAGACTATTGACCTCAATCTGGGTTACACCGAAAAGCTGCGCCAGGTACTTTCCGGGTTCAAGCAAGACTGGATGAGCCAGGTAGTCGCGTGGCCAGCCCGGGGAGTAATCGTGTTTAATCGATTCTGATTTCTGGTCCTGGATATCTTCATAGAGACTGCCACCCAGCCCAACATTAATCAATTGAAAGCCTCTGCAGATGCCTAGCAGCGGCATCCGGTGGAGAAGGCTTTTTTCAAACAATGCTAGCTCAAGCTCGTCTCGTTCCAGGTCAACATCTGCAACGAGCGGATGGGTCTCGGAGGCATAAAAGTGAGGGTGGATATCCCCTCCACCGCTTAGCAATAAACCATCCAGGTGGGATAACAGTTCATCCAGGTCAGTTTTGCGAAGACCTGGCGGGATGATCAGCGGGCAAGCGCCAGCCTGGATCACCGATTGGATATAGTTTTGATTGGCAGAAAATTGGGGGAAGCCGGATCGGCTCTGATTGCGGTAGGCTGTTACACCAATAATGGGCCCAGGCATTGACCCTCCTGGTTGAAATTTGGTTGGTTGCACGGATGAACCTGCTCAGAATAAACGACAAAAGGGCGCAGTGATACAGTTAACTGCGCCCTGGCTATAGGCATTTGTGGATTAGTTAAATTTTTGTTTCAGACGTGCGCTCTTGCCGGTGCGCTCACGTAAGAAGTATAGCTGTGCACGGCGGACCTTGGCATGTCGTTCGACGACGACTTTTTCTAGCCGGGGAGAACGTGACAGGAAGGTGCGCTCAACACCAATACCGTTGCTGGCCACACGCCGCACGGTGAAGTTGGCATTGTTGCCAGAATTACGCATTCGGATCACAACACCACGAAATTCCTGGGTACGCTCGTTTGCACCTTCTTTAATTCTCATGAAAACACGCACCGAATCGCCTGCGCGAAGTTCGGGTACGTTGGGATTTACAGGGGCCTCAAGTGATTTAATAATATCGTCCATTTTTCAGTCCTTCACAATGTTCAAATGATTGCACGCAAATCGCATTGCGGGTCGCTAACAATAGAAAGCCGCCTCTTCAGGCGCGGCCCTGGATTATACCACGGCGTTTTAAAAATAGCCAGAACAATTTTCCTCATTCTCTCTCTGCTTTCTCAGGTTATAATTTTAGCATGACAACCTTGACAACACTAGAACCCGTCGATTACTTGATTATTGGGCATATAACGGTTGATGAAACACCGCAGGGTTTACGCCTGGGGGGAACCGCTTCTTATTCGGGGCTGACAGCACAGGCTTTGGGCTGGCGAGTGGGCATTGTCACTTCCTGGGCTGAAGATATTTCCACCGAAGATCTGCAGGGTATCCAGGTAGTCAACTATAAATCGGATCAGAGCACGAAGTTTGTCAATCGCTATACTCAAACCGGCAGAGAACAGATCATCCACTCGGTGGCATCAGAGCTGGATTATTTTCATATTCCGCAGATCTGGCGCAGCGCCAGTATTGTCCACCTGGGACCTGTGGCGCAGGAAGTAGAGCCTGGCATGGTTCGCAACTTCTCCTCCGCCTTGTTGGGCGTCACACCTCAGGGCTGGCTGCGCAACTGGCGTGGTGATGGCAAGGTTTACCCGGGAGAATGGCCAGAGGCTGATTTTGTCCTGCAACGAGCTGGCGCAATTGTCATCAGTGTGGATGATGTCGGCGGAGATGAAAGCCGCATCGATGAGATGGTTGCTTCATCGCGGGTGATGGCTGTCACAGAAGCGCACCAGGGTGTACGTCTGTATTGGAATGGCGATGTACGCCGCTTTCGACCACCCGAAATGGAAGAAATCGATGCAACCGGCGCAGGGGATATTTTTGCGGCTGCCTTCTTCATCCGTTTGCATACCACGCGTGATCCCTGGGAAGCTGCCCGTTTTGCGACCCAATTAAGCGCCTTCTCGGTCACCAGAACCGGTTTGCAGGGTGTACCCACCCTGGATGAAATTAACAATACGATTGTGGAAATCCTGTAAGGCTGTTATGACACGAATTTATACACTAGCCAATCAAAAGGGTGGGGTGGGCAAGACAACCACTACCATCAACCTGGGGGCCTACCTGGCCTATTACGGGCAGCGAGTGCTTCTGGTGGATTTAGATCCACAAGCCAATGCCACCTCCTGTCTGAAAATTGATAAAAACACGATACGAGGCGGCACTTACGAAGCGCTAATTGGAGATACACAGGCTGGTGGGTATATTTTACACAACCCGCGCCTGAAATTGTCCATCTTGCCGGCTTCTCCCGCTCTGGCTGGCGGTGAGGTTGAGCTGGTCAACGAATTAGCTCGCGAAAGCCGCCTGAGGAAAGCCTTGCAGGGGATTAGCGAACGCTACGACTACATCTTAATTGATTGTCCGCCCTCCCTGGGTTTGTTGACCCTCAACGGATTGGTAGCTGCACGTGATGGGGTCATTATACCGGTGCAGTGCGAATATCTGGCGCTGGAAGGACTCAGCCAATTATCCACAACCCTCGAGCGGGTGCGCAAAGCCCTGTTTGCCGAGCTGAAAGTTCGCGGTGTGGTGATGACCATGTTTGATGGACGCACCAACCTGTCGAATGATGTGGTCGAAGAAGTGCGGCGCTTTTTCCCCGAACGGGTCTTCGAAGCGGTCATCCCGCGCACAGTTCGGCTGGCAGAAGCGCCATCTTATGGGCAACCCATTTCGGTGTATGCTCCCACTTCGAATGGCGCCCAGGCTTACGCTGCCCTGGCACGCGAAGTTTTGGCCGGCGATGGCATCCAAATCCCAACAATGGAAGGTTAAGCATGGCGCGAAAAGGTGGTCTTGGACGAGGTCTGGAATCTCTGATCCCTACTGGTGAAACCCTGCGGCGAAGCGGGCTGAACCAGGTAGCCGTGGAGGATATTCTCCCCAATCCCCGGCAGCCGCGCAGTTTTTTTGATGAAAACGAGCTGCAGGAGCTGGCCAATTCGATCAAAGAGCATGGACTGATCCAACCTTTGATTATCACAGATGCCGAGCAAGATGGTAAATACACTTTGATTGCCGGCGAGCGCCGTTGGTTGGCTGCTCAGCGCGCCGGACTCAAGACTGTACCGGTGGTCATCCGCGAAGCCAGCGACCAGCAACGCCTGGAACTGGCCTTGATTGAGAATGTGCAGCGCGCCGATCTGAATGCGCTGGAGGAAGCCGAAGCCTACCGGCAATTGGTAGAAGAATTTTCTCTGTCTCATGAAGAAGTCGCCGCCCGGGTTGGGAAGAGCCGTACAGCGGTCACCAACACCTTGCGCCTGCTCAAATTGCCTGCTGTGGTCCAAAAAGCCTTGCTGGAAGGAAAAATCAGCGCCGGACACGCGCGTGCTTTGCTGGGTTTAGCTACTCCCCAGGCGCAGGCTGCGGTCCTGAATAGCATCCTGCAGCGGCAGCTCAGCGTGCGCCAGACCGAAGAACTGGTGGAACGCTTAAAAGGCGAGAAACCGGCCACGGCTCCCAAAATGCCTGCTGATCCGCAAGTATTAGCGCTGGAAGAACGCCTGCAAACGGCCCTCGGCACTCGCGTAAACCTGGATAAGCGCCGCAAGGGTTGGACCCTGACCATTCATTCCTATTCCGATGAGGAATTGAATGTCTTGTTAGAGAGATTGTTGGGCGAAACGGATCTTTTCTAGATTCCGACAGCGTAGATTGCTTCGCGCAGGACTCTCATAACAGACGCTTTCGAGTTTCACTCGGACTGAATGGCATCCTGTCCTTAGATTCTCGTCTTGACTGGTGCAGAGTTTCTTAGGAGCGGCCTTCGCAATGACAGTCATTCAATTATTTGTCCAAATAATACCAAACTACCCAGAATTTCGAGGAGATACCAGCATGCTTTTATTGACCCATGCAAAAGTTTATACTTTGGATGAAAAGTACCCCCGAGTGTCTGCCCTGGCGATAGAAAATGGGAAGATTGTTGCCGCTGGCGACACACAGATTCTGCTCAACCGCTTCGAGGATCAGGCTGATGTATTCGACCTGCAGGGGCGGACGATCCTGCCTGGTTTGACAGATGCCCACCTGCACCTGGATTATTATTCCCAAGGGCTGCAACAGATCGATTGTGAAACGCCGACTCTTCAAGAGTGCCTGCGAAGGGTAGCCGAACGCGCTGCTGGCCAACCGCAAGGCGCATGGATCTTGGGACATGGCTGGAACCAGAATAACTGGTCGCAGGGTTTTGGCAGCGCAGCCGATTTGGATGCGGTTGCCCCCCATCACCCGGTTTACCTGACGGCTAAATCTTTGCATGCAGCCTGGGCTAACAGCGCTGCGCTGCGCCTGGCGGGAATTCAGACCAGCACATCGGATCCAAAAGGCGGACAACTAGGGCGTGACGCCCGTGGTGAGCTGAATGGCATCTTGTTTGAAAGCGCCATGCAGCTGGTTGCACAGGCCATTCCTGAACCCAGCGATGAAGATGCTGCCAGAGCGATTAAGCATGCACAGAAGAATTTGTGGTCGATGGGTATCACCGGTGTGCATGATTTCGACCGGCGGCGCTGTTTTAGCGCCTTGCAGATGCTGGAGCAAGCCGGTGAATTGAAGTTGCGCGTGCTCAAGAGTATCCCGTTGGAGATGCTCCCGCAAGCCGCTGATTTGGGTTTGCGCGGCGGGTTTGGAAATGACCGCCTGCGCATTGGGCAGGTGAAGGCTTTTATGGATGGCGCCCTGGGGCCGCAAACAGCTGCTATGTTGCAACCGTATGAAGACAGCCAGGAGAGCCTGGGGATGCTGTTGATGGATGCGGAAGAATTGTTCGAACACGGGCGGATGGCTGCCGAGGCCGGTCTGGGTATGGCGGTGCATGCCATCGGCGACCGCGCCAACCATGAAGTCTTGCAGGCTTTTGAACACCTGCGTGTATTCGAAAAAGAAAACTTCCCCGACCGCGCCTCATTGCCCCACCGAATCGAGCATGTCCAGCTTTTGCACCCACAGGATATCCACCGCCTGGCTCAGCTGGGTGTAGCGGCTTCCATGCAGCCTTTGCATGCCACATCGGATATGTTTATGGCCGACCGGTATTGGGGTGATCGCGCTGCCCTTTCCTACGCCTGGCGCAGCCAGTTGGATCATAGCGCAGTATTAGCCTTCGGATCGGATGCTCCGGTCGAGTCGCCCAATCCATTTTGGGGAATGCATGCCGCTGTGACTCGCCAGCGACAGGATAGGTGCTCCGAACGAAGCTGGCTGGTATCCTGAACAGAAGTTGACCTTACTCGAGGCTTTGCGTGCATACACCCTGGCGCCAGCGCAGCTGGCAGGCTGGTCCGACCGGCTGGGTCAGCTCGCTCCCGGGTACTATGCCGATCTGCTGGTTCTGGACCAGGATCCGTTTGACTGCCCGCCTGAAGATTTGTGGCGGATAGCTCCGCTCAAGACCATGTTTAGCGGTGAATGGGTGTGGGAAGCCTAAAATAAAAAACTGGGCTGTCTAAAAAAGAAAGGTTTCTCTTTTTTGGGCAGCCCCAGTGGATGATTCAATTCGGGTGCTTAGGGTCTCAGAGCCGTTTCGTTCAGAGGGATAACCTCGATCAAGTCGGCGAATACCACCAATCGTAACAGGTACAGTTTAAGCTCAGCATCCCAGCCAGTGCAGGTGATCAGGGTCAATTGCGGCTTTTCGGAAGGCTCGATTACGCTCAGATCCGAGTCTGGGACGATGCGCGACTCGCGCACCTGGTAGGTGTACTGGCTGCGCTCTGTAAAAACCGAGACACGGTCGCCGGATTTTAAGATCACCCAAATTCCAAAATGGACCGCTATCGCCATTGGCCAGGTCCACATGCCCGGCCAGACCGGTGTTGCTGCCTAAACCAGGCCAGGAGGTATCTCCCATCCAGGCCACTTCCTGTTTCAATCCACCAATCAGCCAGGTTGAGCTGTCAAAAGGCACATATTTAACCACGGTATCCAAACCCATGGCTGGGATCAGGATGCGCGTCATGGCGCTGCTATCTGGCTCATTGCCATCCGCTCCCTGGTTCAGATGCTCGGGAGGTTCCGGAATGGGGTAATCGGGCAGGCTTTCCGGGGTTGGGGTAGGCCAGGCATCCCAGACCTCGACGAAATCAGTTGGCTGGAGCGGTGCGGGAGCGATGTCCTGCGGCGCTTGAGTGGCATGGTTGATGGCAGCCAGTTGCTGAGGACGTTCACTGGGGACAACCTGGAAGCCCCAGGCAGCCACACCGAACAGGGCGCCGCCACAGAACAGGATCACCCCGGCTAGCATAAACCAGTTGGCCCATAAGGGCTTCTTGCCCCGCGCCCATAAACCGTACACCAGGGAGCCCGCGCCCACTAAGCCCAGCAAAGCGGATAGGAGCATGGCAGCCAGGCTTAAGCCGCCGGCGTCCTGCTGGTGCGCTGCGCCAAACCCGGTGCCGGGTAAGGTGGAGGAGGGCGTGACGCGGTAGGTTACTTTATTGGAATGTGATGCTCTTGTTGGTGTTCCAGGTCAGAGTGGCTGTGTGTTCGTAGTTGTTACTGGTAGTGACGGATGTGTTAACTTTCCACACCATAGTCATAGAACGTGAGTGGCCAGACAGCAATGTGCCTATAGTCCAAGTATAAGTTCGCGCAGTGGTATTTGCACTAAAGGATGTTCCGGTTGCAGGATTGCTGCTGACATAGTCTAAAACAGATTGCATTGCGCCAGTAACAACGACATTATCGGCTTTGGTGTCCCCCTGATTTTTTACATCGATTCTAAATGTAAATGGATCACCTACTTTTGCTTGAGTAGGGGTCACAGAAAGTACAATACCCATTCCAGATGTTGAAACAATGTCGATTTCCGATTCATCATAAGCGTCTGCGTACGATACAATGTCTGCTATAGTGTTTTCTGGGGCTCTTGCTTCAACATAGTTCTTAATAATTGTTGTGTCTACTAGATTTGGATTGGCTTTCATAATTACTTCGAAGGTAATTATTTGATTTGGGTTAAGAGGCTGATTGTACTCTGCTTTCAAATAATTGATTGTCTCATCTACGAACTCTAAAGGAGTAGTCTTATTGTAAATGTAGTCGATTAATTCTGCGTTTGATGGTAGTGTATCAGTTATTGTTATTTTTGATGGAATAGGCAAACTGCCCACATTCTTGATCTCGATTTCATAAGTAAGCACTTGTTCAGGTCTGATGAACACAAAACCATCAGTTTTAGTAACCTCAAGTGCTCCTTGGGGTACAACTAGAATTGGTACCTCATTAGAGATATCTTCTAGAGCTGTAGTGGACCCTAGTGGATACCATGTTACCCAGGCTGAATTTGTGATGGATTGTGTTTCAGTAATCGTGCTGTTAGCTCGTGCCGTAACTTCGATTAATAATGGAGGTTCTTCTGCAGAAAATGTTCCCTTCGCATAGCGTAATAATCTTGTTGATTCTGTATATTGAACGCCATCGGGTGCAGTTTTTATTATGTCTATGCCTTCTGGAATTGTGTCATAAACATTGACCGTGTTTGCCTGAAATTCACTAATATTTTCAACCTTGATAGTGTATGTAAATATTTCTCCTGTATAAACCCAATTTTTATTATCATCATCAATTGTATACAATATCTTTTGTAATATCTAAACCACCAACCACAAAAGATGTCTCTGATTGATTGTTCGAGAGATTCGAATCAGATTGTTCAGTTTTCACTTCGACTTTATTTGTAAGTGTTTTTCCATCTGCATTTAAATCTAAACTTGCTTGAATTGTAAAAATTCTTGGGGCTGCTTCTTTAGGTAAATCAAAAGCATCCCATAAGACAATTCCGTTTGAGATTGAAGCTGTGGGGCTAATTTGGATACTATCAGAGATTAAGTAAGGGGGAAGAATGTCCGTCAACTCAACATTGAGCGCCGTTGTCTCGGAATTATTTCTCAGTGTGATTGTATAAATGATTGAATCATTAATATTCACAATTTCTGGTGAGTGGGTTTTAGTAACTTCAAGATCAACAGGATCAATTAAGGTTATTATCGTTGATGAGTTGTTCGTAAGGTTTCTATCCGTAATAATTAGTTGAGCAGTATTGGTTACATAATTACTAACTGTGTTGGCTAGAGCTACATCAATAAGTATAGGCGGCAATGACATCACCGCCGGATCAGAAATCGCTTTATTGTAAGAACAACTTAATAGATTTCCCCCAATGCTCCATATACAATTCCAATCTTCAGCAGTGACATTATTTATTGTCACACCTGCAGGCATTTGATCGATAATGCTAACCCCGGAAGTGACAGTATTGTTGTTTGTCCTGTATACGCTAATCACATAGCGATTATCAGCATCGCGAGAAAAATATAATGGGACGGAAGTTTTGCTGATTGCTAAATCAAAATCAGGTACAGCCGTCGGGCTTGGCGTCTGCGCCAGAGTCGGCGTCACCAGCCAGCCTCCGAACAAGATCAGCCCCAACAACAGAGCAGCCAGGATCAGCAGCCCGCCTCTGCGCCTGGATGTCTTATGATTTACAACAACTGGATCGTAGGTACCTGGTTCCATTTTAAATCTCCGTGGTTGGAACGGGTTCAGAATTCTTCACCTTTGATTATAACACCGGCTGAGCAGGCTGTTTCGCTCAACTGCCCGGTTTCAAGCGGCGTACATCTCCATCCCGAACGGTCACCCCGCTGGCGTCCAGGTGTTCCAGAAATGCGAGCACATATTTGCGGCTGGTGTTGAAATGATCGCGCACCTGGGCAACCGTGACCGGTCCATTTTTCTGCACCAACCGGCGCAGCTGCTCCAGCATGCCTTCATAATCCTCCCGACGGAAGACCACTTCCGCAGCAACCTGCACCAGCCTGCCCAGGTCCACCAGGGCTGCCAGCACATCTTCGCCCACCTGGGCCTGGCATTCTTTGATCGTGGGTGGGGCGTAGGGTGCTGCCTGGAAGCTTTTCAGCAGGGCTTGGATGCGGTTTTCTTGCGCCGGTGTAAAGCGAATTTGGTGGTCCGGCAGATGCACCAGAGGTCCGATTTCAACCACAAGTCCCATGCTCACCAGGCGGCGCAGGCAAGTATTGAACAAACGCGGCGAGCTTTTCATCATTTCCTTCAGGCGGCTCTTCAGTTCTTCTTTCGGCAAGCCGGCCCGCAAGGGAAAGCTGCGATGATGTTTCTCCAGCTCACGCAGGCAGCGTTCCTGGATTTGCTCCCATAACTGCTGGCTGATCACCAGGTCCTCAGCCTGCTGCAGGCTGGTTTGGCTGCGTTCCAGGTTGATCAATTGCCCGCTTTGCAGCAATTCTTCCATGGCGCTTGCCTGGGCGATTTCATCCAGGTTAGAGCGCACCAGAACTTCTTTCAGCGGCGCCGCGCCTAAAGCCAGCAAAGCTTGCAGCAGGATATCGCCGGGTGTGCCTTGAGCCAGGGCCTCCAGGCGTGCAATGGATTCCTTAGCAAAACGTTTATGCCGGGATTTTGGATGGGGGTCCATCACCTGCCCACCACCCAGGGTTTCGCCAGGGGATGGGCGGCGCAGGATATAGCGGTCGTTGCGGGCTGCAACCAATGCTTCGCTGCTCTCGAGCTGCAGCCAACCGGACTGACCGGGCAGCAATTCTTCCGCTCCCAGCAAGCGTAAGCGCGCCTGCGCCTCTGTCGCCCCGATGAAAAGCTTGACTTCCATGTTGTGGCGCACAGGCTGGCTGACATCTGGCAGCAGGCGAAAGTGGACATCCAAGCGTTGGGTGGGCCGGTAATCGCCGGGATGGGCGATCACATTGCCGCGCTGCACTTCTTCCAGGGAGACGCCGCTGATGTTCACCGCGGTGCGGCTGCCGGGCACGGCTACCTGCTCTTTGCGTTTATGCGTCTGCAGACCACGGATGCGGCCACGCAGTCTTTGCGGCAAAATCTCGATTTCGTCGCCAACCTGGAGTTTGCCATCGCTCAAGGTGCCGGTTACTACGCTGCCAAAACCCGCGATGGTGAAGATGCGGTCGACCGGCAGGCGCGGACGATTCAGGTCTGGACGGGGCGGCCGGGAAGCCAGGCTGGCGCTCAAGGCGCTCTTCAACTGGTCCAGGCCGGCTCCGCTTTTGGCAGAAACACGCACGATGGGTGCATCTCCCATGACAGTGCCTTGCAGGGTGTCGAATACATCGGCTTCGACCAGGTCCAGCCAGTCAGGGTCGTCCATCAGGTCGATCTTGGTCAAGGCCACCACGCCGCCCTGGATTTGCAACAGATCGAGGATGGCCAGGTGTTCGCGCGTTTGCGGCATCACGCCTTCGTCTGCGGCGATGACAAACAAGGCTGCATCAATGCCTCCGATGCCCGCCAGCATATTTTCGATAAAATCACGGTGGCCGGGCACATCCACGATACCCACTTCTTCGCTCGATCCACCATCCGCTCCAGGCAGATCCATCCAGGCGAAACCTAAGTCGATGGTCATCTCGCGCTCGCGCTCTTCTTTCAAGCGGTCGGGGTGCGTTCCGGTGAGCGCTTCAATCAGGGTAGATTTTCCGTGGTCTACATGTCCTGCCGTGCCGATTACACGCATCTATTCAACCTCTCCAGGTTTACCCATTGTTGATAGCAGACTCAGCGTTTAGCCTGCATCAAAACAAGAATTATCCTTAGCTGTGACCAATGGATCGTTCGAAAGAAGTCATCCACTCGTGGGCCATCGTCAGTAAGGTTTGCAGGCGTTTTTCGGTTTGTTCGTTGATTAATTGAAGGACATCCTGCACTTCCTGGAAATCATCTCCCAATTGTGTCACTTTTTCACTCAGCTTTTCATGCTGGCGAATTCCTTCGCTGCGCTGTTCTTCCAGGGTCAGGGTGTAATTGGTCCAGCGTTTTTGGTCATCCGCCTTGAAGGTCACCCAATCCTGGCGGAAGCGTTCTTCAGAGAGGCGCTGGATTTCAGTGATCTCGTTGATGCGCCGCTCAACCTTCTGGGTGATCTCTTCGATGGATTGTTGGGAGCGCTTGACGGATCGATTGGTCGCTTCCAGGGTTTGCAGGGTAACCCCAATATCGGCAGTTTGGCTCTCAATAATTTGGAAGCGGGTCTGCCAGTCTTTCCACACCCTTTCGCGTTCAACGTCTTTCAAGGATTGGTTATCGATAAAATTTGCATACTTTCGCGCTGTTCGTTTTCGATTAAGGAGATTTCACTCAAGCGGGCTTCGATTTTCTTAATCGTGGCGCTGGAAATCTCGATCCGGCCGCGGTTTTCATCCACACGTTTACGCATGGCAGCCAGCTCGCCCTGGATATCTGTCAGGCGTTTGGCATCTTGTCTGCGCCCATCATCGAACAGCCGAATGGTGCGGTTGTATTCTTCATCACTGCGCCGGATAGACTCCATGCGGTTGCGTAACTCGTCAATCAGCTTTGCAAGGCGAGATTCTTCTTCTGAGCGAGCCTGTAATCCGCGTTTTATATCTGGAATTTGCTCGATCTCCTTGCGGATGTCAGCTATTCTTTCATCGACAGCTCGCAACTCGGTCCGACGGATTTTTTCAGATTCGTCATCGCGGCGTTTTAAATCCTTGTCGAGCTTTTCACCGATTTGCTTAGCTTCAATTCGCACCTGGCGCACCGAATCATCAAAGCTATCCATTCGGTCCATTGCGGTGCTTAAACGGGTGATTTCACTGCCCACTTCCCGAATTTGTTGGGGCAGGGGGGTAATATTTCCTTCTAGAGCAGCCAGGCGCTCTTCTAAGGCGCTCAAGCGAGCTTTATCTTTCCTTCTTTCCTCGTCCAACCAATCAACTTGTTTGAGGATTTGTTCCAATTCCATGATGGAAACTCCTATCAGGTCTAGTTGCTATTTGGATGGGATTATAGCATGTGGTTGGGCTTTTGTTTACGGACCCTGGAAAATAAATATGGCAGCCAGGTTGGTCAGTATGGACATGTAGGTTTGCGGAAAAAGACCGAGGAGAAAGAGTACCAGGCTGCCTGCTGCCAGCAATATGGGCTTAAACCCGGTTTCTGTGAATTTCCATGGGGTGCTTTCAGGGCTCATCACCAGGACTGCAACACTGCGCAAGGCAGATGCAAACAACAAGGCGCATCCGAAGAGCGAGCCAACTGTAAAGGTAAGTGAATAATCCGCCAGGGACGACCAGATTGAGAAGAAGGCTGGGAAACTGGCCAGGAGGGGTAAACCTGCCAGGGAAAAACTGGCGATGGCCAGGCTGATTGTGGCTACTGGAGAATGGTGCGCCATCCCCTGTACGGCGCGGAATTGCAGGTCGGTTTGTTTTTGCGAAATGGCAGTCAATGCCAGCGCCCACACCGCGAACCCAACCAATTGGGGAAAAAGCTGGGCGAAGAAAATTCCAGCGACTGGCGAATTCCTGGGTACGATTCCGGTCAGGCTGATGGCCAGCAACCCCATTCCTATCTGGGTAATGGCAGCAAAACCCAGGATACGACCCAGGTGTCTTTCAAACAGCGCCCAAACGCCGCCGGTCAAGGTCATCAAAAGACCGCTCCAGGCGATGGCATTATAAATAAATGCTGCAGAGCCCAAACTTGTGTAGGTGCTGAGGTAGTTTAATCCTAAAAATGAGAGGCTGGTAGGCAGGATAAAAAAGACAAAGGCAGCTGAATAGGGATGTGCGTCTTCGGCTAACATCGGTATCCAGGTATGAAAGGGGAAGATCGCGGCGATCAAGGCAAAGCCCAACCCTAATATGAAAGCTGAACCGCTAAAATTTGCGGCAAGTTCTGGGTTGATTGCGCCAGTTTTCAACATCCAGTCTGCCAACAGGATCAAGATCATACCCATGGTTTGAAAGACCAGGAAGCGTAAGACGCCGCGCCGTATCGGTTTGCCAGGCGGTGTCAGAATGGGAATGCATAGCAGGGCGACGATTTCAACCAACAAGCACCGAGAATGTTTTGGGTTGGATGGTGATCGAGGCTGTCAAAAACGCCGCCACAGCCAATCCAAGCGGAATAAACAGGCGGTTGACCCCAGCAATCAAGGCTCCGCCAAACCACATACTGATCCCCAGATAAATCAGGATTAATGCCGGTTGGGAGGCGGCAGTGATCACAAACTCCTGCCCCAGGATGGGAAAATTCTCTTGTAACCGTATTGCAGGGATGCCGGGTATACCCAGGCTAAATGCCTGGTCGATGGGTAATTGCCAGGCCAGAAATGCCAGAGTCAAGACTGTGACGATTCCGTAAAAATGAATTACCCTCTCCCAACGCCGGATGATGTAAAGGATAATCGCGACGGCTGCCGGGATGAATATCCAAACAGTCGGTGCGTTCATGCTTCATCCTCCATGATTGGCGCAGTCAGCAGGTAGGCTCCCACCAAGGCTAGCGCCAGGTTGACTGCGGCAAATAGTCCAGCGCTGATCACGGATGATTCCATGGCTGCATACAATATCTCGAAACCTGCCAGAGCAGTCAACAAGGCTAAAAGGACATGAAAAGGTTGGAACGTAAATCCCAGCTTGACCATTCCGAAGCCGATTAAAACCACACCAGCCCAGGCGTAGAGAGGGTTCATTTCTGAAAACCAGGTGGTGATCAGTTTTAGTTGAGACGCGGCTGTCAAGGCAACCAGTCCGGCCGTCAGTATGCGAAAAGCCAACCCCAGCGCGCTTGAATTTTTGGTTTGGATACTACTGCTATCCAAGTCTTTTGGGTTGGAAGCCGCGTTGAGCTGGGCTTGAATGTCGCTGTTTGATGCAATTGCCATACCGATAACCGCAGCCGAAATCCAACCAGCGATCAGCTTGGTTGCCGCCATGGCCATCGGCCAGTAAGAAAGGACTAGTGTAAAAACACTGATATATTGCAGCGCCAAAACGATCAGGCTGATGCGCCATTCATGGACCAATAACAAGGTCAATGCCGTTATGGTCAGTAAAATGGAAGCTATTGGAATGATCAGATCATTCTGTATCATTTTGGATCGTCCTAGCTAACCTGGCTGAAAAGTGAAATTAATAAGACCAGGATGAGCAAAGCCCAAAGAATTCCCGATTGGCTCTCCAGGGTACGCGAGGTAAAAAGAAAAATCCGGCGAACTAAGAAGAAAAAACTCCATACCGGTTTAAGTATTTTCCCGAAGGATAAATTTGCACTCAAACGAGAAAAAATCGGCGCTACTGCTGTGGGAACACGCCGGCCAATCAGCCAGGCAAAGCCAGTCAGCAGCAGGATGACTAATGCAGGCCAGGTAGCCATGAGGGTGGGCGACTGTTCTGGGAAACCTAAAGTTCCCGACAAGTTCCACCAACTTAATAAAAGGGTGGTCAAAAGGATAATGAACATCCCCCAATGATGGATCCAGTTAGCCCAGCGTTCGGCTGCTGGCTTGTGGCTGCCTTTCTTGAAACTTTGGAGCAAATAACCAGCCAGGATCAGGCTTTGAGCCGGGATTAGCAACAGCCAGCCGGCGTGAAATCCGCCAGAATAAAGCATGACCCCATTCCACGAAGGAGTGAAAGGCAATGTGCTGATCGCTAATGCTCCCAGGAAAAACAGAACGGTCAGAACCTTGTTGCGGAAACCCGAAAGCAGAATCAGGCTACCGGGCAGCATCAAGGCCCAGCCGAAAGCGATCACAGCTTGCGGATGCCCGCTCATCGAGCTGGCAACCACCAGGCTGCTGAGAGCAATAATCCAATAATGCCGGCCAGATTGTCCGTCCCTTGAGGATATCCAGGAAATAGCACTCAGCAGGGCGGTCAGGCCAGTCCATAACCATAAAAAATTTTGAAACTGGGGAGAAGCTCCACTTTGGGCGGTTTTAACCAGCAATGGAAAATGCGCAGCAGTGGTAACGATGCGCAACAACGCGCCGTAACCTGCTTGGGGAGGGTTCCTGAAAGGAAGGATAGGTGTGTTGGGGATCAAGCCCATCCGTATGCTGGCTGCCAGGATCAAGGTTCCACTGGTAAGTGGTGTGAGTTCGTTAAGAGTTAGCGGCATGCCCTGGATGGAGGCATTAATTCCGGCGTAAACGCCGATGAGCATGCCCGCCGAACGTGTGGAAAACTTGATCACCACCCGCTCGCTCTCCTGTCGATCCTTCGCCAGGGAAAGATAGATCATAAATTCCACGATATCCAAAAACACCCAGGCTAGCAGAATGGTCAAGATGTTGGCGGAAAACATGACCAGGAGGCTCAACCCGGTGATGCCAGCTCCCCCTGCAAGGCTCATCCAACTCGGCGAGGTTTCGTTTTCTGACGAGGCGGAGGCTATCCCTGTCAAGTTTACGGCTAACAAGATGGTGACTGCTGCCAGGGCAAACAACCAGGATGGCGCATCAATGCTTAGCTGCGGAGAAATGGGGAAGATTTCTACTGGTCGCCACACACCCATTGGCAGGCTTGCCGGCAGGGAGGGTTGGAGAATCAAAATACCTAACCAGGCAAAAAGTGCTGCGAATGTTCCAATGAGCCAATAATAAGCAAAACGTGGCCGCCATATCCTGAAGATAATAATCAGAAATGGGCTGATCAAGAGCAGAAGCAAAGGCAGCAGAATTAATATAGCGGCTGGCATACGTTCATCAGCGTGGAGCAGGAGATAGCCATTGGAAGGAATGCGCATCACTGCCAATGGATGGAAGCAAATCGAGCAATTCTTGATTAGAAAGGGATGCAAAAATGACCTGGCCGCGTTTGCCGAGAATCAGAGCGCCGCTGCCATCTGTTGCCCAGAGTATTTTTTCGGTATCTGCCGGGATAGATAAATACTGCTCCAAAGTATTTTCTTCAATATCGAATTGGGTCAAGATCGCCTGGGTATCGCCATCCGGAGCTATCAATCCAAAGCGAAAAGTGGTCGGTCCCAGTTGTTGGAACCAGTTTGGACAGATCACTTCCTGGGAGAATAAGGTCTTTAATGCGCCACTCGCGCTTTGAGACAGTTGATAACGCTCACCTGCCACTAGCAAGGCATTGTGGGTCGGGACGATTTTCCAGACCTGGATGAATGCATCCTGTTCCTCTTGGGGGTTGCTGGATGATGCAAACCAAAGATCTCCTGCGTTTGTCCAGGCGATTTTTGAGGTGGGGGTCGAAAAATCTGCCGTTCCAGGAATATCCACCAGGCGCGACATACGCGTGTCCAACACGCTATACCATTGCACACCTTGCGCGGATGGGATGATTTTTACCAGGAGAAAACGGCTATCAGGGGACCAGGAGATGACTTCATAAGTAACCTTGATTTCACTTTCCTGGTTTTTGGGATCCATGATTTTTATGCGGTTGCTTTGGATTTGTCGCAAAGATGAGCTGCGGTCATCTGAGAGCCAGATTCCCAGGGCATCGCTCCATGCCAGGGAACGGCCATCCGGTGACCACCAGACATTCTGGCAGGTGATATTTCCTTCACGGTGGCAGGTGGCGATAAGCTGCGTTTCGCTGCCCTGGCTGGTTTTTGTAACCACAATACGGTCGTCGATGCTTCGATCGATGTAAACCAACCGGTCACCTTGCAGGCTAAATTGCATCGATTCGATCTTGGAAATTTTTTCGTATAGGTTAACAATCTGCTTGGTTTCCAGGTTTAAAATGTCCAGATCGAATAATTCCTTCCCATTTGCTGTAATTTCATGTGATCGTAAAAGAGCAATCAGGCGCGGGAATTTTTTAACGGCGTTTTCGGGGCTGTTGGGTAATTGATAAGCAGAGAAAGGGTCTACCAGGGCAGTGTACGCCGATACCCGGTCCACCAATAAGGTCGCAAATTGGGTGACATGATCCCAGCGCATCAATTGATTGTTTGAAAGGTAGATGAGATCGCTGGAGACTGTCGGCGCCGGGCTGGGTGTCTCCGTTGGGACTGCAGTCGGGTTAACGGTTAAGCTGGGCGTTGATTGAGATGAGATTCTAGGCGTTGGGCTGCTTTCCGGTATGGATAACGGTAATTCTGGGGAAGGGCTTTCCGATGTCTCCAGTGGAGCAGGTGAAGCCTTGCCTGCCAGGGCGCCTGCCTCCAGGGTAGTGAATAGTTCCTGAATTGGAATTCCGGCTGGTAAACTGCTGCAAGCACCCAACAATAAGGACAGGGTGATTAGTAAAATGCCTGGTTTAATTTTCCACAAAGTAAACAGAACGCTAATCTGCATGTAAAACGAAATAAACTCCTGATTAATCAAACTCTTCGCAGCTGGCTTGAGAGCATCCTAGAGAACAGGCGCACCCGGCTGCCTGTGAATAAATTTGCCCTGTCCTGCGTGCCCAACCCACGTTTCTTGATCAACAATCAAATTTCCTCGCAGAAATACTTTCTCAGGATACCCGCTTAATTGCCAGCCTTCAAACAGATTGTAATCGGTGCGGTGCTGAGCGTGGGCGACCCCGTAGGTGAGCCTGCGTTGTGGGTCCCAGATGACGATATCGGCATCCGCGCCGGGTAAGAGGCTGCCCTTGCGCGGGTATAAACCAAATATCTTAGCCGGGTTGGTACTGGTCAGGGCGACAAACTGGTTCGGGGTGATCTTGCCAGCGCCGACACCATAGGTCCACAAAATGGGCAGACGGTCGCCAACAGCCGGTAAGCCATTGGGAATTAAGGTAAAGTTATCCTTGCCCAGTTCCTTTCCGGGTATGGCGATCTCCTTCCCCTCGTACAGGATGGGTTGCTGTCCATTGAAGAAGAAAGGACAGTGATCCGTGCCGATGGCCTGCAAGGTGCCCTCGCTGACGCCTTGCCACAAACGCTGGTTATCTGCGGCTGTGCGCATGGGTGGGGAACAAATCCATTTGGCGCCATCAGGGCGGAGCAGGTCATCCTCCGTAAAGAACAGGTATTGTGGGCAGGTCTCTCCCATCACAGGAATGCCCTTCTGCCTGGCGTACGCCAGTTGATCCACCTCTCCCGCAGCATTCATGTGGACGATATAGGCTGGCGCATCCGCCTGGGCAGCCAGGCTTGCGGCGCGGAAAGTCGCCTCAACAGCTCCCCATGCAGGTCGAGTGCGGGCGTGCCATTCTGGGGTAGTATGCCCAGCCTGGAGGGCTTCAGCGATCATGGTGTCGATGATATCTCCATTTTCGGCATGCACCAGGGTCAACATGCCATGTTGCCGGGCGATTCGCAGCACTTTGAAGATTTCATCATCTTTCAAGCGCAGACGGTTGTTGTAGGCGGTAAAAACTTTGACTGTGGTAATTCCCATGGAGATTAATTGCGGGATTTCTTCAGCAATAACCTCATCCCAATGGGTAATATTCATGTGGAAACTGAAATCGATGGCGGCTTTGTCATCCGCTTTTTGATGCCAGCGTTCAACCGATTCGGCTAAAGTGGGCAGGTCTTGCGAAACAAAATCGATCACTGTAGTGGTTCCACCGAAAGCCGCTGCTTTATGTCCACTATAATGATCATCTGACGAGACCGTATTGAACATGGGCAGGTCAAAATGGGTATGTGGGTCTACTCCTCCAGGGAAGATTAACTTGCCACTCGCATCGATTACCTGGTCTGACGGGGTCTGCAAATGCATACCGATCTGGGAAATTTTTTCATCCTGGATCAATAGATCAGCCTGGATGGTTTCCGAGGCTGTGACTAATGTGCCATTCCTAATTAATGGTGTCCATTCGCAATAACCTCTACGCTCATTCATCCAAATCTTCTAAGGGCATGAACCCGCTGCCAAAGATTTCTTGAGCAGGTGATATGACCACAAATGCTTTTGGGTCAGCCTGGGAAACCAGGTGGCGTAGTTGATGTATTTCAGTCGTGGTCAAGGCGCACATCAACACCGAATGGTCTTTACCGGTGTACATGCCAGTCCCTTTCATGCTGGTGACACCGCGATGCATGTTCTTCAAGATTGAATCTCCCACCGGTTTCTCGTTATCGGTGATGATTAAGGTCATCAGTTGCGGGCGCCGGCGAACGGGACGAAACCAGGCTCGCAAGCCAAAGCTTCTAATTTTGCTCAGGGTGCCTTCTGTCATCCCGCTGGTCACTTCGCCAAAACGGGGCAGAACTTCTCCGGCTGCTTCCTGAAGCCCAATAGTAGCCAGGCTGAGAAAGACAATGAATCCCAGAAAAGTCAGCACAATGATCAGAATCAACACCCCGCTCAAAGGGCCTACACTTGCCCGTCCAATCGCCTCCTGCCAGGAGTTAGCTATAAAGGGCTGCATCCAAAGTTTTGCTTGCCAGGCGATCAGCAAGGTCATGTAAATCCACAGGAAATTGCGGCGAAGGCGTCTGCCAATCGCTTCCCAGTTCGAAATCGGAAAATGGGGATGCAGCAGGTTTTCTGCCAGTGATTCGGCCCAGTCAGGCGAAGGCTGAAAAGGAGGCACCAGCATGGCTGCAAAGAAATCGGTCTCCATCAAACGGACCCTGGAACTCCAAAGCTCGTAGTAACGATAGCGGCGCGCCTCAATAATCAAGAACATCGTTACCAGCAGCATGTTCAACAAAATCACGACCTGGTTTCCGGCTTGGGCAAAGGCAATTGAAATGGCTGCACCTGTGGTAACAACAGCCCAGTTGGTGGTGGCATCCAGGCGTTGCCGCCAGACGTTGGCGCGCTGCACTTCGGCGCGGAAGAAGTGAACCATGGCGGTATTGAATTCGCCGGCACGAAGCTTATAGCCTCGAAAGGTCCACACTGCATCTGCGCCGCTGGAGTCTTGCGGCTTTTCTGGCTCAGGCTGCCTGTCCTGAAAATTGCTTGTTGGATCGGAAGTCATTTTGATTACCTGTTCTCTGCACCGGATGTTTTTTGATTACCTGGCTGGTAGGTCTCTTCCGTTTCTTTAATTCCTAACAGCAAGGTGATTAGTTCTGGATTGAGATCGAGCTCTGGGAAACCCGGCGCCAGGTAGGTTTGTCCCTGAGCGGCGCGTTCATGCAGAGCTCTCCATAATAACTCTCGCTCTTCGGAAGGTACAATCAAGTCTTTGATTGTTTGGGCTTGATTGAGGTATTCTCCCGTTGTGTAAAAGAAGGTGATCCGGCGCCATTCCTCCGCCAGGATGGGTTGCGGGAGCATGACCATGCTGCCAAGCTGGATCTTGTAATACTCTTGATGCGCCTGGGGATGGTCGGGTTCATCCTGCAGCAGGTCAATTCGCTTCACCAGCTCGTGCCCTAAAACCGGGGCGAGATATTGGATGCGTTGTTTTTCTTGGGAAAATGCGCTGGTCTGGTAAAAAGCCAGGTAATCAACCGAGATTACTTTTGGGGCTGAACGGAGCGGGATGCGATACCAGCCGAGCAGCCTGGCGATTTCAAGGTCGCGCGGTTTGTTCATCACCGAAACCAGGATCAAAGCGGATGGATCGATTATGGAGTTCATAGATAGTTAAAGTCTACCACTAAAAAAGTGATTTAGTCTCTTAACTGAACAAATTTTGAATATCCTCTGCCGTTAAAGACTTAAAAAAGCTGCTTTCAGTGGTGATTAATTGATCTACCAGGTTTCTCTTGCGCTCTTGCAGGGTCAGGATTTTTTCTTCCACCGAATCCTGGGTGATTAATTTGAAGACAAAGACAGGTTTTTCTTGACCAATCCGGTGTGTACGGTCACTGGCTTGCATCTCAACAGCCGGGTTCCACCAGGGATCAATGTGAATAACATAGTCGGCAGCGGTGAGGTTTAATCCAATCCCGCCAGCCTTCAAACTGATCAAGAAGAAAGGTATATCTGGGCTACTCTGGAAGAGATCCACCTGGGCCTGCCTGTTCTGTGTCTGTCCATCCAGGTAGGTGTATGGCGTTTTCGCATGATCCAGTTCCTGGCGGACCAGGGATAACATTTGGACGAATTGAGAAAAGACCAGCACTTTGTGGCCTTCAGCTCTCAGGGTTTCGAGGGTTTCAAACAACAAGGTGAATTTTCCTGATTCACCGCGGAACTTTTTGTCGTATAGAACCGGATGATTGGAGATCTGTCTCAAACGCAGCAGTCCCTCCAATATTTTCATCTGGTTGACGCTCCAATCGCCTTTGTCGATTAATCCGAGTACCATGCCGCGGTAATAGTCGCGCGTGCGGTTGTACAGTTTTCTTTGCGCGGGTTCCATGTCACAAGTCAGGATACGTTCTGTGCGCGGCGGCAATTCTGGCGCTACCTGGCTTTTGGTACGTCGCAGAATAAAGGGATACACCAAGCGTCGCAGCAGTTCCAATGTCTGGGCATCGTTCTTTCTTTCAATCGGTGAGGCAAATTCCGACTTGAAATAATCCAGGCTGCCGAGTAGACCTGGGTTAAGAAAGGAGAATTGAGACCATAACTCAATGGTTGAATTCTCGACCGGAGTTCCGGTGAGAACCAGCTTGTGATTGCCTTGCAGCAAGCGGGCTGCCCTGGCAGTTTGCGAAACCGGATTCTTGATAGCCTGTGATTCATCCAGGATAATGTGTTCAAAACGGTAAGCGTGCAGATGACTGATATCCCGCAGCATGACCCCGTAGGTTGTGATCACCAGGTCTGTATCTCGAAATTCGCTCAGATCCTTATTCCGGTCGAAAGAGAAGTATTCCAAAATTCGCAATCCCGGCGTAAAGCGTGCTGCTTCGCGCTGCCAGTTGACTAGCAGAGATTTTGGCACCACCAATAAGCTGGCTGGCAGGGGCTTCTGGTGGGTTTCATCTTTAGAGTAGATATCCTGTAAGAACACCAATGCCTGGATCGTTTTCCCTAAACCCATATCGTCTGCCAGGCAGCCCCCCATCTGGTATTGGCTCAAAAAATGAAGCCAGTCAAAGCCAGATTTTTGATAAGGGCGCAGCTCCCCTGTGAAACCGCCGGGCAGGGGTTTGGAGGGTATTCCCTGAAAACCAGGCTGGCTCAGCGCTTTGAAGGCAGCTCGCTTCTGATCGTAATGAGCATCGGTGATTTTTTGATCTGCGGATGAAAGCATTTCTTCGATCAAGGCCAGGTGATGTTGGGATAAGCGGAATCCCTTTTCACTGGTTTCGGCCAATCCCCATAAATGACGGTATTTATCCAGCCATGCTTCGGGAATTTCTCCAATGCTGCCATCTGCCAGCTTGATAAAGCGTTCTTTCTTCTTCAGAGCTTTGCGGATATCTTTTAGCGAGACCTGTAGCTCACCAAAATTGATGATTGCCTGAACATCAAACCAGTCAATCTCCGATGAGACTGAAAAAGAGATGGTAGGCGTCTGCCGGTTGACCCGCGCTGTTTTTAGTTGCTCTTCTCCATAGACTTCGAACCCATCTGCAGCCAGGCGCGGCACCCTGTGAAGCAAGAAATCTACGGGATGTGTGCGGGCTCGCAAACGGTAGATTCCCGGTTGGGCGGCTAATGGAGCGCGTTTCAGGCTGTAATAGGCTGATGATAATTTTTTGCTGGCTTCTTCTTCGGCTGCCTGGTCGCGCTGGATGCGAACCAATTTCCAGGTGCCTTCATGATGCATACGGCTAATTTGAGGAAAGCTAGAGTCAAAGAATACTTCGCTCTCTCCATAACCAAAACGGAGCTGGGCTAACAGCTCACCGGATTGGTCGCTTAAGTAGAGACGTGGAACTGGCTTCTCAGAAATTTCGGCGAACTCCACCAAATCGCCATCCAGCTCGAATTGTTTAGCCAGCTCAAAAAGATATTTATCCAGAAAATCTTTTTCCTGAAATTCTGGAATACGCAGCTCATTTTTGTATATCTCTTCCAGGGCTTCAAAAGCTGAACGGTTCTTGAGTGGGAAGATTTTATCTCCTAATTTTCCCCAAGAATCTGAAGGATAGAGAAAAGAAAATTCTTCCGGATGAGGCTCAAAGAACTGTTCATCAATAACAACCCTGGGGCGGATTAGAATTTCCTTGGCATGGCGAGAGATATGTAAGCGCAGCACACCTGGATTGGAGATTAGCTCGGCAGGTGAGTGTAGCGGATTTTTAGGGTTACCCAGGTAGATTGGCGTCTGGGCTTCAGAAAAAAGGAGCAGAAAATCGTCGAGGGTTGTACTGGTTACGAAATAACGCGCCTGGCTGATCATAATGTTTGCCAGGGTAACCATCTGGTTACTTTGGTTCAGGCATCCTTCCAGGTCAAGCGGAGAAGTGGGGATTTTTAGCCTGGCGCTTAGAAATGGACGTTCCTGGATAAATTGGATGATCTCCTGCGGTTTTGATGAAACCAGGGTCTCCACATCTTTTTTATCCATGGACCCAAGGGTGAGGGTATATGGGTGGAAATTGAAAAAAGAAAATGGCTGTTCAGTATTGTGTTGCAGGCTAAAAAAGAGCAGATAGGGGTGGGTCTTTTGGTTTTCAGCCTCTTCCCTGGTTTGTTCCAAGATTTGGCTTAAGTGCCGCCTCCATTGCGGAAAATCATTCTGGCGTAAATGATCACGAACAAAAAACCAGCTGGCTACTCCATGTTCACATACCAGGCCGCGGCTGGCGTGTGGGCAGCTGCATTTCAACAGAAGGTGACTGGTAGTCAGGGTAATTTCTACATTCTGAAATCGAGTGTCGCTAACCATGCAATTGGCTTTATTTTCTGCGAGCTCCAAAATCTTGACGCGTTTTTCCTGGTAGAGGTTTAAGCCTAACAGGTAAGTTTCCTCATCGACAAATTTCTTGAGGCGTTCTTCGCTTAATAGTTCGGGAGTCAGTTTTTGCATAGTTTGCTGGATGGGCAAGATAACCGGCAGCTGTAAGACTGCCGGTTATCCACCAAATCAACTTTTAGAATTTCTACAATCGGTAAGTATACCCTGTTATCAACAAACCAGGATTAAAGTAAGCCAGTATCTGCGTTAAATTCTTCTATCAAAGCGTCGATTTCTTCAACCTGGCCCTGGAAGCCTGTCCAATAGTCCCGGTCATACCATTGATCCTGGATTTCTTCGTAGGTTTTTCCTTGTTGTTCGACCCAGGTATAGTATTTTAGATTGTGAACCCGTCGACGACCAACATGACTGAGCTCGAGCATATTGTCGGTTGTAACACCTTTTAGATACTGGGCATAATGTTCAGCAGCATCTGTCTGTGTGTATCCGCCGAATTCTGCATGCATTTCTTTCAGCCGGCTTGCATAAAGGTCCATGGAGTCGGTCAACACAGTGAGGACCACATCATTTTCGTCCATTTCATAATACTTGGCAAATTTGATGGCCGAAAGCATGTTGGAAATGCCCGAAAATCCCAACAAATCTAAACTGTCAACGACAGCGTGCGGTACACCTTGTTTGTGCAGGTAATCTCGACCAGCAGGTTCGTTGAATAAACGTGAAAGGTTAACCACGGCATTGTCATCAATGGCCGTCACGAAATCAAGGTTTTTGGCGTTATGGATCCAGGGCACATGTTTATCCCCGATGCCTTCGATGCGGTGCGCACCAAAGCCATTTTCCAACAAGGTAGGACATTGCAAGCGCTTCGCTGGCAACGATTTTGCTGGTTGGGAACTTCTGTTTCATATAGTCCCCGCTGGCGATGGTTCCGGCAGAACCGGTAGCAGAGACCATGCCGCGATATTCGTCGCGAGCCCCTAATTCTTTTTTCAGGACTTCTTCCATAGCTTTACCAGTGACTTCATAGTGCCACAGGTAATTGCCAAACTCATCAAATTGGTTGAAAATCATCAGGTCCTGGCCTGATTTGCGCAGTTCCCAACATTTATCGAAGATTTCCTTGACATTTGATTCGCTGCCTGGGGTGGCAATCACTTCGCCTGCGATTGTGGATAACCAATCAAAACGCTCGCGGCTCATGCCCTCGGGCAAGATCGCAATCGATTCACAGGCTAGCAGGGCCGAGTCGTAAGCGCCGCCGCGGCAGTAGTTGCCCGTGGAAGGCCAGACTGCTTTTTGGGTGGTGGGGTCAAATTGACCAGTGACCAATCTTGGAACCAAACAACCAAAGGCCGCTCCCACTTTATGTGCACCGGTGGGGAACCATTTTCCGACCAGAGCAAAGATGCGCGCTGGGGTGCCAGTCAGGCTGGAGGGCAATTCTATATAATTGATCCCGCCAAAATCACCCCCATGCGCTACCGGCTGGTTTTTCCAGGTGATGCGGAACAAGTTACGCGGGTTCAAGTCCCACAAACCGATACCATGCAATTCATTCTTGAACTTGTCTGGAATTAACGCGGGGTTCTTCATCTGAGCGAAGGTCGGGATGATAATGTTGCGTTCCTTTGCCCGCTGAACTGCACGTGCACGACGATCTTTATTTACGGTCAAATCTATCTTAGCCAATTCACATTCTTCCTTTCATGGATATTTTTTCGATTGTGTGTTCATCGATTGTTGTATTGAATAAACTCAAAAAACCAAATCAAGCATGATAAAAAAACACCGACTACGAGTGTAGTTTAGATTATAACAAACCATTCAAAAATAATAACCGAACGGATTGCTTTTTCGACTGTTATCTCCTATGCTTTGACAATTGATCTCAAGATGTAACTTCCATATATAGATATTCTAGTTTGCTATCTGAGAGGTGAATTTCTCACCAGGCAAAAAAGAAATGGTTATGCCACGTTATTCAGAATTACACCAGTTCAATATTGTCAAAGCGATTACTTTTGTGGCAGTAATGAGATGATTGATCGGGACATTTTCATTCATAGCATGCATTTCAGACGTGATGCCAGGTCCAAATATAACAGTTGGGGTGTTTCCACTGCGAATTAGAAACCGCGTATCAGCTGCACCCATTCTCCCACTGATCATAGCAGGTTTACCAGCTGCGATTTGGAACATTTCTTTCATTAGCTGCATAATTGGATGGTCGCCAGGTATCTCAGCCCCAGCAGCAACATATCCCCCTTCAGTAGTGACGAATGGTGGATGATTTCGCAGCCAGGGATCAGCCTGGCACACCAGTTCGATCTGCCTGATCAACTGCTGTTTGGTCTCCGCTGGATCTTCATAGGGCATCAATCCCAAGCTGCCACGCATGACAGCATCTTCGGGAGCAGTGCTAGGGAATGTACCTGCCCGGATCATCGTGACGGCACATGGTAGTGCACCGCGATTATCTGGATATAGAGGGTGGTGTAATTCCTCGATTCGAATCTTTTCCAAATCATCAACAGCTTGAATAATTTTATATGCTTTTTCGATTGAACTTACACCTTCCCAACGAGTGGCAATGCCTGTCGGTTTTCCTTTTAGGTTGACTGTAAACCACATTCTGCCAATACATGCAGGCATAAGATTTAGGTCACTGGTTTCACAACAAATACCCGCGTCGGCTGAATAACCGCGATCTACACAAGCCAGTGTACCCAATCCGGTTCGCTCCTCATCAACGACATATTCCAGGATTACATCGCCCTTTAATTGGACACCCATTTGTTTCAGGATTTGGACGGCCATGGTCATCGCGGCTACACCAGATTTCATATCCGAAGCGCCACGTCCAACAACTTTTCCATCAGTGATTTCACCGGCAAGGGGATCAGTCTTCCACTCGCTAAGAGGATCGAGGGGAACTGTATCGATATGTCCATTCAACAATAATGATCGTCCTCCTCCTGTCCCTTTCCAGGTGCCAACTACATTTGGACGTCCATCAAAAGGCAGGTCCGGCTCCAAAAAACCGGGGTAAGAACGTAAACGATCAACATCTGGTTCGAAGACATCGACGATTAATCCAAGCTCTCTCATGGTTTCAGCAGCAAAATCCTGTATTTCACCTTCCTGCCCCGTGACACTTTGGAAGCTGATCAGTTTTTGCAGGTAACTTGTAATTTCATC
>CAWJHE010000007.1:0-127807 GCA_963842455.1 uncultured Chloroflexia bacterium
TACCCGGATCGGGCACGATGCTATCCGGCTGGGAAAAACGGCCTAAATGGGGGTCATACCAGCGCGCCTTATAATAGTACAACCCGAACTCAGCCTCATACGAAGCCTGACCGGTGAACTGGTACCTGCCCGGCAGGCTGCCCTCGGTATATCGCAGCTCGCCCCAGGGCAGATACCCCTGGCGGCTGAGCAGGCTGCCGTCCGTGTTGGCGGCCACGCTGGTACTGCCCAGGTGATCGCCCAACAGCCACACGGGAGAAGCGCTGCCCGTCCGTATGGCGACCCGCTGCGCCCCGGCGTAATAGTAGCGCCTCATGCTGCCGGCGGTTACGTCCCACTCGAAGACCTCCCCGATGTACACCGTCACTTCCCCATCGATCACGGCTGCCACGCGCTGCCCGTCCCCGTCATAGAGGAAGCTGGCTTGCATCTCCCCCGCGCTGACGCTCACCAGGCGGTTCTCAGCATCATAGCCGTACTCGATCTCTTCCGGCGCTTCGGGCGGGTCGTCCTGCTGCAGTGCGGCGGCCAGGGCAGTCTGCCTGCCCGCTGCCGAAAAGACGCCCTATGAAGTCCCAGGCGCTGTGCAGCCAGGCTAGCAGCCCGGCAGGTTCAGCCCGGCTTTGCTCTTCTGGCAGCGGGTAGGGGGAGGTTGGCTCAGCCTGGCTCTCCGGCGGCTCTCCCAAGGTTTCCTCAGGTTCGGTCAGCAGCACCAGCGGGAAATACAGCCCCGGCCGGTAGGCTTTGCGCACCAGGTTGCCGTTGGGGTCATATTCATAGCGCCAGCCGTCCGATACGGCGGTGACCGCATGGCTGTGCCCGCTGTCCAGGTAGCGGTAATACAATTCGCCCTTCTGGCTCAGGTTGCCGCTGTCCGGGTCGTAAGCCATCTCCAGGCTGTAATCCCCCAGGCCATTGTCGCCCCCGCTGGCGGCTGCGCTCACCAGGCGGTCCAGGGCGTCGTAGTCAAACACCTGCGTCTGGGGCGCGCCAGCCAGGTAGTCCTGCAGGCTGAGCAGGTTGCCGCTCAGGTCATAGCGTGTAGCGCAGGTCTTGCAGGCTGTCGCTGTCGGCGGGCGTCCCGCTCAGCAGTTGCTGCAGGCGGCCCCCTTGTTGCTCCCAGGGGTAATAGCTGTACTGGCTGAGCACGGCCGCGTTCCCCAGGCTGCGCTGCACCAGGCGTCCGGCGGCGTCATAAGCGCTGGCAGACACGTAAGCATAATCCCCCGTTACCGTGGCCAACTGCAAGCGCTGGTCGTAGCTGTAGCTGACCAGCTCGCCCAACTGCCCGTTGTTCCCGCCCGGGTATTGCCTCCAGGCCAGTCCGTCCGCCGAGTTGTATCCCCAGGCGCTGGCAAAGGACCCATAGCTGCCCACCTGGCGCAGCTCGCTCACCAGGCGGCCGCGGGCGTCGTAGCTCCAACTGACGCTGCCGCTGGCGTCGCTCATGCCGGTGCGCTGCCCAATGCCGTTGGTTCCCTGGTCGTAGCTGTAGCTGACCGGGGCGGCGTTGGCAACGATGGCGGCGCAATTCCCCCCGCTGGCGTTGCTGTAGCTCTTCCCCACCAGGCGGTTCAGTCCATCGTAGGTCAGGCTGGTTACGCAGCCGCGGGCATCGGTCTGTTCCACCAGGTTGCCCAGGGCGTCATAGGCGTAGCTCCAGGCGCCCATATCGGCGTCTTGCAGGGCCGTTTTGCGTCCGCCCAGGTCGTATTGCAGGCTGGTCAGGGCTACGCCGCGCTGGGCTTGCAGCAGGCGTCCCAACGGGTCATACTCGAAGACCAGCTCCGGGTGCAGGGCCTGGCCGTTTTCCTGGGGCGGGATCGCTCGCACGACCTGACCCCAGGCGTCCAGCCAGGAAGTGCTGGCGCGGTCCAGGGCGTCCAACGTTTGCACCTGGCGCAGCCCGCTGGCTGTCAGGGGCAGTCCGGGGCTCAAGGGCAGTCCATAATCCGTCTGGTGGCTGCTGCCGTCGGGGGCCGTGCTCTGGATCAGGCGTCCCAGGGGGTCGTATGCGAAAAGGTTGGCCGCCAGACCCGTTGGCGGGGTCAGGTAGCTGCCTGTGTCGCTCTGGCTGTAGGGCATGGATTGGCTGAGCAGCTCGCCGTGGGCGGTGTAGCTTTGGTGCGTTACCAGCGCCTGTCCATCCAGCAGGCTTTGGCTCTGCACCAGGCGTCCCAGACCGTCGTAATACCGGCGCGTAACCGCGTACTGGCTGCCCTGGATGCGCTGGCTGGCTTCGATGCGGAAGGGTTGCGCCTGGTCGTGGTAGCTGAATTGCAGCGTGGGTTGCTGGGGGTCATCGCCGGGGCGCGCCAGCCCCAGCAAGCGCCCGAAGGGGTCGTACCAGGCGGAGACCGTGCTGCTGGGGCCGTTGGGTCCGCTCAGGCTGAGCGGCAGTCCCAGGTCAAAGTCATAGCTAAAGCTGGTGGTCTGTTCCAGGGCGTTGGTCTGGCTGATGGGATAGGTGTGGAATACTGGGTCGAAAACGCGGCTGGCAACCTGGGCGCCGCTGCTCGCCAGGGCGCTGGCCGTGCCCTCCGCGCTGTATTGCGTCACGGCAGTCAGGTTGCCCCAGGCGTCATAGGTCAGCGTCTGGTCGGCGTAGCGCGGCTGGCTGTAGTCTTCTCCGGCGAAGCGCAGCAGGCTGCGTCGCCCAGTCAGCAATCCCTGGCTGGGTAGGCTGGAGAATTCGCCGTCATACAGGTAGCGTTGCTCGGCTAGCAGCAGCGCTGCGCTAGGGTTCAGGCTCAGGCAGGCTTCATCCAGGCTGTTGGCCGGGCAGGCGTAGGTTTGTTCCACGGCTGGCAGCCCCACCAGGTAGACGCCGTTTGTATTGGGCTCATAGGCGCTGAGCGACAGGCGGACATCGCGCCAGGCGCTCACCTCCGCATCCCAGGCGGCTTCCAGGCTGCGCTGGGGGTTGCCGTAGCTGACATCATAGGTGGTGCTGCGCCGGGTGGCGCTGTAGGAGGCGTCTCCATCGAATTGCCAGTCCACCTGGCGGGCGGGGTATACCCATCCCAGGCTCAGCCCGCCCAGGCCGGTCGGGTTGCCGCTGCCCAGGTTATAGGCCTGGCGCTCCCACTGGCTGGCAGACAGGCTGAATAGGCGTCCTTCGCTGTAGGCGTCCAGGCGCAGGGAGATTTGATTTTCTGTTGGTGAGCTGGCGGCTAGCAGCGGGTCGCTGGCTAGCAGCGGGTCGCTGGCTAGCAGCGGGTCGCTGGCAAGCAGCGGGCTGTCCGACGGGATTTGGTCAAGCAGGTAGGCGGCCAGCTCGGCTTCGTCGGCCGGATCGTAGCTTTCCGCGGCGCTCTCGGAGGAGGGGATATCGCTGGCGGGTGGGTCTTCCGGTTCTGGGGTTGCACTGCTGGCAGGCGTGTCTTCAGGTTCTGGGGTTGCGCTTGGCTGGAGGCTGGGGGGGAGTAGGTCGCTGGCAAGCACAGGCTCGCTGCGCTGGCTGAGGGGTTGCTGGATTGGGGCGGAATGGGACGGCCAGGCGGCCAGGTTCGGGATGATGAGGGATAGGATCACCAGGCTGTGCAGGATGATCATCTGGATTGGGGCCATCCGCGGTGTTTGCCTCCTGGTCAGTCAATGAATGCCGGGTGGTTCAGCGCTGGGTTCCGTCAGGATGATGATTGAATTGAAAATAGCGACAGACGGAGCGCTCGGTTTCTTCGATATTACAATTCCTGAGGGCTTTTGTCTACGGGCAGATGTCACTTCCCGGTCGGGATGAATGTCACATCCAGGTTTGACAATTCGCCTCCTGGGCGGTTAACCAAACCCAGGGACTGTCCATTAGACAGCCCCTGGATAATCATCCGCTAGGAGTCAATTTTTAGTATTCGGGCATCGGAGGCGGTGCGGGTCTATCCTTCTCCGGCAGGTCAGTAATCAAAGCTTCGGTGGTTAAGATCATGGCTGCGATGGAGGCAGCATTTTCTAATGCGCCACGGGTTACTTTGGCGGGATCAATTACGCCATCTTCCACCATGTCCAGGTATTCTTCTTTAATGACATCGTAACCGATGCGAGTGCTGCCCTGTTCCTTCTGGGCGCGGCGAACACCTTCCAAGATGACTGAGCCATCTTTTCCAGCATTCTCAGCAATTCTGCGCAGTGGGGCTTCCAATGCACGTCGGACGATTTTTACACCGATCTTGGCATCATCGCTTTCTACATTCACTTCGTCTAAGGATGGAATGGCGTTGATCAAAGCCACACCACCACCCGGAACGATACCTTCTTCAACAGCGGCGCGAGTTGCCGAGAGGGCATCTTCTACACGGTGCTTCTTCTCTTTTAGCTCAGTCTCGGTAGCAGCGCCAACACGGATGATGGCAACACCACCAGAGAGCTTGGCCAGTCGCTCTTGCAGTTTCTCGCGATCATAGTCGCTGGTGCTCTTATCGATTTCAACACGGATCTGTTCAATGCGACCTTTGATTTGGGCAGCTTCGCCTTTACCACCAATCACAGTGGTTTCATCTTTCGTAACTACGATCTTCTCGCAGCGACCCAAATCAGATATCGTCGCGCTTTCCAGCTTGCGTCCAGTCTCGTCCGAGATCACGGTCGCGCCAGTCAGGAGCGCAATATCCTGCAGCATAGCTTTACGGCGATCGCCAAAACCAGGGGCTTTTACAGCGACAACATTGAGCATGCCGCGCAGTTTGTTCAGTACCAGGGTAGCCAGAGCTTCGCCATCAATATCTTCAGCAATCATGACCAGGTCACGCTTGCCAATCTGGACAAGTTTTTCCAGCAGGGGCACGATATCGGAAGCGGCAGAGATTTTCTTGTCATGGATCAGTAAATAGGGATCGTCAATCGAAGCTTCCATGTGCTCGGGGTCGGTAATGAAATAGGGCGAAATATAACCACGATCGAATTGCATACCTTCTACATATTCGGTTTCGAATTCCAGGCCTTTGGATTCTTCGACGGTGATAACGCCATCTTTGCCTACTTTATCCATTACTTCTGCAATCAACTCACCAATTACACGATCTTGAGCTGAGATTGAAGCAACGTTTGCGATCTCTTCTTTTGTCGTCAGTTCAATCGCCTGTTCGTTGATTTTCTCGGAGACTGCTTTGGTAGCAGCTTCAATGCCACGTTTGAGCAGCATGGGGTTTGCACCTGCGGCCAGGTTTTTCATCCCTTCAAATACGATCGCGTGGGCTAATACGGTCGATGTAGTCGTGCCATCGCCAGCGATATCATTTGTCTTGGTAGCTGCTTCTTTGAGTAACTGAGCTCCCATATTCTCAAAGGGATCTTCCAACTCAATTTCTTTTGCTACGGTCACACCGTCATGGGTAATCGTGGGGGAACCGAATTTTTTATCTAAAGCTACGTTGCGTCCTTTGGGACCTAAGGTCGTAGCCACTGCGTTAGCAAGGGTTTCCATACCGCGCGAAAGGCGGCGACGAGCTTCTTCTGAAAAGATTAATTGCTTAGCCATACTTATTTTCTCCTTGATCAATAAAATTATTCAGAAAGTACAATAGCCAAAAGATCGCTTTCGCGCAAAATCAACAACTTTTTGCCATCAATTTTGATCTCAGTGCCAGCATACTTGGCAAATAAAACAGTATCACCCTGTTTCACATCCATGGGGATGTAATCGCCATCATCATCTCTCTCTCCAGGACCGACAGAAAGAACCAAGCCTTTTTGTGGTTTTTCTTTTGCAGTTTCAGGGAGTACGATACCACCGGCAGTTATTTCTTCCTGTTCAACAGGTTCTACCACCACGCGGTTGCCAAGGGGCTTTAAAGTGATCGACATACTTAACCTCCTAATTGGGTTGGATTTAAAAAATCTAAATGATTCTCTTGGAATAATTAGCACTCAAGCTACCAGACTGCTAATTGCCTGCAAATCATACTCAGTTTTTTCAGTATAGTCAAGGGGGAAGCAAACATTTCTTACAAAAAACTTATACACCCAACCATCTTAAGGGGTGGGTGTACTTGAAACAGTAGGGGTAGTTGATATTTCGTCAGATGTGGGAGCCATTGCAGGTTCAGGTGTGGCGGAATTGCCCCCGCTATTAGCGCCTAATTGCCTGCAAATTCCTTCGCTATCTTCCACAATTGCCAACAAGGTTGGATCATCTGGGTAAGCTTCACGTACTTCCTGCAGGACAGCATAAGCTTCCGAACAATAATTTTCAGTTGGGCGACTGAGAAAGGCAAGGTTTGTTCCATATTCTACATAATAATATGCAACCGTAAGACTGGTCAGCGGCAGTCCTTCAACCGCAACGCCAGCTGTTTCGTTTTCCTCGGCTGTGCAACCGCGCACCGCACATTTCAACAAGAGCATCGCCCCTTCGTAATTTCTTGCCCGGCGAAAAATCATTCCAAGCTGCCCGTAGGTGCCTGCATTGGTGGGATCATATTCCAATGCTTTCTCAGCATTGATTGAAGCAGCAAAGAATTGGCCTATCTGAGTGTATGTACGCGCAATTTCAATATACGGTAAAGGATTCTGCACACCCAGGGCATCGTTGATTTTTGCGGCGCGGTCAAAATAATCCAGGGCGCGCTCTGGATTGCGAATACCTTCTCGGAAATTCTGGCCAATCCGAATATATAAATATGTCATATTGGGATTGATCTCGACTGCAGCCTGGTACTGCTGGATCGCACTGTTATATTTACCCAGGGTCTCTAACACATAACCATAGACCCGGTGGGTATCCATCGAAGTATCATCCAGGGCTACTGCTTGTGCCGCGTATTTTTCGGCCTGCCCCCATTTCTGCTGGTCTGCCAGGATCTCGGCATAAAAAGCAAGCGCCATGGCATTTTCAGGATCTAGTTGAAAAGCACGCGATGCTTCTCTCTCTGCTTCGATCAATAAAGACGTTCTTTCTTCTGTCGAGACCAGGGTAGAAGATGAATACCAATCCAAAACAAAAGCGCGGATGGCTCGCACAGTGCTATCATCGGGATCCAGCTCAGCCGCTCGATCAGCCGATTCTCTGGCCTCGGTGAGTCGATCCAACCGTTCACGGTCATTCCTGAGCATACGGGATGAATAAGTCTGAATCCGGGCCAGTTCTGCCCAGGCGCGTGCATTGGTCTCATCCATCTGCAGGGCGGCTTTATAGGCATCGATAGCATCGTTGACCAATGGCATATTCGGATCTGTTGTATCCGTGCTAGGGTCGTCCAGGCGGCCGGCCTCAAAATATGCTTGGGCTTCTTGAAAATACGACTCGGCAATCCGTGTGGGCGTGAGAGTGGGTTCCATTGGGGAGATAATCTCACCCCGTTGCAAACCCATGTAAACCCAAACAAAAACCAGGATCAGGCTAATCCATAAGATAATCCGGTAAAAATTATTTGTTCTCCGGTTTTGACGAAACGTTGGGCGTTTTCCGACAATCTCGCGATCCATAATTTTTAAGGAGTAGAGGTTGGCTCTACCGCAACAGTTGGTGTGACCACCTGCTCATTTAATGCCTGCTGGCACAAAGCCAATCCTTCGGTAGCATTGTAAACAGCGATCTCATCATTAGGCACACCGGTTAATAAAGCCTGGAATATCGGTACAGCTTCAGTACAGCGATTTGATCGCGCCAGGGCAAAACCATAATACCAGTAGTATTCCATTACTTTGCCATAATCCAAAGGCAAACCCTCAACGACTACACCATCCTCAGTGACACCGCCCTTGACTGAAAAAGCAAGAGCAGGAATTGCATTTGCATAATCGTTATTCTTGTAATAGGAAATGCCTAGATTGCCATGTAAACGAGGATCTGCCGGGTCTACTTTGACCGCTTCTTCTGCATATTGTGCAGCCTGGGCATAGCGACCATCGGCAAAGAACGCTCTTGATAACTCAGTCAAAGCAGTAGTGTTCGTAGGATTTAAAGCATAAGAAGCCAGCAAAGCTTCCTGAGCTAAGGCTAACTCGCCCATCGCCCGATAGGTGACCCCTAAATACAAATGCAAGCCAGGAATATTTTTATTAATCGCTAATGCTGCTTGAAATTCTTCAACAGCCTGGTCAAGATTTTGAGTGTTTAGCAAGACAATTCCTCTTGCCCGCCGCGCTTCTAACGAGGTAGGATCCAAATCCAGAGCCTTTTTGGATTCCTCTGCAGCGCGATCATATAAACCAAAATCGCCTTGATTCATCAGAATTTCAGCATAATAGGCGTGCGCTAACGCCAGATTTGGATCGCTGGCCAGCGATTTCTTGATCTCCAATTCGGCCTCACCATACTTCCCCTGAAAACTCAGAGCCCAACCCAGAACTGCATGACCCAAAGGATTATTGGGATTCTTCAACAAAGCATTTTGAGCGTTTTCGACCGCCTGGTCATATTCTCCTAAGAAGACCTGCAAGCGTGCCAAGGCGATATAGTTTGATGGGTTAGCTGGATCAGAGGCAATGGCTTGTTTATACGCCTCGTTTGCCTGAGCCAATTTTCCAGCCTGGAAATACTCTTGGGCCTGGTTGACAAAGGATTCCGGGCTGCGCGTGGGTGTGGGAGTTGGAACAAAAAAAGGCGGCGTCGCTGGTACGACCACCTGGTTAACATAAAGCGCCGCGCCGATCAACACCACCAGCACAGCCAGCCTCCAAATGCTTGGGCGGTGAGTGCGACGGGTCATTGTCCATTTGTTACCTCGAAGATACATATATTCATCATACCATTTTGAGTCATCTAACGTCAAGATTTGCCGAATGCATGAGAAAAGTCTATTAATCCGCTAGTTTTGCGAAAGACTTGCAATTCCCAATGCTTGGGGCTAGAATGTTTCATTATGGGAGTCGAAATGCAATTCGAAATTTTTACCCTTTTTCCAGAAGTTTTCGAACCCTACTTTCAAACCAGTATTTTACAACGCGCCAGGCAGAACAACCTGATTAGCATTAACATCCACAACATTCGGGATTGGACGACAGATCGCCATCATGTAACAGATGATGAACCCTTTGGCGGCGGTGGGGGAATGGTGATGAAGCCAGAACCCATTTTTGCAGCCGTTGAAGGTGTCTTGGGTCCCTCACCGGATTGTCCCATCATCCTGTTAACCCCTCAAGGCCGCGTTTTTTCACAAAAAGTCGCCAACCAATTAGCTCAACAATCAACAGGAAATGACCCCAGCCTCAGCCAGATAGCCCTCATTTGCGGTCGTTACGAGGGCTTTGACGAGCGTGTCCGCCAACACCTGGCAACAGATGAAATCTCAATAGGCGATTTTGTCCTCACGGGAGGTGAATTGGCTGCCATGGTCGTTGTCGACGCCCTCTCACGCCTGATCCCTGGCGTACTTGGCGATCCAGATGGCGCTCAAGACAACTCCCATGCTTCCGGGCTTTTAGAATATCCCCACTACACCCGCCCTGCGACCTTTCGCGGCTGGAGCGTTCCCGAAATATTGACCAGCGGCGATCACGGAAAAATCGCACGGTGGCGCCGAGAGCAAGCTCTACTGCGAACCTGGCAACGCCGGCCAGATATTCTCCAGAATGCAGACTTAACCCCAGCCGACAGGAAATTTCTTGCAAAACTTGCAGCAGAAGAACCCATTAAGATTGATGATTGACCCATCCAAATACCAAAGTTTTCATCAGTACTCGGAGGCAAAATGAAACAACCTTTTCCTTACGCAAAAACATTTTTACTTGGCTTTGGTTTCTTCGGTATCAGCTTGATCTGGCCCATCTTCAACAATTTCATCCCCATTTTCCTTCAAGAAGATTTCATGCTCTCTGCAACGATGACTGGCTTCATCATGACCTGGGACAACTATATCAACATGTTCATCCAACCAATCGTCGGAGAAAGGTCAGACCGCACTCGCTCACGTTTAGGGCGGCGAAAACCCTGGATGCTTGTTGGGGCGCCTCTGGCTGCTATTTTCTTTATCATCGTGCCCACCATGACCACAGTTATCGGGATCATGTTAGCGATCCTGGTGACTAACCTGAGCATGGCTCTATTCCGCTCCCCTACAATTGCTTTATTGGGCGACCTCTTTCCTGCTGAACAGCGGAGCACTGCCAATGGCATTATCAACTTAATGGGTGGCATTGGCGCAATCCTGGCTTTTTTGGTCGGGGGAGCACTCTATAAGTTTGGTCGAATCACCCCCTTTGTATTTGGCAGCCTGGTGATGGTCATCGCCATTCTGATGGTCGTATTATTCGTCCGAGAGAAAAAACTCGGTCCGGTCGAAAATCTGGCACAGGAAAAAAGCGAAGTAGAGAAGAATGGATTCATTCATAGCTTAAAGGAAGTCGTTAACTCATCCGATCGCTCCGGGCTGCTCATCCTCCTGGCAATTATGTTCTGGTTCCTGGGCTATAACGCTCTCGACACCTGGATATCCTCCTTTGGCAAATTTACCCTGGGTATTAATGAAGGACGAATGGCAATCCTGACCTCAGGGTTGGCTTTGGCTTTTGTCGTTTTTGCCTTACCGAGCGGTCTAATGGCCTCCCGATTCGGACGCCGGCGGATCATCCTGATTGGTATTACTGGTCTGTTTGCAACCATCCTGTACGGTCTGATTGTCCAAAACGAATTAATGCTCATTAGCTTCCTGGTTCTGGCAGGGTTCTTCTGGGCTTTGATCAACGTCAACTCACTGCCTATGGTCTATGATGTGGGCGGGGATGAACGGATCGGAACCTTTACCGGCCTGTATTACCTGGCATCCAGCATTGCTGCGATTGGCGGACCTCAAATCGTAGGTATCCTGATTGACTTAACCGGCGGAAATTATCGCATTATGTTTATTTTTGCAGCGATTTTCATGTCCCTGGCAGGTTTGTGTATGTTCAAGGTGAAAGAATCTAAACAAAAAATTTCTTTAACAACAGCCTAATTCCAACTTGGTCGATTATTAAGCCAGACCACTGCAGTGCTTCATGTTAACTTACTGTTAGAAATTGTTGCCTCAATAGGGCGATTTCTTGACGCTATTCTACCAGCATGGTATCATCGTACACGTAGAGTTAGCAGTCTAACATCGAGAGTGCTAAAACTCTCCAGAGAAACCATGAACAATCTAACTGAACGACAGAAGCTTATCCTGGCTTTGGTAATCCGAGATTATATTGATACTGCCCAGCCCGTGGGTTCTTCCCATTTGGTGCAAGATTTTAGCTTGGATATGAGCTCTGCCACGGTTCGCAATGAAATGGTTACCCTCACTGAGCTCGGATATTTGCGCCAACCACACACGTCAGCTGGACGCGTCCCCACAGAAGAAGGCTATCGATATTTCGTACGCCAGCTTATGGGGCATGCCGATCTACCCTCCACTACCAAACGCACCATTGTGCACCAGTTTTACCAGGCAGGTCTAGATGTCGACCAGTGGATGCGCCTGGCAGCGTCTGTATTGGCTCACCAGGCTCAAGCTGCATCACTGGTTACTGCGCCGCGCCCTGAGAAAGCCTTCTTCAAGCACTTAGAATTAATCAATACCCATGGCCGGCAGGTCTTGATGGTCCTGGTCTTATCTGGCGGAGAAGTCAGCCAGCAAATGCTCTCATTGGCAGAGCCTGTACCTCAAGAGAGATTGAGCCTGGTTGCCCAAACTATCAATTCCCTCTGTGCCAATCTGGATGCTGATGCGATCTTGGCCTGCTCAATACAGGCAGGTGCATTAGAACAGGATATCTATAAGCTGGTCATCGACGAAATGCGCCGCTTCGGTCGAACAGGAACAGGTGAATTGTATCGTGATGGGTTAACCCAGGTGCTGCTTGAACCCGAATTTGGGGAAATCGATCTAGCCAGGCGTGCTCTGCGCTTTTTGGAAGAGCGCACTTTGCTAGACGACCTGCTTGTTCGGACCGTGCTGAACAGTGAAATGGGCGGTGTACAGGTTTTAATTGGCGGTGAAGGCAACTGGGAAGAGCTCAAGGAATGCTCTATGGTCCTGGCGCGGTACGGCTCTCCTGGCCGCTTAACTGGCACCCTGGGTGTTCTTGGCCCTATGCGTATGCCATACGGACGCACCATTTCTACTGTACGATTTGTCGCCGGTCTTTTAAGCGACCTGGTGGAAGATATGATGATTGAATAATGCCCTTGCGAAACATCAACTGCGCAACGGGACGAATTTGGAGAAGGAGCAAACAAGCTTAAAATGGTAAAACAGAAACACGAGCAACCCAAGCAAACAGAAGAAATTCAGGACGATCAATCCGAAACAGAGACCCTGGAAACGGAAAAGTCGATCCAGGAAGAAGTTGAGTCGCTGAGACAAGCGCTGGAAAGCACCCGCACTAAATCAGAAGAATATTTAGATGGTTGGCAGCGGTCAAGAGCCGAGTTTGCGAATTATAAGAAACGGGTCGAACGAGATCAGGCCCAGCTGTATCAAACAACCTCAGGTGCGATCATTAAACGCTACCTGGAAATCATTGACGACCTGGAACGAGCTTTAAATAACCGTCCCCATGAAGGCGAAGGCGCTGTATGGTCCGAAGGAATCGAGCTAATTTACAGAAAATTACTATCCATCCTGGAAAATGAAGGCGTCCTGGTGATGAAAGCTCAGGGTGAGCAATTCGACCCCAACCTGCACGAAGCGATCTCTTCAGAAGAAAACGAAGAATATCACAGTGGGCAGATCATCGAGGTCATCAAACAAGGTTACACCCTTGGAGATCGGGTCTTAAGACCAGCTTTAGTGCGCGTTGCACGCTAATTTCTTTAACATGAAAAATCCTGATTTGGATTATAAATTACAATAACACACTCATTGGAGGAGCAATTATGGGAAAAATAATTGGCATCGACCTTGGAACAACCAACTCGGTCGTCGCAGTAATGGAAGGCGGGGAGCCAGTCGTCATTTCCTCAGCAGAAGGCGAACGATTGGTTCCGTCTGTTGTCGCAGTCAATAAAAATCACGAACGCCTCACCGGGCGCGTTGCGCGCAACCAGGCGGTCGTCAATCCAGAAAATACGGTGTTTTCAATCAAGCGCTTTATGGGCCGGAAATTCAACGACCCAGATGTGCAAAAAGCCCTATCGCGCGTCCCTTATAAAGTGTCTGCAGCCCCTAATGGGGACATTCGTGTCATTTTAGATGGCAAGGAATACTCCCCACCTGAGGTTTCAGCAATGATCTTAGGCAAACTTAAAGCCGATGCCGAAGCTTACCTGGGCGAACCTGTAACACAAGCTGTAATCACCGTGCCAGCCTATTTTAATGACGCTCAGCGCAATGCGACAAAAGATGCCGGCAAAATTGCAGGCCTGGAAGTTCTGCGTATCATTAATGAACCCACTGCTTCTTCCCTGGCCTATGGTCTGGATAAAAAGAAAGATGAAGTAATTGCTGTTTACGACTTAGGCGGCGGTACTTTTGATATCTCCATCCTGGACGTAGGCGATGGCGTATTCCAGGTGCGGTCTACCAGCGGCGACACTTTTCTGGGCGGAGACGATTTCGATCTGCGTATCATTGATTTTATCGCTGACGAGTTCAAGCGTGATACAGGCATCGACTTGCGGCAAGATCGGCAGGCGCTACAACGCTTGAAAGAATCTGCTGAAAAAGCAAAAATCGAATTATCGACTCTTATTCAAACCGAGATTAACCTTCCTTACATCACTGCAGATGCCAGCGGACCAAAACATCTCGTTATTCCGCTAACCCGCTCCAAGTTAGAACAGTTGACTGCGGATTTAGTCGAGCGCTCATTAGCCCCTGTCCGCCATGCGCTCAAAGACGCTGATCTGCAGACTTCACAGATTGACGAAATCGTCTTGGTCGGCGGCATGACCCGTATGCCCGCAGTCCAGGAAGCGGTCCGGAAATTATTTGGAAAAGACCCGCACAAAGGTGTGAACCCTGATGAGGTGGTTGCAATTGGCGCAGCCATCCAGGCTGGCGTACTGGGCGGCGATGTCAAAGACATCCTGTTGCTGGATGTTACTCCGTTAACCCTCTCGGTTGAAACCCTGGGGGGTGTGGCCACGCCCTTGATTGAACGCAACACAACCGTACCCACTCGCAAAAGCCAGATTTTCTCCACCGCCAGCGACAGCCAATCTCAGGTGGAAATCCATGTTCTGCAGGGTGAACGTCCAATGGCAATCGACAACAAATCCCTGGGTAGATTTACCCTGGATGGAATTCCTCCTGCCCCACGCGGAATACCTCAAATTGAAGTGACTTTTGACATTGATGCAAACGGCATTATCAAGGTTGCTGCACAAGATAAAGCAACTGGACGCAGCCAAAATATCACCATTACAGCATCATCCGGTCTCTCTGATGCTGAAGTCGAAAAGATGCGTAAGGATGCCGAATTACATGCCGAAGAAGATAAGCGGCGCAAAGAATTAATTGAGGCGCGTAACAACGCCGATAACACCGCATACAGTGCGGAAAAGGTCTTGAAAGACCTGGGCGAAAAAGTCCCGGCAGATATGAAAACCAACGTAGAGGCAAAGATTACTGCTGTTCGTGAATCCATCAAATCGGATGACGCCCAGGCTATCCAAAAGGCAACTGAGGAGCTCTCACAGGTATTACAACAACTCGGAGCAGCTGCCTACCAGCAAAGCGGCCCCGCTGCCGGTACCCCTGGTGAAGACCCACAAGCAGGTCCTAGCAGCAGCCCCGGTGATGAAGATGTAGTAGACGGCGAGTTTCACAGCGCATAAAGGATTCTTGAGAGAGTAGATCAAGATACATGACTCAAAGAGATTACTACGAAATCCTCGGCGTTCCAAAAAATGCATCTGCGGATGAGCTCAAATCAGCCTTCCGTAAACTTGCGCGGCAATTTCATCCGGATGTAAACAAAGAAGCAGATGCAGAGGAGCGCTTCAAAGAAATTAATGAAGCCTACGCTGTCCTTTCTGATGAACAAAAACGGGCTGCGTACGACCGTTTTGGTCATGCTGGTGTACGCGGCCCAAACGGACAGCCAGATTTTTCGGTAGATTTTACAGATTTCGCCGATATTTTTGGCGACCTTTTCGGTTTTGGCGGATTTGGCAGATCGTCCACTCGTTCTCGCAATGCTCCCAGACGTGGAGCGGACCTGCAATACCACTTAGATTTAACCTTTGAAGAAGCTGTCTTTGGCGCTGAAAAAGAAATTTCCATATCCCGAGACGAAGTTTGTAGCCACTGCAGCGGCAGCGGAGCTGAGCCAGGGACCACGCCCGTACGCTGCGCTACATGCAATGGAAGCGGAGAAGTACGCCAGGTACGCCAGACAATCCTGGGTTCCATGGTACAGGTAACTACCTGCCCGGCATGTAAAGGTCAGGGAGAAACCATTAGCACTCCCTGCCAGACCTGCCAGGGGCGTGGACAGGAACGTAAAACTCGCCTCAAGATCGTCAACATACCTGCCGGTGTAGATACCGGAACACAGATCCGACTGGCCGGAGAAGGTCAACCGGGGATGAATGGTGGTCCAAACGGAAACCTTTATATCGCCATACAAGTCAAGGCGCATAAATATTTCCGTCGCCAGGAAAACGATATTCTTCTGAACCTGAATATCAATATTGCCCAAGCAGCCCTGGGGGCAGATGTGCAAATCCCAACGGTGGATGGGCAGGTTGAAACACTGCGTATTCCCAGCGGGACTCAGCCCGGAAAAGTTCTTCACTTGAAGGGTAAAGGCGTACCAAAGCTTCGCGGTAGTGGCCGCGGCGACCAACTCGTACTGATCAACGTGGAAATCCCCACCAGCTTGAACAGCGAACAACGCAGCCTGTTTGAAGAATTGGCAAAGAGCCTGGGCAGCGAAGTGCGCCCGCAGGAGCGAGGTTTTTTGGAATGGATCAAAGAAACATTCGGCGCATCCTAGCTGCATAAAGTATTTTTCTCGGCGAAAGGCAATCATCGTTTTTTTACGGACATTGTCTTTCGCCTTTTCTATTATTTGGAGTTGATATGTCACAAGCATCCTGGCTAGAAATTTCTTTAACCTTAGATGGAGAGCTGGCCGAACCCGTTGCCGAACTGTTAGCGCGGTTTATCCCTGACGGTGTGGTCATTGAAAGCACAGCAGTAGTCAATCCGCCCGATGAAACTGAGGGACATATCGTAGGACCCTTACGAGTTTTTGGATATCTTCCCATTGATGAACAGTTGGAAAGCACACGCAATCAAATAGAGCAAGGCCTGTGGTATCTGGGACGGATCCAGCCGTTGCCCACTCCGCAATATCGCCAAATAGATCAAACCAATTGGGCAGAAGCCTGGAAACAGCATTACAAGCCGATTGCCATTGGCAAAAACTTGATCATTATTCCAGCCTGGTTGGACAATCCCGAGCCATCACGGGTAGCCATCCGCATTGACCCTGGGATGGCATTTGGAACCGGCACACACCCCACCACTCAGCTTTGCCTGGAGCTGATCGAGGAATATCTGCCGAAAAAATCACAACTGCAACCTGGGATCGATGTCATCGATTTAGGATGCGGTTCTGGAATTCTATCCATTGCTGCGCTCAAGCTTGGCGCCCGGCGAGCTTTGGGTGTAGATATCGACGCAGACGCCATCCGTGCATCACAGGAGAATGCCCGAACAAACCTGGTTTCCGAGAATTTAGAGCTCGGAATCGGCTCATTAGAGGATTTGTTATCAAGAAAATTTCCTTTTCAAAAAGCGCCAATTGTATTGGCAAATATCCTCGCACCGGTGATCATTCAACTCTTTGAGGAGGGTTTAGGCAAGTTAATCACCCCAGATGGTGTGCTCATTCTATCGGGTATTTTAGATGAACAGGCCAACGATGTCCAAGCAGCCTTTGAAATCCAGGGGCTGACATTAGTCGAAAAAAGGCAAATCGGAGACTGGGTGGCCTTGGCAGTTCAAAAGGAATGAACAATATGGGAAAATCCGCTGCAAAAATGACAACCGGACAGATCATAGATGTTTTCTCCCGTATCGCCGACTTGTTAGAAATCAAAGGGGAAGTAATCTACAAAATCCTGGCTTATCGCAAAGCTGTGGACAGCCTGGAGAACCTGCCAGGCGGTGTGAACGATGCCTGGCAAACAGGCAAGCTTACTGAAATACCTGGCGTTGGGAAAGCCATTGCTGAGAAAATTGATGAAATGCTTTCGACAGGCAAGTTGGAATTTCTGGAACGCTTAGAGCAAGAAGTGCCCCCCGGATTAATCGAAGTCTTGCATGTTCCAGATGTCGGACCTAAAAAGGCAGCTCTCTTCTGGAAACATGCAGGCATTTCCAGTCTTACCGAGTTAGAGGCAGCTGCCAAAGCAGGTAAATTACGTTCACTTCCTGGTATGGGAGAGAAATCTGAAGCAAAAATCCTGGCTGGGATTGAGTTTGTGGCGCGCCGTACCAATCGGATTCCTTTGGGAAAAGCCTGGCCGTTTGCGCAGGAATTAATTCAAATGCTTAGCCAGGTTCCTGGCGTCGAAAAAGTTGTCTTGGCAGGCAGCTTACGCCGTATGCGCGCCACAATTGGAGACCTGGATTTATTGGCAGCTTCGTCAAACTCTGCTCCAATCATGCAGGCGTTTGTAGAGCACCCGGATGTAATCCGCATTATCAGCCAGGGAGAAATAAAATCTAGCGTCGAATACAGCCATAATTTGCGAGCTCAGCTTTGGGTGCATCCACCTGAACGATTTGGGACGGCCTTGCAATACGCGACTGGATCAAAAGAACACAATGTTCGCCTGCGTGAAATCGCCCAAAAACAAGGACTTTCCTTATCAGATCAATCCTTCCAAAGACAAGACGGATCTGAAATCCTATGCGCAACAGAAGAAGCTGTCTACGAAACACTGGGGCTGCCTTGGATTGCTCCAGAGCTGCGCGAAGATCATGGAGAAGTGCAAGCTGCCAGGGATAACAACTTACCTGAATTGATAACCCTCCAGGACATCCAATCCGAACTGCATTCACACAGTACCTGGAGCGACGGTAAACTTTCCATCCGCGAAATGGCCGAAGCTGCACTCCAACGTGGGATGAAAATTTTGGCAATCACGGACCACTCAGGCAGTCTAGGCGTAGCAGGAGGGCTATCGGTTGACGACCTGAATAAACAGCGTGAGGAAATTGACCAGGTACAGGCTGAGATTGGGGATTCGATCCGTTTGTTACAAGGCTGTGAAGTAGAAATCCGCGCCGACGGCAGCCTGGACTTTCCGGATGACGTACTCGCAAAACTTGACATCGTCATCGCCTCTCTGCATTCCAGTCTGCGCCAACCTGGCGAGAAAATCACACAGCGCCTGATCCAGGTTATTCAAAATCCGCATGTTGATATCATTGGTCACCCAACCGGCCGGATGATCCCGAACCGGGAGGGAGCAGATTTGGATATGGAAGCCGTGTTTAAGGCGGCTATAGACCATCAAGTCGTCCTAGAAATCAATGCACATCCTTCACGCCTGGATTTAAGCGATATTCACGCCCGCCGCTTCATGGAATTGGGTGGCATCCTCAGCATTAATACCGACGCCCATAGCGCCAACGATCTTGATCTGCTGCGCTTCGGTGTAGCAACAGGGCGCAGAGCCTGGTTGGAGCCCCGGCATGTGATCAATACCTGGGAAACGCAAAAATTGGTGGCCTGGCTCAGCACACGAGGCAAGTAAAAGGGGGCACAAGTTCAGAATAGATTTATGTTATGATACGATCTATGTTGCGTTTGCTCAGGGTTTTCCAGCAGATCGCTAAACTGCCTATTCGAAATCCATCCCTTCTCACCAGCCTGGCAGTTACTTTCTCGTGCCTGGCACTCATTTTTCTCACCATTATCCCCACCATATCAGGGCTGGCAAAAACGGACAATGCTTACGATCTGATCGGAGCAGTAAATCAACTGCGCCAAGCAAATGGCCTGCCTGCTTACCAGGTGAATGGTTCGCTCATGGCTGCCGCCCAGGCGCACTCAGAGTATCAGGCATCCATTGGCTCTATCACCCACACAGGTGCTGGCGGCTCGAATGCCAAAGGCCGGGCAATAGCAGCAGGATATGGAGACGGAGCTACCGTCTATGTTTCGGAAAATATTGCTGGCGGAAATCAGATGAGCTACCAACAGGCTGTACAGATGTGGCAGGGCGATAGTCTGCACCTGAATACCATGCTCGGCGGGAACTATACCGATGTTGGCGCAGGGGTAGCCATTGCCGGCGACCGGGTTTATTTCACCCTGGACGTTGGCTATATAGCCGGTTCACCTGGCAGCGGCTCTCCAGTCACCGGCAGCACCTCACAGCCGCCAGCAGCCGCCGCCAATCCCGTCCAGCCTGTGGTACCCTCGACCCCAGGGCCAGATGGCTCAATTTCCCATAGGGTCCAAAGCGGGCAGACTCTTTGGGCAATCTCAGCCATTTACAAAGTCAGCCTGCCCGAAATATTGGCCATAAACGGCTTTACAGACAACACCTTGATTTTTCCCGGCGATGAAATTCTGATTAGATCCGCCAAGATCACTGCCACCTTGGATGCCACTTCGACAAGCACAACCAGCAAGATAACCCCTACGCCGCGTCCAACTCGGACAATAGCACCCACGATCGAAATCCAAAGTACAGAGCTTGCCATGCAGGCTGAGCAGGTTTCCAGTCAAAGCAACCTGAATCCACAAACTGCCCCTAATAAAAAGGATCCCGCTCTTTTCTTGATCGCCGCCCTGGTGTTAGGCGGTTCAATTCTCATGGTTGTTGGGAATATTTTGAAGAAGCAGCAAGCCAATGAAGAAGACAGATAAACCCATTCTAGTCAGGTAAATTATCCGTACTCTGGAGCATCATTTCTTTATCTAAGAACCATGCACCTTTACGATCATCTACGTTTTTGGGCGCCCGGTCATAATAAATATCGAAAATTTTCCCTTGTGAAGTTCGTACACGAAAATAATCCTGTCCCACCCCCCAAGAACCTCTGCGAGCAGCTGTAACTGCATGTTCGGGACGCATATTGTTAGCCATACGACCTCGCCTGCGATAATCATGCCACTCGCTCAGCACTTCCGTAACCTTGTACACCTCACCGCGCCAGGAAAACGTATCTGGCGGTCCTGGTATTTTTTCAAATACAGGTGGATGAGAAAAAGTAACTTCGATCAGTTCACCGATAAAATGTACAGGTTTAAATTCCATTCTTGATCTCGAATCCAATCATTTTGCAGAAACATATACAAGAGTCAAAAATGACATGGAAATACGTACATCTTACTATTGATATTTACAAAATCATTGCATATAATAATATCATATGAGGGGTCGCCTGCTTGGATTTATCGTCTTTATCATTCTTTCAAGCGTATTGAGCGGGCAGGTTGCTGCCGCACAATCGCCGGATTTTATATACTCTGAAAATAAAGGCCACACGATCAGTGGGGCTTTTCTAGAATTCTACAGTCTCTCCCCAAACCCAAAAGAAATCTACGGTGAACCAATTACGGAGGCTTTCACAGATCCCAGATACAACCTTTTGGTTCAATATTTCGAAAAAGCTCGCTTTGAATACCATCCGACCGAACCAGCAGGCTATCAGGTCCATATTTCTCCGCTAGGCATCACACATTTCAAACTTTTTCAAAATCAGCTACAACCCAGCAATGTGTTTGATCATTCACAGGGCTGTCGTATCTTCTCCGATACTGGCTTCAGAATCTGCATGGCTTTTCGTGCATTCTATGAAGCCAATGGTGGGGAATATACCTTTGGTCCTCCAGTAAGTAATGCCGTCTGGCTAAACGGGAGGCTGGTTCAGTACTTCTTCTACAGCAGATTGGAATGGCACCCAGACCTGCCCAGTGGGAAAAATATACTTGTCTCCAATTTTGGTTATGAATTCTTCTACATAAATCAGGAAAATTCTTCCAGGTTAGACCCAGTTCTAACCACCGGCGATAATACCATCTACAGCGTATTAAGTATCAACACCAAGGCTGTTGTAGAACAGGCTATCACCTCGCCGCACGGACGTCAGACGGTTCATATTCTGGTCACCGACCAACGCAGATTACCAATAGCCGATGCACAGGCAGTTGTGGTATTACGGCTCCCATCTGGGGAAGAAAGCCGTTATATTGTCCCCCAACTTACCAACCAACAGGGTGTTACACAATTCTCCTTCCCATTTGAATCAAGCATGGTAGGAATGGCTGAAATCCAGGTAATCGTCACCCGCGACCATCTCCAAGCAAAGACAACAACCTCATTTAGAATTTGGTGGTAATTCCTTCAGGTACTACCTGCTGCCCTTTCGCAATTGCGTTAAGAGAAGTTCATACGCGTCACGATTAGCTGGCTCAAGTCCCAATAAAGTATCGATAATTTGAATTGCCCCAGCCCGATCTCCGCCCTCCAGCAGTAACTCGCCGATCGCATCGAGCTGAGCAACGGCATCTTCTTTCCTGCCCAATTGCCGGTATAAATCAGCCAATCTACGTCGAATCGGCACAAGCTGAGGGTTCTCTTTAGCAAAGGTTTGAAGAAATTTCACGGCTGTATCATTCTGGCGAGTCTCTAACAAGTGCTCCAGGTACTGGTCTAGTTCTGATAAGGCTTGCTTTTCCTGGTTTAACCGCAAGTTCAGCTCTACCAGGCGATAGCGAGCTTTATCGTCGTCTGGTTGCAAGGTTCGGATCTGCTCAAAAACCCGCATTGCCTGGCGCCAATCCAAGCTTTGCATATCAATATCCGCCATCCTGTGCAAGATCTTAACACGTAAAGAACGGTCCACATTTTCCTGATGAGCTACACGTAAAGCATCGGTATAAATTCTTCTGGAAGTATTAAAATCCGCTTGCCGGTAATACACTTCCGCCAGGTGCATATACTCCAGAATGGCGCTTTCTACCTGGTTTGCAGAGATCAATTGTGCAATCAAGCGATTGCGAACCTGCAAATCAGTAGGACAAATCTCAAGAATACTGCGATACATAGCAATAGCTTGTTGCGTTTCACCCCGGCTGCTGTAAGATTTGGCAACTGTCTGGAATTTCGACAATGCAGCAGGAATATTGCCTTGATCTACTAACATGTCACCCATCAAACGATGCAATGGTAAATAGGTGGGCGCCAAATCAATTGCGCCTAAAGCATGGTCCATGGCAGTGCGTAAATATCCCTGAGCTCGATAAGTCTTGATTTGTGAGATAGCATCCATTAATTGGCCGCTATGGCTCTCTGTCAGAATCTCGACTACCGGACAAATCGGCGCGCCATCCTGATCGCTCAACTGGTTGCGCGCCTGCGCCAGGCGTTTTTTCCAATCCGCCTGCATAAGCAGGGAATGTATATTTTCACATAAAGCCATTAATGCCTGAGGATCCTTCCGCATTAACGTCTCAATCAAGGGATCATACAATTGACGTAATTCGGTTGTGTATTCAGGGGCAACTATCTGAGCATCTGCAAAACGCAAAGCTTCCAGATAATGCGCTGCTGCTTGTTTGTAGTCCTGGCGCTGACAGGCATATTCTCCCATCAATAACCGCGAGGCGAGCAAGAATTCCTGCTTTTTGACAGCCCGCTGTAAATAGCGAACACCTTGATCTGCGTTGCCAGCCTGGATCAATAAATAAGCCATGTTAAACTCGGCTGCCGGATGCTCCAAACCTGCCTCAATCGCCCGCATGAGTTCATCTGCCGCCTGAGCCAAATCACCGCGAGTTTGTGAATCGACCACCTGAGACAGGTGCAACGCCAGTCGTACTTTATCTGCAGATTTGGAACCAAAACCTGCTCCTGCCACAATGGCCTGCAACCCCTGGCGTTTAACCTGTGTTTCCTCTTCGGGCATTTCAAAGAGCATACTTGCCAAGGTGGTTAACGCTGCCTGGCAAGCCGCCTCAACTGGGTGTTGGTCCGTTTCTTTTTTGTCATCCGCTTGTTCATTATGGCTAAACTGGCGAACTTGGGCCATACGTAATGGAGCGGTGCCGCCAGGCAGCCGTGAAGGTTTGGGGAGAGTTTTAAAATCTTTGAGCAGACCCAGAGCCTGTCGGGCATCGTCACTTTGCGGATCCAGGCTGAGAGCCTGGTTGACTGCCTTGAGCGCCTTGTCTAGCTCCCCTCTTGCTTGGAGAATACTGGCAACTGCAAGATATTCCTTAATAGCTTGCTGCTTTTCTCCAGTCCGTTCATACACGATAGCGAGACGAGATCTTGCCTGCAGGTTTGCCGGGTTAAGCCGGATGACCCGCTCCCAATTGTGGATAGCTTTTTGAATATCTCTTGCATTTAAATACAAGTCCGCGGCTCGCAGCGATGCAATCGCAGCCCGGTCTAAATTTCCCTGGCGTTCATATAATTGGGCGATCTTTTCCAGAGGGAGAGGATCGGAAGTTATCAAGCCTGGCTGCTTTTTCATAACATCTCAGAGCAGCCGGGTAATCCTGAAGCTCAATAAGCGCCAGGCCTAAATGGGTCAGAGCCTGAGGATGGTCAGGGAATTCATCCGAGGCCAGGCGATAATGCTCAGCTGCCTTATCCCACTTCTGATCCCAGGCGTCAGAATGCCCCAGGTTCATTTCTTGCTGGAATACTTCTTGTCGTCCGGCCATCGAATCTCCTAAACCAAGCTTGGGTTCTAATCCAGGTAATTCTAAACCAAACGATTTGTATTCTGCTTTACAAAGCTGAAAGCGATCTGTTAAAAGTAGCGTTTCTAAGCCATCAGAATCGCAATGAAGCACCTATAAGGTTGTCATCTGACCCCAATTCGTTCCCCAACGTGCTTCGGTGCTCAATGGCACATCCAACGAGTAAACCTCTCCCATCGTTTGTTGGACAACTTCAGCCGTTCGCTGCATTTCATCCAAAGGGCATTCCATGACAAGCTCATCATGTACTTGCAAAATCATGCGCGCCGCCAGACCAGCCTCTTTTAGCTCCAGTGGAACCTTCAGCATAGCCAGTTTCATAATATCTGCTGCTGTACCCTGGATAGGAGCATTGATTGCTTCGCGTTCTTCTCGCATGCGCACATTGCGATTGGATTGCTCGCTTAACCCCGGGAAATAGCGCCGCCGGCCTAACAAAGTTTCAACATAGCCTTGTTGAGCTGCCAGGGTGCGAATGCCATCCAGGTATCGTTTTACACCAGGGAACTTAGTAAAGTAAGCCTGCATAAAATCTTCAGCTTCGCCCAGCGTTAAATCAGTATAACGGGTTAAGCCAAAGGCGCTCATCCCATAAATCAAGCCGAAATTGATCCCCTTTGCCCGCCGGCGCTGGTCCTTATCTACAGATTGCAATGGCACGCCATAGATAGCTGCTGCGGTGGTGGCATGAATATCCTGGCCTGCCCGGAATGCTTCAATCATCGCCTGGTCCTGAGCCATATGAGCTACAATGCGCAACTCAATCTGTGAATAATCTACCGACAGAAGGCACTTTCCAGCCTCAGCCACAAAGGCATTGCGTACCTTACGCCCCAATTCGGTGCGGATTGGAATATTTTGCAGATTAGGATCCGATGAAGCAATCCGACCCGTAACCGCGCCGGTCTGGTTATAGGAGGTATGCACCCTGCCTGTCATGGGGTTTACCTGACCCGGCAGGGCCTCTAAATAAGTAGAACGCAATTTGGAAAGCTCACGGTATTCCAATACCAGGTCCACCACAGGATGTTTACCACTCAACGCCTCCAGGACATCTGCCGATGTGGAATAAAAACCAGTGGATGTCCTCTGTGTTCGGTCCGGCGGTTCAATTTTCAGGCGAGTGAATAAAGCCTCAGAAAGCTGCTGGGGAGAATTCAAGTTGAAATGTGAGCCAACTTCCTGGTAGACCTGCTGCTCAATTTGCTGCAGCCGGTCGCTTAGCTCAGCAGACATTTTCTGCAGAAAGCCAACATCCAGAGAAATGCCATCCATCTCCATATCGGCTAGTACCGCTACCAGGGGCATTTCCAGGTCAATCATCAGAGGCAACGCCTGTTTCTGCTTCAGCTCATCTTCTAATTCAGGCATTAAGCCTAAAACAACCTGAGCATCAGCCGCCGCGTACGCCGCCGCCTGCCCAATGGGAACCTGGGCCATGGTAATCTGGTTTTTACCTTTCCCAATCAGGTCCTCAATATGGGTCATGCGAATATCCTGCCTTACCCAGGCGAGGTTCTTTAAACTCAAATTTCGCGAAGCAGGGTTGCTCAGGAATTCGGCAATCATCGTGTCAAAAGCCAGCGGTTGTACTCGCAAGCCATATCGGGCTAGAACCACGAAGTCGTATTTCAGGTTATGCCCAACTTTAGGTATTTGAGGGTTTGTCAGGGGTTGGCGCAGGGCATCCAACACCGTTTGGCGATCGAGTTGCGCACCAGAACCAGCTTGATGACCAACAGGTATATAAAAACCATGCCCAGGCTCAACCGCCAGGGAAATCCCAACCAGATCTGCACGCATCTGGTCGGTTGAGGTCGTCTCGGTATCGAAGGAAATTTGTTTGGCAGTATTCAACTGGTTGACCAGGTCCTTCAATTTCTCAGGATCATCAACCACTGTATAGAGCGTTTCGTCTGTTGGCTGCACACGCGTACGTGCAGGCTTTGATGGTGCTGCAACATTTCCTTGGCTGGCAGAAAACATGGATAATTGCTGACCATCACTTGGGCGGGTTTTGCCATACGATTGCTCCAGGTTGATCAGGCGCGGCATCAAGGTGCGGAATTCCAGCTCACGGAAAAGACCTTCAATCGTTTCCGGGTCAAATGCATGCGGCCGGGCCTGTTCCAAATCCAGGGGAATATCCAGGTCGGTGACAATTTGCGCCAGCTTCCGGCTAAGTTCAGCGCTCTCTTTACCCGCTTCCAGTTTCTTCCTGACACCGGCAGAAAGCTCATCCAGATGAGCATAAATATTTTCGAGAGTATCATAAGTTTGCAATAAAGATGAGGCTGTTTTCTCGCCAACCCCTGCCACACCGGGGATATTATCTGATTTATCCCCCACCAGCGCTTTGTAATCCACCACCTGGTCCGGGCGGACACCGAGCGCCTGTTGGACATCTTCCGGCAAGTAATCTTTCGATTCCGAAAGGCTCTTCCCCGGGAGACTAACGATCACGCGCCGATTCACCAATTGCAATAAATCCCGGTCACCGGTGATAATCTTTACACCCAACCCTAGCTTGACGACTGCCTGCGCCACGCTGCCAAGGACATCATCCGCCTCGTAGCCTTCCAACTCTAAGCGAGGGATATTAAAGGCATCCACCAGCTGGCGAATCCGTTCCATCTGCGTACGCAGGTCATCCGGCATTTTTTCACGCGTGCCTTTATACTCTGCATACATCTCATCCCGGAATGTACGCCCCACATCAAATGCCACCGCCAGGTAATCCGGGCGTTCCTGTTCCAATAGACGCAACAAAACACTGGTGAATCCATACACACCGGCTGTAGGCTCACCACTGCGGGTGCTAAAACCAGCCCCTGTACCACTGGTAAGAGCAAAATATGTCCGGTAAGCCAGAGCGTGGCCATCGATAAGATACAAAACAGGTGGCATAGTTCACCTTCCACTTTCAGATTAACAAGAATTTTGATTTTCGGGTTACCCAGTATACATGATCAGCCTATCAGCGCTGTAAACCCGGGCTAACCAGATATTTCCTTAGCTATTAAGATCAAGTATAATGGTAAAAGTGTATCATGGTGCAGTAGGGGAGGCAAGATCAACCTTCTCAGGCCAACCATGAAGACAAAAAGTGCGAAAATGCTTGAGCCAGGCTTACGATAAAAATTTCTGAAAGAACAGCGGGTTGCTGGAGAGCGACGACAACCCTGAAAGGTTTGATATCGATCGATCGGAAGGCAAATTTTTCTGAGATGGGAACCTGATCCGTATTCTATGGCATGCATCGCGAAGCTAAGCCGCGCAGCCTATTTATTGGCATTTCTCGTAGCAGCCTTGTGGAGTCCAGGGCAATCTGTTGCTGCTCAAACCTCAACGCGCGTAACCACCCTAGTGGTCCCCTACATCGAATACGAATGGTGGCTGATGAGCTGGTCAGGCAACCAGTTTCTGTGCCAGGTACTGATCGATCACGACGGTTTGCCCACCCTGAGCGAAGTTTCTCAAGCTTGCAGTGCAGAAATTGCCAATGCCTGGGCTGGCACCCCTGCTTGCAAAACCCCTCTGGGATGTAAAGGCGTATACATGCACTTGATCGGCTCCCAGGCACAGGAACGCCAGGTCATTGTTGAGCTACCTCAACCTGAAATCTGGGTCTCTCTGGAAGGCTGCACACCCCAACCACCTGAGAACCGCTGCACGCAAATCCCAAGCCTGGTGCTTACCGGCATAGAACCGCTCCCTAACGAAAGAATTACCGCAATACAAGGCATCCTGGACGGAGAGCCATTTTATTGTTTAAGCGATGTGTGCATTATTCCTCTGCGAGCTACCCCCATCCTGGGTTCTCGCCTGGAGTTTTGGGCCGATTCCAGTTACGGCGACTCGAGTGAGGTATTTACCGCCCAGGTACGTGTCATCGAAACCGGTGTCACCGCCTCACCCGACCTGAAAGGCTGGTACGTGGATGTGATTAGTTCACAATGGCAAGGCGCACCATTAGCCAGCTGCGCCCGCATCTGGGACGCATTCCCACCTGTGGGAGGTTTACCCGATTGGCTCAAAACCCCCGAAGAACCTATCTTGCTCGCATCCGAAGAACCATACTATTATCTGGCTGGTCGACTGATCATGCAGGGCCTGGTGGATGTATCCGCCTGTCCCAGCGGCGGGATGCTGCCTAATGGCTATGCAGATAGCTGCGGACTGGAACAATCCCGCCCCTTACTGGCAGATTGGCAAAACCAGTTTGACCATCGCATTGTCGAAGTAGCCAAAGAGACAGGCATCCCCGCCCAATTAATGAAAAACCTGTTCGCCCAGGAAAGCCAGTTCTGGCCAGGGGTGTTCCGGGTACCCTACGAGTACGGGCTAGGGCAGCTTACCGATCATGGCGTCGATTCAATTTTCCTGTGGCAACCCGAATTCTTCACCCAGTTCTGCCCCCTGGTATTGCACGAAGACGCCTGTAGCGGGGGATATCTCAGCTTAGAAGAGGATAGCCGGGCGATCCTACGCGGAGCGTTGGCAGTACAAGCCAAGGTGGATTGTGCTGAATGCGAGGCCGGCATTGACCTGAGCAACACCAATTTCTCCGTCTCGTTGTTTGCCAATACCCTGCAGGCTAATTGCGCCCAGGTTAGTCGTACAATCTTCACCGCTACAGCAAGCAGCCCTGGAATGGTAGCAACCTACGAAGACCTTTGGCGTTTCACCATTGCCAATTACCACGCTGGTCCTGGCTGTACAGCGTATGCCATCCACCAAACATGGCAGAACACTGGCAGCCTCACCTGGCAGGAAGCCGTTAACTATTTCACCGACGCCTGCCAGGGGGTTATACCTTACGTAGAAAAAATCACCCACTAACCAGGGGATGGTATTCACGCGCCCACCAAATGCCTGGTCCTTATTCCAGGCATCAAAAAAGCCTGGCAGATTTTCTCCACCAGGCTATTTGCTTACAAAATAAGCAGATTATCCAGCCAGTTCCTTGGCAAGCTTCAAGAACTCTTCCCACTCTTCCAGAAAGAAGTGCAGGGTTACATTGTTCAATTCCAAATGATAGGTGGTCTCGCCATCAGGCTCATCCGCCTGCCATGCCAGGTAATTATCGGTTTCAGCCATTACGCTGGTCTCTGGATCGGTCTCATTCTTAGCCATCTTTGTATCCTCCAATTTTTCTCACTATTTAATTCACATCATTATAAATCACCCAGGCATAAAACGCCATGCGGGTTTCTGCTGGATGCCAGATCAATTCGCTGCTCCCCAGAATTCGGATGATCTGTCGCTGCGAGTAGCCCCAAAGCGCCAGTCACAGTGAGCAGTCTGTGCGCAGCAATCTCAGGGCTGGTCGGGAGAAAAGAGTGCCGGATCAGCAAAGATCACTTAACTCCGGGCAAAGAGCGCCCCTCGCACAAACACTGACCATGGTTAGCAAACAGTTCGTTTGTTCAGGTTCTGCTGCTTGAAACGCAAACTCGAGCTTATGGAGCCGGCAGCACAAACCACGGGCTGATAAAACCACCCAGGTAACGAACTTCAAAATGCAGGTGCGCACCTGTTGAATTTCCAGTGCTTCCAGAGTAGCCAATCACCGTCCCCTGCGACACACTGCGCCCACAACCAGTTGCCACCTGGCTCATGTGGGCATACAAGGTCTGGTAACCGTTGCCGTGATCGATCACCACCATATTGCCATAACCACCAGTAGCCCAACCAGCAAACACCACCACACCACTATCTGCTGCGTAAAGACGCGCCCCCTCGCCGGCAGCGATATCAATTGCCAGATGACCGGACCAATAATCATTACCCGACAGGGTATGATTATCCGCTGGCCAGATGAAGGCGCCTGTACCGTAGGCGCCCTCATAGCTGCCGGTGCATGCCCCTGCACCATACAATGCGCTGGAAACCCCAGCGCTGCCGCGTGGGATAGTCGGGATCAGCCATTGGCGGAATTCGCGATGCCCGCCCGGCACCATCACCCAGCTACCCGCCTCAACCTGCGGGTTCGTCAAATCCAGGTTATTTCCCGGCCAGCTGAGGATGTCATCCACCCGGGCTTCGAAACTGGCGGCTACTTTCTCAAAAGTGTCCCCCTCCTGCCATTGGTACAGGACCCCATCTGCCGGTGGAATCTGCAATTGCATCCCCGATGAAATCAAATCTGGATTATCGTTGAGCAGGTCATAATTAGCCCATAAAACCGATTCTGGCTTCAAGCTAAAACGAGTGGCAACTTCGAAGACTAAATCGCCGCTGGCAACCGTGTAGTTAATCACATCCTGGCGCGGTCGTGCTGGGATCACCGTGCGTAACTCCGGACGGCGCGTCAGGTCATCATTCCAACTGGTAGACCACTCCACTTCAGGCAGAGAAGCCTGCAATGCTGAGTCGCTGGTTGGGTTTGGGGAAAGGCTGAAGAGCGCCTGCTCCACACCTTCAGAAGAACCAGACACTGCAAACCTGCGCCAGCCCAGGAATAGCGCGCCAAACACAAACCCCAGGGCAACTACCCAGGCGATCCTCGAAATGATCCGGTCAGATGAGGAAGATGATCGGTTTGAGTCCGCAGGTGCGGGAGACCAATCGGCCACGATTTAGTTCTCGGTCAGCGTCTCCAAGAATTCCTGGTTTGAATTCGTGCGAGCCAGACGCTGAATAATGGCTTCGGTAGCCGTAGAAGGATCCAAACCTGCGCCTTGCGGCGGGGCAGAAACCATCTGGTCGTACATACGGCGCATCAGCCAGACCCGCGGTGTGATATCGGGGCCCAGTAACAGCTCCTCACGGCGGGTAGAAGAACGCTCAATATCAATGGCTGGGAAGACCCGCCGCTCTTGCAAGCGCCGGGAAAGGTGCAATTCCATATTACCGGTACCCTTGAATTCTTCGTAGACCACATCGTCCATGCGCGAGCCGGTATCGACCAAGCAGGTAGCCACAATGGTCAGTGAACCGCCTTCTTCGATATTCCGAGCTGCGCCAAAGAAACGCTTGGGCGGGTACAGGGCAGAAGGATCAATACCACCGGACAGGGTGCGACCTGAAGGGGTAACCACCAGGTTGTAGGCGCGGGCCAGGCGAGTGATTGAATCCATCAAGATCACCACATGGCGATTAATCTCTACCAGGCGCTTGGCGCGCTCCAGGGCCATCTCGGCCACGCGCACATGCGAGGTCACGGGTTCATCGAAAGTAGAAGAAATCACTTCCGCATCCACCGAGCGATCCATATCGGTCACTTCTTCGGGTCGCTCACCGATCAGGGCGACCATCAAGTGCACATCAGGATACTTGGTGGAAATGGAATTGGCGATTTGTTTTAAAATGGTGGTTTTACCCGCTTTGGGTGGCGAAACGATCAGATCCGCGCTGGCCGCGTCCAATCGGAGTGACCAGGTTGATCAGGCGGGTGGCCATGGTATGGCGGTCCAGTTCCAGGTCAAAACGCGTTTCAGGGAAGATCGGAGTGAGCGACTCAAAAGTGGGCCGGCGCTTGGCGTCATCCGCCTCCAAACCGTTGACGGTTTCCACCTTTAGCAAGCCATAATGACGCTCAGACTCGCGCGGAGGGCGCACATGACCAATGATCAGGTCGCCATTGCGCAAATTATAGCGCCGGATCTGCGACTGGGAAACATAGACATCGTAGGGACCAGGCTGGTAATGCCCGGAACGCAGAAATCCGATCCCTTCGCTCATAATTTCGAGGATGCCGCCGCGCAATTCCAGGCCCTGGCGTTCAGCCTCCACCTGTTGAATCCGCAGGATCAAATCCTCTTTCTTCAAACGAATTGCGTTGGGAACATCTAGATCGCGCGCCATCTGGCGCAAGTCACTTAACGAAGCATTTTCTAATTCGAGAACTTTCATATCATCCTGGCTCTATAGGGTTGTGAAAAAGATTTGGTCATTGGGTTTAAAATACAAAACTCAGCCGGTATGTGCCGGAAAAATCAAGAGCAATAAGCGCAGAACTGGCCGAGGTTATAGTTCAAAAGTTGAGCACCAAAAGGGGGACTGTGTCTGAAATCTATCCAAAAACTAATTAAATTATAGCATGTACCGCCATCTACGGCAAGCCTTTGATATATAAAAGCTTCCCGCAGCCTTGCTGCCTGCTTATGATCTCATACAATATCCCTGGTAAATTTCGGGCCCTGGGAAAGCCGTATTCCCAAACAGCAGGCTACTCTGGCTCCCAGGATGGTGAAAACACCACTCTCCCCTAACAGGTAGATTATACCACAACTCACAAATCGTTTTCGCGGGTTAACCAACGTTCCAAACCCTCCGGATGACGGTGGTTTTCCAGGGCTGCCAGTAAAGCCTGCGGATTGTCAGCTGAGGCCAACAATTGCCGGTGTTCATCATAAATAAAGCCCTCCTGCAAGGCATGCGCAACCATAGAAAGCAAGGGGTCAAAATAGCCGCGCACATTCAGCACACCCACCGGTTTGGCATGTATGCCAATTTGCGACCAGGTGAGGATCTCAAACAGCTCCTCAAAGGTGCCAAAACCGCCCGGCAAGGCTATGAACGCATCCGCCTGCTGAGCCAGGCGTTCTTTACGCTGGTGCATGCTGCCCACCACCTCCAGGCGCGTCAGGTGGGTATGCGCCAGCTGCGGGGTATTGAACAACTCGGGGATCACCCCAACCACCTCTCCGCCGGCCTGCAAAGCCCCATCCGCCACCGCCCCCATCAAACCAGTGCTGCCAGCCCCATACCACAGCTGGTAACCGCGCTGCGCTATCGATGCCCCCATCTGGCGGGCTGCTTCTAAATACTGGGGGTTAACCTGATCCGCCGAACCGCAATACACACAAATCGATTTCATAGAGTCTGCTCACAATGTAGATTTTTCGCCCAACAGGGGAAAGTGGATAGATTATAGCATCCTTCTAGATAATCGCCTTCGATTTCTCGCAAGGGGCAAGGTCCTTTTTTAGGTCTTCCAGCTTCAATTACACACAGTTATTATTATTCTAGACCATGATCATCTCAGCCAGATTCTACGTGGATGCCTCAATTCACCTATAGCTGGAGCGTTTGTCAAAAACAGTCTCCATATACATTCGGATGATTAAATATTTGAGAAGCATTTTTCTCCAGTATTTGGATTGTAAGATAAAATCTCCCTGGTTGAGATTGGCCTCACCCTTTTTCATGTGGTAACCTGAAGAATACGATGGACTTGATCCTTTTCCTCAACCTACCATGATAGAAATTAGTAAATGAATGGTTCGGCAAGGAGAATCATGTTGAATAACACAAAAATCAAGGTAATCAAAGCTGATTATGATATGACATTTTTAGATTCCGTGCGCTGGTGCAGCAGCACCTGGTGCCGACTGGTGGGATTACAATTTCACCGTCCACTTCAGCCAGGGGAAGGGCTTCTGCTTGTCAAAAACCACGACAGCATCACGGCTTCCTCCATCCACATGTTTTTTGTATTCTTCCCTATCGCAGCAGTGTGGATTAACGGTCAGGGAGAGGTCACCCATAAAACCCTGGCCCTACCCTGGCGACCTTATTACGCTTCACCCACGCCAGCTCGTTATGTATTGGAAACCACTCCAGATTTCCTGGATAAAATCGAAGTAGGCGACCAACTTGCATTCATCTAAGCGTGCGCCAAAAGTGGAAATCAACAAAATTTTTCCAGGTCGTCAAGCAAGAAATTAACGTTTTGACAAATCAATCCAGCATTATTCAAAGCTAATTTTGGTATAATCTTTTCTTAAGCCGAATGCAAGTTACTCATGTTGGGGAAAGTTAGCCTCAGCACAAGGACGCGAAAATGAAAACCGAGTTCTCTCAACCACCAGAGTCATCCATCATTCGAATCATGCTCCTGGATCATCACACATTGATGCGTGACGGTCTGCGCAGCCTATTTGAAGATCAGGCTGATTTGAAACTGGTCGGCGAATCCGGAAGCCTGAAGCAAGCCTGTGCAATAGCCGCCGCATCTCATCCAGATCTGATCCTTCTGGAACTCAACCTGGATGGCGAGCTGGATCTTCAAGTTATCCCCGAGCTCTTGGGGGCTGCCCCACAGACGCGCCTCTTGCTAGTGACAGGGATGAATGAAAACCAACTCTTTCACCAGGCAGTCAATCTGGGCGTTATGGGTGTAGTCCGCAAGGAAGAAGGCAGTCAGACCCTGCTGAAAGCCATCCGCAAAGTGCATGCTGGCGAAATCTGGCTGGACCGCACTATGATCGCCAATGTGATCACCAACCTGACCCGCGGCCGCAACCAGCATAAGATGGATCCCGAAGCCCTGAAAATTAGCCAGCTTAGCGAACGTGAACGCGAAGTAATTGCCCTGATCGGACACGGCCTAAAGAACAAGCAAATTGCCGACAAACTCTCGATCAGCGAAGTCACTGTGCGCCACCACCTGACCTCGATCTACAGCAAGCTAGAGGTCTCGGACCGGCTGGAGCTGATTATTTACGCTTACCAGAACAACCTGGCTGAATTGCCTGCCTGAGCCTGTGGAAAATCGCATAGAAGGTTGCGCAGCAAATACACAGGCACATTTATGCCACTTGAGGGGGCACAAGACATACAAACCTCTTATCCAAAAATAGTCGCTTGTGTCCTAGTCAAATAGGTATCTAAAGCGTTTACAAAACTTCTAATTCAGATTAGTATAAGTACATGAATTCTCAGACTGCGCCTACAAGGTTTTCCAATCCAGAGGATCGCCGTACCAAACCGCGCCTGGATTGTTCCTATCCAGCACTTCTACGCCAACGGCTAGTAGGTGGAAATACTATTGAAAGCCTGGCAACCATCTCCAATATCAGCGCCAGCGGAATGTATTTACGCACCCAGCATTATGTGCCCCGCGGACAAACGCTTTTTATTATGGCGCGTCTATCTAACCAAACTTCTGAAAAAGCTGAAGTTCCAAGCCTGGCGGCTACTGCACGGGTCGTACGAGTTGAGCCTAAACCAGATGGCTCCTATGGTTTGGCAATTTGCATGCAGCGTTATCGGTTTATTTAGATAAGACCTGCTTCTGGTATTTAAGACACTTTTTAATAAAAGTATCTTGCCACAAATTCCGCAAGAATGAATTGTCTAAAACTATCGTTTCTGCTTTTGCCGCCAGTTGAGAAGCAAAATAATTCTATAGCTTAAAAATTTGTCAGCAAATCCCAGATCCATAACAGCTATTCTTTCTATAGTTCATTTCCCCGACGCCAGACGGTGCGCCTGGCGAGTCGTCTCCGGCAATCGGTAACGCGGCGCGCAAGCCAGGACGTATTCGATCGCATTTAACAGGTCGATGCGGTGACCAATGGAAACATACAAGGGCTTGACCTCCGCGCGCGTGCGCAGCACTGCTCCGATCACCTCCTCCCCATCCAGCAGGGGTTGCCAATCGCCGCGCTGGTCGCCGGGAGGTGCATGTTCCCCAAACAGGCGCGATTTCGCCACCCCGATCGAGGGGATATCGCTCAGCAGACCCAGGTGGCAGGCCAACCCGCAGCGCCTCGGGTGCGCCAATCCCTGCCCATCACACAGCAGCAGGTCGGGCGGAGCGCTGAGCTGAGCCAGGGCTGCCAGGATGGCCGGCGCTTCCCGAAAGGATAGCAACCCGGGCACGTAGGGGAAGCGGGTCGGCTGCCTCACCAATGCACTCTCCAGCAAGCTGAGGTCCGGAAAGCGCAAGACCACCACCGCGGCGCGTGTCACCTTTCCGTCCTGCTCAAAGCCCACATCCACCCCGGCTACCGTGCGGACGGTATCAAAGTCCTTGCGGCCAATCACCGCCTGGCGCAGGGTTTGCTGGATGGCAATCGCCTCCGGGATGCTCAGGTCCCAGGCATGTTGCTGAATTTCAGTCATTTTTCCAACCCCGGCCGACCACACTTCAATACTGGATACAGGTTTGTTTTTCAAGGCAATCCTTCAATCGAGCATCCTCCAGCACCCATTTGATCTCGCTGTCCATCAGATCACCAGCACTTCCCGGCGCACTCGCCCATCTTCCACCAGCCACAGGTCAGTGGCGTAACGCTGGATGAAGTAGCGATCATGCACCACAGCCAGAACCGCTCCTGGGAATTGCGTCAGGGCCTGCTCAAAGCGCTCACGGGAAGGGATATCGAGGTGGTTGATCGGCTCGTCTAGCAACAGGAAATTACACCCGGAAGCCACCAGGCTGGCCAGCATCAAACGGGCGCGCTCGCCAAAGCTCAGCTGAGCTACCGGGCGCAGGGCATCGTCCCCGCTGAACAGGAAGTAATGCAAGAAGGAGCGCGCTTCGGTCTCATCCATAGGTGCAACCTGGCGCAGTGTTTCCACGGCGTTGCTGTGCGGATCGAGAAGCTCTTGCTCCTGCGCCATGTAGCCCAGCTGCACGCTGGCTCCCAGGGTGAACTTACCCTCCACAGGCGGGAGCTGACCGGCAATCGTGCGCAGCAAAGTCGATTTTCCGCAGCCGTTGGGACCGGTCAATGCCACTCGCCGCCCGGCCTGGAACTGCAAATCCAGGTTCTGCAGTAAGGGTGAATATCCAGGATAGCCGATTGCCAGGTCTTGTGTGGCGAACACATTTCCGCCAAGGTGACGCAAGCCACGCCTGGCTGGCAAGTTTGCCCTCTCAGCCACCGCTGAAACCGTCTGTGTAGCGCCGAACTCCAGTTTCATCTGCCAGCCCTGCACAGGCTTTTCCAGGCGGTCTTCCGAATCCAGGTAACGTTCCAGGCGTTTCTCACGAGCTTTGGCCTTCTTAGCCACTTTCTTGGCGATGCGGCGCACACCTGGGGTCCGTGGTGTGGTGGTTTGCTCCACCCAGGCAGCCTGCTGCTTAGTGCGTTGGATATCCTGGCGCAGACGGCGCACCTCGTAGACCTGGTCCTGGTACATTTGCCGGTGGCGTTCCTTCTCCGCCAGGTATTGCGACAGGTAATCGCTGTAGTTGCCGCTGTACTCCTTCAAAGAGTGTGTTTCCGACGCCAGATCGAGGATGCGATTGACGGTGCGATCCAGGAAGGTGCGGTCGTGCGAGACGATCAACGCCGCGCCAGGAAAGCGCGCCAGCCAGTCTTCCAGCCATTCCAACATGCCGATATCCAGATGGTTGGTGGGCTCATCCAACAAGAGCAACTGCGGTCGGTTGAGCAGCGCCAGCGCCAGAGACAGGCGCGTTTTCTGCCCGCCGCTCAGGTGAGCCAGCGGAGTTTGAGGTTGCAGCTCTCCCAGGCCAAGCGCCTCTATAACTGCAAAAGCTTCACTCAGACTATGTGTGTCAAGCGCCTGCAGTTCGTGCAGAGCCTGATCGTAAGTATTCTGCAAGGACGGATTATGCGGTTGGAGCGCCAACGCCTCTGCCAGGCGCGCTACCTCAGCTTCTAACGCCTGCGGGTCAGCGGAGAGGGGACGCAGGACATGCTCCAGGGTCAGTTGCGGATCGAGCGCCAGACCTTGCGGTAAATAGCCGACCCGCAAGTCGGCTGGCAGGCGCGTGACCTGACCCGCATCCGGTTTTTCCTCCCCAGCCAGGATGCGCAGCAAGGTAGTCTTCCCGCAGCCATTGGGACCGATCAGACCAACGCGATCGCCTGGCGCAATGCTAAAAGACACATCGGTCAGGATAGTATTTAATGAATAGGTTTTTGAGATATGGTGGACAGTAAGCATGCGGATCACTCCAAACAAGAAAAGACAATTTCTTCCATGAACAGCCAGGCAAGACAGTCGTTTTCACTCACAACCTGGTGAGTGAAGCGTTTCTGTTTGCTGCAAAGGACAATTTTCTTTATTGGAGAATGATCATTGCACACACCTCGAAAAAGTCAGGCTTAAGTTTACCACAAACCTGGTGTGCGCCAGACCTGGACACCCGTCGTACTGAGGCGAATAGGGATCAGGCGCGCATCCGGGTTTTCCGCCAGGATGTCCGCCAGCATGGCGCGCTGCACATCTCTGCGCGGGCCACTCAACAGGGTGAGCGAGCCGCCCTCACCGCCAGCCCCATTCACCTTCCAACCCAGAGCTCCATACGTCTGGGCAATTTCTACCACCCGCTCGGCGCTGGAGCTGATCAGCGCGGGGTGCAGGGCGCGCTGGGCTTCGTGGTTGGCGATCATCGCCCGCCCAAAAGCCTCAAAATCCCCGCGCAACAAAGCCTCCCACCCCTGCGGGACAATCGCTCGCAGGCGCTGCAACGGCGGGGCATGTGGTCCGTCGTCTTCCAGAGCAGCGATCACCATCTCGTGCACCTGCGTGGATTTATGCGTCGCCCCCAGGTAGACCAGGGACAGGCGCTGCTCCAATTCCAGGTAAATATCTGTAGCAAGCTCCAGCGGAGTCAGGCTGGCGTGTGGATACTGGTGCATATCCACCAGCTGGATGCCGCCATACGCCGAACACAGCTGGTCCTGGATGCCGCATTGCTGACCAAGCCATTCAGTCTCCACTTTTTGTGCCAGCGTTGCCAGCTCGTAGGGAGTCATGCACCCTTCTCGCAGGTTGTCCAGGGCAGCTGCCAGGGCGACGGTCACGGATGCCGAGGTGCCAGTCGAGGCTCCACCTGGCATGGAAGAATAGATTGTGATTTCAACCGACAGGTGTTCGGGCACACCCAGGCAGGCAATGGTTGCTTGCAGCAAGGGATGCGGCGCCTGGCGGTATGCGGACGGGGGCAATCCAAGCTGCACGCCAAATCGTTGGCAGTAATTCTCTGCAAAGACCTCCACCTGCTCCAGGCGCGCCTGCCGGGGGTAAACTGCCGCCTGCACCTGGGCAAAAGGCTCGACAGCCATATGTAGCACCTGACCGTATTGGGCAAACCAGGTATCGGTCCAGCCACCCAGATCGCAGATGCGCATCGGCGCCTGGCTATGGATATAGTATAGGGGCTGTTCCGAGCTCAAGCTCTCCTGGTCTTTCGGATTATTCATAAGCAACCATCACCAGAACTATAAATACCACGCATATCGACTTACCCCTTACCCAAATAATCCAGGGCGGCTTGAGCCAGAATGGCTGTTCCGATTGGCAGACAGCTTTCATCCAGGTCAAAGCGTGAGTTGTGCAGCATACGCTCATCGTCTTGAATGCGACAACCCAGGGAAAACATGGCGCCAGGAGCCAGAGCAGAAAAAGCCCCAAAGTCTTCTGCCCCCAAGGTGGGCACGGGCGGTAGAATATTTTGGGCGCCGATCACTTTTTCAGCTGCCTGTCTCAATCAAAGCCACTGCCTGTGGGTGATTGATCATCGGCTGGGAACCAGTCTCAAAGCGCAGCTCAAAATCACCCCCCAGACTGCGCGCTATCTGGAAGGCATGCTCAATCTCGGCATGGATTTGCTGCTGCACCGCAGGGTGCATAAAGCGGATGGTACCGGTCAAATCCACCCGGTCTGGGATGATATTCGGCGCAGCGCCGCCATGCAATGAGCCAAGGCTGACTACGGCTGGCGCCAGCGGGTCCACCCGGCGAGAGACAATCCCATGCAAGGCCAGGATCACATGTCCAGCCAGGTAAATCGGGTCTACGGTTTCGTGGGGATAGGCGCCGTGCCCACTTTTGCCGAGGATGGCAGCGAAAAACGAATCCACCCCACCAGAGGCCGCTCCAGAACCAACTTGGATACAGCCCACTGACATGGCTGGGTCAACATGCAAGGCCAGCACTTGTGAAACGCCCTGCATAGCGCCATCTTCGATCATTCGCGGCGCGCCGCTCACGCCTTCTTTGTCGGCTACTTCCTCAGACGGTTGGAAAAGCAAGCGCACCGTCCCGGCAAAATGCTGTTTGGATAACAGGGCAGCCACTCCCAGCAACATGGCTGTGTGGGCGTCGTGACCGCAGGCATGCATGCGCCCCGCAACCTGGGAAGCATAAGGTATCTCATTGACTTCCTGGATCGGCAGGGCATCCATATCAGCTCGAATAGCAAGCACAGGCTCTCCACTCCCCAGCTCGCCGACAACCCCTGTGCGTCCCACGCCGGTTTGGACACGCCATCCCAAATCCTGCAGAACCTGTGTTACTTTCCCAGCGGTTTCGAAAACTTGAAAGCCTAATTCGGGTTGGCGGTGGAAAGTCCTGCGCCACTCCACCAGTTGGTGAGCAATGGCTTGTGCTTCTCTCTTCATTGAGACTTCCTTTCCAAGTCAAATATTATGAAATGACCAATTGCATCTTAGCCTGGCTCATGATCTCATCCAGGGCGCGTTCCTGGATTTCATCCAGTGGCTGGACCTGATGTTCTGCCAGCAAACGCTCAGCTTCTGCCTGAGCGCGCTGTGCCAGTTCTTGCCTGCCTTCGTGTTCCCAGGCATCCCAGGAGCGCCGTTCGGACAATTGGGTCAGGAGCATCTCGCCCTGGCGCAGCGCCTGGCGGGTATGTTTTTGACCGAGGAAATTGCGGGAACCATCCATCACCGCAGCAATCACCTCAACGGCCAGGGTATCTTCATTGACTTGAATTCCCCGCCGCAAGCGCTGTACACTGGCAGCCAGCTCGTTATCACACACCATCTGGGCATAGGAGCTCATCACCCCAGCTTCCATTTCACCGATCCCAGAAAGCTCATCCGCTCCAGCCAGGGCAGGGATAGCAGCATTCAAGGCGCGCTCGAACCCATTTTGCAGGTCCATGGTATGGGCGTTAGTAGAAAATCCATACACATTGACTGGCAGATGATAATAATGCCCTAACTGGACAGTCGCGGCCGAAGCCAGCGCCAGCTCCACCCCACCCCATACGGAGATTCCCGTGCGCGGTTCCATCATCGCCAGACGTCCGCAGTAAATGATGGGCAGACCCGGGTGAGCCAGTTGGGCGATCACCAGGCTGGCGAGCACTTCAGCATTTTGCTGCGCCAGGGCGCCTGCCAGTGTCAGCGGAGCGGTTGTGCCGGCAGTTGGGCAGGGTAAAGGTCCCAACGGCACACCCCAGCGGGCGATCTCGAGCATGGCTTCGACAGCTTCATCCGGGAAGAATAATGGACTAACCGGTGAAACACTCATGGTGAGCATCTCATGTGGGGGACCGATCACTTCCGCCATACGCATCATATACGCCACCTCGGCCGCACCCTGGACGGCAGAACCCTGCAGAGGTTTGGTGGTGTGCGGCAGGGCGTGGCGGTACATGGATAATGCCATCAGGGGTCCGGGCACATCTTGGGGGGTAAAGAATGGGGTGATGGAGGTGACCTGCTCCAGGGCGTCCAACAGTCGGGTGCTATCGACTACATCCTGCAGCATAGCCGGTCTGCGGCTGCGGGTTTTGGGTTCATACACATTCGGCGCGCCGCCCAGGTTATGCCAGTGCAGGCTGCCATCCCCAAGGATTTTCTGAGATCCATTCCTGCCCCGCAGAGTCACCTGGGAGGGGCATTGGGCAATCAGCCGCTCCACCAAATCGGCAGGCATACGCACCCTGTCAGCTTGCAGATTTGCGCCAGCTTCGGCTAAGAGCTGACGTGCAGCCGGATGCGTGAGCAGAATACCCGTTTCACTCAAGATGCGCAGTGTAGCCTGGTGAATGGCCTCGATTTCGTCCGCTTCTATTATGCTCAATCTAATCATTTCGATGCCTCTCGATCAATCAAAGAATTAGCCGCAGGTTCATCATGTACCTTTAGATATCCATGCTGGTATTACTACCCGAAAAATTATCTCTGTTTTGATGCTTGACGATCAGCGTTCTGCCTCCAGGCACCGCGCCAGGAAACCAACCCGCTGCACTTCCGCATCGATCAGGTTATCCATCTTCAGAAATGTATGCCCCTCATCCGGGTAAAGGTGAAAATCGACCGCTTTTCCCATTGCCAGCAAGCGCTCGCGAGCTTCGATCGATTCACTGGCCGGGCAGCGCGGGTCATGCGCACCGCAAATCAGCTGAACTGGTGCACTGATCCGATCCAGGTAGAAATAAGGTGAACGTGAGCGCCACAATTCCGCATTCGTTACAGGATCGCCCATATTCTCCAGGTCCCAGTGCTGCAAATCCTCCCGGGAATTGGCGTGCCCGGTAAACCAATTCAGAAACGGCACCACAGCAGAGCCGCCCGCCCAAATTTCCGGCGCCTGGGTCAGACAGACCATGGTCAGGTAACCGCCATGACTGCGACCGGTCACTACGATCCGCTCTGGATCTGCCAGGCCTGCTTTTGTGTAGAAACGCTGCCCCAGCGATAATATCCTCCGCATCCACTCCGCCCAGGTCAAAGCGGCTGGCTAGCTGCCACTCGCGACCGTAGCCAGTGGAGCCGCGGTAATTCGGCGCCAGAACCAGCCAGCCCCGGCTGAGCATGTGCTGGATCAGAGGGTACCAGTTATATTGAAACAACCAGTTTGGACCGCCATGCACCAATAGCACCGCTGGCGGCAGCTCTTGGGAAGATGCAGGCTGGTATAAAAGCGCTGGAACCCGCACACCATCCAGGCTCTCATATTCCAGGTGTAGCGGCATGCTGAACAGGCTCCTGTCAAATTCCGCTGGAAGCGACTGGGTCAGCTGGCTGCAAACCCCATCCGACAAGGAAAGCAGCCATAAATCAGGAGGATGGCTGGGGCTTTCAAAGGCAACCACAAGCTGGTCGCCGTCCGGGGTGAAGATTGGCCTGGCATGCACACCTGGTCCAACCTGGTACCGCACTGTGTGTCCGTTTTCCAGCATTAAGACAACGATCCAATTTTCTGGTCCCTGGCTGTGCAGATAAGCCAGACGACGCCCATCAGCAGACCAGGCTGGCATGGATTTGTCCCCCTCCCCGCGGGTTAGCCAGGTTAACTGTCCTTCCTGTAGATGGTACATGGCGATGTTGGCATAACCATCCAGGTCCGAGACCAAAGCCAGGTGCTGACTATCCGGCGACCAGCAAACCTGCCGGGCGTTCAACGGCTTTCCATCCTCCTCCAGGCGCAGCGCCTGCCCACCTGTGGTAGAAATCAGATGCACCTGGTAATCCTGTGCCTGTCCTTCTGCTTCCACCGCCAACCAGTTGCCGTCCGGCGAGATAACATAAATCCCAATCCGGGTTGGGAGTATCCAACACCAGACGCAGCTGGCTCGTTTCCAGATCCAGGAGATAAGTACAGAAGGCACCCTTGCGGTCACAGATACAGGCAATCTGAGTACCATCAGGGGACCAGCTCAGGTTGGGTTGAAAGGCAAAGGGTGTATCAGGGGTCAGGTTTTCCGCTTGCTGATTTTCCAGGTCCATCAACCAGATATCGAAAGCCTCGCTGCCATCCAGGTCAACCACATAAGCCAGCTTTTTCCCATCCGGAGAGTACCTGGGAGAGAATTTACCGCCAGGACCATGGGTTAATAATTCGATTTCGCCGCCTTCAGCCAGGTGCTTTTGGTAAATTTCCCACTGCCCGCTGCGGTTCCAGGCAAACGCCAGCTTCTCCCCATCTGGAGCCAGGTCAAAACCATTCTCCGCGTCTACTTGCGGTACCCGCAGCAGGCTTTCAAGGTCAAGCATGACTACCCTTCATCTTCGAGTGCAGGCAATTCTGGCATACCAGCCTTGGCAGCCAGGTTTGTCACCATTTGTCGCAAAGCCTGCTTCAACTCAGGCGGGATCGCTGGCTGTTGATAAGCATCCAGCAAATCGTTCACACGCCGCTTTGCACGCGCAAAGGTATCCAGACTGCCTTCTTGCTGCCAGGCACGGATAGAGCTGCGGTCAATCACTGCAGATGGCAGGTATTGTTCTCTGGCGAATAACTGGCGGGTAGCTTTTTGCTTCAAGAAATCACCTTTGAAGTTAATGCCGGTAAACAACTCCAAAGCCAAAGTTTGCGTATGCTGGGATACGCCTTGCAAGAGGCGTTTCGTCATGGCAATCGCTTCGGCATCCATCACCAGTTTCTCGACGCTGAAACAGGCCAGGAAATCCAACATGCCCGCGCCTGAGATCATATTAACGCCACCCAAAGCTCCAATCAAGGTGCTCATCCCGCTTTCCATGCCTGCCTGGGCATCCACCAGCTTGGCATCGCTAGCGCCCAGGTAAGTGTGCGTGGGTAAACCCAGGGACTTGCCCACCTGAGCATAGCACACATCCAACATGGCCGTTTCGATTGCGCCCATCGGTGTTGCGCCGGTACGCATATCAAAAATAGCTGGCGCTCCTCCCCACACAATGGGAGCTCCAGGTTGAGCTAACTGGTGAATGACAATCCCGCTCAGGCATTCAGCGGCATGCTGGACCGTGGATCCAAGGATGGTAACCGGAGCAGCGGCGCCCGCCAGTGGCATCGAGACAATCTGCGCCGGGACACGCGCTCGCGCCAGGTCAATCAGGTTGAGAGCGCCAAACTCGCTCCAGATCAAGGGAGGAGAAGGGCAAACATCAAAAATAGCCCTTGGTTTTTGCGCCAGGGCTTCTCGTCCGCCTGAGAACAGAGCCAGCATCTCCAGCATGGCTGGTAAAGTGCTGGCCGAAAAAGCGCCGGTAACCACTGGTTTGGTTGAAAACAGCAGCACCAGATACAGCCGGTACAGGTCGCCGATATCCTTGGGCACCTCATGACAAACAACCGCCGTAGATTGGGCATCCATCTGCGGCAGCATCTCGGTTACTTTGATGATGCGAACCAGGTCTGCTGTAGCGGATGGTTGGTGCTCCAGGGTGTGCGGGTTAAGGATATGCACGCCGCTCGAACCAGGGTCAAAGTGCACCTGATCGCCGCCATAATGCACAAGCGGGTTGCCGCTAAAATCGTACAGGTCGAACTCAGCTGGTACACTGGCCAGCGCTGTTCGCACCAATGTTCTCCGGGATTTTGGCCACCTCTTGCTCAAAATCCACGGTCGCGCCAGCCTGGGCTAACAGTTCCAGCGCCTGGCGGGATTGAACTTTCACACCTGGCTCCATTAATAACTGGAACGCTTCTGCCAGAATCTGATCAATCGTATCCTGGTCAATCAACTGGATTTTTGGCTGCAATGCCTTCATGCGTTTTCTACTCCAGTAATGATCTGCTGTAATTCACGGCTGATCTTCTCATCCAGAGGCTGCGGCTGGTGACTTTCCAGGATACGACGCGCCTCAGCCCATGCCCAATCAGCAGGACCATCCTGCTTCTCTTGCCAGGTGTTATAGGGGCGCCGGTCCATAAATTTGGGCGAGAAGAGCGAACGCATATGCTTGCGGGTGTGTTTCTGAGAGAGGAAATTGCCGCCCGGACCCACAGCACGGATAGCATCCATGGCCATAGTATCTTCATCGACCACAATGCCTTGCATCATTTTGTGCACGATGGAAAATATTTCGCAGTCCAGCAGCATCTGTGCATAGGACCAGATCCGGCTGCCATGCAGCAGCCCCACTCCCAAGAGCATATCCGACATGGCCACACTGGCCATGAAAGTCGACAGGCTGTTATCAATGCCAGCTTGCCAGTTGGGTTCTTTAGCGCCGGTCGCAAACGAGCCCATAGACAAGGGTATGTTGTAAAAATCCGCCAGCTGATTGGTTGCCGCGCCAAACAGGAAATCCTCCGGACCTCCGCCCGTATAGGCGCCGGTGCGCAAATCCGAGGCAGTCTGGGCAGCCGCGTAGAAGACCGGCGCACCGGGGAAGGCCAACTGAATGAGCGCTGTGCCTGCCACCACTTCAGCATTGCCGACCAGCAAATTACCCGCCATGGTGGCTGGACCCGTGGTCAGGCAAGCAGCCATGGTCATAAAGCCGACTGGGATGCCGGCTTCGGCTGCAATCAAAGCTGCATCCAGGCTGCCGCCATCGTGTCCCAGGGGTGAGGCGCTGCACTGCATCAGGGATAGAACCGGTCGCTGCCGTAAAGCCTGCCGCCCACCGGCAATCACGGACGCCATCTCCACCGCCGCGTGCGCTTCGCTCTCGGAATAGACGCTCTCCGTCTGCACGTGTTTGGTCGAGTTTTCCCAAATCGCACGTAATTCATGCAGGCCTCGCGTTTCAGGCGGGCGATCTTGCGCCGAGACAGCCACCCAGTGAAAAGCAACTTCTTCTAAGGCATCCGCTATGCGAGCAATATCGGCTACATCCTGCAACTGCGAACGCCGTCTCTCACCGCTGATGATATCCAGTACTTCCACCCCACAACCGTCCGTACCAACATAGACATGGTTGCCATCCAGGCTCAGGTCTTGCTCGGGACTGCGGGCTGCCAGGTGATAAGCAGGCGGGGCGCTTTTAAGAGCCTGTTCCACCAGGGTTCCAGGCGCCTTGACCACAAAAGACTGCCGGTCCACTTGCGCGCCATGTGCTTCCCAGATCTCCAGCGCTCTCAGGGATGGGAATTTCACGCCAACATTTTCAATGATATCCAGGGTAGCCGTATGTAATCGAGAGATCTCGTCCTGGCTGAGGACTTCCAATTTCAGCTTGGGGTTGCTAATCGATTTAATTTGACTGGTCATGGTAGCGCCTTATTTTCCAACCAGCTTTTTAGCCACAGCGACTGCCCCAATGGCATCTTCACTGGTTCCATCCGCGCCGATCTCTTTCACCCACTCTGCGGTTACCGGTGCGCCGCCCACCATCACCTTGATGCCTGGACGAAGTCCAAGGTCTTCCAGGGCTTCGATGACATCACGCTGGCGTACCATGGTTGTGGTTAACAAAGAGCTCACAGCCACAATATCAGCCTCAACTTCCCGGGCTTTCTCAACCAAAGTCATGACAGGCACATCCACACCCAGATCATAGACCTGGAAACCAGCGGAAGAGAGCATCGTCCCCACCAGGGTTTTGCCAATATCGTGAATATCGCCATGGGCGGTAGCCAAAACCACTTTTCCCAACACCTCACGTGCTGTACCCCGCCGCGCCATTTCCGGCTCCAGGGTGCTCACAGCTGCTTTCATTGCCTCGCCAGCCATAACCAATTCGGGTAAGAAGGCATTCCCGCAGCTAAATTCATTCCCCACGTGATTGACGCCAATCACAAAGCCCTGGTTAATCGCCTCCAAAGGATCAATCCCCGCTTCAATAGCTTGCTTTGCCAACTTTTCTGCATCTTCTGCTTCCCCATCGATAATGCTTTGCGCCATCGCCTTGAACAAGTCTTCGTGCATCATAGCCTCCTGGATCGAGAAAAAAATTTGCTGGTACCCATTCATTTTAGCAGCACCAGGTAAGGAATAGCAATATTTTTTAGAAGCTCCTTGCATGAAAATCACCTGCGCAGCTGTACGACAGCTGCACCAATTCCAGCCAGTATCATTCCTGACCACTCTTTTACTCCCAAGTGCTCACCAAGTAAAAGCCAGGCCAACAATCCAATCTGTAGCATCATGGTACTGTTGATGATGGTTGATTCCATTGCCTCAAGAGACCTTAACGTATGATTCCACAAGGTAAAAGCTAACGCCGTATTTACCACAGCCAGCCAGGCAATAATTGCCCAATTCTGCCAGGATAAAACCGGTACTCCCTGGCTCAGCCCGCCTGCTAACAACAACAATAATCCACCAACACCCATGCTGATTGTTGTAACCCAAATGGCCGGCAGGTTTTGGCGTGAATTAATATACCTCCCCAAGATAGCGGATCCTGCATTGGCAATCATACCCATAAAAACAATGCCCACTCCTAGCCACTCAAGCGAAGAAATCGACACGGGGTAAAAATAAATCAGGCTGCCCATTACAGATAAAGCAATTCCCAACCAGCCCAAAAAACCCGGTCGCTCAGATAACCATAATATTCCCATAATAGCCACAAAAACCGATGTGAAATTCAAGATCAGGCTGGTCATTGTTGCTGGCAGGAATGATAGCCCCAAGAATTGTGTTCCCTGAACAACAGCATAATAAAATACCCCAAGGAGAATTAACATTCCCCACTGCTGGCCCGTCAACTTGACTGTATTGGGCTGAGAGTATTTTCTGAGCGCAAATGGTAGCAGGCATAAAAAAGCCAGGGTGTAACGCAGACCTGCGAAAGTAAGAGCCGGAATATCCTGTAAACCGATCTTAATCAGCACCCAGGATGTAGACCACAAAAAAGTAACCAACAATGCCTGAAGTACAGCTCGGCGATGACGCTTTTCGGTTGGTGTCTCTATTGTCATATTTCCATTTTACACGATGATCCGTCAATTACAGGTTAGCGCATCTTCTATTCCACACCAAGCGGCTTATGTTCAAAGAAAAGATCATGATAGAATCAATTAATAGGCGAGGTTCACATGGCAAAAATTCCACTCTTGAGCGATGGTTGGACAACCATTAAAGAAATTGATCTCAAGCCCATCCAGCAGCAGGCTGTCAATGGCGCTCGACTGGCAATTGTCGGAAGGCCAGGATCAGGCCGGTCAACATTGGCTGCGCAAATGCGCACAGACCCCAATCGTCCCACAACAGTGTTTGATTCACCGGTCATCATTCTCGATATCGACCATGAGATTTCGAGCATTGAGGCTGATCTGATCATCCTGATGGTCGATTCGCGCGATAGTGAAACGGCGCTACACCAAAAACTCGTGACCGAATGGGCAAATACCGGAAAGAAAACCCTGGTTTTTATCAACCAATTTGAAACCCAAGACGATACGATTTCCATAAGCTCGTGGACCAGAAACCGCAGCCGGCGTGTCGTTTGGGGACCTGTCACCGACCACATCTTTCTGTTGCGAGAATTTATCCCGGCTGTCATGGCTCTCTTGCCAGACAAATTATTGGGCTTAGGCAGGTATTTCCCACTTTTCCGCGCTCCGATTGCCCAATTTCTGATTAACGATGCCTGTACCACCAACGCAGCCTACGCTCTGAGCACAGGATTGGCAGAAACTGTTGGGGTTTTCAATCTACCCATAACCGTAGCTGATATGGTCGTGTTGACCAAAAACCAGGCTTACCTGGTCTATAAATTAGGCCTGGCTTTAGGCTATACCACTCGCTGGCAGGATTATGTTGCCGAATTTGGCTCTGTGCTGGGGAGTGGTTTTCTTTGGCGACAGCTTGCCAGATCGCTGGTTGGTTTAATTCCTGTTTGGGGCATCCTGCCCAAAGTAGCTGTATCTTATGCTGGGACATTTGTGGTTGGTCATGCTGTCTTGCAATGGTATCTGACCGGAAGGCACGTATCAAAAAAGCAAATGCAGCAACTTTATAGCCAGGCGTTCGCCAAAGGCAAGAACTTCGCCCAAAACCTGACTCAGAAATTACCTAAGCCCAGGATATCAAAACCCAGATTAGCAAAACCCAGGCAAAAACTGCTGCCCGCGCCCGGCAAAAAACAAAAAAAGGTCTGCCTGTATTGTGGGAAGACCTTATCTGACAATGGTGGCTTTTGTCCACATTGCGGCATGCCTGTCACTGAGAACGAAATATCTTGAGCCCATTCAAAAGTTTTCTCAGAGCTGCATTTCTTCCTGCCCAAAAACCACGACTTCTTTACCGGTAAACTTCTCTTGAATTTTACGAACAATCAAGTCCAAATGGGCGCGGTTCGATACATAGTCCAGGTCATCCGTTGGCACCGTCAGAACTGGACACAAACTGAAATGATGGATCCAGCTTTCATACAGGTCATTTAATTGCTGCAGATATTCTGGAGCAATATCGCGTTCATAATCGCGGCCACGCAAAGCGATCCTTTCTTGCAATGTAGCAACGGATGCACGCAAATAGATTACCAGATCAGGCGGGGGTAAAAAATCAGCCAGAACCTGGTAAAGTTCACGATAGGATTTGTAATCGCGCTCATCAAACAAACCTCGCAGGAAGAGGTTTTGAGCGAAGACTTCAGCATCTTCATACACGCTGCGATCCTGAATCGCCGAGGTAGGATGATCTAACAATTGGCGATGACTGCGCAAACGGCGCGTCAAGAAGAAGATTTGCGAGTGAAAAGACCAGGCGCGCATGTCCTTGTAAAAATCTGCCAGGTAGGGGTTCTCGACCACCGGTTCATAAAATGGCTGCCATCCTAAACGATTGGATAACAAACTAACCAGGGTAGACTTACCCACGCCGATGTTTCCAGCCACGGCAATAAACTTTTTCATCAATCTCTCTCCAAGAAAGCTACAGAACGCCCCAGTTCATCATCCATAACCAATTCAATATGCATATCGGTTCGATATTTTGCCACATCGATCAGTCTCAACACATCTGCCATGACCGTTTCTTCTGGCAAGAAATCTAGCAGGTGGTTGGGAGTCTCGTAAAAGAAGGGACGGTTGAAGATGGCTTCTTCATCATCCAGATAAATCGCCAGCGGATAGATATTCGATTCAACCAGGTCCTGGAAAAAGTGGGTTCCAAAAGAGGCTTCAGGAGCCGAACCTATCCCCGCCCCCGTCAACTCAACCAGGGCGCGTGTGTGGTAAATATCTGCATAACCGATCTTCACGCCCAGGTCAGGATTCGAGGTTCCCCAGCGGCCTGGACCGACACAAATAAACGTCTCATTTCGCAGTTTGTCATTCAACTTTCCTATGGTTCGACCTAATTCAGACCTTTCCGCTGCTGTTGGCATTTGATAATACGCATCTGGCGACACAAACACCACATAGCGGATACCACTGATCCTGCCTTCAGGAGCCATTCGAGGAGTGGAAAAGACAATATCAGCCTCGATAAGATTCTTGGGCAAACGCGCTTCACTCTCTTTAAGGTGGCTTTGCGGACGGCATTGAAGCAAAGAGATCTGCACATCGGGTTGCATGCTATTCGGATTGAGAACTTCTATGGTGAACTCTGTATCTACCGGTGATTGATATTTCTCTTCCAAGATATTCAGCATGCGTGTAAAGCGTTTTGCCAGCGAAGTTCTTTTCAACAACTCATCAAAAGTCAACACCAGGTTGCTCTTGTCCATGCCACTCAACGCCATTCGCAGCGGGCTCAAATATCCACCCTGGTATACCTGGGCAATATAACGAGAAACAGGATGACGCGTATCCAGCACATCCTCCACAGGTAAAGTCTTGAACTCATTCGCTTCCAGGTCAATCAGATCAATATAGTTCTGCGAATACCGGCGGATATCTTTCGGTGATGCTTCCGGATGCAACAGCGGATGGCTCAATGCCACCAGGCGCGGATAGTCGTTTCCCACACGATCAACTGCCCGCGTGCCTAACCCCCAAACCAGGCGCATAAATCCATCATCCCGTACAATTTGCGGCGACCAACGGTACAGGTTCCGACTGAAAGCCACACCAGCCGCATGGGGGAAATAATAACGTCCAGCCCGTTCTCCCTGCACTGTCTGGATTAATACCGCCATACGCTCATCATAATCCAACAAACCCTTTGCTCGACGGTAGAGAAGAGCATCTGGATTAAAAATGCTGGCATAAATTCGAATGATAGCACGTGTAAAATCTCTTAAATTTTGTTCAGGTGTACCCTGGTTAGGACAGAAATGGCTCTCGTACTTTCCGGCGAAGGAAGTGCCGAAATTGTCTTCCAATAAGCTGGAAGAACGCACAATGATCGGTTGGTCACCGACCTGATTTAACACTGCCCGAAACTTTTCCAGGATATCCGGTGGAAATTCGCCCGACAGGAATTCTTTCTGAATCTTAGGATAATCTGCGCGTATCTGTTCCTCCAGCTTGTACTTCTGATCCCCCCAATGCATTAAGCTGTTTAGAGCCATAAAAGTATAAGTCAAATCTGCCCCGAGGAAAAATGAATTCGGTAAGCGCAACGAAGCGTGAATTTCTTCATCCCCAATCTCGTACAAAATACGCGCCGCAAGCAACATGCCAGCTGCTTTTCCTCCGATCTTACCCTGCCCAATTTTATGCGTGCGGATTTCATTGAGATCAGAAATCTTAAACCAATCTTTGGCAATTTTTACATAGGCAAGCTGGTCGCTGATCATGGTCCGGATCAAAACCACCTTGATTTCCTGCAAACGAGCTTCATGCTGAGATTGTTGACCTGGGGGCATCTTCTCAATGGACATGGCTTGCTCAAACAACATATTCTGTGGAGCAAGTTCTGGATTAAAAGAAACCTGGAAATCATCAACACCAGCGCCACGCTCAGCTAAAGCATCTTTGACAATTTCTTCAAATAGATCGTAGGGTAAATTATAGGCAAAGTAAAAATCGGTGAGATGATCCCTCACCCTGGTTAAGCGCAATTCCCAAATATCGGCAGGCTCTTCAGAAAAAGGATCGTGCAGACCTTCCAATGCCTGGGAGCGAATCGCTTTCTCTCGGGCCTCAGCCTCAAAAGTCTGTGACTTTATCACGCCTCGGCTAAATAATTCGCGCCGCATACGAGCCCGAATTTGGGAGCTCAGAATTGGGTATTGAGCCAGTGAGAGAAAAATTGAGAGGGTTCGATCTGAAGATGCGGGAGGCAGCGTCATAACCAAAAACCTTTAAAGATGACAAACAGGTTAGCACACCGTAAAAAATATGCTAACCTGCGAAATTAATAACCGTTACTGTTTAGCTTCCCAAATGCATAGGCATAATAACATGGATAAACTCACCTTGCCCATCTTGCGCTCCAACAGGCCGGACGACACCGGGGCTGGTTGGCGTCGAGGTTTCTAAAGCCACATTAGGCGTTCTAATCACATCCAATACTTCCCTCAGGTAGCGCACATTAAATGCGATTAATAGTGGGTTGCCTTCAATCGATGCATCCACCACATTTTGGTTAAAGCCGGTTTCTTCTGATTGACCAGAAATTTCAACAGAACCGGGCTGCATTTCTTTTCCAGGAGCAATATCAATCCTGGCAATCAAGGAACCTTCGCGAGCAAAAATTTCGGCCTGTTTACATGCTTTCAGGAAGGCAGAAGTAGAAAGTACGGCGCGTGTGTCGCATCTCTTAGGAATGATTTGCTCAAAATCCGGAAAATTTCCTTCAATCAACTGGGAGACCAGCTCGGCATCGCGTAAGCCGGAACACTACCTGCCCACGTCCAGGAGGTAAAATCATGGAAACTACCTGGTCGCCATCCGCAGCAATCCTAGCCAGCTCGCGCAAAGCGTTGGCTGGAATGACTGCCCGAATCGCATGCTGGACAGGAGATGAAAGATGCGCTTTGCGCACAGACAGGCGGAAGCCGTCTGCTGCAGCCATTGTAATCGCCTGGTCGACAACATTCACCAAAACTCCTGTCAGGATCGGTCGAGCATCATCAGCGGAAGCCGCAAACACCACCTGGTGGATCATTTCTTTCAGGTCTGCAGTATTGATCTGCAAACCCTGTGAAAGCTCTGCAGCTGGCATCGGGGGAAATTCCTGGGCATCAATACATTTCAAATCTGTTACAGATTGCCCACAGCGCATGTTTAATGTCTGTGTGCGCACATTTAAATTCAAATCAACATTCTTATCTGAAAACGTCCCAACCAAATCCGAGAAAGTCCGCGCCGGTACCGTTGTCGAGCCTTCTTCCTCAATCTTAGCGCCAATCCAACAGGTGATACCCAATTCGAGGTTGGTCGCTGAAAGACGTAAACGCCCCTCATCAGTAGCAACGAGAATATTTGCCAGAACTGGCAACGTGCTGCGTGAAGAAACCGCACGTGAAACCATACTTAACCCTCGAGCCAGGTTCTCCTGCAAAACGGTTACTTTCATAATGACCATCCTCTCCTTGTTTTGGGTTGATATGAGTATACAACGAGTAAGTATTTTTTGGAAGCGAGTTTTTCCAATCGGGCTGTTTTTGTCATCGCAAATCTGAACTTTCACCCGGAAATCCGTGTAAATAAATTACAAAAAATGATGATGTCTGACTTCTTGGATTTTATCCTCTCACTTCTAATAAAAAATTGGGTAAAGCTCTCATCCCCGCCCAGCCATTCAAAAGCATCCTTAATGCAAAGGATTAAAGGAAAACGACTCTGCGCCTACTCCCCTCACCACAAGAAAATTCGAAAAAGGACAGGACGTAACGGACACTTTCGAAAAACAAACCGGAGTTAGGCAAGATGCTTTGTAGAGGGGGGCAAATAGTTAAAGATCAAAACCAAATTCCACATTAAAAAACCAGCCCCCTCAAGAAGAGAACGACCATCCAACTCAAGGGGGCTAGAACTTAACCAATGTAGGAAATTATATCCAGCCGCGCAATTCCATGGCAGTCACAACTTTCTTGATGCTACCATGTATGCAGCATCTCGCATAAAGACCTTCTCGCCTTCAGACATTTCTAAAACGCTCTTGAAAGCCTGGGTCATCTTGGTGTCCAAGCGTTCCAATACTTCTTCCCGTGTCCAGTAATAATTCATATCATTTTGAACGCCTTCAAAGTAGGATACGGTCACACCGCCTGCGTTGCACAGGAAATCTGGCACCACAAAAACACCATTTTGCTTGAGGACTGCATCGGCTTCCGGTGTGGTAGGTCCATTGGCGCCTTCTGCGACTACACGGACTCGATCGCTGATGCGCTTGACCGATTCAGCATTCACCTGCCCTTCCAAGGCTGCCGGGATCAAAACATCAACATCCTTGGCTATCCATGCATCACCGTCTTCAATCACATATCCTGCGCCACGTGCCTTATCCTTGTCGATCGATCCATATTGATCTGTGATAGACTGCAGGAAGTATGGGTCAATGCCATCCGTGTGGCTGACCGTATAAGAGACCTTGTCTTCACGATCCCAGTAAGAAACACAAGCGACTTTCCCACCCAAAAACTCCTTAAAACCAATGGCAGCATATTGGGAAACATTGCCAAAGCCCTGGATTGCAGCCACTGCTTTTTGCGGATCGAGTTTGAGATGTTTCATCGCTTCACGGACAGTAATAGATAACGCCAAAACCGGTTGCTTCCTTACGACCAAGTGACCCGCCGCCGCCAATGGGTTTTCCGGTAATCACACCAGGGGTGTAATTGACCGATCAACTTGGAGTATTCATCCATCATCCAACCCATCATTTGCGGAGTTGTGCCGACATCCGGAGCAGGTACATCCTGCCGAGGGCCGATATTCCGCCACATTTGACCAACCCAACCGCGGCATAATTTTTCTTTTTCAGTCATGGATAAAGTTGCTGGATCTACCGGCACGCCGCCTTTACCACCTCCCAAAGGAATATCGGCTACCGCACATTTCCAGGTCATCCACATTGCCAAAGCACGGACGGTATCCAGTGTCTCAGAAGGATGAAAACGAATGCCCCCTTTCGCAGGCCCACGCGCATCATTATGTTGCACACGGTAACCAAAGAATAATTTGATAGAGCCATCGTCCATGCGCACCGGTACCTGGAATTTGAACTCACGTGACGGCCAGCGCAGAACCTGTGATACTTGGGGGTCCAGATTCAACTGGTTTGCAACATGATCAAACTGGGTCTGGGCCATCTGGAAAGCATTGATTAACTCTGTCATTAGAAATTCTCCTGATGTAATAATTATATTGATTGAAAAATTAAACGGGCATCCTGGCAAGATGCCCGCTATTCACAAAACGTCGACTGGTCTTCTCCCAACTCATAATAGTCAGCCTCACCTAATTATTGACCCAGACGGGTAAACCGTCAAGTGATATGTTTATCTTAATTGTATGACATAATTCACTTCATGGATGCATGAAGGTTACGTTTCGTTGAGAAAACCTGGCATCTATCATTGCTTCTTACCTAACTGTTCTTCCAACTCCTGGCGCAACAATTGAGGATTGGCCTTACCCTGTGCAAGACGCATCACCTGACCAAAAAGCCAGTTAAATACCGTCGTCTTGCCAGCCAGGTAAAGCTCGACCTGGTCTGAATGTTTTTGGAGTATGGATTGCACCCAGGCCGAGATTGCTTCAGGGTCCGAGATCTGCTTTAACCCAAAATCGGTCATAATCTGGTTGGCAGAGTTCCCTGTTTCAAACATTTTCCCTAAAACATCACGTGCAGAGTTCTGATTAATTTCCCCGTGGGATACCAGGTTGAGAAGCTCGGCAAATTGCAAAGGCGTTATGGGGATATCAATTATTTCCTTCCCAGACTGGTTCAGTAAATTGAACAATTCTCCAGTAATCCAATTCACCGCGGTCTTGGGCGTAAAATGATCAGATTTTCCAACCACATCTTCAAAGAAATCCGCCACTTCCCGATTGGCCGTCAAAACGCCAGCTTCATAAGGTGTCAATTGGAATTGATCTTGAAAACGTTTAAGCCTGGCGTCCGGCAATTCGGGTAAGCTTTCACGTATTTTCTCGATAAAATTGGGTTCGATCACCAGGGGTGGCAGATCTGGCTCTGGAAAATAGCGATAATCATGCGCTTCTTCTTTGCTGCGTTGGACCAGTGTCTTTCCTAGGGCTTCATCCCAACCTAAAGTTTGCTGGTCAATCGTTTCACCTCGATCTAAGGCCTGGCTTTGACGATCAATTTCATAATCAATCGATCGTTCCAAAGCCCTAAAACTGTTGAGGTTTTTGATCTCTGTCCTGGTTCCTAGTTGCTGGCTGCCAACCAGGCGTACCGAAACATTTGGCTCAACGCGCATCACTCCTTTTTGCATGTCCCCAGAATTTACTCCTAAGTAACGCATGACAGAACGCAATGACATGGCAAACTGGCGCACATCTTCTGCAGAATGCATATCGGGTTCCGTAACAATCTCTAGCAAGGGCACCCCGGCTCTATTCAGGTCCACAAGAGAATAGGATTCCTGGTCATTGAAAACGTGGGTCAGCTTACCGGTATCTTCCTCCAAATGGACTCGCCGGATGCGAACGCTTTTCTCACCATTCTCTGTGAGGATGGTTAAGTGTCCATTCACTGCCAGGGGCTGCTCGTATTGTGAAATCTGGTAGCCTTTGGGCAGGTCAGGATAAAAATAATTCTTGCGAGCAAAGATGCTTATGGTGTTTATTTCACAGTTTAAAGCCAACGCTACGCGTAAAGCAAATTCGACCGCTTTTTCATTTAACACCGGCAATGTGCCTGGCATACCTGTGCAAACTGGACAGACTGCTGTATTGGGTTCCGCCGTTGTAGAATCCACTAGCGGGCAGGAACAGAACATTTTTGACCTGGTTTCCATTTCAGCATGTACTTCCAGGCCAATCACTGGCTCATATCGCATGGTTTATCTTCTCACTAAAATGAACCAAGTTAACCATGACGCTGCATAAATCTTTCCATACGCTGCAAGGCTTCTTCGATTTTCTCATAAGCAGTAGCATAAGAACAGCGAACAAAACCTTCACCGCCCAATCCAAAAGCAGAGCCCGGGACGACCGCCACTTTTTCTTCTTCAAGCAGTTTTTGTGCAAAAGTCTCATCATCCATGCCAGTTACGGCAATATTCGGGAAGGCATAAAAAGCGCCGCGCGGCTCAAAAGTTGGCAAGCCCAAACGGTTAAACCCACCCACGATTAACTCTCTGCGTCGATTGTACTCATTTAACATATCTTTGACATGCGGTTCCCCAATCTGAAGCGCAGCAATTGCTGCAGCCTGTGCAGTTGTGGGGGCAGACATAATCGTGAATTGGTGGACCCGATTGAGCCCGCTGATCAGTTCCGCTGGGTCCAGCCGCATATCCAATGCGCCAGCCTGTCATGGCATAGTCTTTTGAAAACCCGCCTAAGGTTAATGTGCGAGACCATGCTCCCGGCAAAGCAGCAAAACAAATATGCTCTACGCCGTAAACCAGCCGGTCATAAATTTCATCAGAAATAACAAGCAGATCATGTTTCTTCAGCAATCTTTAAAATTTGCAATAAAATTTCTTTTGAAGCAATCGCTCCGGTCGGATTGTTAGGGTAACCGATCAAGATCGCTTTCGTCCGGGGAGTAACCGCTGCTGCAATGGCGGCTACATCCGGTTGGAAGTTATCCTCTACTTTGCATGGGACTTCAATAGCTGCACCACCCGCTAGAATTACCTCAGCCTGATAAGATACAAAGCATGGCGTCGGTATGATCACTTCGTCCCCAGGATTAAGAATTGTCGTCATCGCCAGGTACAGGGCTTCCGATACTCCCACCGTAATCAGAATCTCTGAAACCGGATCATATTGAACACCATATAAACGTTCTAAATGGGCAGAAAGCTCCTGGCGTAAATCCAGGCGACCAGCGTTAGATGTGTAATGCGTTTCTCCCCGTTGTAATGAGCGAATACCTGCTTCAAGAATAGGGGCAGGTGTGTCAAAATCTGGTTCGCCAATACCCAATGAAATTACATCTTTCATGGTGGCTACAATATCAAAAAATTTCCGAATACCTGAGGGTTTCAGGTTTATCACCCGATGGGCAAGATAGTTATGCTTCACATGAGCTCCTTTCACAGTTCCTGGTCGAGAGTATTAGATTGTAACTTCCGTATTGTCACCCGCATTTATAACGCCTGCGCGGCGACGCAAAATAGCCCTACGGCCTACGAGAGACGATTCCAAAATAACCGTGTGAGCCTGGGCTTCATCTTCTAAAATGGATTCTTTGATAATACTGTCCTCCACAAGACAGCCTGCTCCGATGGATACATTCGGACCGACAATCGAACCGAAAATCTTCAGCGCTGGGATGGATATATACCGGTGGAATGATCACCAACCCCAGAGCGTTGAGAAGCTGCCTGGGTATTATCCTGACCATTCGCCAGTAAATACCGGTTGGTTTCAAGAATTGCTTCGGGTGTGCCTGCATCGAGCCAAACATCCACTTTTTGGGCTCGCATTTTCAAGCCACGTTCCAACATGATATTGACTGCATCTGCCAGGTAATATTCACCCTTCAGTTGTAATTTCCTAGCCATCTGCTCATCAATCGCAGATAACAAGTCTTTCGCTTCCTTAAAATAATAAAAGCCCACCAATGCCAGGTTGTTGCTCACATCTTGAGGTTTCTCAATCAAACGTTTTACCAATCCGTCTTGACCCAACTCTGCCACCCCAAAGCGGCGCGGGTCATCGACGGGCTTGACCCATACAACCGCTTCGGCATCTTCCTCGCTCAAGAATGATAAATCCGTCTTGATCAGGGTATCGGCAAACACCATCAACATCGGACCACTCAGATGCTCTTCCGCCAGCTTGATCGCATGTGACTGACCTTTGGGATCATCCTGCAATACAAAATGTGCAACCAGGTTGGGGTAATGGCTGTGGATATGCTCACTGATTTGATCACCCAAATATCCAACGATATTGACCAATTCAATTTCTTGAGGCGTTTGCAAGGATGACAATGTGTCAATCACATGATCGAGCACCGCCTTGCCTGCAACGCTGACCAATTGTTTAGGTTTACTCCAGGTATGCGGCCTCAGTCGAGTCCCCAGACCAGCCATAGGAATAACCACTTTTATTTTTTGTGAAGTCATTCATTCTCTCCCAGTAGTATTACCAATCGTCACTCTGATTCTAGAAAGGCTAAATGCGATTGTCAAGTAATATTCATAACAGCTGCAAGCTTACAATCATAACCTTGCCTGACTTTGTCGGGTTTGGGATACAGACAAGCTGTCCTCAAGCTCGCGCATAGCATCTTCCACCAACCCCACTGCTTCAGCCAAAGTCTGCTCATCGAAAGCCAACCTGGCTCCAGCGGCTTCGTACAATTCAGGTAAGGTTACCGTTCCACCCAAACCGAGTGCATCGCGATACTTTTTCAGCGCCTGCTGGGGATCCGTTAAAGCTTTTTGCCACACCAATACCGCGCCTAACTGAGCTAATCCATATTCAAGGTAATAAAAAGGGGCACGGAAAATATGTTGTTTGCGGTGCCAGCCTGTCATAGCAGCTTCCTCGAAGCCATTCCAATCCACGCCTGGAATATACATTTGCCAGAGTTCAAGCCAATGCGCATCACAATTTTCCGATTTCACAGCTTGATCTGGGTGAGTGTATACCCAATGTTGAAATGCGTCGACAACCGCCATATAAGGCCAAAACACCAGGATGTGTTCCAGATGAGACACCCGAAATCGAGCTGCCTCATCCGAAGAATAGAGACCGCTTGAGGTTAAGAAAGGAGCAGCTAACAATTCCATTGCCATCGAAGCGACTTCAGAAAATTCAAGACCCGGGGTTCGCTGCTGTGTAAAAGGCAGTTTAAAGCGTTCAAAATTGTGGAAAGCATGTCCCGATTCATGCAAAAGAGTGCGCACATCTCCAGAAAGCCCCACCGCATTCATAAAGATGAAAGGCATTCCCATTGTGGGAAAACCTGTACAAAAAGCTCCAGGAGACTTTCCTTTCGAGTTCTCCAAAGAGAGTAAGTTGCGGTTGCTCATCATTCTAAAATAGTCCCCCAACTGCAAATCCAGGTTGTCGAAAATATTCTGAACGCAGGCTTCCAGGCGCTTTACTTCGCCATAAGAAGGTAAAGATGGAAAATGAAGCGGATACAAATCCAAATCCAGATCCCAAGGACGTAAAGAATCTAGATGATTTAGCCGGCGAACTTTATCATACACACGTGTGGCGGCTGGAACAGCAACATCCAGAATTGCCTTATGAAAACGATTTGCATCCTGGGGCGTGTAATCAAGTCGGAGCAGCTGCTTCCAACGGTAGGCAAGGTAATTCGAATAACCGGCTTGGGTTGCCAGTTGCCCGCGCAGTTGCATCAATTCGGACCACAACTGGTTCAACGCACGTCGATCTGCCAGTTGTCTTTCTGAGACCAGTTTCCAGGCTTGTTCACGAACCTGTCGTTGCGGGTTCTCAGAAATTCGTCTAAGTTGCTGAAGTGTGGTCTCCTGTCCATCCCATGATATTGTTTGTGCGCCAACGATTTTGTTATATTGCGAAACCAGTTTATGCTCTTGGGATAATAAAGGTAAGTTTTCCTTGCAGAACAATTCGGCTTCCGCGCCCATTTTTTGCAGCGGGATCTCAAACCCTGCAGGTTTCAACCCACTGGAAAGAAGTTTCTCCTTGAGCTTTTGATTGGCTGCCTGGGATGCTGGATAAATTTCATCCAGGTAAGTGTTAAAAGCCGTTTCGGCCTGTTCATCGGCCGTGTTTAATGAAACAGCCAGGCTGCGACGGGCATGCGCTTCAATCATCAAATCACTTAAGCGTGTCCAATCCAGAAGCCACTCTGTTATATTTTGAGAATCGATCTGTCTTGCTAAAAGCTCATCAAAGTAGGGGGCTATAGCCTGCCAATTCCAACCCAGGAAAGTTTGGGCATCTTGAGGAAGATTCGAGAAGAAATAGCCGTTTATAGATTTTTCCATGACCACAATATCCCTAATGAAAGGATGGAAGCTGCTGATGCCAATCCGTTACACTCTGGTAAGCATAGGCTGCCCGAAACATAAGTTCTTCCCTAAAATGTGGGCCCATCACTTGCATGCCAATTGGGAGGCCCTGTGTATCAAAACCTACAGGAAATGATAAACCGGGTACGCCAGCCAGGTTAGCGGGCAAAGTAAAGATATCCTCCAGGTACATGGCTAAAGGATCATTCAGATGTTCCCCAATTCGAAAAGCGGTTGTTGGGGCGACCGGTGCAGCAATCAAATCCACCTGCTTAAAAGCATTTTCAAAATCCTGTTTGATTAATGTACGCACTTTTTGCGCTTGCCCGTAATACGCATCATAATACCCGGCCGATAATGCATAAGTACCCAGCATAATCCTGCGTTTCACTTCAGCCCCAAAACGCTCACCGCGTGTGCTCTGGAAAATTTCCCATAAAGAACTGCCGGCTTCTCGCGGACCATAGCGAATTCCATCAAAACGAGCCAGGTTGGCGGAGGCTTCTGCAGGTGCAACCAGGTAATAGACAGGCAATGCATATTGGGTATGGGGCAAATGAACAGGCTGCACCTGAACTCCGAAGCTCTCGAAAAGATTGATCGCAGCTCGAACAGCATCCAGCACTTCCGATTGAATACCTTCAATAAAATATTCTTCAGGTACACCCAATCTTAAACCCTTGATTCCCTGTTCTCCCCAGCGTTCCAGGTTAAGCTCTGGCACAGGTAAATCAGCTGTTGTGGAATCCAACAAATCACGTCCTGCCATGATTGTGAAGAGTTGAGCCAGATCTTCTGCTCGTGTGGCAAATGCTCCCACCACATCCAGCGATGAGCCATACGAGACCAGACCGTAACGCGAAACACGACCATAAGTCGGCTTGATACCCGTCACCCCACAAAAAGAGGCTGGCTGTCTAACACTTCCGCCTGTATCAGTGCCAAGAGCCAGTGGCGCTATGCGGGCAGCAACTGCAGCAGCACTCCCACCGCTGGAGCCTCCAGGAACTCTCTGGAGGTCCCAGGGATTATGGGTTACCCCATAAGCCGAGTTCTCTGTGGATGAACCCATAGCAAATTCATCCGTATTGGTCTTGCCCAAGATCACTACCCCGGCTTGCATAAGTCTCTGGACTGAAGAAGCATTAAACGGCGGAACAAAATTCTCCAGGATGCGTGAACCACAGGTGCAACGTACACCATCCACACACAACACATCTTTTACCGCCAAAGGGATTCCTAACAAAGCAGGCAAAGGACTGTTTTTATCTTTACGCCAGTGCACAAATTGACGATCTGCCTGGTCCGCCTGCTCAAGGGCTAACTCCGGAGTCAAGGTAATAAAAGCATGAATCTGCTTCTCAAGGCGATCAATACGTTCAAGATAGAATTGCGTCAACTCACGACTGGAGAATACTCCAGCACGTAAGGATTGAATAGTTTGGGATAAAGACAAATTAATGATTTCATGCATGATCAGATCATCTATTTTGATTAGGATAAATGCAGCAAAAAATAGTTCCTGCTGTCGAATAAATGTAACATCCTTAACGAACAACAGGAGAACTTAGCTTATTCTAAAACCGGAGGCACTTTGAAACGCCCTTGATCTACCTGAGGAGCATTTCTTAAGACCTCTTCAATTGTCAGTCCTTTGCGCGGTTCATCTGGGCGTAAGATACTTTTTAAAGCCAATACACTTGAGGTAGGAGAAATTGCCCTGTGTATCCACGGCTTGTAAGCGTCCAGCATATTCGAGAATCGCAGATAATTGTTCCCGGTAGAGACCCACCTCTTCTTGGGTCAATCGCAAGCGAGCTAAATGAGCTATATGTTCAACTTCTTCATTTGTTAAAATCATGCGGGGATTATAACATCAACTTTCGGCTACCAGTTTTGAGCATACCATTTTAGATATTGCTCTAAATGTGAAGACCAGTATTCTTCATTGTGAAAACCCGAGAAGAGATACCATTCATGAACGACGCCTTTTTCATCCAACAAATCAGCAAACCAATAAGCTGAATCGAGAATTTCTGGTCTGTCACGCTCACCAATATCAACTAACACCTGCGGAATTTGATCTTTGGGTATGGTATCTAGCCAGGTACGCATTTGTTGCGCATCACTGTAAAAAATAGCTGGACTATGAGCGCCAATGCGACTAAACTCTTGCCAATAAGCCATTCCTATATGAACGGCCCATCCAGCGCCGCGGGATAGGCCCCCAACGGCACGATAGGTGCGCTCTGGCAAAGTGCGATAGGTACCGTCAATCACAGGTAATAACTGGTCAACAACCACCCGGGCAAAATTATTCTCTGTCGATTCACCGCCGTATCGATCGCGAGGCATTAAAACAATAAATGGAGGCAGATCATCGCTAAGAATTAATCGATCCATTGTCTCATCTACACCCAATCGATCCCATTGGTCATCGGTGAAACTTTGACCATGGATTAAGATAAGCAATGGATAACGCCGTTCAGGATTCTGCCGGTAACAAGGGGGTAAATATACCCGATATTCTAATGGCAAGGGAATCAGGTTGGTCGAAAAAGTCGATAAAACCATCTGTCCGCCTCTTAACAGGCATGATGGTAAAGGAGCTTCTTCAGTGATGCGTTTATTTGCATACTGTGGAAAAATCGTCTCTACTGGCTTCACCGGCAGAATAGCGGGTGTTTCTGAAGGGGCCTCTGAAATTTTTGGAAAGGATTCTGCTGTCTGTAGTGGTCCTGGTCGAATATCCTGGTTCCCCTGGGTAATGGGTACACTCTTCTGCGGGGTAGGTGTTTCAACAACCTGATTTTCACCGGCTCGAGCAAAATTTGAACATGCTGTGAGAAAACTACTCAGAATCAGAAATAAAAAGAAATAACGCCAAATTGCCAAGATAAGAGTTAAACCTTTCGAGAAACAAAAAGGTGGTTAATTCGCAAAACTAACTTTCCCAGCGAAATAACTGGCTAATGCCTGTGGTATTCTAACCCGGATTTTGGGAATCTGTTTAGCGAAGTTCGACAACAAATTTTATTGCTGTCCGAACTTTTTCGTCAATTTCTACATCAACAAATTCTGGAGTGAAGATTATATCGAACCCATCCTCCTTCAGATACCCCTTAGCCAGCGCTAAAGCTTTCACTGCCTGGTTGACAGCGATGGCCCCGATAGCTTGAACTTCAGCGCGATGGTTTTCTCGGAACACCCCTGCAATGGCGCCTGCCACGGCGGAGGTACGTGATGTACCAGATACTTTAATGACATTCATTTTCGTTAGCCTCCCTGGCAAGAAACGGGATCATTGTCCGAAGGTACAATTATTTCACTAACACTTAGATTCTACAAGAATTTTGACCAGCAATCAAGCATCAATTTTTGGCAATATCTACTTAGAAATTCAAAGAGATATGAATAAGGTAATATATTTCTCTTCCCTTGCCCTTGCCAATAGTCTGTGACATAATACATCCATGGCATCACGCTGGTTGAAGTTCATTCTGGCAATTTTTACAGGCGCCGCCTTGGGCCTGCTATATGGCTGGTTAATCAATCCTGCTAATGATACAAGCGTAACCCCCGAGACATTACGCCTGGATTATAGAACAGATTTCGTCTTAATAATAGCCGAAATCTATCATGCAGACGGAAATATCGAGGCAGCCGTCCAATCCCTTACATTATTAGGTGATGATGCGCCACTGGAAATCACGCTCCAAGCGCTGATCTTTGCCCAAGAAATAGGATATACCCAGGATGATCTTGGGAAATTGCAGAACCTGTTAACAGCCGTTCAGGCTTATTCTTTCACTCAGGAGACAGCAGTTCCATGAATGAAACTCAACGCGGGTCCTGGTATTTATTAACCGGAATCGTCATCGGGATTGTCTTGGGATTATTTTATGCGTGGAAAATCCAACCCGCCCAGTATATCGATGCAGCGCCTGACGCCCTTTCACGTGAATTCAAAGATCAATATCGGATCATGATAGCCAAAGCATATTTGGCGAATGGCGATCCGGTACGAGCAAGAGCTCGCTTGGAGCTCTTGGGGAGTGGCGATCTCTTCCAGGCTCTGTCAGAACAAGCCCAACGCACCCTGGCCCAAAACAACCAATCAGAAGAAGCGCGGGCTTTAGGGATTCTTGCCATTGAATTGGGGAAGATCAGAGATATGGGTGACAGCGAGCTATTCAGCGGAATGATAGCTACTCCTGGTGTCATGACTACAAACACTGCCCCATCGATCAATTCTGCTACACAACCTGCGATTTTTCAAACCAGCACACCAACACCCGACGCCTCCATTGTGCTGGTAACACCCACATCGATTTCTGCTGACCTGTTTATCCTGCAAAGCCTGGAAAAAATCTGCGAGCCTCGCCCTGACAAGGCACTTTTTCAGATCCAGGCCATGGATAAAAATAACCAACCGGTTCCAGGGGTCTTAATTATCCTGTCATCAGAACACGGCGACGAACGTTTTTACACCGGTCTTTCACCGGATAAAGGTTTAGGATATGCAGAATTCAGCCCTGCACCTGGGGTTATTTATTCTTTAAGATTGGAAGAAGATGGTATTCCAATCCAGGATTTAACCATTTCCGAATGCCAGGATTCATCCGGGGAATTATATCCAGGTTCATGGTTATTCCAATTTATTAAGACATAAAAACATGACACGATTTTATCTGGTCAGACATGGTGAAAACCCAGCAAATATTACGAAGGAATTTTCCCATCGAAAAGTAGATTACCCTCTCACGGATAAAGGGCAACTTCAAGCCTTTCAAACCGGTGAATACTTCTTAAGCAAGAATATCGATGCGATCTACTCATCGCCGCTCAAACGTGCCATCGAAAGTGCAGAAATCATATCGAAAATACTCCACCTGAAATTCGAAATCATTGAAAATTTCCGAGAAGTAAATGTTGGGCTGCTTGAAGAGCTGCCTGTTAGTGAAGAAAACTGGAAACTGCACAACAAAATCATAATGAGCTGGATAGGTGGAAATCCAGAAAGAAATTTTCCAGGCGGAGAGAATTTTTTAATGCTCAGGCAGCGCATGCTTGCAGGGTTGGAAAGCGTCCTGAATGGCCGGTCAAATCAGAATATTATTATTGTCGGTCATGGTGGAATTTTTACCTTGACCTTACAAGAGATTTGCCCAAGTGTGGATATCAACTGGTTACTAAAAGCTGAAAACCACAATTGCTCTATCAGCGAGATGATTGTTGAGAAAGAACATGGTAAGTTAAAAGGCAAGTTAGTCCATTGGGGTTTTACTGGTCATCTTTCGGGGACAGCAGCCGAGCTGATATCTGGACATCCGGACTCGAAATCTTTTCATGCTAAGCAACAGATATGATAGATGATGAAATACAGGTCTGTACCATTAAGCAACTGCAGTGAAGTTAATGGCATCGTAGTAGTGATAGACGTCATCCGTGCATTTACGACTGCAGCGGTTGCATTTTCCCGAGGCGCAGCAGAAATTACCCTGGTCGGCTCGGTGGAGGAGGCATTTGAATGGCGCCGACTGCTACCAGGATCGCTGATCATGGGAGAAGTCGGCGGCTTACCCGTCAAGGGGTTTGACCTGGGCAATTCCCCATCCCAGCTTGTGAAGCAGGATCTATCGGGAAAGCGTTTAATCCAACGTACCAGCGCAGGTACGCAGGGTATGGTCCTCAGCCAAGATGCAGATTTTTTGCTAGCTGCCAGTTTTGTGTGCGCTTCGGCAACTGCCAGGTATATTCAGCGTCTTTCAGAGAATTCGGTAACGTATGTAATCACCGGTGCGGCACACGGACAGGGCTTCGAAAATGCGCCTGCCGGGCTGGGAGATGAAGATGTAGCCTGCGCCGAATATCTCCAAGCAATCTTGGAAAACTCATCCCCACAGGCACAATATTACATCGAACGGGTGCTTCAATCGCCTTCTGGTCGCAAATTTGCTGCATCGACACACCCTGACATACCACGCGAAGATTTAAAGTATTGCACAGCTGTAGATTTGTTTGACTTTGCCATGCTGGTTACAAGAACTCCAGACCGGCTTATTCTTCAGAAAGCGAGCGCTTAGAGAATATCTTGGTAACAAAACTGGTTAATGGAAACAAGCTGACCACAATACTTTACTTCCTGGCCTTTGTCGGCTTGGGCGCCTTTACATCTATTTTAGGTCCAACCCTCCCTACTCTGGCTGAACAAACCCGTTCAAATCTCGCCGAAATTGGCTTCCTATTTACCGCTCGTTCATTTGGATACTTGCTAGGCTCTCTACGCGGAGGCCGGGCTTACGACCGTTTGCCAGGTCATACGCTTTTGGCAGGCTTGTTGTTGCTCATGTCTGCCTCTTTAGCGCTAGTCCCGGTCATTCCCCTGCTATGGATTTTGACAATCATACTTTTCACTTTAGGTGTGTGGGAAGGTGCTTTAGATGTTGGGGTTAACCTGTTGTTGGTGTGGATTCACAGGAAAAATGCAAATCCTTTCTTAAACGCATTGCACTTCTTCTTTGGCGTCGGTTCCTTTCTTGGCCCCATCCTCGTTGCTCAGATATTGCGAATAAATGCAGGTATCCAATGGGCATTTTGGATCATGGCTTTATATCCCCTGGCTCTAATTCCTGGGTTGTTGCGCCAACCCAGCCCCAAAATCCACCAGGAAAATAACGGGAATGGCGTTAACCATGCTCCAAATTTTCAAGTTTTTTTAGTTGCACTCTTTTTCGCTTTATATGTCGGCGCAGAAGCTGGTTTTGGCGGTTGGATTTATTCTTATGCACTTAACATGAACCTGGACAGTAATACCGGTTCAGCCTTTTTAACTTCTGCATTTTGGGGGGCGATAACCATTGGAAGGTTAGCCAGCATTCCTCTGGCATCCCGCCTCCGTCCTATGAGAATACTCAGCATGAACTTAGGCGGCAGCTTGGTTGCCGTCAGTTTGATGATTTTGTTTTCGGAATCTCGACTGGTTCTCTGGGCAGGAACAATTCTTTTAGGTCTCTTCTTGGCCTCGATTTTCCCAACTATGCTGGCCTTTGCAGGAAAACGAATGCCATTAACCGGCAACATCACCCGCTGGTTCTTTGTAGGCGCGGGTGCAGGGGGAATGTTTTTACCCTGGCTGATTGGTATTTTATTTGAAACCATCAGTCCACGTTGGACTTTGCTTGCGATCATCATGGATCTTATCCTGGCGTTAATCGTCTTTTTCTGGAGTTCAACATACCACAAGGCACACCAGACAACAAATTGAGCACTTGCTGGTATAATTAAAATATGAGAGAAAGATGAGAATCGTTTCTCCCCTGATTTTGAATTGTTTCAAGATTCCAAAAGGAAAATCCATGAAAAACTATACACTCAAGTACATCACGGGCCCAAGAACTGTACGCGCCTTTTTCCTGTGGTTGTTTTTGTTCTTATTGCCAGCACTTAGTTGCTCTCTCCCACTCAACCGAGACGATTCTCTCCAGGAGACACAATCTGCGCTTCATGTTCAGGAAACTTTTGCTGCCGAAGCAGTCGCCACAAATTCAGCCCAGGAGTTGGTAATTGCCGCTACATCGACTTACCTCGCTTCACAACTAGAAATTTCAGCACAAGGCACGGTTCAAGCCCAGCAAGCAACCATTGCAGCGCTTGAAAGCGCAGCAAGTGCACAGCTAACAGCTCAAGCGGAAAAACCCACAGACGCCCCAACATTGGCAACATTAGAAGTTCCAAAACCCACCAACACTTCTTCAAACGCAGATAGTGATGAAATTGTAATTACAGATTGGAAGATGTCTCGTTTTGCCCAGATCACTTCAGGTTGTTATTTTTCTAATGAATTGTGCTGGAAAGGAGACGATCGTTACGATTACTTGCAACAACAGGTCAACCTGGTTTTAACTCAGCCGCGAGACAATTTTTGTTGATCCATCCTGGAAAAACCCGACCCTGACCTTTTGGCATACCTTCAATTTTCCTCGGCCCGGTAGTGTGAATATCCAGGCTGATGGAAAATGGTCTAACATGGCGAATTATTCAAACAATAAGGATTGGCACCAGGTTTTTATACCCCTCTCCCTGTTTTCAGGTAAGAACATCACCATCCAATTTTTAGCCTTTGGAAAATCATCTCGTATTGATCCTAAAGCGGACTGGTACGTACAAAATATTATGATTATTCCCGATTACACTCCCTAGGAGCCTCCGGTTTTTAAGGCTCGCCTGCTTATTCGCCAATCTAAGGCTGTATTGCGGTGAGCGACCTGGTTATTACGGACTGCGATACCGATCGCTCGCCGGTTGCCCACGAGAACACACAACTTCTTCGCGCGCGTCATGGCCGTGTAAAGAAGATTGCGTTGTAACATGATGTAATGCTGGCTGACCAAAGGAATGACAACAGCTGGGAATTCGGAGCCTTGGGCTTTATGCACGGATACGGCATAAGCCAATACCAACTGGTCTGCTTCGTTCCAGTCAAATTCTACTGTGCGCCCTTCAAAGTCGATGATCAGGGTCTGTTCCACAGGGTTAATTGCGAATAAAAACCCAATATCCCCGTTAAAAACCTCTTTATCGTAATTGTTCTGAGTTTGCATCAATTTATCACCAACCCGGAACACCAGCCCAAACAACTTCTTTTCAGGTTTGAGAATATCGGGGGGGTTCAAACTGGTTTGTAACAACTCATTCAACGCGGTAACACCAGCTGGGCCGCGATACATGGGCGATAAGACCTGGATATCCCGGCTGGGATGCAGGTCAAATTTTGCCGGGATGCGCTTGCAGACCACATCCTGAACCCACTGGGCTGCCTCTTCCGGCGTATCAGCTGGGAACAAAAAGAAATCACCTGGAAGTTTGCTTTGCTTGTCCTGGCTGGCGCTCTCAAACTGCGGCATTTGCCCCTGGTTCACCCGGTGTGCATTGATGATAATCTGAGAATGGGCTGCCTGGCGAAAGATTTTTGTCAGCCGGGTAACAGGCGCTTCCTGGCTGGCGATCACATCGCGCAATACATCGCCAGCTCCGACGCTGGGCAACTGATCGACATCCCCCACTAGCAATAGATGCGTACCTGGCTCTAAGGCCTTGAGTAAATGAAAGGCCAGGTTTTGATCCAGCATGGAGGCTTCATCGATCACAAGAAAATCTAACGGGAGAGGATTTTCCGCGTTGAACTTGAAACCTTCCCTGGGTGAAAAACCTAACAGGCGGTGGATGGTGCTGGCATCTTTCCCTGTTGCTTGAGAAAGTCGCTTAGCAGCTCTGCCGGTTGGCGAAGCCAAGGCGTATCGTTTTCCAGCGCCGGTTAGAATTTGGATCAGAGCTCGGAGCGCCGTCGTTTTACCAGTACCAGGTCCTCCCGTTAATATACTCAACGGATGCGACAAAGCCGTTCGGATAGCAGAATGCTGCTCTTCAGAAAGATCCGCCTCCATTTCAATAAAAGCTGGCGGTAAACTGCTCAAACGAGTGGGAAAAGCCTGCATAAGCGCCTGTATTCGTTCAGCCAGCCCCTTTTCACAATGATACAACGGCGCCAGGTAAATAGCCTGGAGACCATAGATTCCCGCCGGCTCATGGACCCCCTGGGCGTCTGGGGTTGCTTCTCGATCCGCAAGGTCTCCTGCAACAGCATCTGAGCCATCTGCAGGCACAAGATCGCGGGTTATTCGCCTTTCTTGCACTAACCGGTCAACTGCCGGGAGAACCAGTTCACCAACCACCCCTAATAATTGAACCGCTCTTTCCGTTAAATCGCTTGCGGGCAAGTAAACGTGCCCATCATCGGTCGCCTGGTTTAACGCATATACCAGACCGGCCTCAATCCGCGCCGGATGATCAAAGGGCAAGCCAAGATCCTGGGCGATTTTATCGGCAGTCTTAAAACCCACTCCGTAAATGTCCTGCGCCAAACGGTAAGGATCTTCTTTCAAAACGCCCAGGGACTGGTCGCCATATTGTTTGTAGATTTTTATTGCCAGGTTGGTGCTGATGCCGTGACTGTGCAGGAAAAGCATGATTTCTTTCACCTGCTTCTGTTCTTCCCAGGCAGCTGCGATCATAGCCGCACGCTTCGGACCGATATCGGGTACCTCGCGCAATTGCTGAGGCTGGTTTTCAATCACATCCAGGGTTCTTGCTCCATAACGCGCCACAATCCGGTCTGCCAGACGTGGTCCAATCCCCTTAATTAACCCGCTGCCCAGATATCGCCGGATGCCAGCGACAGTTGCCGGGACAGTCTGCGTACAAATTTCTACTTGAAACTGCATTCCGTGCTTCGGGTGATTCGCCCATTGCCCTTGCAACTGCAAGTATTCACCTGGGCTAAGTTCTGGCAGGTTGCCCGTGACCGTTACCATGCCATCACGGTTAACTCCTGATATGCGGCCATGATCAGGACGCAGCCTTAAAACCGTGTACCCATTCTCAGGATTGTAATAGGTAATCCGTTCAACAGCTCCGGTTAGAGTATCCATAAGGAGTTTCCGGGTTGAGAAATCCTGCAACCTCGACTCAATTCAGCAAGAGCCTGGTCAAAGAATGAGTGCAAATTTCAACGCTGAACTTACGGCATTGGATTGCTGAGAGCCCAATCATCACCCAGGATGATGACAATATCTGCACCGCGAGCCGGATCAAAAATGTGCTTTATGCGAAACTCGCTGACAGTCATCATCTCAACCAGGTACTTCACCGTATAAGGTTTTCCCGTATAGAAAGTGATTTCCGTATAGGTAGCAAAACTCTCTGCATTGCCGGTTTCCACTGAGGTAAAGCCCAAAGATTGAAGATATTCTGCTGTGCGGGCAGCCAACCCAGCTGTGGAGCTGCCGTTTAATACAATGATGCGCGCATTTTCCGCAGCCAGTTGTTCGGTCACATCCAGATTGATAGCTAGAGGGCTGGCAGGGCCGCTTTCAGTAAAAATTTCATCGCGCAATAGACGAATTTTTTCAGTAATCGGTTTGAGCACATCCTGCTGTCCATCTGGAGAAATCGCAAAGCTTACCTGGTCAGAACCAATGGCTCCTTGCTTGATCTTATCGGCTGGGATTTGCACAGCCAGCCATGCCAGGCGGATAGCCAGGTCCAAACTCAGGTTGGTGCGAATACCAGCAGAAAGCTCTTCATATAGCACCGGCGCTTTAGAAATCAAGTGGGGCAACATATCAAATTCCAGGATGCGGTTGCGAATGGCCAGGATAACCTGTTGCTGGCGTTGGGCTCGGTCAAAATCGCCGCCCTCCGTCTTCCTTGCCCGCACATAAGCCAGTGCCAGGTCGCCAGGCAGAGTCTGTATCCCAGGTTTCAAGGTCTTGGAGGTATTGTCTCCCATTGGATCAATCTTGATCTTTTCCGGAACATCCAATTTAACCCCGCCGATTTCATCAATAAAACGCACAAAGGCGCCAAAATCGACCTGGGCGTAATAGTCAATAGGAACTCCGAGCAATCCTTCAACGGTATCCGTCGCTAATTGAGGGCCTCCGCCTACGACTTTATAAGCTTCGCCAAGCTGGTAGGCGCTGTTAATCCGGCCATAATCGAAACCAGGGATATTGACCCACAGGTCACGCGGGATAGATAAGATGCCTGCGGTACGGTTGATGGGATCGATGGTGAATAAAATCATCGTATCGGTACGCGGCGGACCTTCGCCAGCTGCCCAATCGCGGTAGTCCAGTCCCATCACCAGCAATGATACACGATTAGCACCATCCCAGGGCGGTGGTGTGGGCGCGCCGGCTGGCTGCATCGGCAAAGATGGGTCGCGCACAACTTCACTTTCTCCTCCAGGCGTAGGTGTAGCATCCTGGATCGTCACCCCTGGCAAGCTGGTCATCTCCCAAGAGGCAACCAGGTCGCGGACCGCAACATAGGTTAAATAAGCTGTCAAAAGGGCTGCGACAACAAAACCACCCCATACGGCATATTTTAGCCAGCTTGTTTTTGCTGGCGCAAGTTTTGAATTTTGATCTTGATCAGAAGTAGTCATTTTATTCCTGTTCTTCACCGTGAACAAAAGTCCAACAGCACGCGATTATAACACGGTATAATGAGCCTAATCTTAACAAGCAACGGGCACTATGTCACTCTTAACTGCTACCAACCTGTCTAAATCCTTTGGCGCCAATGATATCTTTTCCGGAATATCGTTAAGTATCCCTCAGCGCGCCCGCATTGCCATTGTTGGACCCAATGGGATAGGAAAAACCACCTTGCTGCGCATCCTGCTTGGAATGGATGAGCCCTCTAGCGGGCAGGTGATGACTTCGCGCAATTTGTCAACAGGCTACCTGCCGCAAGAGGCTGGTTTGACCGGGACCCACACTTTATGGCAAGAATGCCTGAAAGCGCTTGGAGATTTGCTTGATATGGAAGCCGAGCTTGCCCAATTGGAAAGGTCAATGGGTGATCCTGAGCAGGCTGAGGCAGCATTAGAACGATACGGCAAACTGCAGCAGGAATTTGACCTGCTTGGTGGGTACACCTATGAAACTCGCATTCGCCAGACCCTGAGCGGTTTGGGGTTCGATGAAAGCGACTTCAACCGTCCTATCACACAGCTCTCAGGCGGTCAGCGCACTCGTGCTGTATTAGCTCGCCTGTTGCTCTCCAACCCGGAATTGCTGATCCTGGATGAGCCTACCAACCATCTGGATATTGCAGCCGTAGAGTGGCTGGAAAACTATTTGCGCCAGTGGCCGGGGGCAACCCTGATCGTTTCGCATGATCGTTATTTTCTAGACCAGGTAGTTGACCATATCTGGGAAATGAGCACAGACCGCCTGGAAGTCTACCGCGGCAACTATACAGCCTACGTACGCCACCGGCAGGAACGTTGGGATTTACGTCAACAATTGTTTGAAAGCGAAAAAGAACGATTGTTAAAAGACCTGGATTATATCAAGCGCAACATCTCCGGCCAAAATACCCAGCAGGCTAAAGGACGGTTAAAACGAGCCAGCCGGGAGGTTCAAGTCATCGAAAAGCTGGGCATCGACGCATTACAAGGAAAAAATTGGGGCGAGCTCAGCTTGCAAGTCGAGATCTCTGAGCACCCAATGGGGGTTGAGGAATTGGAACGGCACATTCGCTCCCTGCGTGGGCCTAGCAACCGTCCCCCCCACCTTCACCTTAACTTGAAGACTGATTTGCGTTCAGGCGACCTGGTGCTGCGGACGCGCGACCTGGCTATCGGCTATGCTGACGAAGGCAAAGCCTTATTTCATAGCCCAGACCTGCTGCTCAAACGCGGTGAATGCGCTGCTGTGATTGGCCCCAACGGCGCCGGGAAAACCACGTTTCTGAAAACCCTGCTGGAAAAATTGCCCCCGTTGGAAGGCGAGGTCGTCCTGGGTGCAAGCCTGGAAATCGGCTACTTTGCCCAGGCGCATGAAGACCTGAAACCCGAACGAAGCCTGGTTGATGAGATCCAATCTGTGGCGAAAGACATGTACCTTTCGGAAGTGCGAAATTACCTGGCGCGCTTCCTTTTCTCAGGCGATGATGTTTTTAAAAAAGTAGCCGTTTTGTCTGGCGGTGAACGCGGCCGGCTGGCGCTAGCCAAACTCTCCCTGACCAAAGCCAACCTGCTGCTCTTGGATGAGCCCACCAACCACCTGGATATCCCTTCACAGGAAATCTTGCAAGAGGTTCTGGCGGATTATCCTGGCACCATCTTATTAGTCTCGCACGACCGCTACCTGATCGATGCTCTGGCTACACAAATCTGGGAAATCCTGGCAGACCAGCGAACCCTGCAGATTTTCGAGGGAGCATACACACAATACCGCCAGTTCCTGGAAAAGCAACGGGTGGATCAATTAGCGCAAGCTGCCGACAAGCCGGAAACAGCCGCCCGCATCCGGGAACGCAGCAACACTGCCCAGGAGCGCCGCCGAGCTACGCGCTTGAAACAAATCGAAGATCATATCCACGAGTTGGAAACGCAACTGGCTGGTATATCCCAAAAGCTAGAAAAACCCCCTGCCGAAATGGGCAAAGTTCACCAGTTAGGCGAGCAATATATGCAGCTACAAGAAGAGCTCAACCAATCCATGCAGGAATGGGAAGATTTGCACGAAAGCCAGCCAGCTAACTGAGAAATTTTCCGGTTGGATTCACGTCCCCCAATCACGCAAATAGAGAAAATCGTACCCCACCGTGCGGTTGGTCAGTTTGGCAATCGGCGGCAGCACGCGCTTAAAATGGTTACGCTGGATACGGCGCACCACGCCATCCACAAAACCCGCCTCAAACCCGGCGGATACACACTCCTCCGGGCTATAGCGCTGGTCTACCAACAGGTAAAGCAATTGATCTACCTCTGCATAGGTAAAACCCAGCTCGTCCTCATCGGTTTGGCCTTGCCATAAATCTGCTGAAGGGGGCTTATCCACAATCTCAGCCGGCACACCCAAAGCCTGTGCTAGTTGCCTCACTTGGGTTTTGTAAAGATCGCCAAGCGGGTTTAGCGCGCAAGCCGAATCGCCGTACAGGGTCGAATAGCCTAACAGGATTTCTGACTTGTTTCCCGATCCCACCACTAACCCACGGAAAGCCTCCGATTGGTCATATAAAACAATCATGCGCGCTCGCGCCATGGCATTGCCGCGGCGTAAACGGCTGGTCTCCGGAAAAGAAGCAAACAAGGGGTCAACCATCTCTGTAATGGGATAGGTCATCGATTCCACCCCTAACTGATCGATCAACAACTGGGCATGATCCAGCGAATCCTGCGAGGAAGTCCTGTAGGGCATACGGATAGCCAGGACATTTTCAGCGCCCAAAGCTTGTGCAGCCAGGGTGCAGGAAAGAGCTGAATCCACCCCACCAGATAAACCAAGCACAGCTCGAGAAAAACCGGAACGGGTGATTTCGCTGTGGATAAATCCAACCAGGATCTTGCGCGCCAGTTCAGTGTTAATGGCCAGGTCGATCATCTTTCTGCCTCGTTTCTATATCACAGGTATCTATCGGTTGACCTGGCTGCCTTCACCAGAGATGCGATTCAATTCACGTAATACCAGGGCTGTGCGTTCATCACGCAGCAATGGCAGGCGCGCTCTTGTTCGGTGAAGCTGGTTCAGGTCAATTTCTGCCAGGGTCAACGCTTCTTGGTGATAAGGACCACGCGCCAACAATTCACCATTAGGATCGAACAAGGTTGAGCCACCCCAAAAGTTGAGCCCATCCTCATAACCCACCCGGTTGGCATGCGCCACAAAACTGGTGAACAGGGAGGCATAAGCCCGGTTGATATGTTCCACCCATCGCGCCGATTCCAACTGCGGTTCAGTCTGAAGCCCCCTGCCCGGCGAGGCCGAAGTGAACAGCAGCAGATCAGCCCCATCCATCCACAAGAGATAAGGTGGTGAAGCATGCCAGAAATCTTCGCAAATCAGCATACCCAGGCGGCCAAAGCGCGTTTCAAAAGCTCGCACCCCATCTCCCCAGGCAAAAAAGCGACCCTCGTCAAATAACCCATAGGTCGGCAGGTAGACTTTATGGTGAACATGCACCACCTCACCCTGAGACAGGTAAGCAGCCGCAATGAAAAAGCGATGCCGCCTGTCTTCATTCACAAAACCCACCACCATGTCTAGATCCTGGCTGGCTTGTAAAAGATGTTGGAATACTGGATCAAATTTTGTTGGGCTAAGCGCCACAGTCGAGACCAAATCCTGAAGTACATAGCCAGTCAGGGAAAGCTCGGGGAAAACCAGCAAATCTGCCCCTTGCGCTCGCGCCTCGGAGGCAATCTGCAAATGTTTTTCCAGGTTCGCCTGTACGTCCCCCAGGCGAGTATTGATTTGAGAAAGAGCCAGGGTAAGTTTCATCAGCCAATCTACTTTCATCTTAAATACTGAATGATCAACAGCTTCCCTTGAATTCTAGCATTTTTTTCAAAGTTAACACAACAGGATTTCTTCGCCTTTAGATGAAAAATTTGTATGTAAAGTATGCTTGACATTTAATGAAATGTAAAGTATACTTTACATTATGAAAGCAAGGATTGTCAGGAATCGTGTACGTGAAATCCGGTCTAGCCTGGGGATGACTCAGGAAGAACTTGCCAGTTTGATTGGCGTTGCCCGTCAATCGATTATATCCATTGAAAGAGATCGCTATCTGCCCAATATCGAAACCGCCCTCCTGATCAGTAAATCCTTAAAGATAAGCGTAGACGAGCTATTTTGGCTTGAAGAGGATCACCCATGAACAAAAAATATCTACCATACTACATTTCCCGCGGCGTGTTGAGTGGCGCCTTTGGCATTCTCGTTTTCGGCTTTACCTTGAAGGCTATTATCTTCTCTCTTGTCGTTTTTGGATTATTTTTACTTTACTTGCACAGTGGCTGGTTTCAAATTGACCAACAATCCCCCTGGTTTCCGGTCCGCCGCGACGAGAGAGCCCAGCAAGTACAACGCAAAGCCCTGATCGCTGCCATCTTGATTGGTGTAATCTCCTACACCCTTTTCACAATGGCAATGCAATGGTTTGCTTTCCCCGCAATTGGCAGCAGCCTGGCCATAACCCTGGCAGTTCTGGCATATTTTCTAACGCAGTTCATCCTGCTGTCCAGGGCATAATTTTGCCTTCCAATTTAAGGAAGCCTGGCTTCCGCTTTATCCGGAACAGCCGGGGCTGAATTTTCACCCGTGATATAGTGAACCAACTGGTCGATCACAAAACCCTGTTCTTCGATCAATTCCTTGACCACGTCCCCAATCGAGATCACCCCAACCACGGTGTCCTGTTCATCAATCACCGGCAGGTGACGGATGAATTTATTGGTCATCAGCGCCAGACATTCATCCAGTTTCCGATCCTGGCGGATTCCAACCACCTGGGTGGTCATCACCGCTTCAATCGGTGTACCGCGTTCATTCCTCGCCTCCAAAGCCACTTTTCTGGCGTAATCTCGCTCGGAAAAAATGCCCACTAGTTTTCCTTCATGCATCACCATTAATGCGCCAATATTTTTCTCAGCCATGTAGCGCAGCGCAGCAAAGACAGACACATCAGGCGGCAACGAGTAGACTGTGGAACCTTTACGATCCAATATATGTTTTACCGTAACCGATGTATACATGCTCTTCTCCTTTCACAATTGAGATAATATAGGTCTATTTTATATTCAATTTCCCGACCTGTCAACTGGACAGGATTAGACCCGATCGGTCGTCGTTGGTGGATGTTGGATGTTATAATCAGTTCATAATTGATTCAGTCGAACTATAAGCAGCCGGCAGGAAGCCATCCGCCGGTAAGGTTAACCGAAAACGATCTACTCCTTTCCTGGCGAACAGTGCTTCTGTTCGGAAAAATGCTTCCACACAGAAGTACGCTTCTCAACAAAAGTTTGCTTCCTTCCGTCTGACTCAAACGATTAGCAAGGCGGATATCATGGACTTTTTACTAGACCCCAACGTTGCATACCTGCTCTTAGCCGGCGGTTTGATATTTGCTGTGCTGGCTATCCTGAATCCAGGCACTGGTTTGATCGAAGTCCTGGCCCTGTTTGGCCTGCTGCTCGCCGGATGGGCGGTATACAACCTACCGATCAATAGCTGGGCGCTGGTAGTACTGCTTGTCGGAGCTGTTTTGTTTGTAGCTTCTGTGCGCAGAGCCCGGCAACCCATCCTGTTAATCCTCTCAATCCTGGCCCTGATTCTTGGCTCAGCTTTCCTCTTCCGCAGCGAGACCTTGTGGCAACCGGTTGTAGATCCCTGGTTGGCTGCGATTGTCTCTATCCTTAGCGGCGGTTTCTTCTGGCTGGTAGCACGCAAAGTTCTGGAAGCCAAAAACGTCACCCCGGTGCACAGCCTGGAAAACCTGATGGGTGAAATCGGCGATGCTCGCTCCGACATCAACCACGAAGGATCTATTCATGTTTCCGGTGAACTTTGGGCTGCCCGCAGCGAGACACCGATCAAGGAAGGAACACGTGTGCGTGTACTTGGACGAGAAGGTTTCGTCTTGCTGGTAGAGGCAGTAGAGTCGAAATAGCATAATTGAACCCCTTGGGTTTTTATTTTCACTTGAAACCCAGGTTATCAAGCAATCAAACACAAATCAATTTCTATGGAGGTAAGTTTATGGATACTGCAATATTTGGGAGCTCTGCGCTTTGCTTAATTGGTGCAGTCCTCTTCATCGCATTAATCTTCGTGGCTAATGCCATCCGCATTGTTCCGGAATACCAGCGCCTGGTAGTCTTTCGATTAGGACGCTGTATCGGCGCCAAAGGTCCCGGGATTGTCTTCTTGATCCCCGTGGTAGACCGGGCAGTACGAGCAGACCTGCGCGAACAGGTACGCGAAATTCCTCACCAGAATTCTATTACCCAGGATAACGCCGCTGTCTCGGTGGATTTTATCTGGTACTACAAGGTTCTGGACCCCACCCAAAGCGTGCTTCAAGTTCAAAACTTTGAGTCCGCTGCCCAGGGCATGGCCACCACCACCCTACGCGCCGTGATCGGCGGTATCATCCTCGACGATGTACTCTCCAAACGCGAGCATATCAACAACCTGCTGCGTGCTCGTCTGGATGAAGTCACCGAACGCTGGGGCGTCAAGGTCACCAATGTGGAAATTCGCGAAATCAACCCACCACGTGAAATCCAGGATGCCATGAACCGGCAGATGTCGGCCGAACGTAACCGTCGCGCCGTGGTTACTGAATCCACCGGTCAGCGCGAGGCCGCCATCAATGTTGCCGATGGTGAAAAACAGGCCAACATCCTGCGCGCCGAGGGCGAGAAACAAGCCGCCATCCTGCGCGCCGAAGGCGAGCGCTCAGCACAACTGTTCCGCGCCGAAGGGTTCGCCGATGCCCTGGACCGCATCTATGCTGTCGCCCAGACGGTCGATCCAAAGACCATGACCCTGCAATACTTTGAAACCTTGAAATCCATTGGCGCCAGCCCATCCACCAAATATATCTTCCCGATGGAATTCACCAGCATGCTGGAAAGCTTTATCGGTCATCGAAAAGAAGACGACAAAGCCTAGCACACAACTGGATCTATGAACATCAGCATTGACATCGCCCTCTGATGGTCGCCACCAGTGCAGCAATTCCAGGTAGTCCGGCTCTAATCGAGCCGGCTACCTGGCGTGATCTGAATGCCCTGCGTCATTTGGAACAAATCTGTTTCCCTAAAGATGCCTGGCCGCTATGGGATTTAATCGGCGTTCTGACTCTACCCAATGTGCTGCGTTTGAAAGCCATGGAAGGTGATCAAATGATCGGTTTCATCGCTGCGGATATCAAGCCACGCGAGCAAATGGCCTGGATCGCCACCATTGGCGTCCTACCCAACTACCGCGGCAAGGGTCTGGGACGTGCCTTGCTGCAAACCTGTGAAGAACACCTGGGACCGATCACCATTCGTCTGAATGTGCGCACATCCAACCTCAGCGCTATTCAGCTTTACCTGACCTCAGGCTACCAAAAGGTGGGCGTTTGGCCTGGATATTACTCGGATGGCGAGGAAGCCCTGGTTATGGAAAAACTGTCCAGTTAAGCTATAATAACCTTTACATGATAAACGGGAAATTACCTGATCTGATTACCCATGCCGGCGATCTCAAACAGCTGGCGGGTATCTTACTAGGCCAACCAATCATTGCCGTTGATACTGAATCGAACAGCCTGTATGCCTATAAAGAACAGGTCTGCTTGATCCAGTTTTCGACACAAGTCGAAACTTACCTGGTTGACCCTCTGGCATTTAAACACCTGGATCCTTTAGCTCCTGTATTCAGAAATCCACAAATCGAAAAAATCTTTCACGCCGCTGAATACGACCTGTTCTGCCTGCGACGTGATTTCGATTTCGAGTTTGCCAACCTGTTTGACACCATGGTAGCTGCTCGCATCCTGGGGCGCGAAGCCGTTGGTCTGGGCTCCATCCTGGAAGAGGAGTACGGTGTGCAATTAGACAAACGCTATCAGCGTGCTAATTGGGGGCTGCGGCCTCTGCCTGAACACCAATTGCATTACGCCCGCATGGACACCCATTACCTGATCCCCCTGCGCAACCGCCTGCACACCGAGCTGCATGAACGCAACTTATGGTCCCTGGCGCGCGAAGATTTCGAACGCCTGGCGAACCAGCGCTGGGAAGAGAATGGGCGCAACGGAGAAAAACCATTGGATTGCTGGCGCGTGCGCGGCTCACACGATCTGAAACCCAGGCAAGCTTCGGTGCTGCACGCCCTGTGCCAATACCGGGATGAAATCGCACGCAACCAGAACCGACCATTGTTCAAAGTCATTGGTGACCAGACCTTGATCGCTATTGCCGAAAACACACCTCTCACGCTGGATGAACTAAGCCAGATGCCGGGCATGTCACACGGTCAGGTGCGCCGGCATGGCAGCCAGCTGCTGCACGCGATTCAACGCGGGTTGAAAGGCAAGCCACTTCACCCCCCGCGCCAGCCCCGACCTGACGAACGTTACACCGAACGCGTTGAACTCCTCAAACGCTGGCGCAAGAACACCGCACAGGTCATGGGGGTTAAATCCGATATTATCCTGCCACGCGACCTGGTAAACAGCCTGGCTGAACACAACCCTTGCAATCTACAGGAACTTCAAGGATTGATGCTGGATGTCCCCTGGCGTTTTGAACATTTTGGCGAGCAGATTCTTCAGATTCTCAATCACAGGATAGAACTATGAAAATACGATTTTACGGCGCAGCCCAAACGGTAACCGGATCGCAGCACCTCCTTGAGATCAATGGAAAACGCATCCTGCTGGACTGCGGCTTCTACCAGGGAAAACGACAGGAATCCTACGAGCGCAACCTGAATTTCCCCTTCGACCCCACCAACCTGGACGCAGTCATCCTCTCTCATGCCCATATCGACCATTCCGGCAACCTGCCCAACCTGGTCAAGCAAGGATATGACCATGACATCTTTGCTACTCCAGCCACAGCGCACCTGGCTAATATCATGCTGATGGACTCGGGGCATATCCAGGAATATGATGCGCAATACGTCAACAAGCGCCGCGCCAGGCGCGGCGAACCACCGGTGGAACCCATCTATACCATGGAAGACGCTGCCAATGTAGCTCCCTTTTTCAGCCCAAAACGGTACCGGCAAGAATTCGAAGTCGCTCCCGGTGTAATTGCCCATTTTGAAGACGCCGGGCATATTCTGGGTTCAGCTGCCGTGGTGCTGGATATCGAAGAGAAAAACGGCTACAGCACCCGCAAATACCGCCTATGGTTCTCCGGCGATATCGGCCGGCGTGGGTTGCCCTTGCTGCGCGATCCGGTGCTGCCCAGCCGGGCGGATTACATGATCATGGAATGCACCTACGGCGATAAGCCGCACCGCAACCCGCAAGAAGCTTACGACGAGTTGAGGGATGTGATCCTGCGTACTCTGGAACGCCGCGGCAAGATCATTATCCCCGCCTTTGCCGTGGGACGCACCCAGGATCTGGTCTACAACCTGCATGTGATGATTGAAAAGGGCGAGATCCCCAACCTGCCGGTCTTTGTCGACAGCCCGCTGGCGATCAACGCCACGGATGTATACCGCGCACACCCGGAATGCTTTGACGAAGAGACCAATCAATTCATCCAGCATGATAAACACCGCTCTGTCCTGGGCTTCGATCACCTGGTGTACACTCGCTCGGTGGAGGAATCGAAGGCCATCAACGAACGCGACGAACCGATGGTGATCATCTCGGCCTCCGGGATGGCAGAAACCGGGCGAATCCTGCACCATCTCAAAAACAACATCGAAGATCCGCGCAACACGATCCTGATCGTCTCCTGGCAAGCGCCGTATACCCTGGGCCGGCGGCTGGCCGACCGCGAGACAGAGATCAAGATTTTCGGTGAAGAATATACTCGCCGGGCAGAAGTAGCCACCATTGGCGGCTTCTCGGCGCATGCCGGGCAAAACATGCTAGTGGAATATGCCCAGGCCACTCAGGAAACCCTCAAAGAAACCTACCTGATCCACGGCGAGCACAAAGCCGCCCGCGCCCTGCAGGACCGCTTACGCCAGGCAGGCATCCAGCCGGTGTACTTCCCCGAATTGAGGAGTGAGGTGGAAATTTAGGCAGAAGTAAGCTATAATTCGTGCGCTGTGTGGAACGAGGGCAGGCGTTTCACATAAAAAATGGAGAGGTGCCAGAGCGGCCGAATGGGGCGGTCTCGAAAACCGTTGTGGGTCTTGACCCACCGTGGGTTCGAATCCCACCCTCTCCGCTGAAAAGATCGCCCAGTGTATGCTGGGCGGTTTTTCTGCATTTATGTGCTAACCAATCACCAGTAATTCTAAATCTGCAGCTCTTAATCGTAGGGTATTTCGCGTATCAACCAATCGATTCATGCTATGATATATTAAATCCATCTCTCTTTCATCATTCCTATGGGCATGGCCTCGGTTCATCGAATAACCTTGATCAATGGTTCGTTATCATCGCCCTGAATTCTCGCTCCTGATCCTGACGTGTATCCTCGCCTGGCTCGCTTCTCCCCTGCAAACCCTGGCGCAAAGCGAGACCCCAACAGACCTGGTGAACGCGGTCAATGGCTTGCGCCTCTCGCTCGGACTGGCTCCCTACCAGGTCGATCCGTACCTGATGGAGCTTGCCCAGTCGCACTCCGAGTATCAAGCCAGCATCCAGACCAGCACCCACATCCACCAGGATGGCTCCCTGCCTACCGACCTGGGCCTGGTAGAGAACGTAGCCGGCGGCGATAATGGCGTGGTGACCGTAGATATCGTGGTCAACCATATATGGGTGGACGAAGGTCATCGCCGCACCCTGGTAGGCTATCCAGGTGGTTGGGTTGGGGCAGGCATCGCTTTAGCAGCCAATGGGACTTTGTATTACACTTTTGAGCTGCGCCCCATCGATCCTGCCGACGAGGGGATTAGCCAGCCCGTAATTGTTCCCACCTTTGCCCCCTACCTCACCAGCACACCCGCCGAAAACGGCTCCATCTCGCACACCGTGCTGGAGGGTGACACCCTGTGGGGCATTGCCGTCTCCTACGGTGTCACTGTGAACTATATCCGCGGTTTGAACAACCTCCCTGCGGATTTCACCAATATCCAGGTCGGGCAAAACCTGCTGATCTTCCCAATCGGATCAGCGCCTGTTCCAACGATCGAGCAAACAACCGAGACTGCCACGCTCGTAGCAATCCCCACTGAGCTAAGCGCTGCCACCACCCCATTGCCTGGCATTTCCCCTACTGAGCCGCCAGCCCAGGCATCATCCCCGGCCTCAACCCAAAGCATATCCACAACAGGAAATTTCAAAACCAAGATGCTTGACAACCCTTATTTTCTCCCTGTTGTTGCCATCGTTTTCTGGTTACTTGGCTTCCTACTCATCATTTTTAGCTTCAGGAAGCGCCAGGCAAAATCTTGATGAAAATTCTTGTCATCATCATTTTCTCTTTACAGGTCTGTTCTAGGGTCTCTGGAAATGTGGCTTCAGTTTCCACAACCAAGGAGGACGCAATTGAGCCTGAAGTCATTCGATGAGCTCTCATGATTGGGACTTATACGCAGAATGCGGGCGCTAGCCAAAGCAGCCTTGATGAATTATGGCATTGCTGATGCAACCTTTTCTCTAGTCCGCCAAGCCGGTAATACTTTGTTCCCGCGTCACGACCTGCGACCTGCCGAGTCCAAAAGACCCTGACGGGTTGTTTGAAGAGGGTCAATACCTGCTGCGTGTGCATGAACCCGGCTATCAAGAGCCGCAGGCCATTGACCTGGAATTGACCTGGCTGGCTGCCATGCGCAGGGAAGCAAATCTTCCAGTTCCAGAACCTGTTGCAGCCCTGGATGGACGTTATCTGCTTTCTGTCGATGTACCCGGTGTGCCTGGAACACGTCATTGTTCTCTCCTGCGCTGGATCAAAGGCCGCTCTGTGAAAATACCGCTTCGGAGCACACCATCTCCGGACGCAGGGGAGATTGATGGCACGGTTGCACCAATTTTCCATCCAGTGGCAACCTCCGGCAGGTCTATCGAAACGAAGGTTCGACTGGGACGGTTTATTCCAAAACGATGTGGGCAGTGGCATGCCTAATGCTGAGGCGTGGGCTCTCCTGTCTCCCCTCCACAGGCAAGCCTTCTCCTTTGTTGCCGAGCAGCTGCGGCAGGTGATGGAAGACTGGGGGCAGGGTCTTGATGTGTTCGGTTTGATCCACGGAGATTTGGGGGTGGATGCAAATTTATTCTTCTGGCATGGTGAGCCAAGAGCAATTGACTTTGATGATTCTGGGTTCGGCTACTGGGTTTTCGACCTGGCTGTGGCATTGGATGCCTACAGAGATGATCCTGCCTATCCTCACTACCGGGATGCCCTTTTGGATGGGTATGTCGAATTTCGCGCTCTCCCGGAGAAACAGGCAGAGCGGCTCGAATTGTTCCTGGCGGGTCTCGAAGTCTATTGGAACCTTTGGGCGGTGGGTGGAACGCATCTCTACCCGAGTTTGCCCCCAGAATATGGTGAGCGTATCGCCCAGACGGCGGATTTCGTTGTGCGTTATGCTCGCCAGGAAGGTTGTCCTGTTTAATCGTCGGCTAGCTTGATTTGATCTCGTTAACCTGAATTTCAACACACAATATAAGCCTGTCATCCCAGCAGCAACCATTCTGCAAATAGCTATCGGTCCATATAGCTCAATAAAAAATTTGCGGTTGACAATATTTGCTTGATCCTGCCAAGCACTTGGAATTACACAGCGACTCATTTAAGTACTGACGGGGTGACAGTTCCTGCGCGTCACCCCGTCTCTCAATCACCGTATCTTTCTCTTACTTACCCGTATGCACCACGATGTTGCCAGCGCTGATGGCCTGGTTAAAGCCATTGTCATACACAACATGTTCGCCAGCTTCGTCTTCCCACCAAATCTTGATGCGGAAGGTATCGGGAGCGCCATCGCCAGCCCACAGCATGAACTTGTATGCTTTGCCGTTGGGATCCAGCGCCCCGTTGACCATGCCGCTGCCCTTGAATTGGGCGGTGACCTTGTCCTTGCTGACTACCAGCCAGTCATAGCTGGTAGAGTAGAAGGTGAAACCACCCGCCTGGAAGCGGAACTCGGTGCTGCCGCTGGGCACTTTGGCGCCCTTCAAGTACTTAGACATAAAACCGAAGGTAGCTTTGCCGGTCAGGCTCGGGTCTGCCACATAAGCTCCCACCGGTGAGTCGATCCAGCCGCCGCCGGTGACGAAGCCGGCGCTCGGGTCGTAGACCACCGCCAGGGTGCAAGCCTGCCCCGAGTCCAGTGCGCCATCGTTGACGGTCAGGCACACGTTGTAGATGCCAACCGTGGTGTAGGTGTGAGCAGGCATCACGCCCGTGCCGCTGCTGCCATCGCCGAAGTCCCAGGCGTAGGTCAGGGTATCCCCGTCCGCATCGGAGGACAGGCTGCCGTCGAAGGGAATGGCGGTGTCGATCGCCGCCAGGTACGGCCCACCAGGGTTAGCAAGCGGGACATTGTTTTCTTCAGAGGCTACTACCTGGGTCAGAGCTAGCATGGGTTCATTATAGATATACGTGTAATCGGTGAAAATCGCTGTAATTTCGTGGCTACCCGTCTCAAGAGTTGCCGTAGTACATGTCGCCGGGTAATCACCGACTGCAATGATATAACCATCCTCGTCTAGCAAAAAATTAAGGATCAGGTCTGAACAACTTTCGATTTGGGTTCCATCGGCAAGAAAAGTGATTAAACCCGCAGGAGGATAGAGATTAGTTGCATCGCCGGTTGCGCTCACGGTAAATGTCACCGCCTCACCTGGAGCCGAAGGGTTAGAGGAGGAGGTCAAGCTGAAAACTCCGTCCGTTTTAATCTCCAGGGAGTAGAAATGCAGACCGGTTGCATGGTTAGCATCCTCGGCTTTTACTGAAAAATAGTAAGATCCAGTCGTGGTTGGCGTTCCGGAGAGCACACCATCTGCGCTTAATGTCAGACCATCTGGAAAGGAGCTAAAATTATCTTCAGGAACCGTGTAAGTATAGGGAGCAGCTCCACCACTGGCGCTGAACGCCTGGTTGTATTCCACACCCACGCTGCCTGTCGGTAGATTGGATTCGCTTGGACTGAGGACAATGGTTGGATAGTAGAAGCCAATCGGCACGAAAATATTACCAGTCAGCACGAAGTCTTCCAACAGCGTAGTTTGCTGGTAAGCAGGTTCTGCGATCACTGTGAGACGGTAGCATTGCCCGCCGGAAGGAATATTTATAAAGGAGAAACCACCCCAGGAGGTAGTGGTCGAATAATCTACCCCCCCATCGCAATTCTCGTCCAGGTTGATCGTCCAGCCATCCTCCGAGAGTGTGGATTCATCAGGATCTTTTATGGCATTCTGATTTTTATCACCATACACATATCCCTGAATGACAAAGGACATGGGTTGGACCGTGAACTCCTTACTTGCAGAACCGGAGGTATAGTAATCTGCAAACCAGCCTGTAGGCGTGTACTCAGCTCTGACTGTATGCGTGCCAACGGTGAGCTGATTGTTAACCACTGAACACGCGTAGTAGGTATTCTGATCGAGTACAGCCTCGCATCCGGGAACCACCTGATCATCAATAAAGAAGGCTACCGTTCCATCCAAAGCCCAGGCTGAGGTTGGGCTGACATGCTTTAATACTTCGGCTGAAATATTGAATGGGTAATTCCAGTAGATGCTACCACCAGCGTTTACCGTCACCTCTGGCGTCCCTTTGTCCAGCACAAAGGTGTAGTTGCGGTCAGCGGTGTTATTGTATGCATCCTCGACCCGGACTGTAATGGGATACTGGCCTGGCAGGGTGTTGTCTGGGAAACCCGTGAGCAGTCCACTGCTGCTCAGGGTGATTCCTGACGGAAGGCTACCGTTCAGCAACGTGAAGGTATGGGGCGAGTACCCACCGCTGACTGTGAGCTGTTGGCTGTATTGTGTTTGATAGGCGGCGTTGGGTAGGGTATCCGGACCGATGGTCATGAAGGGTGTCAGGACATTCCAGGTGTATTGGCGGCTGCCGAGTAATGTATGGTTGGCATCGAAGGCGCCTACGGTGAAGGTGAAGGAAAAGGTGTCGGTCGCGGCCAGCCAGCCTGAAAGTTCTCCGGCATATTTATCATAGTCCGCAGAATAGAAAGTAAGTAAAACAATTCCCGGAGGCAATTCTCCCGCAATGATTTCGTACGTGAGATATCCATTCCAATCTGGATAGAGAAATTGGGTGACGTATGCGCCATTCGCTTGATCCCAGAGTGCTTCCGGTGTGATGGTCACCATGGGGGGTTCGCCTACCGTTTGCCCACTTTCGAGAGTTATAGTTTCGCTTGCATACATTTCCGGCCATGTGCTGGAAAATTCCGCCGTGATGATATGGTCACCTGAAAGGAGCGTTGATATCGTGCAGGTTGCGGGAGTTCCTGGAGTTCCCACAGTGTTATTAGGATTATTGAGGGGCACATCGCTGCAAATGGATACCCCGTCAGCGTAAAAATCCACAGAGCCCCAGGGCAGGAAGTCTGCATCCGTGCCGGTGGCGGAGAGGGTGAAGGTCACTGGTAGTCCATAGTCCGCTGGGTTAGCGGACGAAGTAAATTCAAAATAGGCGATATCAGATGCCACTGCAGCCATGACGGTTTGTGCCGATCCGGCAAAGAGCAGGCCAAGCAGTAGGGCGAGTACCACCAGAAAGTTAAATTTTGTTGTCATTTTATTCTCCTTAAAAATCGTGTGCGAGTAATTTCATTCCAAATCTCTTCTATTGTGTTGCCTGTTCCTTGGGTTCTAATAGCTGTCTCCTTTCGCGCCCGGGACCGCCTGGTGCTTGCATCACCTGTCGATCATTTGCAGCAATTGCTCAGTAGTAGGCTTATAAGCAGTCGATCTGGAAAACACCAGCAAGCGATTGTCCTCGAGATCCAAGCCAATCAGTTTCAACTCAGAAAATTCTTGTAATAACGAAAGGGAAAGTGCGCCTTTCAAAAACTGCGCCTCAAGGATCAATACATCTGGCGCCCTTGTGATGACTTGCTCCCTGATACTCTCCAGCGAAGCATCCACTATCTGCAGGTCCAATTCAGGCATACCTGCCAGGGTAGCCTGTAAGCCGGAGATAAACAAGGATTTTCCGCACAATAAGATTCGTTGCATTTGCCACATCGGTTTATCTTGAATTGGTAACTCCTCTACTAGTATGCCGAAATTACCCCGTGATTTCTACTAGCCGGGGGATAAAAAAAGTCTAGTCTCCCACGAGAGCGACTAGACTAAGACCAGGATAAAGATCAGGGTCGACTAGTGTTTATTAATCAAACCGTTGCGGATGGCGTACTCAGTTGCCTGGTAGCGATTATTAATATCCAGGCGCTGAAAGATTTCCCCCAGATGATATTTGACGGTATGCTCGCTCACCGAAAGCCGTTCGGCGATTTCTTTATTGGAAAGCTCCTGTGCCACAAGTTGCAGGATTTCAACCTGGCGAGAGGTTAATTCGGGCGTCTCATGGATTTTGTTCTCCACCTCTGCGCTTCCTTGCTTGTCCTGCTTCGAGTTGGCCACTTCTTTCAGCAGGATTCCAGATACTTCCCGCGAAATGGCTGCCTCGCCCCGCTCAATCCCTTGCAGGTAGGTCAGGAATGGCCCAGTTTCCAAGGATTTGAGCAAGTAACCGCTTGCCCCGCTTTGGATCGCTGCTATCAGGTCCGGTTCTTCGGTGGAAGTGGTCAGCATGACAACCTTGCACTCGGGGCGCTCGGCTTTGATCAAGCGTGTAGCGGTCACACCATCGCAGCCAGGCATACGAATATCCATTAAGACGATATCGGGACGCAGCTGCACAGCCTTTTCGAATGCCTCTAAACCATTACGGGCGGTGCCAACCACCTGGACTCCGTGCAATGTAAGCAAGTTGCGTAGCCCATCCAGGAAAAGGGCGTGATCATCGGCCAAAAGTACTCTCATGATGCCTCCAATGGAATGATTACAGTAACCCGTGTGCCTGTCCCCGGCGTTGATTGCACTTCCAACTGACCGTTCACCTCCTGCGCCCGGGCAGTCATAACCCCAAGACCAAAACTCTGGCGAGAGATCGGTAGGCTCTGCGGGTCAAATCCTACACCGTCATCCGCGATCACGAGCTTCAAGCACTCCGCCTCCTGGGTTAATGCCAGGCTGGCATGTTTCGCCCTGGCATGCTTACGAATGTTCGTGAAGGCTTCCTGGGTGATGCGTAATAGCTGCACTTCGACTATTGCAGGAACGGTAATCTTCTGCTCAAGCCTCAGGAACGATCAATTCCGTTTCGATCCCATAAGTTTGCTGGAATGTATCTAGATATTGTTTGAGTGCGCCGGGTAGACCTTGTGCTTGAGTTATGCGGCGTGACAATTTGCTAATCTCCGAGCGTACATCCACCTGGGCCTCGCGGGCTGCTTCTGCCAGGATCTGCAGTTGAGCCTGGGCCTGTTCTGAATGGCCCGCTTCCAGGAGACCACTGACCAGCTGGGCTTGGAGATTAATCAGGGCTAAATCCTGGGCAAGCTCATCGTGTAACTCGTGCGCCAGGCGCTCGCGCTCGTTCAAGGTAGCCAGGGCGCGTTGTTGTTCGAGGATCTGCTTTTGAGACCGACGTTGTTCGGTCACATCGTGAAGAAGTAGCAGGTAACCAACAGAAAGCCCTCTAAAGTCATTCAGTGGGGAAAATTCGAACTCATAGCAGCGTGTTTCTGTGCCCAGGTCGAGGATCACTTCGAGTGGATTTTGAAAAACAGGTGAGTCAGGTTCAAACAAGCCTGGTTGTGGCAGGTTTGGAAGCAAATCTGCGATTGGTTTGCCCTGGACCTGCTTTACAGGAGCGCACAAAATTCGTTCCGCAGCTGGGTTCATACTGACCACCCGTTGCTGGGGATCCAGCACCAGCATACCATCCCGCAACTGTTGGATGGCGACCTGACGCGCCAGAGGCAAAGGATCAAAAATCCGGAAGCCGAACAACGCAATGGCATAGGTTAAAGCCAGGAAAGCCAATCCGATCAGATCTAATGGGAAATCAAAATGGATGAGATTGACCCTATGCATGAAAAACAGGATACGAAAGACAATATGCCCTGTAAGCATAATCGCTACCGGCCAGCGTTGGGGCGGCGAATGCAAGAACAACCAGGCTAAGAGACCGATATTGAGGAACACCAGGCCATAACTATAGATGATCCCGATCCAACCTCCCAGACCAAGTTGAGAAAAAGACGATCCATCCAGGTTAAAGCTGCGCCACATCAGGTGAAACATATGGTCTGTTAAGACCATTCCCAGCAGCAACAGCGGTGGGATGGAGAGCAGGGCCAGGTTGCGGCGGGTCAGCCAGCGACCCGGCCAGGCATATTCCAGGACAAAACAGGTCATGGCAGTCGAAGAGGGAAGCATCCAGATAGCCTGGAATTTAAGCCAGAAGATCCTGGTTGCCAGGGTGGTGGCGGCAATCTCCATCACGGAGCCCATAGCCCAGGCGACAGCAAACAGATTGGCCATCACAAATGAGGTCACACCGGGCATATTGCGGCGGCGGACGCCATAAATGGCTAACGCCAGTAATAATATGGCTGATAGAATCGAAGGCCAGATGTTGGGAGAATAAGCGTAGTTCCAGGTCATGCGCGCCTACCTGAACTCGGATATGGATAGATTTAGAAATGATACCTGGGTAATTGTAAACAATTCCAGGGTTAACGTCAATCAAGAACCGGGAAAAAGTGAATGGAGAAAATCTGCATCTCTTTTTTGCTGCTTGAGTCTGACCCATCTAACCCCTGGCAGGTGATGCGGGACCTGCCCGCTGCAGTGCAGAGACGACCCCGGCTCTGCCAGCCAGGTAGAGACGTGCATTAACAGGCAAGTGACAGCAAGCGGCGCTTACATCGGCTGAAATACCATGATGATGCTGAAATAGCACTTGACCTGGCATTTATTTGCCAGTCAGATCCTTGTCTTCCATTTCCCAGGCATGATCGAGTGAATGATATGCGGTGTGTCGAATCAAGTAGCGGAGCGGCCAGGTGCGAGCCATTTCCCCTTGGGAATGCAATGCCCGAATTGCGTTGCAATAAGCGTCGCGATGCGCTCTCAGACCCTTGTCGGTCAGCATCTCCTCAATAGGCGTTCGCACGCCGAGTTTCTTTGCCCAATCCAATTCCGCGGCAAACGTATGACGGACGATGCGGTCTCGATCTCGCCCTCCGCCGCGTGGACCTCGCTGCATCTCAGCCGATACGCTTGAACGCACATCGTCGAAAAACTCCCAGCATGCCCTCATCAGGGTCAGCTCACGCTCTAAAGCTTTATCCGATAGTTCTTGTCTGTCGTAATCCGAAAAAGCGAACGAGATACCCCAAAAGTCGGTTGAGCCTGTGCCAGGATATCGCTCGACTACATCAACGTTGGTATTGGCCACAAACGCAGACTCCATCCCAGCCAGCTTCGCCACCTTCGCATAACGCGGAACATAGGAGAGCAAGCGCTCAATCGCAGCCTGCTCTGTCTTTGCCCCGCGCTCGAGACCGGGCCAATCAGGCGCCACCGCCGCCACCTTCTTGCCCTTCGGTCCGGTTTCTATCGTCACCCGTAATTGGTTCATCACAACTCCTCCGATTACAATCATTCCTGCCACCACAACCATGGAGCCAGCACAGCAGTTGAAATTCTATGCCACCAGCCTGTCATGTTCATAACAGGATCTAAAACAGCTGCAGCGATTTTTTCTGGCAACTGAGCCATTATTCCGGGTCGCAAGACATCTAGTTGCCCGACCATACCGACACGACAGTCATTTCGGTCAGGATCACGCTCTGCAAACCGAGTAGCCAGTACCACCAGCATGCTTGCCTCAGCCTTGTTATTTTATTTTTCGGTTTCAGGTGGTTTCAGGTTGCATTCCGTCACGATACGAGGCGCATGCAGTGTCATCCAGGCATCCCAAGAAAAGGGTTCAACCATTGTATCATTCAATTTTCTTACCTGATAACAGCGAGACGAGCCCTTACCTAATCTTCCGATACTAAGCAAAACCCAATTCTCCACAGCCGGTCGTAGCGGCTTCATCGAATTCTTTTTATCCAATAGACCCAAACGGCATCACATTAACTTGTTGATATATGAGCAAAACAAAGAAGCAGAGCGGTTGCTAAAATTTGGCGAAACTCAATTAGATTGTAAGTGTTGGCTTGATGCTGATTATATTCCTCTAGCGAAACTGGACATACCACATCTAAATTATTCGTATTCTATAATTGACAAAATGGAACGTTTATTCTACAATCGGTAAGCGAATTTTTCACGCTTTGGATGGGCAGCTTTCTCAATGCCTCACTGTAAGGAGATTTCCGATGAGTGATGACACAAAAGCATCTGCGGAAGTTGGGCATCATGGTTGTGAAAGCCATTTTGTTTTTACGATGGTCGTGGAGGATGTGGATGCAATGTGTACCCAATTGGTCGACCGTTAGATAAGGAGGTATAAAAATGGCAGAAGTCGTGTTATTCCACCATGCACTGGGGCTAACACCCTGGCGTCGTAGCGTTTGCGGATGAGTTGCGCCAGGCCAGACATATCGTTCACACACCCGATCTATTCGATGGACATACGTTCAACACTATTGACGAGGGGATGAGCTTCGTCAACGAGCTTGGGTTCAACGAAGTGATGGCGCGCGGGCAACGCGCCGTAGATGGCCTCCCCACGGAGCTGGTGTATGCCGGTTTTTCGCTTGGCGTGGTCCCGGCCCAGATGCTGGCTCAAACCCGGGCTGGCGCGCGCGGGGCGCTGTTCTTCTACTCCTGTGTACCAGTCGCAGAGTTTGGAGAAACCTGGCCAAAGCAAGTGCCGGTTCAGGTACATGGCATGGATGCTGACCCTTTCTTCGTCGGCGAGGGCGACATCGACGCTGCCAAGGAATTGATTGCCCAAGCTGAGCAGGGGGAGCTTTTCCTTTACCCCGGCGACCAGCACTACTTTGCAGACAGTTCGCTGCCTTCGTACGACGCACAAGCCACCGCTCTCCTTCTGCAGAGAGTTCTGGCCTTTCTTGCTGCAGTATAAAGGGAGAGAATGAAGGATGAACGCCACATCTGGAAGAACCCTGGACCATTACTTGTGATTTTTTACTACAGGAAGGAGAAACCAGCAGATGGCGCCCTACTCAACCAAACGACAAGCCCCAGAATTACGGGAAGACGTCATACAATGGCTGCTCGAGTCTGATCCTGCCATCCGCTGGCAGGTGATGCGGGACCTGACCGCCGCTCCCATAGAGCAGGTGGCTAGCCGAGCGCGCACGCATCGCTACCGAGGGCGCGGGGGCGCAGCTGCTCGCCCTGCAGTGCGCCGATGGGACCTGGAGCGGAGTAGCCTGGAACCACGGCTGGGATTCCACCATGCATATCCTGACCTTACTGCGGGAATTCGGCCTCGATCCAGCCAGCGACCCTGCGCGCCGCGCAGTGGGACTTGTGCGCGACAATGTGACATGGCAGGGTGCAGGTCCGCCGGAGTGCAACCGATAACCCCTTCTTTGCCGGCGAGGTGGAGCCGTGCATCAACGGGCAAGTGGCAGCGAGCGGCGCTTACTTCGGACAGGATGTCCAGGGCATCATCGACCGCCTGCTTACCGAGCAGCTACCCGACGGCGGCTGGAACTGCGAGGCGGAGAACGGATCGACGCGTTCGTCGTTCAACACCACGATCTGCGTGCTGGAGGCCCTGCTAGAATACGAGCGATCTTTTAGGAGCAATTCGCAGGTGCGTGCGGCGCGGTTGCGCGGGCAGGAGTACCTGCTCGAACGCCATCTCTTCCGACGGCTCTCGACCGGTGAGGTGATCGAGCGCGATCGCAAGAGCGGCGCCGATTGGACGCGCTTCGCATTCCCAACCTGGTGGCACTACGACGTGTTACGAGGGCTTGAATACCTGCGCCGCGCCGGCGTTACCCCCGATGAGCGGGTCTCCGAGGCAATTGATCTGGTCGAGTCGAAGCGTGACAGCGACGGTAAGTGGCCGCTCGACGTCATCTACCCTGGCGTGATGCCGGTCGAAATCGGCAAATATGAAGGTCAGCCAAGCCGGTGGATCACCCTGCGCGCCTTACGCGTGTTAGACTGGTATTACACCTGAGAATAGCGTATTTTCCGTATTCGAAAGATAGACAGCTACCCTAATAGGTCCATTAAGTGTCGCTAAGGACGCCTCTCACCTTATGTCCAACCACGAAATCAAAAAACGGTCCGTACCAATCCCAAACAGACGGCGTGCATCTTCAACCGACACATCAGGGACGAGGGGTTTTAACATGAAAGCACTCCACGCGGGGTATGCGACCTGGTAGCCAGCTTGTTTCAGGCTGGCGATTTCAAGCGGACGGCTGACCTTTACCTGGATGTAAGCTGTTCTCAACCTGGAAGCTACGGCTGCCACCGCTTCTGCCGGGTTCACACCAGGTTTTATCAGCAGGTTGCTGATTGCCAAAACAGAACGTTCAACCGATGCCAGGGCATAACCAACCGGCTGGTTGTTCTCCTGTAAGATATAAATATCCTCCACCTTTACCTCGTCGCGCAGGCGGGCAAATGGAGTCTGCCGCCAGGCAAAACCCAGGTAGTCGCCAGCAACTTCTGCAAATACCTGCTCGACGAGATCGTAGCCTCCGGCGCCAGCAGGCTCTGCGCGCAGGCGGGTGGGCTGGTGCGCCGTCTCCCAACGCGCCAGCGCCATCGCCCAGATCTTCATATCCTGGTAACCGTTGCGGCGATAGAGGCGATAAGCTTCGCAAAAACGGTCAACATTGAGCGTGGAGAAACGCAGTCCTGCGGAGCGCAGGCGCTCATGCGCCTCTGTAAGCAAGAGATAAGCCACTCCCCGACCTGTGTACTGTGGATGGGTAGAAACTGCCCAGATGCCGCCTACATCTTCCCGTCCTTCGCTGGTTAGCATGGGCAGACGAGATATTCCCACGTGCCCAATGACCACACCATCCTGCACGGCGCAGAGCGACAGGCAAGGGAGCGGGCGAGGGTCCGTGCGGCGCAGGTGGGCGGCGTGTTCCGGTGTGAGCGGAAAGCCCGACGCAAGCATGGTTACCTGAAACACACCTAAAGCATCGACCTGATCATATTCCAAAATTTTCATCGTGTACGCTCAATAAGCTCATTGCACTTCGCTGGTCCTGCCAAATGGTCTTTGAAATGGAATTCTAAGAAAAGTAATTGCACTTCCTGGGCCAAGCGAAATGATCCATAAGTTGTCATTTCATCAATAGAAGGCTTTGCGCACCTGGCGAGCTTTGCGAGGTATCAAATTGCTTCACAAAGATCATTCATGATGACAGCGATCTCGACAGACCCTACGAGAGATTAAGAAGATATCGGCGGGGCTCGTACACATGCCAGGGCAGCTGTTATGCTTCCTTCGGGTATCTGGAATATACCTGCCAGTGTCTCAGGCAATCTATCTGGCTCTATCATTTTTTCTTGCTTGCCACCCCGGTTAAAACTCTCCAGCTTGTAGGGTTTCAGATCGCTAAAGAAGCGCAAAGTTTTATCTCCCACTACTTTGACGATCACAACGCTCTTCAGAAAGCGCCCCGTTTCATCCTTATAGTCATCTGTCACGATTTCTTGATAATCCGGCAAGCTGATAGCCTTGTCGATCAAAGTGAAAGCATTCCTCTTGGGATGATGCGATCGCTCCACCTGGTATGCATTTTCGCGAACCGGCCGGATGGTGAAATCCAGAAAGGCTGTCTTTCGCCGGATTGTCTTTTTCGGATGGATACGAACCGCAGCATGAACCGGGATGGTTACATCCACCAGGTACTTTTGTCTGTCCAGTCTGACAACAACAGCAGCATGGCAGCCAATGGTGTCGCCCATATCGTTGACAGTCAGGTAGCCTTCAAAACCCAGCGTCGATAACAGGCTATAAAAAGCCAGGCTGGATTCGTAACATGTCCCGCCAAAGCCATGTTGGATGGCATCGCGCCAAAATTCTTCCGGCCAGCGAGGGCAATCCTTTGTTTCCAGCGTTTCATGACGTTTTACAATCCGCGAAACACTCTCCCACGGCACCTTGCGGATATAAGAATTAATCAGCTGGTTTAAATATCTCAATGTAGGAGCTTTTCTGGGACAATCCAGGAAGCTCAAAACGTGTGTGGTTAAGGAATCGCTCAATTTTTGATCTTTTATGAGTGTGCTCATAATTTTCTTGTCTTATAAGTCAGTTCTGCACCAGTATGGCTTCCGTTTGGGAGAGACGCTGAGAACCGGTGGAAATCGTCAGGACGATTGCAATCAGCACCTCAATCGTAACGACAATGATCATGGTATCTGTATTGCCTCCCGAGAGGGTGGTCGGCAGTGGTAAAAAGACGCCAGCCGTATTTCCTGCGGCGTGCATGATGGTTGTCAACAACAAGCTACCTCGCGTGTTATTGAAGAGCCAGGTATACAGGATCGCCTCCGTCAGAAATTTGACCATATTCAAGGCAAACGAACCTGAGTAATCTGGCGCCAGGTATTTGGGCAGGTGCCAGAAGCCCCACACTAGCCCAAGGATCAAACTGGATGCCAGCGCGCTATGCTTTGCCTGCAGCCTGGGCAGCACGCAGCCTCGCCAGCCCATTTCTTCGCCGTTGCTCAAGAATTCAAAGATAAAGAATGGCAGGATATAGACCGGCAAATTGGCTGAGGACCCAAAGAGCTGGTATGCAAGCGATGTGCTGAAATCGATAGACGGTTGGGCCAGCGCAGCCCTCAGCAGGACCGCAGCGGCATAGATCGCCGGAAGCAATAGAAATGCGCTGAGATACCATTTCAATTCCACGCGCCAGATCAGGAAGCGCTTCACCAACCTTATAATATCGTCCCTGCCGAGTGTCAGTCCGGTCATGATCAGGGAAGCGAAGATGAATCCCCAACCAAGGAAGATATAGACTCCAAAGGGAAATTTGATAGGGATTACCCCAGAGTTTGCCAGGTCGACCGGCCAGGTGAAGAGAAACATCAGAACCAGGCCGGTGACCAGTGAATGGCGTTTGTGAAAGTTTTTCATAATAATCCTAACCTTCGTAGCCCAATGATTGGGCTTGTTTTCTTTACAACCTGGCTCGAGCAGACTGAAACCAGACAGATCCATTGGCATTCGTTATAAGCACAGCTTGACAGGTGCGACAAGCTTCCGCGCCAGACCCTGGCGACCCCAGGTCATGATGGCATCGAAGTTCGACTGCACGATCCTCGAGGCAAAAGGCACAGGCAGGTTCATCCACCAACGGTTGGTGCGCACATCGATGGCAAAGCGCAGCTCCGTGCCACCATGGACCGGAGCGAGCATCCATCTGCAGGCGCCTTCCAGGTCGCCGCTCGCACGCCCGTCAAGCAGCTTCTCACCCTCAATCCGCATCATCTCGAGGTCAAAGACAAGCGTGTACGGCACCCAGCTGCGCCATTGTTGGCGAAGGATGGTCCCCGCGCCGCTTTCATCGCCACGACGCAGCACCTCGACGCTCTGGATACCCCGCCACCAGCTCGGCCAGGTGGCGTAGTCGGCCAGAGCAGCCCAAACCCGCTCGTTCTCAGCCGCTGTCCACCACACGGATAAGAAACGATATCTCCCCAAAGCCTTCTCTTCATGTTTAGTTAGTATCATGATAAACATCCTTCCGATCCAAACTCTATATCCAAACAGCTTACACTTCAAAAAAGACTTTTTTTGACAACATTGTGAAACGCTGGACGAAGACTAAATCAGTTCTCTTCATTTATTGTTGGCTGACAATGAATTTGCCTTCCATCCCTACCTGGCGATGACCGGAGACAGTGCAGTAGTAGGTATACTCGCCAGCGGAACTGATTTCAAAAACCAAGTCGGTGGTTTGCCCTTTTTCTGTAATCATTGTGGTTTGGGCGCTCAAATCAGGAATGGCAAGATCATGGGGCATGCCATCGTCGTTGATCAGGATAATATGGACTCTGTCACCTTGCCGTACCACCAAATCCGGGTTGGTCATAGCCTCGATTTCGCCACCAACACCCACAAAAATCATCCTTCCAGAGTCCATGGATGTCTTTAGCGTGAATTCGACGTCAAAAGCAGCCTGCGCATTTGCTGGAGGTTGTGGTCCACAGCCTGCAGCGGCCAGCACCAGCAGGGTAATCAACAGAGAAAATCTAAGTATGGTATTCATCAGTAAACTTCATTTCTTTCTTGATTCTGTCAAGATTAGAATATCCAGTAACGGGCGGTTGCCATGGTTAACATGGCGATAGTCAGCATCACGAAGTCAATCAGCTCGGCGCGAGAAAGCTTCTTTTCCAATGCCTGCAGGGTACTGATTTGCTCAGGGGTTGGTTTACCGCCGGATGCTGCGATCTGTTGACCCAAAGCGCCCATCTTTTCTGAGGTCGGGCCGATGCCCATCCCCCCAACAAGGAAAGCAACCAATGCAGCCAGGGAGCCGATGGTGAACCCTAAGCCGGGACCTGTGCCGATCCAGGCCAGGTTTAATCCGCCAGATGCAAAAAGATACAAAGCGCCTCCGGCCAGGACCGTTAGCAAACTGGTGCTTAACATGAAGAGCGGATATTTTCGCCTCTCAGCCAGGTTTTGCATGAACTTTGGTCCCGCCGGACCGATAGCTTCCACCGATGGCTTGATGAAGAACAGGTAGGAAATAGCTGCGCCAATCCACAATGCACCGGCAAAGATGTGAATGATGCGAAGTAGGTTCAATAGATAAATATTCATGATAGGTCTCCTTTTTTAAAATTGGTCTCATCTGTTCTTACGAACCATTAAACAACAAAATCAAAGCATTTTGGGGTTACCAGACTGACCCTCCAAATCACCCAAAATATGCTACAATTTTTATCAAGCATAGCTACATTGTTTCCATCACCCCGTGACAAACAAGACTTCACCTCTGATTTTTAACCAAATGTCGGGAAAGTATGAACGACCTGGAAATTCCAAGCTCATTTGGTGAGTGGCTCAAGCTCCGCCGCAAAGCGCTCGACCTGACCCAGGAAGAGCTGGCGCAACGCAGCGGCTACTCTGTGTTTGCCTTGCGAAAAATCGAATCGGGGGAGCGAAGACCCTCCAAGCAACTCGCCGGTTTACTGGCTGCTGCTCTGGAAATCCCGCATGAAGATCAAGCGACCTTTACGCGCGTTGCGTGTGGGGAGCTGAACCTGCAGCGCCTGCGCAACCCCACGCCAGGTTCAAGATCCGCCTCGCAAGCCCCTCAGGCTGCCAATCACCACCTGCCTTTGTCTCCAACTCCCCTTCTGGGGCGCGAGCCCGAGCTCACGGCCATGGAGAAAATTTTTAATGAATCTAATTGCCGCCTGTTAACCCTGACAGGTCTCGGTGGCATAGGGAAAACTCGCTTAGGGATAGAATATGCCTCCCGCTGCCGCGGCAGCTTTCCCGGCGGCGTTCATTACGTCCCCCTGGCCGCCATCAACTCTGCAGAATTAATCGTCCAGGTCATCGCCGAAACGCTTGAGTTTACCTTTTCAGGTCCTGCTAACCCAAAGACCCAGTTGTTCGATTACCTGGAGCGTGAGATGAAACAAGATGCGCTCTTACTGCTCGATAATTTCGAACATCTGCTGACCCAATCCCACGCTGTGGATCTGGTAGCTGAGATCCTGCAACGATTTTCTCAGATCAAAATCCTTTGCACCTCCCGCGAGCGGTTAAACCTGCATGGGGAGTGGATTTATGAATTGCATGGCTTGCCCATACCACCTTCCGGATTTGTAGACAGTCTGGAAGACTACAGCGCGGCGGTTTTGTTCATCCAAAGCGCACGGCGGATAAACGCAGCCTTCGAAGCGCCAGAAACAGAAGAGCCGGCACTGGTGCGCATCTGCCAGCTGGTTGAAGGCATCCCTTTGGCGATTGAGCTCGCTGCAGCCTGGGTGGGGGTGCTCTCATGCTCAGAAATCGCCCAAGAGATTGAGGCAAGCATAGATTTTCTGACGGCCTCCAGCCGCGATCTTCCCGAGCGCCATCGCTCCTTGCGGGCAACCTTTGATCACTCCTGGCGCTTATTACCCGATGCAGAACAGGATGTTCTGTGCCGGCTTGCCGTTTTTTACGGAGGATTCGATCGTAACGCATCTGACCGGGTGGCAGGCGCATCCCTACCGCTTCTATCGGCACTGGTCTCCAAATCGCTGGTCAGGCGCGCCCAGGATGGTCGCTTCGACCTGCACGAAGTGATCCGTCAGTATGCTCTGGCGCATCTGGATGAAGATTATGCCCGCGGCCAGGAAATCCGTGACCGGCACAGCGAGTATTATCTGCGCCTTGCATCTGAGTATGAGACGAAATTGAAGAGTGCTTCCCAGCAAACAGCCGTGCGCGAGTTGACACTTGAATTAGACAATCTGCGCACGGCCTGGGAATGGGGGATCAGGCGTAAAAATTTTGCGAACATTGCAAAAGCGGTGCGTGCATTTGGCTGGTACTTTGAGATCGCCTGGCTTGATCTATGATGGCATCGATCAATTAGAGCTGCTTGTCCAGGCGTTAATCGATCAGCCACGCGACAGCCAGATGGATAAGGCATTAGGATCAACCTACGTGCAGCAAGGATTGTTATGCTTCCGCTCAGGGCAATTCGCCCTTGCCGAGGAACGATACCGAACCGCCATCGCCATCCTGCGATCCGTCGACGAGCAATCATTGCTTGCTGACGCACTGATTTTCAGCGGCACTCTCCTGCACTTAATTGGCAGATACCAGGAAGCTAAGAAATTGATCAAGGAAGGAATATTGTACGCGCAGGCGATGAATGATTTCTGGTTTGCCGCCTACGGAATTTATAACCTGGGGCATGTGGACAGCCTGATGGGTGAGTACCAAAGAGGCTACGAGCAGATGCAAAAAGGTCTGGCGCTTTGGCGGAACCTGGGCGACCCGCATTCCATTTCATTGGGCTTGAACTTTCTCGTTGAAACCCAGATCAAATTGGGGCTCTGCGAGGAAGCCATCACCGCCATGCGAGAGAGTATTGCCTTATGCGAGCGCACAAAAAACCGCTGGGGAATGGGTACGGCGTACCGTTATCTCGGTTTGGCGACTCTGGCAGCCGGTCGATGTGTCGAAGCTCAGGATTATCTGCAAAAAAGCCTTGAAATCTTTGGCGAATACTATAAAGGTTGGGATATTGCTCGCTCCCTCACTTATTTGGGAGATGCTTTATTAAAAACGGGGGATTTGAAGGAAGCTGAGAAAATATATCTGAATGCACTGCATGTGGCCGTTGACGAAAAGTCGATCCCTGTGGCGTTGGATGCTGTGGTGGGATTGGCTCATTTGAGCCTTGATTGTGGAAAAGCAGAAAAAGCGTTTGAGCTGGCACAGTTTGTTTTGAGTTCAGGCCGCTAGCACCCAGGAATCAAATGAAATCTCCTGCCGATTAATCGCTGAAATTGAGCAAAAAGTGGGTGAAGATCAAATTCAGATGATGCGTGAGAAGGTATCAGACCAATCTCTGGAGGCCATTGCGGATTTTTACAAGGAAAAATATTAGCCCCGAAAGGGTCCCCTTTCACAGGCTGGTCGTGATGACGCTCCTTCAAGATCGATGAAGACAATGGACCTACTAACCTATCTTTTTTCGATCCCTATCAGATCCTCCGGCAGATTTCTCCACCCGAAAGTGAGTTCCTCACTGCTGGAGATTACGCCAATCGCTGGCTGCTATCATAACTGGCACTTCTAATTGTTTCCATGTGAACAATTCCCCCCTCGTTGTTACATTACCAGCTTATGGTCTCCACCAATAACAACCCAACGCACAAAGAAATCAGAAGCTAGACTAATCAGATGCAAGCTGGTAACATGAACTGTGCATTCTTCTGTATGGGTGGGAGTAATTGACCAAGTGATTAGGAGATCCATATGAGAATTGATGCCTCTTTTCAAGAAGCAAGTGAGGTTTTATCGGCTGTTCCATACTTCAAGGGGTTAGATCAAAAAACCTTTGAAATTATTGTAAGATCTGCGATTCCATACAACTATGACCCCGATCAGCTAATTGTTCTCGAAGGTGAGCCAGCTACCGGGTTATATGTCGTTCAATCCGGCTGGCTAAAGGTCTCCAAGATCGCAATTGATGGGCGAGAGCAGATTTTACAGTTCCTGGGAAAAGGGGAAGTGTTCAATGCAATCAGCGTCCTCACAGAAGCGTTGAATCCAGCTTCTGTAACCGCTTTGGAAGCTACACGCCTGTGGATCATCAGACGGAACACGATGTTGCAGCTACTCGACACCAACCCTCGCATGGCGCGGTTAATCATCCAGGACCTGGCAGGCCGGCTAACTCACCTGATTTCACTGGTGGAGGATTTATCCTTACGAACAGTCGAGGCTCGCCTCGCACGGCTGTTATTGGAGCAATCGCTCGGAGATACAGTGGAGCGAAAGAAGTGGGCAACCCAAACAGAAATGGCATCACGCCTTGGTACCGTTTCGGATGTCATCAGCCGCACGATGCGCAAACTGGTTGAACGAGGCCTGATCCAGATGACCAGGAATGAGATCCAAATTCTGAACCGTGCAGAATTAGAAAAAATTGCTAAGATCGAGGATGCCGCTTAGCTGATCGCAGATGTAAAGACTTTTTCATTTCAACTAAAATCACATTGGGATACTCTCTGCGTGTCTCCAGAGGGCAGGAGTCATTGGCGATTAAGTGATCACTGGTCGGATGACTGCCACAGTGGCAAATCGCCAACAGCATTCTCAGAGATACGTAGCTGGACATTTCCCTCACAAACCCCAAATATCAAATCCACTGGAACCAACCAGTAGCCTTTCATCTCAGGCAGGCGACTCAGGAGAATATGGGTTGCCTTTCTTGTATCATCGTCCAGTAGCACTGCAGCTACTTTACCCACTTCCAGGCTTTCTTCAGAAAGTATAGGCATACCTCGCCTGATTTCACTAGTCATCGGGCAATTGCTTTCAAGACAAACAAAACCTTGCGCCATTAATTTTGGGGCTGATATCGGATCACTACCTTCACTATTCATGGTTTTGTTTGTTGAATCCATAATGCATTCTTCTCCAAAGAAAACGATCTCGGGTTCAGTTGACCAGTACTTTACCCCGACGGGCAATTACAAGCCATGACATTAGTCGAAATTCGGCCAAATTTGAATACCCTGCTGTGACGAAGATGCTCAGCACAGGGCAGCGTGGCATCTGGCACTGGCGAATATCTGTTTGACGCTCTGGATTCTTCCAAACAGACTTTAGCTGCTGCAACAATTCGACCTAAGTCTTGGAGGATGCGCAATTCCACCGATAGAATGAATTGAAAGTTCAAGAATGTGCATAAGGAGGTGCAGAAATGAGCTGGTCTATCAAACTATTCAAAGTCAGGGGGATTGATGTCAAGGTTCACCTGACATTCGTGCTGATCCTGATTTGGGCAGCTTACATCTGGAGCAACAATACCGGTGCAGGCATACAAGGGGCGCTTTTTGGTGTCGTCGCTACCCTGCTGCTCTTCGTTGCCGTCACGCTGCATGAACTGGGTCATAGCTTCCAGGCTATCAAGTTCGGCGTACATGTGCGTGATATCACCTTGATGCCGATGGGTGGCCTGGCGCAAATGGAGAAAATCCCGGAGAAATCTTCGGAGGAGTTGCGCATTGCCATCGCCGGACCGCTGGTCAACTTCGCCATTGCCGGTGTGCTGGTTATTTTAGGCGCACTGTTGCAGGTTCGCTCTATCATCTCGATCGAAGAGCTTTCCCAATCTGTTGGACAGGCGAGTTGGTCCGGGATGCTGGCTTACCTGACCATGGCAAACCTTGCCCTGGGATTGTTCAACTTGATCCCGGCTTTCCCGATGGACGGCGGGCGGGTTTTGCGGGCGCTGTTGGCGATGCGTATGGATTATACAAAGGCAACCCAGATCGCTGCAAATATCGGCCAGGGTCTGGCGCTCCTGTTAGGACTGTGGGGGTTCATGAGCGGCAGCTACACCATGGTGTTAATTGCCATCTTCGTATGGATAGGAGCAGGTCAGGAAAGCAAGGAGGTGATTGTTAAGGATGTACTCCGTGATATCAAAGTTCGGCAGGCAATGACCCTGGCTCCGCAAACACTGAAAGCCAATGACATGTTATCAAAAGCGGCAGAACTCACCCTCTCCACGGCGCAGTCTGACTTCCCCGTCATCGAATGGGGAACAAATCGGGTAATTGGGGTATTGGGTGAAAAAGAACTATTGCGAGGATTGCAGAAACATAATGCGAAGCTACCCGTTAGCGAGGTGATGCATGCCAACATCCCCGTAATAACCCAAAACGAGCCCCTTTACCTTGCCCTGGAAAAGATGGCCAAAGTCCGGATGCGGGCAGCACCGGTCGTTGATGGTGAGGGTCAGCTGGTTGGATTGTTGACCACAGCGGATGTCAACGAAGCCTATCGTTTGTTCTCAATCGAGCAAAGCTACGCCCCGGCGACTAGATAAGGACACTGAAATGAACCTGGAAATTACGAAAGATACACGCATCTCGGACATACTAGAAAAATACGGCGATATCGCCGACGTAATGGAGCTATTTGGCGTCAAGAGGGTGGGGCGTTATTCGGTCAGGGCACTGGCTGCCAAGGCCCTGACTGTGGAGTGGGCAGCCCGCATCCACCGTGTGCCCCTGGATGAGTTCTTGGGGATTATCAATAAGGCTGTTACATCAGAAGATTCAGACAATGAAACTTGAGACTATCATCTTAAGAAAGGAGTAATAACGATGCGTACGATACTAACGAAGGCAGCCTCGATTTTAGCTTTCGCCATTGGGGCGATGGCGATCTTCGCCGGGGGAAAGGTCCTTCTTGGACAGGATCCCGGTTACTATGTGATTGATTGGGTGCCAATCTATAACTTCAGCGCCGGCGTGATCACATTTTTGATCACTGCCATTCTGATCTGGAAGAACAGCAAATATGCCGTTCCCGCAGCAATCGCCACACTTAGCAGCCACTCGATCGTCATGATTGTTTTGCAAACTGTCTATAGAGAGGTTGTAGCTCCAGACAGCATCCTGGCTATGACGGTCAGGATCATTGTTTGGATTGTAATCCTAGCCCTGCTGTTCATCCAGGCGCGCAAAGAAATGCCACTCAAGTCATCCCCTCAGGTTAAGTAATGGAGAAATAATGAAGCAGTTGCTGCAAAGCGCAGACGCGAAGACACGGAGATGGTCTCCCCATCTCCGTGTACCTCTTCAAGATATCTTTCTGTTTTACGGCTTGCTGATCATCACCGAAGTAACGCCAGGCACATAGGTGTAGCCTGCCAGGGTAACGTTGCTCACCGAGAAGCTGATCGAGTTTGCGGTTGATCTTACAGTAACCGTGACGGTGCACTGTCCAGAAGCATCCGTTGTGCAACTCGCTGAGGCGCCGCTGCCCCAAGCGCCAGTGACCACCGCGCCGCTCAAGGCCGGATCAATCGTTACGACGACGGTCGCTCTCCAAAAGTTCTTGTTGATGGTGGAGCTGCTGCCCGCCAGGTTAGTAACTGTCACTGTCCCACCTGATGCCGCTTCCACCACAACCGTGATGGAAGCGCTGCCGGTCAGCCCACCTGAATCGGTGACCGAAGCGGTGATAGTGTGCGTGCCCTCGCTCAGCACAGCGCTGAAGGAGCCACCAGTGCCAATTTGCCCGTCCAGGTTGGAAGTCCAGACCAGGCTGCTGGTCAGGCTGCCATCTTCAGCGTCAGCGGCTGCGCCGGAGAAGCTGATAGAAGTCCCAGAAGAGAAGCTGGCGTTGTTCGCCGGGCTGCTGATGCTGACAGTTGGTGGTGTGTTACCGCCTCCGCTCCCGCCAGTGGCGACCAGAACCGGGTTGAAGATCGTTATATTGCTCACATCCAACAGTGGCTCTTTGATCCCATCGCCTGAATCGTCGGTCCAATTTAAAGTTGCCCGCACCTTTTATCGCGCTATACAGGTTGTTGACATCCGTGGCGTTTGCTGGATTATTTCGGCTAGTTAGCAGAGCCAGGGCGCCAGCCACATGCGGGCTGGCCATCGAGGTGCCGCTGATGGTGCCATACCCACCCTTCTCCAGCGGGTAGGTGGACAGGATGCACACACCCGGCGCAGCGATATCAACTTCGGGACCCCAGTTGCTGAAACCCGCCAGGGTATCATCCACATCTGTATAGCAGGTCGGTGCTGCCCCACCACCAGGCAGACCGTTGTAATCCGCCAGGGCGCTGACCGATAGCACATTGTCAAAGCCGCCCGGGCTGTAGTTATTGGCGTCATCGTCCTCGTTACCGGCGGCTACAGCGAAAGCTACGCCTTTATTGACTGCGCCCTGGATGGCGTCATATTCCGCCTGACTGAAGCCCTCACCGCCCAAGCTCATGTTGGCGACTTCGATAGTATCTGCATTGGCGGCGACCCAGTCAATGCCAGCAACAATCCAGGAGCTGTAGCCGCTGCCGCGCTTATTGAGCACCTTGACTGCCCACAGGCGCGCTCCCGGCGCCACGCCCACCACGCCCTCGCCATTGTCAATAGCCCCGATAGTGCCAGCCACATGCGTGCCATGGTAATGGTCATCATCCCCACCCGCTGCACAGTAGGCGTTAAAAATTGATAGGGTGCAATTCACGCCGCCTTCCACATCCAGCTCAGGGTGCTGGAAGTCAATGCCGGTATCGATCACCGCCACATCTACATCGACGCGGTAATCATCTGCACCATCGATGTCAATGTTTGCATTGTCGTCGGCAAATATACGTTGGATACCAGTAGGTACCGTTTGCGCATCAATCGAGCGCTCCAAATCTTCCACCACGTAAGCCACACGCGTGGATCGTGCTTCAAGGCTTCCAGCCGCCCAGCAGGTACAACCGCTGACATACCCTTCAATGCGTGCTGGTAAATAAACCCGGTTTGCAGCTCGTAAACCTTCGCCAGGCCAGGAGCTTCAACCGCCGGGTTCACCGTGTCCTTGAACACGATGATGTATGCCTCGCCATTGGGATTGGCAGCCTGCACATAACCCGATGGTCCGATGATCAGAGCTGCAACAAGGACAAAAAACATCAGTGTAGTAAAATTGAGTTTCATAGAGATCTCCTACGCACGATAGGCAGATGAACAGAAAACTATCCACCCAACTTCCTGGTACGCTACAAGACCCCTTTTATGGTCCTGCTCTTTGTTTATATTTTCTATACTGGGTTAAATAAAAAGACGGCGTAACGAAATTAATATGATTGTATAAAAATATTTGGGCTGAGTCAATTAGGAAAAATCGGGGAGCTCTCCTCAAATCTCCCATATCCTTCGTTGAACAGTTGGTAACATCAGCCTTTGCAATACGCGTCATCTTGCTATTCCTGAAAAAGCTCCCAAAACAATAGGATACCTGCCTCTATCGCCTGGGTTATCAGCCATTCTATAATCCATACAACTGACCGAAACATTTCAATCAACAAAGGAGACATTGTATGGATACAACTGTCGTGGCACCCAACGTAACGAGAAAAGGCCTGGATTGGCGAAGCATCTTATTCGCCGGAGTGACAGGTCTGCTTGGCCTGTTTTTCTTGTTTCTCGCACTATCAATGAACCCCTGGACAGGCAGCATCGCCCCTAGACCAGGCTACACACCCGGTCTGCACATCTGGCATGAAGCGGAGGGCAGCAGCGCTGAGTGTTCTATACGGGCTATGTCTGTTGACCGCGATTTGGAAGCCACGCAACAAGCCTTTGCTGGTCCAATTTTTTATCATCACGATGCTTTTGCATATGCTAATTGTTAATTTGTTTACAGGATATTCCTCAGACACCTTGATGTACCTGGTGTTCATTGCGCTCATGATCGTCCTCTACCCCAACCCACACGCTTTGTTTCGCTTTGACCGGCAAAGAACAGCAGGAAAGCTGCTGCTGTCCCTGAGCCTGGTAGCAGGCGTGTTGTTAGCGCCATATTTTTTGCGCACATTGCAATATCAACTAGCCGGTATTGGGGGCGAACATTACACAACATCCCACTGGATTGAAAGCTTTAACCTGGTCGTCACCCTTTTCATTGCCTTGATCATGACCAGTATAAAAAGCGCCGGCTGGAAGGCGCTTGGGATCATTACCGGGGTTACTTTTCTCTTCCTGGATGCGATAGCAATTTCATTTCCAGCTAGCAATGACGCTGGAGGAAGCGGGCATCTGGTTGATACCACGAGGCGCTGCTGGACATGTTTTTTTCTCACATCCCCATACCGCCCTGACGATCATGGAAAATATGGCCGATCGTTTTATTGAATTGGTAGCGCGACCGCGGACCTCTCGCTACGCACGGTGGAAGCCCGGCTGGCTAAGCATTGGATCGAACAGGCAAAAGATGGTGTCATCCCGCGTCATCGCTGGTCAACATTGACCGAGCTGGCTGCTCATCTTGGCACCGTGCCGGATGTCCTAAGCCGTGCGTAGCGAGCTATCTAAAGATGGACTGATCGAGATGGATAAGCAGCAAATCCGCATCTTAGATCTTGAGGAGCTTGCAAAGCGAGCAATGATCATATTCGATTAATACTGGACCAAAAAACCCGACAAAAGTCGGGTCTGTCATGGGATCAATAAAGTATAGTCAAGCATATTAATCCGAAGGAGAGCTTACATGCCCAATTCAGCCATTACCCAAATCTATTTTCACGATACCAAAGCTTCAGCGGTGTTCGCCGCGGATGGTCCAAAGCCAAATTTCCTTGTAGATCTACCCAATTTTAAGGCGCTGGTGGTAGGCCTGGAAGCCGGTCAGCAAATCCCAATGCATCCGGGTGAGCCGGCATTTTACCACTTTCTGGAAGGCAGCGGATTGATGACAGTGAATGATGAAACCTATGCGGTGCATGCTGGCGCGAGCGGATTTGTCCCAGCTGGCGCGTCGTGCGGTATAAATGCCCACACCCGCCTGATCTTTCTAGGCTCAAAGGGCAGCTAAATACTTATTTCCTACTTGCTTACAAACTAGTAATATGTTCCCCATGTGCAGCTGGCAAATAAGCTAATCATAGGATGGTTATCGCATTCTAAACTGCCCAACCCCGCGGTTATCCAGCCCACCCCGAGTGCGACACCTGTACACTTCTCAAAATGGACGATGATGTGAATGAACATGAGCCGTGGTGACTGTGGTGCAGAAACACCTATGGGAGCCAAAGCTGCTAATCCCGGTTGCCAAATCCTTTGCCTGCTGTGAGGAGCAGCACTCTTTCTAATAGTCTCAATCAGAAAATCAAGCTTTTTTCTCGTTGATTGGTTCTGTTAGTTCTTCGTTTTTTCCTGCGATCTTATGCTCCTCTTTTATTGATAGAAAATATTGTTAGCCATTCATTGACCCTTCCTTCAGCTCAAATTTCTCCGGGTGCGTCATTAAATAACCCAACCATCCACTTCGGGGGTGGATAGACCCAGGCTGCTGAGGATGGTAGTGATGTTCGTACGATGCTCAATACCGTGGTTGATGATTTGGAAAAGAGGAGCCGGCATGGTAATCGATGAATCGCTACTTCCTCCTCATGGACGATCTGAGTGGGTGATATGCATCGGATGGCATCGAGTAGGGCGTTGGCTACCTGGCCAGAAAAGGCAAAAATTTCAGCCACGGATGGCCCAGCGTCCTTCCACTCAAACGGTGGTTGGGGGCGATCACCTGTCAACCTGCCTACGTAGTCTGCTTCAGCATAGATCATATGCCCCAGGGTCTCATGGATGGCGCCGTAGGTGCCGGGTACTGTGGCAGCGAGCTGTTCGGTGGTCAATCCCAAGCATACAGCCAAGATTTGGGCATTGGCCCAGTTGTTGTAGCGGATAGCTCGGATAAGAGTCTCTTCGGGTTGTGTTTCCATGTTAGATTTTCCTAAAAGCTTAAGATATTGATCATTTTTGGATTGCAATTGAAAGCGTAGCAGGGCAGCGTATGTTTCACGATAACCCGGTTAAGCTGTGGGCGTTGTGACAGGGACCGATGTCAGGAAAAACAACGCCCGAAGAAAAGCAAACGACTAAAGAAATCTACGCCGAGATATTGACCATCCAGCCCACGCCAAACTTATCGGTGAACATGCCGAAGGTATCTCCCCACTGCGCGGTAGTCAGGGGCATGCTGATCACGCCACCTTCAGACAATTTTTCAAAGAATCCGGTTAGCTCCGCCTTGTTATTACCGCTCAGAGAGACGCTGATATTCGTGCCGGGGTTATATTCCATCCAATTAGGAGTATCAGAGGCCATCAGTGTCAAACCGTTCTCGGTTTCCAGTTGGGCATGCATGATGAGATGATCATCATCAGGGCTCTGGGAAGCCTGAAATTCTTTGAAGGTATTCATGGTCAGTTTGCCGCCAAGTACTGAATGATAAAATTCCATCGCAGCGCGAGTATTGTCCTTGAAGTTGATGTAAGGATTGAGTTTTGTCTGCATATTCCTGCTCCTTATCTTATTGATTTGAACTGGCAAAAGCCAGTCCCTCGTTATCTAAGGCTTGCCTGAGAACAGGCAGGCTCGAAGGGCCGATCCCATGCAATTTGAGTATTTCGGCTTCGCTGTACTTCGACAATTCTTCAAGTGTAGAAACCCCTGCTTGTGTCAATGCGCGCCGGGCAGGCGCACTGAGCAGGGAGAGAAATCCGCTGGTGGGCTTATCCTGGGCTGCGCAGATCGGGCAAACCGGGCAATCCGAGCTTTTATAAAACTGGTGCCCACGGACACAGGTTTTGAGCTGTCTTTCTACCAAGTCACCCTCCTATCAGATCCAGTCTATTGGGGTTACATGCGCTTCAGCAGTTCGGCCAGTTGATCTGCGCACTGCCCCCAGCCCTGGTGGAAGCCCATCTGTTCGTGTTGTTGGCGAGCGGCAACCGTCCAATGCAGGACTCGGGCAGTGTAGCGGGTTTTACCGCCCAGGTCTTCGAATGTGAGCACAACCGTCATAAACGGTTCCTGGGCAGGCTCCCAGGCGCGTGTGTATGCATCCGTAAACACCAGGCGTTTGTTCCTGACCACTTCCAGGTAGACACCATGGTTAGGGAATTCTTCCCCTTCCGGGTTGCGCATGACAATCATATTAGACCCGCCGGGGCGCACATCAAGCTCTGCTCGAGGGGTTGTCCAGGGAAGCGGCGCAAACCATTGCATCAACCAGGCAGGCTCTGTCCAGGCTCGAAAAACTTTTTCAGGGGGCGCATCGAAGACACGGGTAAGGATTAATTCGCGGTCGGAAAGATTGCTCGGATCAGAAATGGCGCTCATAGCCTATCTCCATAAATTGAATACTTTGTTCATCTGGATACTTGCGAGCATGACTGTTTAATTCATGCTTAGTGGGGTATAATTATACACTATTATGATAATTTAGGGTATAATTTATCGCATTATATCAAGAAAGATATGGGAGTATTTCCCGAAAAAATACTGAAGCATCTTCACACTCTACGGTAGAAGTGGGATTTGTTAATTTAAACACTATGAGGAATTGAACATGTCAAAAATCGTGGTGGGTATGAGCATGTCTCTGGATGGATTTGTTAATGACGGTAGTGGTAGTGTGGCTGCTTTATACCCTGATTTCGAATCCTTTCAAAATTCTGAACCATTGAGAGAAACGATTCAAAACACTGGTGCAGTCGTGATGGGCAGGAATGCCTTTGCCATGGCTGAAGACCCTGATTGGTTCGCTTACAATTACGAATTTCAAGTTCCAATTTTTGTTCTTACACATACGATTCCAGGCAAGAAACCCAGGGAAACGGATCAGCTTTCTTTTACCTTCGTGACCGATGGTGTTGAAAGCGCGATCCGGCAGGCAAAAGCAGCCGCTGGTAATAAAGATGTAACCGTGATTGGCGGCGCAAGCACGATACAACAATGCCTCCAGGCAGGCCTTGCAGATGAGCTGCATGTGGATGTCATGCCGGTTCTGCTTTGCAATGGTCTGCGGTTTTTTGAGGATTTAGGCGAGACACCTGTTCAACTGGAAAGATTGGAAGTGGTCAGCTTACCCAGCGGCAGAACGCATCATAAATTCCGTGTTTTGAAATAAATTGGACTGTTTGATCGCTTGGATCAATGTGCGATGCCCACGAAGTGCGCTTGGCTTCTGCGCCTCTTTTTTGTTCGACAGAAGAACTCTTAGGTATTCAATGAACCCTCCTTCATCTCAAAATTCTCCGGGTGCGTCATTAGATAGCCCCATCCATCGACTTCAGGTGTGGGGAGACCCAAGCTGCTGAGGATGGTTGTAATGTTCGTACGGTGCTCAATGCCGTGGTTGATAGTCTGGATAAAGAGGTGCCGGGCATGGTAATCGATAAAATTGCCATCTTCCTCCTCATGAACGATTGGGTGGGTGAGATGCGCCGGATAGCATCAAGCATAGCGTCGGCTACCTGGCCAGAGAAGGCGAAAATTTCAGCCACGGAAGGCCCGTCCTGCCACTTAAACGATGGTTTGGGGCGATCGCCTGTTAACCTGCCTATGTAGTCTGCTTCAGCATAGATCATGTGCCCCAGGGTCTCATGGATGGTCGCCGTAGGTTCCGGGTACTGTGGCAGCCAGCTGTTCGGCGGTCAGCTCCTGGCAGACAGCCAGGATTTGAGCGTTAGCCCAGTTGTTGTAGCGGATCAGCTCAATAAGAGTCTCTTCGGGTTGTGTTGCCATACTTAGATTCTCCTTCAAGGGTTAGATATTCATCATAAACGACTGACAGTTGGAAAGCACCACAAGCGCTACTTGTTTCCCAATAGCCAGCTCACGCAGTGGGCGTTGCTTAATCTGCAATGTGTTCATGGAGCCTGTCAGCATGAATTTGATCTGCAGGTTTGCAACCATCCTTGGTAAAAAGTCACTGCGACCGAATAGCGGAGGAGCCTTTCAGGAAGGACAACTTAGTGCAAAAATCCTTCATGGTTTCGTTCAACCCCCACCAGGCATGCAGAACCAACACACCAGGCCCATTTCCACCGGGTGGGACGGCGAGAAAACCCTCAGGTTGAGCTCGTGTCATGTGACCTCCTGATAAAGCATGTTAAAGAAGCGAGTAGGACTGCAAGGTAGAATTATCGACTTATTCAGATATATTATAGTCTTATTAGTCATTATACCTTAATAATTTGTTGAAGTCCCCGTAAAAAGGGTCACATCCAGCGCGATTTCTCTGATACTATGCATAACATACACTCACTAATCGAAATTTTATGACGATAAAAAATCTGCTCTATCCCCAGGTGCTGAACAATCCAACATTATTGATTGAAGCCATTTGGTTACAAAGTCCCTCTTGACTCTCTCTATACTAAACAGTATACTCTATACCAATTAGTATACAGAGGCAGTTATGGACAATGCAAAACTTGCTCGATCACGCAAATGCAGAGCGCATCCTGGAAGAAGGCTGGCACCTGTTTCAGCAGCGGGGTTACCGCGGCGCTACTATAGATGAATTATGTCTGCGCTGCCAGCTCAGTAAGCCCACCGTCTACTATTACTTCAAGGACAAAGAGAATCTGTTCGTGCAGGTACTGCAACACAAACTGCACGATTTCCAGGCTGCCGCCGAACAGTCCGGTTCACTGAATGAGAAATTGGAGTCAGTTGCCAAGGCAATCTTGACCAGTTTCCAGAAAGAATACTCCCCCTTGTTACGCGACCGGGAGCATATCAAAAAACCGGAAAATCTCAAGAAGATTCGGGATGCTTTTCGCGGCTCGACTTTTTGGACCGATAACCGCCATCATGCAGTCGGGCATCTCTGCGGGGGAGTTGAAGGAAGAAAAACCAGAAACGCTCACGCTGATATTCCTGGGCACGATTAATTTTTTTATCGGCAAGGCAGAAGAACTGGATTTAGATCAGTCTGCCCTGGCTCGCAAATTAACGAACTATTTTTTGGAGGGAGCAAAAAAATCATGAACGAAACATTGATCGTCTGGTTTGAAAGCCTTTTTAACGTCACTTATCTTGTGGTGGTCTGGTATTTTGTTTACTTGATGACCAATTATATGAAAACAGTCGAACCCCAAAATCGCAAGACCGCCGGGTTGGTGCGGATGGCATTTATCCTGTTGGCGGCTGGGCGACACTGGTCATGTCGGTTTTCGAGTGCTAGCCCACCTGCTCGGTGGCATAGATACTCAGGTCACCATCCTGGGCACTCAGATGAGTTTGGTCGGGTTGGGATCCCTGGCAACTGCTTATACCGTCACCATCTTCTACATGTTGTTCGTTTATGTGTGGCAAGCTCGTTATCAGCAGAAAGCCAACTGGTTGACCAATTTACTCCTGGCTGCCGGCGTCTTCCGTTTAGCCTTCATGGCGCTGCCAGCCAACAACTGGGGCAGCCTGGTTCCTCCCCAACCGGTCAGCCTGTATCGCAACCTTCCATTGGTGCTGCAGGGCCTCGGCATCATGGGGCTGATCCTTTACAGCGCCTACCGGTCCAATGACATCCCTTTCAAATGGATCGGCTGGATGATTGCTGTCTCCTACGCCTTTTATACCCCGGTGATCTTGTTCGCACATCGCTTCCCCCTGATTGGCATGTTGATGATCCCCAAGACCTGCGCCTACCTGGTCATCGCCTGGATTGCCTACAAGGGTTTGTGGCGACCGTCCAAATCGGGGGTTAAAGGCGGATTTCGCACATCAACGGCCGCAATGGAACCTTAGCAGCCACAGTGTATAATTTCCACAGGGTTGCAAGTAGCTAAATCAACCTCAATATTGCCTTCTATACACGAGTTAGGCAGGCTAAAGGTTTACAGGTTGAAGAGGAGAGCATGTTCGAATATATTCACCACGTTGCGTACGTCGTCAGTGACATGGAAGAAGCTATAAGTATCTTTCACGATACTTTTGAGCTAGAGTTGAGCGACCGCAAACTGATTGAAGGCGATACTACTGTTGAGATGGCATCCTTTCGTTGCGGTCCTACCTTAATCGAAGTATTATGCCCGGTCAACCATCCAGCGCTTGAGCAATTTCTTGAGGAGCACGGACCTGGTCTGCACCATGTTGCATTCGCTATGAGAGATCTTCCTAAGCGGATAGAAGAATTGAAAGAAAAGAAGGTTTTCGCAAGCCAACCCTTCTATGCTGGAACAGGATGGAAGATCGCATATTTTGACCTTGAAAAGAGCGGTCTTGACTTGTTCAAGAGTTGCTACCACGGCGACCACCTCGCAGAAGCAGATCCAACAAAGTAGAGTGCAGGTACCGGTAAAAAATCATATTTTGATCTTAAAGCGCAAGTCGTTTGTATCAAAAATATTGGCTGCCACAGAGAGATTTAATCAGAAACCATCAGATGAAGAAATGATAAGGCTGGTGGAAGAGTATGGCATCCAGCAGGTGTTCAAATGAATAGAAATTGTAGCTAAATCACTTGAGCTAACAACCAAGATTTTCATCAAAAAAATCTCAACCAGCGTCACATCCCCTCAGTTAATTCTCCAAAGTCCAGGTGTGCAAATCGCACACTCTCTCCGACAATTTTTCATTCATTCTGACACATTTACATCCACAGAAGTTGACTGTAACATTGAATAAATTTCCGGAAAGCCCATCAAAATTGTTCAAAGTTTATGACCCAATAATTGAAAGGAGCGGAACGATGGACCACGATCTTACGGGGAAAGTTGCAATTGTTGTTGGTGGCGGACAGCAACCTGGTGAAGGCATCGGCAATGGCCGCGCAATGAGCATCATGCTGGCACGCCATGGCGCAAAGGTTTTGGTTGCGGCGCGGCATCTAGATCGGGCACAGGATACGGTAGATATGATCTTGGCTGAAGGCGGCGAAGCCACAGCTTACGCAATGGACGCTACCAAAAAGGAACTCTGTAAAAAGATGATGGAAGATACTGTCGCCTTATACGGCCGCATCGATATTCTCATCTATAATGCCGGTATCCTGCCAAAATGGGATTATGCTACAAATGAAATGGCAGTCGAAGATTTCGATCTCGGTATGCATGTCAACCTGCTCGGTTGCACCTGGTGCAATTTGTATGTCGTTCCCCACATGATCAAAGTGGGCGGTGGCGCTATCGTTAATATTTCCTCTATTGCAAGCCATGTAAACGCGACCGGTGTAAATATGGGGGTTCTTTCCTATGGCATGGCAAAGGCTGGAATGAACCACCTGACTGAGTGCGTTGCCTGGCAATATGCACCGGAAGGTATCCGCGCCAACACTCTGGTGGTTGGTCCAGTAGCCTCTGTTATGGGCACGACAGATACCAAAAGATTGTTGGGGGATGTCGAAGAAGAAGTTGCGGTAAAAAAGCATAAAGAAGTCGTTCAACTTAAGGGTGGTCGCGGTTCTACCTGGGATACGGCCAATGCTGCCTTATTCCTGGTTTCTAATGAGTCGAAATTCATCACAGGAATTGAGCTCACCATGGACGGCGGTGTTACCCTTTCGTGCGGCGCCTTTATCAAAAGAGATGTCTTCTAATGTAGTGATTGAGATCAGGAAGCCCTGCATATCCAGCAGGGCTTTTTTTGTTAAAAGCATCAAATGTCTTCTGGCAAATCTGGTAGACCTACATTAGCCATAACATACATACATAACCAAACGTAGAGGCGCTCCGCCGGATCCTCCAGATGCGTGCCAAGCATGGCATAGATGCTAGAAAGTCGCTTGATCAGGGTATTCCTATGCAAAAACATAGCACGAGCGGTATCAGCAATGTTCATTTTGTGATCCAGAAAAGCCTGCAAGGTTCGCCAATAACTCACTGCGCCTGTTCTATCGTGGTTTATCAATTCCTTAAGCCCCGGAGAAAGGAGGTCCTCCACCCAGAACTCACCGCTACAACGGGAAAGCATGTACGGAAAAACCCAATCTTCAAATTTATAAACCAAAGCATTCGGGTCCTGGATTTTGCCTAATTCCAGCACAGAGCATGCCTGGTTGTAATAGAGTCGTAATTTCCGGATATCCGTGAAATGGGTGCTAACCCCTGCCTTGTAGCGAAAATCGCGAATGAAAGAATTGATCGATACCAATATCTCTTCTATTTCCTCGCCTTTTGGGGCAGTTCGTAGAATGAAAACAATTTCCGAGTCATAGATGATGGCGAAACAGGCATGAACAAGATCCTCCAATGAGGTCCGAATGTACTCGATGGGCACAGATTGGAGATTGCCCTCCGGTCTCAACGTCAGGCATGTCCAGCAAATATTGGCCGAATCGTTGCTTTTTATCTGGTCTATTACGCGGTTGAGGCGGAAATCGTCCACCGATAAACCATCTAGCAGGTCTTTGATGACAGAGTGCATGGAAATGGCATGGCTGTTTTGGAGCTCACTGAGTTTTTCAACCGCTTTGTTAGAAAATTCAACAAACTTTCGAAAGAGAATGAAATCCCCACACTTGAAAGCTTGAATATAGTCTGTAATAGCTGCACAACCGGCATACTGATCGTGAACAGTCAAGTTGACACTATATACAGATAAATCACCACCACCAGGTCTAATGGGATATCTATGCAAGAATGGCTTTGTCTGTGTAGAACATTGTCTGAAATTATCTAAGCTGAGGAAATCGGAGGGTACGAGTTGCCCGCTTACCCATTGATCGTACTCAGGTAAAGCACTGTTTGCAGCGCGTACCTTTGCATTATGGTCGGTGATGGTGATCTGATTGGTAAAGATTTCGGCGCTGGCATCGATCATCCGCCCAAGATCAGAGTCCTCTTCCAGGATCTGATCCATACGACTTTCCCAAGCATCAAAATAATCGAATACTGCCTGAACCAGATTAAAAACCCGAAACAAGTCCTGTGAATCCTTCACAACAAATAATGATATCTTCCGGAAGAACCAGGTCTGAGGCGGATGATCACCGACGCAAATCATCAAAATATGGCTACCTCTGGGCGGTAATGCAGACAAGTCATCCGAATGGGCAATATAGACTCTTTGTTCCTGTAATCTTTCTTTAGGATCATAGAACAAGGGTCGCCCCAGATATAACTCGTCTTTCCCCTCCCCATGTCGATCTAAATTCAAGGAATTTGAAAGCTGATCGAATAGAATGTCTTCATTTAGATACATGGAACACACCCTCTCAGCACTTATGATATGCTTGATACTTGTGGTCAATAACCCAAATCGCTACCTTCAATTATATCCTTGGAGATATACTTTTACTTTCTCGACAGTGAAAAGTATATGAGCTTGTGTCATGGTAAGGTCTTTCCCGTTTCTGAAATCTATCTAACACAAGTGGTTCACTTTTGAAGTTAGATTTACTTTTTTGTCAATAGTCGTTGACAGTTCCCCGAAAGCGATTATAATTCGCCACTTGATTTAGTTAACATGGTAACTAATTTGCATTCGCGTCATAATAGAATGATCGGTTTCATCCATGGCAAGAGATGCGCACGACTGGCGATCGACTAACCCAAAAGGAGATTTAAGATGCCAGAAATCAGAGACATCTGGCTGCATGCCCATCATGTGATCCGCTCAGGCAGACAGATCATCAATCAGAAATTACAACCCCTTCACCTCAGCAGCGCAGAAGGGAATGTTCTGCTCCACTTGCTGACGCAAGGGCAGGGAATTGTTCAGGAGCAACTGGTGGAACAATTGGATGTTAGCAAACCAGCCATATCACGAACGCTCGCCTCGTTGGAAGCAAAACATTATATTACCCGGCAGCGTGATCTCAAGGATAAGCGCGCCTATCGCATCTGGTTAACCGAAAAAGCTCTGGAAACTGGCCCGACCATAGAGCTAGCTTACAACTATGTATTTAACCAGGCTCTACAAGACATCTCTCAAGACGAATTGGATTTCTTTATGAAACTGTTCAGTCGCATTTCAGAGAACTTTGCGCACACACCAATCAAGGAGTAAATGTCGACCATGCTATCTAACGACCTACTGGGAATAATCCTGTATTTTGGCTTCATCATCGCTATCGGGCTGCCTGTTATTCTGCTTAAAGTGTATCGAGAGATGCCCTTTGAGATCACACGCAAGCTATATCACATGGTTATCACGCTATCAATTCTCCCCCTGGTGATTTTGTTTGACACCTGGTTTATGGCTGTGCTGGCAACGTCCTTGCTAGCAATCATCGCCTATCCGGCGCTCACATGGCTGGAACGTTCTCCGGTTTATCAGCGAATTGCTGTGGAACGTGGAGGCGGGGAATTTAAAAGAAGTCTCATCGTTGTTCAGGCATCTTTTGCTCTTCTAATTTTCGTCTTCTGGGGATTGCTTGGCGAAAATTGGAAATACATCGCGGTGGTAGCGGTCATGGCCTGGGGCCTGGGCGATGCGGCTGCTGCTTTAGTCGGAAAAGCATTTGGAAGCCGGCGAATCAACCACCCGCGAATAGAGGGGGTAAAAACGTACGAAGGCACCATGGCGATGTTCACCGTAGCAGGGTTGATGATATTCCTGACACTCTTGCTCTATGCTGGCCAGCCCTGGCAGGTCAGTTTCATCGTTGCCATCCTTGTCGCGCCGGTGAGTGCTACCGTTGAGTTATTTTCCAACAAGGGAATGGATACGCTGACGGTACCCATCTCGACGGGCTTCGCTGTCCTCTTGGTGATGTTTCTCTTCTCCCTGCTAGGTGGGTAATGTGAGCTCTTTCTCCGAAGAACAGTCTAAAAGCCGCGAAAAGACCCTCCTGACCGCATTGCTATTGAGCGCACCAGGCCCCCTGTTTACCGGGTTTGCCGTGATTTCCAGTCATTCCACCACGCAGCTCGCTGACTTCATCCGGCGGGGTGTAGAGTTGATCGCCTTATTTCTCTCCTGGTGGATCTTCCGCCAACTCCAACATAATAAAAATTTGACCGAAACGGATCAGTTACGCTTAGAGCGCACAGTGGGGATCAGCGTGGCAGGCGCCATGATGTTTTCTGGAATCGTCATGCTGGTTGTAGCCATTTCTCGCCTGTCCTTGTATGAGCCAGGCGGTAAGGTGACCCTGGGTCTCACCATCGCAGCGCTTGGACTGCTAACCAACAGTTGGTTTTGGTGGCGCTACTCAGTTCTGACCCGGGAGCAGTATGATTCCGTGATTGCTGCCCAGCAGAAGCTCTATCGCGCCAAAGCGAGTGTGGACCTGTGCGTGGTCATCGCCCTGGCTGCCGTTGCTATTGCGCCGGCTCACCCGGCTACTCGCTATGTGGATATTCTTGGATCGGTCATGGTAGCCGCTTATCTGCTGTGGACCGGGCTGCGGATGCTGCAATCCCACTTCGAGAATTTCTGGGGTTCAGTTGCCCAAGTAATAGGAATAAATAAAAATTAACAGCCTATCCTGATATAATTCATCCAAAATTGTTATGAATTTAGCATTACCATATCAATTTATAGTTATGTGATGTCATTCAGGCGCCCAAAACCAGCCGCTTTATGAGCATTCATCAAAGCTGCCATTCATCAGGATTTCTAAGAAGATTTAGGTAACCACTGGAAGCAACAGCTTTTATCACTCTTATTCTCCAAGAAAGCAACTTTGATAAACACCAGGCAATCAAATTCATCTGAGGTAAAGCAAGAATATGGATAACCAAGAAAAGTCTCTGCCCCCAGAACAACAAACTGAGTTGCTCAGCATTTTAAAAACCCGTTTTGAAAATAACACGCAACGTCACCCCGATCTTGAATGGACCAAAGTCCAGGCGAGGCTGGAGACCAACCCTGAAAAACTGTGGTCGCTCAACGAGATGGAAAAAACGGGCGGTGAGCCGGATGTGGTGGCTTATGACGAAAAAACGGGTGAGATCATCTTTTATGATTGTTCAGCCGAGAGCCCGGCAGGTCGCAGAAATGTATGTTACGACCATGAAGCGCTAAACGCCAGAAAAGAAAATAAACCTGGTGATAGCGCCATGGGGATGGCAGCTGCCATGGGCATTGAGCTATTAACATGAAGAACAATATCAAGATCTCCAAAAGCTCGGAGAGTTCGACACGAAAACCTCGAGCTGGCTGATCACCCCGCCGGCAATTCGGAAACTCGGCGGGGCGATCTTTGGCGATCGCCGCTACAACCATGTCTTTGTTTATCACAATGGGGCAATCTCTTACTACGGCGCTCGCGGATTCCGCGGCTCGCTGAGAGTCTAAAGGATTTTCTGGTGTTCGTCACAGCATAGATCATCGCACCCACTTTACGAGCTTGCTCAGTGACTTGTTGAAAAAAACAGAAAATCCCACCCTACCAGATATAGAAGTGGTTCATCTCAATCTTGGAATCGCGGTCCTGCGATCTCTGCCAGCCCCAATCCATAAGGGCTAGGCTTCAACAACTTCAGCTTGAGGCTTTTGCAATTGAGCTAATACAGCTAACGGCTCGCCATTATCGGGCTCTTGGATATACGATGTGCCGTAACTAGCATACCGGATTACACCACTCCGATCGACCAGAAATACAGTCGGTGTAAAAACCTGGAAGAGAACAGCCTGCCGGGCATCGATTCCATATTGGGCAGTAACTTTAGCGCCTTTATCGCTCAGAATCGGATAAGGCGTTCCATGCCGGTTGATATGCCGCTCGATCATCTTCGGACCATTGGGTACAATCACCACTACTTCCGTATTAAAATCTTGAAATTTTTGGTAGTCTTGACGCAACTGCGCCATATGGCTGGTGCAATGCCGTCAGACAAATCCAAAATTAAATACCAGGAGCAGGTTCTGCTCACGAACCATCTCCGATAATCGATACTTTACCCCATGATGATCCGGAAGAGAGAATTCCGGCGCTAAATCACCCACTTTAAAGCGTTGCATCCAGCCCTCCTGGCAATTTTTCACTTTTTACAGATATCTTCGTAACCTCTTCAGTGTAACATATTTTGGACATTTCATCTATTCATAAAAACGATCGAACAAGCTATCCTCACTTCGCAGACAATGCAAACTGATCCATGAGACAGTGAATAAAATCTAATCGCATTTCGTAGGCTTTGTAAAATGATCCTTGAGATGATGGTTCAAGAATAAAAGCTTCGCGTGCTTTGCGAGCTTTGCGAGAGATCAGATTGCTTCACAAAGATCGTTCGCAATGACAGCCATCTCTTCGAGCTTTGCGAGAGATCAATTAAAGAAAATTCCTTGTTGCGCCAGGCAGCAAAAGAGGATAAAATCTGGACGATTTTGCCTGCACCAACCTGCCCGAGCCAATCTACTCCTCCCTGCAGATGACCTGCCTACCATTGACTCCTTCATCATAGAACAAATGCACGAATTGATTATCCCAGGTCTTGCACAGGTAGTCGTTCTCGCTGACAATGGTGCATCTGTATAGAACCGCGCAGCCCTCCTCTACCTAATATTTACCGGCGGTGTCCAGTGACTAAAAAAGTCATTACAAACATAGATCAAGTCTCCCCAGCCTGGCTGACGGAGGTGCTCACCACCAGCGGTGCTCTAACCCATGGTGAGGTGGAATTGATTGAATATGGCTCAGGGCAAGGTAACTGGTCCACAAGCGCCAACATATCTGTCACATATTCAGAAGATGCCAAAGGTTCACTTCCCAGGCGTTTATTTCTAAAAATGGTCAATACAGATCTGGGAGATGGCGAGTGGTTCGGCGATTCTGAGGTGAGCTATTACCTGCATGACTATGTGGATCTGCCAGAAGCCCCCTTGTTGCGATGTTATCATGGAACGTATTCGGAAAGGTCGCATCGCTATCACCTATTGCTGGAGGATGTTTCGCACACGCATATCGAGGCTTGTAAAAAAGCCCCAACCCTGAGCTACGGCCTGGCGCTATCAGAAGGCCTGGCAATTCTACATGCACACTGGTGGGGGGAAGCCCGGCTGGCAAAAGCTGGCGCGCCGGTTCACGACGCAGGGCATATCCGACGCTTTGTGGAGATCGCCCGTCCTGGCGCAGCCCATATTATCGAGCATTTTTCATCAGAGTTAAAACCTCACTGGCCCGAATTAATCGAGAAGATCTATGCACACCATCCACAAGCCATCATCCAACGTTCACATGATTTGAACGGGTTCACCTTGATTCATGGGGATGCCGGCTGTTATAACATCTTAACACCGCGCCAGGGAGACCGCCCCATTTACCTGATCGACCGCCAGCCCTTCAACTGGAGTCTCACCACCTGGCTGGGCGTGTATGACCTGGCGTATACCCTGGTGCTCGACTGGGAACCCGAAATACGTCGTCAATTTGAAGTCCCCGTATTGAAACACTATCACGAGCTCCTGCTTCAAAACGGCGTTAAGAATTATGCATGGGAAAAGTTGTTTGATGATTACCGCTTATGCGCAGCCATGGGGGTGTACATTGCAACAGAATTTTTAAAATAACTGGAAGTTCATGGTCATCAAGCTTTGCATCTCACTTTGATGAAACAAGTGCCAGAGATCATTGATGCAGTTATTGATGTCGTTTGAAAAGTATCGAAACGGTCGTAATGCTTGCTATACAGAACCTGCTTTTTTACGAAACGCCATACCCGTCCCATTAAATTCAGGTTGGGTGAATAGGGCGGTAAATAAAGCAACTCAATATTCAATTCTTTTGCCTTGTTGGTGACCGACTGACATTTTTGATACCGAGCGTTATCCAACACCAGAGTAATAGGCAGTCCGCTATCGGCGTATGCGTTAGAAATTTTTTCGAGGAACTCACAAAAAACGTCCTGGTTAATATACGTATCATTGGTTACCGTGATAGCCTCATGCGAGATCGGGCTGAGCACCAAGACATTGTGGCGTTTGCGCCCGCTGGGAAACAGACGGCAGCAAGAGACGCACGAAGCTCCAGACCATCCCTAAAATGCACCCATCACGAAGTGAGCCGCATCCACGAACAGAACAGTACCTTTGCCTTGTTTAGCCTCATCCAGAGTCGGTTGTAATTGTTTGTCGTGAAATTCCTGTTGCGCTTGACGCTGCTTTTCATCATCCATCGCCTTACCGGGAACCAAGCCGCAACGTCTGGATTTTCATGCCGATCTTCTTCAGAAACGCCCTGCAAGCAGAAGGCTTCAAACAGATGCCTGTTTCTTTATCGATCATTTCTATAGCTTGGTTGACAGTATGGGGCACTTGTCTTTAAAGAATTCCTTTAACTGTTCTGTATACGGCTCCAATTGGCTTTTTGGTTGGTGATAATTTTCCTCCAGTAAGCCTTGTAAACCGCTTTCGTCGTACTTCTTCGTGTAATGGGTCACCGTGTCTTCGTCAATTCTTAAGAGCTCCGCAACTTCCTCGCGCATCGGCGCACCGCGCTCAACGCCCAGCGCAAGGCGCGCGGCGAGTCCGAGCTCGACTCGATGCAGTTCCTCAAGCGCGTGCGCGAGAAGCTGGCCGTGCTCGACCTCAAGGACGAACTGCTGCACCGCGCCGTGAACGAAGGCTTCAGCGGCGGCGAGAAGAAGCGCAACGAGATCTTCCAGCTGGCGCTGCTCGAACCCAAGCTGGCGATCCTGGACGAAACCGATTCGGGCCTGGACATCGACGCGCTCAAGGCCGTGGCCGACGGCGTGAACCTGATGCGCTCGCCGAGCGCGCCTTCATCGTGATCACGCACTACCAGCGCCTGCTCGACTACATCAAGCCCGACGTGGTGCACGTGCTGGCCGACGGCCGCATCGTCGAGACCGGCGGCCCCGAGCTGGCGCTGCAGCTGGAAGAGCACGGCTATGCGTGGGTGAAGGATCGCATCGCGCCGGGCGAAGGCCTGAGCATGAGCGCCCTGCTGGAATCGATGAGCTCGGGCTTCGACGCCCTGCCCGCGGCGCTGGTGGATGCGCAGGGCCTGGGCGCGCCGCGCCGCGCGGCCCTGGCGGCCGTGCTGGCCGACGGCCTGCCCGGCCCGCGCAGCGAAGCCTGGAAGTACACCTCGCTGCGCGCGCTGTCGGCGCGCCGCTTCGGCGCCGGCGCCGCCGCCGCGGTGGACGCGGCCCTGCTCGCCGCCATCCCGGCGCCGCGGCTGGTGCTGGTGAACGGCCGCTTCGACGCCGCGCTGTCGAAGTTCGACGGCCTGCCCGAGGGCGTCGAATGCAGCCGCTGTCGCCGGCGCTCGCCGGCGACGATCCGCGCGCCGTGGCCGTGCTGGGCCGCCGCTACGACCGCGCCGACGAGCTGTTCGCCCGCCTCAACGCCGCGCTGGCCACCGACGGCGCGCTGCTGCGCGTGGCGGCCGGCGTCGCGGTGGCGGCGCCGGTGCACCTGGTGTTCGTCGGCGTCGCCGCCGCCGCCGATCTCGCGCTGCACCTGCGCCACCTGATCGAGCGTGCGCAAGGACGCTTCGCTCACCGTGGTCGAGCACCATCTCGCGCAGGGCGAGCATCGCCACCTCGCCAACCACCTGGTGCACGTGCACCTGGCCGGCGGCGCGCGGCTCGTGCACGCCCGCGTGCAGGACGACAGCACGGGCGCCAGCCTGCTCGCGCGCACCGACGCCGTGCTGGCCTCGGGCACCGAATACCGCCGCGTGGACCTGGAGCTGGGCGCCGGCCTGTCGCGCCACGAGCTCAACGTCGCGCTGCAGGGCGAGCGCGCCGCGGTGATCGCCGGCGGCCTGCTGCTGGCCGACGGCCGCCGCCACCTCGACACGCGTCTGGGCATCGAACACCAGGCCCGCGATACGCGCTGCGAGCTGCCCTGGCGCGGCCTGGCCGACGAACGCGGCCGCGCCGTCTTCCACGGCGGCATCACCATCCACGCCGGCGCCGACGGCTCCTGCACGCGGCGCTGTCGAACAAGAACCTGCTGCTGTCCGACAGCGCCGAGATCGACACCCAGCCGGTGCTGGTGATCCACGCCGACGAAGTGAAGGCCGCGCACGGCGCCACCGTGGGCCGGCTGGACGAGACGGCGCTGTTCTACCTGCGCAGCCGCGGCATTGGCCGCGAACAGGCGCGCGCGCTGCTGATCCAGGCCTTCCTGCGGAGCTGCTGTCGGTGCTGGGCGTTGCGGCGCTGGCCGACATGCTGGGCGCGCTCGTCACCGCGCGCCTCGACCGCAAGGATCTCTCCGCATGACCACGCCCGGCACCCGTCCCGACTGGGGCCTGCGCATCCGCGCCGACTTCCCGGTGCTCACGCGCCAGGTGCACGGCAAGCCGCTGGTGTACCTGGACTCGGCCAACACCTCGCAGAAGCCGCAGGCGGTGGTGCGGGCGATGGATGAGTTCTACCGCGAGCGCAACGCCAACGTCTCGCGCCGTGCACACGCTGGGCAGCGAAGCCACCGAGGCTTACGAGGGCGCGCGCGGCAGGCTCGCGGCTTTCATCAACGCGCCGGCCGACGAGCTGGTGCTCACGTCGGGCACCACGTTCGCCATCAACCTGGTGGCCTACAGCTGGGCCATGTCGCGGCTCAAGGCCGGCGACACGATCCTGGTGACGCTGATGGAGCACCACGCCAACATCGTGCCCTGCAGCTGGTGGCCGAGCGCACCGGCGCCACGATCAAGGTGGTCGGCATCACGCCCACCGGCGAGCTCGCCACCTGACGACCTGTACGCGAAGATGAACGCCGACGTGAAGCTGCTGGCCGTCACCCACGTCTCGAACGTGCTGGGCACGGTGAACCCGGTGGCCGCGATCTGCCGCGAGGCGCGCAGGCGCGGTATTGTGACGGCGGCGTGGACGGCTCGCAGGCGCTGCCGCACCGCGCGGTGGACGTGCCGGCGGTGGGCTGCGACTTCTACGCCTTCACCGGCCACAAGATGCTCGGCCCCACCGGCACCGGCGGGCTGGGGCGCGCCGCCAGCACTGCGCGACATGCCGCCGTTCCTGGGCGGCGGCGAGATGATCAAGGAAGTGCGCTTCGACCGGACCGTCTACGCCGCCGCACAAGTTCGAGGCGGGCACGCCCAACATCGCCGGCGTGGTCGGGCTGGGCGCCGCGGTGGACTACCTGCAGGGCATCGGCATGGCCGACATCGAGGCGCGCGAACAGGCGCTGCTGAGGGTGGCCGAGGAGCGCCTGTCGGC
>CAWJHE010000008.1:0-129694 GCA_963842455.1 uncultured Chloroflexia bacterium
CTTCGTGGCTAACGTCTTAAATAGAATAAGCCCATGCGATTGCCCCCACTCGCAAGGGCTTATTATTTTACCTGCATCCGGGCGCGTGGACGCAGATAATCCACAACAACGGGGGGCCTCTGGCTGCCGGAGGCATACCTGACAGCCTGAGGCCCGGCTAACTTCGGTCACGCCGTTCTTCGAGGGTTCATTTCTCATTCAACGGCGTAATCTTCATTTTTTCATGCCTGACCGGCTTGCAGATCATCCTCATCTTCCTGGGACGCCTGGCTCTCTTGCTCGATCACCAGCTTATGTTCATCCGGCAGCATGGCTACAGGTCCGATTTCGTTCACCTGGCTGGCAGTCGGTGATGGCGTGCCCTCAGGAGCCGTTTCACCATTCGGTGCAGGGACTGGCACAGGGTTCGGATCGATCGGATCGGGCGCTGGCGTACTGATCGTTCCAGGGTCCTGGCTCGGTTCAGGCGTGGGCGTCAGCTCCGAATCGCGCGGGTTCTGCGTGGGCTGTATGGTTGGCGTGGCGCGATCATCGGACAACACTGGCGTGCTGGTCGGCTTGGGCGTAAAGTAAGGCACCCATTCCGGCGGCAGACCGTATTCTTGCTCATCTTCCGGCGGCAGCGGCAGCAGATTGGCATTGGTCCCAGGCGTGGCTGTCGGTATCGGCGTCGCGGTGGGTTCAATCCAATATTCGGTGGTATGGCAGTTCGAGCACTGCGCACGCGGGTGACTTGCGGCCTCACATGGCATGCTTTACAATCGGTGTAGCTGGTATGGTCAAAGTTGATTTCTTCCCAATCGTTGACCACATGGCAGCTCGAACACTGCCCCGGCCAGTGCCCGTCGGGAATGTTATGACAAGACAGGCAATCGTACATATACGTATGATCGACTTCGATCTGGATCCAGTTGTAGGTGTTGTGACAATCCGAGCAGGCTCCGGCATAGTGGTTTGTGGCTCTGCGGTTGGTGACAATCGTTGCAGGTGTTGTAGCCTGTGTGGTTGAAAACCCAGCCTCCCCAGTTGGTGGTGTTGTGACAGTCCTGGCAGGCGCTCTGGTAGTGCGCCGCCGGCACTTTTTGTTCATGACAATCTGTGCAGGCTAGCGTTGTTTTGGTATGGTCATAACTGGAAACAGTCCAGACTGAGGCTGCATGACAGTTGGTACACGTAACCCCGGCATAATGTTTACTGGGTGAAGTATGGCATTGCGTGCAGTTCTGGTTGCCGGTGTGCTGGGTCTTGTCCCAATCGCCGCTGTTCGGGTTGTGGCAGCTGGAGCAGGAGTCTTTGTAGTGGTTGACCGGTTTCGTGTGGCAGGAGGTGCAATTGGCTCCAGAGGGATGGTCAAACACCCCGTAGGTCCAATCGTCTGTGCTGTGACAATTCGAGCATTGCCCGCCGTAATGGTTTTTCGGCTCATCCAGGCTATGGCAGCTTGAGCAATTTGTCTGATTGGTGTGGTCGTAGGCTACATTTGTCCAGTCGCTGACATCCTTGTGGCAGCTCGAACACTGGGCGTTGCTGCCTGTTTCATGCGCAACACCCGCATGACATGAGAGACATTCACGTACGCCTTCATGCCCGTACTCTGTGATTTGCCAATCCTCGAAGCTCGAGTGGCATTCTTGGCAATCTCCTGGATAATGCGTTACCAACACGCCAGCTTCCACTTTATCAGCCGGGATGTCTTGGTTGTGGCAGGAGAGGCATTCAAACACTCCCAGGTGATCAAACGCCACCGGGTCCCAGGTATATATGCTGTGGCAATCCGAGCATTCCCCAGCGTAATGGTCCGGGTAAAGTTGGGCAGGCGGCGGTGCGCCTTCTTTCCGGTATGCAATCATGCGATTGCCGTATACTTCCGGCATTAATTGCTCATATACCTTCGGTTGGTGGCAGGCGCTGCAATCGTTGGAGATGGAGGCATACTCCCCGCTTTGGTGGCAGGACATGCAGTCTACACTGTAGTGTCCGCCGAACAGCCCAAATTTGCTATGGTCTACATCCTGCGGGTAAAACGGGACGATTTCTGCCGGGATTTCGCCCAACAAAACTGCTTGACATCTCCGGCGTCTGCCGCTTGTTCCGTTTGCGCGATGCGGCTGTGCAGGTCTTGCAGCAAGGCCAGGTCTACCCGGTCTCCCAAGGTATGCACGACTACATCCGCTTGCGCCAGGATTATGCCCAGTTTTTCATACAAGGCTTCGTGTGCGCCTTGTGGGGCATTGTCTAGAGCCGTCGCAGCGGTACTCAGCGGCTTCAAAGCTCTCCACGGAGGCTTGCACCGCAGACGGGTTGGCTGCTTGCGCCAGGTCCGCCAGGCGACGTTCGGTCAACACCAGGGCAAAATTGGCCTTTGAACTTCTGCTGTTCGTCAGGGAGAGGCGCGCCTGTTCCCCGGCATTGCACTGGGTAAAGCAGCTCTCCGGGTTGAAATGGGTATGTCTCCGCCAGGATGACCATGGTGCTGATCACCAGGATCAATAGCAGGTGGGCGATTACCAGACTGGTTAAGATTACTTTTTTGATCATATGCCCCTCCTTACTTCCCTTCATTTCCTGTTGGTTGACCAGGCATTTCTCTCCGGATGGATTCCAAACTCTGGTTCTTTGTCTTCGGGTTTGATTTCATTGGATTTGCCTGCCCTGGTTGTCCATCCGACTCAGCCCCCAGGTGTTTGAAATACCAGTCCTTTTTGGACGTCCAGGCTCTTTGGCGGGGACCAGAGAAAAGTCGCCATAAGCTTCCAACAATTGTGCGGCTCGCCTGCTGTCCACTCGGGTGGCATTGCGAGCAGTCATCGTATTCCGAATCCCTTCCGCCTGGTGCACTGCCATTTGCTCCGGCTGGTGGTCGTGGCAGTTATAGCAAGTTTGCTCCGTAAAGTTTTCCAAATGGCAGGTCTGACATTCCAGTTGTTCTGTGCCGCCATGCGTGAGTTGGAAGGCATGCTGGGTCAGTTTCGCCGGCTGCCAGGCCGTAGCCGTATGACAGCGCACGCAGTCCTGTCCAAATTTGCCATCATGCAGTTCGGGGTCTTCATGACAGGCTATGCAATCCTGTGAGATGCCCGCAAACACTTTTTCCGCATGGCAGGCCTGGCATTCCGCTTCGGCGTGCGCACCTTCTAAGGCGTAGAGCTGTTATGGTCAAAGTCGCGCATGCGGTCAACCCCGTCATGGCAGCGGGCGCAGTCCATGCCATAGTCTTCCATATGGGCAGCCATGTAGTCATGGTCGTTTTCGATATGGCAGCTCAGGCAATCCAGCGTATCTCCCGCAAAGCGATCCTGGCTGTGGCAGCTTTCACAGCCCATGGCGTTGCCCTGGTAGTCTTGTTGGTGTTTGACCAGGCTGAAGTTCGCCAGTTTGGCATGATCGACGTTGGTGAAAGGCGAAATCCGTGATCACGACTTCGCGGCCATGGTGTTCCGGGTGACAGGTCTGGCATTTTTCGGTGCCCGGCAGTTTGCCATGCAAGCCCTCCAACTCGGCGCGCTGCAAGGCTACTTCGGTATGGCAATCCTGACACTTGGTATCCGTCACGCAGTGCAAGCGGCGCATGGCAGTGCGCACATTCTTGTTCAAATTCGGCGTGGGATACATAGCCCTTCAAAGGCGTATCCTTGGGGGACATGGCCGAAGTATCGCCAGGCATCAGAATTTTGCTGGCGTGTACATAGTTATATCCCAAGCCGAGCATTAACAACGCCAAGAGCAGCGTTGTACCAAAGGCTAAGGGGGGTATTCTGAGAACTTTTATTTTGCGCCACATTGAAACACCTTATTTTTTGCTCATCTCTTTGCTTTTTCCATTCCATAACTGGTCTGCCTCTTCAGGCACACCGGTTGGATGACACTCAATACATTTTTCAAATTCCACGATGCTCTCCTGCTGGTGAACCACCTGCATTTCATCCGGTTGGTGGTCGTGGCAGGCATAGCATGAATGGGTAAAATAATTTTCCACATGGCAGCTCTGGCATTCCAAGGCGCCTTCCCCGCCGTGATCCAGGTAGAAGGTATGCTTGGTGAGCACCGCTGGCGTCCAGGAAACGCTGCTATGACAGCGAGCGCAGTTCGGACCAAAGCGTTCCTGGTGGATTTCCGGTTCTTCATGGCAGGCTATGCAGCTATGCGGGTCGTCGTTGTTTTCCATCCACATGAAGGCTTCACCCATTTCTGGGCGGTGACTGGTTTCTCACCCAAATTGTTTTCCAGGGCGACCTGGTCGACACGTTGCCAATCCGCTTTTTGGATCAACAGGACGAGCTGGTTGATCTGGTATTCATTCAAGACACCGCCTTCACTTTTATGCCAGGCGGCCATACCGGTGCCATGCGCAGCCCGGGCAATCGTGCGGAAAAGCGCATCGCTATTGGCCTCGGACAAAGCCGGGTGGTTCAATGCCGGCATAGCGCCTTGACCTTCGCCCGCCAGGCCATGGCAGGTTGCGCACAGCTTGCCGTAATTCAGGGCGGCTTCGTTCAGGTTTGCTGGCGTAAAGTAGCCTGAGCCATCTGCATGCGCTGCGACTCGCCTGCAGCATAGACCGGAAGCATGACCACGATGGCTAGAAGGGCAACCAGGCTGATCCATTCAAATTTTTTCATCACTCACCTCCACCTGTATTTGGCTTCTACCCGAAGGTGAGCTGCTCCGGCGAAAAACGCTCTCGCCGGGTGAGTTGTGAAGTATCTACCACGACCTGGCCATCTTTGATGCTAAGGGCGAAGCTGTCCAGCGCCCTTGGCACCGGTTGGCTGACATAATCGCCGTACATATCAAAGCTGGAGGCATGGCAGGGGCAGTAAAAGCGCTGTTTGGCTTCCACCCAATCGACCGTGCAGCCCAGATGCGGGCAGCGGCGGTACACAGACAGGAAACCACCATCCTGCGAGCGGATCAGGTAGAAATTCCCGTCTTCAAATTCTGTCACCGAGCCTTTGGGAAAATCTTCCACCGTCCCGGCAGTGATCTTGCCGCCAAACTTGCCTTCCTGGCTGCGAGCCTTCAAGAATAAAATCCCAACCCCGCCGAGCTCCATAGCCGCTACTGCGCTCAAAGCTCCCAGGCCTAGCTTGAGGAAATTCCGCCGGGTGAGCTCCTGCTCAACCGCTGGCTGGCTGGTTGGGTCTGCTTTGCTGCAGCGTTTACGTGGGTTTTTGGGACCTGTCATTTCGTTTTCTCCAGCATGGTGATCCATGTGCGCCTCCATTTTTCACCTGTATCTAAAGCTGCTATAAGAACGGCAGCCATAATGCCATATTTTCGCCGCGGAAAAGATTTCCGATAACGGTCAACACAATAAATGAAGTCAGAAAGAAAATCACCACACCCAGCAAGGCTTCACTGTGATTGGCTTGCTGACCCTGGTGAGAGAGCTTGCGCAAGCCGGCGCACAACAAAGCCGTAACCAGGAAGATAAACAAGAAGGGAACCAGGCCATTGGTAATCCAGGAAGGCCAGTCAGGCAGCCAACCGGGTAAATCCCACCAGAATTCGTCGGCTAAGATCAGCAAGGGAACCAGGTCGAGACCCAGGATGAAGCCGATCAACGCCGCCTTGCGTCCCAGACTGGAGCGGAAATAAACACCGATATCTGCCGTGCGCCTGTCCAAATAGGGTATGGCGAAGACGGCCTAGCAATGCCAGGGCAACCAGGCTGATAGCAGCCAGCGGGTGCATATGCAGGAGCAGCTCCTGCAAACCCAGGAAATACCAGGCAGCTTTGGCCGGGTTGGGCGATTCGAGGGGATTGGCAATCGGACCAGTGGGCGCCGGCCGGAGCATACTGAATAGCATCAAGGCAGCGATCAGGGCTAACATTGCCGCCGCTTCGATGCGCACCAGGTGTGGCAGGGTGGTCAGGCGTTCGCTGCGTCCTTGTTCGCTCTGCGGTTGAGATAGGCCGCCGTTCTTGCGGATTTTCCAAAAATGATAGGCCATCAGGCTCATCATCACCGCCGGCAGCACCACCACATGCAGGGCATAAAAATTGCTCAGAGCGCCCTGCCCCACTTCGGGTCCAGCCAGGATAAAGTGACTGATTTCAACGCCCAGCAGGGGGATATAAGCCAGCAGAGAAGCGCTGACCGTGATCGCCCAGTAAGCCAACTGGTCCCAGGGCAGCAGGTAGCCGGTAAAATTTGAGGCCAGCACCAGGAGCAAGAGCCCAACCCCGATCAGCCAGTTCATTGTGCGACCATCTTTATAGCCGCCGGTCAAAAATACTCTCAATAAGTGCAAAAAAGAAGTAATCACCAGCAGGTTGGCAGACCAGTGGTGCATGCCGCGCACCAGCGAGCCAAAAATCACCTGGGTTTCGAGCTGTTGGATGCTGATATAGGCGTAATCGACACGCGGCATCATAGCGGAACATGAGCAGTAAGCCGGTCATGCCCAAAAGCAGGGCCAGGACAGCCGAGATGCCGCCCAGTCCCCAGGTGTAGGTGATGCGTAATACCTGCGCCGGGACAGTTGCCGGGTGCAGGTGTAAAATCACGTTGTTGACCACCCCTAGTAAATGCTTGCGTTCCTGCGAGCGTGGGTCCACCCGGCTGTAGAGCAAGCGTTCTTTCCATGAAATTGGGGATTGCTGCGCCATTGCAAATCTCCTAAAACCTTCTCAAAAACTCCAGCGCCTTAAGGCGCCAGGATAATAACTGGTAAAAACACTGCAAAATCGTAAAGCGGAGGGATGCCCGCTTCGGGTACACCGTAGAAAACAAAAGCTCTACCCGTGATGACTTCACCTACACGAAAACCCGGCGCCCCTACAGCCAGATCCAGGTAGCCATCCCGGTTCAAATCGCCATTCCCGCCAATCGCCCAGCCAAAGGTGGCGTCGGCCTTCTCGCCGTCCGCCCACCAGGAAGCGCTGCTCAGCAAGCCATCCTGGCCCCCGTAAAACACATATACCCGGCCTTCTTTCGAATGGTCACCCGTGTACTGGTATGCGCCGATGGCTGCATCCGGGTAGCCATCCTGGTTGAGATCGCCGGCTGGCGTCAGGCTGGTACCCAGGTTGGCATTTTCCTGACCGCCGTACTTCGCCCAGTGTGGGGTGGTGGAGAGGCTGAGCTCATCGCCCAGGAACAGATAGGCTGCGCCTTGGTAGGCATATTCCAGACTGCTGTGATAGGGGCTCCAACCATAAAGTCAGCTAACCGATCCTGCGTTGACATTTCCAACACCAGAGACAGCATATCCCAGCCTGGCTTCAGAGGATTCCCCGTAAAAACTCCAGGCAGGGATCGTCTGCAAACCGCTTTCAGAACCCAGGAAGATGAAGGCTGCTCCGCAATTGGTCAACCCGGGCAGGTCATAGCCCGGTGCGCCGACAATTACATCATCATAGCCATCATGATTAACATCCCCAGCGGCAGCTACCGAGCTGCCAAAGGTTGCGGTTGCACAACCGCCGTAGACCAACCAACTCGGTGTGGTGCTCAGTCCACTCTCAGAGCCACGGAACATATAGACTGCGCCTTCATTGTTGTGCAGGTTGGTGTAACGGCTAGCGCCGACGATGATATCGTCTATCTCATCTCCATCCACATCCCCAGCGTAGCTGACCGCAGCACCCATCCAGGCGCCTTGCTGCCCACCCAGGAAGCTCCAGGCTGGGGTTTCAGACAGACCATACCATGCCGCCGGTGTAAAGAAAAACGGCGCCTTGCTCGCTCAATTGCAGGTCCTTGTTGCTGTAACCCGGCGCACCCACCAGCAGGTCATCGGCATGATCGTCGTTAATATCCCCGGCTGAGGCAACTGCCGCACCGAAATTGGTGCCTTGCTGCCCGCCGCCCTGCGTCCAGTGCGGGTCATTGGCCAGGCCGCTTACCCCGCCATGAAAAACGTAAGCCACACCCTCGCGGTAGATATCTTTTTGCGCCTTGGGGGAACCGATGAACAGGTCGTTCCAGCCATCGCCGTTGAAATCCCCATCGATGCCCACCACGTTGCCGTGCTGCACACCGGTTTCAAGGCCGGTGCTGGTCCAGGAAGGCGCCAGCGGCAGGCCGGGTTCCACAGCCGTGCGCCCCTGCGCGCTGCTCAGCGGCAGGCAGGTCAAGCACAAAAGGAGGAGGCTGATCAGGGTTCGCATCTTAAATCCAATTCGTTTCAAAGTCACGCCCGTTGTTTTCGATTTGCTAAAAGCATTTTGTTTGGAGCATTCTGGCTCTCAGAGCATTCTGCTCCGAACTTCCCACGCCGCCGCAAGGGCGGCGTGGGAAATGTTATTGGTTACATACTTTAGTGGATAATGATTGGTGCGAAGGTCTTGAAGACAGTCGGCGCCAGGTAAACTTCCACGTTGACCGGTTGTGACCAGTTGCCTTCCTGGTCCTTAGCACGGAAGGAGAAGGTCGCCCAACCCGGCTGACCAGGTTTCATCGCCCAGCCCGGCAGACCGATCTGCAGCACCTTGCCGTCGCCAACCTTGACATCGGTGTATTGTCCGTCGGCGGTGCTGTACAGCCACTCCATCTCGACGATTTCCACGTCGCCGAGTTTGTCCAGATCACGGGCTGAAGCAGCCAGGGTAATCGTGTCTGTGGTCCAGCCGAAGATGTAGTTGTTAGTGTAGAGGATCGACACAATAGGATTCAGTTCCAGCAGTTGCATCATCCGGCAGGTACATCAGGCGGCGGAAGAGGATATCCGAGTTGAAGACCAGCTCTTCTTCATGGACAATGTCATACTCATCGACCCAGTGGGTGATTTCTTCTTCCCACTGGTTCCACACAGCGTACATGAAGGTGCCACCCGGATTAGCCAGCATGCTGGCTTCGCCAGAGAGGATTTCTTCTTTATTTTCCAGCCATGGCCAGCGGTCTACCAAAAGATCGTCTGTTGTCAGTTGTCGTAATCCATGACTTCATAGACATCCCCGTATACCGTTGCCCGGCTGTAGTACAGATCCAGCGGTGTAGCTTCACCTACCGCTACGGTGGTATTATCGCCGGTCTCGTAGACCATGAAGAACTTGGAAGGATCACGAACCAGGTCATCTTCATAAGGAAGAGCATCATCTGTATGTAGTCAAGCCATACTCATCTATCGAACCAGTGTGCGGATGGTTGGGTAGAGCTTCATACCACCGGTCGGGCTGTAGCGTGGATCCAGGATGGTGATCTTGTTGCCGGTCAGCAGGGAGACGTTGCGTCCTTGCTCAAATTCACCAGCAGCATAGGTCCATTCACTGCCGACACGGTTCACCGATTGTCGTCCCGTAGTAGTACTCCGTAGTATGTGGCACCTTCACCGCCCAATGTCAGCCGGAGTAGTAGTCCAGGTCAGACCGCCGTCGAAAGAGCGCCGGGCGTACAGGTTGTAGTGATCATTGCCAACCGCATTCGAGTTCCAGTTGGGCGACCAGGCATACATCATCATCACAAAGTCGCCATCCAGGAAGCCGCGATGTCCTTTGGCGACATCATAGGGGTTCTCCCAGGTCTGGTCATCCAGGTCATTGTCATCTTCACAGCCATCGATTGATGCCTACGTCACCATCACACTGCCGCCATTCGTAACACCTTGGGGACATGCTGTTCCCGTCGGGTTGCTACCGTCATCTTCAATCGGGAAGGCATCTGCGCAGGTATCGTTGTCCGGCGCCAGCATCACAGTCGAACGATGGTGCTACCGGAGATATTGATCGCCGGGCTGAGGCAGACACCCTGCAGGTAGTTGGGGTTAGCTACCATCCGTGTATAGCCCATTCTTCACAATCCATGTTCTCAAAGGCGTAGGGGTTATCGACAGTTGGATCAAAATCATCTGGGATTACTGTTCGACGCAGCATGATATCTGCCGGACCACCCTGGTTGATGATACCCTGCTTGTAGATCAACATGGCCGAAAGACCGCTTTCAGAATTGACTGCCGCGCTGACTGAGTTGGTGGTCAGGGCAAAGCGGCGGGAGATCTCGGTCAGGTAGTATTCGATAACCATCGAGTCATCCAGTCTGGATGTCGTAGAATTCATCTACACCACCTGTGCAGAATGCATCATCCGTGTCATCTTTGCAGACTGCCGGCTGGTTGATCATGCCACCTTGGGACACCATGAAATGGTCAGGTCCACTCACAAATGGATCAAAGGAGTAGTACCACATATCCTTACCGATATCGACCGGGTCTGCATCATCGTCTTTCGGCAGTATCGCCTAAAGCTTTGGATTCCTCGGCTGCCATAACAATCCAGGCGCTTTTCTCGACTACACCATCGCCATCCAAATCAACGGCATCGCTGGTGTGTAAGGCTTCAAGTTCATGCGCACACGAGTAGAAGCAACTCGCCCATTCAACAAACGGTTATCTTCGGTTACACAAATATTGAGTGTGGTTCCACCAGGATTTAGTCCATGAAATAACCTGTGTAGCGCAGAAATCCGAATCTGCCGATTGGTGCCAGTTCGGGTAATTAGTCAGAACATTTGTGTTATTCCAGGTATCAATGTTGTCAAAATCGACAAAACAATATGGTGCGCTTGCTTTCGTTTCAGTCCCCACCTGTTTTGCACATAGCATTATCGGTAAGCCGAACAGGCATCGCCATGGGAACATACGGCTTTGGCATGGTGGTGTCGGTTAACAGAGCATAGTCAGCCATAGGTGATAGCTCCGATCGCATCTTCTTCAGCAAACACCATGTCAAAATCAGCCTGGCTGATATGTGAATACCAGATATCCGTTTGCTGCCAGGCGACTGCTCCAGACCAACCTTCGCCAGGTCCAAGTCCCTGCCCGGGACGCAAGCCATCAGGATCTTCCTGCCAGGTCAGCATACATCCAGCCCCAGCCGCGCAGTCAACTGCTGGCAGGTTGGCATCTCGCCGGCCAGAGGTCAAGCGCTCAGGTTTAGTCCACATCACATAGGTAGCTTCGGCTATATCAGTTGTGGAGGGATCATCACCCGCGAGCAGCTTGCCGCGTGCTGTCCAAACGCAAGAATAAGGAATTTCGCCTACTTCAGGGTGATCTTGATCTGTATAATCAACCGAAAGCTGGTCGCCGAGACACCAAACAGATCGTATAGATAAACGGCATCTTTTCCATATGTCGCTTCCAAATCAGCAAAATATGGTTGAGATGCAGTAAAGTTCGTTTTGGAACTCAAAGTATACAACGGCGTCCCGCCATCGCAATATTTGCTAACCCAGGCGATCATGATATTATCATCAAACACCTGGTGTACTACATTGTGCACATCACCCGGGTAAACCGTACCGTTCTTCAGTGTGAAGGACGATAGATCAGAGGAGCGTGAAAGATTGGTGGTCTTCCAGGTCGTGCCATCATCCAGGGAGACACCCACAAAAGCATCAAAGGCGCCGAAGGTCACGCCGCCGTCAATGATGGTGGGGGTTAAGGTTTCTAATTCGCCGGCATGCACCCCAATATCATCGATATACACCGAGACGAGCGGTTTGGCATAATTACGATCGTCGTACCCTGAAGTAGTTTCATCAGCCAGCAAGTAATTATCCACAGGCCCTACCAACCCGGTCGAAGCCTGGGCCGGCACATAGAAGTCCATCATATAGATGGCCGCTTTCTCAGTCTCGGCCTCCGGCGTCTTGGAGATATTGCGCCGGAAAAGGTCTCCATCCTCGGCAGCAGCCATGCTGACCACCAGCGCAGTCGCCACCAGGACAAATACCACACTCATTAACCATCTTTTCATTTTCATTTTATCCTCCTACAGGTTTTGTTGTTGAACCAACCGGACTTACGCGCCCAAACCCGTGGTCTCCCTTGGTATCTGCGTAAGTCATTTCAGAAAGGTCTTGCGGAATCGTATTTCACGCCTTTGAATCCCTCTTCCTTTCTCTTGACTTTGAATTACTTCATAACGACCTCCCCAATTTGAACCTTTAATGACTTACGGTTTTGACTTTCTACGGCCAGGTATTCCACCAAGGCCGCCAGATTCGGGAAATTGTGGTTCTCACAGGTGACCACATCTTGTAGTGAAGCACGCCACTCACCCTCCAGGCTTTCCCGCCACATCCGGAGCAGGTACGATTTGTAGGTTCCCGAGCTTATGTTCATAAAGGCCTTTCCGATTTGTTGTTGCAAAACTGGCGGTTTTACAGTATTATTACATCAGGCTGTTATTTGCACGTGAACCAGGCGTGAAATGTATGTGATTTGGGCGTGAAATTAGCGTGATATTTAAGCAATTTTTCAGAAAACTCTAAGCTTGTTTTCACGCTCCCGAAGGTGGGAGATGGCGCGAGTATCCATCTATTTGTTGGGTAATTTCCAGGTGCGTGTGGAAGATCAATGGATCACACGCAAATTTCGCACGGATAAAGAGCGCGCCCTCTTAGCCTACCTGGCCATGGAAGGTGAGCGCCCCATCAGCCGCGAGACCCTGGCAGAGCTGCTCTGGCCAGAGCGTTACGAAGGCGTTGGGCGCACCAACCTGCGCCAGGCTTTATTGGGGGTACGCAAGGCTATCGATGATATCGGCGCAGAACAACCCCTTTTGCTGGTCAATGACGAGAACATCCAGCTCAACCGCAAAGCTTCCTACTGGCTGGATACCGGCGCTTTCAGCACCCGCTTCCACGCCAATTACAACCACCAACACACCGCCTTTGCTTCCTGCGCTTTGTGCGCCCAGGGTATGCAAGAAGCGGTCGACCTTTACCGACAGGATTTCCTGGACGGCCTGTTCGTAGACGACAGCCAGGCTTTTCAGGAATGGGTAGTTTTCCACCGCGAGCAATACCAGCGTTACTTGCTCAATATGCTCGATCACCTGGGTGAGTTTTATCAAAACCTGGGTGAGCTGGAGATCGCCCAAAAGTATGCCTGGATGCATGTCAAGCGCGCCCCCATGGAAGAGCGCGCCTACCGCCGCCTGATGGAGCTGCTGGCTCTCAGCGGGCGTCGCTCGGCCGCCATGGAGCAATTCCAGACCTGCCAGCAGATGCTGCGCCACGAGCTGGGCGTCGACCCATCCCCAGAAACCATCCAGCTGTATGACAAAATCCGCAGCGGTTTGCCCCTGGTTCTTAATGAAGAAAGCGAAGCGCTGCAGCCCAGCGGGTTGCCGCGCCCGATGACCGATTTTTACGGCCGCGAAGGCGAGCTGGAGGCGATTGAACGCTGCTTCAAAAACCCAAATTGCCGCCTGATCTCGGTCAGCGGGATGCCCGGGGTGGGAAAATCTCGCCTGATCATTGAGGCTGCCCAACGCCATGCGCATCTCTTCCCGGATGGCGTCCTGTATTTCTCCCTGCAAGGCATCCGCTCGCCAGAGCTTTTCCTGCCCTCCCTGGGACGCGCCCTGGGCTTGACCATCAGCCTTTCCAATCCCAAAACTCAGATTTACCGCCGCCTGAGCCTGATGCAATGCCTGCTGATCATCGACCAGTTTGACGGCATGCATGACTCGATTAACCAGATCATGGATTTGCTGCAAAATGTGCCCACGGTCAAGCTAGCCATCACCTCCCGCCGCCGGCTGAATCTGCAGGCTGCCAACCTGCTCCAGCTGGAGGGGCTGCCTTATCCGCAAGACCCCGCCGATAGCCAGGCTATCCAATCCCCCGCCGTACGCCTCTTCCTCAGCCGTACACAGCGCAGCCGCCCTGGTTTCAACCTCGACCAAGAAGCCCTGGCTTGTATCGTGGATATCTGCCAGAAAGTCAACGGGGTGCCGCTGGCCTTGGAGCTGGCTGCCGACCGCCTGCGTGAGCTTTCCGTGCAGACGGTTGCCGCCTATCTGCAACAAGGCCTGTCCGTGCTTTCGACTTCGCTGCACGATGTACCTGAGTCTCACCGCAGCATGGAGAGAGCCCTGTTGAACGCCTGGGATATGCTCGATGAAAGCCTGCAAAGGCTGCTCAAAAACCTGACCGTTTTCCCCAGCAGCTTTACACCTGAAGCAGCCGAAGTTATTCTCCGGGCTGAACCCGAAGGCCTGGCTGCCCTGGCGGAGCATTCTTTCCTGCAAGGCATGTTGCGCGGCCGTTACGCCCTGCGCCCATTGATCCGCCAGTTTGCGTCATCACAACTGACCAGCCAGGATGCGCCAAGCCTTCAAGAGATCAAAGCGCTGCATGCCGGGTATTACCTGAGCTTTTTGCACCAGAAAATCGCCCAGGTCAACCCTGCAGCAGCCCAAGCGTCAAATTCTGCTTGAAATTGATGAGGAGATGGCGCATATCCGCCAGGCCTTGGATTGGTCCCTGCAAGCTGGTCAACGACCCTTGTCGGTGCAGGCAGCGCGTGACCTGGAAGGTTACCAGCAAGCTTACCTGGCTCTGCCGCGTACCGTCACTGGTTCATTGCCACCCCTGCCAGATTTGCATTCACTGGATATTAACGGTGTGCCGCTGCAAACCCTGGAACAGGCTGGCTTTTGTTGTGACCGCCAGGACCAGCTTTCGGATGCCAATAACGCTATCCTGATTGCCGATGAAAGCGGGCAGATCACAGCTGCCAATTTTCAGGCCCAGCAGCTCAGCGGTTATACCTTGGAATCCCTGCTGAGCATGAAAACACATGAATTAGGTTTAAACGGGACGAATACGACCTGGGTTGAATCCCCGCATATCGAAACCCACTTGCAGCACCGCAGCGGCGCTTCCGTTCCTGTCGAAGCCTTGCGCACCCCCTCACGGCAGGGGCGAAATTTCGCCAATATGTACATCCTGCGCAAACGCGAGAAGGAAAGCGACCGGGATTCAAGCGTCGTTCTGGAAGACCCACTCACCCGGCTACCTAACCGCCAGGCCTTTATTGAACAATTGCGCAAGGTGATCTCCCATGCCGCCAACCGCGCCCAGCAGGTAGGTGTCCTGGTGCTGGACGTGGATGGTTATAATGTACTCAACAAGCGTCTTGGGCTGGAAGCCAGCCAGAAATTGCTGGGGGATGTGGCCCACCGCCTGCAAAAAAGCCTGCGCCAGGTGGATTACATTGCTCGCCTGGGCGAAGACGAGTTTGGGGTAATCCTGGAGAACCTGCCCCAGGCCAAAGTCACGCAAATCGTTGGGGGCAAGTTATTGAGCCAGTTCGAATCCCCGTTCATCATCGAGAAGGAACCCATCCGCCTGACTGCCACAATCGGCGCCGGTCTCTACCCGCTGGATGGCGACCACGCCGAAGCCCTGCTGCTCTTCGCCGACCAGGCTAGAAAAATCAAAAGATAGTTCGTCGAGTAGAATAATGGAATATTTGATGAGGTTAGAGCTTTTTAGCCACGAATTTTCACTAATCTACACGAATAAAGAAATCAGAAGACAAATCTCTTCCATTCAAGCTTTGTTCGATTACCAAAATTAATTAATAATCCCACTTTTTTTCCGGTAATTTTCAGGTAGTTAATCAACTGAGCCTCGTCGTATGCGCTGAGTTTCTCACTACACTTAAATTCGACCACTACATTTTCATAACCAATATAATCAGCGATATATTCTCTTGAAAGAGTAAATCCCTTATATTGAACTGGAAGGTGAACCTGTGTCACACAAGGAATATTGCGCAATTTCGACTCAATAATCATAGCTTCTTCATAAACTGCTTCAAGGAATCCGCTTCCCATTTGGTTATATACTTCCATAGCCGCCCCAACAATCGCGTAAACTTCATTTTTATAAAGCAGATCTCCATCCACCATGCTTACCTCAAATGACGATTTTTTATCAATCAATTCGTAAAATTCGTGGCCCTTCGTGGCTAAAAAAAATAATTCGTGAAATTCGTGCCAATTCGTGGCTAAAAAAATAATTCGTGAAATTCGTGTCAATTCGTGGCTAAAAAATTCTTTGTCCTTCTTCGTGGTTACAGAATCTCTTCCAGGCTGGCATCAACCGCTCGGGCATATTCATCCATCAGACGGCGGGTGAGCGGACCGGGGGCGGAGGGCAGCGGGTGATCATCAATCCGGCAAACAGGCAGCACGGCGCGGCTGGAGGAAGTGATAAAAGCCTCCTGGATGCGCGGCAGGTCCGCCAGGTTGGCAGGCTGCAGGCGCAACGGTAACCCCAGCCGGCGAATGCCCTCCAGCACCAGGCTGCGAGTGATCCCCGATAACACCCCCTCTTCAGCCGTCCAAATTTCCCCCTCCAGGACAGCAAAAAAGTTGCTGCTCAATCCCTCCAGAAAATGACCCTGCTCATCCAGCATCAGGGTCTCGTTGACCCCGGGCGGCATCGCCCGTCGCAGCTCTCCGCTGCGCTGGATAAAGCGCGTCAGCTTAGCCTTGGGCAGCCAGCGCTGCATACGGAAGGTCACAACCGGCACGCCCTGCTGGTATGCCTCATGCGCAGGCGTCGTCAGAGGCTGCAAAGCCAGGTAAAAATCGCCCGGCTGATCCTGCAAATCCAGGGTGATGCGGATACGAAAATCTTGCTCGCCGGAGGGTTCTCCACCATCAGGCGGGTAATGCCACGTTTGAGCCAGGCGTAAGGCTACCTGGATAGCCTGGCGCGCCCGGGAACGATGCAGGTAGAGCGGTTTCTCGACCATGGCCGCCGTACTCTCCAGGCGCTGGAAATGGTCTTCCAGGTGCAATACCTGCTTACCATGGAAGGTACGCAAAGTGGTGTAAGCCCCACCCGGTATGGTTTGCGTCAAAGCATCCAGGTTGTCTCGTTCGCCAGGATCGACCTGCTCCAAAACCGGCTGTGGATCATCCGGCGTAAGATGAGGCAATGGTGTGCAAATGGCTTTTGCCGGTAATCTCCAAACCAGCAGGCTCACTGGTGCGCCTCCAGGTTGCAATAGGTGACCGGCGACTGTTCCTTCACATTCCCATGCTCATCGACCGAGCGTACCGGGTGATAGTGGACATAAACCCTGCGCAACAGGTCGATGCGCTCCTCCAGCAGGCGTTCGACCTGGGTGGCGATATCATCGCCGCGTTGCACAGTCATCGAGCCGTCTACGCCAATGGTCACATTGACCACCACATACGGACCAAACCGGTGAGCATGGATTTCTTCCACACATTCCACATCCGGAATTTCGGCTAACAATTCCACAATCTGGTCCGCCAGGGCTTCGCTGGGAACAGCATCCATCAATTCAGCGGATGACTGGCGCAGGATTTCAACGCCGGTACGCAACACCAGCAAGGCTACCAACGCGCCTGCCAGGGGGTCCACCCAGGGTAGCCCCATGCGCCCCAGGAAGATGCCTATGGCAGCGCCGGAAGCCGAAAAAATGTCGTTGCGGTGGTCATAGGCCAAAGCAACCACAGCCGGGTTATCGGTGAGTTTTCCAATTCGCTGTGTGAATATGGACAGGAATAGTTTTAATCCAACCGTGAACAGGGCAATCCATAATGCCAGGCTGCTTGCGCCCCGGTAAGCGCTCTCTCCGCCAAACAGATCGAAAACATTATTGATGGCGTCCCAAAATATGGCGATACCCGTGGTGATGACGAATGCGCCAACCACCAGGGAAGCAATACTCTCAAGCTGGCTGTGACCATAAGGATGGGCTTCATCGGCCGGTTTGCGCGCCTGGCGCATAAAGATGGCTACTACCAGCGTGTAGGCCACATCGGAGGTCGAGTTGACCCCATCGGCTAATAAAGCCGGGCTGTGCCCGATGATTCCCACGCTGGTTTTCAGCACGGCTAATAAAACATTTGCCGCCAACGCCAGGTTGACGGCTAAAGCGCTTCGATAGTTTCTTTGTTCGCTATTCATTTTTTTACCTGGCTTATTATTATCTCAGGAATAGTTGGGAAGTCAAGGGCAACTGGTTAAGATCAAAATAATAGCCATAACCGGTTGAAGCATAAAGAATAACAAAAGGGTCGCTCAGCGCCATACAGCTTCACCAAGCGACCCTTTGGAGGGAGGGTTCCAATAACTACACTTCGTCTAAAACCAACAAAACCTGGAAAAAGATTAAGATAGCTATCCTGATTGAATTAATCATCACCATCGTCATCGTCGTCATTGTCGTCGTCATCTTCTTGATCATCATCCTGGCTATCGTCATCCTGAACATCTTGGCTGTCGTCATCCTGATCATCATCATCCAGGCTGTCATCATCTTGATCATCGTCCTGGCCGTCATCATCTTGATCATCGTCCTGGCTGTCATCATCTTGATCATCGTCCTGGCTGTCATCATCTTGATCGTCGTCCTGGCTGTCATCATCTTGATCGTCGTTCAGAATTTCATCGTCCGGATCATCATCCAGACTGTCATCATCTAGATCATCTTCCAGGCTGTCGTCATCTTGATCATCATCCAGGCTGTCGTCGTCCTGATCGTCATTTAGACTGGCATTGTCATCATTGATATCCTCATCACTCAACATAGCAGATGCATCGATTGCACTGAATAGTGCATTCTGCACAGATGCTGGCACGGATGCCAACATACCGCTCAGAATTTGATTGAAGCGTGAGAGGGTGTCTGTCACCTGGAAATTGAATTCGGCGGCTCGCTCGGGATCATTCTGGGCTAACTGCTGCAAGGCAGTTAAAGCTTTGTCCAAATAAGTTTCGAACTCCGCAGTTGCCTGAGGGATATCCAAAAAGCGTCCGGATTGGATCAGGGCTGAAATTACTTCCAAGCGCTCCTCCGCGAAATCCAAATACAGCTCAATCTGTTTGACCTGGTCTTTCGCCAGGCCAGCGCGCGTGGCCTCCAGGCTGGTTTTAACCGGATAAAGGCTATCGCCGGGTAGTGCGGATTGTGCAGCATAGGCGGTCATGCCTACACCAGAAAATAGAAACACGCAGGCAATCAATACTGCGCTCAAGGCAGTGAAAAGGCGGTGAGTTTTAAACAACATCAGACTTAATTCCTCCTTTAGTAGGTTGAAGTTGAATTTTGGCCGGGAATGGATAACTTTCGCATCTCCGTTCACTTCCGAAAATATTTCATCTGCTTCGGTCACAAAGTTTTTCAGACCTTGCTGCCTGTCTTGCGGTAAACGCAGAGGCGTCTGCTTGATGACTTGAAAAGCCTGTCTAAGCCGGGGGTCAACCGGTTGTGTTGGGGGTTGTGGTCTTGCATCTGGTTTTTCCTTAAAATTCAGCTATCCATACTCGAAAAAGTTCGCGGTCTTCAGTCACGCCTCACCCTGGCTTAAGGCACGACGTAGCGTGTTCAGAGCCCGGTGTTGCATCGCTCGTACAGCCTCGTTGGACTTTCCTAAGGCTTCTGCCACCTGTTCATGCCGCCAATCTTCCAAAAAACGTAACTCAATCACCTGTCTTTGATCCGGCGGCAGTTGCATCAAAGCTGCCATGACCCGTTCGCGATCGAGCTTTTTCAGGAGCTCTTGAGCCGGGTTACCATCAGGGTCCACAGGCATATCGCTTTCATTAGATAAGGGTTGGACAGGTTTGCGGCGGTAATAATCGGTTACCCAGTTGTGAGCTACTCGGAATAGCCAGGCGCGACCATTCTGTGTGGGACCACGCCCCTGCCGGACAGCTTTGAGCAGGCGGCTGAAAGTCTCAGCCACGCAATCTTCCGCTATGGCTCGCTCGCCCAGCATCCGGAAGGCATAGCGAAAAAGTTCATCGCTATGGTCCTGGTACATCCCAATCAGCGCTTGCTTATCCAACCTCGAGGCTGTCGTAATTGCGAGAGTTTCCATGTTTTTTGTTCTCACTATTTAAGACGATAGAATAACAATAATGTGACTATATTGAGTAGATTAGTATAATTTTAATTTTTTTCTTTGCAATCACCTGAAAGGACTAATCTTGGCCTTTCACGGGTGATACTTGCACCTGCTAACTTTTTTGATCGAACCTGATGCCATCATTTCCCACTATTTCAACTATAATTTCTGAATAACTCGCTTAGACCCAATCCGGAGGCCAGGCATGCGACACAAAAATATCCAAATGAACCCCAGCATCCTACCAATACCACAGCAAGCCATCAGCTGGTATTTGGCCGTCAGGGAATTGCCTGCAACAAACACTATAGGGATTTTTACATACGTTTTATTTGAAATAGATCGGGGGCTGGTCCTGGATAGTCAATTTGCCGAGCAAGACTTCACCCCCAAACAACTGCTGAAAGTACTGGAATCAGCCATACTCTCCCCCCAGGACAGCCTGTTTGGCAGCCCGCATCGACCGATGAGCGTGGCATTTGAACAACACGAAATCTGGCAGGCGCTTGAGCCCCACCTGACAGCCGCAGGAATCGCTGCCGTATTCGATCCGCAGCCAGGCCTGTTGGACGCATTCCTGGAAGAAGCCTGGGCTATTTTCGACGAGACGCAAGATTTGAGTATGCTGCAAACCCTTGAAGTGACACCCTCCCTGCTGGCAGCATTCTTCACAGCTGCATCGGCTTTTTATCGGGCTGCACCCTGGACCATGTTGGACGACTCCCAACCACTCACCCTGCAATTTCTGCCTGAGGGACGGACCTGGTATGCAATCATTTTGGGTCAGGCGAAATTGCAGTATGGAGTCCTGTTCTTTGAAAACTGGCAGGATATCCAGGTTTTTAGCAGTGAAACAAGCAATCCGCTCGATAATATCCCCGAAAACGGTATCCAGGCCATAAATTTTGAAGACCAGGAAAACTTGCTACCCGCAGACCTGCAGGACATCCACACCTACGGCTGGGAGCTGCCAGCACCCAATATTTACCCCTACCCCGTTATCTATACGAAAGAAGACCTTTTCCACCCTGATGGCGAGCGCCTGGCCCACCAAACGGTTGCGATTCGAGCGATCCAACGCTTTGTCACTGAGCAATTGTTATCCGATCAGGATGGTGATTTTTTACCCGCCCAAGCCGAATATTCCTTTTCGACCGATTTGGGACCCATTCAGATCGTGATCAGTTACCCGATAAAAGAGATCCCGGAACCCAAGTTGGTCAGACTGGATCCCTTAAGTCTCGATGAGCCACAAGCCCTGGCAGCCGTGCAGCTGGCAGAACAGGCCTGGCACACCGAACAGCCCAGCCAAAGGGTGAGCCTGGCGCAACAGGCGTTGGAGCTCTGGTCGGATTGCGTCCAGGCGCATGTCATCTTAGGTGAAGAGTCCGATGATGCAGAAGAAGCCTACCAGCATTTTCAGCACGGTATACAGGCTGCTGAAAAACTTATCGATGCGGATCAGTTGGCGGCCAGCATGGGGCAGATGTGGCAAACGCCAGGCTTGCGCTTTTATCTGATGGCTATCCAGGGGTATGTAGAATGCCTGATTGAGATGGAAGACTACCAGCTTGCCCAACAAGAAGCACAACGTCTGCTCGAATACAACCAGGCTGACCATCAGGGCATCCGTTATACCATGCTATACCTTTTATTCCAGCAAAATCGAGATGTAGAAACCAGCGACCTGCTGCAACGCTATCCAGAAGAACCATCCGCCAGCTGGCCTTATAGCCGCGCCTTGCTGGCCTTCAAAGAACAGGGAAACAGTCTTGAGTTGCAAGTTCTGCTGCAGAAAGCGCTTGAATCCAACCCACATATACCGGCATACCTGACCGGAAAAAAACTCATCCCCGACGAATTGCCGGAATTTGACAGCTTCGGAGATGAGATTGAAGCCATGCACTACGCCAGGGATTATTTCTTCGCCTGGTGGCAGACCAAAGGAGCTATCGACTGGCTGCGGCGCAACCTGCCAACCCAGGCCAGTGCTTAATCGACAGCATCAGGGCTCTCAGCGTATTCCAGGGGTAACGGGGCTCCCACCGCAAAGGTTTCCTCTGGAAATTCCAGCCCGGTGTGCAAGGCGGAAAAATACATTTCAGACGAGATGAATGCATCGCCAGGTTTGCTATAATTAATCCAGCGCAGGATGATCCCGCTCTTTGCGTCAATCCACATGCGATCAACCACAGGGCCTCCCGGTTGGAACGACCACAAGGCCACAATCGCCGTTCGCCCAGCCATTTCTTCCTGACCGATCACCTGGAATTCACCGCCGCGCTGCGCCAGAGCCGTAGGAAAGAGCATATCGCTCAGGGGGGTGCCTAACATTCCGGCCAGGGGATAGGGTTGGATCGTGTCGGACAATGCAACGGGTGGATTGAAAGTCTGTCCGATCCCCGCTGGCAACTCCTGAACCACCCCCTGGTCCATGCTAAACCCCACTCCATCGCTTATCCACATGTTTTGCGGAGATGTTTGCGGTCCTGAGACCACGCGTGCTTTGGCTGGCTGATCCAACCAGATTTGCGTATGGGTTACCTGCAAAGGCGTTGTCGAGCCGTCGCCGGCATAGATCACAACCCAGCCATCTGCCCACAAGTTCTGCCAATGGGTATGGCTGAAGAGCATCAATTGCCGCAACGCTTGGGCATCTGGTAGAACCCCTTCTTCAACCGGGTCAATCTCGACAGCTGTAGGCGCGTGCACCAGCTCGCTCATTGGGGTCTCCACGCCGATGACTGGAGCAGGCAAAGGCGTGCTCAAAGGTGTGGGGGTTAAGAAAGGACCACCCTTCTCAGGCGTGGCAGCCTGTGTACCGCAGGAAGATAAGAAGAGGATCATAAATAATCCAAAAAAGATGTTTCGCATACATCACTCCGTTAGTAACCAAAAAATTTTCTTTTCAAAGCATCCGGTGTTTGAAAAAAATCTTTTATCAACACCGGACATTCCAGACATGACTGTCTTGAAGAATCACTTCCTAAAGACGCTGCTTAGCGAAGTTCGGTTCCCGCTCTTATCTGCTGGTTCAGCTAAATTTGGGTATTCTCTAAAAATCCACGATCCATTTTAATCAAATTCGGGGTAATATTTAAGGGACAAAGCTTTCAGGTTCCGTTTTCTTTTCCCGTACAAGGAGGCGATCCCAATGCAAGATTTAACAGCACAAATCCTGGAATTAGTCCGGCTGGCTGCCACTGACTTACCGCCTGATGTTGAAGCGGCTATTGAAAAAGCGGTTGAGCAGGAAATACCCGGCTCGGCAGCCCGCGGCGCGCTTGAAACCATCCTGCAAAATGTGAAACTTGCTCGTCAAAACCAGACTCCCATCTGCCAGGATACCGGTACACCCATTTTTTATGTCTATCATCCCGAAGGCTGGAGCACACGCCGCTTACGCCAGCAAATCGAAGCAGCTGTTGTCCAGGCCACCCAAAAGGCATACCTGCGACCGAACTCGGTAGACTCGCTCAGCGGCAAAAACAGCGGCAATAACCTGGGCGGAGACTACTTTCCCAGTGTTCATTTCAGCGAAGTGGAAGGCGATATCCTGACCATCGACTTAATCCTAAAAGGAGGCGGTTGCGAGAACGTCGGCGCTCAATATTCCTTACCCAATAGTGCGCTAGGCGCTGGGCGTGACCTGGCTGGAGTGCGCAAGGTTGTACTGGATGCCGTGCATAAAGCCCAAGGCAAGGGTTGCGCGCCAGGCATCCTGGGCGTGGCAATCGGCGGCGACCGTGGTTCATCCTATTACGCTTCCAAAGAAGTTCTCTTCCAGCAAATGGATGAAGGCAGCCAGGATGAGCAGCTTGCTGCCCTGGAAGAGCGCTTGACAGAAGAAGCCAATCAGCTCGGTATCGGGCCGATGGGCTTTGGTGGAAAAACAACCGTGCTTGGAACCAAGATCACACATTTAAACCGCTTACCGGCCAGCTATTTTGTCTCCATATCCTACATGTGCTGGGCGTATCGCCGGCGCCGCATGGTTTGGAAAGACGGCAGTCCAAGCTATTCATAACTCTCGAGGGAAAACAGCATGCAGAAAATTCAATTACCTTTTTCGGACGACCAGGTCCGCGCATTAAAAGTAGGCGATCCGCTGCTGCTCTCCGGGTTCATGGTCACCGGACGAGATGCAGCCCATAAATGGTTGGTTGAGACGTTTATCAAGAAAACACAGGAGCCTCAGGGAGATGATGAGCAAATTTACCAGGCGCTGCTTCCCCTTTTAAAAGGCGGCGTTATCTACCATTGCGGCCCGGTCGTAGCGGGTTTGGATACGGCAGATTATCGTTTTGTCGCCGCCGGACCTACCACCAGCATCCGTGAAGAGCCGTATCAAGGCGATGTGATGCGCCATTTTCACGTCCAGGGTGTTATCGGGAAGGGCGGAATGGGACCTAAAACCCTGGCTGCCTGCCAGGAAGTGCCTGGATTGTATCTGCACGCCATTGGAGGCGCTGCCACGCTGATTGCGCAGACGGTCACCCGCGTCACAGATGTCTACAAACTGGAATTTGGCGTACCTGAAGCGCTGTGGGTGATTGAAGTCAAAGACTTTCCAGTGGTGGTCACCATGGATGCGCACGGCGGCAGCCTGCACGCCGAGGTAGAACAACGCTCCAGGCAGGTCCTGGACACCTTGCTCGAATCGCATTGACGATCAGGCCCTAAGAATTTCAAAAATCCTTAGGGCCTTTGGAAAACGTCTCCAACCAGTGTTTTGGAGCGCAGTTTTCAATCAATTTCCAAATACTTAGCGGCAAACAGTTAAGACAACGTCATCCACGTACATGGCTGAATTTTTGAGCAAGCCATTATTAAACGTACCAAAATACAGCTGGATCGTTTCGCCGGCAAAATCCATCAGATTGAAATTTTCATTCACCCACACGGCATTGTTTTGGATCGTCCAAACTAAGACGCTTTGGGTATATCCATAGCTATCCAGAATTAATGCCATCTGAACATCCTCATCCAGGTCAACCGAATCGGGGAATAATGCTCCAATCTGGGGAGGCGCTGACAATTGATCTTGTGCATCTGATCTGTCAGATGATAAGATTAACTCGTCTCTGAAAAGTAACCGGTAGAAACTGAGTACTGCAGAAGTAGCATCCGCCGGGATGGTCACAAACTGGCGGGCGCTGGAGTAACTGTAGATATTGTGTTTCGGGTCATAGATGCCCGTCTGCATGGAAAACGCGCCGGTCTTGGCGGTCAAAGTCGTGTATTGAGCAGGATATTCGCTAGCAGGCAGCAGCCAATTCGAATTGGTTTCGAAGCTGCTGTTCAGCACCAGGTTCGAACATCCCGTTACTTGAGCATTGATCACCACCGGGATAAAAACCTTGTATTCCAGCACCACAGGTGGTTCTGTTGGGCTCGGGGATGGTTCGGTGGGAGCGGTTTGGTCAATCAATACCGATCCAGCAACCGTAGAGCCAATCACGCTTTGCCCTGAGGTGTTCCCGAAAGAAGGCGGCGGGCTATTCACTGAAAATCCGACCGGTGCGCTGGTATTCGGCGGGGCAGAACCGGTTGTCAGCTTGATTGAAGCAATTACACCATCCGGAAGCGCGTTCAACGGCGCCAGTGGGTCCAACACAAAACAATCGATTTCCCCATCCGCATCCGTCAAATCATAAGTACAGTCACCAGAAAAACCTGCCGGCAAATTCATGGTAATCGAGAATGGCAAAGTTGGGTTAAATTGCAGATAGGTATTGCTATAATCCACGGAAAATATCATACTGGATATTAAATTGCCATTTGATGTAAATTGAATCGGCACGGTAACTGTGCTGTTAGAGCTGGCAGGTATGCCAACGGGTATGGACAAAACAGGGCCCACATCCGAAGCTGCCAAGGCTTCCATCGCGCCGCTGCTGGCCAGGAAAAAAGCCAGAAACAAAGCCAGGACAGAAAGACTGAGAGTCATAACAAGTACTATTCTAAATGTTTTCACGAAGCAACCTCCTGAACCCTATCGGTAGGTTCACCATCCAGCACAATCCGAAGCACATATTGTGCCTGGTGAGATTTTTATCATTTTGAGTATGCAGTCCCTGGAAAATTTCTTTCCCAGGGACTGATCACAAACTTGGATCCTACTTTTTCATTAAGGGCAAGTAGGTCTTCAGGAGATCAGCAATGCTGATCGAGCCATCCTGAACAATTCCCCAAATGCTTTCTCCAGTGATGCTTCCAAAGGACTCAACAGGATCAGCTGAGGATTGAACAGCGGCCAGGAAGGTCCCGGATGGATGTCCGGTCTGCAGTGAAAGCATCATAAAGGTGCCTGCGGGCAGAGATCCGCTTCCAGTTAGATTGTAAACGGCAATATCCAATTCGCCATCCAGGTCTGCAGGATCATAGCTGACAGCGCCGATAAATCCTGCTGGCAGACTGAATGACACCGCATCAGGTATGCCATCCAGGTTCGCATCGGCATCATTGAAAGCCAGCCAGGTCTCATCAAAATCGATCGAGAACACCATGCTATTGATCAGCGATGCAGACGGGTTAAACGTGATGGGGATATTCACTTTGCCATCTTTCAAGGCCTGCACCTCATCTGGCAAGACGACTTCAACTTGCTCGGCTTGCGCTGCAGTCATCATGCTGGTCAGAGCTGATGTGCTGGCTGATAGACCGGTGCAAGCTGCGCTTCCCCCACCCCAGATGATCAAGACCGTGCAAGAAATATCTCCCGCATCGACCACCAGATCCTGGTTCGGGTTACAGCCAACCGGGTTACCTGGGAAGGTTCCCCCAGGGGTGTTGGCTGGCAAGACATCGTCGCCATCAAAGATTTCCAAAACCAGAGCGCTGAGGTCGCCAGCATCTACACCGCCGTCGCCATTGCAGTCTCCAAGGATGCCGTCAACGATGCTGACGAAACCATCGATGGAGATGCCGCGCACCGATTGACCATAGCTGCCAAAAGATGGCGGTGGGTCAGCCGAAAAACCAACTCTGGCAGAGGTCGTTGTGCCAGGAACTGACTGGCAGGTAGCCTTGACACGGAACTTAATCGTTGCCAGGGTGCTATCAGGCAGGACCGCACGTGGTGCAACCTGGTCGTAGATCGAAAAGTCCAGCTCGCCGTCTGTATCCGTTGCCGAATAGCTATAGTAAGCCGTGAAAGCAGAGGGCACAAAGAACTGGACAGCACCCGGAATGGTGGGATCGAATTGCAAACACAGCTCATCGAAGTCCACAGAGAATGTGGTTGTGTCAATACCCATGCCATTATCATCAAAGAGAACCGGTACGGTGACAATTTCTCCAGGAGCTCCTGGTATATTGCCAGGAATGCGCAGGAAGACCGGCAGCGTGCGCTGGTTGTCATAAGCAAAAACGTCCCAGGCATTGTTAGTATCGTTGGTCACCAGGTCGGTCGCTTCGGAAACAAAGGCCACATGCCGCCCGAGAGAGGCAACCACCGGAGCAAACGACCAATCGTTGGGTTCTGTGCGGCTGAAGTCCAAAGATATGCGCTGAGTCATACCCACATCGTAAACTCCCGATGCAGCCAGTGTGCGATCATGCAGGAAGATATCCCGGTAACCGTTCACATCCGGCAGGAACACGTCCAGGTTGCTGGCTTCGGAGGCAAAGGCGATGAAGCGGCCATCCGCAGTGATCGACGGAGAGTAAGAGTTTCCGTTCAAAGCCTGGTCGCCAAAGAAATTCACACTCACCCGGCTAACCGGATAGGGGGTAACATTCAAGTCGGCGACAAAGATATCTGCGTAATTATTATCATCTACCAGCGGCGCCACCAGATTGGTTGCGCGCGAGGCAAAGGCGACATACAGGCCAGATGAAGCGATAAACGGTGTAAACGAATCACCATCTGCTTCTGCACCCGTTAGATCCTGGACAGAAACGCGGACAATGATATTCGACACCCAATCTTTGACGAAAATATCCTGGAAACCATTGCCATCCCCTGCCAACAAGTTGGTTGCCTGTGAAGCGAACGCAACGTAGCGGCCATCAGCGGAAATGCTGGGGGTGAGTGAATGACCATCACCTGGCACTGCTGGAACGGTCACATCCGATGAAATCAAGTAGGTGCGGTTAAGTTGGGCATCTCGCACAAAGATATCATGGATATTAGGCAAGTCACCCACCACAAGGTTAGAAGCAGCAGATCGGAAGGCAACATAACGTCCATTTCCAGCGATAAAAGGCTGGTCCGAGAAACCATTGCCGCTGGTGTTAGCGGTACCGTCAACTACCGAGGCGCGGATCGTTGCCAGGGTTGTCCGGTCAACCACGAACACATCTCTGGCCCCGTTTACATCTCCACTAACCAGGTTGCTGGCATCCGAGCTATAAGCCACGTATCGGCCATCTGAGGTAATCGAAACTTCCCAGGAATTGCCGTTTGCCTGGACACCTGCAGGTCCAACAGAAACGCGCGTGGTGCGCACTGCACCTGGTTCATCAAAGATGCCATCCTCATCGAAGTCACGATCACGTACAAAAATATCACGCAGGTTGTTGGTGTCTGCATCCACCAGGGTGGTGGCTTCTGATGAAAAAGCTACAAAACGGCCGTCAGCAGAGATGGCCGTACTGTACATCTCAAATTGCACACCAGAGGCTTTGTCTCCCTGGGCGTTATTGGTATGCAAGGATACCCGGTTCAAGGCGCCTCCGCGGCATTCTGGGAAGCTGAACCAACCGATGCGCGTGCGCCAGAGTGGCGTTTCGACCTGATCTCCTTCTAACGGATCGTAGTACATATTGGTGTACCAGAAGACGCATTCGTCCAATGGGTCCACGCTCATCTGGCTCTGCCGGCCCCAAGGACCGTCAAAAACCATATCATTGTCTAATTGCGGGCCGGTGAAAGTTGTTCCCACTGGGCGAGGATAGAGAATATTTTCTCCCTGTGCCATCAACCCGGCAGGATCGCTTTTCAGACGTCCGGCGTAATAGATCGAGGGATTGAGGGTGCTGCTGGAAATGCTGAACCCTAGCGCCATATCTCCCATGCGGTCAACCGCCAGGCTGCCTAGCCAGCGATAATTGGTATCTGGTTGGTGGGTACCGATCTGGTAGAAATAGGGCAGGCCATCCGTGCCAAATTGCATTTCGTACCAGCGCATGCCTACAACACTGCTGGAATGCAAGGCATGTGTTGCCCACAAGGAGGGCGTATTATCAACAATGCGGTATTGCAACGGGGACATCAGGCGATCGCCGACCACATCCAGTTGCTCTGGCATGGTTCCAAGCGCACCAGGCTGTGGGACGATGTATCCGGTTGCCCAGGTTGCACTGGTATCTGTGGTGATGGTCTTGTTCGGCTCGTTAGTTGTGGTGCCGAATTTCGAGGCGCTTGGATTTAACCAGTTGGCATAGAATTCCCAAATATGGAATTTCCCTTGTTGAATAGAGGCAAAATAGTTGGGTGTGCCCGTTGGAGGCGGGTAGCCCAATAAATTGCTGGGGACCAGGTGTTCATAGTTCTGCCATTCGGGAAGGTAGTAATCAATGTATCGGATCACCGTAGTGGATGGGCTGGTCAGGTCTTCACGATTGAGCGCCCAAACTTTTACGCCTTCTGGATCGTCATCCTTACCGTTGTTGTACACATCCAACATATCGGCCGAGAGGTAGTAGCCATCTGGCCACAAACCCAGTTTGGGTGAGGATGGATACAAGTTCATCTGCCCTTCAGCCGTGTTGATGGCCATGTATTTCCAGTGATCTGGATCAAAGTATGCACCCGGAGCAACAGGTGCAGGCACACCATTGGAAACAGCCAAACACAGGTAGTAAGGTCCATTATCGATATCTGTATAAGCCACATCAACAACAACCCAGCGGCTGGCCATATGATCATAAATCACATAGGGTTGTCCATGATGAGTACCCTGTCCCCCATCACAGACTGTATACGTGTTTGCGCCAGCCCAAAAATCCTCAAACGCAGCAGAAGCAATCAGCTCCCCATTCTTGCGGTACAAGAGCCACGGTTTTGTTCGCTGCCTGCAAGAAATGAGTATGCCCGGCTGCGCCGCTGGTGTCCGGAATGATTGCATCTGGATCAGCTGACCAATCCACAGGAGTTTCCCTGAAAATGCCGGGGAATTCAAGAATCGGCGGTGGCATCACATCCACGGCTTCCGTATCCTGGGGTGATTCCGGTTGGGCGTAAGCAGCGAATGATGAAGGTACTACAACTGCCATCAGCAATAAGGTCAACGCAACAAAGAAGTTTACAACTATTGCCCGTTTCTTCATAAGATATTCCCTCCAAAGAAAGTAAAAGAAACCTCGGCTATTCAATTAACTTAACAATTCTCCTGTAGTAGCCTGCCGCAAGAGAAGATCGGGGAGTATGCATAATCAATCCATTAAATCATAACGCCACTGACACCTCCACACAATAAAATTCGTCTAAAAACCCCCGTTGAAATATTATATAGTTTTCGGATTAATTTTGCCATTTTTCTTTGGAAACCTTGCAAGTTTGTAATCACTGCAGATTGGCTATTGGAAAACTTAATTCATTTTTCTCTCGAATGGCAATCTTGGAGCCTGTAACCCGCGCAACATGCTTACTCATATTATAGAGAAAATGTTTGTAGAATGCAACCGTTTCCCGGTTCATATTTCTGCTAAAAAATTTCTCCTTAAAGAAAATGACCAGGCAATCTGATCATCACCTGGTCAAAATTTTAATTACGCGCAAGAGTTAGTCTTACCGGCCCCACTTGGCGCAGGATGTACGAACCATAACCCATCCACCACCCTCCAGCTCTACTTTTTCTGAGAAACTGTAGGTATAAGTCGGATTTTCAAAACTGCCGCAGGAGAGGCTGTCCGTCATCACATTTTTCAAGCATACTTGCATATTCTCTGTTTGATTAACAGCGAACGGAATGCGGAACCAGCCTTCCCAAAATCCATTCTTATCTGTCCTAATTCGTCCGATGCGAATTGCATCCATTTTATTCAACAAGTCTTCAGCTTGTTGAGTCACCTGCGCCTCAGTTGCAGTGCGCGGAACGTATTTGAACAGCTCTGGGATATTCACATAATAGACCGTGTTCTTAGGGAAGCCTTCCACTTTGATATAAACCGAGTTCATCGAAGCGCCGGTGGTCATGCTCGGTTCCTTCTTGGTAGTGGTGGTGGTGGTATCACCTTCCTCGGTGGTGGTAGTGGTCGTGGTAGTTTCAGCCGGTTTTGTACCGCCTGCGATGCACAATACCTGCCCGGCAGTTAACACGTACGGTTCTTTGATGTCGTTATCCGTTGCAATCTCACGCCAATCGTATTGGTACAGTTGACCAATATAGATCAATGTTTCCCCTGGCTGCACCTTATGTTTAAATTTACAGGTAACTGCACTGGCTGCAGTTGTTTGGGCAAACACACTCCATATCAATGCCAGGATCAATAAACTCTTTACGATCATGGCATAGCGTTGAGTAGCTTGCCTTTTGTTTTTTTCATTCATAACATTCGACTCCTTATCGATTTGTCGGGCTGACCGATATAACAACATAATTTATCAGACAGCCATAACAGGGGTAGTCTGTTAATCAACGTCCCAAGTATAGCACTTTTTAGCCCTTTTTTCCTTAGAAATTTTTCTTGTATCGATGGGTACCGACATCGATTCGCATCGACGGCGATAGACATCAACTTTGACTTTCTCGGCGTTATCCGTTAGACTTGATGAATATCCTTATTTCCTAAAGGGAGTCATCACCATCGATGCAGCTCTATTTTATCCGTCACGCACAATCACAAAACAATCTTCTCTTCGATCAAAATGGCAATGATCACGGGCGCTTATCAGACCCACCCATCACCGATATCGGTTGGCAGCAAGCCGAATGCCTGGCAGAATTTCTCAAAAATTCCGCTCCCAGCGCCTCTGCAGGAGTTATCGATCCACACAATCGCACAGGCTTCAAGTTTGATTATTTGTATTGCAGTTTAATGATTCGCTCCATTCAAACAGGCACAATGCTAGCAAAAGTTCTGGAATTGCCTTTAACCGCGCTCGCTGATTTGCACGAAGGTGGCGGGATCTATCAAAAAGATGAGCACAACGGGGAGCTCATTGGATTACCGGGTAATGATGAACAATATTTCAAGACCCACTATCCCCACCTACGACTCCCAGCAGAGATGAACCGGAACGGCTGGTGGAACCGTGCATATGAAGATCATGTGACACGCCGTGAGCGCGCATCCAGACTGTTAAAATTGCTGATTAGCTTACACCAAGAGAAAAATGACAAGATTGCCTTGATCAGTCACGGCGGTTTCTACAATCATTTTATGGGTGAGATTTTAGGAATTCCGTTTCGCACAAGGACTGAAGAGAACAACAATCAACCTGGCATCTGGTTGTCCATGAACAATGTTGCCATTAGCCGTTTCGACTGGGAGGCGGATGAGAAGCGTTTGGTCTATCACAACCGGACAGATTTCCTCCCAGATGAACTCATCACTTAATCCTTCAGGCTGGAAAATGAAATAAGTCCCCAATAGTCTTCAGTTCATTTATAATGTGATCAGACAACCTGGAGTTATGCTGTTTTCATCTTGAATGTGCCAAAAAGAATGAACACCAAACTTGGGAAAAGAAGGTTTCCAAAAAAAATGAAAAAGGCGCCTATCCAAACTGGATCAGGCGTGCCACAATTTAATAAAAATAGAATAAACGATCTCAACCTGGACTTGCTAAAAACGATCCAGGAAAAAGAAGACGATGTTTACAGACTTGAAGTGCTTGGCCAAATCAAGCAATCTGTATTGGTGGACCAGACCCCGCAAGAATTTGCATCGAAAACTTTCGATTTGCTTAGCAAATTGATCCCGCACGATCATGCCAATGTCATCCTGTTTAATTTCAAAAAGAATAGAGCAAGAGTCCTGGCGATTCATGGTAAAGAGAATATCGGAATATCTCCTGGGGATACCTACCCTCTCAACGAATGTTTCGCAAACTGGAATGAGGTGATTGAAGGACGTATCCAGGTGGACCAATCGCTATTAAGTCCACAACCTTTATGTTTACTGGAGAACAGGCTGCAGTCTGTTGGGATACACTCACATCTGTCATTGTTGTTGATTTCCCACAATGAGGTGATTGGTAGCCTCAATATTGCCTCTTTTCAACCAGCAGCTTTCGATAAGAAGAGTTTGCGCATGGCAAGGGACGTAGCTGACTCTCTGGCAGTAGCAATCCAAAAAGCCACATTGTTCGAAGAAACGCGCGTCAAAGCATCAGAATTGGAAGCCCTGGCAGAACTATCATCTGCTCTGCGACGTGCAGAAAAATGGACGGAAATCATCCATATCATGGTTCGCACTTCCTTGCATTCCATGAATGCTTCTATTGCCGGGTTCTTATGGTTAGATAATCAGAGAGTGTGCAATATCAGCCTGGATTCCAGGCAGGCTCCAGAGAGTTTTAAAGAAGATGAATGGTTGGCAGATCAAGAAATCAGTGAGTTATTGAAATTAAATAACCCTATTTTCGACCCGGGAACCGAAACGGAGAGTTTGCAATATTTTCCTTTACCATTCCCTGTTCAATCCGTAGCCGTGCTGCCGGTGAAAACCGTTGGGGTGATTGCTGGTAAGTTATTTTTAGCCTTTGAAGCCAAAAAGGATTTTTCTAAAGAAGATCGTCGTTTATTGACCTCGATGGCAGACATTGCAGGAAATGCTCTCTATAGAGCTAACATCCTTGAAACTCTTGAACAACGTGTTTCAGATCGAACCCGCGAATTGTCCACTCTTTATAGCATTACCAACATCATCAGCCGCTCCTTAGATCTTCAATCTACGCTGGATCAATGTCTAAGGAGTATCTCAGAGGCTTTAGGTGCTGATATTGGTTTTATCCATTTCTTCAACAAAGATAACCAGGTGCTTCGAAGACAAGCCTGCGAAGGTTGGGTACAGGAAGAATCGCCTGAAGAAACCATCTATTTCAGGGAAATCTTCGACAAACAGCACCCGATTCTGATTACTGACCTTGCTTCGACCCCAATTGTTATGTCACATGTCTCTTTTCTAAAAAATTATCCATCCTTTATCAGCGCACCCATTTTTGGCCGACAAGGCGTTTTGGGTCTGATTAGCTTTTTTTCATCAAAATCAACTGCATTCAACCACGAAGAAATGTCCTTGTTGACCAGCGTAGCCAACCACATATCCATTGCGGTGGAAAACAACCGTTTACACCAAAAAGCAGATGAAGCCATCGTCATTGAAGAAAGACAGAGGTTAGCACGCGAGCTGCACGATTCGATTTCACAATTGCTTTACAGCCAGTTGCTTTTTTCGGAAGCCAGTTTGAAATTGATCAACACCGGCGATACGGAATTATTAACGAGCTATCTGCACCGTTTGGCGGATGTTGCTGATCAGGCTTTTAAGGAAATGCGCCTGATGATTTATTCGTTGCGCCCCAAGGTGCTCGAAAGTGTTGGCCTTAGCGGAGCCTTACAGCATCGCTTAAACACTGTGGAACAACGGGCCGGTATGGAGACAAAATTCCTGGCTAAAGGGGTTGAAAATTTACCAGCCCAAGTTGAAGATGGATTATTTAGAATTGCCCAGGAAGCGCTCAATAATGCCTTGAAACACGCTTCGGCCACTTCGATTACCCTGCGGCTAGAGCAAAATGAGCCTTTTATTGAGCTGGAAATATTGGACAATGGGATCGGTTTTGATAGAGAGACGATTGTTGAAGGGATCGGCATCTCCAGCATGCAAGAACGCGCCAAACAGTTGGGCGGTGATCTGATCATTGATTCAACTCCTGGAAAGGGGACATCAGTCAGAGTTGCCATCAATTACTCTAATATAAAAAGGAACAAGAAATGAGTCAATTAATTGGGGTGCTAATTGTTGACGACCATGCAATTGTTCGAGAAGGTCTGCGGGCTGTTATCGGACTGGAAAGCGATATGCAGGTTGTAGGTGAAGCAAAAGACGGCAATGAAGCGATTGCGTTATCCAGACATCTTAAACCCGATGTAATTTTGATGGATCTACTCATGCCAAATAAAGGGGGCATTGAAGCGATTCGGGAAATTTTGGAAGAAAACCCCAACCATCGCATCCTGGTTCTCACCAGTTTTGCCGAGGTGGATAAAATTCTTCCCACCATTCGATCGGGCGCTCTAGGCTACATTGTTAAGAATTCCAGCCCGGGTGAGTTATTAAGGGCAATCCGTGACGTTGCCAAGGGAGCGGTTTACATGCAGCCTGACATTGCTCGTCAGCTGTTTCACGGTTTAAGCCAGAGCACAGAACCGCTGGTCCAACCCCTGGAACAGCTTTCCTCCCGGGAAGTGGAAATACTGAAATTGGTTTCTCAGGGAATGACAAACGATGAAATCGGCGAACAATTATCCATATCTAGCAGAACCGTGGGAGTCCATGTCACCCATATACTCGAGAAGCTCGACCTCAACAACCGTACTCAGGCTGCTCTTTTTGCATTGCGAAATGGACTGGTGAGCCTGTTTCCGGATGAATGAACCCATCTTCCCAGTTAAAATCATCGCATTTCGTGGGTCATGCAAAATGATCTAACCAAAAGATTGAAAGAAATCTCTGCGCACTCTGCGTCTCTGTGAGAGATAAGAAATTCTTTGCGTACTTTGCGACTTTGCGAGAGATCAAAAAAGCTAATCGCACTTCGTGGGCTATGCAAAATGATCTGTGAGCTTATTTCAAGAAAGAAATCTCTGCGCACTCTGCGTCTCTGCGAGAGATAAGAAATTCTTTGCGTACTTTGCGACTTTGCGAGAGATCAAAAAAGCAAAAAATTGCGACCAATGCGACTTTGTGAGAGATCAAAATAGAAAGCTTGATTAGGGTGCTCCAATGCATATTACGGTAATTAATGGCAATATAAGTACATCTGTAAGCGAAGATATTCTCCAGGCAGCCAGGCTGGCGGCATTTCCTGGAACAGAAATAACGATGCGGACACCAGAGATTGGACCGGCTACTATCGAAGGATATTTAGATGCCGAGTTGTCAGCTTTGGGTGTTTGTGAGGAGATTGCTCGCCCAAACCAGGAAACCGATGCGTTTGTGATCGCTTGCTTTAGCGATCCAGGTCTGTACGCCGCAAGAGAAATGACATCGCTCCCAGTCATAGGAATTGCCCAAGCATCCATGCTTACAGCCATGCATCTCGGACATAGTTTTTCATTGCTCAGTCCATTACAGAAAATGCGCCCAATATTAAGGAAGCTGGCTGCTATCTACGGTTTTCAGGATCAATTAGCCAGCGTTCAAACGGTTGAAATGTCAGTTTCCCAGGCAGCCATCCACGGCCATGAGCGCTTGAATGCCTTTATTCAGGCAGGCGCAACTGCAATCGAAAAGGACGGCGCTGAAGTGCTAATTTTAGCCGGCGCTGTGCTGGCAGGCTTGGAAATAGAAATGACCCGGGAATTAGGCATCCCTGTTTTGGATCCAGTTAAATGCGCCATGATCCAGGCCCAGGGTCTGGTCGCCATGCAATTGCAAACCAGCAAAAAGGGCGGCTTTAGTAATCACCGCCCCAAAACCAGTCATGGCGCACCTTCAAACCTGAAGAATTATTATCTCTAATTCTTTACCGCTTGATGAACTGCATCCATAAATTGTTTGACCAGGTTGATATCCCATTGCAGGATATCTTCTGCAGCACCTTTCCTTTTCAAAGCCGAGCTGACAATGACTCCGTCAGCCACCTTCAATACCTGAGCGATATTCTCTGCGGTTGCGGAGCCTCCTAAGATCAAAGGCCGTTTTAGATTTTGTTGCTTTGCTCTGGCAAGGATATCCAAGGATTCGGCAAAACTGGATCCGGTCAAGATTAATGCATCTGCACCGATATTCACCGCCCAACGTTCGCCTTGCTCAATAGGCATATCCACCAGTGGGAAACCGGTTCTGTCGTGCACATCGGCAAGTATTTTTACGGATTGCGCCCCAATCAAATCTCGATAGGTTACCGCCTCAACTCCACATGCCTGTTGCACACCCGAAGATTTGAGCATCGCTCCGACGAACACTTTGATTCGAACAAAAGAAAAGCCACAGGCATTCGCTATTGCCAGGGCAGCGTACGGATCATGAGCCTCAACTATCGAACCCAGGGTGAGCTGCGGAAATTCTTGCCTGGCTAGCCGGCCTAAGCTCGCCATCCAGGCGATCATCTCCGGATTCGCTCGATCCTGAACCGAAGTCTGGTCTTGAATTTTGACAGCTGGAATTCCGCCATCCGCGAACACCTTCAGATTTGACAATAAATAATCCTCAAGATAAGCTCGATCTACTGGTTTTCCTCGATTAAATGGCGGCAAATGAAGTGCTGCGATAACAATCGGTTTTTTTGTTAAGAAATCATGCATAGAATTTTTCTCCTTTATTATTTACCATGGCAATAACAATCATATCTCATATTCCATGATCAACATCGATGGGTCTCAATGTGGATCGTATTTACATCCCTGTAGGTTGGCTTGTGTCGCCATCTTCTGGAACCCATCGCTGGCCTTCAAAAGTCAGGCGTGATTTTCCCCAGAATGATGGTTCAATTTGCATATGCGGGTTAAGTCCGGCGCGCCTGATGGTTTCGAAAGACTCTTCCTGTGCAGCCTCCAATACATCCGCCTCATTGACAGATGTGACCTGGCGGTTTTGCATCAAAATCTTGCCATCGACGATAACAGTCGAAACATCCTGACCTGAGGCTTCGTAAATCAAACGATGTACAGGCATAAACAATGGCGCCAGGTGTGGCTGATACATGTCTACACTTATCACGTCCGCTTTCTTTCCTGGCTCTAAGGAACCGATTTCATCATCCCATCCAAGCGCCCGGGCTGCATCAATGGTAATCATTTCCAAAAGTTTGCCAGCCGGCAATATAAATACATCCTTTAGCAGGAGCTGATTAACCAATTGGGCCTTGCGGGCAGCCTGGAAAAGATCAAAAGGCGTTTTTGGTGAGGTCCCATCGCTGACCACCGCAACCGTGACACCTGCATCAAGCAATTCAGGCACCGGAGTACGAGCTTTTGCCTGTGAGGTTCCTGGCATATGTCCAACTCGCGTGTCCGTATCTGCCAAAATTTGTACTTCCGCCAGAGAAAGACCATTACAATGCTGCAACGAGACATCAGGCCCAATCAGCCCATATTCATCCATGGCCGCCAACCTGACCATCCCACCGAAAGCATCCGAGTGTATTCGTGTATGGTACTGGCTGGCGATTTCTCGGACTCTGCGCGATTGAAGACGATCGTGCGCAGTCAACTCTGGCGCAATATCAGGCGCAGTCGGTCCTGATGAATCCAGGGAAGGAACAATCAAGAAAGGTGTCACATAAACTCGAATTCGCCCAGCCTGCACCGTGGTTCCAGGTTTCAATTACAGCCGCAGTGCTTTGCATGGCTTGTTCAAATTCCACCAGGTGGGTAGTCTGGCGGCCATTTTCCCATGTGCTGAAGCGGTGCGGCCAGGGAGGATTGCAAGGTCCCACGGCAACCACCTCCCGTACGCCAGTCTCAGCATAGGCTTGTGCATGTTGGTTGGCGTATATGGGCTGATCACTCCTCGGTTCAGAACCCATAACACTCAAACCACAAGTAATTCCAGCCTTAAGTCGCTCTAAGGCGGATAATTTACCTTCGACATACCAAAACTGCGGTGTTGTGAAGTTATGGTAGGTTCTGGTCATTATTCTTGACCAAAAAGATGGTGTGTCCGAGGCAATAGTCTTCAACAGGCTATGCCCACCATGACCATGAGCATCCACCAGTCCAGGCAATACAACCTGGTTTCGACAATCCAAGACCTTATTCGCCTGGAAATGACTTTCTAGCTCCTGGGTGGTGCCGACAGCCACAATTCTACCCTTGTCTATCGCCACTGCACCATCCGGTATGATTCTCCTTTCAGCATCCATGGGGATGACTGTTCCGTTAACAAGCAATAAATCGATCAAGCTGATTTCAGTTTGCGTATTTTTTTTCATGTCTAATATCCCATCTTCTTCCAAAGAGCATCCGACCGCGCCTGTGCTTCTTCAAGAATGGATTGTTCATCCACAAGGGTTGGCTTTCCATCTTTGATTAACATTTTCCCGTCAACAAAAACCATATCCACATCACTTCCTAATCCATTGTGAACCAGGTTGGCAACCGCATCGCGCCTGGGTACTAAATGAGCTTGATTAAAATCCATCACAACGATATCTGCTTTTTTTCCAACTTCCAATGAACCAATCACATCTTGTAAACCCAAAGCCTTTGCTCCACCCATCGTAGCCATTTCCAATACATCGATGGCTCTGAGCGCTTGTGGATCATCTTCTCTCATGCGTGCAATACACACAGCTAAACGCAGTACTTCTACCATATCGCCTGCCATATTGTCTGTGCCGAGCCCGATGTTGACACCCAGATCAAGCAAATCTTTGATTGGAGCCATCATCCCACCTTTTGCATTGCTGCCACTTTGATGGGAAACATGAGTAGCTGTTGACTTCAGCAGCTTCTTTTCGTTATCGTTGATATAGATACAATGCCCAGCGATTAATTTCGGTCCCAACACCCCGTTTTGAGCCAGGTATTCGACCACCGTCAAACCGCTTCTTTCACGAATATGCTCCACCTCTCGACGACTTTGGGCAACATGCAGCACCAGTCCAACATTCAATGCTTCAGAAACTCTAACCAGGTTTTTCAGGTATTTCGTCGAACAGGTATCCGGAGCATGCGGGCCAATTCGAGTGGTAATTCGTCCATTGCTAGCATTTTCCCAAGTTTTGCAAAGCTCAACTGCACGTTCCAATAACTCATCGCCGCGTGACGCATCAAACTCATATTTTTTGTCTGGAATCAGAAATAAATCTGCATCGTGTAAACGCTCGCTAACGTTGGCGCGCATGCCTAAGTCATCGAAAGCTCTGGCAGCTTCATGCTCATAGATGTAGTTATCTACAATACAGGTCGTGCCAAACTTCAATGCCTCCAAACCACCGAGTAATGAGAAGACATGCACATCTTCAGGAGAAAGGAAGACACCCTGTGGAACTTTGGGGCTGTAAGCTGGCGCAACACCCAAATCGTCACCAATCCCGCGCAATATGGATAAGGCAGCATGGGTGTGCAGATTAACAAATCCTGGCAAAATCACTTTACCTTTCGCTGGAATTTGCTTTACATCCGCCTGGATCGATGGCAACGCGTTCATCTCTCCTAACCAGCTGATTTGATCTCCATCGATTAACAATCCTGCTGATTGGAGCACCTGTTTGTCCGCATCCATCGTGACAATGGTGGCGTCAGAAATGAGAATTTTCACGGTAACACACCTGCTTTCTGTTTTGATTAGATATAAATCAACAAAACACCTGCAACAATTCCAAAACCCAGCAGCATTCTGACTGGAGCACTTACCCCAGTGTCATGAGTTGGTACCAACCCCTTCCTGAACTTGTTGAGTAAGATTGTAAAAACCAAAATAAACAACGGCAAGGTTGCCTGGGTAGCAGAAACCAGGGCAAGTGGTCCCAAAGAAAAAGCCAAGGTAAGCAGGATCATGTTGATTAAGGCAAAGGTTTCAACCAACCCAGCCATGCCGATTATTCTAAAACCTCCTGAAACAACAGGACGAATGACATCTTGCCGGATCTTCGGTTGAGCCAGCAGTAATAATGCCGGCAGCAAACTACCCACCCTACTTAAGGCAAATGCATCCCAAAAAGCCAGTTCCGTTACAGACACCTTTAGAATAAGATCCGAAAAGCTGCGAATGAACGTTCCGAGAATCACTAAGCCAAGAACCCGGTTAAACTTCAAATATTTAAAGGCTTGCTGAGGCTTCTCCCAAGCCAGGAAAACCGCACACACTACCAAAATCACAACGCCCAGGTAATTTTCAGGTTTATAAAAATTCCCAAAAACAAGAATTCCCCACATCAGGGCAAAGAACGGGTTGATTTGGCTTAACCCAAAAACGATCGAAGCATCTGCCTGTCTCAACGCCCTGGTTGTAACCAGGGCAGCCGCATAATGTAAAAAGCCAGGCAGGAGAGCGATACCAACCATGGTTAAATTCGGGACATCAAACAGACCAGATGTAAGGCGAAAGCCAAGAATTAGTAAACTGAATATTCCTAGAAAAAGGGCAGTAAAAAAAGGATATGACCAATTGTTCTTAAAATATCGATCTAGTAAAATCTTGTCCGCTATGCTAATGGCTGCGTGCATGCAGGTCGAGCTAATACCAGCAATTAACCAATTCATAAATTATTCTGCATATTCATGTAGATAAGCGCTTTTCAATCGAGTGCTAGCTTGATAGCGATTAAACCGCAACGCTTTTTGCATACTGGTTTTTTCTATTACCAGTGAAGATGATACAGACCCATAGTGTGCTGCCATTACAGCGTCTGATGTTTCGATCATCCCCACTAAGAAGCCACCACAATACGCATCCCCAGCTCCTGTCAAATCAATGACCTTTGAAGGCACCGGTGGTATATGGGTAACCTTTTTTCGATCGCAGTCCCATACCAAGGAACCCTGTGCACCAATTTTTGCTACGATGGCTTTTGGTCCCATTTCAGACAGGCGCAGAATGGCTGATTCTGGGTCCATATCTGGATATAAAGCCGTAAGTTCCTTCTGGCTAGGCAGAAAAACATCAACCTGAGACAATAAGCTGGCTATTTCCATCTCGGATAATTGATTTACATAAATGCCCGGATCCAGAGAAACAAAAATACCCAGTTGCTTGAAGGCATGCGATAAGGTCTTGTGAATCGCAAAACTGTTGGGGGCAATGTGACAGGCATGAATCGCTTTCCAGCTCTGAGGAATATCTGTTGGGAGTATAGGATTTAATCGGCGAAACTCGCCAAAGGATATGCCCCCTTCACTCTGTGGATATGTGCTCACCCATTGGTATATTTGTTGAATTTCTTCCTTGCTCAACTCATCTTTCCGATTCCGGAATTGAGAAAACAATTGGTATGGCGCGTAAATATGATCGATTCGGCTTCCATCAGGTCTGTAAAAAAACCACTCTTCGAGGTCAACAGGCGGGGGAGCTTTTCGAATTCCGCTCAGATCTATCCCAGCCTTTTGTAATTCATCCAACCATTTTTGGGAGAAATTTTCAGGAATTACACTGACAATGCCTACATCCCCAGACCAGATATGCGCCCCTATTGCAGAATAAACCGCATTTCCACCAAGTTTTCTTAAAGAAAGAGAACCATCGGCTGATACAGTATTATCGATGTTAAAATTTCCAACTGTTAGAAAGGATACGCCCATAATTTTACTCAGAAAATGCAGGAGTGAACCCTAATTTCTTGTCAAATTTTGCCATCGCCAAGTGGTAAGCAAACAAATGCAGCGGAATAGAATATAAAATTGGGGCTAACCAGGTGTGAACCTGGGGTAATTTGCACACCCAGTGGGAAACTGCAGAAATTTGCTGCTCATCTTCTGGAACCAAGGCAAAGATTTTTCCCCCATCATAACGACCAACCTCTGCTGTGTCTAATGCTCTTGCATGGCTAACTTGATCTGGGGCAATCAGGAACAAAGCATCCCCAGGTTTCAGAGACCGGTAATGATGGAATTCTTCCAGAGGAATAGTATAAGCATGGATCGGAGAAAGTTCCTTCACTTTTGCAGCGCCAAAGGCTGCTGCTGCAAAATGTGGTCCACCTGCAGAGAAAAACAGGAATTTTACATTTACCAATTCTTCCGCCAATAATTGCATTTTTTGATCAGTAACCTGGTTGACCTGGTCAATCAAATCAGGTAACACAGAAAGCTCTGTATTAAAATTGTCGATCAGCTCTGCAGAACAACTTGATCGTTCCCTGGACAGGAAAGCTGCAAATTGTAAGAGAACCGCCATTGCAGAGGTGCTGGCCTGAGTTGGCCAACCTTTCCGGGTCGCGGGGACATAAATACCCGCATCATAGTCCATTAATGCAGGAGTATTTTCCGTGTTGGAAACACCGATGGTGAAGGCTTTTCGGGCTTTGGCGCTATCCAAAGCTTTTATGACTGCCGGTGTGTTTCCCCCCGAGCTAATCCCAATGACCAAATCATCTTCATTTGCCGCCAAGCCATTGTACAAAGCAAAATCCAAAGCCTGGATGGCTTCCACAGGAATGCCTAAAAGTTGTTCGAACGCGAACCTGACTCCAATGGCAGAAAACCATGAATCGCCGCACCCCACGATTACTGTTCTCCGAAATTTATGGTTGGCAAGTCGTCTTTGCGATCTTCAGCAAGTTTTCCCTCTGGCTTCTTAATGTCTCCCGCATGACTTCGCCTTGCTTCAATGCCTCGGTGTAAGTACGCAGGGATCGTTGGAAACGAGGCTCATCATAAGGCGCGTCTGTTGAAGGCTCGCCGGCTTTTGCTTTAGGTCGTGGAAACTCATTCTCTAACATTCATCCTCCAAATTAATAAAATATAGAAAGATCACTATCCTTTGACCGCACCCAGAGTCAAGCCCTTTACCAGGTATTTTTGCAGAAAGAAAGCAACCAAAATAGGCGGGATAATTAATAGGGATCCAATAGCAGAAACTTCTCCCCATTGCAGAGCATACTCACCCACAAAATTAGAAGCCTCAACAGGTAAAGTTCTGGCATTGAAAGTGCTCAGAATCAAACCATAGAAGAAATGATTCCAGGAACCGAGCAAATTGTAGATCCCAGTAACAATTAATCCAGGTTGGGCAAGCGGAATAACAATTCGAATAAATGATCCAAAGCGGCTACATCCATCCACCAAAGCCAATTCTTCGATCTCCATTGGAATATCTCCAAAGAAAGGGATCATCAACCATATGGTGTTCGGAAGCAAAAATGCCACATAAGCGATGATTAAGCCTTCAATCGTGTCAATCAAACCCAATCGACTAAAAACAATAAAAAAGGGCAGACCAATCACAATAGGAGGCAATACCCTGAAGACTAGCGTCCCGAATAACAAAGGCTGTCCACCAGTCCTGAACCGGGCTATTGAATAAGCTGCCATGGATCCAAAGATCAGGGTAAAACCAGATGCAACAACACTGATAACCACTGTATTGACGAAAACTTGAATCAGATCTGGACGAGAAAAAATCGAGATGAAATTTTCCAGTGTTGGTGAAAATATCAGTTTCGGGGGTAAAGCAAATACATCCCGACCAGCCTTGAAAGCAGTGAGAATCATCCATGCTGGAGGAAATATCAACCACACAACCAGGATCAGGGCAACAGAAAAAGCCAGTAATCTAAAAAGACGATTTTGAGTTTGTAATCCCATGATGAATCCTCCGCAGCTATTCTTTGGAACCAGTTTGGGCGAGAGCACGCACCAGACCGGATGTAAGCAACAAAATAATGATCAAAAGGATGATTGCCTGTGCAGCAGCAACACCATATTGACCACGCTCAAAGGCCGTGACAAACAGCTCTAGTGTAAAGACCCTGGTTGAATCACCCGGTCCTCCACCCGTCAGCATGTAGATAATATCGAATTCCCTAAGGGCATCGATAATCCGGATGGTGGCAATCACTGTCAACACTGGGCGTAGTAACGGCATGGTAATATACCAAAACGCCTGCAGCTTGGATGCTCCATCAATATAAGCTGATTCATAAGGCTCTTTCGGTAAAGCGCTCAACCCACCAAGAATAATCAAGAATACAAAGGATACTCCCCACCACACCTGCACAACAATAATTGAAATGAAGGCTAGTTTGGGATCAGATAACCAGAATTGGGCAGGAATGCCAAAAACGCTGAGCAAATAATTAATGATGCCCCATTGTGAGTTTAACAATATTCTCCAAAAAAGTCCTACAGCAACTGGGGTGATCATCATGGGGGCAAGCGCAAGAGGCATAAGGATGTTTTTACCCTTAAACCCGTGGTTAAATGCTAAAGCAGCGATCATTCCCAGAATCAGCTGAAGAACAACCGTAACCGAGGCAAAATAGATCGTGCGAATAAAAGCTTTTTGAACAAAAGGATCTTTTACAGTATCAATATAGTTTTTAAGACCAATAAAATTGTAATCTCCAGATCGAATATTAAAAATACTGGCATCGTGAATACTTAGATTGATGTTAAAAATAAATGGATAGATCACTAAGCCAAAAAGGATCAAAATAGCAGGGGCAACCATAATGAGATGGATCTTACGATCCAGGTATTCCATGAAGGATTTACTTCTGTTCTGGCTTTTGTTATCAAAACTAGCTGCTTGATTGGTCATAGGGTCACTTTTCCTGAATATTGATGATCTGATAAATCATCCGGAGAAAATGGCTTAAGCCTCGTGCAAAAAAAATGAGTTTAGAAATTTTTACATGATGAGTGGGCTTGTCTACTTGAAGATGGGTAAACAAGCCCACTCGCTATCGAAAGTTTATTCTAACGAATAACTATTTAGCACATGCAGCGTTGTTCGCTTCATCGAGCAACGTACGTAATTCTGCTGCAATTTCAGCAATAGCTTCTTCGGGGGTGATAGAACCGGCAAGAGCCTGGTCAGCCCACTTATTGAAAACATCGTTGACTTCTGCGGCACGAGCGATACGCAGGTTACCAACACCATTTTGACCTGCAGCATCCATGGCAGCCAGCCAAGGTCGTTCAGCAACCAGATCTGGATTCGTCAAAATACTGGTGCGGGCGCTTGTTCCGCCAAATTGATGGTAAATCAAAGCGCCATCAGGACCGGTCAACCAGCTCAGGAATGCCCAAACTGCATCCAGGCGAGGGCTGGCTGAGTTAACCATGATGCCCAGAGGATTTACACGGGTAAAGCTGCCAACAGGGCCAGCAGGTTGTGGAACATAAGCAATCTTATCATCACAAACGCCCGGCGATTGCTCACAATCGGTCAGAACGGGCATACCAGCCGAGAAGAAAGATGCTTGAGCTACAAGACCTTCCTGTAAAGCCACCAACAACTCAGGATAATCCCATGCGGATAGATCAGGAGGAGTTGCATTGTCCACATTCTTCATATCAATCAAGATCTTGAATGCCTCAATGAACTCGGGTTGATCAACGGTCACACACATATTCTCATCGAGAATATTGGCGCCATAACCGTGTTGAATACCCAAAACTGTTCCAACCAGGTTGCCTGGCATACCTGCATAGGCATAACCATATTCTGTGGGTGAATCAGGGTTGATTGACTTGGTAAATTGTTTGGCGTTTTCGCGCAATTCTTCCCAGGTCGCCGGCGGTTCAGGAATAAGATCCTTGCGATAAACCAGGGTCTCTTGCGACATATCGGTCGGGGCCATGTACCAAACTCCGTCGTACTTCATCTCGGTTTGTACAGAAGCCGCGATATCATCAAGATTGTAACCTTCAGTTGCGTTGATATAATCATCTAAAGGAGCTAAAAAGCCAGAAGCTGCCAGGCTTGGAACAACACGAGCAATATCCAAAATACCATCCACTTCAGCGCTACCAGCAGCCAGGGCAGTATTATATTTCTGGCGGAAACCAGCTCGGCCCAAGATTAATACTTTGACTGGGTTTCCAGTTTCACGAGTATATACGACTGCTGCGTTTTTGAGTGCATCAGCCTCGGGTCCGGTTTTTGCCCACAACAAGATTTCGGGTTGAGGCTCAGTGACAACGACCGGTGCTGCAGTAGGGGTAATAAGCACCTCAACTATCTGGGTCTTTTCAACAATAACTTCTTTTTCAACTTCTACGGTTTTTTCAATCGTGATCGGCGTAGGCGTTGCCGCAGGTGCGCATTGCGCAGCAACCAACACAATCAAAAGCGAAACGATAATCCACTTCAGGTTCTTCATATTCATCACTCCTTAATAATATTTTTCAAATTCAATTATAACTTTCCAAGTCATGGTGGCTAAAAATGATGTCTGATTCTCCTCCTGTTTTAAAAACGTCATAATCTCAAATTAAAGAATGTTTCTCCACTAATCAGCCTACTCATTATGTGTTCGGAAAACACCCACTAATAATATACATAGCTTTATGCCTTTTGTCATTGGGATGATCTTTATTTTCGTCTAAAGATTCTAAGCGTCTCACAGCCAAATAAATTAATTAATTTCTTTATCCACAACTTCACCTACTCACCCTCAATTAAAGCAGGGCAAACAAATCTATTCCATCTCAAATCGATATGATCTAAACCTATCTCTATCTGCCAGATAATATGAGATAATCAGCTTAGCATGAACCTCTGTATTCGTTCCAATTCAATCTGATGTAGCGAATGGATCCAAAATATATTTCAAAAGTGATCGATTGGAGGATTTTTATGGATAAAACCCTCAAAATAATACTCATCATCATGGTTCTAAGCCTTTCAGCATGCAATAGCCTTAACATCCTCCCCAGCAACGACAATGGTACTGGAAACGGTGGTCCTGCAGCACAACCTGGAGGAGGCAACCCCGGGACAGGCGGCGGATCTGGAGGTGGACAACAAGGTGGGGGGTCTGGAGGCGGGGGTGGTATGGGTACTGGGCAAATGGGTGGTATGGGAGGCATGGGTGGTATGCGTGGTCGTCACATGGCTCAAATTCCAGCCGAGTTTAAAGGATTAAAAAATCCGGTAGAGAGTGATCAGGCATCCTTGCTGCGTGGTCAAGAAATCTTTACATTAAATTGCTCTGTATGCCATGGAGATGGTGGAATGGGCGATGGACCAGGCATGCCCGTTTTAGATCCTGCCCCCGCTCCATTAGCCCATACCAGTCAGATGCTAGGTGATGATTACCTTTTCTGGCGAATTACGATGGGGGGAAACCTGGAACCTTTTAATTCTGGTATGCCCGCCTGGGAAGAAGTTCTCGATGAGCAGGCGCGTTGGGATGTGATCAACTACGTGCGTGCTTTAGGACGGGGTGAGATCGAACCGCGTGAGCAGTCAGGCGGTTCAGTTTATGATCCCCAACTTGAGGCTCAGATGCATACCGAGATGTTGCAACAAGCCCAAACAATGGGGATAATTTCAGCTGAAGAAGCCGAGACATTCGAGCTCGCCCACCAGGCATTAGATAAAGCTATAACTGAACAAAATCTCAATCAAGCTGGCTCAATGGATGAAATCCGAGACCAACTGCTTAACCAAATGGTGGAAAACGGTGAACTGACAAGTGAACAAGTCGCCATATTCCATAAGGTTCATGATCTGCTGGTTGAAGCAGGATTAATGGAGTAAACCGATGAAAACGCCGGGTGAACGATTCGCCCGGCGTTTATATATAATTTTTCAGCCTTTATGGGCAGGCTACTAACGATACATCATCAACGAACATGGAGGTGACGCCTCCCCAGCCATCGTTATAGGTGCCCCATTGCAGTTTGATGGTCGATCCAGCATACTTTTTCAAGTCAAAAGAAACATACTTCCAATAGCCTTCATTAACACGCTGCCACAGCAACGTATCAATCCAGTTACCCCAATAATCCAAGATCAGCAGGTATTGCACGTCCCCTGCCATTGCCACTTCACCGAACTCTTCTGCAGTAGGCCGTTCCGCAAGCAGTACACTGTAGGGTTCACTGCTGCTGTTGTATAGCCACATCCCCAGGTTCGCAGAAGTTGACCCGATTGGAATGCTGACCACCTGACCAAAGTCTGAATAACTATAGCGATTGTGGTAATAGTTCACAATACCCGTCCGCATGGAACGTACACCGCTATGTGCAAGAGCTGTAGAGTATCCAGCCGAAAATGCTGTCGCAGGGATATACCACGAGAGGTTGGTTTCAAAACTAGTGTTACTTACTCTCTCTGAACACACTGGCGGCGGTGGCGGGGGTAGAACGCCGGTACAGGTTTCGACATAGGCCTCATCTACGTATAATGATGTCTTACCATTTAATCCATCATTGAAGGTCCCAAACTGGATACGGATCGATTTTCCCCGATATTTAAGCAGGTCAAACTCTTTTGATTTCCAGTCAGCAGAATTCAAATTGGTTCTGCTCCATAGGGTCTCAATAATTTCCTGTGTGTAAGGATTTAACACCAAAATATACACAGTGTCGTAAGCCAGTACGGCATCTCCCCAGACGGTGCCTGGTGGCGGCATTATCGCCTCCTGGTCGGCCACTTTCGGATCGGTGGACAATGGCAATTCCTGGCTTCTGGGCAAGATCTTCATCCGCAAAACCGCGCTAACCGCATCACTCGGGATGGTCACTGTTTGGTAGGCATCTGAATAGCTGTATTTGTTTACTGCTGCATAAACTGGGATGCCTGTACGCATAGAACGCAGATCCGAATACGCATAATCGTAGGAATAACCGGCGGGATAGGTTGTGATGGGAATTCCCCAGGATGCGCTGAATTCAAAGCCGCTATTGGAAAACTGATTTGTGCAGATTCCAACAGGCAGAGGCGGTGGAGGCAAGGTCCCAGCACACATATCTAAAGAAACATCATCAATATATAGAGAGGTAACGCCATCACTGCCATCATTGTAAGTACCAATCTGCAGCTTAATGGCTTGTCCCGCCCATTTATTCAAGTTGAATTCATGGTAGGTCCACATTTGTGAATTGCTTCGAATCCAGAGCAGAGTCTCCAAGAGGTTTCCAGCTTCGTCCAAAACAAGCACATATTGGGCATCATAAGCTGTGGTTGTATCCCCAAATTCTCCCAGTGTGGGCGCCGCCGGAACTGGTGAGCTGGTTGATTCTCCACTGATCGGATAAAGCCACATTCTCAAGGTAACCGAAGTCGCGGTCGCCGGCACACTGATGGATTGGCTCAAAATAGAAGAATAACTGTACACATTAGCCATACTGCTCAAGATGCCAGTACGGGCTGAACGGAGAGGACTGTGATATTTATCGGTGGCATAAACCGCTGGCACCGGAGAGGAAGGTGTCGTCCACCATTCAGATGCTTCGAAATCCCCATTGACAATCCCTTGTGCACAAGCGGCTAATGCAGAGAAATCTTGGCCAACCAAATTACTGCTTACATTGATATCCACCATAGAAGGCGTGAAGATAAACCCATCCATTTCTGGCGCTAAAGCGTTCGGCCCTTCTGGTAAGGCAATCTGATACAGACCATTCTGATCGGTTACAACAAACCTTCCTGTTCCATCATAGATCGTCGCCCCCTGCAGAGGGGTACTATCAGGTCCTTTAACCACACCAGAAACCAGATAGGTTGAAGATGATCTCTGAACAACAGGCAAATATAACCTGTTAGGCAGGTCCAGGGGAATCTCAGGCTCTACATCACCATTGGGCAAACTACCTTTGGCGATTTGTGGTGATGCAAATATACCTATCAACAACAGTGACAGGATTAACAAGATTTGGAAAAATTTCTTCATCGGTAGTCTCCTTTCTAGATTATCGAATGGCTCAGAAAATGATTTATTGTCCACCTTTTTTTAAACAAATACTAGAACCTGTGAAAAAGGCCCTTCTTATATATATATTATGCAACTTTAAATCGGTAAATGCAATTAAATTACTGTAAATTCTAGGCTGATTGACAAAATTCACTCACCACTTGCCACAACGCTGGTAATCCACTGCGATATGCGGAAATGGGCATACGCTCATCATGCCCATGGGCAAGCTTAATCATCGGAAAACCTTCCGGTAAAATTCCCGGTGAATATCCATACACGATGATACCGGCTCGTTTATATTCAAACGCGTCTGTCGCGCCAGGGATCATATAAGGAACTACCACCCCATCAGGGTCCATTTTACGCGTGGCTTTTTCCATCAAACGATACAATGGTGTTTCAGTGGGAAACTCTGCTCCGTCAGTTGTATAGATCGGCTCAAATTTTACGCCATCGCCAGTAATTGCATAGAGCTCGCGTATAGCATCCTCAGGTGAATAACCCGGAAGCAAGCGGCAATCAATTTGTGCTTCTGCTTCTGAAGGAATCACATTAGATTTAGAGCCAGCTTTCAGAATGGTGGGACTAACCGAATTACTTAACATCGACAAGAACGCCCCACGCGTTTCTTCCGGAACCAATCCTAACGCAGTCCCAGCTAAAGCTGGATTTCCCAACAATCGAAAAACCAAATTTGTTGGGAAAGTTAACTGGTGGGCTAAACCATCCAGCATCTGGCGTACGGTCGAGGTCAAATGAATGGGTAAATGTCCTTTTCGCCTTAATTTCTGTAATGCTTCTGATAAGTGGAAGATCGCATTATCTGAATGAGGCATAGAGCCATGACCTGGACGTCCACTGGCTGTCATCCTCAGCCAACATACTCCTTTTTCTGCCACCTGTAAAGCATATACTTTCGCCCCTGCCATGTGTAATGTCATCCCACCGGATTCATTTAAGGCGTATTCTGCTTGGATCAATTCACGGTGCTGATCTACCAGAAATTTTGATCCGTGTTGAAAACCTGCTTCTTCATCAGCTATTGCTGCCAGGATCAGGTCTCGTTTGAGCGGCTTTCCTTGCCTGTGCGCCAGAAGGAAGGCCTGCAAATACATCACTAACAAGCCTTTCATATCTAATGCACCTCTTCCCCATACGCATCCATCTGCAATCTCACCTGCAAATGGGTCATGGGTCCAAAATTGACGTTCCACCGGTACCACATCCACATGCCCGGTTAAAAGTAAGGGTTTTGCTGAACCATCTCCCCGGATTCGAGCGACAAGATTCGCTCTACCCGGAGCAGATTCCAGAACATGCATCGAAGCCTCAGGAATCCCGGCTTTCATCAACAAATCTCGGATATACAAAACCGCCGGTAATTCATTACCCGGCGGGTTAGTGGTATCAATTCGGATAAGGTTTTGTAAATGCGCTACAGCTTCATTCGTAACTTCATCCCAATTTATTTGGTTTTCCATAATTTGCCTCCGAAGAGTACTTTTATCGTCTAGCGATTGCGCGTATTCCTAATTATACATCCTCCTCAATCCGGATTAGTCGGCTTTCGATCGTTTTCTCCGAGAGAAAGGAGTGCGTTTTCCGACAGAAAGGGTTCCATCGAAATTTCTCGCTTTAAAGCCTGTCGAGCTTGATTGCCAGACAGAACTGCTGCCAAGATGCCATGCACACCTTTACTATCACATACGATAAAATTTATCACCTGTATACCAGCATCCATCCATGAAATAATTTGTTCTGCAGCGGTTTCTCGGATAATAACAGGCAAACCGCTTGACTCTGGTAAAACTTCGGGCAAACAATTCAATTCAGAGTAATTGATGTAAAAATTCCGAACTGCATTTTTACAACAGAATACAATCGGTCCGCATAGTAAATGATCTTCACCATTTGTGTGCACATGATGCAAGCATGCCCTTTGATCCTGGTAGATCACCAACCATTGGTAAGGATCTGGAATCGAAGTCATGTCACAGGCGTTAGGATTGACGGGCAAACTTTTTAGAGAAATATTTCGAGGCATTCTTGGTTTGATCTCCTGAAATTGCCCGCCCATTATACACATCTTCACAGAATAAACAATGCCTGTCGAAACATCTTAAGTAGACTTTAAACAGGTTAACCTTTAGTTATCTAACATTTTCCGAATTTCTTGACTACACCACTTGAGACTACCGCTACGATCGAGAGCTAGTTCTCGTGCATATTTTTCAGCCTGTGTCGAATGAGCATCATAAGCATACGCCAAACCCAATTCACAGGCTATGCGAAGTTCATCAGAATTACTTGTGTGATGAGCTTGCAAGTCCTGAAAAAACTGGTCAAAATCGTTTATTGGCTCGAATATCTGCTGCAACAATTTTCTGCCATTGGGCTCAAGTTGGTCAGGATCTATCGAAATAGCTGTTACAGCATCGTCAAGCGCAAGAATAAGCCTGCCTTGTCTCATCCATATTTCAGCCCGGTTAAGATAAAGACTCGGATCACTTTGATTTCGGTCTATTAAAAAGGATAAATCAACCATTGCCTGCGGATAATCCCCCAAAATTTTGGATAAGTTTGCACGCATATTTCGCGCCAGGAGCCCATCTGGATGCGCTTCCAGCGCTAAGGAAAATGCCTGTACTGCCGAGCGGTGATCCCCCTGTTTTTCAGCATTCAACCCCTGGAAGACAGCCATGTTATAACTCGATTTACACAAGAAATTATCAATTATCTTTGGAGCGCAGGATGGGGGTTGCATCCAGTAATAAAGAACAGCCAACACAACGCTAAAAACTAGAACAGGAACTGTTCCAAGAATAAGAATCTTCCATAATGAATTTATTTGAATTTTTTGTGGTCTTCTCCTTGCAGGAGGTACCGACTCCGGAAGCCGTTGTTCTGATTTCACAACCTTTGAATCGATATCTCTAGCGTCAAGGGATTGAGCAATCATCCTCCTCACTTGCACCTGAGGAGAAAGTTCTTCTTGGGAAAAATCTTGGAATACCAGGGTCTTTAAGTCATCCAGCCAATCCCGTTCCGCTATTGCAATGCCAGGTTCGATGGAGTCGCCCACAACAAGGTATCCTTTCTCTATCCAGGATAATGCTTGTTCTTTATACCCGTCAGCATTCAATACAGCAGCCTCAGCCCGCGCTCTAGTTTGAGATTCATCTAATAAACCAGCCTGGGCTCTTCTAAGCCATTGGCGCGCCAAATCTGACTGTTTCCGAAACCTGGCTGTAAAATACGCTGCCTCCCAATATAACCCTGCACTAGAAAGCTTTTTTCCTCTACATAATAACAATGCTTGATCCAGGCTGCGGCCAGCCTTTTCTATTTCACCTAAATCCAAAGCATACAAGTATTGATAGTAAAAGGCTTGCATTCGCCGGTTCGGAGTAGAAGAGTTTTGGAGCAATTTTCCGATGTAATCTGGTTGCCAATCGCGTGGACGTACTCCAGCCTGAGCAGCGCCGCTAATTAAATATATATACTTCATCGCCCTGGCTTCTTCGCTGTTTCGCCAATACTGAAGCAATTTATATCCATCAGAGGTCGCCGACCAGCTTTGGTCTGGAATAAGGCTATGAATGGCAATCAATAGGGAAAAACATCCATTCGCAAGGAACCAGGCTTGAAGAATTGCAAACATGTTCTGCGACAAAACCCCTTCAGGTTCAGCCATCTGTGGGGAAAGCAGTAGATACAGACCAAAGCAAGCCAATCCGTAAAGGATGCCCATCAAAGGGCCTCCAATTGTCCATACCACCAACCGTTTATAAATATGTTGATCATCCAGTGGGGCTGCGAGAGTAAAACCACCTAACAGAATGTAGCGATTGAGTTTTATGGTCCAACGATCTCGAATCCGTATGAAGCTGAGAAACCCAACCGAGAACATGGATAGATAAAATTTGACAAGAATCGCTCCTAATAAATGCCCAATTTCATGAACTGTTACACAGGCAACAAATACCAGGATATAAAATATCAGGAATCCAACAATCCCAAATACCTGCAACAATGTCTGGATGGTTATCCCAATAAGGAAAGCCAGCATGACAAAGTAAAACATGCGGTAGAAAAATAAAACTATTGAACTTAGGTTCGCAGGGTCTTTTTTGTGCGGCATTTTCAAATGTTACTTGTTTGAATTCTCAATTGTGAGCGATCAAAACCAGAGCGTTAATAGATGTCCAAACACTAGACATCAAATTCCTTAAGTTACAATATTCGTGCCTGTATGATTGTTCGATTATTTTCCATCTTTTGCCAGACGGAAAGCTTGTGAAATCGTGGATGATAAAAATATCCCAAATAATAAAACCACAATCCCCATCACAAACCAATCATACACACTCCTGGTTAAGCCAAACAGAGTCCAATGTGGGTTGCCAACAAAAAAGACCAGGGTATTTGCCCCAATAGCGATCAGGCGTGCTTCAGTAGGACCTAATTTCCCATAGGAAATGACAAACTCACCTTTGACACAGGTACGAACATAAACAAGCACTGATAAGAGCAGGTATCCTATCAGCGCCAAACAGGCCAGGTCAAAACGTACATAAGGCGAAAGCCCCAAACCCAAGAACACCAGGACTTCGCTGATTGCATCCACGGTATGATCAATAAAAAATCCATAAACGGGGCGTTCCTGGCGTCTGAAGCGTGCAATGGTGCCATCCAGGCTATCTCCATACCAGTTGATCACAAATCCAAGGCTGGCTAACCAGAGGAAGGCCGGATTCAAGTGTGTCAGCCAATACCCGGCAAATATTACGACGGATCCAAGCAGACCCAATACTGTCATGTGATCGGGGCCAATCCAAGTCGGCGTACGTGCGGCCAGCCACAGCAATGCTGGTTTCTCTAAGGAAGCCAGGAAAATATCGTTCACTCGCTTGTGTGATTTTATATCTGGCATGATTCCTCAATCGAACGAAAAATTATTTTTTGTCCGGAACAAATCCTGCCGCTTCAGGCCAGATTGGCTGGAATACAACCCATTGATCCAACGCCTGGCTGATGATGTCCTGCGTTATTTCTAAAATCTGTTCTGCGTTGTTTCTTAATTCTGTATGGCGATCCAGGTACGATTTCATCTGAATTTCTCCAGACGAATGAATGTGATAACGCTCATCTGCTTCCATTATAGCACCCATCACCACTACGGGTACTTTTGCATGAATTGCCAATTGAACGTGATGGACTGCCAGGTGCGCTGGTCTCCCAAAGAAAACTGGCATGATTTTTGGTTCAGGAATCGGTCGATCTAAGCCAGTAACCACTGTTTCTCCGGCTTTTAAGCGCAGAATAGCTGAGCGGAGATTTGGCAAAGTTGCGTCTAGAATTTCAAGACCAGATTGCCGTCTCAGTTCATGCTGCCATTGGATTGCCTGGTCGGGTTCCGGGAGAGATAAAGCCAAGGCTTTTAGCCCATGCAAAGCAGCTGCCTGAGCAACCAGATCAAAATTACTGAGATGAATACCTGCGACGATTAAGCCCTGTCGTTTTTCCTGGCTGCGATGAATAATTTCCTCAATTTCGGGGGTGAAGACAACCAGTTTCTGTAATTTCTCGGCGTTGTAAAGGTGATGAAACAGGTTGTAATAAGATATGCCTGCATGATGAAGGACTCGCTTCACCTGAAGATCCAAATCTGCAGAACTGGCTCTTTCTCCCCCAGCAACCCACTGGTTACACCGGATTGCCTGCACAAGCGACAAATTCGGCTGCGAAGCTATCCATTTGGAAACCCATTTCACAATCCATATGCCCATGCGTGGAGGTAGCCACTGGCTCACCTTCAAAGCCCACTTACCTGCATCAGGATTATTCAGAAATTTTTGGGTTCCCATGGCTGAACTGATTCTACCAAACAACAACAAAAATACTTCTCAAATCCTTAAAAAGAGTATTCCACCATGTGAGCTTATTTCTGTTGACATCCTGAAAATCTTGAGATAGACTAAAGATAATCGAACGCACAGGAGAAGTGCGAAATCTGTAGATTTCGCACTTCTGATTTATCAGCCAAACAGTCAAGGCCGGATCAAAATAGTGCTATGCGAACCAATGCTGGCGTAAACCAGAAAGCACACTGAAGGATAAAAGGCAAGGAGAAATCATGTACTTCACCAGGCAAGAATTGGAAAGACTTGAAGAGCAGCAACTTGCTCCCTATGCCTGTTTAAGTAAAAACACCAGGGGCAGGCTTTATCCTGAGGATGAACCAGATTATCGTACGATCTTTCAACGCGATCGCGATCGGATTCTGCACACAACCGCCTTTCGACGATTGGAATATAAAACCCAGGTCTTCTTTAATTATGAAGGTGATTATTATCGCACTCGGCTGACTCACACACTGGAAGTTACACAAATTGGCCGGACCATTGCCAGAGCGTTGGGGGCAAACGAAGACTTGGTTGAAACCATTTGCCTGGCGCACGACCTGGGGCATAGCGCCTTTGGACATTCTGGTGAAACAACCCTGGCACGATTGATGCGCGATTACGGTGGTTTTGATCACAATAAACAATCCTTACGGATTGTAACAAAATTAGAAAAACGATATCCCGATTTTCCTGGTCTGAACTTGTCATGGGAAGTTCGAGAAGGAATTGTTAAGCACGAATCCGAATATGATATCGCAGATGCAAGCGAATATAACCCGGAGTTACGCGGCCATCTCGAAGCTCAAATCGCAAATGTAGCCGATGAATTGGCATACACATCTCACGACCTGGATGATGGGCTTAAATCTGGCATGATCACCCCTAAAGCGTTAGAAGGAATTGCCTTGTGGGAAATTTTATTAGAAAGTGTAGGCATTCAAAAAGATCACTTCGACGAACTGGCAAGGCGACGACTCATTCGACGGTTAATCGGGCTTGAGGTCAGTGACCTTGTTTATCAAACCAACTTGCGGTTGAGAGAAAGTAACGTCCGTTCAGTCGAAGAATTACAGAGCTTACCATATCCTGTAATCGGTTTTAGCGAGGATTTACATCGCCGAAATCGTCAGTTAAAAGATTTTCTTTTCACAAAACTTTACCGGCATTACCGTGTAGTGCGAATGGCCGTCAAAGCTGAACGTGTGTTAACTGATTTATTTCATGCCTATACACACGAGCCCAGCATACTGCCTCAACATATTCAGGAATATATCAGTGAGTTTGGTCTACAACGCACAGTTTGTGATTACCTTGCAGGTATGACAGATAGGTTTGCTGTTGAAGAACACAAAAAATTGTTTGATCTAGACAGTACACCTTGAAATATTGGGAGATTGGAGAACATCAGGATGAGTGAACAACCATATTTAACGGCAGAGGGTGCAGCCAAACTAAAAGAAGAGCTTGTCAGGCTTAAAGGTCATGAACGTGAGGAAATCTCTAAGCGACTTCGCGCCGCAATTCAAATGGGAGATCTTTCTGAGAATGCAGATTACTCGAAAGCCAAAGAAGACCAGTCATTTCTAGAAGGCCGTATTCAAGAACTTGAATACCTGATCGCCAATGCTGTCATTATCGAAGAAAGCAACCAAAAAAGAGAGAGCGTTCAGGTCGGAGCACGAGTAACCATTCAGGAAGGTGATGAAGAACCAGAAACCTATCATCTGGTCGGCGCAAAAGAAGCTGATCCCCGTAACGGAAGAATCTCAAACGAATCACCCTTCGGAAAAGCTTTGATCGGCGGGAAAGTGGGAGAGACTGTTGAAGCTGAAACTCCTGGCGGAAAAATTAAGCTAAAAATCCTGAAGATCGAATAAGATTCAAATGTGATGGTATTAAAACAGGGCAGAGTTTTTTCTGCCCTGTTTTTTATTTCTAAAAGATATCCAAAAAGATTAGATTTGTTCTTTTGGCCAAACAGCCAATTCAATCAGGAAGGTCTTGAAAAAGCTTCGCTCTGGTAGCGCTCCATCACCATATTCCATATCAACAACCCGGGCAACTAGCTGGAGCGTCTGGGTATCCAGGATCACTTCGCCACCTTCTTGGACCAAAGCCAGCTCACCTTTTGGTTGTAACTTTTGGCGAGTGGCGACATCATGGAATGCATTATCGCTCATTAATACGGTTGTTACTGTCTGGATGTCGTTCTTGTCAAAAAGCCAGACTTCAAAAGCAGTAACCTTCTTCGGGTCGCCAACACCGATGGTCTCCGAGATGCCCACCCCGCACTCGCCTAGAAATTCGCCAGTGGCTGAATCGATACTAAATGAGTCATCAAAAAGATCGTCGCCTAAATGATACGAAGCCATAAATTGAGCGATGGGTGGTTCATTGCCTGAAGAAGAATAATCTGTATAACTTGCCTGCCGGCGTGCTTCGTCTGCCTGCATGGCTGCTGTGGGTTCTCCACCAGGAGCAAAACGGTTTCGCAGAAAGAAATAGTATACTGCTGCGCCAATGGCTGCCAGGGCTACCAGGCACAACAAAACCACTAACAGCGTTGAAAAGCCTCCACCTTTTTCTTCATCGACGGGTGCTGGCTCTTCGGCTGGTGGTGTTCCGGATTCCGGAACTGGAACAACCGGAGACTCAGTGGTTGGCTCACCGGGCAGATTTGCTTGAGGTTGAGTCATTAAAACTGAGCTGCTAAAAGCATTAATAATATCGGGGTTCAAATCACCAGGGGCGGCAGTAATATCCGCCAGGGCTTGCTTGGCATCTTCCCCCAAAGCATCATACCGCGCAACGGCTTTCGAAATATCTCCATTATAGCCATAGGCTTCAATTGCCTGGCGCAAAAAACTAACCTTCTCTGGGTATTGCAGATGTTGAGGACTTGCATCCACCCATTTAACTGGCCAAAGCCACCAGCCTAAAACCACCAACCCCAGGAACAAGCCGACCACCAGGCCAGCTACACCCAGAGCAATCGGGTTTTTAGAAATTCCACGGAATTTTTCCATCTCGAATCTCCCTGTAAAGTATGATCCTATCAAGGATAAAGCCAATTGCACAAGATTTTGATTCGGTGAATCCAAAATAATCGACTACATGTTCTAATTTTAGACCAAAGTCACAAAATTTGCAACATTTTCAAATCTATACATACAACCTTGTAAAGAATGCGTCGACATACTCACATGCATCATTGTCCACAATGGTGCAAGGTTCATGCCGCATCAACATTCTCACTCACTTCTTCTACAGAAACCTGTTCCAATAAGAAATCTTTCTTCACATTGTGTACATTGTGCGTTGCGTTTATCCGCTACCACTAGCAATCCACCACATGCCGGGCAAGGGCTGGGGAGAGGCAATTTCCAGGAAGTAAAATCACATTCCGGATAATTTGCACAACCGTAGAAAACTCGACCTTTGCGAGTTTTTCGCTCAACCAGGTCACCGCCATCTTTAGGGCAAGAAACGCCAATTTTCTGTAACATCGCTTCTGTATAGCGACATTCCGGGAAGTTGCTGCAACTGATAAATTTTCCATAACGCCCCCAACGAATGACGAGATCATGCCCACATTCCGGGCAAGCTCTCCCGATAGGTTCTGGACCCATATTTTGCTCAGGTATACGCGATTCTGCCAGGGTTACTTTTTCTGCGAAGGGTTCATAAAATTCGCGCATAACCTTCACCCATTCCAATTCGCCTGCAGCAATCCGATCGAGATCCTCCTCCATGGTAGCGGTGAAGCCAACATCCAATATATCCGGAAAATGCTCAATCAGAATATCGTTAACCAGGTAACCGGTCTCGGTTGGAAACAGGCGCGTAGCTTCGCGGGTGACATAGCCACGCTGTTGTAAAGTACCCAGGATCGGCGCATAAGTCGACGGCCGACCAATACCATTCTCCTCAAGAGTTCGAACCAAGGTAGCTTCAGAAAAACGCGGCGGCGGTTGTGTAAAATGCTGTTCGGGGATCAAGCAGATCAGGGTTCTGAATTTGCCCTTCAAGCAAACCAGGAGGAATTCGGGTTTCTTCATCTTCAACGGTCTTTTGATCCTCATCACGGCTTTCTTCATAAACAATCAAGAACCCCTGGAAGACCAGAGTCGAACCGGATGCGCGCAACAGGTAAGTGTGATCCTTGCTTGTCCCGCTGATTTCCACAGAAATCGTATCATACAAAGCTGGGGACATCTGTGAGGAAACAAAGCGCTGCCAGATTAGCTGGTACAAACGATATTGATCACGGGTCAGGAATTCTTTTATCCCATTGGGTTGGCGCAAAACAGAGGTGGGGCGAATTGCTTCATGAGCTTCCTGTGCTCCGCGTGCCTTGGTTTTGTACTTGGGAGGCTTTTCCGGTAAAAATTTTTGTCCATATCGTTCCAGGATAAACTGCTTGGCTTCTTCCTGCGCCATTTCCGAAATATTCGTGGAGTCGGTACGCATATAGGTGATCAAACCAATAGCCCCACCCGTCCCTGTGTCTATTCCCTCGTAGAGCTGTTGAGCTAAGGCCATGGTGCGTTTAGCAGTAAATCCCAGGCGCCGTGAAGCCTCTTGCTGTAATGTGCTGGTTGTGAACGGGGCAGCAGGCGCTCGTTTCCTGGGTTTTTGGACAATCGAGGTGATCACATATGCTGCCTGCTCCATATCAGCCAAAATGGGTTCTACCGTCTCATCACGATCCAAAGCTGGCTCAACCCCATCAATGCGAGAAAGTTTCGCCATATAGCTTTTTTCTCCCTGTTCTGGCTGCAATTCTGCTTCGATACTCCAATATTCTACTGGCTCAAAAGCATCAATTTCTCGTTCACGCTCCACTATTAAGCGTAAGGCTACTGATTGCACACGTCCAGCTGAAAGACGGCTACGGACTTTACGCCATAATAATGGACTCAGGTTATAACCTACCAGACGATCCAGGACACGCCGCGCTTGTTGGGCATTCACCAGGTTCATATCTATATCTCGAGAATGCGAAAAAGCCTCCGCCACGGCAGGCTCGGTAATCTCATGAAAGACTACACGCTTGGTAATACCCGGGTCAATTTCAGCTGATTCCAACAAATGCCAGGCAATCGCTTCGCCCTCGCGGTCAGGGTCGGTTGCCAAAAACACCTCCGCCGATTTTTTTGCCAGGGCTTTTAGTTCCTTCACTACCGGTCGCTTTTCATTCGGTACCCTGTACTTCGGGGCAAAATCATTTTCTGTATCAACCGATAATTGAGAGCGTAACAAGTCACGCACATGCCCAACAGAGGCCTTGACGGTATATTCTTTGCCTAAGAATCGGCCAACTGTACGAGCTTTTGCCGGCGACTCAACGATTACCAGTTTCCCAGAGCGTTTTACTTCTCGAGGTTTCACTTCTGGCGGCGTTAGACTCTCGTGAGCAGGTGTTTTTCCCATGCGATAGAGTTTTGTTCCACATTCCTGGCAAACTCCTTGTGTTGCTGGAGTTCCATTAGCAGTGAACACAGGTGTCGCCTGTGTTATCTCTCTTTTTGTTTTACACTTTACACAATATGCTTCCAAGGGATATTCTCCTGATCTAAAAAGTCCAACTTATAAATACTCACGACCTTCTTGTTTCAAGTGGTTAACCACCTGTCGCACACGTTGAGCCTGATCTTTATGACATACCAATAATACATCACCTGTATCTACCAGCACCAGATCATTGACCCCTATCGTGACTATCAACCGATGTTCTTGATTTACATAAACCAAAGAACTTTTCGTATCTATGGCAATATGTTCGCCGCCCATTACAATATTACCATCGACATCGCCTTCCAAAACATCGAACAGCGAATCCCAACTGCCTACGTCGCTCCATCCCAAACCACCTGCAGGGATAACCGCAACTTGTTGCGCACGTTCCATGATACCGTAATCAATCGTCTCAGGGATTAACCGGTTCCACTCATCCAGCAGAAGTTGCTGAGCGTTATCTTTTCCCAAAGAATCCTTAATCACACACAATGAGTGGTACAGTGCGGGCATCTGTTGCTTAAATTCCGCCATGATTGTTTCAACGCGCCAGACAAACATGCCAGAATTCCAGGCATGATCGCCCGAACCCAGCATTTCTCTAGCCTGCGCTTCATCAGGCTTCTCTTTAAATCGCAGGACTTTATACACCTGCAAATCGGTAAATTGTTCTAGCGCATCACCTTGCTGGATATATCCAAATCCGGTCGCTGGAAAAGTCGGTTCAATACCTAATGTCACCAGTATATCGGATATGGCTACACGGTATGCATCCGATAACAATTGACGGAAACGAGCCTCATCCTTAATAAAATGGTCTGCGGTCAGAACCGCCATGACGGCCTTCGGATCAAGTTTTTCAATCACCACTGCTGCCAGACCCACAACAGAAGCCGTGCCACGGGCATGTGGCTCAATGATAAAATTCTCATAAGGAATTTCCGGGGATTGAGCACTCAATTCATCTGCCTGTTCTCGAACTGTGACAACAAAAATTTTTTCAGGCGGAAACAATCCCTGCAATCTTTGGACAGAAGTCTGGAATAAAGTGCGCTCGTCAAAAAGACTAAGCATTTGCTTAGGTTTTGTTTTGCGTGAAAGCGGCCATAAGCGTGTTCCACCCCCACCGGCCATGATGACTGCATAATAATGATCTAACATATTTCTCCAAAAATTCTTCGCTAAAATCGGCTTTGACCTGTCATTCTACCAAATAATCTTCACCAGCTTCAAACACTGCAATATAGCGCATACTGCCCACCTGCCGCACCATTCCTTTCAACTCCATCATAGTTAATGAAGATGAAACAATTTCCACCGGCAACCCAGATTGTAAACGTAGCTCATCAACATGCAAAGGCTCGCGACCCAGAAGAGAATATAGACGTGCTTCAGTTGCATCGGCTGGAAGTACAGCTCTGGCTGCTTTGTAATCCTCCATCCGATCTAAGTTAAGCAATCCGAAAATCGTTTGAGGACCCAAATAAATATGTGCGCCTTCTTGGATGAGCTGATTGGTGCCAATCGATTGTGGGGCATACAGGCTACCCGGCACAGCAAAGACTTCCCTACCTTGCTCAGCAGCAAAAGCTGCTGTGATCAAAGCACCACTCTTTGCGCCAGCCTCAACAATAATAACTGCCTTGGATAACCCGGAAATAATCCGATTCCTGGGAGGAAAATTTACTGCTTCCGGCATGCTGCCAGGTGGGTAATCGCTAATCACCGCACCATTTAAGCTGATCCTTTCAGCCATCTTCCGGTGCTCTGGCGGATATATTTGGTCAACCCCGCTTCCCAAAACCGCCAATGTACGCCCACCGGCATCCAGAGCAGCCTGATGAGCAGCAGCATCTACTCCACGCGCCAGACCGCTGACCACCGTAATACCCCTATTTGCCAGCTCAGTTGACAATTCTTTGGTTACCTGACGGCCATATTGGGTGATCCTGCGAGTTCCAACAATCGCAACTGCCGGGTGATCAAACTCATTTATTTCACCCTGAACATAGAGAACTGGAGGGGATTGATCAATTTCTCTCAAGCTTCTTGGGTACTGTTCATCTTCCCAAGTAAGTATCTGGATTTCATTTTCAAGGATTGCACCCCATGTCTGATCCAACAATCCACCTTGTTTAATTAGCCACAAGTTGTCGATCAGCTTGGGGTGTAAGCCAGCCTCTTCCAGTTGTTTACGAGAAGCATGCCAGGCATTGGTAGCATCTCCAAACGCATCTAAAAGACCACGCAAACGAATGGGACCAATGCCTTTAACCAGGTTAAATCCTACCCAATATTGTTTCCAATCTTCCATGGTTATGATCTTATCTTTCAGTCAATCTGCACTAAGTCAGAAGGCCCTATAGATAGCGCCCGAGTTAGCAAAGCAATTGGAGCAAGGTTAATCAGGTAACAAGCCAGGGATTAAATGCACAATCATACAACCTGTTTTTAGATCAATCTTCTGGACGACTTCATCAATAGCCGGTAGAAGAATTTCTTTCCCCAATTCGGAGCGCACAATATAAACATCATTTGCCCCGGTTTCCAATATCTGGGCCAAAGTTCCAAGCGCCATATCCTGGTCGCTGATCACAGTTAATCCCAACAATTGATGGTGGTAGAACTGCCCTTCAGGTAAGGGGGGACGGTCATCTGCACGTACATAAACAAATTGATTACTTAACGATGAAAGCATATCCGGATCATCGTATGATTCAAACTTGATTAAGAGTTCGGACCGGTGCCAGCGCCGTTTATTGACAACCACAGGGTGATGACTGTCACCTACAAAAAGAGTAATACCCGGCCGAATCCGTTCAGGAAAATCGGTGATCACCTGAAAAACCACATCGCCTTTTAAACCATGAGGACGATGGATTTTGCCAACAACCAAAAAGACAGGCTCGCCTGTAGGAGGCGAGCCTGCAGGCTGCAAAGTTTCAGCCAATTCTTCTTCTGAGGTCATTCTGGCTCTATGATTTCTAAGGAGGCGCGTTTATTTTGCTGACCCGCAGCCACCCTGAGCAGAGAACGCATGGCGCTGGCCACTCGTCCTCCCCGACCAATAACTCGACCCATATCTTCTTTGGCTACCCTAAGCTCAATGCTGATCTGGGAGCCACGACGATTCTGCGTCACCTGGACTTGAGTAGGATCATCAACCAAAGAACTGCCGATGTACTCGATAAGCTCTTTCATGAGCTGCCTCCGTATTGTTTAGTAGAGAATGCAATTCTCTACAACCAACTATTTTGCTTTGGCGGGAATAATCGACTTCGTCTTAGGATTAATATTGCGTGCAGATTCAGCAGCCTTTGCTTCAGTCAGCAATGCTTCCAGAGCCTCGCCTTTTTTGGATCGTTCATAACGTTCCATCGCTCCAGCAGCCTGAAAAACCTGCAAAGCCGATTCGCTGGGTTGTGCACCCTTGTTCAGCCAATCATAAACACGATCCTCTTTCAACTGGATGGTAGCGGGAGTGGTTCGCGGGTTGTAAAAACCTACTACTTCAATCTCACGCCCATCACGCTGAGCTTCTTTATCAATAGCAACGATGCGATAACTAGGTTGACCTTTTGCACCTACACGGCGCAGACGTAAACGGACCATACACTTACTCTCCTTCTTCGAACGTAAACATAACTTGGATGATTAATTTGCTGCCGGGCTGACAGGCGGGCAGAGGGGCGCGGAAGGAATTGCACACAACCGCCATCAACCCACTTGGCTACCCAAACATACGCGGTAATCCACGCATGCCAGATTTCTTAATGGTTTTAAACAACTTTTGTGCATCGCGAAACTGTTTCATTAAGCGATTCACATCCTGAACATCTGTCCCAGAACCACGCGCAATCCGCCGGCGACGTGAGGCATTCAGAAGGTCAGGACGCCTTCTCTCCTCTTTGGTCATGGAGTTGATGATTGCTTCGGTCATCTTCAACTGCCGTTCAGCATCCTGAGGCGAAATCTGACGGGCCATCTGTCCCATCCCGCCGGGCAACATCTCCATGATTTGCGCCAGTGGACCCATCCGCCGCAACTGCCTTAACTGATCGGCAAAGTCCTGTAAAGAAAACTCTCCTGCCATCATCTTTTCTGGCCGATTGCCGGGCAGATTTCTCATCGTAAGCAGCTTCTGCTTTTTCGATCAGACCTAAAAGGTCACCCATTCCCAGGATTCGGCTTGAAAGACGGTCAGGATCATAGACCTCAATAGCGTCTAAAGCTTCGCCTGTACCCAAGAACTTGATCGGCACACCGGTGACAGAACGGATTGAAATCGCTGCGCCACCGCGGGCATCGCCATCCATTTTTGTCAGGATTAGACCTGTTATCGGAATGACTTCTCGGAAACCTTTGGCTACGTTGACAGATTCCTGTCCGATCATCGCATCCACAACCAATAAAACTTCCGCAGGTTTAACCTGGGTGCGAATGGCGCTCAGTTCATCCATCAAAGCCTGGTCCAGTTGGGAACGACCAGCGGTATCCAGGATGATTACAGTGAAACCGCCGTTGCGCGCTTTGTCAAGCGCCTGGCGAGCCAGCTTAGGAGGAGCTACTCCTTCTTGAAATTCGACAGGAACGTTTATGCGTTCACCAAGCGTTTCCAATTGACGGACAGCCGCCGGTCGATAGGGATCGCAGGCTACTAACATCACCCGCTCGCCCTGTGACCGCAATAATTTTGCCAGCTTGCCTGCATAAGTGGTTTTACCCGCTCCTTGCAAGCCAACCAGCATAATTGCCCTGGGACGTTCTCCAGTAAGACTCAAGCGCTCTGCCGGACCAAGGGTCTTGATCAACTCTTCATGAACGATTTTGACAACTTGCTGTCCTGGGTTAAGCGCTTTCGAGACCTCATGTCCAACGGCGCGCTCTCTCACCCGCGCAACAAAATCTTTAACTACGCCATAGTTAACATCCGCTTCCAAAAGCGCCAGGCGCACTTCGCGCATCGCAGCGTCTACATCCGATTCATTTAGCTTACCGCGTCTGCGCAGCCCTTTAAATACATCTTCAAGCCGTTGGGTGAGATTCTCAAACATAGCACTGCATTTTAGCTTGTAAGCCAGCAATGGTCAAGGTTATTAATCGAGTCTTTCATTAATATGCAAAAATTGATGATTATCTTCATCCAATACTGTCCATTTCTTGTTCCTTTTTCCTTCTAACCCGCAATTACTCCCCTATTCAGCGTAACTAAAAACCATAGCCCGGGTTTTAGCCTTTCGGACAGTTGGATAGTATGGTCCTGTTGTCCTTATCCCCTGTAATTATCATTAAGTTATTTGGAGTAAATTTTATGAGCAAAAAAATCGCCATCATAACCGATAGTACTGCCTACATCCCAAAGCAATTATTGAATCAATACCAAATCCATGTAGCGCCTCAGGTTTTGATCTGGGGAGACGAAGTGTTCCAGGATGGTGTGGATATTCAGCCATCAGAATTTTATGCACGTTTGAAGACAGCGAAAGTCATGCCGAGTACCTCCCAGGCAACTCCTGGTACTTTTCACAAAATCTTTTCGGAATTGATCGAACAAGATTATCAAGTGTTAGCCATTTTACTTGCTGCAACTTTATCCGGTACGATTTCTTCCGCTATCCAGGCGCGTGAAATGCTGCCAGGAGCATCCATCGAAATCGTTGATTCGCTAACAACTGCTATGGCATTGGGATTTCATGTCCTCGAAGCAGCGAAGGCAGCGCAAGATGGTGCAAACATAGCTGATTGCGTGGCATTGGCAAAACGCGCCCAGCAGCACACCGGCGTCGTATTTGCGGTAGATACCCTGGAATTTTTGCACCGAGGCGGCAGGATAGGTGGAGCAAATCGTTTTTTGGGAACAGCGTTAAATATCAAGCCAATTCTCGAAGTCGTGAACGGGCGAGTAGAGGCCATTGAAAAGGTACGCACTCGCTCAAAATCCTTATCCCGCCTGGTTGAATTAGTGGAAGAAAAAACCGCTGGCCGCACCCCCGTCTATTTAGCTACTCTGCATGCCAACGCCCCCAAAGAAGCAGAAGAATTATTAAATGAAGCTGCCTCCCGGCTAAATCCCAAAGAAAAAATATTCTCCGAAGTAAGCCCTGTGATTGGAACTCATGCAGGTCCGGGCACCGTGGGATTGGCTTTCATGGCGGGCTTTTAATCAAACCAGCTAATCGATCCACAGATTTCAAACAAGGACGGTCTTCAAACCGTCCTTGTCTTATAAATACTATCCCTTTGTTCAGGTGTATAATCAACCCTATGGATATCTTTTTTACGGATCCCAATGAGATTCCCCTTCCCCCCGAAGATGTACGCATTCGAGAATTTCGCGCAGAGCCTTGGCCTGATGGGCAGAAGATCCGCATATTTTTGGAAGTTGACCCAACCCAAAAACGCCCGAGCGCTGAATTCACGCTTGTAAACCCCCAAGGCGAGCCAGTATCAAGTATCAGTATTGTAGAGAGCATGACGCGGAAAATAGAAGTGAACATGCATCTACGTTCAACCCCGGTACCCGGCGAATATCTATTGAACGCCATTTTATATTTTGACCAACTCAATCCCGAAAGCGAAAAAGATCATATCCCACAGATAGAACATTTGCAGGTTGATTCTGTCCAGGTATCGATTACTTTTTATCCTAAAGACTGAGATTGAGTTATTGGATCACAATTTTTTCTGCAATTCCTAATTTCCTCGCAAAATTGTAAATAAGCTGCAAGCCAGACTTGCCTAAAAGGATGGTTTAATTACCCATACTTGGTGTATTTATACCGGGCAATGATGCTTATGGCAGACAATTACTTTATCTCCTCATCTCCTGCATTCAAGGTGATTCGACGCCTGGTGTTGATTCTAATGACGGTCATGTTGGTGCTGACTGGTGTTTACGCCTGGCCGGCTTTGGTTAGCCGTTTTTCTGATAATCTGCAGGCAGAATCTGCCATCGAATTCTCACTTACAGCCTCTCCCTTGTCAATTCAACAGGCTGTAGCCAACTTGATCACTTCAACGCCAACCGTTTTTCCTTCAATTTCCTCCTACCTGGATCCTAACCAAAACGCGAACGCTATCCCCTATGCACCACTGGACGAAGGCATCATCATCCTATCCATCCATGAGCATGGGTATCAGCACCTATTTGCCTACCAGCCGCAAGGCATGCCTTTGACTCGTCTAACGAATGGCGCCTGGCAAGATATCCACCCGGCGCTTAGCCCTGATGGACAACAGGTCGCTTTTTCATCCAATCGAGAGGGTCACTGGAACATTTACCTGTTATCCCTGATAAGCGGTGAAGTCCAGCGACTGACTCATTCAACCCAATACAACGGACATCCAAGCTGGTCGCCGGATGGCAAATGGCTGGTTTTCGAAAGCTATGTCGAAAATGCAGAGAACAGCAATCTCGATTTGTTTATCCAGCCCGTTGACGGCTCACAAGAAGCCATCCAATTAACGAACGATCGAGCCGCAGATCATTCACCAGAATGGTCACCAGGTGGCAGAAAAATAGTATTCATCTCAACCCGATCTGGACAAAATGATGTCTGGCTGGCAGATTTAGACCAGGTTGACGAGCGTTTTGTCAATCTCAGCCACAGCCAGAATGAAAATGAGTACTTTCCTGGCTGGTCACCGGATGGTAAATTACTTGCCTGGTCGGGGCGCACAAAAGATGGCATTCAATCTATTTACACTTGGGATTTCTCTTCAACAGACAATCCTCCGAAACTAATTGGAGCCGGCTCGATGGCAACCTGGAGCCCAAAGGGCACTGAATTGCTGAGTATTGTCCAGACTCCTAATCAGAATTACCTGACTGCATATCATGTAGAAAACGCATCATTATCCATGGCCGTTTCAGCCTTACCTGGCGAAGTGAATGGGTTAACCTGGAAAGCGGGTGAACTACCCGAAATTTTGCCTGTCCCTTTCCAACAGATAGCGAACATATCGCCAACACCCCCCTGGTCTCCTGCTCTGAATGGCGAAGAACCACTTCCAGGTAATCGTTATCACCTGGTTGCCTTGGAAGGCATCCAAGCAACCGATCCTTTACTGCAAGATGCTGTGGATGAAGCCTTTTTTTCCTTGCGAGACCGAGTAGCCCGAGAAACTGGCTGGGATTTCTTGGGAAGCCTGGAGCAGGCTTACATCCCACTAAGCTCCCCAGTCAATCCAGGAATCAGCCAGGACTGGTTGTATACCGGGCGTGCTTTTCGTTTCAATACAGCTCCAGTTAATGCCGGGTGGGTTGTCATCGTACGTGAAGATTATGGACCACAAACATTTTGGCGTATTTTCCTCCGCACCCGTTTTCAAGATGGTAGCCAGGGCCGCCCACTGAGCGATCTGCCCTGGAACTTCATGTCGCGCCATGCTGGCGACCCACTTGCTTATGAGCAAGGTGGCAGCCTGGAAAGCCAAATACCCGGTGGTTATTGGCTCGATTTCACTACCTTAGCCAACTCTTTCGGCTGGGAAAGACAGGCAGCCCTGCCTTCCTGGAGAATCGCCTATTCTTCTATCCGGTATAACGAATTTGTCCTAAGAGATGGGCTTGATTGGCTGTCAGCTATGTTGCAGATTTACCCGCGCCAGGCTCTGGATACACCAACACCTGTTCCGCCGCCAACCGCAACCCCAACAATCACGATGACGCCAACCCCCACCCTGACACCCACTCGAACACCCTATTACACGCGCACGCCACGACCAACCTCCACGCCCTGGCCAACGCGCACAAGCCCACCGACGCGCACACCTACACCTGCCAATTAACCATTTTTCGTGATGAAAATTCTTACGAGCCAAAACCATCTACAGTCGTTCGCCAGCCTTCTTATAATTGGTATTCTGTGCACGAACCTTTATGGATGTGCAACGACCAATATCTATACGCAGCCAAAACCAAACGAGATTGCCCTTGCCTCCGATGGTCAAAATACATCCGACAACGAAATCTACCGATCCATTCAGGAACTCTCCGAGAAGGACCTATTAATAAAACCCGATCCGGTTGATAGCCTGGCGGGACAAATTTCTCCCATCCAAAACGCTGGGAATGAGTTAACCACGCCGCTTACACCAACTCCAAGGGAGAACTCATATCCAATCCAACCAGAATTTCACAGAGACCCAAACAACTCAGCAGCTTGAGCCTTTAAGGTTTGTCTTTCCCACTCAAATTGCAGACAGCAGCTCCCTCTGGCGCCCACCGCTATATGCTGTACCGTGGGAACCTACCCCAAACGATCATTTCTATTTCATTCGTCCGATTGGAGCAAACGAAATCAATTGGCCATTAGCCAATTACCGATATGGCGGTGTGTTTTTTGAAGATGTCGTCCATACAGGCATCGACATACCCGCTCCTAAAGGTACGCCTGTCATGGCTGCCGGTTCAGGAAAGGTGGTTTGGGCGGGATATGGCTTGTATTTCTTGCGTGAGGAATTTCGCGATCCTTATGGTTTGGCTGTCGCCATTAAGCATGATTTTGGTTACCAGGGAAGTGACCTTTATACGGTCTATGGCCACATGGATGAGCTCCTCACCTACCAGGGAAAACAAGTCCAGGCTGGCGACCTGATCGGAAAAGTTGGAGAAACCGGAAAAGTTACCGGGCCACATTTACACTTTGAGGTCAGGGTTGAAAAAAATAATTACTTTGGCTCACGAAATCCCGAATTGTGGATTGCCCCTCCACAAGGATGGGGAATCATCTCAGCCAGAGTGATGGATCGCAGTGGAGACCCACTCGAAAGGCACTCCGTTCTATTGCGGAATGTGGAAACGAACCGCTATTGGACTGTATTGACGTATGGGAAGGGTTCCGTAAATCCTGATGCGTATTATCAGGAGAATATGGTGATTGGGGACTTGCCAGCCGGGAAGTATGTGATCTGGATCAAATATGAGGGGACAATTTATGATCAAATCATCGAGGTCTTTCCTGGAAAAGTAAGCTATTTTCGGTTTATTGGCTCAAAAGGTTATGACACCGAATACCCTGATAGTCGGAATACAGAGTTTACTGCTCCTGATATCCTGAAAGTAACACCTTGATCCTGAAAATCCAGCTTGAATTGATCGGAATGCCCTTGACAAATAGAACGCTTGTGCTAAACTTAGGTACAATCTAGAGTGGACTGATTCTACGAATTTCACAAGTGGCAATTAAGAATAAGGAGCATGTACAGCATGGCTAAAAAAAGCACCCATCCCAGCCTTGAGATTGATAGCAATCGCCAGGTAGCATTAGATAAAGCCTTAAGCGATATCACCAAACGATATGGAGACGGTTCGATCATGCGCCTGGGCGAAGCGCACCAACTGGTTGTTGAAGCGATTCCCACAGGAGCATTATCGTTGGATATCGCGTTGGGCGTGGGTGGTATTCCGCGTGGCAGGATCACTGAAATTTACGGACCAGAATCGTCCGGTAAAACCACAATTTGCCAACATATCGTCGCAGAAGCGCAACGCCTGGGAGGCACCTGCGCTTTTATTGATATGGAACATGCCCTCGACCCAGCATACGCATCACGCTGTGGAGTGGACGTGGATAGCCTTCTAATCTCCCAACCTGATACCGGTGAGCAAGCCCTGGAAATCGCCGAGACGCTGGTCCGTTCTGGGGCGATCGAAGTTATCGTGATTGACTCGGTAGCTGCCCTGGTCCCAAGGGCTGAAATTGAAGGCGACATGGGTGACTCCCCCATGGGGATGCAAGCACGCCTGATGTCTCAAGCCTTGCGCAAGCTTTCAGGTGTCATTAAGCAAACCAACACGGCAGTTGTTTTTACCAACCAGCTTCGCCAGAAAATTGGTGTTATGTTTGGCAACCCAGAGACCACGACCGGTGGAATGGCATTAAAATTTTATGCCTCCGTTCGTCTGGACGTCCGCCGGATACAATCGATCAAGTTAGGCGCTGATATCATTGGAAGCCGCACCAGAGTTCGAGTAGTCAAGAACAAGGTCGCAGCTCCCTTCCGTACAGCTGAATTCGATATTATGTATAACGAAGGCATTTCAAAAGCTGGCGATTTGCTTGACCTGGCAACCAATCTGGATATTATTACCAAGCGAGGTTCATTCTATTCGTACGGTGATGTTCGTTTGGGTCAAGGGCGAGAGAATTCTAAGGATTTCTTGAAGCAAAACCGGGATTTAGCAGACGAAATCGAATTGGCAATCCGCCAACAAGCTCTCGCTGGGGATATTTCACTGCCTTTAGGTGGTAGTGAAGAGGAAGACTTTTCAGAAGACAGTGAATAGGATAAATTCCTTCAATTCTTAGATAAAACATACCATCCGCCTCAGACTAACACCGGGGCGGATGGTTTCATTTCTGCTAAAAAACAGCTCGCAACAGGGGAATGAAGGTCTAGGTTCCCTCTTCCCAAGAATTCAAATAAGCGACCTGCTCTGCTGTCAAAACATCAATCTGGACCTTCATCGCGTCTAACTTCAGACGGGCAATTTCCTTGTCAATATCTGCAGGCACGCTGTAAACTTTATTTTCCAATTTCTCATTGTTACGCATCAGATATTCCAGGCTGAGCGCCTGGTTTGCAAAAGACATGTCCATCACGCTGGCAGGGTGTCCTTCGGCTGATGCCAGGTTGATCAAGCGCCCTTCACCCAATAAATTTATCCGGTTCCCACTGGGTAAGAGATACTGGTCAACAAAGGGTCGTACCAGGCGTTTTTCTTGAGCCATCTCTTCCAAGGCGGGTATGTTGATTTCAACATTGAAATGCCCCGAATTAGCTACAATGGCGCCATCTTTCATCGCCTCAAAATGATGCCGGTCTAATACATTCAGATCTCCGGTTACGGTGACAAAGATATCGCCAATCTGGGCGGCCTCTGCCATCGGCATGACTCTAAAGCCATCCATGAGTGCTTCAAGAGCGGGCAAGGGATCCACTTCAGTAACAATCACATTCGAACCCATTCCTCTGGCTCGCATAGCCAGGCCACGTCCGCACCAGCCATAACCAGCAATCACAAATGTCTTCCCAGCCAATAAGGTATTCGTTGCTCGGATAATGCCATCGATGGTGGATTGTCCGGTGCCGTAACGATTATCAAAGAAATGTTTCGTCATGGCATCGTTCACCGCGATAACGGGGAAAGACAGGGCGTTGTCAGCAGCCATGGCGCGTAATCGAATAACACCCGTTGTGGTTTCTTCCGTTCCGCCCAATACGGAAGCAAGCTGGTCACGCCGTTCTTTATGCAGGGTTCCTACCAGATCCGCGCCGTCATCCATGGTCATGTGTGGCTTATGATCCAGGGCTGCCCGAATGTGCTTGTAATAGGTTACATTATCTTCACCCTTGATCGCATACGTGGGAATTTCGTAATGATTGACCAATGACGCAGCCACATCATCTTGAGTAGATAATGGGTTGGAGGCTGTCAGCACTACATCGGCTCCACCCAGGTGCAAGGTGTGCATCAGGTTTGCAGTTTCAGTGGTGACATGTAAACAAGCTGCCACGCGCAAACCGGCCAAAGGTCTTTCCTTGGCAAAACGCTCTCGGATTAATCTCAGCACAGGCATCTCATGTTCTGCCCACTCTATCCGTCTGCGCCCGCCTTCAGCCAGTCGTGAATCTTTGATATCAAAATTTTCCATTTAATTTCTCCATATAGATAGTTTCTTAGATCCCTGTTTTATCGTCAGGTTAACCGATTGATCTCATTTATTTACAGCTATATCAAAAAATCTAATTTTGCGCTGTCATCAAACAAACCGCCATAGCGAGTTAAAAACTCACCTTGTGTGAAAGAATGTCCTTGCGGGCCGCGTTTTTCCAGGCAATAGGTTGCAGCCAGGGCGCCTAATCTGCCACATTGAGGCAGATCCAAACCATGCGACAAACCGGTTAAGAAACCGCCGCGAAATGCATCACCAACCCCGGTGGGATCAACAATCTCTTGCGGAGAAACGACTGGAACGGAAAACAATCCATTCTTTGTAAAAATATCGGCGCCATGCTCCCCGCGGGTAATGACAACCATGATGTGTGGATTAATTTCAAGAATCTGGCCGATATCCCATCCCGTCATTTTCTCGATCAGAGCTGATTCATAATCATTGACAAATAAGCCAAAAGCATGGCGGATGCCTGCCCGTAAATCCTCCGCATCCAAACGAACAATTTGCTGGCTAGGATCATAGATATACGGCAAGTTGAGAGACTGGCATTCCTGCACATATTGGATCATCGCCTGAGGATCATTTGGAGAAATCACTACCAAGTCCGGACGGTCATTATTCAACTGGTGCAAAGAGAGCTGTGAAGCATAGGCCATTGCTCCCGGGTAGAAACTGGCTATTTGAGCATTCGCTCGATCCGTGTTGACAAAAAAAGAAGCGGTAAAAACACCAGGAATCACCCTCGCCCCTGAGGTCTCAACACCTTTTTCCTCAAGCCAGGTGCGATACTCTTCAAAATCTTCGCCAACGGCAGCCCACAAACGCGGCCGCTGTCCGAGCAAGGCTAATGTATACGCAATGTTTGGTGCGATGCCACCCCGAAGACGCACCATCGATTCGACCAGGAAAGAAAGACTGATCGCATTTAGCCGATCTGGTAAGATGTGGTCTTTAAAATAACCTGGGAAGGTCATCAAATAATCGTAAGCAACTGAGCCGGTGAGTAAAATATTCATTCTGAATCTCGTATTGTAAAATATGTCATCATCTTACTGACGCGACCATATATTTTACTCGATAAATTGCTATCGCCAACCTAAATTCGAGAAGGATTAGGAAGAATTTGACAAATCAAAAGACTTTATGCAGACAAATTCAACCAAGCAAATTGGCTAATTTAGCCTGATAGGGTGGGAAGATTACTCCCTTTTCGGTCACAATGGCAGATAGGAGTTGGTTAGGAGTGATATCAAAGGCTGGATTACGCGCCCTGGCGCCCTCTGGAGCAACGGGTTTTCCATCCACACTTAGATTTAAGACCTCTTCCATTGAGCGCTCCTCAATAGGGATCAGTTTACCTTCATTGAGGGAAAGATCAATCGTGGAAGTAGGAAAAACAGCATACACAGGTACACAATGGGCATTAGCCGCCAGAGCTAACATGTAAGTACCGATTTTGTTGGCGACATCCCCATTGGCTGCCACTCGATCAGCTCCAAATAACACTTTCTGCACTTCACCCCTCGCAAGAAAATAACCTGCTGCATTATCACTGATAATTTCGTATGAAATCCCGTATTGTTGCAATTCCCAGGCGGTTAACCTGGCGCCTTGCAAGCGTGGACGAGTCTCATCAACCAATACATGAATTTTCTTGCCCTGTTCGTGTGCCATGCGGATCACACCTAATGCCGTTCCCCAATCCACTGTGGCTAAAGCGCCGGTATTGCAGTGATGAATAACCGTATCACCATCTTGCAGCAATTCTGCTCCCCAATGCGCCATACGCTGATTGATTTCCACATCTTCATCCGCAATTCGTTGTGCTTCCTCAACAACCAGGCTTCGTAAACCATCCAGATCTTCTTGTGATCGATCCACTTTCTCCAAAATTCGTCGAAGAGCCCAAACCAGGTTAACCGCAGTCGGACGGGCTTCTGCCAGCTTTATACCCGCTTCGTGCAATTCGCGTTTCAAATCAGGTAAGTTATCTGCCCTGGCATGTATTGCCGCTAATGCTAATCCATAAGCCGCAGCTGCTCCAATGGCTGGCGCGCCTCTGACAACCATTGTACGGATTGCATCGATAATCTCTTCAAAATACTCATATTGGACCAGGTGAAATTCGGCAGGCAGCCTGCGCTGGTCGATCATCTCTACCTTCTGTTCACTTGCATTCCAGGTGATCGTTCGCATCCTTCCTCCATTATTCATATCTTCAGACGATCTGGGCTGTTATATATAGAATAATAATGACATCATCACCATGAAGAATAGTTAGGTCGAGTTTAACATGCGGCAAACGCTTTGTCAAAGACCAGCGATCTGCGCATAAGCCATCTTCCATTAGACAAAGTCTATCAGGCAGTGCAGAATATTCTCATCTATTCTGAGGTCATATTGACACCTCTGCCAGCCTGGGTTATAGTCACTAAGATGAGACACCGCCTCTTATTTCCATTATTTGTTGTACTTGTGGTTTCCATGGCTTGCTCCAGAAGACTGCCATCTCCATTCGACCAGGAGACTGCCACACCGTCTGCATCCCCAACAGCCAGCATCACCCCCACTCCAACCGTAACCCCCACCCCTCTGCCAACTCCAACCCCGTTGCCAGGCTCCAGAATTGGAAGTGGAGAACATGCGCTATTTAATGGTGATCCAGATACAGCTCTGCTTGAATATCAAAAGGCTTATGATCAAAGTGATGATCCGGAAATTCGAGCAGCAGCCTTACTGGGACTGGGTAGATCGCATTGGATGTTGCGGAATGATTATGAAGCCGTCTCATTATTACAGAAAATCATCACCGAATTTCAGGATGTGCCTCAAAATGCCGAAGCCTATTTTTACCTGGGGGATATTTTCAGCCAACAAGAGCGCTATGGGGATGCTGTCGAAGCATATAGCCAATACCTTTCATTGCGACCAGGTGTTATTGATGCTTATGTGTTGAACCGCCGAGGGGAGGCTCGATATGCAACTGGTGATTATTCCAATGCAGCCAGCGATTTTCAGGCTGCAATTGGGTCGCCCAGCACATTGGATAATATTTCACTCCAGATGAAGCTAGCCAGGGCGTATGCATTAAATAACGAGCTCGATACAGCTTTAACTCTTTATGATGATATCTATTTCCGCACCAGCAGTCCCAATACTCGGGCTTTAGTGAATTTACGAAAAGGTGAAATTCACACAACCCTGGGCAATCTTGAATTAGCCCAGGCTGCTTATCTTGATTCCATACAAAACTACCCAACGGCGTATGAATCCTATTTATGCCTGGTTGCCCTGGTTGACAGCGGTGTGGTTGTCGATGAACTTCTACGCGGAAAAGTGGATTATTACGCTGGTCAGTATGGGGTGGCTCTAGCTGCCTTGGATCGATACTTGCAAAACAATCCAACCGACCCTGGCAGTGCTTATTACTTTTATGGGTTGACGACGCGTGCCTTAGGTGGGCATACCGAGGCGATTGATTATTGGGACAAAGTGATTAATGAGCATAAAGACCACACATTTTGGGATGATGCCTATGAGCAAAAAGCCTACACACAATGGGCGTTTCTGAACCAAAATGATTTGGCAACGGAGACATTCTTGGAGTTTGTTGGAAAAGCACCAGCTCACGAACGTGCTGGAGAATTCCTGTTTTTCGCCGCATTGGCTGCGGAACGTGCTGGAAACCTTGAACAAGCGGCAGAATTGTTTGAACGAGTGACCAATTTGTATCCCGGATACAACGAATCCTTGCGTTCCATTTTCTTATCTGGTATCACATCATTCAGATTGGGTGATTTTGACAAAGCCATGACAGCTTTCATGCGCCATGAAACCCTGGTCGTTTCGCTGCATGATCGCGCCGCTGCCAACTTCTGGATTGCCAAAACGCATGCTGCCCGGGGAGAAACTGACAATGCCCAATCTGCCTACCAAAAAACAGCCGGAATTGACCCCACAGGATATTACAGTGAACGCGCCAGAGATATTCTGCACGGTAGAGATCCATTCACACCCTCCCAGGCTTATGACATCGTCGTAGATTTAGAGGCCGAACGGCTACGCGCAGAAGAGTGGATGCGCTTAACTTTCAACCTGCCGGCCGAATTGGAATTATCCGGTTTGGGTGCTTTAGCCAACGAAGGCGGTATCCAACGCGGGACAGCCTTGTGGCAGTTAGGTTTATTTGATGAAGCTCGCGGTGAGTTTGAGAGTGTACGTCTGAATCTATTGAATGATCCGGTGCAAACATTCCGACTGGTACAGCATATGGTTGAGTTAGGCGCATATCGAACCGCCATCATGGCATCCAGACAGGTATTGGATAATGCCCTGTTAGATGATGCTGGGACACTCGGTGCACCGATTTATTTCAACCATATTCGCTTCGGCACGTACTACAACGATTTGCTCTTCCCCCTGGCTCAGGAATACGGTTTCCATCCCTTGTTTGTATTTAGCCTGGTTCGTCAGGAGAGCTTATTTGAAGGGTTTGTTCGCTCGTCTGCCGGAGCGCGCGGTTTAATGCAAATTATGCCGCCGACCGGCGCCGATATCTATAGCAATCTCGGTTGGCCACCAAACTACAATCAAGACGATCTTTATCGACCGCTCGTCAGTCTCAGGTATGGTATCTACTACCTTGCCAACCAACGTGATGCCTTTGATGGGAATTTATACGCAGCCCTGGCTGCATATAACGGCGGACCAGGCAATTCTCTTGCCTGGTTGAAATTGGCGCCCGATGATCCAGATCTTTTCCTGGAAATTATCCGATATTCTGAAACCCGAAATTATATCCGGGGCATCTATGAAATCTTTTCGCTTTACCGGAAGATTTATGACCGCACTCCCTGAGCTACATTCATTGTTACCAAACAAAATTCTGTTGATTGTCCACCCAAAAGTGGTTATTTCACAATAAACTTATGGTGTGGCGGTCATTTCTGCAGCAGCCCCGTCCACTGTGGCGCTAAACAAGAACCAGGAAGGAACGGTATTCAACCGGTCACTGGTATCATAAAACGGACCTACGCTGACTCCCTGAACCTGGGACGAAATTCCAAATGAATAAACTGGATAAAAAAGCGGTAAAGCTGGTAATTCTGTGGCAAACCGGACCTGAAAATTCCGGTAGCGGCGTGTCCGCTCTGCAATATCCACAGTTACTCTCGCCTGCTCCAAATATTCGCTCGCCTGCCTGTCATTCCATTGTGTGTAATTCTGCCCAATGTCGGCTTGAGCCTGGTGCCAAAACGGGTATGGATCAGGATCAGGTGAGCGAGAAAAATTGATCTCAACCAGGGCAGCATCGTAATTGCGGGGCTCCAGGTATTCTGAGATCAGTTCATCATAAGGGGCAGCTACTAAATTCACTTCCACACCCAAAATGCGCCAATCGGAACGAATTTTTTCGGCTATCTGCGCATACGGAGCCACATCTGGGTAGACCATCTCAAATGATAAGGAGACTCCTTCTTTCGACCTGACCGAGCCGCCTTCAGCAGGGATGGTATAACCAGCCTGTTTCAACATCGAAATTGCGCGCTCTGAATCGAACGAAATTTGCTCAATGGCTTCGTAATACGCCCAACTCTCAGGAAAAACAGGACCATGCGCCAAAATTGCCTGGCCTCCCATAATCCGGTCGATGATCCAGTTCCGGTTAAGCCCTGTCAACAAGGCTCGTCTGACAACAGCATCTTGGAGGAAAGGCTTATCCGCTGCATCTAAATTGAAGAAAATCAGGTTCAATTGAGGCAATCGCCCGGTATACACACTGGTTGTTTCTGACTTTAATGCTTCTCCAAGAATATCAACAGTTACCTGGCTGATACCCATCACCTCACCTTGCTGTAAAGCAAACAATGCAGAAACCGAATCCTGATAATACTTAAAGATGACTGTCTCCAGGAAAGGTTTTTGTTTGTAATAATCATCAAAACCAGATAAAACCACACCGGTGATTTCTTCGTTCTCAACGATCAGGGAGTCAAACTGAAACGGACCACTACCTACCGGTCTCAAATTGAAATCCGAATCCACAATTTCCTCAGCAGGCACATCTCCAAGCCGGTGAACAGGTAAAACTCCAAAAGTTAAATAATCCAAGAATGGAGAAAATGGTTCGGGCAATTGGAATTGAAGGGTTTTTTCATCCAGAACTTTCACCTCCACCTGTTCCCAGAAAAGACGCAAATCTTCAGCGATAGGTATCGACTCATTGCGCAATAATTCCACTGTAAACACGATATCATCACTGGTAACAGGTTGCCCATCGTGCCAGTTGGCGTTCGCTCGTATAGAAAAGTTATATACTTTTCCATCTTGCGAAATACCCCAGGTATCGACCAGATCACCTTGCGGCAATCCCCGGTGGTCAAATTTCACCAGGCTGCTATAAATCAGTCGATCAATGTCTCGATCTGCCGGATTGTAGGAGTCAAGCAAGGGATTCAGACGTCCAAATGAACCCAGCAACGCTTCGGTATATATACCGCCTGTTACCGGTGCAATTTCGGGATCACCACCAGGTAAAAGTTCGGGCTGTTGGCTCAGCAACAAAACAGCTATCGCTACCAACGCAACCGCAACAACAAGTAACTGCCAACGTAGTTTTTTCATAGAATTAACGAAAAAAGGGCGTTACACAGCTTGACCGTGAGACGCCCTCCGATCTTTGCTCCTTACGGTCCACCTCATCCGAAAAGTTGTTGACCATCTCCCCATGATGGCAGAGCAGCCAGGGAAAGGTCATTTCCAGAAAATGACGCAGGCTCGGATAAACTAACCTGCCACCACAGTGGTGACAACAGATAAAACAAAGAATAACAGGCTTAGAGCAATGGTTACCCGGAAGAGGATTTTCTCAATTCCCCGTCGAGCAGTGACAAAACCTCCACTATCACCACCAGTTAAACCACCTAACCCAGCACCTTTACTCTGTAAGATCACACTGGCAATCAGTGCAATCGACGTTATAATCAATGCGATATCTAAATATACTTTCACGACAGCCTCCTGCTGTAATTCTCAGGTTTTTAAGCAGGTGGGATTATACCTTCCGTTGTCCGATCCGTCAAATCATCCAGAGAACTGATGCACGAAATAATCATTAACCTACACATGCATACTCCGTACTCCGATGGGCATGCCAGTCATTCTGAAATTGCCCAAGCAGCAATCCATGCAGGTATCGATGCTGTAATCGTCACAGACCACAATATCTGGGTCGATGGAATAGAAAGGTATTACCAGGAAAATGAACAGCGGGTCCTGCTGCTTGTGGGAGAAGAAATACACGACCAGGCGCTGCAACCACAAAAGAACCATATGTTAGTGTTTGGAACGAACCAGGAATTATCTCCCCTGGCATATGACACACAATTTCTCATCGATCGGATCAGGAAAGCAGGCGGCTTATCTTTCCTGGCTCACCTGTACGATCCAGCGGCTCCGGCTGTTGGAGAAACCGATATTTCTTGGGAAAACTGGCAAGTCCAGAGATTTACCGGAATTGAATTGTGGAATAGTATGTCTGAGTTTAAATCACTTTTAAAAAGCAAGCTCCATGCTATTTACTACATTTTTAATCCCGAATCCATTGCGCATGGTCCTTCGATCCAGGCTTTGAAAAAGTGGGACGAACTCCTTGCCCAGGGGCAAAAGATCGTTGCCGTTGGCGGCTCAGACGCACACGCCTTGCCTGTCAGGCTTGGACCTCTAAAACGCGTCTTGTTTCCATACGAATTTCACTTTCGTTGCATCAATACCCATTTAATATCAGAAACGCCACTAATTGGTGAGTTTGAACATGATAGGAGTGTGGTCTACAATGCCATGGAACGCGGCCGAGCCTTTGTTGGTTATGATTTACCGGCGCCAACCCGAGGGTTTCGTTTTACTGCCCAGGGTCTTGGAATGAATGCCAGTATGGGTGAAACGATAGAGCTTGTCAATGGAGTCACCCTGCAAGTCCGACTGCCACTCGCTGCTGAATGTCACTTGCTTCGTGATGGGGCTGTGATCCAAACCTGGCAAGGGCAGACAACCTGCACGCACATCACAAACCAGACCGGGGTTTACCGGGTTGAGGTGTACCGGCAATATCGTGGCAAACGACGAGGTTGGATTTTTAGCAATCCAATCTACGTCCGCCAGCCCCTTTCTAAAAAACGATTGGAACGTACATAAACAGTCAAACGCATCAAACTAAGGTGAGGGTTGAGTTCCAATCACAGGAAATCCCTGAGGCATAATTTCCGCCGTATACAGTACCGAAATCCACACTTGCCAATCCGGATTTACATTCTTGAGCGTTTCCGGCGGAGTAACCTGGAACCAGTTACTATCTGAAGAAATCGCAATCACTTCTAATTGCTTTTCTTCTGAAACGACCCCTATTTGGTCGAACTCTACGCCAGGTCCATTACGTAAAGGAGCTCCATCAAAATCTACAACGACCCACTTGTTAAGTGGTGTTGCCATCATTTCTGGTGTGGGTGTCGCATCATCCTCTTCTGCACTGAAACTGCAAGCTAATCCAGGTAGAATGAACAATCCCAGGATTAAAACTCCAAAAGGCAATAATGAATTGAACTTTTTTTTCATAAATGAAACCTGGCTAATGGATTTCTCTGCTCAAAAACACCAATTAATTATAACCTTAGAAAGAAAAAATCTCACAAATTCACGTTCGAAGAATCAGGTTCTGGGACATTCATGGAAAGCCCGGAGCTTCAACATTGACTAGGTTTTTTTTCAGGTGCAAATAATCGTCTTAGAATATTGTTTAGAATATTTTTAGAAACCTGTTTTCCGGGTTTTTTCATGCTATACTTCGTTTCCTAACTCGATTTCACATTTATCGTTGTTTAGTTTAAAGACAGAAATATTCCAGATTCCGCAGGCGCAGCGGATACATGGGCACATCAAATTTATGAGGTATTTTGCGCATGAAACTATCCCAAAAAACTCTCAGTTTATCTGTAGTAATGTTCATACTTGCAACATTATTACTCTACCCATCTTTCTCCGGAATGGCTCAAATAGACTTACCTGAGTCTCCCCAAGCAGAAACCAAAACCTATATTCCACTGGCATCAAAGGCTGTCCAATCATCGACAGACCTGAGCATTTCATCCATGGAAGTGACCCAAGCAGTACAGGGAAGCCTCAACCATGTCCAACTGGTAAATGGACGCCCCACAACGGTGCGAGTTTATGCAAGAGTCAATCTTGCCAGCCCATTAGCCAATGTTCGGGTAGCCCTTTATGGAACACGAGATGGAGCGCCCCTGCCAGGTTCTCCCTTAATTTCGGAGCCTAAGTACGCCCAACCATTGACAACAACGCTTACGACCTTACGCCTGGATATCAATAAAAGTTTCAATTTTTCTTTACCAGCCGAATGGTTGGGTGGACAAGTCAATCTGGAAGCTCGAGTGGATGTGGCCAATATTTATTTTGAAAGCAATGAAACCAATAACTCATTCACATACACCACACAATTCTTAGCAATACCAGCACTCACAGTGAAAATTGTGCCGATCATTTATTATTCAACCTACGAACAAAAGACCTATTCACTTTCATCGACCGTATTAGAGCAAAACCGGCAGAAAATCCAACAAGCCTTGATGAAGATCTACCCAGTTGGCATGGCAAATGTCGTTGTGCGGACCAGCGCATTAAATTTTACAGGCGATTTATATGAGCCATTTTATTGGGATTCTTTGCTAACCAAATTGGCTATTCTAAAATCCTCAGATGGCTCTCCAGCCTCAGAAGTCTATTATGGATTAATCCCAATTCTTGATTCCAGCGGGAATTCCTGGTGGTATGGGGGCATATTAGGGTATGGGTATGTTGGTCCGCCGGCCTACTCGGGACCACGAGCAGCTATCGGCTTGGCCTCAGGCTTTATTAAGTTGCTAAACTACACCGTCGAAGGGGAGGTAACCGCCGCGCATGAAATCGGTCATAATCTTGGTCGTTTACACGCTCCTTGCGGCAACCCAGCTGACACTGATCCCAGTTACCCCTACAGTGGGGGTGTAATTGGTCAATTTGGACTGGATACCAGCAACCTGCAGATCTACGCACCCACCACAAATTATGACATCATGGGATATTGCGATAATGTTTGGGTTTCTGACTACAATTACGCAGCCATGATGCAATCCCAAATTTCATACGGAGCATCAACAACGACGAACAACATCCTTCAAGAAAGCCTGTTATTAAACGCTCAGATCGATGGACAAGGCATGATTGATGTTCAACCCTCCTTTATCTTGCCATCTCACCCATCGGAAGAAACTGCATCCAGCGATTTCCAGGCGCAGTTCTTGGATGCTCAAGGACTGGTGCTAGCCAGCTATCCAGTACCCATCAGCCTGGCCCTCGCAAAGGAATTTTCCACTTTTCACATCAACACTGCTTTGCCAATCCCTGATCAAAAACCAGCAAGTATACGGATTTTAAGAGATGGCGCTACTATTTATGAAAAGACCATCACACAAGATCCCATGCAGCTCACCCCGAATGCTGATAGGCCGCAAATTATCGCCCAGGCATCGGGTAACAGTTTGTCCCTGAAATGGGGGCTTGCAGGTGTACCGGTTATCTTGCGCTATTCGATCGATGGTGGAGAAACCTGGACAACATTGGATTTGGCGAACACCGCTGGAGAATGGACAGGATCAATCGCTGAATTTGCTCAAAATGTTGTCCAATTTCAGGTTATCCCTGCCTGGAGCCTGGAGATGCTTACCCTGAACTGGTCAGCAGCGATGAATGAGTAATTGATCAATCATCTATCCATTGGATTAGATCATAAAGCGTTTCGAGTATCAACGTAGGAGGTTCAATTAAGGCTTGGACTTGCTCTCTTTTTGCCGCGCCTGTCAAAACCAGAGCGGTATTCAGCCCAGCTCTCTGCCCCATGCGAATATCCGTCTCAAGCCGGTCGCCAACCAGCAGGCAGCGCTCTGGTGGAATTTGAAGACGTTGCTGCGCCAGTTCTGCCATCCAGGCTGAAGGCTTCCCTGCTAAGAAGTCCATCTTCTTGCCGGTTAAATATTCTAACGCAGCAATTGTGGCTCCGGCATCTGGAATGGACCCACCCGGCATGGGACAAGCCTTATCAGCATTGGTGGCAAAAAACATCGCTCCATTCAACAAGGCCTGATAGGCTGTATTCAGCTTACGGTAATCCAAGCTGCGATCAAAGGCTACTACAACAGCCTGGATACCTGCGGGATCAATAACCTGTTGAGCATCCTGACCATTGAGCTCATCCAGGATATGCAATCCCATTTCAGCCAGTTCATGCTTAAGGCTTTCTTCACCAACAACATAGTAGCGCAAATCTGGCTGGGTCTGAAGCAAGTAGCTGCCCAAAGCCACTGCAGCAGTCAGAATATCTTCCGGGTGGGTTGGCATCCCTAAGCGGGTCAATTTTTCAGCATACTCGACTCGCGTTTGTAACGGTTTGTTGGTAACATAAAGAATGCTTTTCTCACGTTCACGGAGTTTAGCAACCAGCTCTACTGCTCCTGGTAATGCCCGTTCACCGAGATAGATTGTGCCATCGAGATCAAAAATGAAACCATCCACCTTCATACAAAATCTCCTATCCTTTTTTCCCAGTGTACCTTTTTGCCTTGCAAGAACACAGGCATCTGTCAAAACCCATGCATAGCCAGATGTCAAGGAACCGATCAGCGCGTGCCTGTGGTATGATTCCGATTATATTAGCTTTTTAACTTCCCAGGTAGCCTTGCATGATTGAGACAAATTCTATCCAGCCTCCTTTGTGGAGCGAACAGAATTCTCAGCAATTTATTGATTATGCAGATTATTTTGTTCCTGACCGGCAGAGACAGTTCGAAATTATCGTCGATCTGATTCCAAGATTTAATCATCCCATTCACGTGCTAGAAATCTGTTGTGGAGAGGGTTTACTAGCTCAAGCCATTCTTGAAAAACGCTCAGACATTTCCATGATTGGGTTGGATGGCAGCAGCGCTATGTTATGGAAAGCGCGGCAGCGTCTCTCAGACTTCGAATCCAGATTCCAGGCTTTTCCATTCGATCTTTCGCAGCCCAACTGGCGCATGGTCAATATATCCTTGCATGCAGTTGTTTCATCTCTTGCGATTCATCATTTGGACGCAGATGGAAAATTACGTCTGTATCAAGAAATCTTTAAGCTTCTATCACCAGGGGGTGCATTGGTTATCGCAGACCTGGTAGAACCGGCCGGCAAAAGCAGCCAGCAATTAGCCGCCAATATGTGGGATCAGGCAGTGAGTGAACGCAGCCAGGAATTAGATGGGAATTTGAAATCCTTCGAAGCTTTCCAGAAAATGCAATGGAACATCTATCATTACCCTGATTCAATGGATATACCCTCCCGACTGACTGACCATTTCAAATGGCTTGCTCAAGCAGGATTTAAGGAAATCGATGTCTACTGGCTAAAAGCTGGACATGCCATCTATGGCGGCGTTAAACCGCCTATTCAGGCAGTATAAACACATCCCCATTATTAACCTTATAAGGAGAGAAACGTGTCCGAAAAAATCATACCACATCGAAAAGACATTCCCGAAGAATTCACTTGGAACCATAAAAGCGTTTTTGCGGATATCCAAGCCTGGAACAACGAAGTGATCGCCCTTCAAGCAGAGTTGAAGGACTTTAAAAACCACGAGCCAAAATGCACCCAACAGGCCGACTGGTTGGCTGATGCGCTTGAACAACGTGATAAGTTAATGCAAAGACTCAAATTAGTTTTGATGTACGCCATAATCTCCCATGAGGTTGACAAAACCGACCAGAACGCGGCGCTCCTTCCCGGAAAAGCGTTTGGTTTGGTTGCACAGGCTCAAGCAACTGCCGCATTTTTGGAACCAGGCATCCTGGCGCTGGGTGAAGAAAAGATCAGGGGCTGGATTCATGATGGACCAAGATTACTCATCTATACGCATTACCTGGAAGATTTATTCCGCAAACAAACCCATGTTCGCTCTGCTGAGGTCGAAGAGTTGCTTGGCATGCTGGCCGATCCATTCTCCAACACGGCCAACACTGCTGGCATGCTCACCGACGCCGATTTAAAGTTCCTACCTGCCATGGACAGTAACATTCAGGAACACCAGGTTACCCAAGGTAGTTTGCCTGGAATACTCTCTCTAGATGATCGCAAAGTCCGTCAATCTGCTTGGGAAAACTACACCGATGGTGTTCTAGCTTTTCAAAACACCTTGGCAAGCAACCTGGTTACATCCATCAAACAGAACGTTTTCATGATGCGTACCCGGCATTTTTCAAACACCCTGGAAGCCTCCCTGTTTGAACACAATATTCCAATTGAAGTCTTCCATAATCTTATTGATACTTTCCGTAAAAACCTACCAACCTGGCAGCGTTATTTTAACATTCGCAAGAAAGCACTCGGGGTTGATAAATTGTATCCCTGTGATATGTGGGCGCCATTAACCAAAGAACGTCCGAAAATAGACTTTCATCAGGCAGTCGATTGGATCTGCCAGGGATTAGCACCCATGGGGGCAGATTACGTTGCTGCCATCCGAAAAGGATGTCTCGAGCAAAGATGGGTAGATGTTTTTCCAAACCAGGGAAAAACAGCAGGGGCTTTCTCCTTCGGATCAAAAGGCAGCTATCCATTCATCGTCATGAACTACACAGGAGAGATTTTCAGTCTAAGCACCCTGGCACATGAATTGGGTCACTCCATGCACTCTTACCTGACCTGGGAGAACCAACCGGTCGTTTACAGCGATTACTCTCTATTTGTAGCAGAAGTTGCCTCAAACTTCCACCAGGCTATGGTGCGTGGTTTTCTGTTGATGAATAACCCAGACCCTGCCTTCCAAATCGGAATCATTGAGGAAGCGATGGCCAATTTCTACCGGTATTTTCTGATCATGCCCACATTGGCTCGGTTCGAGCTTGAAACCCACCAACGTATTGAACACGGTGAAGGTTTAAACGCCGAGGGAATGAACAATTTAATGGCAGACCTGTTCCAAGAGGCTTACGGAAACACTGTAGAAGTTGATCGCCAACGAGTGGGGATAACCTGGGCGACTTTCGGCCATTTGTACGAAGATTATTATGTCTATCAATATGCGACTGGAATTTCGGCGGCCCATTCTCTCTCTCGCCGTATCCTGGATGGCGTTCCCGGATCTGTAGAGGATTACCTGGGCTTTCTTAAATCTGGAAGCTCCGCCTACCCATTGGATGTTTTAAAACAAGCAGGCGTTGACCTCACCACTCCCAAACCTGTTGAGCAGACCTTTGATATCCTTGCCCAAATGGTCGATCGCCTCGAAAGCTTGTTATAATCCACCGGTTGGCAATTAAGAATGGTTGACTTCAATCACATTAAGGGCTAAGAATAAGATTCATCATCGATCGACATAATATATGACAGCACCAAACCCTATAGCAGTACTCACCAGAACCCAAAAGGTTGCTGTTTATTCAGCCCTGGCTGCCGGAATACTGATCATCGGTTTCTCCCCAGTCCTGTTGCGTTGGGCAGGCGCTCCAGGACTGGTATCTTCTTTCTACAGGATGTTAATTGCATCCCTGGTCATGTTTTTCCCATTCGCAACGCGTCTCCAAAAGGGTAAAAGCCGCTTAACCCGAAATGGTGTACGGTTTGCCATACTGGGGGGGTTCTTCTTCGCCATGGACCTCAGCCTGTGGTCAACAGGTGTCATGCTGAGCGGAGCGACCATTCCAACCCTGATGTCCAATGCCGCTCCGGTCTTTGTCGGTATTGGCGCATGGTTATTTTTCAAGGAAAGGCAATCAAAGCGTTTCTGGATCGGCATGCTGGTTGCTATGCTAGGAACGATACTCGTCTTACGGGAAGATCTGGGATTCTCTGCGGATGTAGGGATGGGCTCTCTCTTAGGCCTGCTGAGCGGCTTCTTTTATGGATCCTATTATCTGGTAACCCAAGGTGGTCGAGCGATCCTGGATACAATCAGTTATTTTTGGATCGCTGTTGCCACATCCACCCTTGTTCTTTTCTTAGCAAACATTCTATTCAAGCAATCCTTTGGAGGCTATAGCTGGCAAGCACTTCTCAGTTTTTTAGTCATGGGGTTGATTGTTCAAATTGCCGGTTGGATGATCATTAATTACGCCCAAGGCTATTTACCTGCCTCGATTGTTGCTCCGACCCTCCTTTTGCAACCCGTGGTTACTGCCCTGTTAGCCCAACCGCTCTTGGGAGAGCGTCTGACACTCTGGCATATTCTCGGAGGTGGGGCGGTATTGGCAGGCATTTTCATGGTTCACATAAGTCGCATGAATCCATCTCATTCAGGATAGTTATCTCACACGCCAATCACTTATACCAGACCACATATTTCCAAAAATCAGGAACAGATATCAAAACTACAAAGGCATAAATATGGACCTCCACCAACGTGTTACACAGGCTTTAAATTTTCAAGAAACCTCAACTCTCCCCTACACTCTGCCCTTAGAAGCAGAGATTGTCCAAATGCTAAACCAACACTTCGGAAGTACCGATTGGCAATCCAAGATCGAAAATCACATCGGACTGGTCCGAATGCCGGCATTAAGCTTACCAGTTGCCAACCAACCCCAGATTACCGATCTATTTGGCTCAACCTGGCGTACCGATCATAACCCGGCTCATTTAATTCACCCGGTATTATCCGAACCGAGCCTGGAAGGATACCGCTTCCCATGTGTAGATGACTTCTGGGATGAGACTATTCTCAACCGCCAGATTGAGGAGGCAAAGAAAAAAGGCCAGTTTATTGTGGCAACAACTGGACTGGGTCTATTCGAACGATCGTGGGCAATGCGCGGATTTGAAAACGCTCTGACCGACATGCTTTTAAATCCGGTGTTTTACCACAATTTATTGGATGAAATTTTGAATCTGCAAATACAATATATTCAGCGGTTACACACATTATCTATCGATGCGGTCTTACTCTCAGATGATTGGGGAGACCAGCGTAGCGTAATCATGGGACCACGACTTTGGAAAAAGTTTTTCAAATCAAGAGCAGAACAATTCTTCTCTGCAGTTCATTCCATCAACAAATGGACCATTCAACATTGCTGTGGAAATATTTTCCCCATCCTGGGAGATATGGTCGAAATCGGTTTAGATGTCCTCGAATCAGTTCAACCTGAAGCTATGGACATTTATGAGATTAAAAAGCAATATGGTAAACATCTCAGGCTATGGGGAGGGCTCGGCACACAGAGATTACTCCCATTCGGTACACCACAGCAAATCCATGATGAGGTTTTTCGCCTGCGGACTGAAATTGGTCGTGGGGGCGGTTACATTCTGTCTCCAGCAAAACCTGTGTTGCCAGAGGTTCCCTTGCAAAACGTGTTAGCTGTATTAGAAGCTTTCGAAATTCAGGTAAGTGTATAATATACGAAGAAAAAAAGGAGGCCTTTATGTGCCAAAAATTCTTCCCTAAAATTAAAATTCAATTTGTGATCATTGGGGTTCTGATTTCTCTTTGGTGGTGGGTAAAATACCTGCAAAACCAGGAAGAAAAGGCAATGAATGGCCGCCTACCTGCAATTGTCCTACCTGAAACGGCTCCGCCTAAAGCAGCCTTTCCACCCGCAGTGCCAGCAAACCGGCAGCCTGAGAAATTCTCATTAGACGAAGATCAACCAACTTCACAGAAACCCAAAAGCCAGGATGACCTGCGCCGCATTGAAGGTATTGGACCCAAAATAGCATCCATCCTTGCCGAAGCAGGTATTGTAAGCTTTGAAAATCTCTCAAAAGTAAGACCTGATGAAATAAAAGTTATCCTCGCAAAGGCGAATATTTCCCTGGCTCAGCCGGATACCTGGCCCGAACAGGCGCGTCTGGCTGCTGAAGGCAACTGGCAAGCACTACAAACCTTCCAGAGTCAACTCAAAGGTGGAAGGCGCGTTTAAGGGTTCTCCTCTGTTTATCCATCATACAAGTCAGGGTTTTTAAATGGCACCAGTGCCATAATCACGGCTTGTTCGTACAGTTGCGCCCGGTCGATGACATTTCCGGTCAGTAAACCGATTGCGCCATTATCCTGTTTAGAATTAGAACGACCAAAGACCAGGTCATCTGCTTCCCCCAATTCCATCCCCTGTCGGATTAATTCTGTCACTTTTTTGGGTAAAAAGAAGGCGCCTGTACGCCCTCTTCCGATTCCTCCCCTGGAACGCACAACTATCCAGGCAAATGCTGTCATTTCATCACCAAAATCACCCACCCCACCTTCCACACCTATCCAAAAGTCTGCATGCGGGGTTTTCTCCCGTGCACCAGCTGCACGGTTGCAAGCTCCCAGCAATGTTTCTTCATCGGTATTGGGTTGGTTGCTGACACCTGAATCTACCGACAAAAACTGGAATTCATACTTGGCGTCCGGGAACATGCGCTCAAATCCTGTTTGAACCGCCCGGATTTTGACAGGATTTTTCGAAGCGATCACAACGATTTGCATATTATCGACCTATAATGTTCCCTTGTACATACCCCCATCAACGGTTACCATGACACCGGTCACATAGGATGCTGCCGACGAAAGCAGGAATACTGCAACATTAGCGAACTCTTGTGGTTGACCCATGCGGCCAAGGGGGCTATCCTGCACTAGAGCAGCGATTTCATCCTCAATCGAGGTGCCTTTTTGCCTGGCTCTGGCGTCCATCAATTCCTGCACCCGCTCCGTCTCCGTCCAACCTGGCAATATCGAATTAAACCTTATGCGATCGTGCCCCAGCTCAAGCGCCAGCGATTTCGTTAAGCCCACCGTGGCTGCTCGAATGCTGTTGGATAGAATCAAGTTGGGTAATGGCTGTTTAACCGTATAGGAGGTAATGGTCAATACACTGGGCGAACTGGAATGCCGCAAATGAGGTAATGCGGCGCGGATTAGACGAACGTGGGACATCAGAGATAAATCAATCGCCCGTTGCCAGGTTGCATCATCGAACTCTTCAAATTTTCCAGGCGGTGGACCGCCGGCATTGGTTACCAATAAATCCAAACCTCCGAGTTTATTCACCGCTTTGGAGATCAGACTTTCTGGAAAGGATGGGTCTGCAATATCACCGGCAACACCGCTAACCTTTACCCCACCTTCGCGAGAGAGGCTTGCTGCTGCTTCCGATAATTTATCCTTGTCTCGACTGTTGATCACCAGATCAACACCTTCTTGAGCCAGACCTAAAGCAACTGCGTATCCCAAACCACGACTTGCGCCAGTGACTACCGCCCTTCTTCCACTAAGATGTAAGTCCATTCTATTCTCCTGATCCTGATTAGATTTTGAAATAATTCTGAAATAAAACCTGTTAGATCAACTCAATTGCATCATCTACAACTTCAACATCCATCCAGTTATTTTCTAACCACTGGGTTACCTTCTGCAAAGATCGTTGAGTTTGTGCAGAACTATTGCTAACCAGCGCGCATGCAATCACCGCGTTTTGCCAGGTATCCTGGTTATCCACCTCAGCAACTGAGATATTGAATTCCCGATGCAGGCGCGCAATTACTGGTTTTAATCTGCTGCGTTTCTCTTTCAACGAGCTGCAGCCAGGCAAATACAGAAACAATTTCAGCACACCAATTGCCATCGCGTTTTGATCCATTTGTATTATAGTATAATCCTCTCCATGGACAATACCAAAGCTTGGGTTTTTGTAGCTGGCTTCCTGATCATTACGGCGATGATGGCTTTTTCCATCGTATGGGTCATCCGTGATACGATCCAGACAACGGTTCAGCCAGTCCAATCTATGACCGGGGTGTTAAGTACAAATGTTTCAGGTTTTCTGAATCCAACCCCTACAATTCTGCCTGACCCCATCACCATCATCCGGGATATCCGCTCGTTGGCACGCCTGGAGACAATCCAATACACCATCGAAAAAGTGATCACTGCTGAGACTAACCAGGGAATCTTCGAACAGCTTTTTGGAGATAAGCTAATCTTCATTGCCCGCGGTCAGGTAATCGCCGGTATCGACCTGGCCCGCCTGGGTCCTGATGACTTGCAAATCAAAAATGGCGTGCTGACCGTTCGCCTGCCTGAACCGCAAGTCTTTGTCGCAGCCCTGGACAATGAAAAATCCTATGTTTATCACCGTGACACAGGACTGTTTTCAAAAGGTGATTTAAACCTGGAGACCAACGCCAGGCGGGCTGCAGAAAATGAAATCAGGAAAGCAGCCGTTGATGATGGCATTTTGGACCTGGCTCAGCAGAACGCTGAGAACTATTTGTATCGTTTGTTCCTCCAAATCGGATATACAGATGTAATTTTCCTCAGCGAACACCGGTCGACCACTCCCACCCCCTAGATTCCAGTCAAACTTTTTTTGAAGAAGAATAACAAATTTATACTCTCCGCGTCCATTTTGGATTAGCAAATTTTTCCTTTACCAGTTCCTGTGCACGCGAAAGTTCTCCACTAGAAATTTCGTCCTGAACTAACTGCAGATTCAAACTCTGCTCAAACGCCTGGATAAAAGCATTGGCAGCCTCCTCCCATGCGATAGCCCTACCCAGAATATCCTCAGCCGTTGTAGCCCGCTGAAGAAGCCTGGCCTTCGCATGGTCCCTGGCTGCCTGATTTTCAAAGATCAATGCCTGAGTAATCCGAGTTAAATCACCCAACAGCGGCAGAGAACCATGCTGCAAAACACCTTCTTTGCGGCGAGCCTGAGCACTGCCCACCAGTTTTTTGCCTGCGACCGTAATTTCATAGTTGGAAGGGACTTCGAAACATACTGGATTTGGATCGCCATTCCCATTATTCACCGTATTCGCGGCAGGTATTGTGGCAGGTTTTTCCTTGGCTTCAGCTGGGATACTTAGCAAGTGCAAGGAATTTAGGAGGGCTTCTGAGAGTACCCGGTAACTTTCTAACACACTCCCCGAAAGGCGGGGCTCTGTCGCAGGTCCGCTGACAGAATACGTCAGTTCATCCACGTGTAAGATTGCCCTTCCCCCGGTTGGGCGGCGCACCACATCCCACCCATTGGCGCGCAAAGCTTCAGAATCCACATCAGAAAAGGGCTGAGCAAACCCCAAAGATAAGCAAGCTGGTTGCCAGGCATAAAGCCGCAAGGTAGGCGGAAATTCCCCCCGACCAGCTGCTTCTAAAATAGCTTCATCTAATGCCATATTCCAGGCGCCGGAAGCAGGAGTCGTAATGATTAATCGCCAGGTTGTTTTCGAAAATTTCATGGTTGAACCTCATTAAAATATTTGCCTATAGGCATTGAAACCGCTCAGCCTATCGGTAGACGCTTTGTGGTTAGGGGTAAGTTGTAGCAGAGATTGTTGGGCTCACTGTAAAAGTCGGTGTAATTGTGTATGTAGCCGTTACAGTTGCAGTCGGACTGATGTTCGGGTCGGGCGTAAAAGTATAGGTGGCTGTCGGGGTCGATGTCGGTGGTGTACCTGTGACCGTCGGTGTTAACGATGGTGTTGGGGTTGGCGTCAATGTTATGGTCGCAGTCGGTGTCAGGGTTGGGGTGGATGTCAGCAGTGGGCTGCCCAGTAATTTTAAACGTGCAATCGTGGTCAACGGACTCTTTGAATAATCGGACCAGAGCCGGTGATAAGCCTCCACGGCAGATCTTGAATCTCCCGCCAGTTCACTCGCCAGGCCAAGCAGATAATAATAGGAATCACAACTCCAGGTATTGACGCACAGTAAACCTGGGTAAATGGCCAATGAGCGCAAATCCTTTTGAACTTGTTTAGGAGCTTCGCCGCGGAATAAGGCCTCCTCTATGGTCTCCAACCCAGCCAGGAATCGGTCTGGGTATTCCTGGCGTAAGGCGACAGGCACCAGGTAAGGAAAGTCGTTCGTTGGCATTCTATCCAGATGAAAAGCAAATTTCCCATCTAAGAAGATCGTGGGCTGTAAATGAATATCCTGCTCAGCGATAAATGCTGGTTCAAGAACTTCGAAGCTGGGAGGGTTACTCTCTATTTGAATAACGCGAACCCCTTCAACACCCTCATCATAAACAACCAATATCCAGAATTCAGGTTTTTCTCGCGGCCGGTGTTTAACGGTGAACCAGCGTTCACTTTCGCCATCTTGATCAAAATCAAAAAAGCCTGAAGATGTCAGAGCGACATTTGATTGTCTCAGTGTGGAAAGTATATCCTGATCGGGAGGGATGCTTTTGATTAAAGTTGACAAGGCTGCTGAAGGTTCACAAAACGTTGTAAGCGTGCAGGCCTTGTAGAGAGCCTGACCTTCCTGGTAATTTTTCAGAAAATCTTGAGCAGGTTGGATCCAATTTGAGCGAGGTACACTGGGAGACTCGATAATCGAATTCAGTGACTTCAGCGCTTTGTCTGTATCTCCAGCTAAGGCATACTGAATTGCCAGGCGATAAAGCCATTCATCTTTTGCTTCCGCAGAATAGGCCAGCCCTTCAACCGTTTTATCTGGCGGCCAACTCTCCAAAAGAGGCTCCATGATTTGGACAGCCGCTTCTGGACCCCAGGTGTGGGCAGCATGTTTACTCACCAGGTCGCAATAAGCTAAAGTTAAGGGGGTCTCAGCCAGCTCAAAACGACTTTCAAGCAATTCGAAATTTTGCTCATCCCAGCTGTAGATGCGTTCAACGGTGACCGCGCAGGCAGGAAATACTGTGCTTCGGAACACTAAATCCATCCCACCTTGCTGGTCAGGCTGAACGGCCCAGTAATTATCGTAATCCATGCCCAAGTTGAATATCGCTTGTTCAGGTTTAAATGGCAACTCGCGAGGTGGAATTTGAGACAAGTTTACAATCTTGGGCGGGTCGAGCGTGGTTTGATCCTCAGGCGTAGAAAAGAAGAGTGCAATTTCATCGCCATTTTCAGCAATCCCATCAAAGTTCTCGATGATCCAACTGGACTGAAGGTTCTCAGAAAAATCAAATTGATTGAGCAAGCTATAAGCTCGAAAAGCCTGGTCTGTTTGCAACAACCAGATAAAAGCACTCCCGTTTCCGCGGATTTCCACCAGAAAACTCCCAACATATCCACTAGGGGGCTCAAGTTCCGTCATATACAGATCCATTCGTGGTTCCTGGTTCTTGAACCAGATATACAGATTGCTCAAATCTGCATCGCCGCGATTCAGTCCAGACAACAGCAAGTCCCGATACTGGTCACCCGCTGCAATGTCACCGCTGCGAGCCAGGTTATAGGCTAATCCCCATGCCCAGGCTGATGCATTGGCAGAATCAGGAAAGCGCATGATGGCTTCCCTTTGGGCCAGGCTGGCAAACCGGTAAGCTGCATAGTAGGCGCGATCATCATCTCCCCGAGCGCTTTGTGGAAGTAAATTCGGATAATCCTCCATTAGACGGATGATGGTATCAGCGTCTTCAGCCAACCATTGCTTCAGGTCATAGCGACCTGCTTGAGGCACAGGTCTGGCCGGTGTTAAAGTGGGTGGTCCAGGAAGCGTTGGAGTAAGCGAGGGGATCAGTGTGCCTGTAGGAGTCAGAGAGGCTGCCGGCGTCATTGAGGCACGCGGAGTTCTACTGGCGGTTGGGATTAGTGTGTAGGATGGCGTTGGAGTGGGAGTAAAGGAAGGCTGAGGTGTTGGGGTAATCGAAGGTGTAGCAGTCGGATCCGGAGCAATATACAGGTTATATGCGCCAATCATCAGAACCAACCCCAATATGAACACAACCAATAAAATCAAGTTGATTAATAGGAATTGAATTCTTTTGGTTTCCTGTAGGTTTTCAGCCATGACATTAAGATATTAATTATCAACAACCGGTTGTGTTAAGCTCGCCAATCAAACGGCAATGTGTTGAGTTCTTCCCAAACGGCGGTTCCTTTATCGGTTGTCAAAGGCAATAATGGAGGGCACACTGGCCAACGTGGCATACCAAAACCTTTTGCTAATAAGAATTTCAACAATGGGGGGGCTGGTGCATATCGATCGGTGATTGATCGAATAGAACTCAGTTTATTTTGTGAAGTTAAATCTTTTTCATCGCTTAGATAGGCATCCCAGATGCTTCGCAGGTAGGGAGAGATAATATTTGCTAGAGCTGTAATACAGCCGGCCGCGCCATACTCCAGGGCGATGCTAAACAAGGGATCGGTACCGTTTAAGACGGTTAAATCCTTTCCAAACCTGTCGCCTAAAGCTTTGGCTGTCTCCACATCCGCAGACGAGTCCTTAATGCCAGCGAATTGATCCGGGAATTTCTCCTTCAGGCGCGCCAATAAATCAAGCGACAACGGAACTCCGGTTACCTTAGGAATATGATATCCAAATAATGCGGCTCCCACAGGTACAGCTTTTGTGATTAAAGCCTCGTACCAGGCAAACAGGCCTTCATCTGATACATTCCGAAAATAATATGGAGGCAGAACCAGCACGGCATCCATACCGATTTCAAAAGCAGATTTGGTCAAATGGATGGTTTCATCCAGGCTGGGTGTGCCCACGCCTGCCAATAAACGGAAATTTGGTTTGCTTTCTCGCCATATAGAAGCCGTCTGCATCAGAGCCTTGCGCGCCTCTATCGAAAAAGAAGGACCCTCTCCTGTTGTACCAAACAATAAAGCCCCGTGACAGCCGCGGCTGGCCAGGAATTCCAGGAACGGCGGAAATTGATCCAGGGCGATCTCATGTGAGGTGGTCAAGGGCGTTAAAGCAGCAGCGAATATACCTTGGATGTCTTGGATGTTTTTCATGGGTTGATTATACTACTGCCATGCGGAAAATCACTCGCTTGATTATCCGGTCTAAGACTGGTATAGTACAAGCGTGTACCCAATTCATTGGCGAAAAATTTAGATTCTTATCAAAGGATTTAACGTGTTCACATCGGCACAAAAACATTTCAGCTCGATCGTCCTGTTTCTCATATTAATATCAGCATCTGCCTGTAGCTCTAACACCCCGCAGACAACACCTGATGGAACTCTGCAGCCTACCCTGAGCCAAACAAAATCTTTTCCTTCACCGCAGCCATCACCCACAGCTACGGTGATTGCTGGCACGGTGACGATCTGGCATGCCTGGGATGAGCGTGAATTACCTGCCCTGGCAATCATTATCAAAGCCTTTCAGCAAGAATTTCCAGATGTTTATTTTGATGTGACCTATATCGCGGAAGAAGATTTGCTTGCCCGATACCAGGACGAAACCATGGAAGGTCGTGGTCCAGGTATCCTTTTAGCTCCTGCTACCTGGGTGGACGAATTGGATCAGGCTGGCATAACAGCAGATTTGTCTGAGTGGGCAGATGAAGCCTTGCTCAATACCCTGAATGAGGCTGCATTAGCAGCCAGTCGGAGAGAGGATAGGATTGTCAGCCTTCCGTACAGCCTGGAAGGGGTGGTCTTATATCGAAACAAAGATGTCGCCACCTTGAAAGCAGATTCTTTGCAGGAATTAGTTAGTCTTGCGCAGACATCCACACAAGACCAGGTTATCGGTGCTTTCCTGGAGCGCAGTTTTTACTTTTCAGGCGCTCACCTATCCGGATTAGGCGGCAGTATGATGGACGAGAATGGTCTGCCAGCCTTCAACTCTACGGATGGTCTGACCTGGATAGAAATGTTAAAAATGTTCGAAAGTGCTGGTCCAACCAGTTTCCAATCCGATGACGATTTGTTGGCGTTTAAGGAAGGCAAGGTAGGCTGGATCATTGACGGAACCTGGAATCTTACCGGCATCATCGAATCTTTGGGCATTGAAAAAGTAGCCATTGACCCCTGGCCAACCTACGGCCCAGGAAGGATGTCCGGCTATATCCAATCAGAAAATATCTATTTGAGCAATAAGATTCAAGAGAGCCAAAAGCTTGCGGCCTGGAAATTTATTGAGTTCCTCTTGTCACCCACAGCGCAGGCGCATTTGGGAGATATAGGACGAATCCCAGCAGCTAGCGGGGCAAACCTGACCAATCCAGTCAATGGTCCACTGATTACACAAGCAATGACTGCCCTTGCTAATGGTGTTCCCTATCCAAATTCACCGCACCTGCCAATCTATGAAGTTGAAATCAACATGACCTTGCAATCGATTTTTCAGGGATCGTCCCCTCTTGCCGCCCTACAGGTTGCCCAAGCCGCTATTCAAGAGGAATTGCAGATTGCACAAGCTACAGCCACCCCGACACCATAACTGTTAAGCCTGTTCGCAGAAAGGACTCGCTTCATGAGCGTTCCATATTGGGTTCAAGATGCAATTTTTTATCAAATATTTCCGGATCGTTTTGCAAACGGAGATCCAAAAAATGATCCAGAAAATGTACAGCCATGGGGGAGCGAACCGACTGTGCATGGGTTTCAAGGTGGAGATCTTCGAGGCATTATACACAAATTAGATCATTTATTAGATCTTGGTGTAAACGCCCTTTACTTAAACCCGATATTTCTTTCACCAGCCAATCACCGCTACAGTACAACCGATTATTATCAAATCGACCCGCGCCTGGGTGATATGCAGGATTTCCGGGCTTTGATCGAGGCAGCTCATGCGAATCATTTTCGAGTCATCTTAGATGGTGTTTTCAATCATTGTTCACGCGGCTTTTTCGCTTTTAATGACTTGCTTGAGAACCAGGAGAAATCAGCCTACACGAAATGGTTTCATGTCAATAAATTTCCCATAGAAGCATATCCTGATGGTAATGCCACCTCCTATGTGGGATGGTGGGATTATAGAAGCTTGCCCAAATTCAACACACAAAACCCATCGGTTCGCCGGTATTTGCTGAATATCGCCCAGTATTGGATCGAACAAGGAGTAGATGGTTGGCGATTGGATGTCCCCAACGAAATTGATGATGACAATTTTTGGGCGGAATTTCGTCACATTGTTAAAAGTGTCAATCGAGACGCCTATCTGCTTGGAGAAATTTGGACAAGTGACCAGCGTTGGATTGGTCCTGATCATTTTGATGGCTTGATGAACTATCCACTGCGTGAAGCACTTTTGGAATTTCTTGAAGGAACGCTATCCGCAACAGGCTTTGCCAACCGGGTAGAGACTTCATTAACACTCTATCCGCGAGAAAATGTTTACGCAATGTACAACCTAATCGGCTCCCACGACACAGAACGGATCCGAACTCGGTTGAACATCGATCTCAACCAGGTTAAAACAGCTTTTGCTTTTCTTTTTGCCCTTCCTGGCGCCCCGGCTGTATATTACGGTGACGAATTAGGTTTGGCAGGTGGAAAAGACCCCGGTTGCCGTGGAGCTTTCCCTTGGAACAAGGAAAAGTGGCCGGTCGAGCTATACGCCTGGGTCAAGAACCTTGCCCATACTCGAAAACGATTTGCTGCTTTGCGACGCGGTGATTTCACCACCTTGCTTAAAGATGATCGCCGGCGCTGTATTGCCTTTGCTCGGAAACTCGGAGAACAGGCCGTCGTGCTTGCCATGAATGCCAGTCCTACCCCCAGAATTCTGCATATTCCAGTTGGCAATTTGGGGTGGACAGATGGGCTGATCATCCATGACCTCATCGGTTATGGAGAATACCTGGTATCCGGAGATACTTTCATTGTCCGTTTGCCAGCCTGGGGAAGCGCCTGGATTGGTTGAAGTTTTTCCATTTTAGGAAGTTTGTATCTTTTTGATATGACAGTTGGCACTACTCAAAGGCACCAGTCAGTAGCATAATAAGATAAGAAAGGTTGGAATTTAGCTTCACTTACTTTCTCTATTGGCAAAAAGGAGGCCGATACATGCCAGTAAAAGGTTGGATAGAAGTAAACGAACTTTTTTGTAAAGGTTGTTCTATCTGCGTGGAAGCATGCCCTCAAAGTGTAATGGCTTTAGAGATGTCCCGCCTGACGCCCAAGGGCTATCATCCAGTTTATCTCCACAAAGAAGGATGCACTGGATGTGGGATTTGCGCTCTGGTTTGTCCGGAGGCAGCCCTGACCGTTTTCCGTGAAACTCCCATACGCGCGGCTATGCGCGCGAGCAGAATAGGAGGCCGAGATGACTCGTGAACTCCTTAAAGGGAATGTTGCCATGGCTGAAGCTGCCATCCGGGCTGGACTAGAGGCATACTTTGGCTACCCCATCACGCCCCAGACTGAATTGCTTGAATGGATGTCCAAGCGAATGCCAGAACTGGGGCGTGCTTTTTTGCAGGCAGAATCAGAAGTCGCTGCTATCAACATGGTTTACGGAGCAGCCTGCACAGGGGCCAGGGTGATGAGCTCATCATCAAGCCCGGGTGTCAGTCTGATGATGGAAGGCCTGTCTTACATTGCCGGCACAGAATTACCGGTTGTGCTCATTGATGTAGTCCGCGGCGGACCCGGCTTGGGAAATATCGCCCCATCGCAAGGCGATTACAACCAGATCGTGCATGGCGGAGGCCACGGAGATTATCACAGCATCGTGCTTGCGCCGTCCAGTGTGCAGGAAGCCATCGATCTAACAGTGCTTTCCTTTGACCTGGCGGAAAAATACCGTTCCATCGTAGTCGTCATGGCAGATGGCAATATCGGCCAAATGATGGAACCGGCAGAATTACCACCGATGACAGAACGAAATCCAGTTCGACCGGATTGGGCGGTGCGCGGTGCTGAAGGAAGAGAAGCCCGTAACCTGAGCTCCATTTATATCCGCCCAGAGGAAGAAGAAGTTACCAACATCCGCCTGTTTGAACGCTGGTTGACCATTCAAGACCATGAAGTTCGATACAAAGAATACTTCCTGGATGATGCAGAAGTGGTAGTTGTGGGCTTTGGAACCGCCGGGCGCGTTGCTTATTCTGCTGTACGGCAAGCACGTGCAGAGGGACTCCCTGTCGGCTTGTTTCGACCGGTCACATTAAGTCCATTCCCAACCCAAGAAATCAAAGAATTGGCAAAGAACATCAAAGCCTTTCTAGTTGTAGAAATGAATACAGGTCAGATGCTCGATGATGTGCATCTAGCCACAGGCGGGCGAGTACCTGTTGAGTTTTATGGACGAATGGGTGGTATTGTGCCCTTCCAGGAAGAAATTTTTGCGGAGATAAAGCGGGCTTTTTCAGAACCGCTTTCTGTCAATGGCGATCCTCGCCGGTCCTGGATCAAACGGCTCAAGGCTGCGAATTATTAAGGAGGCTTATTCGAAATGGTAACCACTGTCCCTGTACAGGTTGTTTATTCCCGTCCAGATTCTCTGTCTGATACGCCAACCCACTACTGCCCAGGTTGCACACATGGGGTTGCTCACCGCATCATTGCAGAAGTGTTAGATGAGATGGGTATTCGTGAAAAAACCATTGGTGTAGCCCCTGTTGGTTGCTCCGTCTTCGCATACAATTACTTCGATTGCGATTTTGTTGAAGCCGCTCATGGACGTGCGCCTGCGATGGCTACTGGAATTAAACGAGTATTACCAGACCGGTTTGTGTTTACCTACCAGGGTGATGGCGACCTGGCTTCCATTGGTATGGCTGAAATTATGCATGCAGCTGGCAGAGGTGAAAACCTCACGGTCATTTTCATCAACAATGCAATTTACGGCATGACCGGTGGTCAAATGGCGCCAACATCATTACCTGGACAGAAGACAACTTCATCACCCACCGGTCGCGATGTTGAACAAGCCGGTTTCCCGCTGCGCATGGCTGAGATTTTATCCAGTATGGACGGTGTTGGTTATTCTGTGCGGCGCAGCCTGCATGATCCCAAAAATATTCGCCAGGCAAAGAAAGCTATACGAATTGCGTTTGAGGTCCAAAAACGCGGATTGGGATTTGCAATTGTTGAATTACTCTCAACCTGTCCAACCAACTGGGGGCTGACCCCTACTCAAGCCCTAAGCTGGGTAGAAGAAAATATGATCCCCGTATTTCCTTTGGGCGATTACAAAGTTAATCCAAGCCTGGAAGGGCTTAGATTTTAAACCGGGAGAGATGCACCTATGCAGACTGAAATCATCCTAGCAGGTTTTGGCGGACAGGGGATCCTGTTTGCCGGCCAATTACTCACCTATGCAGGTATGGAAGCGGGAATGGAGGTCACCTGGATTCCGTCATATGGGCCAGAAATGCGCGGTGGTACAGCCAATTGCACAGTTATCATTGCTGACCAAACCATTGGCGCTGCCACGGTCAAGAATCCCCGTGCAGCACTTTTATTTAACTTACCTTCTTTGGATAAATATGAACCACTGGTTATTCCTGGAGGTGTGTTGATCGCCAATGCATCCTTGATGAATCGGGAGTTGCATCGTACCGATCTAAAATCCGTAATGATCCCAGCCAATGAAATCGCAGAATCTTTAGGCGATAAACGCCTGACCAATATGGTTATGTTGGGAGCCATGCTGGAAAAACTCCCCATTCTGAGTATTGAAGCGATTGAAAAGACGCTCGAGGCGCATTTACCGAGCCGGCATAAGCATCTCTTGCAATCCAATCATGAAGCCTTGTTACACGGCTTCAAATTCGCCAGGGAAGAGCTTATCGGAACTATTTCGGTTTAACCCTTGCAAACTTTTGCGGGTTATGATAATATTTCGGTCGTGAACTCCCGGGTGCCCCCCTCACCCGGGAGTTCACACTTTAATGCCTGGTTGCTGGGATATTCCATAATAATGACTTTCATCAACCAATCAGAGAACATATGTCAGTTGATCTTATAATGCCGAAAGTATATAACTAAATTGATTGAAATATTTACCAACAGCTAGGTGAGCGGCAGGGGCGCTGCTCACCTAGAATTTTAATAAAGAATGCCGCCTTGCGGGAATTTGCAATATGTGTTATATTATCGCGGCCTGTGCTCGGGTGCCCCCCTCACCCGGGCACAGGTATTTAAAGGCTCAAAATCTTCAGGATACTAATAGAATTTGATAATCTACCTAAAATGGGAAGTTGAAATCTTCCCTTTTTTTGATTAAAACAAAACCGCTTGTGGTTACATAAATAACCTTACAAGCGGATCTCAGTCGGGGCGAGAGGATTTGAACCTCCGACCTCTTGCACCCCATGCAAGCGCGCTAGCCGGACTGCGCCACGCCCCGATCGAGCGGTGAACATTATAGCGCAGAGTAGTTAATCGTGCAACCCCAAAAAGAAAGTTAATTTCAGGAATAATCCTCTTTTGACTGGCCTCCCAACCACACTCATCCGCTAAATTCTATATAAATCTGTCGAGACATCAACTTTCACATCCGCTCTTGATGGTTGTAAAAATATATATCCATTAAGTGTATAATCATCCGGTTGGTTTCTACTTGAAAGGACCTAGAACCTGGCATGGAAAGTAAGCCACTACTAACTACATCTTCATCAAGTAAAGACTTCCAGACTGGACAGGTGCTACCTATTGCGTTAGGTCATTTTTTTCATGATATCTACGGGTCCATATTCCCTACACTTTTACCGGTAATCATCGAAAAACTATCCTTAAGCTTGACGCAAGCCGGATACCTCAATGCTATTCTCCAACTTCCTTCGCTGATTAATCCCTTCATTGGATATTTAGCCGACCGCACCAATTTGCGTTACTTCGTTATTTTTGCACCCGCCGTCACGGCATCTGTCATGAGCTTTATTGGGCTGGCGCCGAATTTCACTGTCCTTGCCACCCTGCTTTTCATAGCAGGAATTAGCTCAGCCGCCTTTCATTCTCCTGGTCCGGCAATGATTGGGAGAGTTTCGGGGAGAAGAATCGGTTTAGGAATGGGTTTGTTTATGGCAGGTGGAGAACTTGCCCGCACGATTGGTCCTCTGTTGGCTGTGTGGGCAGTATCTACATGGACACTGGAAGGCATTTATCGCTTAATTGTAATTGGTTGGGTATCTACATTTATTTTATGGTTACAAATGGGGCAGGTGAAAGTTGCCCAATCCAAGCCGGGCAGTCTGAGTGCTGTCCGTCCGTTGATCATCAGACTTTTTTTGCCAATTGCAATAATCAACTTGTTCCGCAACTTCATGCTTGAACCACTTACCACTTACCTGCCCACCTATATTAGCCAGGGTGGAGCGTCTTTGTGGGTTGCCGGGGGAGCATTAACCATCTTGGAGCTGGCTGGCGTAGTTGGCGCCCTTTCCAGTGGTTCATTGAGTGACCGCTTTGGCAGAAAAAGGATGCTTTTTATTTACACGCTGGTGCCAGCATTGCTTTTAATTGGATTTACCAGAAGCAGCCCCCAATGGTATCTGCCATTTCTGATCGGGTTGGGTGTCAGCGCGCTCTCTGGTACGCCAATTTTATTAGCCATTGTGCAGGAGAATCTACCCCAAAACCGTGCAACTGGAAACGGTCTGTTTATGTTTGTGGCGTTTCTTTTGCGCCCCTTAGCAACCATCAGCATTGGCTGGATTGGTGATCAGATCGGTCTCCAGCAAGCTTTCTTTTGGGGTGCGTTAATTGCCTTGCTTTCTTTACCAGCCATTCTATTCTTGCCTACTGCACCTGCAGGGAAAACTGCCGGTTAGCCCAGCTATTTCAGGCCTAAGAGCAGGAACATCGGATCAAAATGCTGATAGACGCCACTGGTGCGCCACAGGTTGTAGTTTTTTCGAGCTTCTTCGGGAGCTTCTTTTAATAGACCGTACATCGAAGGGAAAAAACTGCCCGATGGACCGATGCGGGTTTCCAGATGCAGGTGTGCCGCTTCTGTATTTCCGCTACTTCCAACCTTGCCAATCGGTTGGCAGCCATCCAGTTCTTCCCCCATATTTAACCAGCGGCTTTTCTTGCAAGTGTGCATAGAGCAGATACAATGAATGTTCTCTGCTCATCCCCAAGGCATCCAGCCAGCTCTTCGGCAGCCAGCTTCCGGGAGTCTCGACCATCACCAAATTTCCATAAGGAAATGTATCAATCAGGGAAGCAGCCACAATACCGGGCAAAACCGAATTGACCTGGACACCCAAAATAGGGATATTCGTGCCAGCGAGGCGATGATAGACAAAATCTACACCTTGGTGACGGCTGTCTGATCCCATTGGCGGCGGATCATAAGCATCCGAAACGATTTTGGGTAATTTATCTAATGGGAAATCTTGCAGCGGCGAGCAAACCATTATAGAGGGGACGGCTGTCTGAACCAATAAATGAGTAGGCGTTGGGCTTGGGATCTCTGCCTTCGAGCTGGGTATATTTAATAATCCGAGCGGTTTTTCAACTGGGATTTTGGTGGATGTTGGGGTTGGAGGAAAATGCTTGAAGGTGTTAATTGAATGAGTCGGCAAAGGTGTTATTTCAGCCGGTTGGGCAGACAATGCCATTCCGCGAGCAACATTTGTACCGCTGCATGCACAACAGAATAACGACAATACCCCTATCAGCACTATGGAGTAAACACGCCCATTTATCATTTTGCAAAACCCAATCTTGTTAAATACAGAAAAACACCTCAGACCCACCAGATTTTTTAATCTTGTGGTTCCTTGATAAGATTATACCCCGCAATCTCGTTGGAAACCCGCTTGGCTTGATTAATAGTTCTTACATAACTGTTGGGAGATTATTCTCTTGATATAATCCATCTGAATGGCAGTTTGGATAATCTGTACCCAATTTGCAAAAAGAAAAGAATTAAAGAGCGAATCATATATGCAGCAAAAAATTCTGATTACCGGCGGTGCAGGTTTTATCGGCAGTCATCTGTGTGAAGCCTTGCTCAATATGGGCCACCAGGTTATAGCGATTGACGATTTATCGACCGGCAAATTGTCCAACATTCAGCATCTACGCCAATATCAGCATTTCTTGTTTATCAGAGAGACAATTCTAAATCCACAGGTCCTGGATCGAACCTGTTCCCAGGTTGACCTGGTGATCCATTTAGCAGCCGCAGTTGGGGTAAAACTTATCGTTGAAAATCCAGTGCATACGATTCACACCAATGTGATGGGTAGTGAGGCTGTGCTTAAAGCAGCGAACCGGTATGGATGTAAGGTCATGCTTGCCTCTTCATCGGAAGTCTACGGAAAAGGTGCGCACGTACCATTTCGGGAAGATGATGATTGCCTGATCGGTCCAACCACTCACAGCCGTTGGGCTTATGCAACGTCAAAAGCTCTGGATGAATTTCTCAGCCTGGCTTACCACAAGCAATATGGATTACCAGTTGTCATCATGCGTTTTTTTAACACCATCGGGCCTCGCCAAACCGGACAATACGGTATGGTGGTGCCGCGCTTTGTTCACCAGGCTTTAAAGAATGAACCGCTGGAAGTATACGGAGATGGAACGCAATCGCGATGTTTTGCGGATGTGGCCGATATTGTGCGGGCAATCTTACTCCTCATGGAAAATGAGCAGGCGATTGGGCAAGTATTTAATATCGGCTCTACAAATGAAATTAATATTCGCGGCCTGGCCGAACGCATCATTCATCTGACACATAGTCACTCAAAGATCGTAGATATCCCCTATGAAGAAGCCTACGCGCCTGGATTTGAAGATATGCACCGGCGAGTGCCCAGTATAGAAAAAATATCCCGATTGACTAACTTCCAACCGGAATTTTCACTGGATGAATCGCTCAGGCGAGTGATTGCATTTGAAATCTCCCATGCTTAGTCAGCAAGGATTTTTCGCTCCATCAGGCGTTTTTGCAGGTGCTGTTTTACACCAGGCCATTCATCATCCAGGATAGAATAATAAACCGAATCACGAATTGAGCCATCCGGCAAAATCATGTGCTTACGTAAAACGCCTTCCTTAACTGCCCCCAATCGTTCAATCGCCCGCTGGGATTGTATATTTCTCGCATCCGTTTTAAACTGAACACGGACACATCCCAATGTCTCAAATGCATAAGTAAGCAACAAGTACTTGGCCTCAGCGTTCACTCCACTTCCTTGAAATGCTCGCCCATACCAGGTACCGCCAATTTCAAGGCTACGGTGAGCAGCTTCGACATTCATAAAGCGAGTGCAGCCCATCGCACGTCCGCTCGAAATATGGATAACCGAAAAAGGCAAATCTTTTCCTTTCGCTTGACGACCAAGGATCTCTTTGATCCAATTTTGCAGGTCTTGTTGAGTTTTCATTTGCCCATATAACATCCATCTCCAAATTTCGGGGTCAAGTCCCACCTCGCTCAAATCCTTCAGGTGCTTTTCATGCATCGGTTCCAGGCGAACCAGGTTACCGCTCAAAACGACAGGGGCCAACTCCCTCAAAAGTTTGGTTGATTCATCATAAGGTATCATATTTAATCGATCTCCCAAGCAGGACAATTGCGATCATACTTGAAAAGCTGGTTTTTCTCAAGGTCATCACCGCAGGTTTCAGACTTGACGTTTTTTTCAATTCCCCTTAAGATACATCGCGCACTAAGATTCTATTTACCACAGGTTGAAATGTTCTAATCTATTTATCGTACAGCCTGGTTTGGGAGAAATAACATGGAAATTGGAATGGTACAAAAAATTAATATTGACGATGAAATGCAGCAAGCATATCTGGATTATGCCATGAGCGTCATCGTCGCCCGGGCTTTACCAGATGCCCGAGACGGTCTCAAACCAGTTCACCGGCGAATTCTATATGCCATGCACGACATGGGCCTGCGCCCAGATACACCCTTCAAAAAGTCCGCCCGCATCGTAGGTGAGGTGCTGGGTAAATATCATCCACATGGGGATATGGCAGTATACGATGCCATGGCTCGCATGGCTCAAGATTTTTCCCTACGATATTTGCTGGTAGATGGTCAAGGAAATTTCGGCAGTGTAGATGGAGATCCCCCCGCAGCTATGCGTTACACCGAAGCCAAAATGGCGCCTTTGGCCTCATATATGCTTTCGGATATCGCTAAAAACACCGTGGATTTTTCAGATAATTTTGACAACACCATGCAAGAACCCACGGTTTTACCGGCTGCCTTACCTAACCTGCTGGTAAACGGTGCTACGGGTATTGCCGTCGGAATGGCAACCAGCATTCCTCCCCACAACCTGATTGAAGTGATTGATGCCATCCAATATCTCCTGCAAAACTGGGGCAAACTTGAGGATATCAGCGTCGAAGACCTGATGCGCTTTATCAAGGGACCAGATTTCCCAACCGGTGGTGTAATCCTGCATGAGAGCGCTGGTGATGGCCTGGTAAGCGCTTACAGTACCGGCCGTGGGCGTGTCTCTGTGCAGGCTAAAGCTCACCTGGAAGAGATGGATCGTGGTCGCAGCCGCATTATCGTAACTGAGCTTCCCTATATGACCAACAAATCATCGCTCATCGAGCGGATTGCGGAGCTGGCTAGAGATGAAAAATTAGAAGGCCTTGTGGATCTGCGCGACGAATCGGACCGCCAGGGCATGCGCATCGTGATCGAGCTCAGTAAAAACGCCAATCCCGAAGCGGTGTTACAGAATCTGTATAAACATACCCCCATGCAAAGCACTTTCAGCATGATCATGCTTGCCCTGGTGGATGGCGAGCCGCGCATGCTCAGCTTGAAGCAAATCTTGCGCGTGTATATTGAGCACCGCCTCGAGATCGTACGCCGGCGCAGTGAGCACGATCTGGATAAGGCGCGCCAAAGAGCTCATATCCTCGAAGGTCTGCGAATAGCCTTGAATAACCTGGATGAAGTCATCAGCATCATCCGTAAAGCGCCAGATGCTGAGACAGCCCGCGATCGCTTGATCAAACGTTTCAAACTTAGCCAGGTGCAAGCCCAAGCAATTTTAGACATGCAATTACGCCGTTTGGCTGCACTCGAACGCAAGAAAATTGAGCTTGAATATAAAGAGATCACGACTTTCATAAAAGAATTAGAAGGCTTGCTGCGTTCACCCCAAAAGATGCGTCAGGTTATTGGCGAAGAACTATCCGCGATCAAAGAGCAATTCGGTGATCGACGCCGGACTTATATCCTGGAACTTAAAGAAGGGGAAAAAAGGAGCACGCTAAAATCTGCTAGCGAACTGGTTGAAGAGAAATCGATTTGGGTATCAGTAAATGAAGATGGATTAATCTCCCGTTCTCTTTCGGAGAAACAACCGCGTCTGAGCGGTGGAGATGCACCTGTATTAATCGTGAGCGCCAATACCAGGGATACGCTTTACATGGTGACTGATACTGGTGAAAGCGCTGCAATTCCAGTCCATGCCCTGCAAGAAACCGATAAACCATCTGAAGGAACACCCATTGCCAAAGTTTCTGTGCTGCGCCCCGACCACAACCTGGTGGCCTTGTTTACTTTACCCAGCCGCAGCCAATCCGAAAATCTCGAACGATACCAGGATTGGCACGTCCTAAGCGTTACCCAACAAGGAATGATCAAGAAGTCATTGATCGTTGATCTTCCCGGAACTTCAGCAGGAAGTTTCACTCTGGTGAAAGTGAATGAAGGTGATCGCTTAGGGTGGGTAAAATTCACCAACGGAGAGGACGATATTCTCATCCAAACCGCAAATGGCATGGCGATCCGCTTCTCGGAGAACGAGGTCCGGCCAATGGGCCTGGTGGCCGCCGGTGTAATGGGGATCAAATTGCAGAATGGCGATGAGGTTGTCGGCGCTGAGATCGTTTCTGAAAAAGGTGATGTTTTCCTGGTTGCAGAAAACGGAATGGGGAAACGCATCAAGGCAGACCAGTTCCCGAAACAAGGGCGCTATGGATCAGGTGTCCAGAGTTGGAAATTGGCGCAAAACATAAAAGTAGTTGGCATGACCATCGGAAAAGGTACAGATCGGGCTATTCTTTTCTTGAAAAAGTTTGCCCCGAAATCCATTCGACTGGATGAAGCCCCCCTGCAAACCCGGACTGCTCGCGGAAAATCCATCCAAGAGGTTAAAACTGGCGATCTGGTGATTGGCTTCACGATCCCATGGACAGCACCGCGCCCAAGCGAACCCAAGAAAGCGACATCCGCTGCCCAGAAAACACGCAAACCAAGTCCGAAGAGCAAAACAAGCTCAGCTAAGGCTCCCGGTACACAGATCAAACCGGTAAAAACATCAACCTCAACCAAGGGCGCTACCGCCAGGAAACCCTCAGGTGGAAAAACCAGCGTTGCGAAAAAGCCCCCTGCAAAGAAGTAAAACCTGCTATCCTGTCTTTGATACAAACCTTCTCCAATGAAATTGAGTGGAGAAGGTTTTTGTTTTAGTTGGAAAATTGGGTGTAATGGTAGATGATTTGATTGTCAACGATCCCAATAGAATCTCGGCCGTTGCTGACATTCCCAATCGTTGAAGTGGCCGTCCAGGAAAAAATGCGTGAGCTTAGGTCGCCGCTATTTTCACCTAAGGCAAAATTTGCATTCGGAAGGATTTCATTGAATAGAGATGTATACCAGGTACGAATCGCTTCTTTTCCCTGGACAGTCCGCTCAGGTGTCACATGCACGGCCCTGTCATGGTACAGTCCCACGAGCAAATCGATGTTGTGCATGTTCAGGGCTTCAAAATATCTCACAAGCAGATCCCGATCGTCAGTTTCTAAAGGCCAGTTGTAGTCAGAAATTGTGTACCATAAATGCGGCAGGTACAAGCGTGTATGGCCCCATTCCCAGAAGTTCGCAGCACTTAAATTCAGATTACGAGCGGTATCCAAGAATTCGATAATCTCTGCTGAGGTCGGCTGCCAGTCGCCTCTCATATAGGCTGAACCCGTTGGGATGATCGGGCGGAAAGGCGTGATTGCCATAAATTCGTTAACACTACGGATGAGCTGTTCCCCAGGATTATGCGCCAGCTCCCAGTAAACTTGTGGCATGTTGTAATCGCACTTTTCCAGAAAAGCTTCCCAGGGTAAAGTTGGGTGGTAGGTCGGAAAGCGGTAGGAGCTAAGAGCGATGGGGAATGTTGGCAAAGCCTGGCGTAATAAAGTCATAAATTCCCGGGCAACTGCATCCCTGCCAGGGTATTTGTACTGGGCTTCAGCATCGATGATGTAACCCTCTAAACCAAGTCCCTGGATACGCTGGATGGCAATATTGGCTTCCGCAACCGGATCATAGCCATAAACATAATGCCATCCCCAAACATGGATACCGCGTTGCCACAATGCCTGGGCGACCGGTGGAACCAGGTCCTCGCCGGTCGTTGAGCTGATATTATAAGCACTGGCCCCGTCAGCAATTTTTATCAGAACATGGGTCAGTCCTGCTTTGGCTGCCTCACTCGCAATAGTAGCTGGATCACCGTTCTCGCAACGCGAAATTTGCCAGATATAAAAACCTTTTCCTCGAAGCGTCACTTTTCAACCTTTATGGAAGATTCTGAGATTTTCGGATTACTTGCATCACTGCCTGTTGGTTGGGTAATAATACCATAGCCCCTTCCGGTGTAATCCAATCATATACCTGCTTCGAGCCTACAAAATATTGCTTGATATTCGGTTCTTCCGCCATTTTGGCTGCTAACGGCAACCAGGCGAACATCTCTTGCCAGCTAAGATCAGTGGTGACGTTATCCTTGAAAATTTCGTAAAACTCAGGCGCCCTGCGGATCGCATCCATGGATAACATCTTCTCAAAAATTGCCTGCAGCACTTCTTGCTGGCGTTTATTGCGGGCGAAATCGTTACTGGTCTTGCGAGAGCGCACATACCACAGGACGGTATCCGCATCCATGTGCACCATGCCTTTGGGGATATTGGTCCAGTAGCCTGCCCGGTAATCGGATAGTGGCTGCCCAACATTCACATCTAACCCGCCCAGTGTATCGACGATAAACTTGAAAGCAGAGAAATTCACCAAAACATAATAGTCCGGCTTGATGCCAAAATTATGTTTGAAGGTGTTCGACAACATTTTATAGCCGCCAAATGTCCAGGCTGTGTTGATGCGATTCGTCCCCCAGCCTGGCAGGGTAACATACAGGTCTCTGGGGAAAGATGTCAGGTTCACTTTACCCAATTCTGGATTTAGCGTCAGCAAGATGATCGTATCCGTACGGAAATTTGTCGAGCGTGGCCGGGCATCGGTTCCCAGCAACAGAATATTGATTTGTTTACTCGGTAATTGGTCCAGTGAAATTTCCGGCTGTCCTTCCGGAGGCAGGGTAATTTGAGGTGTTGGCGTGGGCGTCTCGGTCGGGATAACCGTGATGACCTCCGTAGGCATTACCACAGGGGTCGGCGGCAGCGGTTGGAAAGGAGTGGGTGTTGCCGTTGCATTCTGATCAGCCAGAACATAAGTTGGACTGGCTGTGGCAGTGAATTTTGCTTGAGAATTTTGCATCCCCATTGCCTGAGGTGTTGTACAAGCTGATAAGCATATCAAAAAAATCAGAAAACAAAAACTGGCTGAATCGAATGATTTTCATAGGCTATATTCCACGTAATTTACATCACAAACCGGTATGGGTACCCAAATAGATAGGGGGTTTGGGTTGGCAGATGTTGGGGTTGGCAAAATCGAGGTAGCTGTTGGTATGGGTGGAGGAACCGGTGTGTCCGATGGCGGTACCGGTGTCGCTGATGGTGTTACAGGAACTGAAGTGTGGGTTGCCGTTGGCTGCTCCAGGGTCGCTGAAGGGCTAACCGTAGGTGTCACAGTCGGTGTCACGGATGTTGATGAAGCTGTCGGTGTTGCTGGGTCGCTGGTTGGCGTTGTAGTTGGTATGACCACCGTTGTTGTTGGCGCCAACGTTGGTGGTGCAGAGGTCCAGGTCGGGACAGGCGTCGCAGTTGGATTGACCGGGATCAATGGAATAAATGGCAGATATAAAAGTTGCCCGGTGACGATGACCGTTGAGCTGCCCATACAATTGGCTTGTTGTATCTGGTAGACGCTTACGCCAGTTAAGCTTCCCAGGCTATATAGTGTATCGCCAGAGCGCACTCGATATGCAACCCACCCATAGGGAACGCCACAAATGATTTTTGTAGGTGTTTTAACCAGGGTGATAAGAACTTCTACCGCTGTTGGCAAACTTGGTACCGCGGTCGGGGTTGGCTGCGGGACAAACAGAAATATCCCAGGTGTAAGATGCAGCTGGTCACTCGCCAGGCAATTCGCCTGAGATAACTGGGTCATATCAACCTGGTATCTGAGCGCCAGGCTCTCCAGCGTATCCCCCATTTGCGTCATTACAGACACCCACCCTTCTGGGACTGGGCAGCCAGCCACAGGTCCGAATGTTGGCGTCGGAGTAAGCGTCTCACGGCCGACAGGAACAGCCGTAAACGTAGGTTCACCCGGAACAGGTGTGCTCATATCCACTCCAGCCATATCCCAGGCTGCCAGGTAAGTAGCTGATGCAGATTTATTTTCCACATAATTGCTTTCAACCAACGATAAAACTGCACCTCCAAAGATGACAAAACCAGAGAGCAATGCAAAAACAACACCTAAGAAGCCCTGACGAAAATCAGACATCAGATCCCAGATCCTCTGATTTGTTCTCCAGCGTTGGTTGGATGACAGGCAGAATCATACTGAATATCGTGGACTTTCCTTGCTCTACATCAACCCAAATGCGACCACCCAAGGCTTCAACCAAGCTGCGGACATTGGATAGATTCACGGCAGCAGTCTGCTGACCTTCATCAGGCCTGATTGCCGCTGTCGGTTGCGAAAAAATCTGAGAAATATCCAAAAACTGGGATGCATCGACTCCGCTAATCCATTGAATCAGGGCATAATCTGGGCTTCCCTCTTTGTGTTCCAACTGGGCACTTAAGCATAATTGACCCTGTGAAGGAATCAGAGACAGATTGTATTCTAAGATTTGATCAAAGACGGAGCTTAACACAGGTTTATCAGAATAAACCGTCAAATAACGTTGAGGTTGTTCAATCGACAAAGTGACGCCCTTGGCTTTGCTCCGCTCAGAAAAGCGTTGTTTTGCTTGTTCAATCAAATTGACTAAATCAATTTCTTGAATGCTAAGTTTTGAAAGTTGCTTTTCGACAGAAATCACCTGAGTTAATTCATTCACCAAGCGATTGATGCGCTCTGTTGACAGGCGGATGCGCTCAAGATTCTTGGTTTGTTTTTCACCTAGAACACCAAATTGCTCGCTAAGCAAAATATCCGCGTAATCTTTCAAGGATGACAATGGCTGCTGCATATCTTGGGTGATTTGGATCAATTGATCAACCCGCTTAATTTCTGCCAGACCATCCCGCTGAGCAGAAATCCCGGGTTGAGCAGCCTTTGTTTCCATCACAGCCAGGCTAGAACGCAACAGAGCAATCTCTTCCAGCGCCAGGCGCAGTTCACTGCTCATAGATGTCTCTTGATCTGATTTTAAAAGTTGGCTCGCGCTACTTTTAGAGCTTTGCCGGGCCTGCAGCAGTTGTTCTTTCAACCACGAAATGTGCTGAGTTCGAAAGATATGCTGCAAGATGGGGTCAATCACTCTCTCCAGCGCCTGTTGTTCAGGTTCACTCCAATCAGATTTCGATTCAAGAGATGCCAGCACAAAAGCCGCCGAAATTGGCCTTTCAGTATCCTTTGCAGGTATGAAAAACAGAGCATTGTTCTCAGACTTAAACTGACATAGCCGTGCTAATGTCTGGATATCCGCATGCTGCCCATTTGGATAGAGAATACATGCTTTACCGTCCTGAAAAGCCATGGCGATTTGAGGAAGTTGTAAACTGTCGAGGCTAAAACTTGCGATCGGTTGTCCCGTTTTCCTGTTGTATCCACTTATTAATGAGAGGTACTGCTCTTGATCAGATGAAGTAAGAAACAGGCACACTTCTGCACCAGAGAAATTTGCAATCTCCTTTACAGCTAAAGTGCAAACTTCCGGGTAATCCGATACATTTAGAATGCTGAATAACGTATTGCTAGATTTTCCTTCCACATTTGGCAATACAGGCTGAATCGAGAGCTGATCAGTTTTTATTTCCTGCGGACTTCCTGTCAAAGTCGGTTTTGCTTGCCAGCGCTGGGCAAGGATAAACAGAAAGGGAAAAGCAGCCAGCTGCGTGGCGCGTACCGCACCTGAATATTGTTCTCCGGATAAAGGCAACAACAAATGGAGAAGATGTCCAGCAGCAAATAAGCCCAGCATCACCATCCCCACCAGCCAGCTGGACGGTCGTCTCAAAACCAATAGAATTCCCCCACCACTCAGCAAGGCAAGCGCCAGGATATGCGCCAGGAAATCCGTCCAGGAGCTGTTATAAGCCAGGTTTGGATATTGGTTGTTCCACCACGAGAAACCAATCACAACCCCAACGACGATCAGGACCACGAGAACAAAGGTTAGGATATCTCCAATGCGATTGGTAGCAGGAAATATCCACATCCACAGGATACAAACCAGACTCAGTAGAATCACAGCGCGGTCAACAGGCGGAAGCCAGTAACCACCATCCAGGATCTCCTGCCAGGCTAACCCAGAAAACAAGAAAAGGATAAATTGTAGCGCCAAAAGAGAGCCAAATCCGAAGAGCAGACGCCGGAGATGCGCGCTTTCGCTATTCTTTAGACCCAGGCGAAAGAAAGCCACCTGAAACGCGCCCAAAATTGTGAAGGCCAGTACCAGGTGATAGGCAAGTGTTCCCGTCGCGGTGGTGAGTAACTCAAAAATTTGCTGAAAAAGAGAACTCATAACCAAATTTTCCAATGTGCAATTATAGCATGTGTACAATATTTTTTGATCTTTATGATCACCAGGATAAACCCGGGGTCAAAATAATCGATAAACTCCAGTTCATACTGTGCAAAATCCGTGCCAGAAAAACCAGTCTTTCCAATATCGATCAAAAATCTAATTTTCCAATAGGTTGACAAAAAAGGATTTCCGAGTACAATAACCTGCGCAAGCCGAAGTGGCGGAATTGGCAGACGCGCTACGTTCAGGGCGTAGTGGGCAAACGCTCGTGTGGGTTCAAGTCCCACCTTCGGCATACAGGTTCCCCAAAGCAGGCATATTCCTTGCAGCTTTATTGGGGAACTTTTGCTTCCTGGGGTCTTGCGTCAAACCACGGCTTGCGGTATGATGAAGGATATACGCAATTGCAAGTAAGTCGGGAGAAAAAGATGAAATACGGCGTATTAATTTTTGCTCTGATCATCCTCGCCTTTCTGGTGATGGATTTCAACGCGCGAACGGCCGAATTAAATCAACTGATAATCGAACGGGAAAATGTTACCGAGCGGCTGATCGAACGCCAGCAAATCAGGGATGCCCTTTCAACGCAAATTGCATACGCCACCTCCCCTGCTGCAGCCGTAGAATGGGCGTATGAGAACCACATGTCCCAATCCGGCGACCAGATGGTGGTGCCCGTCCAGATCTCTGCGGTTACGCCGACACCCACAATTATCCCGATCGTTCAGCCAACACAAATGAGCAATATTGACCGCTGGATGCTGTTATTCTTCGGTCCCTAAGCAAAAACGGATTTCTGAAAATCCCATAATTGCCTATCTGCGGTACTTGACCAATCCAGATGTGCGTGTTACAATGTCCGCCGCTCTTAAAATAGAGCACGATGCGGGGTGGAGCAGTGGCAGCTCGTCGGGCTCATAACCCGAAGGTCAGGGGTTCGAATCCTCTCCCCGCTACTGAGAGAAACCAGAGTCTCAAGACTCTGGTTTTCGGTTAACTTGAAGCACGGCGAACATGTTACAGATACGGATTTCCTGGCAGACGCCGATGATTTAGAACCCCCCACACACACACAAGGTTTTTATCTAAGGTTGGATGATCTCAGCAGATTAATGATTTGTGTAGTCTGCTGCATAAATGGGCCAATCTGAAGAACCTGTTCACATACTATCGCAACTTTACTCAAAACAAGGTTTGGATTACTGGGTGCGCCAGTAAACGAAAAATTTTTTCGACTCTTCATCTTGACTCGCATCAAGGTAACTTGATATAGAAATGGGCAGCAACGAGGAATGCACCCAGGCAGTACATGTGGAAAATATTGTCAAGAACTTCAGCGAACACATTATTGGTTTTCTGTACATCGTTGAAGATCTAAGTCTCCCTTATGATATGGTCAATAATTTTGTAGATGTTGTATATAAATTGATAAATAGGCTGGACAAAATGCCACCAGGTCCTGTTTAAGAACTTTATATCTTTGGGCAACAACCGTCTATGTAACTACCCTGACAAAATTTTAGAAAACACAGTTTTTTCTCGTGTGATCCTTCCAGGTTCCCCACATTTGAAATAAGTCTTACAAATTATAACTTTCGAGACGGGGTAAATGATCTGAAACAGAATTACAGACAACAATGTAATCCTAATAATTATATGCTCTTAGAAATCTTCATAGTTTTAGACTTCACGACATTCTCAACCACTTAATTCAATAATAGCAATAAATCTGACAAAGATCGAATTACAGGACACGTTACCTCAGGAAACAGATTTCCCGGATCAATTAATACCGGCTGGATTTTCGCATTTTGTGCGCCTTTTATATCTACCCAATAATTATCGCCAACATAAATGATTTCGTCGTTGCGTTTGCCAAATTCTTGCAAATATAAATGAAAAATGCGTTCATCCGGTTTCATTGCTCCCAGTTCTCCCGCTGAACAGGAGCAACTGATTAATTCAGAAAGGTCATAATGTTTGATAACATCACTAACGGGAGAATACCTGTTTGATAGAACGCCAAGTTTATATCCCCTGGCCGAAAGTGTCTTCAATACCTCTCTCGTATTCGCTGCTAGGTACTCATTTCTCTCATCTTTTTCAAAAATATCAGCGATTTCTACAGCGACCTCACCAATTTTACAAGCAGAAATATCCAAGAACTGGAAGCTATACTGAATATAATTAATCCAAAATTCTGCACCTCTATTACTGTCATGATTCGTTGGATCATTATTGTAATTTACAGGATCTTCCCAAAACTTAAGGGATAATCTTTGGGCTAATTTTCTTTGCTCTGAACTTAAATGAATTCCTCTTTTTTCAAATGCATTTTGGATAAAACCATCAAGTTTTGGCTCCTTGTGAACCAATGTTCCATCCAGGTCAAACACAATTCCTGAAATTTGCTCAAATTTCAATTCTCTCATTCCAAACTTCTCCCATACAACGATAATTAGTTGTCATAATATTCAAAAAATGCTGCCATCCAAAAAATGGTTTTAGCAAGGTTGACTATATCCGAAATCGAAACCCTGGGGTACCCTTGGTCAAAATGGCGGTTTTGGGTTGGATAACCAACTGGAATGACATTAGCGGTTATCTCCAGGCAAGCAACGTCATCACCCCTTGAGACGCTACCATGATTTTCAAAAATCATAATCCCTTGTCTTTGCATTTCTTCTACAAGGAGCTTCTCTTTTACAAATAGATTTGGAGGTGTTAGTGTAGCTAAACCTCCACCGGTTTTTTCTGCAAATAATGCACCCTGGCCAAGCATCTTCCCATCCTGCCCACCATGACCGTCAACAACAATACATAATTCCGGTTTTTCTATCTGCTTCAACAATCTTCGAGCTCCCCGGGCGAAAAATGCAGGTACAGTGGCTGGCCCCTCCTCTTCATCTGTGAAAACAAAGCCTGTTTTGGAGGTTGGGAACACCGCAAAGAGAATCTTAGCTGCAAGCAAACAAGCGGTAACCCCCGCAGCATTATCAATAATTCCCTGCACAAAACCATCTTGTTCGTGAATGGGTAAATGATATACAATCCGATCTCCGGTTTGTAACTCACCACTCTCTAGCGCAAAATAAGGTGTAGACTCGTTCTGCTGCAATTCTGAGCAGATTAATCCGGTTGCGACTTGTTTAAAGCAATTGTTTTGTACATCAAAACGAAGTCCAACGGCTGATACTCGAATTGTAGAAAGATGCTTACAGAAAGGAATTAGTTTCCACAAGCTCTCATTCACTCTCTTGTCAACAAAATAACTGATTTGATCTGCATGCGCCATAACAATAATTTTTGGATCCTGGTTACTTACTCGAAAAATGCTATTACCAGTGCCATAAAAATCACGATCAAAATGGCTTGTTGTCAGATCGAATTCTTTAACAATATCATCCATAACAACCGCTCGAGTGTATTTAACGGTTTGACTGGGAGCATGAGTATTGGCAACCCTCTCCAATATGTCAAAAGCTGAATTGTCAAGAAAAAGCGGTTCAACCTTTTTATAAGCATCAATAAGCGATGTGATCATTGTCATGTCGGATCTCCCTTCGTATGCAGTTCTAAAAGCATTCTTCCATCTTTAAGACGCCTGTCCCTCTCATTAATCAGGTCAGCTTTGAATCTACATACGCCAAACTGTTCCATTGCAAAACTTGCGCTTACAGCACCCATTAATGCCGAATCGAGAAAGCTGTGACCTTCACAAAGGCCAAATAACAGACCACCTAAATACGCATTTCCAGCGCCAGTAACATCCACAATATTCTGCTTAATTGCAGGTATCATTTGATAGGATGAACTGAATTTGCTTCCGAGCATCGATCCTTCGCTACCCATTCGAAGAGCAACGAGCTGCGCCCCCCATGACAACAATACCTCATTTATCCTTTTTGGATCCTTCTCTTTCGTGATTTGTTCGCCTTCTAGCAAGTTTGGAGAAAAAACATCGACTTCTGGCAGCATCTCAATAAATTTATCTCTGGACCAATGAACCTGGTATATGGATGGTTCCATAATGATTTTGATTGATGGATTGAGTTTTCGAAGCAACCCAATATTCTTCAGCGCTGCCTCATAAGAACCAGAAAAATATATGTGACAGCCTTTTACCCATTTGTAATCTTCAGGTAAATCAAATAATGTCAAGTCAAACTGGACTACCTTATTATTTTCATCTCTAAAAATTTCGACCCGGCGTTCATCTGGCTGAAAGATCTGCCATGCTCGCGTTGTTTTTTTCTGCATTACTTTGAGCATGGAAATATCAATGTCTAAATCCTTTAAAATATTGATGTGATCTTGTTGAAAATCCTCTCCAATACTTGCTAAAAGGCCTAAGCTATTCGTCCATACTCTGGCGCCTGCCATAGCATGTACACCGGCGCCGCCTAATACATTCAAAAACATCTTATCATCCCAAAACAAAATATCATCAATAAAAACATTGGAGAGACTTATGTAACTTGGCATGAGTTGGTTTTTCTTCCTGATTTCAGATGAGAGTAAAGTTGCAGAAATTTTCTAAATCGTGTTAGCAATGCCAGCGCGCCATACATTATGAAGCCTTTATAATATCCTGTAAGGTGATAATACTGGAATTGCGAATATCGTCATTTTTCTGATAACTTTCCATATCAGAGCAGAAGAATGAAGCGCCTGTCTCATCTGCCAGAAAAGCGCTAAACAAATTGCCAGCCACTACGTAAACCAAAGGAGAAATAATTTCGCTAACTTCCCCAATAACTGGGAGATGATAATCAGCATGCGGGGCGACCGAAGTATCGTTTTCAGGCGTGATTGCGATCACTTTGCGTCCAATACGTTTCATCGGTGTGATAATCTCAGCCAATAAATTATGTCCACGATAACCAGGCGAGATCACAAAAGTAGGAATTTCAACATCGATTGACGTAAAATATTCAAAGTGAACCCATTCCTCTGTATCTTGCCCTGCTGCATAACGACCAGTGCTTTCAATCACTTTAGCTGCACCGAATAAGGCAGTTCCATAATTAGGGCCATGGCTGACGAAATGGAAGTTGTGATGGGTTTTTAGCGCGGCTGATAATTCTTTAATTGCGGGCAAGTTCCTTGCAATCGTCGATTCAATTAAACCCGCAGTCCCTTTCAAATCAGCTCTTATTTTGTCTGCCTCCTGCCTGGTCAATTGCTTCCGCACTTCTGCGAAATGGATGGCTACCAAATAAAGAGAAAGTAATGATATTTGATAAGAAAGCACCCCAGGCGCATGCTTATACGGCGGAATCGAGCAATCGATGATCTTGTTAGCTGCTTTTGCCAGTTTTGACGTAGAATTTCCTGTCAAAGCGACTGTCCTGGCGCCCAATTCATTGGCAATATTGATGGCCTCAATGGTTCGAGAAACCCCACCAGACACGGAAATTCCAATAACCATCAGATTCAACGGGATTTCTACCGATTCGGCTGGCAGTTCATATCTGGCAACTGGTAAGGATGAGGCCACTTCAACGGGGAGCTTTACCCAGGTTTTAAACGCTAACTTTGATGCCAATGCCGCAAAATAGGAATCTCCGCAGCCTGTGATGATAATTTTCTTGGTAGATAGAATTTCTTCAAAATCAAAGGCATTTCTGATTTTCTTATCCAAATTATCAAACTCGTTACGAATTAAATCCGGTAAGCTCACAATTTGTTCTGTCATATTGTTAGGCATGGTGTTCTCCTTTTGCCTTGATGGCACAAGAATATATTCATAATGGACATCAATTGTCAATTATTAAGAGTGTCAAAAGTGTGTAATTCAAGTACGTCCGCTGCTGAGCCTATACTTGATACCAGGGTCTGACATACCCTTGGGCTACTCGGCGCTCCGTCAGGGCGATACTGAATTGATGCAGAGGCAGCACCGTCAACAGAGTGTGCATGGGTACAGGAACATTTGGGATCGGTACAATGGTATTTGCCAAAGATGCTATTTCTTCGTCCCCTTCCGTGACAATAGCAATTAAATACGCTCCCCAATTTTTTACGGCTCGAGCTGTATCAAGGTATCGCTGATATGCTTGATCTTTCGGAGCGATCAAGAATAGAGGCATCCCTAAATCCAAAGTATTGATGCGCAGAGAATGGTGAAATTCCTCAACATATAATGGTAATCCGATACGCTGCGGACCCTCCGCCATCAATGCGGCGCCAATGTTTGCAACGCCATAACCTGGTCCACTTCCAATGAAACAAATCGTTTTGATATCAACCAATTTTTGAGCCGCTTGGACCATGGGATCGTAAGTCTTCTTCAGCACAACGCTCATCTGTCGCAGTACACCCATCAAATCCTCATGAATTCCATCGACCTGAGAGCTTCGAAATAATTCCTTTGTGTTTGCCAATTTGAATTGCTAAGTCAATCAGCAATGCGATTGTTGCCGTAGTTGTTTGGGTAGGCCAACCATCTTTGGTCGCACCAGGCACGAGTTTATAGCAGGGTTCAGAAAAAAATGGATTATCTTCTACAGCACAATCAGTCACACCGATAACAAGACCTGGAGATTTTAACGCTCGCTCTAATGCATTCCTGGTTGTGGATTTCCTGCCGCTGGAGCTAATCACCAGGATCGCAGAATGTTCATCTACGCCCTCTTGACCAAAAGCCGCATATTCATAAGCCTGAATAACGTCTAATGGCATTCTTGCATAAGACTGGAACGCTTCTTTTACACACAAACCGGCAAACATCGAATCGCCTGAACCAACCAGATAACATTTATCAATCCCTCTTCTTGCTATTTCAGTTGCAAGCGCAACAATATCTGCATGATTAGCTTTAAGAGCGGTAGCAACGACTTCAGGCTGATGATCTACTTCATGCTTGGTAGCATGTAATGGCATTAATTCTTGACAAATCATCATTTACTTTCTCCTGGCTTAACCATCATATACCTTTATGGATAGCTGCCCTAATAAGCTTACTCAGGGCACACACCGTCGAATCCCCACGCAAGATATACCGGTAATCAACTTATTATTCAACATATCGTACACTTCATACCTATCATAATCAATCTATTAAGAAGTCTTGTCTGTAAATATTATTTGCTGCCAATGTAATCCCCTATTGACTTTACTATTCTGTTTTTATGAGAGAGCAAACAGCATAATGCAGTTGCTGCTTGCTCTCATTTTTGAAACGCTACACTAAAGGTCTTTCACGCAAACGACTTATTTAATGAGCTCTTCGGGTGCGATGCTGTCAATGGTCAAATTCAATTGTTCTGCAGCTTCATCCAGAACAGTCTTTGCATCTTCATTGTTGAGAATTATCCGATCCAAGGCTGCCTGGATCACTGGAGCCCACTCGGGGGCATTGAATACGCCACATGCGGTTGGTTTTACGTATTCCAATTGATCGACGCTAACCAACCAGGAAGGATGATCCACATAGTATGCCTGGGCTTCGGGCAATTCAAGCACGCTGTAACGGGTGGGCATGTAACCAGTCTCCATATGGAACCAGGCTGAATTTTCCGCATTTGTCGCAAATTTTACAAATTCCCAGGCAGCTGCTTTCTCTTCTGGCGAGTATTTTGCCGCGATAGCAATATTGGCGCCGCCGCTGGTTACCGCAGGGGTACCGCCTTCAGCATACGGGAATTTGGTAAAACCCCAATCGAAATCGACCATTTCACCAACGCTGCCTTGCAAGGCCGTGGAACTTCGGGTGAACATCACTTTACCTTGAACCCACTCGAAAGATACTTCACCAAAGTTTCCAACTGGGTTTGCGCCAATCAGGAAATATTTGGTATCGTAAACGTTCTTTTGCAGGAATTCTGCAACTTCAACTCCTTTTTCTTCGTTGAAGACAAATCTGCAGTTCTCATCGCTCACTCTGCCGCCGAATTGATAAATCAGCGGTTCAAACATCCATTGAGCATTGGATTCTTTTCCGTATGCCACATAATAATCATCGCCAAGCGCCTTGACAGCCGGTCCAATTTCAACCATTTCTGCCCAAGTTTCAGGGGGAGAGTTCTGGATCTAAACCAACCTGTTTCATTAGATCTTTATTGTAGAACATACCCTGGGTGCTGCGATTGAAGGGAATAGCATACACCTGTCCTTTATAGGATAAATCTGTCAGCAAACCAGGAATGTAATCAGCTAAATCTTCTGCGGAAGCCAGGTTATTGATCGGCTTCAAAAGCACCATTTTTTGCATAAAATGGCACATTCTTGTAATCCACCATTGTGATAGGAGGAGGATTGCCAGCAGCAAGTGCAGCAAGGAGCTTTTGTTGCAGGTCATCATATCCACCTTGGGATTCATTAACAATTACAATTCCATCCTGACTGGCATTAAAATCATCAACCAGTTTCTGAACCCGCTCTCCATTGGCGCCTCCCAGCAAAGTCCAAAAAGCGAGGGTAATCACTTCTCCATCTTTTTCTGCAGGGACTTCTGTAGCGGCTTCTACCGAAGTTCCTGGCGCAGCTGCTTCGGTTACTGGTTCTGTTGGCGAGGGCGCTTCAGCAGGCGTTGCAGTTTGTTGGCATGCACCTAATAAAAGGGCGCAAGCCACCAGTAAACTAACAAGATACTTGTACTTATTCATTTTTCTACTCCTTTTGAGTTGGAACCGATCATTATGGCCTATATTGATGTGAATTTTATTTTGTTACGTAATCTCTCAGATCATTTTGCAAGTCCCAAGAAGTGCGCTTAGCTCATTGTTTCTGTGGTTAGTCACCTCCTTTTAGCAATTGATTAGCCTTTCAAACCAGATCGTGCAACACCCTCAACAAAATGTCGTTGAAAGAGAATGAAGACGAGCAGTACAGGGATGATTACCAAAACCGTCGCAGCCATGATAATTTGCCATTGCGAAGCCCCCTCTGGCCCCATGCGCATACCAACCAAACCCACAGGTAAGGTTCGCATTTTGGTTGAGTTGGTCATAATCAAGACCCAAAAATAATTATTCCATCGCCAATTAAAACTCAGCAAAGCGAATGTCAATATCATAGGCTTGTTCAAGGGGATCATAATTTTCCGTAATATTTGAAAATCAGTAGCTCCATCAACGATGGCTGCATCAACCAAATCTTGCGGTATCGACAAAAAGGCTTGACGGATTAAAAAAATACCAAACGCGGTTGCAGACAATGGAATGATGAGCGCCTGATATTTGTCCAACCAATCTAATTGAGATAACACAATGTAATTGGGAATGATGGTTACCTGTCCTGGAATCATTAATACGGCCAGAAACAAAAGGAAAATCAATTCACGACCAGGAAATTTTATCCATGAGAATACATAACCACTTAAACAGGCATTTATTACTTGGAGTGCGGTTGCGCTGATGGCAACTATCACACTGTTCTTCAAGTAAATATCGAATGGGGCTGAGTTCCATGCGGTTACATAATTCTGCCATGTGGGAGGGTTAGGAAACCAATTTGGAGGAATTTGGATAACACTTTTTAGATCAGGCTGTAAACTTGTCACTAACATCCACGCAAATGGAATCATGACAAATGCAACAGTTATTAAAAGGATAAGTGTAGATACCGTTCCCCAAATTTTCCTTGAGAGTTGTTGATTCATCGGACGCCACATACAAAAGCTCTCCTTTTTCTTCGTAATAATTGCCTTCGGATGGAAATCAGGATTCCATGATTACTTTTAGAAACAAATACTCAGAAAATGAGATGTCTTCGACTACGAAATAATCTGATTCTCTACATAGTCGAATACTACCAACTAAAACCGCGGATTAATAATGGACCCACCGACGAGATGCCTGCGTCTGAAAAACTGTGATGATCAACAAGATCAGGAATAAAATTGTTGAAGCTGCAGAGGCATATCCAGCCCTAAAATTCACAAACGCTTCCTGGTATATAAAGTAGTTCATAACAGTGGTTGCACCAGCTGGCCCTCCTTTTGTCATTACTGCGACCTGATCAAAGGTATTGAAATTGTTTAGGAGTGTCGTAACCATAATGAAGAAAGTTGTAGGCGATAGCAAAGGAAAAGTGATGTTGAGAAATTTTTGCCGCCCCCCGGCGCCATCGATAGCAGCAGCTTCATATAAAGTTCTGTCAATGCCCTGTAAACCGGCAAGGAAAATCACCATTACATATCCAATGTTATGCCAAACATTCATGATAATCAATGCTGGCATAGCCCATTTTGTATCAGATAGCCAGTTTGGCCCATCGATACCAATCAAATTTAAACCAAAATTAAACAATCCAACATCAGGTTGAAAAATCCAAACCCAAAGTAAAGATATCGCAGCGGTTGTTGTCACATAAGGAGAAAAGATAATTGTTCGGAATATACTGCGAGCAGGAATTTTTTGATTGAGCAAAATCGCAAGGAAAAGGCCAAGAACCATTGAAATCGATACAGAAGCAAAGGCAAAATATGCAGTGTTAATTAGAGCTCTCCAAAAAACTTTACTGGAAAAAAGACGCATATAATTATCAATGCCAACAAAATCTTTAGTTTTTGACAAAAAATTCCAGGAAGTAAAACTGAGATAAAAATTAAACCCCAAAGCATAATAAACAAAAACACCAAAAACCAATAAGGAAGGCAACAGAAACAAAATTGCAGTTAGCAGACTTCGTCGACGTTTTGGAACGGAAACCCATTTTAAGACCGATTGTTCTTGCATCTTATTTATCGAAATCTCCCTTCAAGTTTTATTTCCACCGTCTAATTCTTCATTCTGCTCCAGAGCAAGTACTGCAGATTAAAAAAATGAAACAAATCATTAACAAAGACAACATAATGCCGACATGTTGTCATGTGGTATGGACCAGTCAACATCATTATAGTTATCTTCGAAACTCTTGTCAAGGTTTATGTAAGCGCTTGTTAGTGTTGTTATCGCAAAGAAGAAAAGTTTCCATTAAAAGGGAGTTAGAAGTGGACGAGCTACTAATGATGAACAATATTGACCGCTGGATGCTGTTGTTCTTTGGCTCATCAGCAAAATCGGTTTTCAGAAAATCTCGTAATCGCCTATCCAAGATTCTTGACCATTCCACAAGAGTGCGTGTTACAATGTCCGCTGCTCTTAAAATAGAGCACGATGCGGGGTGGAGCAGTGGCAGCTCGTCGGGCTCATAACCCGAAGGTCAGGGGTTCGAATCCTCTCCCCGCTACTGAGAGAAACCAGAGTCTCAAGACTTCTGGTTTTCGGTTAACTTGACGCTCAGCGAACATGTTACAGATCCGGATTTCCTTGCGATTTCCGATGATTTAGGTCCAAGAATTCCTCTCGAATCCTCTCTGCAATCCCTTGCATATACATGTCAGCCTCCGCTTTGCGGATCTGCCAACTCAATGGATCAACGGCACTGGGGTTTTCGTGATAGGAAGTTGGATTAAGGACCTGCAGGAGCACAATGTTTGATCCAAAGATGCGGGCAAATTGTTCAGCATGAGGAATCGCACGCTGCGCAAGCGTCGATCCATCTAAAGGTGCAAGGATTCGGTTAAACAAGGAATTTTCTCCTACTAATAAGCTCATCGCACTTTGTGGGTCATACAAAATGGTCCGTATGACGAAATTTCAAAAAAGCTTTGCGGACTTGGCGAGCTTTGCGAGAGACTAAAAAAGAACGCCTGGTCAAGGTGACCTGGGGAAAAATTTTCTTCATACTCCGTCAAATGGCCTTCATCAACTGAATAACAGACACCAACAGTCAAGGAGGCATGATACGTGCTCAGCCAGATCACCAGCAACCAACTACCCGGTTTTCCCAACCAGCCCTCATTCAGTTAGGAACCTTAAGCAAATCCCCTACAACGGTCGAATCATTGGAGTTTACCCGGGTACGACCCGGGTGGAACGCATCAACGCTTTCTCCATCTTTGCTATCTCCGCTGCCGATTGGATGTTATTAAATTCATGGGCGTGGTTTTCCAGCACATGTGCTAAGGCCTGCTGGATCACCTCTTCCTGGTTTTCTCCCTTGACCATATAGGAACATTTCAACCCCATATCCTTGCATGTGTATCTAAATAGCATGTTATCCTCTTAAGTCATAGCCAAAATAATAACCCTCGCATCCACGAAATCCAAAAATGGATTTTAGCGAGAATATACATCTATTTTATAACGGAAACTCTCAGGTCACATCCATCAACCGAAGAGTGTCCATATCCGCCACTTGGGGGAAATGCAAGCTTTATCATGGCGCGATTCAATGCTCTTTGCCTGATCGAGCGTTTCTTATGGAGAAGCTAATTCAATAACGGACTGAAGATAGGAACATCGAGCAGCTACATTGTCCCCCTGTGGGATCGCTGTGTGCCCGCAATGCATGGACCAGCGTTCGTCGGTTTAGCTGATGAGCAAAGCCCGCCGCACAAATGAAACGGTTTCAGGATATTTGCTCATAACCCGAAGGTCAGAGGTTCGAATCCACACTTCGGCACAATCTGTGTATGGATTATCCACTTCAATAATTATGAGTCCATAAAGGTGGTTCAGTTGTTATTTACTCATCAACCTCGATGCGATCCACCTGGACCTGCGAGCCGTTGTAGTCAGGCACATTGCTCAATAAGGTACCGTAAAGATGCACGATCTTACCGCTGTCTCGCAGGGACTTGATCTGCGCTTGTACAGCCGGATCCAACGAATCGATGCCAAAGTAGATGTACTGCTGCCCCAAATCCTGCCGCTCAAAATAGTCATCATACTGCGCGCCAGGGGTAGTACTCTTGATGACGCCCCACCAGTCAGCAAATTCTTCTGCCGTGCCTGGAGGCATGTAACCACCACTGGCAGAATCTTTTACATCAACCGTCGCTACTGGTTCCGGGGTAATTTTTACTGCCGGCTCGCACTCTCCGCGAAAGTAAGCCCATTCGTCACAGGTACTGCCATCAGGAAAAACACATACTCCTGATTGGCTGCCATCTACCGCAGTGTGAATTTCAAGTTTGTTCCCATTCTGC
>CAWJHE010000009.1:0-358164 GCA_963842455.1 uncultured Chloroflexia bacterium
TAACTTGCTCTTGTGAAGCAATGGCGTATTCGACGAGATTACATTGCCAGAGGGAGTCTCCTTCTACTCTGGAGCTTATCGAAAGCCCAACGCCGAAATTGCCTTTCGTGGTTACTGCGGCAACCCGTATATCAACACCTGCCTGCGCAAAACCGATGGCAGCGTGGTGCTGGTGAATACGGGCGAAGGCTCCTCCAACTTTGATTTCACCAATAACGGCTGGTGGCTACTGGAAAATTACCTGGGCAACAGCACCCGCCGGGTATGGGCTACAGACGGCTTCACCCAAACACCATCCGCCGATGTCGTGTTGAACGAATATCTGTCGAACGGCGGAGCAGTACGCTTTATCGTTGGAATGGGGCAAGATAGTGTTGTGGTCGTGATGGAGCAAGTGTGGGACGCTGTTCAAAGTATCTCTCGCCTGCGCACCGCCGATGGGGCCGACACTCGTTTATTCGTTTGCTGACATCTCCTTAGTCAAAACAAAATCAGGGTGAGCAGCGAGAGCTCTATTTGCTACCGACTATACATATGAACTCTCGATGCATGTCGGATGCCTGACTCATTTTCACCTTCCCAAACCCAACCCGCTCCAACATGCCACACACCTCTTCATCCTCATACAACCCAATCCCATGAGCCGCAAAACGCTTGTTTTCAATGCTCCCCTTCTGGGTCACGCAGACAACCAGCCTGCCCCCATCTTCGAGCACTCGATATATTTCCCCTAGCGCCCGAACTGCATCCGACCAGTAGAAAAGCGAGTTCACCGTACAAGCCTTATTGAAATGAGCAGGCGGAAATGGTAACATCTCCACTGGCGCGCAACGAAGCTCCAGCCTCCCCGACCTAACCAATGATTGATAGCGCCGTTCGCAAACCGCAACCATCGCATCAGAAATATCAACACCCGAGATAAATCCTTGCTTCACAACGGCAGCCATCCGCCCCAACAAATATCCGCCGCCAAACCCTATTTCCAGCACACGATCTTGTGAGTTCAAAACCAGGCGGTCAAAAACGACGTCATTTAACGCCGCATTTCTTCTGTTCCAAAGAGGCGCTAAAACCCATCTGCCAGCTATGCCAGATGGCGCACTGAGTTGCTGTGCCACGAACTTTGCTAACACGTTCCGCTTCATCCACGCCGCCTAAACCACTTTTCTGGTTACGCTCTTTTTTCGATAATGGTATACCGGAAAGTTGAGTTGTGATCATGTAAATCCCAGTGATCAGCCAGGCGTAATTACCCACTTGGGTGATCCGTTAACCAGGTCGCAAGTTCATGATCAATTGCGATTATACCCCCCAAACGGAAAATCTCATGAAACTTTAGTGCCGGGGAACCAAAGACGCTCTTTCGGCGTCTACTCTCTATGAAAACGCTAACCCGTTCCCTTTACCATACTTTGCTCCCATCCAGGCTGCTCCCCGGCCTGCTACTGAGCGCCATGCTGATCCTTTCTGCCTGCGCTCCCATCACTGCGCCGCAAACCACCCAGCCCCCCAACCCCGACCTGCCTGAAGCGCCCCCATCCACCGCCCCCGCCTTGCCCCCCGCAGTAACAGCCAAACCGAGCCGGGAGATCACCCCCATCCCGCTGCTCACATCAACCCCCGGAGGAAAAACCCAGATGACGATTGAACCCGGCTTAGATTTCCTGATCCAGCAAGCCGTCGCCGACCTGTCCCAGCGCCTGAGCATCGCCCCCGAAAGCATCCAGGTGCTGGAAGCCAGGAGCGTAACCTGGCCGGACGGCAGTTTAGGCTGCCCGCAACCCGGCATGCAATATATCCAGGTGCTGGTGGACGGCGCTTATATCCTGCTGCATGCTGAAGGCAAGGACTACCCCTACCATTCCGGCGGATCACGCGCCCCCTTCCTGTGCGAGCTGAAATTCAAAGACCCCTACCCGCCCAGCAAGATCGATATCACCAAACTGGCGCCCTACTCCCCCACACAAGACCAGTAAATAAAAGAACCGTAGTGTTTGTGCACGATTTGTGCACAAACACCACGGTTAGCGTTGAGACTGGGCGCTCGCCAGAAGGTGAACACCCAGTCTATTTACGTAGATTAGCGGTTGTCGATCTCGACCAGGGTCAGGCCCAGCAAACCGCTCGGCCCGGTATGGGAGACCGCACCCAGGTACCAGTCGCCCAACGCGCCAGTCCCCAGACCAGCCCAGCTGACCTGGATGGTTTCGATAGCGCCGATGGTCGCCGCCGCCGGGGCCGAATCGATGCTCAGGCTGCCGCCCGAGGCCAGGGGGACCGCCCAGGAGAAGAGATTGTAGTCCGAGTCGCCGCCTGGCGCCACCCAGCCATGTACGAACACGCTCCAGGTACCATCCATCGGCAGAACGATGTCGATCTGCTCATCCGTACCGCCGTTGGTGCTGGAGGCTACCTGGACGCCATTCGGGTTGTACACAAAGATATCCAGATCCGCACCTGCCTCGGTCGCTTCGGGCGGCAGGACAATGCGCAGCTGCGCCACCCCGCTCAGGTTGAACTGGTGCAGATCGCTAAATCCGTCGTTAGGATTGAAGGTCTGGTCGGGGTCCTGCAGCACGTTATCCGAGGCGACCGTCGCCGGGATCAGCCCGTGCGGTGCAGCCGTGTATGCCCCGCTATAACCAAAAGCCACGTTAAAGCTGGCCGTGCCGCTTGCTCCGCTGCCGCTGATCGCTGCCGGAGCGCCGAACAAAGCCGCCTTGACCGCAATCGGGCTGTAGACCGAGTAGGCGCCAGTCGTATCCAGCCAGGTTAATGAACCAAAGCTCCAGGCGCCCGCTGTACCGCTCAGGTTGGTGATGGTCACCGTGTAGGTAGCCGTGTCGCCGCGCTTCAAGCGCAGGGTAGCGGGGGAGACCGTGACGCTGTAACCCGCTGGCGCTGCGACAGATACGTTATAGGTGCGCCAACCGCTTTCCTTAGCCACGCTAGTCACCGTGCGCGTCACCGTCTGGCTGCCAGCCAGCTCGGCCACGCCGATAGAGGGGTAATTCAGGTTATAGGCTTCGGTCGGGACGCCAATGGATTCAAGGAAGCCGCAGGTACCTGCCGGGTTGGCAAACACCGCCGGGTAGACATCGCACAGGAAGCCCAGGTACTCATTGAAACCGGCATCGTAGGCTAACCCAGGCTCGACCACCGAGCCCTTGGTCCACACGCCGCCCGGATCGATATGCCCGGCGCCCATATCAAAGGGATCCGCCGGACTGATGCGGTTGTTATCGCGCACATCCTGGTAGGCGGTGGTCATCAGCGCCGACTTAGCCATGGCTGCGCTCCAGTTGGGGCGCGCCTGCTTGATCAGGGCAAACACACCAGCCACGTGCGGGCTGGACATGGAAGTACCGGCAATTGCCTGGAACAACTCACCCGAAGGTGTAACCACAGGGGTGCTGCCGGCTAGGATCTGGATGCCGGGGGCGGTCACATCGGGTTTGATGATATCCGGCGCTACCGGGTTAGGACCGCGCGAGGAGAACAGGGTCATCGACGGTGCAGAAGGCCAAACGCCAATCTGGCCGGTGACCAGCCTGGCTGTGGGGTTGGGATCGGTGGCAATATAAGCCTTGATCGCCAGGCCAGGGGTTAAATCAATATGCACCGAAGGCACCCAGTGCGTGTCGGTGAACAAGTTATTATCATCCGTATTCTCGTACATGATCATGCCCACGCCGCCGGCCTGGAAGACCGCCAGGCTCTTATCCGCCCGGGCAATAGCGCCGCGCCGGCAAAGCACGAGTTTGCCGGAAACCAGAGCCGGGTTCAACGTGCCAGGCACGCACAGGTCGCCGCCCGCGTTAGCAGCATCCACCAGCGGGGTTTGCGCATCCACACCCGGAGTGATCGAAGCGCCGGTGTACAGCATGCCGTTACCCAGCTCGATGGTCCCCTGGAAGAAGCGGCTCTGCGTGCTGGCGCCGACCGTGGTCAGCCAGGGCATGGTGCCCGGGTTACCCACGGTAGCCGCGCCCGAACCGGAGTTGCCCGCCGAAGTGGCCACAAAGACGCCCGCATCGGCCGCATACAGGAAAGCCAGCTCATCCGCGCCCGGAGCGCCCGCCCCGCCGCCGATCGAATAGTTGATCACATCCACGCCATCCGCAACGGCCTGGTCAATGGCTGCTGCCAGGTCGGAGGTAAAACCACCCTGCGTGCCCAGACCTTTGTAAGCCACCACATGCGCCCGCGGGGCGATGCCGGAGACAGTCCCCAGGGGCATGCCATACATCGAAGCCGCTACGCCAGCGTTGCCAGCCGAGGTGGAAGCGGTGTGCGTACCATGACCGTTGTCATCACGCGCCGAGTCAAATTCACTCGGGGTGGCGCCGATCAAAGCGCGGTAAGTGCTCAGCATCTGGTAAGCGCCGATCAGTTTATTGTTGCATAGAAAAGGCGCATCCAGGGGATTGTGAGCCGTGTTACCGAACTCGCAGGGCAGAGCACCGGTAGGCGGCGCCGGGAAGCTGCCGTCATCCGCAAAGCTGGGGTGCTCGGGCCAGATACCGGTATCGATAATCCCGACCACCACACCAGCGCCATTAAAGCCCTTGAGATAAGCCCCGCCGGCATCCGTTAGACCCAGGTAAGACGGGCTACTATCGGTCTGCGGGTAGCGCATCTGGTCTTCCATCACCAGCAGCACATCCTTCTGGGCCTTGATGGCGTTGACTTCGCTCTCGGTCAGAAGAGCCGAAAAGCCGTTCAGGGCAAAGGTGTACGAGTTAACCTGGGCAGCCGGGCTCACCTCCGCAGCTGCCAGCACCTGCTTGTGCTGTTTCTCCAGGAACTGCTCGTACTTGCGCACCAGGGCGCTGTTGGGATTGATCTTGCCGCCCTTGCCGGGCTTGGTCGCCTGGTAACCGGCGATCTCACCCTCGTAGGTGGCTACCGGATCCTGGGTCAGGACCACGATATAGGACTTGGCCTGCCCGCGAGCAGCCGCCGCCTGGGGAGTCTGGGGGCCATCGTCCGCCTTTGCCAGGGCGATCCCAGAGCTGGTCAAAACCATCACTAGAACCAGAGCCAGGTTGATTATTTTACGGAACATGTGTTTCCTCCTGTGGAATAACTTGATTGAATGGGAACGATCCAATGGGAAAAACCCAGGGAATAGGAAAGAAAACTTTCCGGAGGCGCCTCCTTTCATTAAAAGAAAAAACCATGCCCCTGCCAGGAAAACCAAAGATTAGCCAATCGACCTTGAGCCTTCATTTTGAAACCCGCCTGGCTGTCCGAATGGGAAATCCACATACGCAGAAGCTGCCCTTTCTGAGGGAATGAGTTGAGTGTGTTGAGTTAGAGGGGCAATGATACCACAGATTGTGGATAATGATAGTCTTAATTATCTAGTATCTTTATTGGATGACTACTTCTTCAGGTGAAACCATCATCTTTTCGCAGGGAGGCTCACATATGGCAAGTGAAACAGGAGCGTGGAGTATCAATTGCACAGATGTTCAGATTTAGGATGATAGTTCGGACCGAATTTATGAAATTGTGAGGAGAGGGGATAATATACAGCTTATAATAATAGTTGGCTCTGATTTGGAGGCAAAGCATTGTGGGCACGCAGGTGGTAGAGAGTATCACTCGATACGGTGATTTGATTAAGTCGGTGGTGCAGTCACTAAGAGAGCATTGAGGGCAAATAAATAAAATGAAATCAGCTATTGACATAAAAAATTCTGGGTATCAGATAGTGCCTTTACAAGTTTGACGTAATTTGTGTTTTTTCCCAACAAAAAAGAGACGTTTACCCATTCAGGATAGTAGCATGGCAGATTTAAAAGAAGAAATTTTAGTGCCACAAGTAGCCCTTACAGGAAATCTAGAGGAATTTAGGCTTGCACTGGAAGAAGAAATTAAATCTGCAAGGATAGATGCATTCAAACACACGGTGCCACTAAAGGCTGGTCGGAGGATTGCGAAAGCTGGAAAATCGTATCAATATCTGTTTCAACTTAGAGACAATTTGAATTTACCTGATGATGCACCTGGGGATTTGTTCATCCCATCTCAAAAGCCTGTCGAGATATCAATAGTGGCTGTTGATGGTATGTCAATAATTTTGAGCAGTAAAACTGATTTGGGGGATTATATTCCAGAGGCTCGATTATTCAGCGATCTGACATTCCTATTGAAAAAATTGATAGAACGGATCGAGGAACTCTCTCTATCGGTCAATGTTGTTGGAGATAGGATACTAAAAAATAGTGGTTTAACGGGGGAAATTAAGCACATTGATCAAAAAGGATCGAATTTGAACGAGAGTCAATACCAAGCTCTTAGGTCAAGTTTAGATCGGAATATTACTTTTATATGGGGACCACCAGGAACAGGAAAAACAAAAACAATAGGAACTATTGGGTACCAGCTCTTCCTCAACGATAGATCACTTTTGATGGTTTCTCATACTAATATAGCTATTGATCAAGCATTATTGAAAATAGCTGAGTTAGTAGATCCACAAACATTAGAAGAAGGAAAAATATTGCGAATAGGTAACCCGAAAATTGGCACAATTGTTAATAATTATCCCAATCTGTTGCTTGACAAACAAGTTGAAAAACGTTCAAAAGAATTAACCCAAAAATTGTCACTTCTTAGAGAAGAAACTGAAGAATTAAAGGAATTTTTGATAAGTGCGATGAGAGAAAAAGAGATTTATGAGTGGTTTGCCATCGCCAAGAAAGATGTAGATGAAATCCGGCTAAAACAAATAAAGTTGAATGAGAAAGACGATGAACTCATAGAGACTAGAAAAAATTATGGGGAAATGAAAAAAGAAAAGATTAATTGGGAAAAAAGAAAAAGCGATTCATTACATGCAAAAGAAAACTTTTCGCAAATTGGAAAAATTAATTTACAAATAAATAGCCTTGAAATACAACAATCCCAACTGTCATCTAAAAAAAGACAGATCCTTGATGAATTACAGAAGGAAGAAAAAACATTAAATGAAATAAATACTAATAATTGGGTCGTAAGAATGTGGCGTGGTCTTCCAAGCTTAGAAAATCAATCAGAAGTTGTGAGGAAATTAAAACTTGAATTAAGAAATTTAGAGGAAGAACATTCAATAATATCAAATGATCTAAATGATCTTGAAAGTAAAAGAAATAACCTAAAGAAAAAACTGGAAGAATACAAAACAGAATACAATGATGACCCAGACATAGTAATCGCTAAATATAGAGAATACACTAATGAAATTAATTCCCTTTTGAATTACGGAATTTCACTTAGAAAGCATGTTGATAATATAAAGAACAGCTTAGAGAATGATATTAGATACAAATTATCAGTAATTTCAAAACTTGGATTTGATTTTAAGTGTATTTTGTAAAATAAAAACCGACCACCTTGGCTGAAAATTAACATTGAAAAACCGACCACCGAAGCTCAAACTCCGGGTACGATAACGAACCTGGAGGAAAAGGAGATGAGAACGGTGGAAGATTACGAAGAGATAAGGCGAGCATATTTTATAAACAAGCAGAGCATCCGGGCAATCCATCGAACACTCGGATATGACCGAGAAACGATCCGCAAAGCCATAGTCGATGCAGCGCCGATGCGATACACGCTGAAGAAAGCGCGTGAAGCGCCGGTGATTGGACCTTACCAACAACGAATAGACGAGCTGTTGGCAGAGAGCAAGAAGCAAAAACGGAAACAGCGTTATACAGCGCATCGTATCTACGAGATCCTGCGAAGTGAAGGCTACACGGGTAGTGAAGGAGCGGTGCACAACTACGTCAGCCGGGAGCGTCGGAAGGGCGAGTACAAGGAGAAGTACATTCCATTGGAGTTCGACCCTGGGCAAGATGGGCAGGTAGATTGGGGGGAAGCGGATGTGATCCTGAACGGGGAACGGGTGACAGTGCAACTCTTCATTTTGCGGCTTAATTACTCGAAAGCGCGTTTCGTGATGGCGTTTCCGTTTCAAAAGCAGGAAGCGTTTTTCGAAGGTCACAACCAGGCATTCCGGTTTTTTGGCGGTGTGATCCGAAGGCTGACCTACGACAACTTGAAAACGGCGGTGTACAAAATCCTGGCTGGGCGCAACCGACAAGAGCAGGACAGCTTCAAGAAGTTTCGCAGTTACTACCTGTTTGAGAGCAACTACTGCAACCCGGCTCAAGGCCATGAGAAGGGTGGCGTGGAGAACGATGTGGGTTATGTGCAACGCAACTTTATGGCACCGTTGCTGCAAGTAAGCAGCTATGAAGAACTGAACGCTATTCTGTGGAAGGCCTGCCAGGAGAACTTGCATCGGCGGGTACGAGGCCAACTGGCCAGTGTCAGCGAGTTGCTGACAGATGAGCGCAGCATGTTTTTACCCTTACCCAGAAAGTTGTTCCCCGCCTGTATCAGTTATCCGGTCAAATCGAATGGGTATAGCCAGGTAGATTTGGATACTAACCGTTACTCCGTGCCAGTTGAGCATGGCAACGACCAATTAGTACTGCGAGCTTACCCATTTAGGGTTGAGATATTGTTTGGCAAGGATGTAATCGCCACTCATCTCCGTTGTTTTGGTCACCAACAGGATATTCTGGACCCAATGCACTATCTAACCCTGCTGGAACAGCGTCCTGGAGCCTTTGAACATGCCAAACCACTGCGCTATTGGCGCAAACATTGGCCAAAGGACTATGATCGCTTGCTGGAAGCCTTACGTGACCGCTTACCAGGTGGGCAGGGAGTGAGAGAATTCATTGCAGTCCTCAAACTGCACCGCGATCACCCGGCAGACCAGATCCAGCAAGCCGTCCATGCTGCCTTGGAAGTGGGCGCTGCCAGCCTTGATGGCGTGCTGCTGTACCTGCGCCAGTCACAGGTTGGTCAGCCACATTTTCCCACATTGGAAGCCGAACGCTTTTCCACCCTGGCTGCTTATGGCAACCAACCGGTGAACTTGCAGCAATATGACTTGCTGGCGACGAGGTGAAGCATGGAGCGCAACGACTTGCTTGAATCCTACTTGCGCCAGCTACGTTTGCCAAACTTCGCCCGTAATTACCAGGCTTTTGCTGCCGATGCTGCCCGCAGCAACCTGGATTACACTCGCTATTTACTGGCTCTCGCTGAGCAAGAAGTGAGCAAGCGAGAGCAGAATCGCATCCAGAAACGGATCAAGGCAGCCCGCTTCCCGATGCTCAAAGAGCTGGCAGATTTTGACTTCTCAGCTTTGCCTGAGCTTAACAAAGCCCAAGTAATTGATCTGTCCCGTGGGGAATACATCCGCAAACGCGAGCCAATTGTGTTCATCGGCAACCCTGGACTGGGAAAAACTCACCTGGCGATTTCGTTGGCCTTATCTGCCTGCCGCCAGGGACGCAAAGTCCGCTTTTGGACGGCTGCCGGACTGGTGAATGAACTGCTTCACGCTCAGGATGAGCACCGCCTGAACCGTTTTGTTGCGACTGCGCTTAAGCTTGACCTGATTGTGCTAGACGAGCTCGGTTTCATCCCCTTCTCAGCCTGCGGCGCCCATGCGCTCTTCACTTTTTGCTCGGAAGTCTACGAGCGACTGGCGCTGATCTTGACCACGAACCTCAAGTTCGCCGATTGGATACAAGTACTGGGTGATGAACGCCTCACCGCAGCTTTGCTCGATCGCATCACCCACCATGCTCACATCCTGGAGCTGGTTGGCAAATCCTTCCGCTTTCGAGAGCGCTTTCGGAATGGCTGAGAAAGGTTTATCGCTTTGTGACCATTGCCAGGACAGAAAAAAAGAGCAGAGAGTGCCGGTTTCCCGGTCGCAGTCTCTGCCCTGGCAACGGTGCTCGCTCGGCGCTCAGGTCGCTCCTCAGCGTTGCCCTATCCTCCGCTCGAGCGATGCGATTCTACCACGCTGGTGTGGGATGGCTGGTGGTCGGTTTTTCGTTGTGAATTTTTAATAATCTGATTGCTTAGGTGGACGGTTTTTCGTGATTAAAGTGGTCGGTTTTTCAATTGACAAAAACATTTAAGGAAGATTATACAGATGATAATTTGTTTGAAAGGATGGATGAGTGTTTTATTGAAATTCAATCCCATGTAGAAACGATCGATTTTGCTAAATTATCCAAGGATTTAGAAATCACAATTGAAAAAATTCACAGGAATGAAATAGAAACAGCTTCTATTGAAGATGCACTGTCGCGAATTGAGGAGTTAATTATTTCTGAAGCTTCTATTGTCGCAACAACATTAACAAAATCCTATTTAAGCGATTCTGTAAGATCACGGCGGTATGACACAATCATTCTTGATGAAGCTTCAATGGCACCAATCCCTGCTATTTGGGTTGCATCCAGTTTGATTGAAAAGAATGCTGTAATTGTTGGAGATAAAGAGCAACTTCCACCAATTGTCATGTCGGATAAACCAGAGGCGATAAAATGGTTAGGCGAGGATATATTTCATAGGGCATTAGGTGAAGAAAGACCTGAAAATCTAATAAGGCTGAATGAACAATATCGAATGCATCCAACGATTGCAGATATACCAAATAATTTATTCTATGACTACACATGGAAAAATAGATATAGCAATCAGAATTTTGAAGAATTTAATTTACGGTACAACTTTGAATGGGCTCCAAGTGCACCAGTGATATTAATTGATACTGGACCACTTGATGCATGGGTAACGAGCGTACCACGGGGAAAAGGCTCAAGTCGATTAAATTTTCTAAGCGCAATGCTGTGTTGTGAATTATGTGAAATAATTTTGAGGAAAGATAGAACCAGACATGAAGAAAACGGGAATGACAGAGGGATCATCATACAATGCCCGTACCAACCGCATGCTAAGTTCATAAAAATACTTCTTGAAGAGAATAAATTAAGTGATGATGGAAGTAAAGAGACTAAACTAAGTCATGATGTAGAAGTCGGGACTATTCACTCGTTTCAGGGTTCTGAGGCAGATGTTGTGATATTTGATTTGGTAAATGATGAACCACATTGGAGAATAGGTCTTTTTATGGCAAAAAATGACGCCAACACAAAAAAGTTGGTGAATGTTGGGATAACAAGAGCACGCCATAGATTAATTATTGTTGGTGATTTTCATTATATAGAAAAATTAGCAAAGAATGCATTCTTGGGTAAGGATTTCATACCGTATTTGAAAGAAAGATTTGAAGTCATAAGTGCTCTTGAAGTCGCTCCCATGGATCTTTTGAAGAGAGCTGCGGATGCAAAAAAACTAATATATGAAGGAAATATTGATAACAAAGCAACACAAATCATTGTAACTCAAGATGATTTTTATCCTTTGTTAATAGACGATATTGAATCTGCAAAAGATCGAATTGTAATATATTCACCATTTATTACAAGAAATCGTTTAGAAGAACTTCAGCTAGCTTTGCGAGCAGCTATAGATAGGCAGATAAAGATTTTTGTAATTACAAAGACTTTACAAGAACGAGGAAAGAGAGCACAACCAGAATACAGTTACTTAGAAAAATCACTTAGTAATTGGGGGATCACAATAATACATAAGCGAAATATGCATGAAAAATTAGTAATCATTGATGAAAAAATATTGTGGTCCGGATCTCTTAACCCCCTGAGTTTCTCGAACACACAAGAAATAATGGAGAGGAGAGTAAGCAAGATTATATTGCAGGAATATTCTAAAGTGACACGATTGAATATACTGATTGCAGATTTTATTGAAGAAAGTCCAAGATGCCCAATATGCGGATCCGAGATGATTGCGAGTGAAGGTAGAAATGAACCATTTTATTGGACTTGTATAAATGATGGATGTTATACGAGGAGTGTTGACCAACCACCTTTAAAAGGAGGCGTTCTTGTTTGTTCAACATGCGGAGGAGATGTGGAATATGGTCAATGGGGGGGCAAACCAGCCTGGCGCTGTATTGAAAATAAACATCATCACCAAAGAATTGTACTAAGTCATCTGAAACTTCCTAAAATGAGGAATAAGCTACCAATAGAGGAGATCAATGAGGTTGAAAAGCTCTTGGGATTAAATAAAACAGAAAATCAAATTCAGCTTGAGATGAATATTCAAGAACGAGAAACAAAGCAAGAATGAAAATAATTCTGGGTTATCAATTTAATGTAGAAAAATAAGATGCTGCCCTGGTACGGAAGTTACTGCTGGTGCGGAAGTAGACTGTAAGGGGCGCTGAGTACAGCGCTTAGGTCACTCCCCAGCGTTGCCCTATCTTCTGCACAAGTGTTTTAATTCTACCATTCCTGGCAGGTGGTATGTTTTTCGTTCTTAATTTTTAATGTGCGAGGCTGGTAAGTGGTCCACTTTTCGATGTTAACTGGTACATTTTTCGATTGACAAAAACAGTTTTTTATTTCATTTGGACAGGTTCAATCGAAATTCTTAGCTAATAATCCAACGAAATTATACTTTTTTGAGAAATAGTATAATTTCACCACTGGAAACTATACCCTTGTATAGATTAAGTCGATACCCCCATGCCCACCTGCCCCTTCTGCCACGCTACCCTCCCTCCCAACCAAAACTGCCAGGACCTCTTCCACCACTGTCTGGCGCTGGAGTATAAGCACCCATCCACCTTCGGCGCGGTGCACCACCTGACCGACCTCTGCTATTACCTGCAGCACAACCTGTATTCGCCTCAGGGCTAACTTCTTTGTGGTTTCTAACATTTAAATTTTATAATATTACTGTACTTTTATTAAAAGTACAGTAATTTTATATTATAATAGCCGTGACACACACACTAAACGGAATCACCTTATGACCAGAAAAGCATTTCAAACTGCAGAAGAAATATTTAAACAGAACAATGGCATATTAAGAACCGGGAAAGCCAAGAAATTAGGCATCCATGAGGTTACGTTGGTTCAGATGTGTGGTGACGGTTTATTAGTCAAGGAATCACGAGGGGTGTATCGTCTGGCTGATTTACCGCCTCTGAGCAATCCGGATTTCGTGCAGATCGCCATGCGAGTTCCGCATGCTGTGATTTGCTTGATTTCTGCATTGAATTATCACCAATTGACTACCCAGATCCCTTACAAAGTTTACATTGCTTTGCCAAAGGATGTGAAGGCGCCGCGCATCGAGCATCCACCCTTGGATATCGTCTATCTCTCACAAAAGCCATATGCTGCCGGGATTGAAGAAATCATTTTCGATGGCGTTCCAGTGCGAATTTACAACAGAGAGAAGACGATTACCGATTGCTTCAAGTTTCGCAATAAAATTGGCTTGGATATTGCTTTGGAAGCCTTAAAAGACTATATGCACCAGCCTAATCGCGATATCCAGAAAATCTTACAGTATGCCCGTATCAATCGCGTGGAAAAGATCATGACGCCTTATATCCAGGCAACCTTATGAATAAAGAGATTAAAAATCTACCTGCCTCAGTGCACCAACGATTGAAGAATTTAACTTCTCAAAGTGGCAAAACATTTCAAGAAGTTTTTTATTACTATGCGATGGAAAGGTTCCTTTACCGTCTGGCATGCTCGCAGTATTCCAAATATTTTGTTCTAAAAGGGGGTCTAATGTTCATGGCCTGGGGCATTCCTTTGCGCAGGCTCACTCGTGATATAGACTTGCAAGGAAACCAATATTATTCGATTGAAGATGTTTTAACTATCGTAAGAAATATTTGCACCCTGAATGTTGAACCAGATGGGATGACATATTTATCCAATTCTGTAAGAGGTGAGACAATCATGAATCAGGCAAAATTTCCAGGTATTAGGATCTACTTCAATGGACAGCTGGGAAATGCTTTGATTCCTTTACATCTGGATATAAGTTTTGCGAATGTGATTACTCCATCAGAAATTACCATCAAGTATCCGTCATTGATAGATATGCCTGGTTTTGAAATGTTAGGCTACCCTTACGAAACGGCGATCTCCGAAAAACTCCAATCTATGGTGGAGTTGGGTACTATCAATGACCGTTTGAAAGATTTTTTCGATATCTGGCTTCTTTCTCAGCAAATCGAAATTCTTGGACCTTCATTGCTAGATGCAATACAAGCCACTTTTCTAAATCGGGGTACGCCGCTTCCAGATAATCTGCCTACCGCATTGAAGTTAGACTTTGCAGTTAAAAAACAGTCGGACTGGGAACGATTTCTCAAGCGCTCCAGGCTTGAAACGAATGAATTTCCCAGCTTCAAGAATATCATCTTAACCCTCCAAGAGCTTCTATGGCCAGTTATGGTCGCTGCAAATCGGCATAGACCATTTACCAAGATATGGAAGGATGGTGGCCCTTGGGAGGATATTTCCGATCGCTAATTGCTTAGTACCTGCCGATGAGTGCGTGTACGGCAAGAGCTATGTTGCCAGTGAAATTCTAGCCGAAATTTTACGCTCCGATTAGAATTATACTTTTTCTCAAAATAGTATAATTTCACCTCTTGAAACTATACACCTGTATAGATCGAGTCGATTCCCCCATGCCCACCTGCCCCCTCTGCCACGCCAGCCTGCCTCCCAACCAATCCTGCCAGGACCTCTTCCACCAGTGCCTGGCGCTGGAGTTCGAGCACCCGTCTGCCTTCGGCGCGGTGCACCACCTGACCGTGCTCTGCTATTACCTGCAGCACAACCTGTATTCGCGGAAAGGCTGGCTGGAAGGTCGCCGCCTGCTGGAGCGCTTTGTGCGTGAAGGCGCCTCGCCCGCCGAGGTGCGCAGGCAGGAAGCTCCCCACCTGCAGAGCGGTCAACGCAGCTGGCGTGTGACGGGCATAAAAAACATGCCATGCGGGGGAAATAGGACAGCCAGCGAAGACCTGCCGGGCGAGAAACTACCGGGTGTGGAGGCGCTGAGCTGGTCGCGCAGCATCGCTGATCTGCGCCTGGACGACCCGCAATCCTATTGCGAGCGATGGAGCTTCAATCGCCGGTGTACGCTTGTGGGCTCAGAGCGTCTTGCAGGATAGCCAAAGTTTTGTGGATAAACTGCCATCCGCTTAAGGCGCCAGATCAGCTTTCCATTCCTCTGAGCATACCAGCTCCAGCAACCAGCCCGGAGCATTCTCCCTATCTTCTACACGAATGTCATTATGCCATCATTCCTGGCGGGTGGTGTGTTCTTCATTGTTATTTTTTAATGTGCATGACGGATAAGTGGTCCACTTTTCGATGTGAAATCGGTAAATTTTTCGATTAAATAAGCCCATCGTACTTCGTGGGTCATGCAAATTGATCCATAAGAACTATGTCAAGAAAGAAAGCTCTGCGCACTCTGCGGCTCTGCGAGAGATGAGATTGCTTCACAAAGAACGTTCGCAATGACTGCGAGCTTTGCGAGAGACCAAAAAAGAACCCAGCCTTAATCCACTCAATTCCTTACTTCATAATCACTGGCAGGTAGTTGCGGTTGCCCAATAAGCGGCCCCAGATATCCAGGGTGACCGGGACGAAGAGATTAGGGTCCTGGAAAGCCAGTAAATAATCGCCCGTACCGCCGGCTGCCAGGCTGGAGCGATCGGCAAACAGACCCGCCGCCAGCTCTTTTTCGACAGCAAGACTCCCGTTCAGCTCAAGTGGGCGCACCCAGATGCCGACATTGATAAAGGGGGATGGGTGCGGCCCAGTCCAGCTGACCAGGAATTCACCCCTGGCTTCATTGCCAACAATCGCCGGGTATCTCTCATTATCCCCGGTGGCCGTGACCAGCACCACAGGGTTGGTCGCCCCTAAACCAGTCACCCCACGCGCATAGATATCCGAATCGGTGGCGCTGTAGTGCATCTCCCAGGCGACGGCGTACATGCCATAATTGGGCGAGGTGGGGATGGCAGCCGACCACCGGGCCGGTTTCAGGGGTGGTGTGGTAACCGATGGTAATGGCAGTCGCATCCAGGATCACGCCGTTAGCCGTCACCCGCCGGGCGAAGATATCCGTCTGGCTGATGGCTTTTTCTTCCTGCACCCAGGCCACCAGGTATTCGTTGCGCGAGCGGTTGTAAGCCAGGTCCGGTTCATAATGGATGAACTGCCAGTTGCCGATGGCGATAAAGAAATTGCTGTTCTCTAAGGTCCCGTAGCTGGTGACGATTTGCGCCTTCGACATCGAAGGTTCCGGCGCTCTGCCAGACCACGCTTTCCCACACCACCAGGAACTTGTCTGAAGTGGAGGCGTAGGCCACCGCCGGTTTATATCGGTCGCGCAGGGCGTCGCCCGTACCCAGGTTGGTCTCAGGACCCAGGACGCTATCCGGGTCGAGAATGCGCCCATAAATGCGGTTGCGGCTGCCATCATATACATCCCACACCACCAGGAAGGAATGAGTGGCGCTGTTATAAGCCAGGTCGGGGTTTTGCAGCACCTGGGAGGCGTGATAGGCAATATCCAAGGTATCCAGGACCTTGCCTTGGGCGGTCAGGCGCGCCGCCCGGATGGTCTGGTTGGTATTGGCCTGGTAAACCACCCAATACTCATTGCGGTAGCTGTCAAAGGCGGCAGAAGGATTGGAGAGGTCGACGGATTGATCTTCGATCAAAAAGCTAGTTCCGGTGGGCAGACCGCTGGCGACATCCGCCAATTGGGCTGGTGGTTGGCTGGCTGCCGCCGCCGGTAAGGGGTGGTCGCTGGCTGGTACGGTGTAGGCTGTGGTAGCGCCCAGGATGAGCATGGCAATCCATAAGGTACTTTTCCGCATGGGGAACATGGTTTTACCCTCCGCTTTCCAGGAAGCACTGAAACTGATTTCAATTGATGTTCTTGGTGGGGCTGTCTATACAAATCAGTATAGCAAATGAAATGGCGCAACGCAACAGGCAATTTGCCAGGGAAACTCTGAGCGTTGTGTAATTTCTGATATAATTACTGGACAAATTCAGTCCACAATATTCCAAATAAATCCGAAAAGTATTTTCTGCAACGCAAAGCCAAAGGAGCCTGCCATGAACCTGGACGATATTTTGCATTTGCTCGCCCTGGCCGCCAACCTGGAAGCAGAAGGCCAGTATAACCACGCCAAGCTATTCGCGCGCTGCGGCGGCGGCCTTGCTGACCCGCGCCGCCCGCCGCCTGGAGCTGCCCGGCGATAAGCCCGCCCTGCTGCGCGAAGGTCAGCTGGCCATTGAACGCTTGTCAAAATCTTCGCTGGAAGCTGAGCTGGTGCAGGCTCTGAAGCTGGCGCGCCAGGCCCTGGAGGAGGGGCGTTTGCCGACCTACCACGAGACGCCCGACCCCTACCTGTGCCGCATCTGTGGTCACCTGTCGCTGGGCGAGCCGGGAGCCTGCCCGCAGTGCGGGGCGCAGCCGCAGACCTTCCAGCGTTTCCGCCCGATCTACTGGCTGGAGGCTTTCGATCCCTACACCGCCCTGGAGCACCTGCGCGCCACGCCGCTACAAGGTGGCGGATTTGCTGGCGCGGGCCGGCGATGCGGCTGATCAGGCTGCGGGTGAAGGCGGCGCTTGGTCGCTGCGCCAGGCGCTCTCCCATCTGCGCGATGCCCAGGGTGTGCTGGCCCTGCGGGTGGATCTGATCCTCGGTCAGGAGTAACCCCTTGATGGAGTCCAAGGCGGTCTTCGAATGGGCCAGCCAGGCAGGGCAAGCGGCGGCCTCCCCTGCGGAGATTTTCGAGAGCTACCGCGCCTCGCGTGCCCAGGTGTTGGAGCGCCTGGAAAGCCTGCCGCTGCAGGATTGGTGGCGGCGCGGCCGGCATGAGGAGTTCGGCGAGCTGCGCCTGTACCAGCAGGTCAGTTACTTCGCCTGCCACGAGCTGACCCACCTGCCGCAGATCGCACGCCTGGTTGGATAAACGATGCAGCGTATGGAGGTCTACCTGGAAATTGGCAAGAAGCGCACTTTTGCCGGTGCGCTGAGCTGGCCGGGCTGGTGCCGCAGCGGCAAGGATGAAAAAGCTGCGCTGCAAGCCCTGTGCGCTTATGGGGCGCGCTATGCTATGGTGATTCAGACAATGACCGGAGTGACCACGGATCACACGGGCGCCTTGTCGGGTACGGAAGTGGCGCCACCCACAGACCTCGTAACTCAACCTGGCAATGCACAGCGCCCAATCCCTGTTTTATTCCAGCCGCCCACAGACCCGGCAGCTTTTATGGTGGTGGAGCAATTACCCGGTGATGCCACCACCGATTTCGGCGCGCCGGGCCAGGTTCCCAGCTGGGATCAGGCTGCCATGAATGAAGCGGAATTGCTGCGCAGCCAGGTTTTGTTGAGCGCCTGCTGGTTAGCCTTTGATGCGGCGGCCGAAGCGGCGCTGGGCAAGGCGCTGCGCAGCGGCCCACGCGGCGGTGGGCGCGACCTGGAGCGGCTGACCCGCCACGTGCAGGAGGCTGAAGCGGCCTACCTGGCCAAACTGGGTGGCAAACTCGCACCCGGTATGGAACCGTCCCAGGCCCGCCAGCTGATCCTGGATACCCTGGCCGCCTCGGCGCATGGCGAAATACCCACCACCGGCCCACGCGGCGGCCTGCGCTGGACAGCGCGCAGCTTCGTGCGCCGCGCCGCCTGGCACTTGCTCGACCACGCCTGGGAGCTGGAGGATCGCATCATCCATATGTAACGCAAACTGTCAGTTTGCGGATTTATTAGATAAAAGTAACGCAAACTGTCAGTTTGCGGATTTGCCGGAGGCAAATTAGTCAACCACGAAGGACACTAAGGACAGCTAAGAATTGGAATTCAAAAACCAAAAAACTTTGCGCACTCTGCGAGCTTTGCGGCTCTGCGAGAGATAAATAAGCCCTCACCTAACCTCTCCCAGCGGGAGAGGAACTTGGCGAGCTTTGCGAGAGATTGAACAAACTGAAGTTTGTTCTACATTAGCTTTGCGAGAGATTTACAGAAACCCTATTCAGGAGGAACTTATGAGCACAGTACGCTTACTGGTCGGCACCCGCAAAGGCGGGTTTATCCTGACCTCCGACGACAAACGCCAGAACTGGCAGGTCAGCGGGCCGCACTTCCCCGGCTGGGAGATTTACCACATGCAGGGCTCGCCCATCAACCCACAGCGCCTGTACGCCTCGCAGACCAGCGGCTGGTTCGGGCAGGTGATCCAACGCTCGGATGACGGCGGGCAAAGCTGGCAGCCGGTGGGCAACCAGTTTGTCTACGAAGGCGGTCCTACCACGCACCAGTGGTACGACGGCACACAGCGCCCCTGGTCGTTCACGCGCATCTGGCAGCTCACCCCCTCCCCAACGGAGGCGGAGACGGTCTACGCCGGCGCCGAGGACGCAGCCCTGTTCCGCTCGGGCGATGGCGGGCAGACCTGGCAGGAGCTCTCTGGTCTGCGCGAGATCCAGGGCGAGCTCTGGCAACCTGGCGCGGGTGGGATGTGCCTGCATACCATCCTGATCGATCCACATGACCCGCGGCGCATCTACGTGGCCATCTCGGCGGCGGGCGCTTTCCGCACGGATGACGGCGGCGAGACCTGGCGCGCCATCACCAACGGTCTGGTCTCGATGTACGAGCTGCCGGAGGGCAACGCTGAGGTGGGTCACTGCGTGCACAATATCGCCATGCACCCCGCCCGACCGGATGTGCTCTTCATGCAAAAGCACTGGGATGTGATGCGCAGCGATAACGCCGGCGAGCTGTGGTACGAGGTGAGCGGGAACCTGCCCACCGATTTCGGCTTCCCCATCGCGGTGCACGCCCACGAGCCCGAGACGCTGTACGTGATCCCGATCAAGAGCGATTCGGAGCATTACCCGCCGGAGGGCAAGCTGCGCGTTTACCGCAGCCGCACAGGCGGGAACGAATGGGAAGCGCTCACCCACGGGTCTGCCGCAGCAGGATTGCTATGTCAACATCCTGCGCAGCGCCCTGAGCGTGGACACGCTGGATCCCTGCGGTGTGTACTTCGGCACCACCGGCGGGCAGGTGTACGCCTCCTCCGATGCCGGCGATCACTGGACGGCCATCGTGCGCGATCTGCCGGCGGTGCTGTCCGTCGAGGCCCAGGTTTTGCCATGATCCGGGTGGTGCTGCCCACGCACCTGTTCAGGTTGGCCAACACCGGGCGGGAGGTCGAGATCGAGCTGGAAGGAGAGGCCACCTTCAACGCTGTGCTGGATGCGCTGGAAGGGCGTTACCCCATGCTACGCGGCACCCTGCGCGACCAGGTCACCCAGCAGCGGCGGCCCTTTATCCGCTTCTTCGCCTGCGGGGAAGACTGGTCGCACGAAGCGCCGGACACCCCCTTACCCCAGGCGGTGGTTGAGGGCAAAGAGCCCCTGCGCATCGTCGGCGCCATGGCTGGCGGTTAATGTAACGCAAACTGTCAGTTTGCAGATTGGCTTATGTAACCGCAAACTGTCAGTTTGCGGATTGCGGAGGCAAACAAGCCAACCACTAAGGACACGAAGGTACGCTAAGAGGCACTTAGGATTGAACGCTAAAAACCAGGAAAACTTTGCGTCCTTTGCGGGCTTGGCGAGAGACTAAGCAAACTGAAGTTTGTTCTACATAAATCTGCGAGGGATAAACAGGTATACTTACCCCAACCCCCCTCAGCTACTTCACAGGAGTCCGCCATCGACGCCATCTCCCTTAACACCGCCCGCCACATGATGCTGGCCGCCCAGGGTCTCGACCGGCCGCCGCAAAAGCCAGCCGAAAAATCTGATCTTCTCGCAGCTATCCGCCGCATGGGCGTGCTGCAGATCGATACCATCCATGTCATCGCCCGCAGCCCTTACCTGGTGCTGTGGAGCCGCCTGGGCGATTACCGCCCGGAATGGCTGGATGAGCTGCTGGCAGAAGGCGCCCTGTTCGAGTACTGGTCGCATGCCATGTGTTTCCTGCCCATTGAGGATTATCCCCTCTACCGCCGGCATATGCTGGATAGGGTACCCAATCGCAGCGGTCCGGTGCGCTGGGCTGTCAATTTTATCCAAGACAATCCCGAGCTGATCCACAAGGTGCGCACCCACCTGCACGAGAACGGGGCGGTGCGCTCGATCGAATTTGAGAACAAGACCCGTCCCCCTGGCGGCTGGTGGAACTGGAAGGAAGAGAAGAATGCCCTGGAAGCCCTGCTCTTCACCGGCGAGGTGATGATCGCCCGCCGCCAGAAATTCCAGCGCGTCTACGACCTGCGCCAGCGTGTGCTGCCAGACTGGCGCGACGATGACCTGCCCTCCCCTGAAGAAGTGCAGCGCACCCTGACCCTGCGCACGGTGCATGCCCTGGGAGTGGCGCTGCCCGCCTGGATTCCCGATTACTACCGCCAGCCCAAGAAAAGCATGCCCAAACTTCTGGAAAAGCTGGCAAACGAAGGATTGTTGCACATGGTGCAGGTGGAAGGCTTTGCTGAGCAGGCCTATGTCCACCCAGAGCGCCTCGATTTGCTCGAGCAGGCGGCTTCCGGCAAGCTCGAAGCCAGCCTGACCAGCCTGCTTTCCCCCTTTGACCCCCTGGTGTGGGACCGGGAGCGGGCGCGGCAGTTATTCAATTTCGATTACACCATCGAATGCTACACGCCTGCCGCCAAACGTCGCTATGGCTATTTCAGCTCTGCCCATCCTGCAGCGCGGCCGGCTGATCGGGCGGCTGGATCCCAAGGCGCACCGCGCCCAGGGCGTTTTTGAGGTCAAGTCGCTGCACCTGGAAGAGGGGGTAAGTTTAGATGAACAGGACATCCACGAGCTAGCTGCTGCCTTGCGGCGCCTGGCTGACTGGCACGGCACGCCCGAAGTGGTCATGCGCCAATCTAATCCACCCGAACTGGCTGCGCTGCTGCAAGCTGCCATCTGAGAGAACCTGTCGGTTATTGGATGTGCGTTAAGCGTCATGTTATGTGTATAATCTTAACGTGGCTCTCATCTTACCCACCCAATTCTATCCCCCGCCCATTCCAGCCGGCTACCTCGTCCGACCGCACCTGTTTGCCAAGCTGGATCAGGCGCTTGCCTGCCGCATCACACTGGTTTCGGCGCCAGCTGGGTCCGGCAAGTCGACCCTGGTTAGCGCCTGGATGCCTTTAGCGCGGAAGAAAGGCGCTATCACCGCCTGGTTATCCCTGGATGAAACCGACGGCGAGCCGGTGCGTTTTTTTGAAATTCTGACTGCCTGCCTGGAGGAAGCTGGCGTACTGTTTGAGGCCGTCTCTCTTCCGGCTAGCGGCAGAATAGGCCCTGAAAAAGAACCCTTCTTTCGCTACGATCTGGCAACCCGATTTATCCAGGGTTTGCTGAAACAGCGCCGCGAGCTGGTGCTGATCCTGGATGATGTTCACCTGGTGCACAGCCAGGAGGTACATGCCGCCCTCGGATATATCCTGAAGCACATGCCGCTCCATTTCCACATGATCCTGATCACCCGCTCGGATCCCCCCCTGGAGCTGGAATGGCTGCGCCTGGCTGGCCAGCTGCTCGAGTTTCGCATGGAAGATCTGCGCTTCTCCACACAGGAAGCTGGCGTTTTTCTCAACCAGGTGATTGGCAGGCATCTGACCGAGCGGGATGTCAGCGACCTCAACAAGCGCACGGAGGGCTGGATTGCCGGACTGCAGTTAGCAGCCATATCCCTGCGTGGTCGCCAGGATATCCCAGCTGCGATCCAATCCTTTACCGGCAGCCAACGTTTCGTATTCGATTACCTGCTTGAGCAGGTGCTCAACCGTCAGCCTGCGCCACTGCGCGAGTTTTTGCTCAAAACCTCGATATTAGATAAGCTCTCTGCCCCCCTGTGCGATGAGGTGGCTGAGACAGGGGGCGCCTCGCACGAATTATTGGAAGCTCTGGAGAGCACAAACCTTTTCCTTAATGCGCTGGATGATGAACGTCGCTGGTATCGCTACCACCCACTCTTTGCCGATCTGCTTAAACTGGTATTGGAACAGACCTATCCGGGATTATCTATCAGCCTGCACCTGAGAGCCAGCCGCTGGTTCGAGAGACAGGGCATGATCCAGGCAGCTATCCAGCATGCCATCGCCGCCCAGGAAATGGAGCTGGCTGCCCGGCTGGTATCAGCCAATGTACTGGTCCTGGTCGAGCAAGACGACCTTGCGCCAACCCTGGCAAGGATGGATGCTGTGCCGCGCCAGCTACGCGAGAGCTCACCCTGGTTAGGCGTGGCGCATGCTTGGGCTTTAGTCTACAGCGGGCAAATGGAGCGCGCCGAAAACAGCCTGTTCTCGGTTGAAAAACACCTGGAGCGGCTGATCCCTGAAGAGCAATCCCGCGTCAACGGGCAGTTGGCTGCAGTGCGCGCCTATATCGCCTGGGCGCAGGGAGATCAGGATGAGTCCGTGCGCCTGGCAGAAAAAGCAGAGGCTTGGTTGCCGCCCGCTGAAGTCGTCCTGCCGCGCCCTCAACTTAACCACCCTGGGTAATGCCCTGACGCAATACCAGCCCAGCCAGCAGGCTGTACAGGTGCTGGAACAGGCGGTTGCCCTGGCGCGCCAGGTTGAGACCTCTCATGTTTTTATGCTGGCTTCTTCGTCATTGGCTTATGCGCTGATCCAGCTCGGCAAATTACACCAGGCGCATGCTGTATGCCAGGAAGCTATGCAAGCAGCTGAGGCTTACCAGGGGCAAAAGGGCCAGCCGTTAACTTCCGCTGCCAGTGTGTACGCTCAGTATGCCAGTATCCTGACCGCCTGGGGCGAAATCCAGGCTGCGATACAGGTTGCTCGCCAGGGGGTGTCGCTAGCTGAGCGCTGGGGGCAGGCGGATACCATCACCGTATGCCTGCTGAACCTGATCCGGGCTTTATCCCTGGCAAAAGAAACTGAGGCAACCCAGCAAGCCCTGTTGCGGGCGCGCAACCTGGCCCGGCAGGTATCCTCCTGGTTTGTGTTCAATGTAGACATGTTGGAAATTCAATTCTATTTGGATAACCATGAAGTGAACCAGGCGCTACGGGCAGCGCGCCTGGCTACTGGAGAATTACCGCTTACCTTACAAGCACGCTTGTTGATTAAGCAGGAATGCTACAGCCAGGCGCTATCTCTCCTGGAAAGCCAGCGATCCCAGGCAGAACAGGCTTCACCTCTAGAAAGTATTCATATCCATGCCCTGCGCGCCCTGGCTTATTACTTGAAGAAAGAGCCGGACCATGCGTTGTCCATCCTGAGGCAAACCCTGGATGTAGCCGAGAGCGAAAACAGGGTTGCGATCTTCCTGTGCGAAGGTCAGCCCATGCAGGATTTACTGCGCCTGGCGCAGCAGCAAGCCATCTCACCCACTTTTACCCGCCGCCTGCTAGCCGCCTTCAATGCGCCGCACGGCGGGCAAGCTATGCCCTCCATGGAAGCGCTGGTGGAAGCGCTCAGCGAGCGGGAGATGGAAATTCTGGCGCTGCTGAATGGTCCGCTGAGCACACCCGAGATTGCTGGTCAACTGGTGATCTCGACCAACACGGTGCGCACGCATATCAAGAATATTTACGGCAAGTTGGGGGTGCATGGTCGCAGCTCGGCAGTTAGACGCGCGGCGAATTGGGGTTGTTGATCTAACCAAGTCGGTCACTACCTTTCCCAAGGACAAATAGAAGGCAGTCAATGAGTATGCACGGGTACCAGGCCGGGCGGGTATGTTGGCCTGAACGAGAGCGTCTGGCTGAAGACGCCTGTTCCTCCCGAAATGGTGGTCCGGGCAGAGCAGGAAGTTGGAGCAAGCGTCCAGCCACTGACTAGCGATGCCGGGACAGCGCTGCTGGCAGGCGCTGGTCTGAAGGTGATCCATGTTAAGACCTGGTCGATCAATGTCGAGGATGAAGCCAAAGGATCTTAAGGAGGTATGGCTTTGGGGGAATGCTGAGAATTATGGGAAAGATGTTCTGGCTCTATAGCAAAAGCCCAGAATACCGAAAATTTGTAAAAGAAGTCCGCCAGGGAGGAATTATTCCCGAAAAGCTGGATGAATACTTCGGCTATAGGTTATTCGTAGGGCAGAAAGATTTCACCTAATCTGGGTGATGACGTAGCGACTTCAAGTAGGTATCCTATGTATTCAGGTGATAAAGAGAGTTTGTATTTCAGCTTTGCCAGCAGTCAGGTTGTTTGTCTGCAGCAAAACAGATCGATTAATCCGTTAGCTCCCCACGTCAAAGAAACAGATTGGAAGGAGTACCAATGAATATCTCGTTGATTTACATCGTTATTGCACTTGTCGTTTTACTGATCGTTGCCGCCCTAGTTTTCTTCTTGAGAGTGAATCATAACGACAAACGCCTGACCCCATTAGCCGGACTGGCTTTTGGATTTGTCATTGCTGGTTTAGTCTTCGGTCAGGAAAGGAGCATTGGCTATGGATTGATGGGAGTGGGCGTTATCCTGGCTGTTGTTGATATGATCAGAAAATCATGAACCAGACTCTCATCATCGAACCAATCCATTGTTTGAACTGGCTAAATGACCCAATGTAAAACGGATCTATCTCGAAAGTGCCCGGAGGTTAATCACATGTTCCGAAAAACAAAATTACAAATACCCGCATGGCTGCATAGCCTGGGATATCGAAATCAGAAGATTATGCACTTGCGCGGCCCTCCTGAACTTCAAATATTATGAATGGCTGTATTGATCATAAGCAAAATATTCCGGTGGAAATAAATGGACAATGTTTGAAAGAAACGAAAATGGATATTTACGATAAACTCTACGTCTGGTCTTCATTTATTATCCAAGTTTGTCTCCTCATCTACTTTGCGGCTCGGAAATGGAATTTTGATTTATCCATGCGCTGGGGCTGGACAATCTATGCGCTTGCCTTGCCTGCAGTACTTGTCAGCATTGTGCTCATCATGGGTGGAAAGCCATGGTACCTGTGGATAGCCGGGTTTCTTTATGCTGCCTGGGCTGGATTTGGCTACTACGTGGATATTGCCCACCCCATTGAATGGCGCGCCCCGGTGTATTTGCCGGTTATGATCCCTTATATCCTGCTGTACCTCTCCAGCTTGATGTTCTATTGGTGGCCGCTGATTGCTATCTATCGTCCATTTTGGCTTGTCTACACGGCTTTATACGTCGTCAGTACATTCCTCAATATCACTTCACACACAAGATGAACTTATCCTTATATCCAGAGTAATTTACAACAAAGACCTGGTGCTATGTCAAAAGAAACCACCTATGAAATTCATGTCCGAGAGGTCTTGGACCCTAAGTGGGAGGCCATATTCTCACCGCTCCACCTGATCTCATTAAATCATGAGACGATCATCACAGGACTCGTTCAGGACCAGGCTGCTTTGTTTGGAATCCTGATCAAAATCCGCGATTTGGGATTGCAACTCATTTCAGTTTCTGCCAACTCTAAGGATGATGTCGAAGCTCAGCAAGCAGAAAGCGTTTTTCCCATTTTGACCAGTGAACGCTTGTTGTTGCGTGAATTCAGCCTGGCGGATATTCCCGCAGTTTTTGATATCTTCAGCCGGCCAGAGGTGGTCAAATGGGTAGAGGTGAAGCTGTTTGAAAAAATGGATCAAGCGGAGCTGCTGGTTAAGAACCGGATGCGCCTGTTCCAGGAGAGGTTGGGATGCCGTTGGGCGATAGCCTTACGGGAGAAACCTCAACAAGTGATTGGATCGTGCGGCTTTTTCCATTTGCGCAAGGGCACACACACCTGGGAGATTGGCTACGACCTGCACCCCGCTTATTGGGGGCAAGGCTTGATGAGCGAGGCTTTGCGGGCGATGATCCAGTTTAGTTTTTCGGTACAAAATCCGCTCCCTATCCATCGCATGGAAGCGCTTGTCGCTCCTGGTAACACCGCTTCAATCCGTCTGCTAGATAAATTTGGCTTCGAGAGAGAATGCTTAAGACGCGAGTTTGGTCTATGGAATGGACACTATCAGGACGTATTTCTGTATGCTTTGCTCAATCCTAACAAACCATCAAGCAAGAACGCTTACAACAGCATCTAATAAACAGCGCTAATCTTACCGAATGGGTTTACATCCTGAAACAGAACACCACAATCAGTAAGCCTAAGTTCCAAACACGCTGAGAAAATCTTTACAAACCAGGGTCGGAGGATGTTATTTACCTAACAAAGAGGTAGAATCATCAATCAAAAATTATTAGGGAGATTAAATGAAAGCATCCAACGAATTTAAAACATTCCTGTCCTTTGCCTTGAAGGTGATCGTCGCCCACACGCTGACGTATTTTATCTTCGGTATGATCATGTCCAACGTGTTTGACTATGGAGAAATTTTCAGGCGTGAGATCATCCGCGATTTTATGCTTCCCATCGACGACCACAATGTTATCTTGGGACCATTTATGCAGCCTGTGCGAGGCTTGATCTTTGCCCTGGGTTTATGGCCTTTACGCAATTTACTGATTGAGAAGAAACGCGGTTGGCTGGTGTTATGGGGCTTGCTAGTCAGTATTGGCATCCTTTCAACGCCTGCCGCAGCGCCCTGTTCCATCGAAGGTGTTCTCTACACCAAACTGCCTTTGTGGTATCACTTGATGGGTCTGCCCGAGATCTTGCTCCAGACCCTGGTCTTCTCCATCTGGCTGGTTTGGTGGGAGCGCCAGAGCCTGAAAAGCAAAGAGCCATCGACAAAGAAAGAAAATCCACTAATAGCGGAAATCATCAAGAGTGTTATGACAGCATCTTTCGCTTATATCGGATACGCTATTGGGGGCTTGCTGCTGGTGGCGATAACATTCGCTACCTCAGGAGGTCAGGAAAATATCGACATTGAAGCTGCTGGGGGGGACTTCAAAATGCAATTCATGTTTGTGATTGCCTTTATCGTGAATTTAATTGCCGTTTTCTGGATCGCCCGTAAGTGGCAGCTCAATCAAATCGCTTTATGGTTAATATTCGCAGTTTTCTGGTTGATTGATTCCCTGGTTCCCTGGCTCTACCAGACCATCGTCTTTGGCTCATCTTCTATCTCCATGGTGTTTTTGTTGGGGCTATTCCCCGCCTTGATCATCACTCTGAGCATCCGGTTTAATTACAAGAGAATGGCTCCTCAGGTGTAGAATGATATGATGATGTCAAAATCGGTCTTTATCACGTATGCGAGTCAGCATAACACTGAGGATATCGGTCTTTTGATTAACAGCCTGCGCGCTTTTGGCGGAGAACTGGCAGAAGCCCCTTTCTGGATCTTCACGAAAAATCAAGATGCAAACATACAACCCAATGATGGTCTCAACCGCCTGGTTAACCTGGAAGTTCCCATAGACGTGAGCGCCTACCCATTTGGGACAACAGTAGCCGCCTGCGCCCAGGCTGAGGTGATGGTCTCAACACAGACGAATTCGCTGGTGTGGATAGATCCTTCCTGCCTGATCATCCAACCACCAGAGTTGTTCGAACTGGGAAGCGCATTCGACGCAGCCTTCCGCCCAGTGCATATTCGTAATATTGGACTATCTCCAAACGATGATCCTGGATGCCTTTTGGCGCGGCATTTACCATTCGCTCGGGGTGGAGGATGCACCATTTACGGTCACTTCTTTTGTGGACAACCAGCGCTTGCGGCCATATTTTAATAGCCATGCCTTCTCCATTAACCCTCGCCTGGGATTGATGCGATTATGGTATGAACACTTCCAGCAGCTCATCCGCAACCTATCTTTCCAATCCGCAGCCTGCCCGGACGATCTTCACAAAATATTCCTGTTCCAGGCGCTTCTAAGCACATTGGTTGCATCAAGGATTGACCCCGCCCGCCTGAGGATCCTGCCATCAAGCTATAATTATCCCTATAACCTGCATGCCAGGGTACCTGAAGAGCGACGAGCCAGGACGCTCAACGAGTTGGTCTGCCTTACTTATGAGGAGCGCAACCTGCGTCCAGATATGGTGAGCGATATCCAAATTCTCGAGCCGCTGCGCTCCTGGTTAACCGAGCATATTCAATAAATTAATCCATATGAAACCAAAAATCATCGTCGTTGGCAGTTTGAATATGGACTTAATCGTCCGAGCACCTCACCTCCCCGCCCCTGGTGAGACTATACTCGGCAGCAGCTTCGCTACCGCGGGCGGCGGTAAAGGCGCCAACCAGGCTGTGGCTGCCTCGCGCCTGGGCGCTCAAGTGAACATGGTGGGCCGTGTTGGAACGGATGGTTATGGGGATGCGCTTCTCCAGGGTCTGCAAAAGGATGGCGTGGATACCCGTTTCGTTCAACGAGACCCCGATCATCCCACAGGCTTAGCGCTCATCACGGTGGATGACCATGGAGAAAACAGCATCGTGGTCGTATCGGGAGCTAACTGGCAGGTCGGCATTGCCGATATCGAGCGTGCAGCTGATGCAATCGCCAGCGCAGATGTGCTGGTGCTGCAGCTTGAAATTCCTTTGGAGAGCGTTGAATATGCTGCCTGGCTTGCCCACCAGCGCCACGTCCCGGTGATCCTTAATCCTGCTCCCGCCCGGGCTCTCCCCGCCAGTTTGCTCCAGCATGTCGCTTACCTGGTACCCAACGAAAATGAGGCTGCCCTGTTGAGCGGAACAGCCGTTACAGATTTGCACTCAGCCCAAGAGGCTCTTGGGCGCATCCACCAATCGGGTGTGGATACAGTCATTATGACCCGCGGCAGCCAGGGAGCATTTGTGAGTGGGGCTTCCGGCTCGTATGCTGTGCCGGCATTCCAGGTCGATGCGGTAGATACCACCGCTGCCGGGGATGCTTTTGTCGCCGGGCTGGCTTTTGGAATCGCCGCCAACCAGCCTTTGAGGCAGGCGGTGCAGCTTGCAGCAGCAGCTGGCGCCCTGGCAACCACGAAAGCAGGCGCACAGCCCTCCCTGCCGGATGCGGCTCAAGTTGAAAGATTGCTTAGCGGGTTGTCACAAGAATGAGACTTTTGGTGATAGCTCCAACGAGTCAAGTTTCAGGTAGAGAATAAACGCTTTGTCTTTACAGGGGGCAATGGTCTCAAGTTTCAGACAGGGAATAAACCCATTCCCCTTATAAGGAAAAATTCTTTGAGCGTATTCGGATTTCTTGTCACAGATCTGTAACAGCTTCATCATCACGTCTGTCATACGATATCGGTAAACTATGTTTAAGTTTATTCGTTTGAGAAACAGGAGACAGACATGAAATTAGCGAAGTTGTTTAAATACCCGCCATTCATAGGCTTACTGATCGTCATGCTCGTTCTGTCAGCATGCAGCAACAAACCTGGCGAAAATACCAACCAGGCGTCCGGGGCATCGATCACCTTGACGCTCGGAGCATACACGACGCCACGCGAGGCCTACAAGGAATTAATCCCCATTTTTCAAGCCCAGTGGAAGGAGAAAACCGGGCAGCAGGTTAATTTTGAAGAATCTTACCTGGGATCTGGCGCTCAATCCCGCGCCATCGTCGAAGGTTTTGAGGCGGATATTGCCGCGCTTTCCCTGGAGGCCGATATCATCCGTATACAAAATGCCGGTTTGATCACCCACGACTGGAAGAGTGGGCCTTACCAGGGAATGGTCAGCACTTCAATTGTTTCCTTTGCTGTAAAGGATGGCAATCCTGAAGCAATCTACGACTGGGCAGACCTGGCAAAACCAGGGATCGAAATCCTGACACCGAACCCGAAGACCAGTGGCGGCGCCATGTGGAATATCTTGGCGCTTTATGGCGCTGCTAAACGTGGTTATGTTGACGGCGTCCCTCAAGATGACGAAGCAGCCGCGGCCGAATTTCTCTTAGCTGTCTTAAATAATGTAACGGTCATGGATAAAGCTGCTCGAGAGAGTATTACCAATTTTGAAAAAGGCGTTGGCGACCTGGCCATTACCTATGAAAATGAAGTTCTGGTTGGGCAGATGGGTGGGCAAACTTATGACCTGGTCATCCCACGCTCCACAATTCTCATCGAGAACCCCATCGCAGTGATCGATACCTACGTAGATAAACATGGCACACGCCAAGTTGCCGAGGCATTTGTTGATTTCCTTTTTACTGCAGAAGCGCAACAAATTTTTGCCAGGTATGGCTTGCGCTCTGTGGATCCAGAAGTTGCCAAAGCTACCTCGGATCAATACCCAACGGTAACAGATTTGTTCACCGTTGATTATTTTGGAGGCTGGGATGACATTGCGACTGATATTTTTGGCGATCAAGGTGTATATACCTTGACCATTGCAAAAGTGCAGCGTCTGAATCCTTAGAAAAGTTTTTCCACAAAAATATCATGAATCCTTGGGAGTTATTGGCCTGTTCAGCATTCCAGAACTCCCAGGATTCGTTCCATATATTTGGACCTCAGCGCAACCATCAAGAGAATTTTCGAAAGTAAGTTACAATATGAGAAAATCGCAGTCCGGTAAGGATACGCGAAAAGCCTGATCGATAGGTATTGGCATTGGCTCCTAAGAAAAAATCCAGTTTGCTAAGTCTTCCCGCTCAAGGTGTGCTATGGATGATGATCATCATCGTCTTGGCTGCTGGAGCCATTGGTATTCCAGGAATCTGGTTAATCCATGAGCAGTTAGACCGGCAGGCATGGGAACTGGTAAACCAGGGAAGCCACATGATCCAGGTACTATTAAATGCGCGCAGCAATGAATTAAGCAATTTGGCGATCTTAACAGCCCAACGTCCAACCCTGATATCATTATTGAATGATGGCGATCCGGAAAGACTGGCTTCCTATCTTGAAACGCTGCGCCAAGGTGCAGATCTGGATCTATTGATGGTCTGCGATCAGCAGGGAAATGCAGTCATCCAGGTTGGTTATGAAATTCCAGCTCAAGCCTGCCTCAAAATTTCAGACAACCAATTTTTTCAATCGCCCGTAGAGAGCAGGCATCCGGGGCTGGTTGCTGGCATACCATCCGATTATGGGCAATATGGACGCCTTTGTGGTTGCCGGACAGGCTTTTGACTCCGATTTCTCTAAGGGTTTACACGATCAACTGGACATGGAGCTTTTGCTGGTTGCCAATGGTGAATTGATTGAAAGCAGTTTTGCAAACAATCAACCAATAGGGGAGATGATCTCCAGTCAAGGATCCGTCCCCGCTGGTCAGCCCAAGCAGTCTGTTGCAGAAATGACTACTCTGGATGGTTCGCAATATTTTACGATACGAACAAGCTATGCCGATACAGAGCTGGAAACGACTGTGCTCCTGCCCAGCTCAACCATCACCCAAACCCAACGCCAGTTGACTCAAAGCGCAGTGATTGGAATATTAGCCGTTACAGTATTCTGCTCGATGATAGGAATTTTCCTGACCAACCGGATCAGCCAACCATTGATGCACTTAAGAGATGCAGCCATTGCCCTTCGGAAAGGAGATCTAAATTCCCCGGTTGTGACCAATCCGAAGATTAAAGAGATTGCTGAAGTAGCTTACGCTCTAGAGGACGCTCGGATTGCCTTGCAGCATAGCCTGAAAGAATTGCAGCAAGAAAAAGCTTGGGGAGATTATTTGATCGAGTCGGTTATTGAAGGCATCATTGCGATTGATCGCAAAAACCGGATCACCTTTTTTAGCCAGGGGGCAGAGCGCATTACTGGCTTGTTACAAGACCAGGTCTTTAGTCAGATTCATCGACGAGATTTTCTTAATTCCCGATCGAGAACAACGCTTCAGCCAATGTATCCCAGCACCTGGGGCAAAGCCAGAGATTATGACCATCCTGATTAACGAACGGCCTCTCACCTTAGCCATCAGCGGGGCGCGCCTGACTCCACCGGAAGTGGGGAATGCAAACCTGGCCTTTTCGATCAGGGATGTCAGCAACGAAGAAGCAATGCGCGGATTATTGGGAGATTTCCTGGCAAATATTACCCATGAGTTTCGGACACCCCTTACTGCGCAGGCGGTGTCTATCGAGCTTTTATTAGATCAACTGCCGGAATTGAGCCTCGATGAGATCCACGAGTTATTAGTCACCAATCACTTGGGGGTGTTGAGCTTACAGAATTTGATTGATAATCTCTTGGAAGGAGCCAGCATCGAAGCAGGGCGTTTCCGGGTTTCTCCTCATCCAACCGATTTGGCGGACGTGATCCTTGAGGTTGCCAGGGTTGTGCGCCCTCTGATGGAAAAGAACAAGCAGGTTCTGCAAGTCGACCTTCCACCCGTTTTGCCTCTTGTGCAGGCTGATCCTCGCCGTACAAGTCAGGTACTGGTTAACCTGTTGTCCAATGCGATTAAGTGGGGACCTCAAGGGTCTGAAATCCTGTTAAGTGTTGTTGACCAAAAAAATATGGTCAAAGTCATCATTGCTGATCAAGGTCCAGGGGTAGCGCCAGAGCAGAGACAGAAATTGTTTACCCGTTTTGGTCATTTACATGCCAACAATAGCCGGGCTGAATATGGTGCAGGTTTGGGATTATCTGTCGTAAAAGCGATTGTGGAGTCTCAAAAAGGTCAGGTTGGGGTTGAAGATCGACAAAACATGGGGGCTCTTTTTTGGTTTACGATCCCTACGGTAGATATTGAGTCGGTAGAGGATGAACTATGAAAGCCCTGGTCGTCGATGATGATATTGTCTTAGCAGACCTTGTCGCCTTCACCTTGAGGAAAGAGGGCTTTCAAGTCATCCAGGCTCAAGATGGCTCAAGCGCATTGCAACGCTGGGCTGATGAGAAACCTGATATTGTTATCCTGGATGTCAATCTACCCAAGACAGCGCCTCTCGCCGATGGCTTTAGTGTTTTACAACGCATCCGGGAAAAAGCAGATACACCGATTATTATGCTTACTGTGCGTGGCGAAGAGGATGACATTGTAAAGGGTTTAAGCATGGGGGCAGATGATTACATTGTTAAACCATTCAGCCCGCGCCAGTTCATCGCCAGGGTTCAGACTGTTCTACGGCGTTCTTTGCATGGACCAGAGGCAAGTTTTCTTCAGGTTGGATTATTAACTTTAGATACAGATCGACGAGAAGCGCGCATCCAGGATGGGATACCTGTCACACTCACGGATCTAGAAAATCGCTTGCTGGAATATCTGATGCTTCACGCCAATCATATCCTGACCATCCAGGATTTACTCAACTATATCTGGGGACCCGGTGGTGCGGATAGGGATATGCTGCGGCAACTTATCCGCCGCTTGAGAGTGAAAATTGAGACCGATCCATCCAACCCGCTGTTTATCGAGACGATTCCAGGAAAAGGCTATGGCCTAAAGCTGGTTGATTCCCTGGAATAATATCCCTGTTCCGAACGATCCCCTCTATCACAGCTTTGTCACAGCATTATCATCCTTGATGTCATCCTTCCCAGTTAAACTTTAACCACAATCCATCTTTTTCTACTCTTTGACACATGGATTACCTTTGTGTCAAAGATGCATTGCTGATGATCACAAGAAAAGGCCAGAAGGAAAGGTTTCCGCGTCATGTCCATTGTCCTTGAAAAGCTCACCAAACGTTACGATGACCACCTTGTTGTCAATAATGTCTCTCTCGAAGTCAAGGATGGTGAGTTTTTTGTTCTGCTTGGTTCAAGTGGGAGCGGCAAGACCACCGTATTGAGTCTCATTGCTGGTCTGGTGGCTGCGGACCAGGGACGGATTCTTCTGCATGGGCGGGATGTGACTGGGCTTCCCCCACAACAACGCAAAGTAGGGTTTGTATTTCAAAATTACGCCCTTTTTCAATATATGAATGTAACGGATAATGTTGAATTTGGACTGAGTATCCGAAAAACTCCAGCGGTTCAACGCCACCATCGAGCTGATGAGCTTTTAGAGTTGGTTGGGTTAGCCGGGTTAGGGAAACGAATGCCCTGGCAGCTATCGGGGGGACAGCAGCAACGAGTAGCCCTGGCGCGAGCACTGGCATACAATCCGGATGTTTTACTGCTCGACGAACCTCTGGGAGCATTGGATGCAAAAATCCGCATCGAATTACGAAGGAACCTTAAAGCTATTCAAAGAAAATTAGGCGTAGCGACGATATTCGTCACCCACGACCAGGAAGAAGCTTTTGATCTTGCCGATCGGATTGGTGTAATGAGTTATGGGCGTTTAATCGAAGTTGGAACACCTGATGACCTCTACCAGCAGCCGCAAACAGAATTTGTCGCCTCCTTTCTAGGCTCTGCCAACCTTCTCCTGGGAAATCTGACCAAAGAAGGCGTGCAATTAGGCAAAGCCTACTTTCCAATCCCCAAAGAATTTAAGTCTTTGAGGGATGACCGCCGAGTACAGGTGCTTTTTCGACCGGAAGACGTCGCTCTGGTTCCAGAAGCCGAAAAATTAGACTGTCCAAAATTAGGGGAAGCAGAAGTAGAGGAAGTCTCCTTTGCTGGCGCTTATGAACGATTACGTTTACGCCTTCCACCGATTCCGGGAGTGCGCCCAATTTCGCCTTCGGCTGCATTTGGAACGGATTCTTTCTTGATCGATGCCACTCGTTCGCCAGAACAGGCGATCAGGTTTCCGCTTCGTACTGGTGAGAAAACCTGGGTAGGTGTCCATCGAATCCACACCCTGGTGCATCCTGGATTGAACTTTCTGATCGCCACGGATGGTTCCCTGCGTTCCCGAGCAGCAGTCGCATTAGGAGGTCAAATCGGCCGGTTAGCCCACGCGCGGGTTACGTTGTTGGGTTATGGGCAGCCAACAGAAGTTCTTGAAACTCACCTGGATGAAGCCCGTAAACAGCTCGGCAGTGGTCTGGCGGCGATTGAAACCTTAACTTTCCCCCTTCCGGTCGATCAGGCGATCACCCAAGCTGTGGAGAAACACCCTTACGATCTGGTAGTTTTAGGGTTTGGATATCAGGAAGACACTCAGCTCGCTGAGCGAGTTCTAGAAATTGGCGAACATCACCTGCTTCTGGTTCCACGACCCCAGTCGGTCCCCGCAAAAGCGTTGATCTGCGTTGCCAGCGGAGAGCCCGGTAAAGATGATGTCCTTTTCGCCGGACGTCTGGTACGCCACTTAAACGCTGATGCCACTCTGCTTTCGGTGCTATCACCCACAGTAAATGATCCCAATTTGAATGTTCGGGTAGATCGTTTCCTGGAAGAAGGTGTGCGTTCTTTGTCCTTATTAGGCGTACCCGCAACCACCCTCACACGCTCCGGTTCAGTTCCTACAGAAATTCATGCCGAGGTAGAAAAGAATGGATATGATCTGGTTGTTTTGGGGGCGCCGCTCACCAACCCCAACGGGAGAGTCTCGTTAACAGGGGTAGTCAGCCAGACATTAGAAAAGATTACCAATTGTTCCATTCTAATTGTCAGGTCTCATTACCATCGTAGACGAATTGATGCTTTATCTGGTGGAAAAAGATAAGCAATGTAAATGTCTGTGAAAGAATCTAAACAGTCAGTTGTCCATGGAGTAAAAACTAGAAAATACATGAATGTAACGCCGATTGATAACAAAGCGATGCAAAGCCAAAAGAAGGGCAAGGATCGATCTGGTACACCCTGGGGCTACTTGAGTGTGCGCGGAGCAGCCTTAGCCTATTTAACCTTTATGCTGATCATCCCTCTGTTCGTCATTTTTCAAGATGGATTCCGGGAGGGTATTAGTGGTTTGTGGTATCAAATTTCCCTGCCAATCGCCAGGCATGCGCTCATTTTAACCTTATGGACTTCAGCCGTGATGACGATCATCAATACCATCATGGGGACTATTACGGCTTATGTTATCGTTCGGTATGATTTCCCCGGAAAGACACTGTTTAACAGCCTGATCGATGTGCCACTGGCAATCCCCACTTTAGTGACCGGTGTTATGCTAGTCATACTGTTCGGTCCTCAGCAGGCGCTGGGAACATGGCTAAAAGACACCTTAGGCATATCTATCATATTTGCACCACCTGGAATTATCCTGGCATTACTTTTTATCACCTTTCCATTTGTTGTACGTGCCGTTCAGCCTATCTTGCTCAATATGAATCGAGCCCAAGAAGATGCAGCTGCCACAATGGGAGCCGGCGCCTGGCCAATTTTTTTACGCATCACCTTACCCCCATTAATCTTACCGCTCACAAGCGGAGCTTTAATGAGTTTTGCCCGGGCTATTGGTGAGTTTGGGTCTGTAGTCATTGTAGCGGGTAATATTCCATTTTATTCTCAAACCGCAGCAGTTTATCTGTTGGGTGAAGTAGAGTCGGAGAATCGTCTGGGTGCAAGCGCTGTATCCATCGTCATGGTTGCCATCGCATTTAGCTTGATGATGTTGGTCGATTGGCTCCAACGGCGTGATCGGAAATTATCTCAATGAAAGAACCAAAAAGCCTTCATACAAATAAATCAGGGACAATCATCAAAGAGAGCCCCTGGATCCGGTATATCCTGGTTGGTTTGGTTGTTACCTATGTCGGAATCTTGATTTTTTTTCCAATCGTTGCCCTGGTTGTAGGAGCATTTCAAGAAGGACTTCGAGGCTTTTTATCCTCACTGAACCAACCCGATGTTTTGAAGTCATTTCAACTAACCCTTTTCATTAGCCTGATCGTTGTCATCGTTCATGTAATCTTTGGTACGTTAACAGCCTGGGTTCTTGTAAGGCATAAATTTCCAGGGCGAAATTTTATCAATGGCTTAATTGACCTACCCTTTGCCATTTCTCCTGTTGTTGTGGGTTACATGTTACTACTTCTCTTTGGTCGAAATGGCATATTTGCACCCATACTGGAAACTCTAGGGATCAAAGTTGTTTTTGCAGTTCCCGGCATGGTCCTGGCCACGTTATTTGTGACCCTACCATTCATGATCCGGGAGTTGATACCCGTTCTGGAAAACTTAGGTATCAAGCAAGAGCAAGCAGCGGCCACAATGGGAGCAAATGGTTGGCAAATCTTTTGGAAAGTAACCTTTCCAGCCTTACGTTGGGGTCTGATTTACGGCATCATGCTAACTTTTGCCAGAGCCTTGGGAGAGTTTGGGGCTGTTCTAGTGGTAGGTGGTGGTATCCAAGGACGAACTGAAACAGCCACACTTTATATCTATCGGGCTTTGGATGAACGCCAATACACTGGTGCGTACAGTGCAGCCGTGGTTCTAGGCCTGATATCTTTCTTACTGGTGATTGGAACAGATGTGGCTCGGAAACGACAACAAAAATAATTGTAGAAGAATTTCCGGTAAACCATTCAGTGAATTACACACCCAATACACCGGCTCCGTAAAAATGGTTTCCAGGCAGGCTCTCAAGAAGCGGCCTGCCTGGGAAAAAATACCGATTTGATGTAATCAATTATTGTTCAGATTTTTTGTCTTCTTCTCCGACAAACAACCTCCCCGGCTGCCAGGGCGAACCCAGCAGGGGTAGCAGCCAACGATCCAGACCCCACCACCCGGCAGTTTTCCAGGCTAAAACCAGTAAGACTGCTAATGAAAACAAAACCGGGTTGACACTGGCTGATCCAGCCATCATGAAGTTCCAGTTCATAAAGCCACCGAAGAAAGCTGCTATCCCGGTAAAAACACCAAGAATTAGAGCCAGTCCAATCAGAACTTCACCTGCCACAACCAATTTCGCGAACCAGGTATAGCTGCTGCTGTCAAGCAGTATCTGCAAGAACTGACGATACCAATCAAATGCAATCAGCGGCCTTGCAGGAGCTTCTGGGATGGCTACGGCGCGTTCCCAAAAACCTTTCAAGGCTTCGCCGCTTTGCACCCACGCCGGGTTGCTAAGCTTTCCCCAACCGGAGGTCAGCCAGGAATAGCCCATATATAAACGAATGAACAGCCAAAGCCACGCCCAGCGGGTATTGGAAAATAGAGCTTGTGCGATCGGTGGATCAGTTATTGTAATATTTTGATTCCAGGTTTGCGTTGCCATTCGATACTCCTTTATTATTTTTTGGACTGGATCGTTACAGATATCACGAGGTATCTTAATGGCAACACCGTTTCCAAGATAGCGTCAAATTGCGCATGAACGATAGGCATAATTGCCTATGGCTAGATTACAACATTTGGATACTATGAGCAATTTCCCATATTCTGTCTACCAATGTCCAGGCTCAATGAAAAATCAGCACTCAGCATATTGCGTAAATAACCTAGAGTTTTACATTTATGACGTGATCTGTCGAAGGTATTGTCTTTGACAGAATATTAGCAGAATTCGCTTTTTTAAAGAATAATCGCCTCTCGAGCCAAAATATCAGGAACACAAGAAACCATAGGATGATCAAAGTCAACCACAAAGGACGATAACTGCCTCCATTATCTAACGGTAGTATAGGAAGCAACCCCACCGTCGCATTGCTGGATGCATGAAACAACAAGGAGATCAACAGGCTGGCTCGTGTACGATTAAAAATCCAGGTGTAAATGAAAGTCGAACCTAATATTTGCAGCAGAAACCAACTTAGGGGTAATTGTTGGTGAAAGTTCTCGGTCATCCAAAATAAAGGTAAATGCCATAGAGCCCAAACCAGTCCCAGGAGCAGGCTGGAGATAAAAGGAGAATAACATTTTTGCAGACGCGGCAAGAGATAAGCTCGCCAGCCAATTTCTTCACCCAGAGCAGTGAAAATAAAAATATACGCAAATACAACAATGATCAACGGCCATTGATTAAGAGAAGTAACCATGTGGTTAGGATCGACAAACTGGGGTAAGTCTGCACCCATCATTATATGCAAACCCAGCGAAACCAACATAACCAGTGGAGTTCCTAATAAACTGATGAAGTACCAGAATGGTCCTACCCGCCATCCCAGGTAGAATAAACGTTTTACTCCTGATAAACCATATTGATATGCAGTCAATAGTATGGCAGAAATGGTAGGACCAAAACCAGCCAGCCAGAAGAGGTACTGGTTGGTTTCTCCAACAAGAATGGAATAAATCCATACGCTCCATGACAAAAAATAAGCGATTCCAATAAAAAGCAAACTGGCGAAAGTCATGTCGTTTCACGCAACCTGAAGCTTTACCTGGTTAATTTCTCCAACAGGAAGCCAATCATCCATATTGCCATACTGGCTCTTGTCAATCTTAAAAGCCTCCAATGGCTGCACGTTCTCCACTTCAATCAGCACCAGGAAACGTTTTCCTACCCAGCGTTTCAATTGCGCTTCGGTCAATTGAAGCTTATGCTGATAACACTCGATCAATTTTTCAGATTCCACTCGCGACAAAGGCTCTGAATTGATGATACTCTTGACCATACCTTGCGCCCGCACCACCCCTTCGGTGTTATTATTGATAAAGAAAAGCATATCCCCCATCCTCACCCTACCATAAGGCATTTTTCTGCCAGCTGCACCACGCAGGATCATCGTTTTCGTACCAGCCAGCAGGTTTTCCAGTTCTTTTGCCTTTGCATCTACATAGACAACGTGCTCCATGATTGATCTCCTTATCCTTATTTTTGTGGGTAATTTCATTCGAATGTTTGAATTCCCTATACATTGTTCCGAGTTACAAACTCCATATTGGCACATCGAATTCTCCTAGGAATTTTATTTTATGAGATAAGCCAATAACTGGTCATAACCCTGGCATTGGTAATCCGCAATTCCCTCTTGCTGCGCCTGCCCAAATAAGCAAGTACATGTACCGGCTGCCCGACCTGCCTGTACATCCATCACACGATCTCCAATCATCAGGGTTTCTTCTGGGGACAGACCATAGTCATGCATAGCCGCTTGAACCATTGCCGGGTCTGGTTTGCGAGGGTAACCCTGCTCTACACTGTAAATCGCGCTGAAGAAATGAACCAGGTTATGTTCTTCCAACAAAATCCGAGATGAGGCAACACCGCGATGTGTCAGAATGATATTTTTGCCACCCGTTTTGCAGATGTGCTCACAAACTACCTGCACACCGGGGTAAGGCGGCTGATTTGTTGGCGAAATCGTTTTATAGGATTCTTCAAAGCAGTTCCGCAGCACTTCCGGCTCAATTTTGAAGCGCTGGGCGAGTCCTTGCACACAATGGCTAAGCGACTGGCGTACCAGCCCATCAACAACATTCATGGCGATCGGCAAGCCCATATCTTTGAGCGTTTTATTAAAAGCATAGGTGATAGCAGGATAGGTATCAAACAGAGTGCCATCCAAATCCCACAGGATATTTTTGATTTTGAAGGGTTGATCAATCGACATCAATGAATTTTCTATTCTATTCGTTGGCATTGCCTACGATACCATCATGCAACATACTACTAAAATTCTGCCTGTTCAAATTTTACCAATGACACAGCAATAAAAATAATGGTCCATAGTGCAGTTGATATGATAGGCAGCCAGATCAATCCTACAGGTACAGGTTGGCTGCCGGCCACCAGCGAGGCAGTTTTTGCGAGTATCCAGGGTGAAACATAAAGCAGAGGCTTGATCAGACCACCCAGCAAACTACCGCCCAGCACCAGGCCAAGAGAGATCCCTAAAACAGGCGCACGGGAGGAGAAAAAAACGCCTAACAACATGGTGAGAGCAATGTAAAAGGTCATGTGCAAAATCATGATACCCACTCCGCTTAGAAATGGCAGCACAGGGAATGGACTTCCAAGCCGCAGGAAAAATAGACCATAGGTGATGACTGCCGGGATAAGGATCAGAAAAAGGATACAGTAAATCAGGTTGACTAATAGTTTTGAGAGTAAATAAGCTCTACGAGCAACCGGCTTGCTCAACAGCCATTCAAGCACACCATTGGTTTTTTCCTCGAGCACCAGGTCCTGGCAAAGAACGATGGCGCCTAAAGCGACTGCCATTGTCCCAAATTCAAATAAAACCGACAGACCAGTCAATAGAACATAGGCTGTTTCACCGCCTGCCCGGGCGATTTCTTCTGGACTACCCAAGCTTATCACGCTGGGAACAAACAGCATATTCGCCGCCAGGCCGCCCAACAAGATTGGCCAGATCAAAGCATTGACCCACCATTTTCGGGTGCTCCACCAGGATCGATTCTCTTTGTGAAAGAGGTTAGAAAAACCGCGCAACTTGCCCCATTCACTGACCCTTTTCAATTCCAGATTAGTGCTCATCACTTTCTCCTTTAACAATCTCCATGAAAACCTCTTCCAGTTCGTATTTCTTGCGAGAAAAATCGATTACAACCACTTCCGGGTCAACCAAAACTTCTCGCAGCAGTCCTGATTCAGCTGCATTTTCATCCTCAACACTCACATGCCAGGTTGTTGTGTCCTTTTGCCGGCTGATGCTTGACTGCTTCACCCAAGGTAATGCAGCCAGGCGTTCGCCTACACCAGCAGGATCACCTCTGACGGTCAGGCTGTAAATAACGCCGTCTTTTCCATTCAGAATTTGACCAATCGGCCCACTGGCAACCACTTGTCCCCGGTTAAGGATGGCAACCGTATCGCTGACACGCTGCACATCATCCAAGATATGAGTGGAATAAAAAATGGTTGTGTGTTTTTTCAAACAATTCATGATTTCCAGCACAGATTGCCGGCCGAGTGGATCCAGGGCAGAAGCTGGTTCATCCAGGATCAGCAGATCAGGATAATTCACCTGCGCCAGGGCAATCCCTAAGCGCTGCTTTTCACCACCTGAAAATCCCTTAACCGGACGATCTGCTTTTTCAGCCAAACCAACCAAATTCAACATTTCATCACAACGTTCGGAAATACTTGAATCTGGACCTTGAAAGAAGAATTTTGCAGCAAAGAAGAGATTTTCACGAGCTGTCATATAGTCAATAAAGCGCGGCTGTTGGGGCAGGTATCCAACTCTTTCACGGATAGCCACACTTTCCTTGACAATATCCATTCCAAAAATTTTCGCACTGCCAGAAGTTGGCCGGATCAAACCCAGTAATGTTTTCATTAAGGTGGTCTTCCCAGCCCCGTTGGGTCCAAGAAATCCAAAAATCGAATGACGATACACATCCAAATCTACTCCTTTCAACGCCTGCACGCTCCCAAAGGATTTGCTTAAGGTTCTGGTTTGAATAACCGCCACATTTTCCATGATTCGATTCCCTTCTTATGTCCGAACGACACTTGCCAAATACACCTGTTTGACAGGTCAAAAACCAGGTTTCAAAAATGAGTACCGTGTAATCTCTGAAAGTGTTTTCACCAACCATACCGTTTCGTAGAACGATCTGTGACAAAACATCAAGGATTGCACACCACTCGATCGATTTTCCACTCGCCATCAATCTGAACCAGCTCTACGGAGAACTGATGCCCTGGGAAACTATCTGTTACGCCAACCACTGCCCGGTCACCTGACATCTGAGCCGGATGAGTTGTGATCCCAGCCGGTTTGTCCTGGGCGCAGAGTACAGGGTCAAAGTGCATCTCGCCTTGCGTAAAGTCATCCAGGGAGGCTACAAAACCGGGAGTTAATCGTTGGTTGGAACGATAAACCTTATCCACCAGCGGGTTCCCGTTGTAATGCAGGTATGCATTGTAAAATTCCTGAACGACAGCCTCAGGATTTGCCACATCGGATGCAGTAACTTGTTTGTTCGTGCCGTATATCGTTGGCCAAATCACAAAAGCCAGGGTTGAAAATACGGCTGCAAATATGATTATCAGAATAGCGGCTTGCTGTTTGTTGATCATCTTATCAATCCTTTCTCTATGGTTGCTCATATCTTAACAACAAACTCCCCGGGACGCATCAGCGCACCGGGGAGGAAGGCTTCTATCCAGGTGAGGAGTTTCTACCCTGGTTACTTGACCAGGTTGTTTTGCAAGGCTAGGGCTACAGCTTCTGTGCGGCTGGATGCTCCTAACTTGGAAAGCACACTGCTCACATGGAATTTAGCGGTTGAGACGCTGATCACCAGACGTTTGGCGATCTGGTTGTTGTTAAGACCTTCAACCATCAAAGCCAATACTTCTTTCTCACGCTCGGTCAGGTCAAAGCCGATATTTTCAGCTGGCATGCGCGTCGCCTGGATCAACGCCTGGGCAGCTTCCGGCGCCAGGGTTGGTTTCCCTGCATAGGCGGCCCGGATAGCATTGGCAAGCTCATTAGCGGTGACATCTTTCAACAGGTACCCGATGGCGCCAGCTCTTAGCGCTCCCTGAACCAATTCCTGCTCTTTGAAACTGGTCAGGACAATCACCTGGATTTCTGGGCAGCGTTCACGCAGCTTGTGAGTTGCCGTCGCCCCATCCATACCGGGCATCACCAAGTCCATCAATACTACATCGGGTTTTGATTTCTCACACAGGCTAATAGCCTGTTCGCCGCTGGCAGCCTCACCTACCAATTCCATATCGTCACAGGTCATCAGAAAGGTGGATAATCCGCTGCGTACAACGGCGTGATCATCTACGAGCATCACACGAATTAAATTTGCTTCTGTCATGGTTGAATATCCTTCCAGCTTAGATTGATACAGGTTCCCTTCTCAGGCGTGCTTTGCACAAGCAAGCGCGCCCCAATAGAATCGGCGCGTTCTTGCATGATTTTCAACCCCATACTTTGTGGAGAGATTTCCTTTTTGAAAAAGCCTCGACCGTAATCCTGAATCTTGAGGATGACCTGGTTATCCGCTCGCGCTAAGGCCATTTCCACCCTGGCTGCATCAGCATGCTTGGAGACATTATTCAGCGCTTCCTGGGCAATCCGGTAGAAAACCTCTTTGACATCCGCAGGAAGTTCGATTTGACCATCAACGCTAAGCTCAACCATCAAGCGATTACGTCCCGTGAAAGCATTTGCCAGGTGACGATACAGGTCGCCAAGGTCCATCTCACTGAGTGTGCCGGGGCGCAGCTCTAGCAGAAGTGTGCGCATCTCGGAAAGAGCGCCACGAGTCAGCAAGCGCAATTCGTCCAATTTTTGCCTGCCTGCTTCTGGGTTACGCTCCCACAGCTTGGGCAGCACTTCAGCGATCAGGCTAGCTGAGAAAAGGGTTTGTGAGACAGCATCATGCAAATCACGCGCCAGACGGTTGCGCTCGGAGATCGCTGCTATCTCGGCGGTTTGGGTACGCAACATAGCATTCTCAATAGCCAGCGATACATGCCCTGCCATCACTTCGGCAAGTTGAACATCTTCTGTCTTGAACGCCTTGTTTTGTTTGTAGTAAAAAACCAGACCCCCAAAAAGCTCTTCACTCACGATCATCGGAATTCCCAGGTATGCCTTGAAATTTTCCAAAATGTTTTCATACCATAAACGCTGAAAGTCCTGCAGGTCTGGTTTCTGGAGCAAGTCCCTGAGATACTGGTCAATATCTGAGATCAGAACTGGTTGTCGCTGGAGTAATTCTTGGTTTTTTACACCTGGATAAAGATCGCCAGTTTTCAAAGCAGCAATTGATTCTGGTAGATTGTGTTGCGATAATTGGTAGATCACACCATCATCAATGCGATATAACATACAAGCCTCAGCGGACAAAAGCTCACATGATCGTTTGGTCAGAAAATCAAATATCTCCTGGTCTGTTCGCGACGAATTCAGAACAGCCAGAACCTCAACCAGGCTCTCGGCTACTTTCCGGCGCTGCTCAGCCTCCTGTAGCAGTCGAGCATTCTCAATCGCAACAGCCATCTGTTCTGCAAAAATCATCCCTAATTGAATCTGCTCATCAGGAAATTCTTGCGGTTCAGAATAATAGAAAACCAATCCGCCATAGGGTTGGTCCTGGATGAACAATGGAACAGAGAAAGAGCCAGCGTACCTAGAGCGCAGAGCGATACGCTCCTTCTTGATCGCTTCAGGAATGCTATCATCACGGCGGATTTCTTCCAGGCGTTCTGGTAAGGGTGGATAATTATGGTAAGTCGGCTGCTTCTCCAGGGTCGCCTTTAGATAATCTTCACCCCCGGAGGGCCTTAGTGCACGAAAAGAACGCGTTCTGCCTCCTGGGAATATCCCCTCCATGCCATACTGAGCCATCTGGGTGATCAGTTTATTTTCAAGATCAAACTGGTGCAAAGCGCAGCCTGCTGCACCTAATCGCTGAGCTGCTAATTTTATTGCGCGCTCAAGGAAGATATTCAAAGGCAAATTGGAGTTGATCATGCCAATGATATCCTGCAAGCTTTCTGCTGCTTCTCTGCGCCTCTCTACTTCAGCGGTTCGTTCTTGCACGCGCCTTTCCAGAGTCTGGTGCACCGAAACTCGTTCAGTAGCATCAATCGATACATTGAGCAACCCAACAATTTTTTCATCTTCGTACAGCGGCGATAAAACAATATCCCAAAAGGATTCAATGCCTCCCGATTCAATGCGAACAGCATCCTGGCGAATGGTTTCACCAGAAAAGACCCTCTCAAAAAGAGGGATCAATTCATCTTCAGCCCCTGGTTCCAGCTCAAAAATCGCTGCGCCTGGTACCACCTGGAACATTTTCGAAGGGGTATAGCGGTCTATAAAAGCTGCCCAGGTAGGATTACAGCGCACCAAATTGTAATCTCTGTCGATGACCGCAATCCCCATGGGCATGCGCTCAAAAAGCATTTCTAACAGGTTAATCTGCCGGCCCAGCTTGGGATCAGGAGAAAAACTAACCACAGATGGACCATCGTATTCTGATGATGGCAAAAGCTCAAATTCGCAAAAATCATCACCCAATGCCTGACAGCGATGCTCAACGCATACCACATCTCGCCTGTCACTGATCATGTTGACAAACCCCACCAACACCCCCGCCGTGTAGGCACAAACCGGACTTTCCACTTGCTGAGCATGATGGAGCATCATCCAGGCCTCAAAGGTATCTTTAGCATGGATCATTGCGCGCCCAATCGGCCAGGATAGTTCCTCAATGTTGAAATTCCCAAAACCTGCTATTTGATATGCTTGCAAGCAACTCTGAAAAGCCTCACTTTGATAGGCAATCGTTTCGCCTTTTGCAAACGAAGCAGCGAAAGAAGCGCCGCCATTTGCCCCTGCCTGCTGCATAACCGAGTTAGTCAATTGTGTCCCAATTAGAGCTTCAATCTGGCGGCGGATGCTCCAAAAACCGGATTCGATATCCATGAATGCCATACGGGCCTGGCCAAATAAAAGCATTCCAGGCGTTTTTTTAGAAATAAGATTAGTGATTTGCGTATCCATGATTGGCATCTATTATAGCAAACAGGTGAATAGAAAACCTTCGATTAGATATACATTAAAGAATTTTCACGCATTCACAACGATATGAAGGTCGGTATTATTTCCTGATGCGTATCAAAATGGATAGCCCCACAACCAGGTGACAACCATCAAAATAAAACTGACTCAACAGGGAAGTAGGTTATCTACCAACCATCTATTTTAACTTCCCTGTTGACAGGAACTTAAAAAAAGAGTAATAAATTGTATATTACTTTGCTTGCACACTATATGAATAAAATAAAATTGACCTATCAAGTATCATTTCTAATCCAGGTAATTCTTTGCCTGAGCATAGTTGGCTGCCAGGGAAACCCCACCGCCACTCTTCCACATCCTACACAACTGGCAACCACGCCTCTGCCTGAAAACAGCCAGCTGGGCGGGCTTGAAGGTATCTTTATCTCCGCTGTCTCAACTGCTGGAGCTCAACCAGAGCGCTGCTACAAACTGTATCGCTTTTATCAGGATGGGCTTGTCATTTACGCAGAATTCGTATGTCTGGAACCCTCATCAAATTCCAAAACCTGGGTTGATATTGATCGTTGGTTCAATCGAGAAAACCCACAAGTTTTACGTGGTGATTACTACATGATCGAACAGCACATCTGGATCCGGGTTGTGGGTTACGATCCTGTCCATGAGAAAACATACTTACGAAGTTTTCAAGGAGCCCATTGTAATGGACAGATGGTGGTCCAAGAACCCACTGAAGCGTATTTCTCCGGTGTTCCCTCCGAGCTAACTCAGCCAGTTTTGGAATACATAAAATTACAGGAGCCCGCCTCTTCCCAGACCCCTCCCGATAACTCAGAAAGCGCTTCCTGCCGCCTGGCAGGCTTTCGTTTCATCTCACGCCCCACAACTGTGGTAGATAGTGGCCAGGCGTTATTCCAGGTGCAAACAAGTCCAGGTCAGGCTTGCACCCTGCAGTACACGACCCCAGGCGGCGTTCTCAGCCAGGCCCCGGGTACAGGTACTATCACCGCAGATCCAAGTGGCATATGCAAGTGGAAATGGGAGGTTGGATCTGAAGAAGGAATAGCAATGGTGAAGATAACCATTGAGTACATATCCCAAGATCTGGTACTAGACATAAGATAATTCCCTTAGAACCCCTAAATCTCTCTTAATGATCTCATACAAGAAAGTGTATTGACATACTGCACAGAGTACCTTGATTGAACTTTGCGGCGCAGCGTTTGCAGCAGACGGATATAGCATCGTCATAGGAGCACATCCACAATGGACAGAGGATCTGGACCGTTGGGGCTACCAATCTTCAACCATTGAGCTGATGAAAAGACTGAAAGCCCGCTGGGATCCAATGGGGATCCTGAATCCAGGGATGTTTTGTTAATAAACAAGAACGGACAAAAATATTCACCAAGGATCCCCGGAGGCTCTAAACGCCATAACCACCTGGGCAGGCAATCCATTAACTTGCCATAACGACCAAACCCTAAAGGATTTCGAAATCCTTTAGGGTTTTTAAATTCAGGTCGAATAGTTTACGTTTAGTCCCAAGCAGCCAGAAAGCTTACTGAGCGTCAAAATGATGCAAACGATCGTCAATTACCTGCAGCAATTCTGTGAAAGAACTCCGAGAACGCTTTCACACCCTCTGTCTCAAGCTCTTCTGTAACAACCTGCATGGATATACCCAGTGCATCCAGGTCATCCATCACCTTTTGGGCTGCATCCAAATCCTCTTCCAGGCTGGGACGAACCTGTCCATGCTCCAGAAAAGCTGTCAAAGTCTGAGGCGGGACTGTGTTGACAGTTTGCGGTCCAATCAATTCCTCCACATACATCACATCCCGGTAAGCAGGATTCTTGGTGCTGGTTGATGCCCACAAGGGACGCTGCACATGCGCTCCCCTGCTTGCAAGATTTTGGAAACGTTCTTCCGAAAAGACCTGTTTAAAATCTGCATAAGCCAATCGGGCATTGGCAATGGCTGCCTTTCCCAAAAGAGAGCTGGCTTTCTCAGCTTTTGCACCACCGGCTTGAATCATAGTCTGCAAGCGCTTATCCACTTTGCTATCCACGCGTGAGACAAAAAATGAAGCTACGGAGGCAATTGAATTCGAGCGCCTGACCTTCGGCAGCCCTCTTCTCTAAACCCTTCAGATAAGCATCCATAACTTCCAGATAACGCTGGCGAGCAAAGATCAAGGTCACATTGACGTTGATGCCTGCAGCAATCGCTTCCGTGATTGCCGGCAAACCTTCTCTGGTAGCGGGAATCTTGATCATCAGGTTCGGGCGGTTTACCTTATGCCACAAATCTTTTGCCTGCTTCAACGTTCTCTCGGTATCTTGAGCCAGGTAAGGGCTGACTTCCAGGCTGACATATCCATCCCCGCCTGAACTTTCCTGGTACAGTGGGATGAAAAAATCCGTCGCAGATTGAATATCTTCAATTGCCAGGCGAAAGAAGACTGCTTCATGCTCAAATCCAAACCAGCCAGAGGCTTCAGGCTATCATCATAATCCTGCGACTTACCAATGGCATTCATAAAAATGGTCGGGTTCGATGTGACGCCCCTTATTTCACCGCGCTGGATCATGCCCGCCATTTCACCATTCTTCAACAGGTTTCGCTGGATATTATCGTACCAGACCGATTGGCCTGCTTCAAAGAGTTTCAAGGCTGCATTCATCCAACACCATCCCGACCGAGCAAATCCAATGCCAGCTGTTCAACTTTATCAACCGTAAAGCCCAAATTTTTGAAAACCTCGCCGCCTGGTGCAGAGGCGCCATAGCGATCCAGACCAAGAATCTTTCCCTTGCTTCCGACCCAGCGTTGCCAGCCCATGGAGACACCAGCCTCGACCGCCAGGCGTAATTCGATATCGGGTGCAAGAACAGAATTGCAATATTCCTGTTCCTGTTCAGCAAACAGCTCCCAGCTCGGGAAAGAGACCAGGCGAACCGTTACGCCAGCTTCCGACAAACGTTTGCCTGCCTCGACAATCAAGCTCACTTCCGATCCGCTTGCCATCAGAATGATCTGCGGTTTGCCCTGCCCCAGATCTGCCAGCACATAAGCGCCCTTGCGTAAACCTGCGGCAGGGGCATACACAGTCTGCGATCCAGAGTAGGCAGATTTTGACGGGTTAAGATCAACGCTGTAGGGCGATGCCGGTTTTCAATAGCAACCTTCCAGGCCTCGCGGACTTCATTGGCGTCAGCAGGTCGTAAGGTAAGCAGATTCGGAATAGCGCGCAGGGCAGCCAGTTGTTCCACCGGCTGGTGCGTAGGGCCATCCTCGCCGACGCCAATACTATCATGCGTAAAAACCCAGATGGAACCCAGGTGTGAAAGCGCCGACAGTCGAATAGCCGGGCGCATATAATCCGAGAAGACCATAAAGGTTGCGCCAAACGGAATGATCGCCCCGTTGTACGCCATGCCATTGACGATCGCGCCCATGGCATGCTCTCGCACACCAAAGTGAACATTGCGGCCTTCACGGTGTTCTGCAGAAAAGGCAACCGTCTGATTCATCCAGGTATTCGTCGAGGGAGCCAGATCCGCAGACCCGCCAAACAGCTCCGGCAATTTTTCCGACAGGCTATTGAGCACTTTTCCAGAAGCTGAACGGCTGGCCATACCTTTCGGATCAGCAGGGAACTCAGGCAAGTCATCCGCCCAGTTTTCCGGCAATTTGCCTGCCAGGCGCTTTTCCAGTTCATCTGCCAGGTCAGGATAAGCCTGGCGATAAGCGCTTAAGCGTTCCTGCCAGTCTGCTTCCTGCTCAGCGCCTTTTACAATAGCCTGGCGGAAGAAACTCATCACTTCGTCCGGAATATAAAAAAGCGGTTCTTTCGGCCAGCCCAGGGCATCCTTGGCGCCATCCAGTTCTTCTTGACCCTGGCGGCTCGCCGTGCGCCTTGGCCGTACCCGCTCTCGTCGGCAGACCATAACCAATTGTTGTGCGCACCATGATCAGGGATGGTCGCGGATCCAGTTTGGCTTTCTGGATTGCCTGGTCAATCGCATCCACATCCAGCCCATCCTGCACCCTTATTACCTGCCAACCATAAGCCTCGAAGCGTTTGCCGCGGTCTTCGGTGAATGCTAGATCAGTGGAGCCCTCGATGGATATATGATTATCGTCATACAGGTAAATCAGCTTACCTAATTGCAGATGTCCAGCCAGGGAAGCAGCCTCCGAAGTCACGCCTTCCATCAAATCGCCGTCGGTGACAATCGCATAAATAAAATGATCGATCATCACATGCCCTGGTCGATTATAGATCGTAGCCAGGTGCGCTTCTGCCATCGCCATCCCTACGCCGTTGGCAAAGCCCTGTCCCAGGGGACCTGTGGTTGTCTCCACACCGGGAGTTACCCCATATTCTGGATGACCCGGCGTCAAGCTCTCCCACTGACGAAAGCGTTTAAGCTCCGCCAGGGACAAATCATAGCCGGTTAAGTGCAACAAAGAATAAAGCAGCATGGAGCCATGCCCGCCGGATAGAATAAAGCGGTCGCGATCAGGCCATTTTGGATTAGCAGGATTGTGGCGTAAATGCCGAGTCCAGATGGCATAAGCCAAAGTTGCCGCGCCCATTGGCAATCCCGGATGACCCGATTTCGCATTTTGCACAGCATCAGCCGATAGGAATCGGATTGTGTTCACAGCCAGGTTCTGCAGATTTGGTTCTATTTTCATAAAAACTCCTTAGTGTCAAAGATTAAGCGGTCGAACCTTCGCGTAAACGAAGATAATATTTGGTCAATTCTTCTGCCGTAGCCGGGATCAAAGCCAGACCTAATACAACCAGCCATTCTGTCAGGCTCAGGAAATGGGTGTTAAAGATCGGCTGTAAGAAGGGCACATTGATCACCAGTAATAATAAAATCACCGAAAGTGAAACGGCATACTGCATATAACGATTGGAAAAGACACCCAGTCTAAAGATTGAGGCTCTCTCAGACCGGACCGTGTAGGCGCGGAATAGCTCACAAAAAGATAGGGTGACAAAGGCCATGGTCTCAGCCGTCTGGACGTCTACCCCGCGATAATCATATCGCAGCAAAAATGCTAACACATTTTCTCCGGCAGGTACCTGGCTGCCCAGATGCCAGTACAAACCCAGCAAGAAGGCCCCCAGGGTTGCTCCAGTTTGGGCAATGGTTTGGATAAAAATTCCCAGTCGCATAGAGCTGTTAATAATTGACTCGTGTTTGGGTCGTGGATGGCGCTCCATCACATCCGGATCGCCCTTTTCCATAGCCAGCGCCAGGGCTGGCGCGCCATCTGTGAGCAAATTCAACCATAACAATTGAATAGCTGTCAAAGGCATAGGCAAACCAGCGATAGTGGCCAGGAAGATGATCATGATCTCCGCCACATTCGAAGAAAGCAGGAAAAATACAAACTTGCGGATATTGGCATAAATAACCCGACCCTGCTCAATAGCAGCCACAATACTGGCATAATTATCATCGGTGAGCACCATATCTGCCGTCTCTTTGGCGACATCCGTACCGGTGATCCCCATTGCGACGCCAATATCGGCCCGCTTAATGGCAGGCGCATCATTCACCCCATCCCCCGTCATGGCAACCACTTCATTATTCATGCGCAGTGCATCCACAATACGCATTTTATGTTCCGGCGAGACCCGGGCAAATACATCCGTGACTTTGACTTCCTGCGCCAGGGTTTCATCATCCATCTCATTCAAATCCGCGCCAGTCAAGACTTTATGATCTGGCTGCAGCAATGTGATGCTCTCGGCGATGGCACGCGCTGTGTTGGGGTAATCACCGGTGATCATAATCGTACGGATACCTGCTTGGCGAGCTTTTTCGAGTGCAGGTTTCACCTCAGTTCGAGCCGGATCAATCATACCCACCAGGCCCACAAAAACCAGGTCGGTCTCAACATCCTCGCTTTTCAACTCGCCCGGCACTTGGGGAACAATGTTGTAAGCCAGACCCAATACGCGTAATGCATCCCTGGTCATCGAATCGTTGGCAGCCAGAATATCCCGCCGCATGGTTTCATCCAATACGCTGATGGTATCGTCAGCTTTTTGGTAATGGGTACACAAACGTAAAACGACATCAGGTGCGCCTTTTACAGCAACCGCCTTCCAATGCAAGCGCGTCTCATCATGGAATGGCGAGCTGTCAACATCTTTTGGAGACATGACATCATGGATAGTGACCATGCGCTTGCGTCCCGAATCAAAGGGGATTTCCTGCTCCCGAGGGTATGCGTCCACCAGGGCATCCTGGAAGATACCGGCTTTGGCTGCCGCCACCAGGATGGAACCTTCGGTCGGATCGCCAATTATCCTGAATGCCGACCTGCCGTTTGTCTCAGCCCTTTCCAGCATGGCATCATTATTCAGCACCCCAACCCACAAGGCGGTAGTCAAACCTGGGTTTGCTGAAAAATCAGCCGGCTTGCCATCCAGCTCAAAACGACCTTCAGCCTCATAGCCATTGCCGGATATGCTGACCAACCGGTTGTCCACCCAGAGCCGGGTGACGGTCATCACGTTCTGCGTTAGCGTGCCTGTTTTATCGGAACAAATCACGGTAGCTGAGCCAAGCGTTTCGACAGAGGCCAACCGGCGGATCAGTGCGTGTCGGCGAACCATCTCGCGCATCCCCAAAGCCAGGCTGATGGTCACCACAGCTGGCAGACCTTCAGGGACAGCCGCTATTGCCAGGCTGACCGCAACCATGAAGGATTCAACCAGAGCATTGCGCGTTTCCAAGGTAAAACCCTGGGTAAACACATCTGTGCGTAAAATTCCCAGCAAGAAAATCACGCCACAAATCGCTAAAGCGCCCCAACCCAGTATCTTTCCCAGTTGGTCCAATCGCTTCTGCAGAGGTGTCTCTTCTGATTCGACCTGCTGCAGCATATCCGCAATCAACCCCAGTTGGGTGTACATACCCGTCGAGACCACCACGCCGCGCCCTCGCCCGTAGGATATAACCGTGCCTAAAAAGGCTGTATTCTTGCGATCGCCCAGGGTGGCATCCTGGTCTAAAATCAAGGTAGCATTCTTCTGCACCGGCACAGATTCACCCGTCAGAGCAGCCTCTTCCACGCGCAAATTTACCGCCTCAACCAGGCGCAAATCAGCCGGCACAAAATTACCTGCCTCCAGGAAAACCACATCGCCCGGCACCAGCTCACTGGCCGGCACAGATTTTCGAGAGCCATCGCGCAGCACCTGGGCTTCGGGAGAGGCAAGTTTCTTCAAAGCAGCCAGGGCTTCTTCTGCCCGGCTTTCTTGTACAACGCCCAAAATAGCATTCAGGATAACAATCAACAGAATTGCCCCGGCTTCTACCCAATCTCCAAGCAAGGCGGAAATCACGGAAGCGACAATCAGCAAAATGACAATAAAGTTATTGAGCTGAGCGATAACCAGCTGCAAGAATGTGGGGCGTGGTTTTTCTCGCAGCTCGTTGCGCCCATAAGTTTCCAGTCGCTGTTGAACTTCCGTCGTGGTCAGACCTGCTTGTTGATGCGTGCCTAATTTCGAGAGCACATCTTCCAGCCCCATCGAATGCCAGGTCATCCTCAAGTCAGGCTTTACCAAATCAGGTTTGCGATCATTTTGTTCATTGTTCATTTGGTTTTGTTCTCCCTTTTTTGTTTTGGGATTTTTTGATTTAAAATTTATGCAAACTACTTAGTCATTCTACAAAGCTCGAGACACATTTCAGGCTGTAGGAAAGCCTCCTAACTTAGTTTCTCAGCAGCTATCCATTTCTTCAACACAAATTGTATCAGCATTCATTCGCCATGCTCCAGCAAAAAATGATACACTTAGAATTAACTTTCACAATATTTTCCTAATGATCCATCGAGGTGTCCTATGAGCGTTCATGAACTTGCAGGGAAACCGGCGCCCCACGATAAACTCATTCAAATTCCACGCTTAATCTCAGCTTATTACACCCTGAAACCCGAACCGGATACACTCTCTCATCAGGTATCTTTTGGCACATCCGGACATCGAGGCTCTTCCATCCAACACAGTTTCAATGAAGCCCACATTCTTTCCATCAGCCAGGCAATTTGCGAATATCGTGCAACCCAGCATTACACCGGACCGCTCTTTCTAGGCATGGATACGCATGCCTTATCCGAGCCAGCTCTGTACACCGCTATTGAAGTCCTGGCAGCCCACGGCGTCGAGATTGTCATCCAGCAAGGCTTTGGATATACGCCTACACCGGTTATCTCGCATGCCATCCTATCCTACAACCAAAAGCGAACCAATGGATTGGCTGATGGCATTGTAATCACCCCATCGCACAACCCGCCTCAGGACGGCGGCTTTAAGTATAACCCACCTAATGGCGGACCAGCTGACACCCAGGTGACCCGCTGGATACAGGACCGGGCTAATCAGATCTTGAAAAACAATCTCAAAGAAGTCAAACGCATCCATCTGGAAAAAGCCCTCCAGGCGCCTACGACCAGGCAGTACGATTACATCACGCCTTATGTAAAAGACCTCGGTAGCGTGATCAACCTGCCGGCTATCGCAGCCGCCGGATTGAAAATCGGGGTCGACCCGATGGGCGGCTCCGGCATTGCCTATTGGGAGCCGATTGCCAACCAATATGGCCTGCAAATTGAAGTCGTAAATCCCCACATTGACCCCACTTTCTCTTTCATGACCCTGGATCATGACGGCAAAATCCGCATGGATTGTTCCTCGCCCTATGCCATGGCCAGCCTGGTTAAGCTCAAAGACCAGTTTGATATTGCCTTTGGCAACGACACGGATTACGACCGCCATGGTATTGTCACCCGCAGCGTTGGCCTGATGAATCCCAATCATTACCTGGCGACCGCCATCTGGTACCTGTTCCAAAACCGCCCGGGTTGGGGAAATCAGGTCAGCGATTGGGAAAACCCTGGTATCCAGCTCGATGATCGATCGGGTGGCTGCTCACCTCAGGCGGCAAGTTAATGAAACTCCTGTTGGCTTCAAATGGTTCGTCGATGGGCTGCTGGACGGCTCTTTCGGCTTTGGCGGAGAAGAGAGCGCCGGCGCTTCCTTCTTGCGCCAGGATGGAAAGGTCTGGACCACCGATAAAGATGGCTTTATCTTGGATCTGCTGGCTGCCGAAATCCTGGCGACCACCGGGCGCGACCCCGGAGAGCACTACCAATCTCTGGAAGCCCAGTTCGGAAAAGCCTGGTACGCCCGCAAAGACGCCCCAGCTGATCCTGCTCAAAAAGCAACCCTGTCCAACCTGTCGCCAGAGCAGGTCCAGGCAGATGAATTGGCTGGAGAGAAGATCATCGCCAAGCTGACCCGTGCCCCCTACAACCAGGCTCCTATCGGCGGCTTAAAAGTCGTCACCCAAAACGGATGGTTCGCCGCACGCCCATCCGGCACGGAGAATGTGTATAAAATTTACGCCGAGAGCTTTATCAGCGAAGTCCATCTGACCAGAATACAGGAAGAAGCCCAGGCGCTGGTCGACTCGGTTTTCAAATCGCAAACCTAAACCAGGAAACTGGCAATCTTGTTCTATAAGATATCACCATACCAGGAGGCTCTTATGCCACATCTAACAGAACTCTACGCCTGGCAGGCATTAACTCATCACCATCAGGATATTGCTGGTCTTCACATGCGCCGCCTGTTTTCACAGGACCCGCAGCGCTTCGAACGCTTTTCCCTGCAACTGGGCGATATTTTGTTCGATTTTTCCAAAAACCGCATCACCGAAAAGACCATCGCTTTACTATGCAATCTGGCTCGCCAGGCCGAATTGCCGCAGTCTATCGAAGCCATGTTCAGCGGGCAAAAAATCAACTATACAGAGAACCGGGCTGTGCTGCACACTGCCCTGCGCAATCGCGCCAACCAGCCCATCCATGTAGATGGACAGGATGTGATGCCAGAGGTCAACCGTGTGCTGGACAAGATGCGCACATTCTGCCAGCTCGTCCGCTCAGGTGAATGGAAAGGATATACCGGCAAAGGGATCACCGATATCGTGAACATCGGCATTGGCGGCTCAGACCTGGGTCCTAAAATGGTCTGCGAAGCATTGAAAGCTTACGCCCGAGGAGATTTACGCGTTCACTTTGTCTCGAATGTCGATAGCACTGACCTGGTGGAGACTTTGAAACACATCCATCCGGAAACCAGCCTGTTCCTGATTGCTTCCAAGACCTTCACCACGCAGGAAACCATGATGAACGCCCATTCAGCGCGTGAATGGTTCCTGAATAGCGCTCAAAGCGAGGCAGCCATCGCCAGGCATTTTGTCGCCATATCCACCAACACCCAGGCGGTCAGCCAGTTTGGCATTGACAGCCACAATATGTTCGAATTTTGGGACTGGGTCGGCGGGCGCTATTCCTTATGGTCTGCAATCGGTCTTTCGATCGCCCTTTACCTGGGCATGGAACGATTTGAAGAACTCCTGGAAGGCGCTCACCAGGCAGATCAACATTTCCGGCATACCCCTTTGGAGAAAAACATTCCAGTGATCATGGGTCTGTTGGGTATCTGGTATAACAACTTCTTCGGAGCTCACTCGCATGCCATCCTGCCTTACGACCAGTATCTGCTGCATTTCCCTGCCTATTTCCAGCAAGGCGATATGGAAAGCAACGGAAAAAGTGTCAACAGGCAGGGAGAATGGGTCGATTATCCGACCGGCCCAGTTATCTGGGGACAGCCGGGCACCAATGGACAGCACGCCTTCTACCAGCTCATCCACCAGGGCACCCAACTGATCCCTTGCGATTTCCTGGCTGCCGCTCAAAGCCACAATCCGCTTGGCGATCATCATCCTGTTTTGCTTTCCAACTTTTTGGCTCAAACCGAAGCCCTGATGAAAGGAAAAACACCTTCAGAAGCAAGAGCTGAACTGGTTGCACAAGGGTACAGCGGTGACAAGCTAGAGACCCTGGCATCTGCCAAGACCTTCCCCGGCAACCGCCCAACCAATTCCTTTATCTACCCCAGGCTGACCCCGAGAATTTTAGGCAGCCTGATCGCATTATACGAGCACAAGATCTTTACCCAGGGCGTGATCTGGCAGATCAACTCCTTTGACCAGATGGGCGTGGAACTGGGCAAACAGCTGGCGAAAAAAATCTTACCCGAACTTGACAGTGAAGATCAGGTTTCCAGTCACGATTCATCCACCAACGGTCTAACGAATATGCTAAAAGTCTGGCGAGGAGAGAAGCAATGAAGAAGAAACCCATCCATGTTCTTTTTCTGGCATCCGAGGCAGATCCGCTCATCAAAGTAGGCGGACTGGGCGATGTAGCCGGGTCGTTACCCCATGCATTGCGACAGATTCAGACATGCCGATGGGAAGATATCGAGATCGATGCTCGTCTGGTGCTCCCTTTTCAGCCAGCTATTCGCAATAGACTGCCTGAGTTTGAATTTCTGTTTGAGTTTTACGTTCCAACTACGGAAGCCCCCATCCCAGCTCAGGTATACCGGACACAATTGAAAAGTGTGCCCACTTATTTGATCTCGGCCGCGCCGATTGACAAAGGCTCACCGGTTTACAGCCCTGAGGCAGCCATCGATGGACCCAAATATGTCTTCTTTTCCCTGGCAGCTCTCGAACTTGCCAAAGCTCTCAACTGGAAAATCGATATCCTGCATGCCAATGACTGGCATACAGCCCTGGCAATTTACGCACTAAAGCAGAAACATGGCACAGATCCTTTTTTCCAGCATACCCGCTCAGTTCTGACCATCCACAATCTGCCCTTTATGGGGGCAGGAACAGAAGCTGCCTTCGATACCTCAGGTTTACTTCCCAGCCGTTACCCGCACCTGCCCTGGTGGGCGCGCAAACATCCCCTACCCCTGGGTTTGCAGACCGCCGACCGAATTGTGGCTGTTTCTCCTACCTATGCCCGAGAAATTCTCACGCCTGAATCCGGTTTTGGGTTAGAAAAACTTCTCCATCTCCGCCGCAAATCGATCTCGGGAATCCTAAACGGCATCGATTATGAAAGCTGGGACCCGGCTAAAGACACACAAATCGCAGCAAATTTTGATGATAAAACCCTTGAAAGCCGATCACTGAACAAAGAGGACTTGATTAAGAAATTTTCTTTGGACCCTGACCCGCGCATCCCATTGCTGATCCTAATTTCCCGCATGGACCAACAAAAAGGGGTTGATCTGGCGCTGGCAGGTCTTTCTCAAAGCAGCCAGTCTAAATGGCAGGCCATCTTGCTGGGCACTGGCGACCCCAAGCTGGAAAAAGTCAGCCAGCAACTCGAAAAAGATTTCCCTACCCGGGTTCGTACGATCCTGCGCTTTGACGCCCAACAAGCGCGGCGCATGTATGCCGCCGGCGACATCCTGTTGATGCCCTCTCGATATGAACCATGCGGTCTGGCGCAAATAATCGCCATGCGTTATGGTTGTGTACCATTGGCGCGTGCCACCGGCGGCTTGCAGGATACCATCCAGGATATCTCCGAAGCTGGCGAAGAGGGGACTGGTTTTCTGTTCAAAGAAGCTTCCGTTCCGGCATTCACCGCAGCACTGCAAACAGCCCTGAAAGTCTACACAGACCCGGAGCGCTGGGCGCTGCTGCAAAAGCAGGGCATGCGCCAGGATTTCTCCTGGGAGAAATCAGCCAGCCAATATGCGAAGATTTACCTGGAATTGATCTAAAAAATAATCTTTTCAGGCAAGTATGACAGGTATGACCTGGGGCAACCTGGCTACCCATCTAAACAAACTTGAAGAAGCCGGTTATATTGAAATCCAGAAATCATTTAAAGGTTAGAAACCACAATCAACCCTGGGGATGACTGAATTTGGACGGACCGCGTTCCAAACTTATCGGGAGACGATAAAACAAGTTTTCGATGATAAGTTCATCACACTTCTCAAGTAACGCAAAGTGATCCAATGGATCAAGTTTCAAAAAAAAACCTAATGGGAAATAACGGGCACGGTCGCAAATTCAACACCTAGTTTAGTCAAAGCAGCCTTCCCGCGCACTGTCAGATCAGTAATAAAATGAAATTGCTGGCGCGGATCTATCGGATAAGCCTTCAAGCGGTAGTGAGTCCCCCATGGTTTTTCCATGACAATCACCACAACCGGTTGTTGGATCTGCAAGTAGGCGCTGGTCATAGCTACATCATGCAAAGTGTGTTTCACCTGAGCTGCATCATGGTTGGGATGAAGGTAGAAATCGGTCACACAGAGCAAATTCTGCCCGCCATCATTCGAGTTATAAATCAACTGATCCCACAGCTTTAAATGAGGAATGACAACAACCGTATCATCCGGGGTGACAATATCGACCGCCCTCATATTGATGGCCTTTACTTCTCCATATGCTCCATTGACTTCAATCCAGTCGCCAGGCCGGTAGGGCATTTCAAACAAAGTGACTATGCCTGCGATCAAGCTGCTGACATAATCCTTGAAAGCAAAGCCCAAAGCTAAACCCAGCGCGCCCAAGAGAGCAACTAAGTTCTCGAAAGTTGGCTTAATAATCCGGGGAATGATCAATAGGACAGCCACCAGGATAATAATCAATCGCAATACAGGAGCCAGAGCCAGGAAGACGAGGCGTAATTTTCCAGAAGTCCTGTCCGCCAACCAGGGAAACAGACGCTGGCTCAGAAAGATAAGCAGCCAGGCAACAACCAGTATCAAACCTACCTGAATTAGGCTGGCTTGCGTAAACTGGCGAAATATTTCAGATACGTTACCTGAACCATTCATCGGCTACTCCTAAAATTGATCGACCAGATAACCGCCTGATTGAAGAAATTCTCGCACAACCGGATAACCCAAACTCGTCACACGCCAAGTTTCTCCACGTTGCTCTGTTAGATTTACTTCTTTCAAGCGGATGAGAGTCTCCGTTACAAGATTCGGCGAGAGCGGTAGGAGTTGTTGTAACAGCTCAAGAGAAAGACCATTGTGCAAAAGCAAGCTTTGGAAAACAAAGGCCTCATGATGCCCTGCATTCCCTGGAAGATCTGGGATATTCAACTGGTCCCATGGGGTTACCCAAATGGTTTCTTGACTGAATTGGCGATCTTCCTTATCAATATTTTCGGATAGGACTTCATCAGGCTCTGTCCGCAAACTAAACCGCCAGCCCGCCAGGGCGACACCCAAATTTCCACGGCTGAACGCTGCCAGCAGCTGCAAAAAAGAACTCATTTCACCGGCGGACTCTTGTGAATCGGGGTTTGGCAAAACACATTTACCATCATCAGCCTGTCGAAAACGAAAATTTCTTCCTGTCAATTCAGAAGCAGCATTTTGAAATGTCTCAGATAACCGCTCACGATCAAAGGCTTGGAGAGTCAGCGTATAGGGCAATTTTCCATGCCAGATATGTCCCAAATAAGACCACGCCCAACTATCACAACCAAGGATGCCACGACCTAATCCACCCGCATAAGCCAGGTCAAGAATTCGGCGGACCAGCTTCAAGCCTTCCGCATGGCGTAAATAGGCTTTCTCTAAACAGGGAAATACCCATGGCTGGTCATCCTGGATTTGCGCCGTCAGCCAGGAGTCGTCACCATCCAAAATTTGCTGTGGGGAAGGAGGTCTAATTAAATTCCAATCATGCGACTCAGCCCAATCCTGCAGGATATGAGTGTACCCACTGTGAGGTGGACCAACCAGTACACATACAGGCAAGTCGGTTTCATCTCGCTCTAACCAGGTTTTTAATTCACGATCCAATGATGCGACTGCATCATCCCAAGTAGGAGGTGGGGCAATTTTATTTAATTGCCAATCAGGTAACGTCCTGAGCTCGTCCGTTGATTTAAGCGGTGATGCGATCTCTTCATGTTGCTGGCTGAACAATCGCCGAAACCCTGCAATCCCTTTTTTTACCGTATGGGTGACGGGTGCTGCAGGTAGGATATAATCTGCTAAGGGAACAAATCGCCAGAGCTGGATATCTGATTGATCTGTTTCGGAATTGGATTCCATCATAATCACCACCTGATTTTCCCTTAAGCTAATCTCCCAGCTCAGGCTTTTGATGCCACGCCGATAAAGTTCACAAGAATTTTATCATCTAAGTAGCCTTACTTTTCAAAAAACATCTCCATATTTTCTACTTCACCTCACGCAACATTTTGCACGGCCCACGAAGTGCGATTGACTTTTCCAATCCAATGGCTTAGATATTTCAAACCTCACAGCGTCGACAGAATTTCGCAAATATCAGGTATAGTACAATAGATAAAAGGAGAAAATATTCAAGGAAATATTATGTTAGATGCTCCCAGTATAAATTTATTACGTAACCAGATTGATTTCTCAACAGTCCCCTTCAGCGACCGTGGATCCAGGTTGTTAATCTTCCTGAACCCCGAGCAGCATAATCTCTATATTCGATTGGCTGAAAGGTTGACCAGCCTGGAATCAAATATCGAAGCCTATTTACACCGCCCGCCGTTTATCCATGATCTTTGTTTTGTGGATCAACACGGGGAAAAATTAACCTTTGAAACAACAACCTACCCTCATGCGCTCTATTTCAACACCAGGCTGGGCGATTTTGGTCTGGTTTTTCAAGATAGGCGCAGCCTGTCCTTTGGCATACCACCGCAAACCATTGCGGGTCTGCGCTTCTATGTTAAGCCTCAGTTTTGGAAAAAGACTGAACAGGGCGGTGAATTTAAATCTATCCGCGATCTATTCTACACCACCAATGCTGAGGTAATTGACAACCAGATTATCCCGGAAAATGGCGGATACCTGGTGCAGTTCATCATCAAATCGGGTGAGGACAGTACAGTCACCATTCAAGTTGGCAGCTCGACGACACAACTGGAGCAAACCATGCCCTTCTCGCAGGCCTATGAGGCTGCAGAGGCCCGCTGGAAAGCCTGGTTTGCAAAAGCCCCCCCTGTTGCAGAGAAATACGTACGCACCTATTCCTACGCCTGGTGGATTATGGGCAACAACCTGATCTTGCCTCAAGGCAGCGTAGTCTATGAAGCCATGATGCCTTCCAAAGTAAATTACGTTGGCCTGTGGTTGTGGGATAGCGCCATGCACACCCTGGCTTATCGGCATGTGGACCCAGAGCTGGCGCGTAACCAAATTCGCGCCATGCTTGCTTGCCAGCTCCCGGATGGCATGCTGCCAGATGCTGTCTACGATGAGGGTATAATCGCCGAAATTGACCACCCCATTTTGGCAGAAGTCACCAAACCCCCGATCTTAGCCTGGGCGGCATTAAAATTACACCAGACCGCACCTGACCTGGAGTTTTTAAAAGAAATTTACATCCCCCTGGTGCGTTGGAACGCCTGGTGGTTCAGCATGAATGATGATGACGTGGATGGTCTGGCCCAGTACAACCACCCTTATTCATCCGGGCTGGATGATAATCCCTTATGGGACTACGGTATGCCGGTCGAATCCCCGGATTTGAACACCTACTTGTGCGTCCAAATGGGTTCACTCGCCATGATTGCAGAGATACTAGGGATGGATGCAGAAGCTGGGATGTGGCGGCGGCGTTCAGCTGCCATTGTCAGGCGCATGATAGAAGACTTTTGGGATGCAGAAGCAGGGATTTTCCGAGCTATGCACGAAAACCAGCCAGTTCCAGTCATCACACCATTCAATCTTTATCCTTTATGGAGTGGGCAATTACCCAAAGAAATTCAGGATCGTATCCTGCAACACCTGTCTGATCCCAATGAGTTTTGGGGGGAGCACGCCATCCCCTCCGTTGCCTATTCTGATCCGCATTACAATTCCGAAACAATGTGGCGAGGTCCGGTATGGGTAAATATCAATTACTTCTTCATTGAAGCGCTTCAACAAATCGGTGAAGTTGAATTGGCGAGAGAATTAACCCAAAAGACCTTAGAGTTGATCATGCACAACCCAGGGATTTACGAGTATTACAATTCCAAAAATGGAGAACCGCCAGAGAAATCTGCTCAGGCTTTTGGCTGGACAGCAGCTGTCTTCATTGACTTAGCTATTTCGGCTAGTGCAGATCTCGACGAGTAAAAGAGGCATCTATGAGCAATTGTCATGATGAAGAAAAAAGAGCCCTCTCCCCAGTTTTAATTGCATCTAACCGCGGACCGGTGACCATTCAGAAAGATGAGGCTGGCATTATTGAATTCCATCGCGGGGCAGGTGGTTTAGTGACCGCTTTGACGGGTTTAACTCACCAGGTGGATGCTGCCTGGATATCCTGCGCTAATACACCAGAAGATAGCGAGTGGCATGAGGGAAAAGCGACTCTGATAGATAATGGCTCAGATGTTGATATTAAGTTTCTTTCCCCAAGTCCTGAAGCTTACGATGGTTACTACAATGTGATTGCCAATCCACTGCTCTGGTTTTTGCAGCACTCCATGTGGGACGTGCCCAATGCTCCAATCATTAACAAAGAAACCTGGAAAGCCTGGGATGATGGCTATGTGACCGTGAACAAGCTTTTTGCCAATCGGATTGCGGAAATTTGCGCTTCAGAATACAAACCCGGATTGGTGATGCTCCAGGACTATCACCTTTACCTGGTTGCCAAATATCTTCGACAGCAGTTACGCCCACGCCAACGCCCGATCATATCCCACTTTATCCACATTCCCTGGCCCGGTCCGGAATACTGGGGGATCTTACCCCCCACCATGCGGCAGGCCATCTTCGAAGGCTTATGTGCTGTGGACATGTTGGGTTTTCAGACACATAACGACGCATTGAACTTTATTCGCACGTGTGAATCATACCTGCCAAGAGCCAGTGTAAGTTTCAAGCATAATCGTGTCTGGTACCGCAATCATGCCACCTATGTTCGCGATTTTCCCATATCAATCGATGTGCAAGCGTTAAAACAAATGGCAGAAAAACCTGATATTGCTATTTATGAAAACGAAATCGAAAACATGATAGGTGACCGGAAGTTAATCCTGCGCATCGACCGAATTGAGCCTAGTAAGAATATCGTGCGCGGCTTCCTAGCCTTCAAGGAGTTTCTTGACCTTTACCCAGATTATCTCGGAAAAGTTTCCTTCCTGTGCCTGTTAGTACCTTCCAGGCTCGAGGTGGATGAATACAAAAATTACCTGGACACCTTGATGGCGACCGCAGGACAAATCAATGCCCGTTATGGCACCCATGAATGGGAACCTATTCGAATTGTAGTGGGCGAAAACTATCCTCGCGCCGTAGCTGCTCTCAAGATGTATGACGTGCTCCTGGTCAACGCCATCGCGGATGGGATGAACCTGGTTGCAAAAGAAGGGCCGGTTGTAAATGAAAGAGATGGAGGCTTAATTCTTTCTGAACGGGCTGGTGCGCGTCAGCAATTAGAATCCGGAGCCCTTATCATTTCTCCATGCGACATTTACGCAACCGCCGAAGCTATTTACCAGACGCTGGTCTCACCGCAGGAAATACGCCACGAAAAATCAGAACGCCTGCGTCGCTTGATCGAGCGCGAAGACATCAACGATTGGCTCTGCCGGCAATTGGATACAATCTCAGAATTAAATTTGTAGGTGAACCGAAAGAAACGTGAAAAATCCACAAGTTGCTATCCTGCATTACAGCGCCCCGCCGATTGTTGGCGGGGTTGAAGCCGTCATGCTTGCGCATGCCCGTCTTTTCCACCAGAAAAACTACCCAACCACCATCCTGGCTGGTCGTGGCACACAAGAAGGCATCGGCTCATGTGCGCAGTTTATCCAAATCCCTGAAATCGACTCACAACATCCTGACATCCTGACAGCCAGTAACGCCTTAGAAAAAGGACAGGTTCCAGAAAACTTTGACCTGCTGGTCACGCAACTCGCAAAGAAACTTGCGCCAGTATTAAAGGAATTTGACACCCTGATCGTCCATAATATATTCACCAAGCATTTCAACCTGCCATTGACGGCTGCGTTGCACCGCTTACTGGATCAGGGGTTCATCCAGCAGGGGATTGCCTGGTGTCATGATTTTACCTGGACCAGTCCAAGCTCTCGGAGCAAAGTCCATCCTGGTTATCCCTGGGATCTGTTAAGAACCCCACATCCACGCTTGAGCTATGTGGTGGTATCTGAAGAGCGCCAAAAGGACCTGGCTGGCTTGTTTGAATGCCCGACAGAAGAAATCAGGGTCGTCTACAATGGCGTAGACCCGCAGGATTTACTCGGCTTATCTACGGAAGGTATGGCATTAATCAACCGTTTGGGTTTGCTTAGCAGCGAACTGAACATCCTGATGCCGGTACGGGTCACCCAAGCTAAGAATATCGAATACGCCCTGAAAGTGGTCGCTGAGATTGCTTCACGCGGTATCCAGGTTAAACTGGTTCTTACTGGACCTCCCGACCCGCATGATGCCCAAAATATGGCTTATTACCAATCCTTACGCCAGGTTCGCCAGGAGCTTGGCATTGAGAACCAGATGCGCTTTGTCTTCGAATCCGGTCCTGACCCTGAACAGCCCTATCAGATTGATAGCCGTGTAGTTGGCGATCTATTCCGCATCAGCGACCTGCTCTTCATGCCCAGTCATAGGGAGGGCTTTGGCATGCCGGTTCTGGAAGCTGGCCTGGCAGGCATCCCAATTATTGCAAGCGAAATCCCAGCCGCGGTCGAAATCGCTGCAAATGAAGCGCTGCTGATCCAACCAGATCAGAACCCTGAAATCACTATTGTTCAAATTATCGATCTGGTCAAGCGTAACCCGATCAGCCGCTTCCGCCGGCAAGTGCGCCTGAATTACACCTGGGAAGCAATCTTCAAAAAAGAAATTGAACCCTTGCTGCAACAGGGGAGTCATCCATGCTGAGTGGTCCTCAAACTGAAATTGAGCGCATTTCCCAAGCAGAATGCCTGTGGTTATTTCTTGATTACGACGGCACCCTGGCAGATTTTGCGCCTACACCGGATGATATCTTCCCCGATCCTGAAATCATCGCTTTGATCACCCACCTCAATCAGCATCCCAAAATCAGAGTAGCCGTTGTCAGCGGGCGGCGACTGGACCATTTGCGCGCCTTACTCCCCATCCCGGGCTTGACCCTAGCCGGCACCTATGGAGTGGAAATCTTGCTGCCAGATGGCAAGGTTCATAATCGCCTGGTGGTTGAGGATATTCGCCCCTACCTGGATGATCTCAAACCCCGCTGGCAGGATCTGATCACTAATTGTCAAGGTTTTTACTTGGAAGATAAGGGCTGGTCCCTGGCGCTGCATGCTCGCTTCGCAGATGACCAAGAAGCCAGTCAAGTGTTGGAACAAGCCAAAGAGCTAGCCGCCGGCCAAATCAACCTTAACCTGTTCCGCATCCTGGGAGGTCACAAATTTTTGGAAACTAGCCCCCAAAAAGCGAATAAGGGCAACACCATCCAATATTTATTGGAGCAGTATCCTGCTGTTGAATGCCTGCCCATCTATATCGGCGATGACGATAAAGACGAAGAAGCCTTTCAAGTAATCAAGCAGAAAGGCGGCATTGCCATAATGGTTTCAGAAAAGCCAAGAATTAGCCATGCCGAATTGCGCTTGCCGGCTCCGCCAGCAGTGTTAAAATGGTTGCAATCACTCCTTATCAAATAAACAGCGAGAAACATTCATGAACCTTCTAGAAAACGTGATTGGCGCAGCACAAATTGCCAGCCTTTTATTCCTCTCGCCACTGCTCCGCTCCCGGTATAACCGTTGGGGAGCCAGCGATAAAGAAATCCAAGAAACGCTGCCAGGCGATGAACTGGTCCCTGACCCCATGCTTGGCTATACCCATGCCATCAGTATCGCCGCGCCGCCCTCAGCCATTTGGCCCTGGTTGGTACAGATTGGGCAGGGGCGAGGCGGCTTATACAGCTACGATGGATTGGAAAACCTGGCTGGCTGTAAGATCCACAGCGTTGATATGATCTTGCCAGAGCACCAGAATCCCAACCCTGGCGACCTGGTTCGCCTCGGCCCTCAGGGTTATCCTTGCTTTTCGATCGCCGCGATCGAGAACTGTAGAGCTCTGGTACTTGTCAGCGCAGACCCGAAGACCGGCGAGCCCGGAAACGACAAACCTCGAATAGAAAAAGGCTATAGCATCGCCTCCTGGCAATTCGCACTGGAACCCGAAGATGCACAAAACACCCGTCTGATGGTGCGCCAACGCCTGGCGTACAGCCCCGACATGGCCTGGGTTTGGCGATTGACTGAGCCGATTAATTTTGTCATGGAACGCAAGATGCTTTTGGGGATCAAACAAAGAGTTAAGCAGAATCAATAAAATAACCCTTCTCAAGAAGCTTCAACCTGTATACCTTTTTTTGAAGATTTGAGTATATAATAATCCTGGGTCGTATAAAATTGAAAACTGTTCCCCTGGACAAAATAATTTCTCTTGGATGATCACCACATTCCAAGATGGGTGGTATTAAAATGCCAGGTACAGGTGTAGAAATCGGATTATCTCTTTTACTTATTTCGCCATTAATCTTTAGCGCTGTCCTCGGACCGATCCTGGCGTTCATCATTTACCGCAACAAGGATGCGCCCGGAGCCAGACCGTTAATTGCGATGCTTTTGGCAGCTTCTCTTTGGTCCATCGGATATGCCTTAGAAATGCTCAGCCAGGATTTTACCAGTACCTTTTTTTGGGCCAGGATCCAATACTTGGGCATCGCTATCCTTCCCCTAACCTGGCATCTTTTTGCAATCCAATACCTGGGTAATCGCAAATGGTCTTTACGATCGAGAATATACCGCCTTATGACGGTTCTGATCCCCAGTGCGACCATTCTCCTTGTTTGGACAAATGAAGCTCATAGGCTCGTGTGGACACAAACAGGGCTACTTGCAATCGGGCCTTTTCAAATATTGGATGTAGAGTACGGGCCATGGTTCTGGGTTCATATTACTTATGTGTATAGCCTCATGCTGATCGCGTCTGTCCGCCTGATCGAAGGTTTAGTTAGATCAGTTCGCCACCATCGTTGGCAAATCCTTGTCGTTTTACTGGCTGTTGTTTTCCCCTGGCTGGGCAACCTGGTGTATCTCACAGACATCAATCCGGTCCCAGGCTGGGATTGGACGCCGTTCGCTTTCACGCTATCAGGTATTTTATTCACCTTCAGCCTTTTGCAATTCAACATTGTGAGGATTATTCCAATTGCCCAACAAACAGTATTTGCAGGTTTGCCAGAGAGTGTTTTTGTCTTAGATCTGCAGGACTGTATTGTTGATTTGAACAATGCTGCCAGAAAATTAATTAACGAACCGCTTTACAACCCATTGGGGAACCACTTTTCAGTGGTCTTACCGCAATTTATAACCTGGATCGAGGCTGCCAAAACAAGAGGGGATCAGCAATTTGAAGTTAGCATGGGTAAAGAGCCTGGTACCCTATTCTATGACTTGTCGATATCAACAATCACCAATGCAGACAATCAACCTATTGGCTGGTTGGTTGTCTTACATGACATTACACAACAAAAAAATATTCAACGGCAACTTGAAAAAGCCCGATTAGAGCTGGAACAAATCGTTGCTCAAAAAACTGAAGATTTAAGAAATACCATCAACCAATTGCAGTCATTGACATCCCGACTGAATGATATTCGAGAGTCTGAGCGTCAGGAGATTGCATCCTATTTGCACGACCAGGTTGGGCAAAACCTGACCGGGCTGAATCTAAACCTTCAGATTTTAGAAAACCAGCTATCCTCAATGCCGGACCAGGACTTGACCTCTCGATTGATAGATTCAAGGAAACTGGTTGAAGAAACTACCCGGATGGTGCGACAGTTCATGGTCGACCTGCACCCTCCAATATTGGACGACTATGGCCTGGTACCAGCATTGAAATGGTATAGCAATCAATTTTCATCACGCACCGAAATCCCCGTACAGGTAACTGCCAGCGAGGACATTCCCGACCTGCCCAAGAAGACAGAACTGATTTTATTCCGGATCGTTCAAGAAATTCTCAATAATGTTGCCAAGCATGCCCAAGCTTCCCAGGTGAAAATTTCTTTAGAAAACATCCCGGGGGAACTGATTTTGCGTGTCAGGGACAATGGGATAGGCTTTGACCCGGCTGCCCCCGCTGACCCAGATCAGTTGACCCATTGGGGGTTAATTCACATCAATCAAATGGCAGACTCGATTGGGGGAAAGTTGGAGATCATTTCAGCAAAAAGTGCGGGGACGCAGGTATTTGTGAGACTGTTAAGAAGGCAAAATGAGCATTAAAGTTTTGATTGCAGACGATCATGCTATCGTGAGAGATGGCTTGAGCGCTTTATTAAGAAGTCGCTCAGGGTTGGATGTGATTGATTACGCAGTAAACGGGCTGGAGGTTATTGAAAAAGCGATCAATTTACGCCCGGATGTGATTATCATGGACATCTCCATGCCCGAGCTGAATGGCATTATTGCCACCCAACGCATCCTGGATGGGTATCCAGATGCCCGTATCATCATGCTTTCCATCTTAGGTGATCCTGAACACATCTTTCAAGCCCTCCAGTCCGGAGCTTATGGCTACCTGTTAAAGGAAACCGCGGGACGTGAAGTGATCGATGCTGTAGTAGCCGTTTTCTCTGGAAAAATTTACCTTTCTCAACCCGTGATGCAAACCCTGATCAGGGACTATATCTTCCACCGAAGTTTACCGGACAAGAAGAGCCCTCTAGATCAGCTCAGCTTCCGAGAGCGAGAAGTGCTGCAAGGGGTTATGGAAGGAAAAACAAGTACAGAGATCGCCAAAATTCTGTTCCTTTCTCCAAAAACAGTAGAAACCTATCGAAGCCGGGTTATGAAAAAGCTGGACGTGCCAGACTTGCCCAGCCTGATCAAATATGTGGTTAAGGAAGGCATGCTGTCCTGAGCCTGTAAGGGCAAAGAATCTCACTTTCCCTACAGGTAGAACCCAGCTTTCCTTCCCGCGCAACACCCACCATTGCACAAAAGACATAACAGCTCCGCCTGCTACCCCAAGACCGGCTGTCAACATAGGACTATACCTTGCGGCTGTTCGTTCATGGTTTGGTTTGAAGGTGCAGCCTGCGCGGCCAGGTCCATCAGCGTCGATGACAAGTAGCCGAGCACATAGGTCAGCAATGCTCCTATCAGGGTAGCCAACCACCAATCCCGGCGGGCGATATTCGGAAACCTTTGATCCTTGAACATATGCCATATTCAACATAGCCAAGATGTCATTTTTTATCAATAAGTTGAAAATGTCCTGATTAATCATGCTATAATTAATCTATAATTTGTCTAGATCAATTTGGGTTAGCTTAACAACCTGGATAGAATCTACTTCAAATTTATATGGGACAAAAATGGGGGAATGGCAGAACACGGAGATTGTAATTCTGTAAATTTTTCCTGGGCGCTTTGTGGGCATATTTAATTAAATAGAAAGGAAAAACAAATGTTCAGGCATTTCAGAATCACGAAACGAATATATCTCGGTGCAGGACTTGTTTTGATCCTGGCCGTCCTGGCTCTAACCGGTCAAGCCTTAGCCATTACCTGGGGTGAGCCAGATGCTGACAATACCTACTCAAATGTCGGCGCCATCGTCCTGGATAGACCAGAACGAGAACCATCTCAATTTTGCACGGGGACACTGATTGCGCCCACCGTTTTTCTGACCGCCGGGCACTGCACCGATTACCTGGAAGAACTGATCAGCGAGGGACTCATCACCCAGGCGATGATCAAGGTAAGCTTCGATCATGAAGACATTTTCGACCCTGAGGGTTGGATCGAGATTGCACAAATAGTCACCCACCCACAGTATGGGACAACCGAGAATAACAACCCGCATGATGTAGCCGTTCTTATCCTGGCTGAGTCCCTTGACCTGCCCCTGGCCACATTACCCGAGCTGGGTTACCTGGAGCAGCTCAAACGAAACAAAGTGCTGGGAGATGGACACGAAAAAGCGCAAATTATCGTAGCAGGTTACGGCACGACCATCGATTGGCCGCCGCCAGACGTGCTGGATAATGGTCCCAACCGTTGGTTTGCCTATTCAGAATACCGGGCGATTATGAAACCCTGGCTATTAATGTCGCAGAACCATATCATCGGCAACGCGGGCACCTGCTTTGGCGATTCAGGCGGACCAGCTTTTATCGATTACGGCGGTGAGCTGGTATTGGTAGGCATCACCTCTTGGGGCGATCCAAACTGCGTGGCTACCGGCTTTGATTACCGGGTGGATATCGCCGAGACCTTGGATTTCATCGGTCCGTTTATCAATCCATGATGATGAAATAATCGGATGACGTTGGAAGAACAGAAATCCAAATTAATAGTCGAGTTAGTTTCAGCGCGCTCTCGGATATTGCAAGCAGCTATCGAGATTCCTGCTGAGCGTGTGGACGAAATTTTCTTGGGTACCTGGACGATAAAGCACCTGCTGGCGCACCTAAAAGGATGGGATCTCACCAACCTGCAGGCGATCCAGGAAATCCTGACAGGTAAACCACCTACGTTCTTCAATCAGTATGATCCGGATTGGCAAACTTATAACCAGTCGCTAATCGAGCAGTATTTACGCCCATCACTTGCCGATCTTCTGGTAGATGTGCAGGCATCCCATCTTAAATTGACCGGGTATCTAGGTTCACTCTCAGCCAGGGATATCATGCATGGCAAAGTGAAGCGAGAGACTGGGCGAGTGGTAACCGTGCGCAATCTGCTTCGTGTAGAAGCGCGCGACGAGATAAAGCACGCAGAACAAATAGCGGAGTACTTCTTTCTAAAGTGATCAGAAACAAAGGGCTTGTGCTCGTAAAGCTGCCCAAGCCCTAAATACATCTAATTTTTTACCAGGTCAGTGTTTCGGTATTACACCTGTCGTTATGGTGAACCTCAGTATCTCAATATCAAGGCAATCCGGCTGTGAGCATCCAGCTCACCATTCTCCAGGAAAACCACCTCGCCGCCTTTCTCTAACACAGTAGTAATCACTTCATCTACCGCATCATCCAAGACATCGGGGGCTTCAATATCATCTGCTGGGCTTATCTGCAAACCACTTTCATCTACCTTGGCCGGATAGTGGAAATCCTCTTCAACCAATAAAAGCCTGCCCCGCCCAGCCTGCGCCATTTGCCAGACATCACTTATGGTTGAAGCAAATTTTCTTTCCCCAACTGCCTGATCAAGATCCTCCAGATATTTCTGGCGCTCTTTAGCCAGAGCCTTCTTAACCACAGGCCAAACTAATTCCCCCAATTCATGTGCTGGGGTTGTGTCATGGCTGCCCTCCAGGGTAGCGGAAATCGCATCTTTATGATCGCTGACCTCGCTAAAGAATGCCAGGTAACGATCCACCCCCACCACAATTAAAGGCAGTGGATCATCTAGCAAAAAGGGCCTCAAAGCCGCATCTACCTGGCGGAAGAATTGGCGGTGACGCTCATCACGGACCTGGGATTTTTTGATCCCAAAGCCTCCGGGCAGCGGCGATTCGCCTCCCGGGCCGGTATGGGTCAGCGGAAAACCTTCCTCTTTCACCTCGATTAAAGGTTTCACGCGTACCTTCGATATAAACGGGTTGGTTGTTCGCTCAGTACCAGCGTCCAGTAACGTGGCGTTCGGTTCATAGCATAAGATCAGGTCACGCGTAAAAAATGTTTCATCAACCACCACGCGTTCTTTTAGCGAAAAAGGCAGGAATAGATGCACGCCCGAAATCACGATTCACAAATAATACCAACCCATCCAGGGAATAGCGATAATCAATCGTTTCGACTAGCTCATCCAGTCGAGACAATAAAGGCTCAATTTCACGTTTTGAAAATTCGGCCAATAAGCGTTCTTGCGCTTCAGCCACCAGGTTACTCACCCGGATCGGATCTTGCCGGTTCTCTGGTGAGGTACGGTGTGTCGGTAAAGTAATCGTCAATGCCGGATAACCGCTATTTTTCTGTAACAACTTAACATCGTGTCTGTTCATTCTTACTTACTCCTTTCTATCTACACAGGAATTGCAGGAAAAACCCAAACCAAAATCAGGACTGCTATGATCAAGATGCCAAAAACCAGATAGGTAAATAGAACCCCAAAAGATAATAGCCTTTTTTGCCAGGTCACTGGGTTGCTGATTAATGCTGATGATAGCATTTTGCGGAATGTAATGCCTTCGTATAATTTAATTTGATCCTGGATTTCCTGCTTTTCCTTCTCTAATTCTGTCAGCTGTAGGCGAGCTTCTGTCTGTTTAGCTACGGCTGCAGACACCTGCTCGGCTTCACGAACGCCTATCGATTGCAAGCTTTTTTCAAAGACTTCATGAGCATTGTTTTTTTCTTCTTGAAGCTGCTTTATTTGAGTCGCATACTGTTCTTCAATAGCTACTAGCTGTTCTTCGGATAATGCATCAGGTTGAGTTTTTCGCAAGTCATGTTCCAGTATATCTCGCCATCTTACCAGGCTGAGCGCTTTTGATTCTCCAAAGCTGGGTATGGCTTGAATGGCCTCGCTGTTAATATCCAATGCCGTGTAAATACCAGCCGCAAGCAGTTTGTCAACCAGAACCTCACCAATGCCCGGAATATCCGTTGGGTCAAGTTGGTTTGCTTTTAGACCAGCCTCTAGATGAGCATTTTGCAATTGTTGTAAGGCTGTTTTTCGCTGGTGCTCTTGAGCGATCATCAATTCATTCGCCTGGATTTCCAGATTTCTGTTCAGGATGTTGAGTTCCTGGCGCTCTTCTTCTTGTTTCTCTCGCGATTCCTGGCGAATTTTCTCTTCCTGCTGCATCGCTTCTGTCAGATTTTCCTGGGCTCTTTCAACTCTTTTTTGAACTTTTTTTAATTGGCGCACAAAGTTACGTTTTCCTTTGACTTCAGACCTGCTCGAGTAGGAAAACCCCAAAACAATCAAAGAGATGATCAGAAAAAAAGCGGCGATGGCTGTTAAAGTTTTCAAGAATATGATGAACTGGGAGCCACCCCACAAATAAATTGCACCAGAGGCTATCCCCAATACACCCAGGAAAAAAGTCGTCCACAGAATAAATTGCCTGGTCTTTGGCATTTGGTTCGAAAAGTTTACCGGCAACATGCTCTCCTCCTTTAATAATAGCCAGGTTCAAGACAAAATGCAAACTTCAAAAGTTCTTTTTGATACTCAATCCCTCGGATATTTCTGCTTTGCCAACGATGTGTGATTAGCTTATCCTCATCTGGCAAAGTCTTTTTTTATAAGGGCCAGAAAATCAAAATCAAAGGAATGGCAGTTACAACAACCAGGATTTCCAGCAACAAACCCATACGCCAGTAATCGCCAAATTTGTATCCTCCAGGTCCCATTACCAATGTGTTCGATTGGTGACCAATTGGCGTAAGGAAAGCACAAGAAGCTCCGATGGCAATTGCGATTAAAAACGGATCAACGGAAACGCCCATTCCTTCCGCTATCCGAATGCCAATCGGCGCCATCAATACCACAGCTGCAGCGTTGTTGACCAGGTCTGAAAGGAACATTGTCGCCACCAGGGCTATCACCAGTATACCCGCAGCCGGCATAATACCGGAAAGGTTCAACAAAGAATTAGCAATCAGTTGCGCGCCGCCTGTCATTTCCAGAGCTTCGCCTACCGGAATCATGGCGCCCAGCAAGATGATAATAGGCCAATCGATGCTCTGGTAAGCCTCACCCAGGGTGAGGATTTTGGTCATGACCATCAAGACTGCGGCTGCCACAAAAGAAATCTGGACCGGGATCAGACCGAATGCAGAAGCTAATAAGGCTGCCCCAAAAATCAAGAGTGTGGTCAATATCTTGCGCGTTTGCCCTATTCGTAAGCCCCGCCCGGCTAAAGGCAAACAGCCCAAAGTTTCAACCGTTTCTTTCATCATTTCGCTATGACACTGTATGAGTAAGACATCACCATTCCGAAAGCGAATTCGATCCAGACGGCTTCTCATAATCTGACCTTGTCGAGATATTGCCAATAAATTGACTCCATAAGTTGCTCGCAAGTTTAGACTTTTTGCCGTGCCGCCCAGCATGATGGAATTCGGCATAATCACCGCTTCCAGCAAACAGATGTCTTCTGATTCCAAATCCTCTTGACCTAACTTCTCGCTTCCAACCAGTACCAGGCCAACATCTCCCACCAATTTCTTGATATTTTCCGTATCCGAACTCAGGATCAGGATATCCTCTGCCCGTAAAATGGTACGCGGTGAGGGCTCCATCCTTCTCTCGCGACCTCGAACCAGACCAATGATGATGGTTTCAGCCTTGGAAAAATCAGAGATTTCCCGGATAGCTTTTCCCACCAGCTTTGAGCCTTCCGGGAGGCGTACTTCGGTCACATAATTCTCTATCTCAAATAAATTAATCATTGTGGCTTTACTGCGTCTGTCAGGGATTAAGCGCCAGCCAATCAAAACAATGAATAGCAGACCCACAATAGCAACCCCCACTCCGACCGGCGAGAAGTCGAACATGCCGAAAGGCTCAGCCCCAGTTTCCTGCCGAAATGATGAGACAATGATATTGGGTGGTGTGCCTATCAGGGTGGTCATTCCACCCAATAGGGAAGCAAAAGCAATTGGCATCAACAGGGTTGAAGCTCGCATTTGCTTTTTATGAGCCAATTCCAGTACTACGGGTAAAAGAAGCGCCAACGCACCCACATTGTTCATAAAAGCAGACAAGATGGTGATCATCCCGGTCAGAGCAAACAACTGAACTGTGATACCCCCCTTAAGACGTCCAAGCCATTGCCCAATCCATTCGACAATGCCAGAATTTTGCAATCCGCGGCTCAGCACCAAAACAGCAGCCACCGTTATCACAGCCGGGTTGCTGAAACCCATAAATGCCCTTTCAACCGGTATAAGTCCGGTTAAAGTGACGATTAACAGCGCCAGAAGCGCAACAATATCATAGCGCCAACGTCCTGTGATGAATAATACCAGTGTAAGTATAAGGGTTCCGAAAATAATCCATTGTTCTATGTTCATGGTCCACCCATCTCGACAGTGCAGTTTCAGGATTCAGTAAACAGCCAGATTATCAAATCACCCCATAAGATAAACCCAGCTCACGCAACCAACGCCGATAGGCAATTGCCAGTCGATCAGAGCGCAAGTGTAACTCGGCTTGTAGGTCCAAAGGCAGCAATTCCGGGCGCTGTGATTCGACAATCGGTACATCCTGAGAAAAAATCTTGCGTTGGAAATCATCCCAGTCTGCTTCAGTGATCTGAATCAGCTGGTTAATCGCACCATAAAACCAGGCGCTGGTCAGCAATTCTTCATGCGGAGTCAGAGTTAGCATTAAAGACAGCCGCGAACCGTCTGGAGCTTCTTTTGACAGGTAAGCTGTCAGCGGCCGAAAAACACGATAGGTATAGCGCACCGTCTCACCACTACCAGTGCCATAAGGATCCGGTTGGTAAGCCAGAATATTGTGTGCTACCAAACCCAACGCATCAGTTTCTACCTGGTAATCGGAGATTTGTGGACGGCTAACATCCCCTAAAATCCCAGCGTGCACAAATGGAAAATGGGTTACATCCAGGAAATTTTCGGCCGCCCTCAAGCCGCTGGCACGCATGGGGGGAAATGGTCCGGTTAACAGCTTGCGAAATGAAGAATCGCCTTCTTCCGGGAAGGCTGGGATATCACTCCCTGGCTTACCCAGGCAAACCCAAACCATACCGTACTTCTCTCGAGCGTGGTAAATGACGGCATGCGCCTTTGCTGGTGGCTTTTGTTCAGGATGCGCCGGTATGTGGATGCACTGCCCAGAACCATCGTACACCCAGCCGTGATAGGGACATGTCAAAGTATCTTCCTGCGCCTCACCCAACGATAGACGAGTGCCGCGATGTATGCAGAGATCTTTCCAGGCATGCACACCATCCACAGATCTCCACACCACAAGATCTTCACCGAGTAGACGAACAGATTGAGGTTTTCCTTGAATCAATGCATCGCTGCGGTGAACAGGATGCCAATCGTTCAATAGAATGGGGTCTTGAATCATCGCTACCTCCGCCCAAATAACAGGGGTGACTCAACTAAGTCAAGTTTATCATGAATTAAATAAGCGATTATCAGTCAAAGCAACTTATCTGGCCTCAAATAAACGGTCACGCCGCCGAGTCAATCTTGCTATTTTTCCTGGCATCCATTCTTTTTCAACGGCAAGAAATCAGAGCTTAGCGATTCGGGAATCGGCTATAATTAATCAAAACTTTTTGTTTTCTTTGCTATGTATTGAAATCATTACTAAAAAGCTAAATGGATTAGCGAGGGAGGCTCGCTGGATGAAAGCCATAGATATCTTGAACACAGAGCACCGTATGATCGAACGATTGCTATCCGCCCTAGAAATTGGGGCTTGGATGATCTCGGTAGATGAACCCTTACAATCAGAATTTTTCACAGAATCCACCGATTTCATTATTGGGTTTGCCGACTGTTGTCACCACAAAAAAGAAGAGGGGGTCTTGTTTACAGCTATGCGTGAGAGCGGGGATGAGCAAGGCAATAGCATGGTAACTGCCATGATTCATGAACATGAGCTGGCTCGTTCTTATACCCATGCCCTTTGCCAGGCTGTCAATCGGATGAAAGATGGGGATGAGAGCGCCGTTGCAGATGTGGTCTACCATTCTCGCCACTATGCCGCCCTGCTCCGTAACCATATCGCTATGGAAGACAAGTTTGTCTTTCCCTTATCATCTCAAATCATACCGCCAGAAAAGCAAGATGAAATCAATCAGATGATTGAAAAATTCAGCCAGGAAGAGAGCGCTAATGGCACTAAGGAAAGATTTCTTGCGATCATTGAGAAATTGGAAGGCCAGACCTTCATCACCCCATCGGGATAGGATCATCCTTCATTAAAAGGTGCACTGCTGCCGTCCTAAAAGCCCTCGGCAATGCCAGGATGCGCGGCTGCGGGCTAGTATATTTTTGGGCATCCTGTATAGCCTCTTGAAACGTCTGGCGAGTTTTCATACCCATCTCCCTGGCATAACCCGGCTCGTGCGCCCCCACAATATAAACAGCTGCTGCTTCAATTTCAGCGATATGCCCACAAGAGATCATCGAAAAAGCATGGTAGGGATGGTAACCATAACGATATCGATAACGCTGGATATAATCCTCATTATGGCAGAGATGCTCTGCATATTTCTCTAAATCCGGCAAGGTTTGATGATAATGAGTATGAAACAACTCAAAAACCTCGCGATAGGAGGGGAATTCCTCATCGTTGAAATAACCATTACAAATGGAGGCACAGATAACCACAAAGCGCTCATTCATCACCCGGCGATGCCGAATAATATTAGCCGCGATGGCTTGTTGAATCAAAATCGGGTTTGTTCCATGCCCGTTGCCATAATGAAATTCCACTGGCATACCGAACAGCATAATATCGAATTTTTGCGTAGCCCAGGGAACATATGTACGTTGGTTGGCTTCACTCCAGGAAAGGGGTTGGATTTCTTTTCCATATCCTGAAAATATGGCGATTTGGCGCATGGATGTATCCAGAACCGCGTCGCACATAAAAAACTTGCGTCCCATCTCCTTTTCCATATGCTGACCAATTGCGTCGAATTTTTTGTGCATCAGGCTATGCGGCGAGGCCGGGATGAAATCTGGGCGGTGCATCACTGCCGGGATATGATGGGCTGCGATCGAACGCCAGTGGGTAATCCCAGTCGCTGCCATTTTATAGCCCCCGCTGTAGCCGCCATAAGGGTTGCCCAGTACATGCCCAATCAGGATAGCCAAATCCGATTCGTAGACCATACGGTTCATGATTACCGGGTCACCCAACTCATCATAACCCAGGTCTACCAGGTTCTCCCAATCCTCCGAGTCATGGTTGATAATCTGGCGCTTCGAGGCAAAGCGCTCATAAATTTCGTCGCCTAAAATCCGCCGGATCTCTTCTGGTGTGTTCTTGCGGTGTAGTCCATTGGAGCAGATCAGGATAATATCAGTTTCGTCAACCCCTGCCTTAATGCACTCTTCAATCAAGATAGGGATGGCTGTTTTACGATGAGATGTTTCCTGGAAACCGCCTTTGACCCGATCGGGAAAGCTAATGCTGACTTTTGAACCCGGTCGAACAAGCTTGTGAATAGGCGGCATCCCAATTGGATTTTGGATAGAAAGGCGGGTGGCATTTTCCAGGTCCTGCAAATAAGGGGGGTCTGCAACAGTTTCTCCAGGAACAAAGATTTCTGCCGATTCCGGCAACTCCACATTCAATGTTCCTTGGCCGTATTCAAGCTGGACGAATTTCATGATTGCTTTCCATTTCCATTTAAAAATTGTTCGATAATCTTCTTCAGGTCATCCACATAAAAGCCAATCTCCCCAGAAAACCTGGTGAGTGCAACCAATCCACCATTAATTGTCGAAACTCCGGCAATTGCGGCAGCGTTCTCTTCCTTCAACCCGCCACCATAAATAACAGCAGGCTCAAACCCTACCTGCTCCGAAACAATTTTTTTAATATAAGCAGATACAAAGGCAATATATTCAGCACCGGGGGGTATCTTGCCGGGTCCAATCGCCCAAACAGGTTCATACCCAATGACAATCTTCCTTCTTTGGAAATGTCTCATTGTAGGAATGCAAATTGGAAAGCAATTGTTTCTCAAGCACGTTTTGAATGCGCGGCTTTTGTTCTGCAAAATCGCCATCGCCGCGTTCTGCCGCTGTTTCTCCCACGCATAACAGGACATCCAGGTTAGCATTAAGTGCACAGAATACTTCATCCCGAATCAAACGATTAATCGCATCCTGAGCCAAAGAGTGTTTAGCCAAATCTTCGCCCACACCCGGGTCATACGCTTCAAGAACCTGCAACTTGGCACGTCGTTCTTCTGAATGCCCGATCATGGACCATTGGCAACCCAACGCGGCCGCCGCTTTGGCAGGCAGGCTAGATGTGAAAGCGCCAAAGTTCTTGCCCTTTTCGACATCCTGCCAATGCACACCCTGGCAGCCAACCGTAATCGTGCTGGATTCTTGAGCTGGATATCCATCGAGGACACGACGGGCCGTTGAAACCAGTCCTTCGGGCAACAAAAAGTTGATATGCACACCCGGCAATTTGCCCAATCCAAGCTCGATCGAGCTTTGGATTACACCAGTGATCCATTCTTGGGCATCATCCATAGGGCAAAGTCCCCCAACATTACGGGGGACATCAAATCTTTTTAAATTGATGAAAAAATAAGCCATGGACCCCTATCCTTGAATTGAAACCGCTTAGAACTTTAGCGCACCTTCCATCAGCCCCTTGGTAAACCAGCGCTGCAAACCGAAATAGGCAAGAAGGGGTGGGATAAAACTGATCAGGATAGCCATGGATGCTACCGAGAAAGTCCATTCACCTGAAGCCGGGGATGGCTTGAGCAATTGGATACCGATTGACATTGGCATGGATTTTAACGTCGTGGCAAAGGTGAATGCGTATAAATACTCACCCCAAATGGGGACAAAGCTCAGAATCGCAACAGTGACCAGCGCTGGCGCGACGAGAGGCATCATAATCTGCCAGTAGAGCCGCAAAGGAGAGCAGCCATCAACAACTGCTGCATCTTCCAGGTCCTTCGGAATTGCGCTAAATGAATTGCGCATAATGTAGAGGCTAAGCGAGAGAAACCAACCCGTGTAGGCCAGCGTTAGACCTGTGGTTGTGTCGATCAGGCGCATTTTTTGCAAAACTTCATAAAGCCCGGGGATCGACATACTTTTCGGCAAAAACATCGAAACCACTACCAGCCAAAAGAAGAAGTCCCTGCCCGGAAATTTCATACGAGCGAATACATAACCTGATATTGAGGAAATCATCAGGATGAGAAATACAGATGACCCGGTGATGATGAAGCTATTGCGATAAAACATGATTAGCTTGGGCAGCATCTCAATCACCAGGCGTGCATTTTCGAGGGTCAATGTAGATGGAAACAACTTCATGGGAATTACATAAGTCTCTTCAACTGGTCGAAAAGCAATACTGATCAACCAAAGCAGAGGCGCCAGGCTGAAAAGCGCTATGCTTACCAAAAAAAGATGTTTCAGGAAGGTTGAAAAACGTCTAGCAAAAAATTGATAAGTCCATTTTCGAGAAAACATGATGGCATCCCCTTAATCTTCGTCTGGATGCATTAGCTTCCAGGCAACCACTGCGGTCAAAGCAGAAAACAGACCTAAAATAATAAACCAGGTACTGCCATATCCCATATCCCAATTGCCATCCCGGAAACTGATGTAATAGGCTTGCAACCCGTAGGTCATGGTACTCCTCACTGGTGAACCCTGAGTCATCACCAGTGGTTCTTCGACCATTCCCAATACCTGCAGCCGGAGAGTTAGGATGATCAGAAAAGTGGGTATCATCAAGGGTATCTCAATAAAGCGGATCAGCTGCCATTCACTGGCGCCATCAATCCTGGCTGCTTCTCGAATTTCATTCGAGATATTGCCTAAACCAACCAGAAACAGGATCATGGTGACGCCCATCAGGCGCCAGACACTCATAAAAGCCAGGGAGGCGAGCGCCGAATCTGGGTGCGCCAGCCACTTTGTCCATGGCCAAGGGATACCCAAGTTCCAAATGATCGTGTTCAGAACACCCCAGGTCGGGTCAAAAATCCACGTCCAGACAACAAAAACAATGCCAGCCGGCAGCACCACCGGTAAATAGAAAATGGTTCGATAGATCGTAGCTAAATGGACTTTTACCACCCTATCGAGAGCCAGGGCAACAAAAAACGCCAATAAGGTGCTGGATGGCACATACATCAGGAAGAATTTAACGGTTACCCAGGTTGTCTCCAGAACGCGCGGATCCTGAACCCAACGGATGAGATTATCCAATCCGTTAAATCCAACCCTATCCGGTCGTAAGAATTCATAACGCATAAACACAAACTGGATCGTCCGCAAGGAAGGGTAGAGCACAAACAAACCATAAAAGAATAAGAGCGGAATCAGCAGGAAGTAAGCAAGCCTGCCTTTCCAAATATTCTGTAACAAGTTCGTGAAAAATCCCTCTTTACGGATAGAATTGGAGTTGATTTCTACACTTTCCATAAACTCTCCCACAATCAAGAAGGATAGAACATCCCCAAATGGGAAAATAGGTCCTCCAGAGTCAGGTATTAGGCCTGTCTCTGGAGGTTCTGGAGATGATTGTTAAGTGATTTAGTAACTACAAGCCGTCAGCACAGCCTTTACTTAGACCTTGCTATCTCTTCCGCCATTCGAGCAATAATATTCGCCTGGGTCTCCTCTGGGGATTGATCCAGGAGCAACATCTTCTCTAACTCTTCTTGCAGAATAGGCTGTTCAAAGGAGAGATAGTATTCATTCGATGGAATGGGTTGAGCCACTTCGAGCAAACTGATCAGACCAGGAGCCCATTCAGGAAGCTTATCCTGAGCAATGTAGGCCTCAGCAATGGATTTGAAGGGAACAATTTTGTAGTTTTCCAGGTAAGAGACATCAATCATCGGCTGGGTATGCAATATCTCTTTGAGGAAGGTTATCGCGCCGGGGATATTGGAAGAATACTTCGGGATGATGGCGCCGCCCGTCCAGAAAATGGTGTTCTCGAAGTCTCCGCGTGGGAAACTGGTCATCATGACATCATCGGCAGGCACATTCGCCTGAACAGCTCGCAGTACCTGAGCTTGCCAGTAGGTCATCATCACTACGCCATTCGCCTGGAAAGTCTTTGAAGAACCCAAAGCCTCAGCTGAGTTATCAGGCATGTATTGGTACAGGTCCTTGATTAATCGGAGCGTCTTTAGGGTCGGCTCGCCCTCCAAGTTCAGGATGCCTTCCTCATTGAACATCTGGTCGGTGAATGTTCCCAGGATCGGCATAAACAAGCGATGTGAGAATTTCCAATCGCCGCCAAAGCAGCTGACCGTGTCGCCCATTTTCGCCTTTACCTGTTCACATGCAGCTAAGATTTCATCCCAGGTGGCAGGGGGGACATCACTGCCAGTCGCTTCTACCAGCATCGAAGGCCGGTAGATCAGGCCAAAGACATCAGACCAGAATGGGTAGGTATAGATCTTTCCATCACCCGTGTATTTGATCTCCGTTAGGACGCTGGAATAAACATCATCCCAGGTTTCCTGCGGGAAATGTTCATCCAATGGCTCAAGCAGACCTAACTTAGCCAGGAAGCTCGGCTCAATAAAAGGCGTCGGTCCAAATATCACATCATAAGGAGCAGTTTGTTGTTGAGCATCCAACTGAAGTTTTTGAGTGAGGGCTGCATAAGCTTGCTCTTCAGCAGGCAGAGTCAAGAATTCGTATTGGAATTCAGGATGGGTCGCCTGGTAATCTTTTAGAGCCTGCTCAAGAGGAAACCACTGGATATATTGAGCATAGAGAGCGACACGCAATGGTTTGACTTCGGCTGGTTCTGCAGGAGCTTCTGTAACGACTGGCTCAGCCGGAGCTTCGGTAACCACCGCTTGTGCTGGCGCTTCGGTCTTCGCCGGTTCAGCCGGGGCTTGAGGAGCAGCTGGTTCAGCTGGCGCTTGAGTCGCAGGTGCGGCGCAGCCCGTTGCTGCTAAAAGGACGAACACTAACAAAAATTTAATCGTTGTAGCAATCCCAGTTTTAGACATCTAAATTCTCCTCCGTAGAAAGAATTGGAATCCAAAGGTTTGATGGATTATGGATAAGCAACATCAGAAATATATGAATATCACAGCCTCCTCTCTAAGAAATCACCTTTCTTAATGCTTGCCGGACTGGCAATGTGTATCGGCTTGCCTTCTTCTACTGAACGGTCAATTGCCAGAAGAGCTTCGTGCACATTCATCGTGCTGGACAAACTAATATCTGTATCGCGGTTCTGCTCAATACAGGTCAGAAGATGCTCCAAACCAGCTGCGAATGGATGATCATTAACCGATCCACTATCTGGCATCTGAGTTGGAATGGTTACATAATCAGTTTGTCCAGAAAACTGATGAGACCACAGTTGGTTATCACGTAAAGTGCCTCGATCACCCATCACGGTTACATTGAAAGCATATGGCATCATACATCCCATGCTGGCAGAGACCCTGCCAATTACACCACCCTCAAAACGCACCAATGCCTCTACAGTATGCGGATATTCGTACCACTCTTTACCAATCCCCTGTGTGCCAAAAGCGGATACCTCCACAATATCGGAACCAGCCAACCAGCGGGCTGCATCCAGTGCATGGCAGCCCCCCATCAGAAAAACGCTGCCTGCTACCGATCTGGTTGTCATCCAATGACCAGGAGCGGCGCGTGGAGTGCTATGCCAGTAATTTGTTTCCACCATGAAGGGTCTGCCCAGTGAGCCATCATCGATCAATTTCTTGGCAATGAGCATATAAGGATTCCAGCGTAAAACAAAAGAAACCTGGGTTTTTACGCCAGATTCCTTAACTGCGGCGTGCAGCTCGTGTAATTCGTTTAGGTTTAATGCAACGGGTTTTTCGATCAGGATGTTTTTCTTCGCCTGGGCTACTCGCGTCGCCTGGCGGGCATGCAGATTATTCGGCGTACAAACAATAACCGTCTCAACCTCATGATCAGATAACATATGATCAAGGTCAGTGTAAATCTTAGGTTGGATACCCAATCCCGCTGCTACGGTTGCACCTTGATCAGGGTTATCCGTGCAGATAGCAACGAGCCTGGCTTTGCTGTTTGCTAAAACAGCCATCATATGAGCGCGTGCGTTATTCCCTGAGCCAATGATTCCGATACCATGAGTGTCCATAAAACACCTACCTGTGTAAGGGGAAATCCATAAAACGCCCAATTATGCAAATGTTTAATAACTTCTACGAATTTATATTAGCACAAAATTATACCCTTTGTCAAGCAGAAATATGCCGATTTCATTCACAATAATGACCGAATTGCTTATATAAATGCGCATTAGACCCTTTATTATTAGTCAATTTCCTTTGATATAATAAGCAAACCGCTATACAGGAGTAATCATGGGAATAAACGAAATCAATTTAGGAAATTTTGATCTTTTCATGAAAACACCCATTACTGACGGGCACCTGCATGTCTGGAAAGGCTTCCAGCCTGAGCAGATCTGGGACACCTTAGGAAAAGTTGGCGTTCAGCGCTGCAACGCCCTATCTCTCAACAATTTTGAGCGAGGTGGAACTTTAAATGCCGAAGCCATGCATTTCAAAAAAGCTTCGGATGGAATGGCTTTTGCCTTTGGCTCGTTGGATTACACTACTTATTTTGAAGGTAAAAAATTTAGACCAGAAGACCTGGTTCTCCAGGCGCAAATTATTAAAGCGAGCGGGTTCGACGGCATTAAAATGTGGGAAGGCAAACCACTGGCCTATATTGTTCTACCCGATTCGCTGGACGGACTTTTCTTTGACCCGTTTTTCTCCTGGATGGAAGAGCAAGGATTTCCGATTATCCTGCATTTAGCAGACGCCGCGCGCTTCTGGGATCCAGCGCGCAAGGGGCTAGATCCCTGGTCTTTTGCTGGCGAGCCATACCCATCCAGATACGCACTTTACGCTGAGCTTGAGATTGTGCTCAACCGGCACCCACGCCTGAAGATCATCTTCGCTCATTTCCTCTTCCTGTGGAATGAACTGTCCGAAGCACGCAGAATTCTGAATGCACACCCCTCGATTGCCTTCGACTTGACCCCTGGCGTAGAAGGCTACGCCTTGATGAGTCAGCAAATCGATGAAACTCGCCAATTCTTCCTGGACTACCAGGACCGGCTAATTTACGGAACTGATATTGGCGCTCTCCCCCTGCTCGACTCAACAGCAGAATTCGACCTGGAACGCGAGGCCAGGCAGCCCTGGCTCGTACGCACGTTTTTAGAGACTCAGCTGGATATCCCCTTTCCAAAAGAGATCGGGGTGATCAAAGGCGGTTTTCCCAACCAGAGATTACGTGGCTTAGACCTTCCCGAAAACGCCTTGAAGAAGATTTACAAACAAAACTTTGAAAATATGGTGGGAAATTCCCCAGCTAATCTCTAATGCCGTCCATTTGCCTGTCATCATCCAAATAAGCGTTTTAACCCCTTAACTTGCGCTTTAAATCGGGCAAAACACGCAAAGTTTTGCTTGACTTTTTCATTTTTTTTGCTATTATACAATCAAGAACAGGGAGATGCCATGAGCCCTAAAGATCAACAAATCACAGATTTACTTTGTCGATACGGGGAACTATCCGTCCAACAGCTAAGTAATACCTTGAGCGTTTCACCTTCGAGCATTCGGCGATACTTGAGCACGCTCGACACACATCCTTTCGTTCGAAGAACACACGGGGGCGCAATGCTCTCAAGTGCTCTTCAATATAAGCTAATCCCCGTATCATTTCAACCGGCGGATGAAAACGAGATCCGGGCAATTGCATACCATGCCTGCGAGTTAATCCAATCAGGAGATATTATTGGTCTTAGCGGCGGCCGAATCTGTACGGAATTAGCCTTCAATTTGCGTTTCAAAGAAAATATTACTGTGGTTACCAATGCGGTCAATATCGCCTGTGAATTAGCCGGTTTACCTGGGATCAAAGTGATGCTTTGCGGAGGCATGCTTGATCCAGGCTCATTTGAATTGGTCGGTCAACTCGTCTCAAAAGCATTGGAAGGCATCTTCATCCATAAATTTTTTGTGGGAACCGACGGGATTACGATTGACAATGGCTTGACCAACCGCAGCGAATCGGAAGCTACGGCAGCCCGGGAATTTACGGTGCACTCGGGACAGACGATCTTGCTGGCAGATCACCAAAAATTTATCCGGTCCAATCTAGCCAGGGTCATACCGGCAGAAAAAATCTCTACCATCGTTACCACCAAGAAAGTTCCTGCCAGGACGTTACTGGAATTCTCAGAGCTGGGTATAGAAATCTTACTGGCATCCAGCGAAAAGATGGAAAGATTCATTCCGGTTGATGCATAAAATATGTGCAAAGTACCTGTCTACTACTGCCCGCGTATCAACGCACCATTTAGGGTTGACGGGAATCTGTCAAAACCAATCTGGCAATCCGCCCCTGTAATTGATTTGAAGCAGGCGCAGGATGGAAAAACGCCATCCCAATTTACCACTGTACGTGGTTGCTGGGATGGAGAAAACCTTTACCTGGCTTTCATCTGCCAGGACAAGGATATCCGCGCAACTTTTCAACAACGTAATGATCGCGTCTGGCAAGAAGAAGCAATAGAAGCTTTTATCGCTCCGTATGGAGACCTGCGGCATTATTACGAATTTCAGTGCAGCCCAATCAATACTGTTCGAGATGTTAGGGTAACCAACCCCAATCTTCGCGCAGAAAACCTTGGTTTTGATGGAGAATGGAATTGCGCTGGCTGGCAAACTGCGGTGTCAACTCACTTCACCCACGAAGAGCCAAATGCAAACCCCTGCGGTTGGTGTGCAGAATGGCGCATCCCCTTACAAGCAATGCTGGACCCTCAGGCAGGGCCGATCTTGCCAGGTGAAGAATGGCGTATCAATTTCTACCGGATAGACCGTTGGCCTCAAGAAGAATTCACCAGCTGGTCGCCAACACCAGGCGAACCCCTTTCCTTCCACCGTCCGATCTTTTTTGGACGTTGGATTTTTGAATAAATTATGTTGCCGATCAAACCGATATCAAATCTAAGCAAGACAATCAGGTGATCAATGGATAAATTACCAGAATACCTAAAAATACCCGCCTCCGAGCTTGCCAAACACAGTAAAGTACCTTTAGAGATTTTCTCAAATCTTACAGCACTTTATCAGCATTTTGCCGAATCAATTGCCAGTGAGATTCAAGAAAATAATCTACATGGACGCCCAACGCGCCTGATCTTGCCAGTCGGGCCAATAGGGCAATACCCGGTTTTAGCAGATATCTGCAATCAAAAGCACATCTCTTGGAAGAACGTGTACACCTTCAACATGGATGAATACTGTGATTGGCAAGGACGTGCCATTCCAATGGATCATCCCTTGAGCTTTGAAGGCTTTATTCGCAAACATCTATTTGAACGCTTAGAAGCAGAAATCCGCATTCCAGAAGAACACATTCACTTTCCCAACCCACTTCGTCTGGATTGGATCAGCGAGCAAATCGAATCTGTTGGAGGCATCGACACCTGCTATGGCGGCATCGGCTACCACGGGCATGTAGCTTTCAACGAAGCCCCGATATCACGCTGGTACAAGTTAACCCCCGAGCAATTTCGCAATTCTTTGACTCGTATTGTCCAACTGGAGCCCGAAACCATTGTCATGAACAGTATTCGTTCCACCGGCGGCAATCCAGCGGCCATGCCGCCCATGGCAGTTACTCTGGGGATGAAGGATATTGTCAACGCACGGCGCATCCGTTTATATTGCCAGGGTGGCGCCTGGCAGCGAACTGTACTCAGAATTGCTCTCCTGGGCGAAGAAAGCGTGGAGTATCCTGTAACTCTCCTGCAAAACCATCCAGACTTATGCCATATTCACAGATGAAGATACAGCCACTGCACCCATCCCCAAAGCCCAAGCCTGAGACAAGGAGAACCCAACCATGCTGAAAGGGAAATTGCTAATAGGCCAATCTGGCGGACCAACGCCGGTCATCAATGCCAGTCTGGCAGGTATCATCCTGGCAGCGCAAGTGCATGCCGAGATTGAAGATATTTACGGGATGGTCCATGGTATCGAGGGAGTACTAAAAGACGAATTAATCGATCTCAATCAGGAAGCTCGGGGAGATATTCAGAACCTTCTATACACTCCTGCGTCTGCCCTGGGGTCGTGCCGGCACAAAATCAAAGACAGCGAGTATGAACGAATTTTAGAAGTGTGTAAGATGCACAATATCCGCCACTTTGTTTATATTGGCGGGAACGACTCGATGGACACCTGTATGCATATATCAGCCTTAGCCCAATCAATGGGTTATGAGCTGCAAGTGATGGGCGTTCCGAAAACAATCGATAATGATCTGGCTGTCACCGATCATAGCCCGGGATATGGGAGCGCAGCCCGATTTATGGCCCTGGCAGCTCGAGATGCCGGGCTTGATTTAGAAGCCATGGCGACATTCGAAGATGTATCCATCCTGGAGGCTATGGGGCGAAACGCAGGCTGGTTGGCGGCTGCATCAAGCCTGGCGAAATCGTCCGACGAGGATGCTCCCCACCTGGTTTATATCCCAGAGCAGACCTTTGATGAGAATCGGTTTCTGGACTCGGTCTCAAAAGTACACAGTCGTCTCCAGCGAGTATTTGTCGTTGTCTGCGAAGGCGTCCGTGATGCCAGCGGCGATTTTGTGGGATCAAGCCGGATGAAAGAAACAAGAGATGCCTTTGGGCACACGCTGAACACTTTTACGACCGGAGTAGCGGCTTACCTGGCCGAGACAGTCAGCGAAAAGTTGGGGTTACGCGCTCGTTTTCTGCGTCCGGTCATCATTGGCCGCGCCATGAGCGCCTGTGTATCAGAAATTGATCGTCAAGAAGCCTATCAGGTTGGTCAAGAAGCGGTAAAGCAGTTAGCCGGTGATCAAACAGGTTTAATGATCACCCTGCACCGGGTTTCATCCGCTCCATACGCCTGTGAAACGGGTATTGTCCCACTGAAACAAGTAGCAAATGCCGAAAAGTTACTGCCTCAAAATTTCTATGATACCCATCAAAATATGCCGAATGCAAATTTCAAAGCATATGCACTGCCATTGGTAGGCGAAGCCTGGCAACCAGCCATTCGGTTGACCAAAAAACGCGTCCCACCACTGGCTTCTACTTGAACTGGTTTTCTTTCTTGATTTATTTGTTATGAGAAAGAATCAACAATTAATCTAATCAGCTAATCGCACTTCATGGGTCATGCATAATGTTCCGTGAGACGAAGTATCAAAAAAGCTTTGCGTAATTGGCGAGCTTTGCGAGAGATCAAAAAAGGAGATAATAACATGGAAAATTCTTCCTATTCAATCCAAGGTTATTCATTTGACCTTGAAAAATTTTTCCCGATGAGACTTTTTGAAAAAATCACTGAAATTCGGGTGGATTCACCAGAAATCATTGAACAGCAGGCAAAGGCACGCAAGCAGCGCAAAAAGCTTACTCGGGATGGGAAGTTGACGATCCTGGCGGCTGATCATCCCGGGCGGGGTGTGAACGCTTTGGGCAACAATCCCTTGCGCATGGGCAACCGCTACGAATACCTGGGGCGCATTCTGCGGGTTCTGACGGCGACTGACTTCGATGGATTTATGAGCACACCGGACATGATCGAAGACTTACTCATCCTGGACTACCTGGTTCAAGAAAATGGTGGGGATTCATTCTTGGATGAACGGATTCTGGTGGGTTGTATGCAGCGCGGTGGTGTAGCCGGCGTAGTTGGCGAAATTGATGACCGTTTTGGATCCTACACAGCCGACTCAATACACCATTTTCGTCTGGATGGCGGGAAGATGATGTTCCGGTTCGTACCTGATGATGAGCGCACAATTTGGACAATTGATTATTGCGCCAAAGCTATTAACGAACTCAACCGCTACAATCTAATTCCATTTGTTGAGCCTCTACGCATGGATTATCAAGATGGCAAATGGATCAGTAAAAATACTGCTGAAGAATTGGTCAAGCTGGTAGGCGTGATTGGCGCTTTAGGTGATTCTTCTCGTAATACCTGGATGAAGTTACCTTTTTGCGCCGGTTATGAAAAAGTAGCCCTGGCCACCACACAGCCCATTCTCATGTTGGGTGGCGCTTCAAATGAAAACCCAACCCAAACTTATTACGATTTTTCAGCCGGGATGAGGACGCGCTCAAATATTCGAGGCGCTCTGGTTGGGCGAAATGTTTCTTTCCCAGGTCTTGAAGATCCCGCTGCGGTTGCCCAAGCAATTTATGCCATTGTCCACACGGGTGCAACCGGTGCTGATGCCATCGATATTACCATGACCCAGCGCGGTCAGGAAATGGATTACCTCCAAGATTTGTTTAGCTGAGTGATTTTTATTGGATCTTATCCATTTGCTGAACTGTAAAGGCGAACACACATGGAATTGGCTGAATATTCCATGGCCAGCTTATCGTTTGAGCCATAAAGGGGAAGAACAGCTATGAGAGTTTTGATTATTGGAGGCACGGGTCAAATCAGCCAGGAGATTTCCAGGCAATTTCTGCAGGCAGGGGCGGAAATCACCCTGTATCACCGGGGCAAAACCCTGCTGCCAGATCTACACGGTTATCGTTCAATTATTGGAGACCGCAGAGACTCGACGCGCTTCGAACAGCAGATGGCTGAAGCCGGTCCTTTTGATTGCGTTATTGACATGGTATGCTTTTTACCCCAGGAAGCGGAAAGCCTGGTACGCGCTTTTAGCCATCGCACCAACCAACTCATTTTCTGCAGCTCGGCTGCTGTTTACCAACGCCCGGCCAGCAAGTACCCCATCACAGAGGCTGAACCACTCATCCCAACCAGCGCCTACGGTCAGGACAAGGCTCACTGCGAAAACATTCTGATGACTGCACAGGAGAAGAATTTTTTCAATATTACCGTTATCAGACCGGCCAACACATATGGACCGGGGGGCGACCTGATATACACCCTGGGTTGGGGAAATGGGTTTCTAGACCGAATACGCAAAGGCAAACCCCTGGTTTCGCCAGGGGATGGCTCAACTTTGCGCGCTTACTGCCATGCACAGGATGCCGCCAGAGCTTTTGTAAACGCAGCCGGTAATTCGCGCTCCTTTGGGCAAATCTATCATGTTACCGGTGAAGAATGGCTTACCTGGGATCGATATTTTGAAATCATCGCCCAAGCAATGGACCAACCTTCTCCCCAGCTTGTTCATATCCCTTGTGATATATTGTTTGCCATGGCGCCTGACCGGCTACCGGATGTCATTGAGAATTATCGCTTTAATAATATTTTCGACAACCAGGCTGCCCAGGAAGATTTAGGTTTTCGTTACACGATTCCGTTCAGCGAAGGAGTACGCCAAACAATTGCCTGGTTGGAGTTGAACAATCGCATTCAGAACAGCGATCATGAACCTTTCGACGATATGATTATCGCAGCTTGGAATGCGCGCCAAACCGGTTATCCGCTCATTTGATCACAGTAATTCCAGGTGATGCTGATAAATTTTATTCACCGCCTCAACAATGTCCAACACATCCGAAGGTTCGCCCAACAACACTGAGTGTGCTAACCAGCAGGCTTCCTGGCAGGCTTGTTCACTAACCGGCAACGCAACCTGAGCATAATCTGGATATTCTGTAGTCGGGCAAGTGTACGGTCCGAAAGCATGGTTCAAAAAAACCGGCTGCCTGTTTAAAGGCCGGTCATACCCTGAAGAACACGGAATACCCTCAGCTTTTAACGCATCTAGAAATTTATCGCGCGGCAATCCGTGAAAGGTATTGGCGTCATACCGAAAGATATACAAATGGTAGCTATGCCGGGATTCCCCAAAACCGCGCAGCATGGGGCGTATCCCAGGAATTTTTGAGAGCTCATGATTTAAAAGCAACCCGTTGGATTCCCGGACCTGCACCTGTTCTTCAAGACGATCCATCTGGGCGCCAAGCAAGGCTGCCTGAAATTCATTCATACGGTAATTTCCACCCAGGAGGTGGTGTTCATACCAGGCGCTATCTGGAAATCTTCCGCAGGTATGCAAAGATCTGCACAGGCGTTCTAACTTTTCATCAGAAGTCAGAATTATTCCACCCTCACCGCTGGTCAGGTTCTTGGAAGCTTGAAAAGAGAAGGTCGACATCTCCCCAATAGAGCCCAGGCGCCTGCCCTGGTATTCAGCGCCATGAGCATGCGCCGCATCTTCTATCACTACCAACCCATATCGATTGGCAATCTCCATGATTTCATGCATTGCAGCCGCCTGTCCAGCAAAATGTACGGGGATCACAGCCCTGGTTTTTGAAGAAATAGCGTCCTCAAATGTTTTCGGATCTAAACAGTAAGTATCTGGAGAAATATCCACAAAAATGGGAACAGCATTGACCTCCACCACTGCGCTAGCCGTCGAAAAGAAAGTATATGCAGGCACAATCACTTCATCGCCTGGTTTAATTCCCGCCGCGTGCAATGCCAGGCGGATGGCGACTGAGCCGTTGACCACACCAATCCCAAAACGCGCACCCTGATAACCTGCGAATCGCTGCTCGAAGAGTTCTGTCCTATTTCCCTGGTGACGTCCCCATTTTCCGCTTTTCAGAACACTCATCAAGGCTTGTTCATCCGCATCATTGACAACAGGCCATGCTGGAAAAGGTCTGGAACGCACTGGAGCGCCGCCAAGAATTGCAAGATCAGACATTGAAACACCTCCAGCGAAAAAATTTTGCTGGCATTTAAGATTAAGAATGGGGGTTGCTGACTGTTTTTCAAGGATCATCTGTAAAGTTGGTTTTGTACCAGAAAGTAATTGATTGATTTTCTTATATTCTTGCGCATTATCATCTAATATCTGATTGATTATAAACCGGTTTTTTGATTATTTTTAGACCAAGAATCTTGACAGGCTTAACGCATATGATATGATAAGTTATCAATTGGTTGGTTCCGGTAACCAGCGAAAACAAAAACACTTCATGCATGCTTGCACTTCGTAGATCATGCCATATGATCCGCGATTAATGATCACATAAAAGAAAGGCTCTGCGTTCTCCACTGGCTCTGCGAGAGATCATAAAAGTTACGACAACGAATTGACAATTTTTCCAATAAAAAGTGGCGAGGAAATCCCAGGATAAAAGTATGAGTAAAAGAGACGAGCAAATTATTGAGTTAGTACATAAATATGGCGAACTATCTGTTCAGGAATTAAGTGATCTATTGGGCATCTCGCCTTCCACGGTTCGCCGAGATCTGGTTTCTGTAGGAGACCACCGTTTTATCGAACGGACACACGGAGGCGTCACCCTGGCCACCGTGATCAAATACAACAACTTGTGTGTCAATCGCGTTGCTATCGACCCCCGTGAAATACGCAGCATTGCTTCTCGAGCTGCTGAGATGATCCACCCCGGTGATGTTGTCGGTTTAAGCGGCGGTGAAATCTGCACCTACCTGGCTTACCTGCTGCGCATGAAGGAAGACATTACCGTCGTCACCAATGCCATCAATGTTGCAGTTGAACTGGTATGCCTGCCAGGCATCCAGGTGCGCCTGACTGGTGGACGCTTAAATTCAGGCTCATTCGAGCTGACCGGAAAAAGCCTGGAACCCAGTTTGGAAGGTGTTCACATCCAAAAATTTTTCCTGGGAACCGACGGCCTGTCATTGGATTACGGCGTGACTGCGCACGATGAAGCTGAAGCGACTGCCTCACGCGATATGATGACGCACACAGCTACCAATATCGTTTTAGCCGACAGCCGGAAATTTAAAATTACCAGTTTTGCCCAAGTAGCTCCATTAACGGAGTTCCAGACCATTATTACCACCGAGCTCGTGACACAGAGTATTCAAAATGAATTCAAGAAAACAGGATTAGAAATCATTGTCGCACCACTTCTCTGAACCTATCGAGCATCCTGTTAGTTGTTCTAAAGGCTGCTCTTCATAACACGCACTTCCCAAGCCAACACCCGGAATCTGGAGGAAAGAATGACCCATTATTATGCAATTCGCCCTGAAGAGTTCTCCTTACATAGCCCATTCAAGTTTAACCTGCTAAAGACCCATGATGACCTATGCCAGCTATTTGCTCGCGAGTTAGTCGATCTTATCAAGAACAACACAACCAAAGGGGAAATGACCAAGGTTATCCTCCCGGTTGGCCCGCTGGATTACCGCGCCTTCGCAGAGCTGTGCAATCAAGAAAGGGTCAGCTGCGAGTCCCTGGTCGTCTTCTCTATGGATGAATATGCCAATGCAGATGGCAGCGCGGTTTCTGTAGATCATCCACTCAGCTTCCGAGCATTTTACCAGCGCAATTTATTGGATTTGCTAGAGCCGGATTTAAAACTTCCTCCTGAGCAATTAATCCTTCCAGATCCAGAAAATCTCGACCTGGTACGACAGAAGATGGATCAATACGGTCCCATTGACATCTGTTACGGAGGCTTTGGAATCAATGGTCACTTTGCCTTTAACAGCCCGCCTTTAGAGGAAACAGACGTAGAGACATTCAAAAACACCAGCATTCGGATTGTTCAACCGCGTGAAGGCGATATTGTCCAGATGGCAATTGGCGGTACAGCCGGCAACCTGGAAATTATCCCACCCAAAGCAGCCACCCTCGGGATGAAAGAACTGCTCAGCGCCAAGCAAATGCACCTGACATTCATGCGCTCCTGGCATGCCGGCGTATTGCGGCGAGGATTATTTGGACCGGTTACGGCTTCATTCCCTGGATCGCTAGTCCAGCTTCATCCCAATGTAACAGTATCGGTTACAGAAATTGCCGCCCAGGTGCCACCATTTAGTATCCTGCAGAGCCCAGGTAAGTAAACGCAGACGACCAGTCGGAAAATCGTAAGGTAAAAAATTATCACAGGCTAAAGGTTAATTTCCTGGCAGGTTGGGTCTGATGATCTGCTACAATATCCACGCTTTATCTGATCTATTCGGTAATAGATCTTATCATGCCCCGTGACCTATGAATTTTAATGGGAGCGGGGCATCTTCGCGGAGATATAAGAATATTTGATTATTAATCATTAAATATTAATTTAGCAGTTTAAGCCAAGAAGAGGTAAAATTATACATATGGCGGGAGAGAAAATTATCCGCCAGTCACATGGGGCATCTCAGATAGCATTACAGCCTTCCCTATCCATTTTTTGTGATTTTGAGTTCTTTATTTTCAAAGCGCTCAATGACACTTGACAATAACCTTTACAAGGAGGTGGGAGTATTCGATTAATTCTGACTGAGATGATTTGAACTTGTCAATACAAGCGTTCTATATTAACAACACTTTTTAGGAGAAGAAGAATATGTCTAAACGTTATTTGCTTTCAGTTATAGTGCTTCTGGCTATGGTCCTGGCGTCTTGTGCACCCGCTGCTACGCCAACCCAAGCTCCGGCAGCCGAGCCTGTGCAGACCGAAGCGCCAGCTGCACAACCAGCAGCGACCGAAGCCCCGGTTGAAGAACCTGTTGCAACCGAAGCACCAGCTGCAGAACCAACCGCAGAACCCGCTCCCGTTGAGGCTGCCGGCACCCTGCGCATTTGGGCCGATGACACACGTGCCCCAATCCTGGAGGATATGGCGGACGAGGTACTGGCTACTTATGCAGTTGAACTGGTGGTTGAACTCAAATCCGCCATCCGCGATGACTTCCAGGTAGCTGCCCCGCTTGGCGAAGGTCCAGATCTGATCGCCATCGCCCACGACCAGGCTGGCGCTTTGGTCTCCAATGGCCTGTTAGCCCCCGTTGACCTGGGCGATAAGGCTGGCGACTTTGCCCCCAAAGCCCTGGAAGCCTGCACCTTTGACGGCGTGCTTTACTGTATGCCATATGCCACAGAAAACCTGGCTTTCTTTTACAACACCGACATGGTAGAGACTCCCCCCACCACCTGGGAAGAAGTCGTTTCCATGGGTGAAGCCCTCAAGGCTGAAGGCAAGGTCACTTATATCATGGCCGTTACCGGTACAACCTACGATATCTACCCCCTGTTCACATCCTTCGGTGGCTACATCTTCGGTAAAAATGATGCTGGCGACTGGGATCCCCAGGATCTGGGCCTCGATAACGAAGGTATGATCGCAGCCACCCAGTGGCTGGTTGATAATGTCAATAATGAAAATCTCCCCAAGGACTGGGACTGGGCTAACAACCACGCCCTGTTCGAGACGGGTGAAGCACCCTTCATTATGGCTGGTCCATGGGCGCTCAACCGAATCCGCGAATCCGGTATTCCTTACGCCATCGCCAATTTCCCCGGTGAAGGCTACCCATTTGCTGGTACCCAGGGCTTCTTCATCAATGCCCGCAGCGAAAATGTTCTGCTAGCGCAGGCATTCTTGAGCGAGTTCATCGCCAATGTGGACACCCAACTGAAATTATACGAAGTTGGACAACGACCACCCGCTTATCTGCCCGCCCTCGAGCAGGTTGACGACCCAGACCTGAAAGCCATGGCTGAAGCTGGCGTCAATGCGGCTATGATGCCCGCCATCCCGGCCATGGGTTCCGTGTGGGGTAGTTGGAACGACTCTGTAGTGCTGGCACGTGACGGCAAACAAGATTCAGATGCAGCCCTCAAGGATGCTGGCACCAAAATCCGTGCCCTGATCGCCAACCCCTTAACCGGCATGGTGAACGTACCTGGTTCTTACCAGGCACAAGCTGGGTGTGCGGCTGACTGGGCGCCTGAATGCGCCGCCACCGCCATGACCCTCGGAGATGATGGTCTCTACCACAGCGGCCCCTTCAACCTCACTGCTGGTGAGTACGAAGGCAAAGTCGCGTTGGATGGCTCTTGGACCACCAATTACGGCGTCGAAGGTAAACCCGATGGTGATAACTACAAGTTCACCCTGGCCGCAGACGGCACAGTCGAATTCATTTACGATCCAGCCACAAAACTGCTGGAAATCGTAATCCTGTAAAACTCGTTTGAAAAACCGGGGAGTAGTTAACTACTCCCCGGTTTGTTACAACTTAGCTTAATTGATTGCATTAAAGAGTAATATCGTATAAATAAAATCCAAATCGAATTTTTCCAATCATTGCTTGGAGGCATCTGCCATGAGTGAAGCATTATCAAAACCACAATCATCTCGCGATGCTAATTATTTTACGAAAGTCATCAGCGTTCTGTTGCTTGTTTTGTTTGATGTTGGGGCAATTTGGTTCATCATAAGCGCGTTTTCCCAGGGATTTGATCAGCTCTTTCTGGTTGTTGCCGTAACGGCAGTCATGCTCAACCTCATTTTCCTGATCCCAAGAGCCTATCCTCTGCGCTGGATGGCTTTAGGGTTAAGTTTTCTGATCTTATTTGTGATTTATCCGATTATTTTCACCATCTATGTGGCTTTCACCAATTATGGCGATGGTCACCTGCTGACCAAAGAGCAGGCTATCCCGCTTATCGAGCAAACGCTTTACCTTCCGGAAGAAGGCAAGTCTTATTCATGGACCGCCTTCCAAAACCCGGACGGCGAATATGCTTTATGGCTCATAAATCCTGAGGGGGCGACTTTCCTGGCAAAACCAGGCCAAGAAATAGTACCTGCCACGCCTGGTGACCCGGGCATAGGCGAGCCGGATAGCAAAGGTATTCCGACTTCAATTGAGGGCTACAAACGCTTAAATCCTTTGCTGGCAGCTGCAGATAAGAATATACCAAACATAAAATTCGGCCTCGAAGGAGACCAAATTATCCAAATCAAAAATCCAAGTGAAGCTGCCGAATTAGAAATACTTTACAAGTATGACCCTGATACCGATACCATCATCGATCAATCCAATGGCAACATTTATAACAACGTGAATGGAACCTTCACCACCAAAGATGGCAAAACAATCAAACCGGGCTTTCGGGCTACGGTGGGCTTTCAAAATTTCAAAGACTTAGCCACCAGCCCCGCGATCCGTGGTCCCCTGGTGCGCATTGTAACCTGGAACTTTATATTCCCCACAGTCAGTGTGCTTTCAACATTTTTCCTGGGTCTGGCGATTGCCATTCTTTACAACGAGAAGGATTTTCCTTTCAAGAAGATCATCCGTTCACTTCTGCTGATCCCCTATACAATCCCTGGATTAATCAGCATTATCATGTGGCGCGGCATGCTCAACCCCGAGTTCGGTATCATCAACCGTGTTTTGATGGATTGGATCGGATGGGCTCCTCGTTGGACAACCGAACCTATTTGGGCACAAATTGCCATTTTGCTTGTCAACCTCTGGTTAGGTTATCCCTATTTTATGCTGGTCAACAGCGGCGCATTGCAATCTATCCCGTCGGATCTGTATGAAGCAGCCATGATTGACGGCGCTACGGGCTGGCAGGCTTTCCGCAACATCACATTGCCTCTGCTTCTGGTGGCTGTCGGTCCACTCATGATCGCCTCGTATGTCTTCAATTTTAATAACTTCAACCTGATCTACCTGTTCATACAAGGAGGTCCGCCCATCGCAGGAGCTTCTACACAGGCTGGTCATACGGATATTTTGATCAGTTATGTGTACAAACTGGCTTTTGAGAGCGGTGGCCGCGGTGTGCAGTATGGTTTGGCTTCAGCGATCTCCATTCTTGTCTTCTTGATTGTGGGTACGATCACCTTGTTCCAATATCGCTTCACCAATATGTGGGAGGAGGTCAGTGAAAATGTCTAGCATATCCCAATCCTACGAGAAGTTGCATTCATCCTACAAATTTCAAAAACGTCTTAGCCGGGGAATCAAACTGCTTGTTTCTATCTTCCTGATCCTTTTCGCCATCTTTCCGGTATTGTGGATCGTTTCTGCCTCCATCGACAATTCCCAATCCCTGGCGACACAGAAATTGATCCCTGCCAATGCTGGCATTAATAACTACCGGGATTTGTTCGGATTAAACCCGGATTATCAATTTGGTAACCTTTATTATTGGAAATGGCTGTGGAATTCGGTAAAAATCTCTACTATTTCGACCGTCCTGTCGATTGCTATCACTACCATGGCAGCCTATGCCTTTTCACGCATGCGCTTTGCCGGGCGTGTCACCATGCTTAAGGGCATCCTGCTCATCCAGGTATTTCCGAATTTACTAGCTTTGGTAGCAATCTATCTTCTCATTTTCCAGGCAGGTCAGATCTGGTCTCAAATTGGCTTAAATACGCATGCCGGGCTTATCCTGGTTTACCTGGGCGGCTCAATGGGCATGAATATCTGGTTGATGAAGGGTTTCCTGGATACCATTCCACACGCCATCGACGAATCGGGCATGGTGGATGGCGCTTCACATTTCCAGATTTTTTATAACCTGCTGCTGCCCTTGCTGCGTCCGATTTTGGTCGTCACCGGAATCCTGTCCTTTATTGGTACCTACGGCGATTTTATCCTGGCTCGCATCTTGCTCAACGATGTCAGCAAATACACCCTGATGGTCGGCTTACAAATTTTTACTGCCGGGCAATTTGACAAGAAATGGGGTGTTTTTGCCGCCGGAGCCTTGATTGGCGCTTTGCCGATTATGATCATATACCTGGCTTTACAAGATCAGATTGCTGGTGGTCTAACGCAAGGCGCAGTCAAAGAATAGAATTTTCCGAATCGTCTAACAGGTTGAGGATCAGTTCTATCACCCTCAACCTGTTGGATTCTCAGCGGCTCGTTCTAGGCGATTATAATCATCTGAGTTCCACATGCATGGCATGCAGGAATAAAACCATCCTCATTTGCTAAGGAAGTCGACTTGATTATCCATACACCCGAATGGGTTCAACATGCTGTTTTCTATCAAATTTTCCCGGATCGTTTTAGCCGCAGCCCGCGCTTAAAGCACCCTCATGGCATTCACTTCAAGCCTTGGGGGACCAACCCGGCCGAACAAGGTTTTCAGGGCGGAGATCTGCTTGGCGTGGTCGATCGCCTGGATTATCTCCAGGATTTAGGTATTACGGCTCTCTATCTGAACCCCATTTTTTCAGCCCCAGCTAACCATCGTTATAACACCTACGATTATTATCAAGTTGACCCGCTTCTGGGTGGCAATGCAGCCTTGCATGAGCTTTTGGATGAGGCCCACCGGCGTGGTATGCGAGTTGTCCTGGATGGGGTCTTCAATCACTGCGGACGAGGTTTCTGGGCTTTTCATCATATCATGGAGAACCGTGAAAAATCACCATATATAAATTGGTTTACCACCCATGGTTTTCCACTCAATGCATACCTGGATGACCGGACCAGTCCGGCGCGATACACTTATTGGAAAAGCGCTCCGTCCTTGCCCAAATTTAATACCAACAACCCCGGCGCTCGCCAGTACCTGTTGCAAGTAGCCCGTCATTGGTTAGATTTTGGAATCGATGGATGGAGACTGGATGCCCCCGAGGAAATCCTGGATGATGATTTTTGGCGCGAGTTCCACCTTGCTGTGAAAAGCGTGAACTCCCAGGCTTATATTGTGGGCGAAATCTGGCCATCTGCGCAGCACTGGTTGCAGGGAGATATGTTCGATGGCGTCATGAATTATGTCATCACCGGTCCAATCTTGGGCTTCTTTGGCGGTGAGCAATTAAACCGAACCTGGAACAACCGCGAAATTCCGTTGCTCCCATTGGATGCACAGGACTTTGCCCAAAAAATCGAGGCAATGTTCGCATCCTACGATTGGCAAATCAATACCACACAACTGAATATGCTGGATAGCCATGATATGCCACGCGCATTATGGATCCTGAAAGAAGACAAGCGAGCTTTACAACAAGCCGTTCTGTGTCAAATGAGCATGCCAGGAGCACCGTGTGTGTATTATGGTGACGAGATCGGCCTGTCGGCAGGCACAGACCCACATTGCCGGGGAGCCTTCCCCTGGCAAGACCCACAAAGTTGGGACCATGAACTTCACGCTTTCTACAAACAAGCCATCGCTCTTCGGCGCACATATCCAGCCTTACGCACCGGCGATTTCACCTTCATCCACACCCAGCACAAAACGGTTGCGTATCGAAGGCGACTGGCTGATCAAGAAATTTTGGTCATCTTTAACGCCGCCAGGCAGCCTTCCCATGTCGCCATCTCCCCAGATCACTTGAACCGGCATCGCTTCAAGCAAGTCTGGCCACCAGATTCTGGGCAGACCCTGTACACCAACCCCATAATCAACCTGGAACTTCCCGCACAGGCGAGCCTGGTCCTGGCATCTTTGGATTAGTCATAAGCTCATTGTACTTTGTGAGCCATAAAAAATAATCTCTGGAATAGAGTTTCAAGAAAGAAAGCTCTGCGCACTCAGCGGGCTCTGCGAGAGATAAGAAAATCTTTGCGTACTTTGCGCCTTTGCGAGAAATAAAGAAGAATGGAAGACATACGAGATTACATGTTTGGAGACAATATCCTTCCCGATCAGCGAGTGCAGGCGCTGCATAAATCGCAGGCGGGCGTCCAACACGGGTTTCAGATCGAGCCGTTACGCCCCAAACCAGGTCAAACCATTCGCCTGAAGGTCACAACTTCCAGTGAGCAACCTTACCAGCGCGTACGGTTGTTCTACACTCTGGATGGATCTGCCCCAGATCCAGGAAATTGTCTCAACCTGGATCTGGAACCGAGTCAGGTTGTGTGGGATCACCTGGGATGGCAGTATCTTCGCCATTGGCATATCGACCTGCCGCCCCAGGCAGAAGACACCTTAATTCGCTATCGCATCGCTGCCCAGGTCGCCGGCAAGCAAGACATGGATTTACGCCGACAGCCAGGCGCAACAGCCAGACCAGGCCACCAATTTTGCTTTATGGGTGAGTAGTATTCCCACACCAGCCTGGACTGACCAGGCGCTGATCTACCATGTCTTTGTCGATCGATTTTACCCGGGGGATGGTAAGGACTGGAATCAGCCTGAAGATCTGGGGGGTTATTACGACGGTACCATCCGCGGCGTTGAGGAAAAGTTGGACTATATCCAATCTCTGGGCTACAACACCCTGTGGTTGTCGCCCTTCTTCGCCAGCCCTTCTCATCACGGCTATGACGCCACCGATATGTACCAGGTGGAACCGCGCCTGGGGACCAACCAGGACCTGTACCATCTAATCCAAACCATCCACCAGCGCGGCATGCGTATCATCCTCGATTTTGTCGCCAACCATTGGTCCCATAAGCATCCCAGCTTGCTGGAGGCCCAGAAGGATCGTAACAGCCCATTTTTCGACTGGTATGTATGGAAGGACTGGCCTGAGGAATATGAAGGCTTCTTCGGGGTCAAGACCATGCCCAAGCTTAACCTCCAATTGGGCAGCCCGGCGCGCCAGTATTTGCTGGATTGCGCCCGCTTCTGGTTGGAAAAAGGTTTTGACGGTTACCGGCTGGATTTTGCCTACGGACCGCCCCTGGATTTTTGGATCGATTTCCGCCGGGTATGCAAAAAAACCAAACCGGATTGCTGGCTGTTTGGCGAAGTCATCCACAGCGCACAGGCCCAGCGCAGCTTTGCCCCGGCTTTTGATGGCATGATCGATTTTCTGCTGGCGGAAGCGCTCAGGCAATCCTTTGGCTATGCTCGCTGGCGGCATCGATCAATTTGAAGCCTTCCTGAGCGCCCATGAAACCTATTTTGAAGGTATCGTCCAGCGTTTAACCATTTTAGACAACCACGATATGAACCGTTTCCTTTTCCTGGCGGGAAATGACCAACGCCGGCTTAGATTAGGAGCCTTGCTGATCTACACCCTGGCAGGAAACCCTATCCATTATTACGGCACCGAAGCCGGCGTAACTCAGGAGCGGCCTACTCACCAGGGCGAGCGCGGCTTCTTTGAAGAAGCACGTCAGCCCATGCTGTGGGGGCAGCAGGCAGACCAGGAATTGATGGCTTATTTTCAGAGACTGACACAGTTGCGCCATGCTAACCCTGCTTTACGCACAGGTACCCGAAAACTGCAATACCTGGATTCAAAAACTGGCGCCTATGTTTACGAGCGCCAGCTGGGGAAAGGACGTTTTCTGGTCGCATTTAACCTGGATGAAGTGCCCCAGGTCATAACGCTCAATCTGGCGGGTTTTGTTGGGGCAAAAGACTTACTGAACAACCAGAAGCTGGAAGCTGATAGAAACATGCTGCGCATCCACCTGGCTCCGCTTTCTGGGGCCTTAATCGGAATGGAGAAAGATAATGAATAAGACCTGTAGATTCCAAGTGGGTTTGACGATGATTATGCTCAGCATGGTCATTCTGGCGGCCTGTACCCCCTCCAGCCCCACGCCTCAGGTGGCTGCGCCTGCCTCTCCAGCCTCTCCCACGGAAGAATCTGTAGAGATAGCGACACCTGTTGCACAGCAAGAAACTGAACCGGTTCCATCAGCCTCTCCGACAGCGCTGCCAGAGACGGCACAAAGATTCCTGCCATGGTGGAATGACACCGTCTTCTACGAAATTTTCGTGCGCAGTTTTATGGATTCGGATGGGGATGGCATCGGGGATATCAATGGCATCATCAGTATGCTCGATTATCTTAACGATGGCGACCCTACCACCACAGAGGATCTGGGGGTGACTGGTATCTGGCTGATGCCCATCCAGCCTTCCCCCAGTTATCACGGTTATGATGTCACCGATTACTATGGCATCAACCCGGATTATGGTACGATCGATGATTTTAAGAACCTGTTGCAGGAGGCTCATCAAAGGGGGATAAAAATCATCATCGACCTGGTTTACAACCACACCAGCAGCCAGCATCCCTGGTTTATCGCTTCACGGGCCAATGATCCAGCCTATCGCGACTGGTATGTTTGGTCAGAGACCAACCCGGGGTTCCTGGGGCCCTGGGGTCAACAGGTCTGGTACCAGACTGATAATGGCTACTACTATGCCATCTTTTGGAGCGAAATGCCAGACCTGAACCTGGCTAACCCTGAAGTCACCACCGAGATGAACGAAGCGACTCGTTTCTGGCTGGAGGATATGGGTGTGGATGGCTTTCGCTTGGATGCCGCCCGCCATTATATTGAACAGGGCAGAGGCCAGGAAAACACACCTGCCACGCATGCCTGGTTGCAAAGTTTTTTCAAGTATTATAAAGATTTGAACCCTCAGGCTTTTACCGTCGGCGAAATTTGGACCAGCACCGATCAGATCCTCGAGTATATTGGCGACGAAGTCGATATCGCCTTTGAATTTGACCTGGCGCAGAGCTTCTTAACCGCTGCCAGAGGACCGATTACCGCCTCGCTTAATGAACAGATGGAAGAAGTGCTCAAGAATTACCCGGAAGGTCAATATGCAGTCTTCCTGACCAACCACGACCAGGATCGGGTCATGTCGCAGCTGGGAGAGGATGAAGCGCGCTGCCAAACTGGCTGCCACCCTGATGCTCACTTCACCCGGTGTACCCTTTATCTACTACGGAGAAGAGATCGGCATGACGGGTGTCAAGCCTGATGAAGATATCCGCTTGCCAATGAAATGGAGTGACAAGACCGGCGTCGGTTTCACCAGCGGAGTACCCTGGCGCGCTCCATCCAAAGACCAGCCAGAATGGAATGTGCTCAGCATGATGGAAGACCCTGGCTCACTGCTCAGCCATTATCGCAACCTGATCCAGCTGCGTAACCAGCATGCAGCCCTGCGCACTGGCAAAGCCGTGCTGGTCGAGGCAGATACGGCGCGCCTGTATGCCATGCTGCGCTATAACCAGGAGGAGGCCTTTCTGATCCTGGTCAATGTTCATCCCAAGCCGCTGACTCTGGATTTATACAACCTGAGCCTGCCGGCGGGTTTGCCCTTCAAAGGACCTGTGCAGGCTATCTCGGTTTTGGACCAAACACCTGTTGAAGGCCCACAAATTACCCCCTTGGGAGGTTTCACGAATTACCAGCCGTTTATTGAAATCCCGGCTGCTTCTAGCTACATTATTCATCTGAAACCATAGAAGATGCCTGTTTCTAAGAATTGAGGAAAAAATTATGGCAAAAGACACGCCAACCGAATTTCGCAACCTGGTGATCTATGAAGTGTATGTTCGCAACCACAGCGCGGAGGGCACTTTCGATGCAGTGACCCGGGATCTGCCGCGCATCCGCCAGATGGGCGTGGACGTCGTCTGGATGATGCCCATCCACCCCATCGGGCAGCTCAACAAGAAAGGCAGCCTGGGTTGCCCGTACTCTATCCAGGATTACCGCCAGGTCAACCCCGAATACGGTTCAATGCAAGATTTCAAGCAGCTATGCGATACCGCGCACAGCTTGGGTCTCCAGGTGATGATTGACGTAGTGTACAACCATACCTCTCACGACTCAGTTCTGGTTCAAGAGCATCCTGATTGGTATCACCAGGATGCAAATGGGAAACCGGTGACGACGGTGCCCGAATGGAGCGATGTGATTGACCTGGCTCTATGATCAGAATCCCGAGCTATGGGATTACCAGATCGAGAGCCTCAAGATGTGGGCCAAACTGGGCGTAGATGGTTTTCGCTGCGATGTGGCATCGATTGTGCCTATCGATTTCTGGTTGCGAGCCCGGGCAGAAGTCGCTAAGGTAAAACCTGGCGTCATCTGGCTGGCGGAATCGGTGCATGCCAGTTTTATCCTTCACCGCCGGCAACATGGACTGACCGCCTTTTCCGACGGGGAAGTTCACCAGGCTTTCGATCTTTCCTACGATTATGACATCTGGGAAGCCTGGAAGCGTGCTGTGCAAGACCCGGCTTTCTTGCCGGTCTATATCGATATCCTTCGCCTGCAAAAAGCTCTCTACCCGGCGCACACCATCAAGATGCGCTGTGTGGAAAACCACGACCAGCCCCGCATCATGCGGGATGCACCCAGTCGTTCACAGGCATTGGCCTGGACGGCTTTCCAGGCTTTCAATGAAGGCGCCTTTTTACTCTACGCCGGGCAAGAAGCTGAAAACACCCACACGCCTAGCCTGTTTGATCTCGATAAAGTCGATTGGGGAACTTACAGCTTGCAGCCCTTCCTGACAAAGTTGTGCCAAATCAAGAAAAGAGTTGAGATAGAGAAGGGTAGTTTCCATATTCTGACTGCCACCCCGGCTATCAGTATCATCTGGCAAACAGGGGATGAAGGGTTGTTCGGGATATTCAATGTGTCTGGGACAGAAGGGGCTATCCCGGCGCCCCTACCAGATGGCGATTACCCAGACCTGATTAGCGAAGAGGTTGTATCAATCTCACATGGCAGGATGCCTATCCCTAAGACTGCTGTGATCCTGTCCTACAGCGGCGAGATTGACCGGGAGAAGTATACCCAACCGTCAGTAATTCTATAGGCAGTGGAAAAGAAACCTGGGTGTCAACTAAATCCAGTTGTCATTAAAATTTTGAAGTGAAACCTGAAGTGTTCAGGGGACAAACCTTTAGGGTTTTAAAAAGAGCTCTCGCACATAACAACTTCATTTGCGCAAAACATTTGCCTTGCATACCGAAATTAAAACCCTAAAGGTTTTGGCGCGGCTCCTAATAACAACCTCAAAAGTATCAGGCAATGACCTTCATGATCTGTCCGAGCACCTGGCTGACACCGATATACCCAGCAACCTTACGTTCTCAGGGCGTGCTCTTGACCACCGCGGGGAGAAAGGTGAAATGGATATTCACACTGTAGACTTCACCGCCGGTATAGGGCAAGCCACTCAGTGAATTATCTACCATATCCGTGATAGTCGCCGTGTCAGGGACATCCAGCCGCAGGGTGCCCGAGCCCGTCCCGGTGGCGACTGTGACGGTATACTCCGCCGGACCGCCACTCACACCAGTCACAGAGGCGCCGGTGACATCCCCAGTGGTCGTCAGGCTGAAGTCGTTTACATCCACGCCGGTCACGCCTTCGGAGAAGGTGACCGAAAAATCCACGCTGATCGCATGGGTAGGACTCGGGTCAGCGCGCAGGATGGAGACAATGCTGGGCGGGGTTTTTTCAATAATATACGCTTCACCGCCGGTATAGGGCAAGCCACTCAGTAAATTATCTACCATATCCGTGATAGTCGCCGTGTCAGGGACATCCAGCCGCAGGGTGCCCGAGCCCATCCCGGTGGCGACCGTGACGGTATACTCCGCCGGACCGCCACTCACACCAGTCACAGAGGCGCCGGTGACATCCCCTGTGGTCGTCAGGCTGAAGTCGTTTACTTCCACGCCGGTCACCCCCTCAGAGATGGTGACCGTAAAATCCACGCTGATCGCATGGGTAGGACTCGAGTCAGCGCGAACGATTGAAACCACACTGGGAGCGGTAATATCAGCCTCATAAGCGCCCATATCCACAATCGGTGGCTGTCCCGCTGCCGGTATCCGTAACAGCAGGAATATCCTGAAAACGTGGGCTCCCGCCCAGGTCATTAGTCACAGCAGCGGGAACAAAATCGTTATTGCCAGCATCAATGGCTGGTGAGCTCAGCCCCAGGCGCAGGTTGTCATTGGCTGACATCCACAAAAAGCGGGGCAGCATCAATATTGCCGCCATTATCCGTGCCACAGGTGCTGTTCCAGCCAGCACCTGAGCCGCCACACCCCTGCACATCGCTGTAAGAGATGGTCGTGCTCGAAGCTGTGATGTAGATTTCCGGACCTTCAGGGGCGTTATTGGCCCACAGGATGGCGTTCTTCAATACAGGGCCACGATCCCAAAAGCTGTACATCGCGCCCCCCTGGGAAGATGCAGTATTGTTGGAAAAAGTTACATGGATAAACTCAATGGTGCTGCGATAGTTGTAGATCGCACCACCGTAAGTGGCAATGTTATCAATAAAGAGCCCGTTAGTCAGTATGGGGCCGATGATATTATTGCTGTGCATCCCACCGCCCTCTGCAGCTGAGTTACCGCTGAAGGTCACATTCTTGTACACGCCTTCTTGGGCTGTGTTGCCCACACTGTTGTATACACCTCCACCACCCGCGCCAGCCGTGTTGTTGTTGAAGATGACATCCTGCAAAACAGGTTTTAGATTATCTCCCGCATTGGCCAATCCACCTCCATTTGCCGTTGCGCTGTTACCATCAAAGAGAACGCGGCTCAAAACAGGAGCGCTGTACCAGTTGTTTTGCATGCCACCACCGTTATTCGTCGCGGTGTTCCCGCTGAAGGTTACATCGGTAACAATTGGATGGCTGTTATAGTTGAGCATCCCACCACCATCCGTTGCAGAATTTCCGCTGAAGACAAGACTGGTCAGCTGAGGGCTGGCATCCTGGTTAAACATACCTCCACCACCTTGTGCGGCTGTGTTTCCGCAGAAGGTGATATTGTTCAGGGTGGGACTGCCAGGAAAAGTGTACATCCCGCCACCGTTATAATAATTGAAGTCCTCACTGACAGCCTGCCCAGCGGTGATGATGAAACCGTCCAACAGGGACAAATTGTCCGTCCCAGTGCCAGTGACCACGTGATAGGCATTCGATCCCACGATGTCACTCGACACCTCAGCGATGAAATTCCCATCAGTATTGAGGTCATTCTGATCAATATCGCCGCTCAAGACAGTAGCATTGCTCACCCAATTGCGCTGCTCGAGACCGGTTTCAGTGCCGGCGAAACCACCATAAACCCTTACGCCACTCTTCAAAGTGAACGTGTCAACACGATTTGTACCGGGATAATGCACACCCATCCTGACCCAGATTTCGTCGCCGCTAACCGCGCTGCTCAGAGCTGTTTGCAGTTTACAGGCGTTGTCCCAATTGGAACAGTCAGCGTTGCCCTGTGATTCCGGTGCGGCGTAGAGCACACCCGGGTTGGCTTGGACTTTCTGGAAGGGGAAAAACCAAAATACGAGTGCCAGAACAATAAATATATACACGAGCTTCGTGGGAAAGGATAGTCTGTGCTTTAGCATGATCTTTTTCTCCTAACGATTAATTGAAAACAACTAAATAATTAATTAGATCGTATTAGTTTCGGAAAACATAACCTTTCCCCCAGAAAAGCAAGGGGCGTTTAGAGCAGGCTACCAGTTTCTAAAACTGGAGCGAAACCGCCGGTTGATGAGATTATTGGTTTGGGCATCGGTGAGATAATGCAATGATGATTTAATTTTGCAGTCCAAACCACCCTTTGTCAAGTTAAAAACGATGCCTTTAGGAGAACAAGGGCTGTATTCCAGGCTGTATTGCATGGTGCAAGACCAGCAGCCACTAAGAGAGGCAGAAACCTTTTAGGTTCGAAGGTGGAACCTGTCTCTTCCCCCGAGAGGTCGCCAGTACCATGGCGCAAGCGGAGCAAAGCTCAGCAGGTAAGAGCTCCCTTTGCGCCTTTGCGAGAAATAACAATTAACGCTCTGCAAAAGCTTTTTCCGCTATAATATCTTTATCAACCACTCACTTACAAAATAACACCATAACTGCCAGGTTGACTTCTCATCATTCATCAAATCATCAACAGAAGATTCCGTTATTCGATCAATGTCCAAGAAATACAGGAGGCTAAGATGGGAGCATTCAGCGAGTATGATCAATTTGATGGTCTCGGCCTGGCAGAGCTGGTCCGTAACAAACAAATCAGCCCGATCGAGTTGGTAGAAGAAGCTATCCAGCGCATTGAGCAGCACAACCCCAAGCTGAATGCTGTAATTTACAAAATGTACGATCAGGCGCGCCAGGCTGCCCAATCTCCGCTGCCCGAGGGTCCTTTTCAAGGCGTGCCATTCCTGGTCAAAGATCTGATTTCCACCATCGCCGGCATACCGACCGGAAGCGGCAACCGTCTGCTTAAAGATATCCCTGCCCAGATCGATTCTGAATTGATCAAGCGCTTCAAGGCGGCTGGTGTAGTCATCCTGGGAAAAACCAATACGCCCGAATTCGGCATCACCCCCTACACCGAACCAGAATGCTATGGACCCACACACAACCCCTGGGATCTAGAACGCACACCCGGCGGCTCGAGCGGCGGCTCTGCAGCCGCCGTGGCAGCTCGCCTGGTACCAATGGCCAGCGGCGGGGATGGAGGCGGCTCGATCCGCATCCCATCGTCCTGCTGTGGCATCTTTGGCTTCAAACCCAGCCGCGGGCGAGTGCCCAGCGGTCCGGTGATTGGAGAAGCCTGGCGCGGCTTCACAACCGAGCATGTGCTCACTCGCTCCGTGCGCGACAGCGCCGCCATGCTAGATGCTATCAACGGGGCAGACCCCGGCGCGCCATACCTGCCGCCGCCGCAGGAACGCCCCTTTCTGGATGAAACCAAACTTGCCCCTCCAAAATTGCGGATTGCCTTTACCTCACAGCCATTCCTGGGGAATTATGTCGATGAAGAATGCAAACGCGGCCTTGAAAAAACGGTTCAGTTACTAGAGTCTCTGGGGCACGAGCTGTATGAAGATGCACCTGTTTTCGATTACCAGGCTTTTGCCCTGGATTTCTTGAAAATCATCATGGCAGAAACCGCAGCGGATATCGAATGGGCTGCCGGGAAAGCCGGACGCAAGCCCTCCCCGGCTGATTTTGAACCTAGCACGTACTCACTTGGCCTGCTGGGCAAAGTATTCAGCTCTGGGGACTATGCCAGTGCTGCACGCAATCTACAAATGGCTGGCAGGAAGATCGGGCAGTTTTTCGAACGATATGATATTTTACTCACCCCCACGCTAGCTGAACCGCCCGTTAAAATTGGCTCTTTGCAGCCCCCCAGCAGCGAGCTGGCAGCCATGAAAGCTATCAACGCCTTAAACGCCGGCTGGCTAATCAAAGCTATGGGGATGGTGGAGCCCCTGGCAAAGAAAGTATTTTCATTTATGCCCTATACCCCGTTATTCAACGTCACTGGTCAGCCATCGATGAGTGTGCCCTTGCATTGGACGTCCACTGGGTTACCGGTGGGTATGCATTTCATCGCGGGTCTTGGTGAAGATGCCGTCTTATTCCGCCTGGCGGCCCAATTGGAACAGGCCCAACCGTGGGCTCATAAAGCGCCAGCTATGCTGTGAAGGGTCTGATCCATTAATCCATTTCAATATTTATTGACCACTCACGGAAAGCCATTTATAATATTATGCACAGGGCGCAATTGACAATGGGAGGTGTTTATTGTCAATTACGTATTCCACATAGACCTTGTCAATTAATTATCCAATCATGCATTTCAGAAAAGGAGTGAAGATGCATACTCAAGGTTTTAAGGTTGCGCCCTTTTTTGTTTTTTTCTTGCTGTTTTCCCTCGTTTTTGCCAAACAGCCTGCAAACGCAAACCTGGGAGAAGTGGAAATAATTCCTGGCAAACACTCATTGGAAGTAAGCGAAAGTGGTATTTACATCGTCCAATTGGATGACGCCTCCCTGGCTACTTATCAAGGGAGCATCCCAGGGTTAAAGGCCACCAGTCCAGAAGCAACGGGGGCGCGTCGCTTGGACACTCGCTCACCCGAAAGCCAAAATTATCTAAAATATCTTACAAGAAAACATAACGAGCTCAGGAGTAACCTGGAAAAAACTTTCAATCGTAAAGTTGAAGTGATTTTTGAATACAGGAACGCACTGAATGCAATGGCAATTCGCTTGAGTTACAAAGAAGCTCTGCTTGCATTCAATCTCCCAAATGTAAAAACAATCTACCCAGATAAGATCTACCAACTAGATACCGATGTAGGCCCGGCTCTAATAGGCGCCCCTGCTATTTGGAATGGTGAAACCTTAGATGATATAGCAACCAAAGGTGAAGGTATTATCATCGGCGTGATTGATTCAGGTATTAACCATGCCCACCCTTCATTCGCGGATATCGGCGATGACTTGTACGATCACACCAATCCATACGATCCAGATACTTATGTTGGCGTCTGCGCAACTGATCCTGCTTACTCAGAATTCTGCAATGACAAGCTTATCGGGGCTTACGACTTGACAGTACCAGGCAGCGGTGGGCCTGAAGATGAGGATGGACATGGCAGCCACACCGCCAGTACGGCTGGCGGTAACGTGGTTGATGTACAAATTGATGATGGCACAGGAGGTGTTTTTGATGTCCAAATCTCTGGTGTCGCCCCACATGCCAACCTGATCGCCTATCGCGTATGTGATGATGACGGCGGCTGCCAGGGTGTTGCAACAATCGCGGCCGTAGACCATGCCATTGAAGATGGGGTACACGTGCTTAATTATTCCATATCGGGTTCTGACGACCCCTGGAACGATCCTGTTGATATCGCTTTCCTGGATGCTTTTGCAGCCGGTATTTTTGTGTCAGCTTCAGCCGGGAATGATGGCCCTGACCCAAGTACAGTGGCTAAAACAGGACCATGGAATGCAGCTGTGGCTGCCAGCACACACAGCCGGATCATAGCCAATCCAATTGATGTGGTTACTGAAGATACAAATGACATTGACCTGTTTGATATCCCCGGATTGCAGGGCACTGGGTTGCCATTGACATCGAATTTCACCCAATCCATACTGTGGGGGGGCGATGTCGATGCGACAAACATTGAGGGTTGTAATGCCTGGCTGGCGAATTCCTTCGCAGGCAAGATTGGCATGGTGATGCGAGGCACTTGTGCCTTTGAAATCAAGATCAACAATCTCATTGCAGCTGGCGCCCAGGCAGCACTACTCTATAATAATGTGGGCGGTCCTCCGATTGCCATGGATGTTGCAACCGCCACTGCCATTCCATCCATGATGATCTCTTTAGCTGATGGCGAGGCGGTTGTCGCATTAATTGGAGGCAGTAAACCAGCAAGCGCCACGATGTATGCTGCCCTAGATTTTATCTATTATGATCCTTGGGCAGATATCATGGCAGGTTTTAGCTCACGTGGTCCCAGCCAGTGGGAGCTCTTGAAACCAGATTACACTGCTCCTGGAGTCAATATTCTGGCTGCTGTAGCGGCAGTTGAAGGCGATCCGGTTCAATTTGATTTTTACCAGGGCACATCCATGGCCTCGCCGCACGGGGCAGGGTCAGCTGCCTTACTGGTTGATCTTCATCCCGACTGGAGCCCAGCAGCAGTCAAATCAGCCATCGCATTATCGGCTAATCAAAATGTGCTTGATTCAGATGGCGCAACCCCAGCCGATCCATTTGACATGGGTTCAGGCCGTATTGATCTGGCAAAAGCTGCCAATATTGGCTTTGTTTTGGAAGAAACCACAGCGAACTACATTGCTGCGAATCCCTATAGCGGCGGAGAACCCAACACCCTCAATCAGCCAAGTATGGTGGAATACACCTGTATAGGCACCTGCACCTGGACGCGTACCATTCAAAGCACGCTGGATGTATCTCAAGAATGGCAGATTAGCTTCAATGTTCCAAGCGGGGTCCAATTGGATGCCACACCAATGAATTTCACATTAGCAGCCGGTGCTTCGCAGACAATCGAGATCACAGCCGACCTATCATCCGGTGTGGTAGATACGTTCTATTTTGCAGATGTAATCTTGACACCTGTTGGAAATCCCGGTATAACCACCGGCCATCTTCCAGTTGTAACCAAGCTGGGCGCGTCATCATTACCAGGTTATATGAAAATTGAAACGGATGAATTATCAGGCGTGGTAACCCTGGATGACCTCCAGGCTTTCTACGAGATTACAGACTTGCATACTGTCGTTTCAGGGATGATTGAAGGCACATATCTGGATATCCCACTCGCTCAAGATCCTACGAATACCGATCCATTTGATGATTTAGACCAGGTTTTTGTCGTAAACTTCTTAGTCCCTAAAGGGGCCATGCGGCTTGTTGCAGAAATCGCAGAATCAGAAGCGCCTGATGTAGATTTATTCTTAGGCAGCGGCAGAACTCCAAGCAGTGATACTGTCCTATGTACCAGCGCAACCAGTGTTTGGGCCGAATACTGTAATATAGATTTTCCAACACAGGGTTGGTATTGGATACTGGTGCAAAACTGGCAGGGTTCGCAGGATCAACCGGATTCAATACGTGCAGTTACAGCCATTGTGGGTAACACGGATGTTGGCAATTTAACTGTTACTGGCCCTGAATCAGTAACTATCTTGGAACCTTTTGACTTGAATGTCAACTGGAATGAACCAAGCTTGGAACTGAGAGACCGTTGGTATGCCCAGTTTTCAGTAGGCACAGATACTGCGAATGAAAGCAATTTAGGTTACACCAACCTGGACCTGGCTTTCGTCGAGACAGTTGTTCCGGATGAATTCATTATACTGCTGCCATTTGTGGTTAAGTAACCTTGTAAATTTCGTTTAATCTAAGACCTGGCTATTGAAATATAGCCAGGTCTTTCCAGTTATAAAATTAATACTACACCAAAGATAACTTCAATTACCAGGCTGATCAAATTGGAATTAGCGTAAGACCGGTCAAACACAATCGAAAACGCTCGAGCCAAGGCTATTCCCAGGTAGGCAATCCCGAGCATCTGGTATGCTGCTTCTCCCAAAAAGAAAGGCGCTAAACCCAAGGCAATAAACAAACCGCCAAAAATTGAGCGGATTTCTGAAACGCCTCGGGAGCCCTCGGCGCTCAAACCAATAAAAGCATAGGTGGCTGACGGTTTTACAAGCGCCAACAATCCCGTCATCACAGTTCCCAATGCAGCAATCCATTGCAAAATCATGACAATATCCATTTTTCCTCCAAATTTTATTAGGCATTCTTCCATTATACTACACATGTATAATATTTGGATCATTATTGTACATGTTTACTAGACATTTAGAATTGACAAATTAAATCACACACCCACTTGTTAAGTTACCGACAACTTGACAAGTTTCCCCAAACCATGTAATATTCTTTGCGTAAGGTTTGTCGATTTAAGTGGGATTAGTAGAAGCGAATGGCGTTGAAGGACAACTTTGTTGGGCGCGGACGAGATAAAACAAAGAAATTTTTGTAAACATAAAAACTCTGAATTTAATATCTGCTGAAACTTGATAGGCGCTGATTGCAGACACAAGTAATAAGGTAAGAGTGAAAAATGTTTGTATATGTGAAGTTAAATGATCAACTGTCCATAACAACAAAACCAACCTCTACATCGCCTTCTGCTTATTACGCAATTCCAAAATTCGAGATACCTGCATGTCTTAATTGGGTTTTCTGATATAGAAGGATACAGGTGGCTTGTTCCGAATACAATTGTCGCTTTTTTCTTGCCAATTACCGTTTTTGGGAATTGAAAGCCAAACGGTCTTTATTTATTTAACATCGGTATTTACCCAAAATTAAGGAGTTGCCTATTAAAAATTCCAGTGAAACATCAGCCCAACTTTCAAACCATTCATTTTCAAGGAGCATAGTAATGAAGAAATTGGCACTAAGATTATTAAGTCTTTTGTTGTTGGTAAGTTTCATCGCCTCACCAGCGATAGCCCAAACACCCCAAGAAGACATCACCAAATCATCGCCAGCAATACTGGATAAACCAACCCGCCCAGAACCGCAGCTGGTGCCTCAGGAAATTCAAGATCTCTTTAAAGATGGAATGAGCATCGAAGAATTTCTGATCAATAATAAAGGCCCTATTCCCAATGCATTGCTAGATTATGCAGAGACACCAGTAACTGTGATCGTACAACTGGAAGAACCCTCTTTGATTTCGTATATGTCACAGAGGAGTATCCTGGGAGCAAGCCGTTCTGAATTTAAACAAATCGATTATGTCAGCAGCCTGAGTCAGACTCAAGATCAGGTGATCGATCGAATCGCCGCTGCAGCCTCTGCAAACATAACTGTCATGGGGCGTTACACCAAAGCGCTGAATGGCTTCATGGCGCAAGTGGCTGCAAAGGATATCAATACCATCCGCGCACTGGATGGCGTGAAATCTGTTACGCGGGCTCCCAAACATGAAATCAACCTGGCCAAAAGCGTACCGCTGACCAAAAGCGACCTGGTTTGGACATTAGGAGAAACCGGCTATACTGGCAAGGACATTACCATTGCCGTGATCGACACCGGCATTGATTATACCCACGCCATGTTTGGTACCCTTGGCGACTCCAATGCATATGCCTCGAATGACCCAGCTGTCGTCGAGGCAGGTACTTTTCCGACCCCGAAAGTCATCGGCGGTTGGGACTTTGCCGGCACCGATTATGATGCGGACGCAAATCCAATCCCGGTGCCCGACCCCGATCCCCTGGATGAAAACGGGCACGGTACGCATGTTGCTTCCACTGCAGCAGGTGTAGACGCTGGCTTTGGGAAGGGTGTTGCACCAGATGCCTATCTGTATGCGCTGAAAGTATTCGGCGCTGACGGCTCCACCAACTTGGTCGCAGATGCAATCGAATGGGCGATGGATCCCGATGGCGACGGCTATATCGATGACCATGTGGATGTGATCAATATGTCGCTGGGTTCATCCTTCGGCCCCGCCGATGTAAACGATCCTGAATACATCGCCGTTGAAGCAGCCAATACCGTTGGAGTCTTTGTTGTCGCATCGGCGGGAAATGCAGGCAACGAAAGCTATATCACTGGATCACCAGGTAACACAGATTCCGCTCTGGCGGTGGCTGCTTCCACAACCGGTTTCGAAACCCTGCCATTTATTGTTTATGAGGATGATGGCGAAAAAATCATCCCTTACACCCCCTCTTACAACCCATTTACAACCACCATCACTGCCGAACTCGTGGATGTGGATAGCATCGACGGCACTGGCACCGGCACGTTATGCGCTACAGCAGGCGTCGGCGATTTGACGGGAAAAATCGCCCTGATCTCTCGTGGCACCTGTAGCTTCTATATCAAAGTCAACAATGCAGAGGCTTTAGGTGCGGTTGCAGCGATCGTTTATAACAACACAACTGGAACCATATCCATGAACACCACTGGCTCGACGCTGCCAGCCGGTTCCCTCCTCCAGTCCGATGGGTTGCTGCTGAAAGGTCTCGCTCCGTTGCAGGTCTCGGTTGGCCCCGACTGGAAAGTTCAGACCTTCGTCTCCGCCGTACATGTCGATACGATTGCAACATTCTCATCTCGTGGCCCGCGCGGTTTCGATTCAATGTTGAAACCAGAGATCACTGCACCGGGTGTAGCCATCTTTGCGGCCAATATGGGTAGTGGCAACCAGGGTGTAAGCTATAGCGGCACATCCATGGCAGCCCCGCATATTGCTGGTGTGGCCGCGCTGATGAAGCAAGCTCACCCCAACTGGAGTAATGAACAAATCAAAGCAGCCTTGATGAATACTGCTGTAGACCTGGCCGATGTCGCCAGCGCAGAAGTACCCCGACAGGGCGCCGGACGTGTGGATGCCCTGGCTGCAGTCATGACCCCCGTCACAGCTGTCGGCGACCCCAAATTTGTCTCACTCAACTGGGGTGTGGTCGAAATAGGTCCGGTGGGCGCCTTCCAGGATGTAAAAACTGTCACTTTGCGTAATTACAGTGCAGAAGATATTACCTTAAATGTTGCTGCGATGTTTACATCCGTTGCAGATGGCGCCACATTGACGCCAAATGTAACTGAGGTGACCGTACCCGCCTACCAAACAGCCCCGGTGGAATTTACGCTAGACCTGGATGCAACCCAGTTACCCATCGATTTTGAATCGATGGAAGAATACTACGGATATGTAACCTTTTCCGGTGATGACGCCAATCTACGGCTGCCATTTTATTTTGTGCCACGCCCATACACCACAATCACCGAAGTGGATGCGGTTACGTCCATAGATTTTGACAATGTTGGCTATGTGGATCTGAATCAATCAGGCCCAGTTGCCTCATCTCTCTGGGCTTATCCGGTATTCATGCAATCGGATAACGATCCGGGCGTGATGGATGCTGGCGACATACGCTATGTCGGCCTGGATTATGGATGGAATGATCCGACCTATGGTGATATCGTTGTACCAGCTTTTGCCATGTGGGGCGACGCACACGCCAACCAGCCATTCTGGGGTGAGATCGATATGCATATCTTCGCACATGAAAGCGGCGATCCCTATGTGGTTGATTTCAACTACAACTATGGTTGGTACCAGGGCTTAACCAGCAACAATATCTGGTTGGTCATGCAGGTGGATTATGTGGCTGGTGCGATTTTCTTAGGCAGCCCATACACCATCTTTGCAGATTTCAACTCCGGCTTCCAGGAGTGGTATTTGCCGGCAAGCTGGCAATACATAACCGATACCTTTGAGTATGAAGTGGTCAGTTATGACTGGTACGGCGTCAGCGATTATGCAGGCTGGGCAAACTTTGACCTCACCCAGCTACCCATGATGTGGGCTGCTTTGGATCCAACCTGGACAAACCCGCTTTATGATCCGCTAAATGAAGCCTTCTCGCTATGGTTTGCGGTTGACAGCCCCAGTGGTTATCTATATAGCAAGCCAGAAGGGGTTATGTTAGTGGATTACTTTGGAAAACCTGGTGTTGGACAGGCTTACTTCTGGGAGGTGGACGTAGACCATCCGGCTTACTACTTCCCGCTTGTGACCCTGCCTGGCGTTGAGTAGCGCTTCACATACAAGAGCAGCAGGGCTCACATGGGAACCGGGCACAACAGCCAGTAATCCATGAGAAAAGCGAAGGGGTTTCTATCTAAACTTACTTCTCCTTTGTCCTGACGTTCAAAAGCTGACCTGGCAAAATGCTGCCAGGTCAGTTTCGTTTTCAATTAACTTACAGAAATCAAATGACTATCTGGTAAAATGCAGAGCGGCTAAACCATAATTTAATGGCAAGCCAGATATCTGTTTTCTCTTCCAGTTAAAGATTGAGACGCCAGCACAAATCAATCCCCATGAAAAATCCTCCTCTCTTGACACCGTTACTGCTTCTCTTCATGCTGGCTATGATCCTGGCTAACCTGGGCGGCAGTATGTATGGACCACTGGAAGCCCTGTATCTAAAAGAGTTAGGTGCCGGGATCGGTCAAATAGGCCTGTTCTATACGCTTTCACAGATCATTCCTCTCTTACTTCAGATTCTGGGTGGCTGGATTTCCGATTCATTGGGTCGTTTAAGAGCCATCGCCATCGGCAGCGTGATAGGAATTTTGGTTTATATCCCACTAATCCTGGCAACAACCTGGGAATGGGTTTTAATTGCCTCTGCCTTGAGTGCGGTGACTCGCTCCCTGGTTGGACCTAGTTTCGATGCGTTTATCGCTGACCAATCGGCTCCTTCGCAGCGTGCTCGTCTTTTTGGCATTACCCAAACCTTATTTGGCATCGTTTCAGTCGTCGGACCACTTGTTAGGCGGGTACCTGGTAGAAGCCATCAATTTCAAGGGCATGCTCGTCATAGCCGCCATTTTTTACATCGCCGCCACGATCATACGAGTGGGGATGGCGCGCCGGGCATCGAAAGATTTGGAAGCCAATCAAACGCGCCTCACATTACAAGGATTGAAGAAGAATTTAGGCGCCATGCTGAGCTTAATCATTGCGGGCGGCTTATTCACCTGGATCTTAATCACAGATGGGGTGCGCGATATCTTCTTCAACATGTCATTTACCTTTTTATCCGTTTACATGCAAGATATCGCTAGGCTGAGCATTGGTCAAATTGGCTTGATGAATAGCATCTTTGGCGTCGCAATGATGGTGGTGATGATCCCAGCAGGCTGGCTGGCGGATAAAGCCGGAGAGCGTGTGAACATTGCAATCTCCTTCCTTTTCCTATCTGCATCCATTGGCATGATCGCAATTTTTCCACCCGGCAGTCCAGCATGGATGTACGGGGTCGGATGGACCATTGCCGGGATCGGTGTGGGGTTGGCGACCCCAGCTTACCAATCCTTGATCAGCAAAGCAGTCCCCAAACGTTTACGCGGCGTAGCGTTCGGTTTGTTCAGCACCAGCCTGGGCTTGGTTTCCTTGCCGGCTCCCATGATCGGTGGTTATTTATGGGAAAATTTCAGCCCACAATTCCCATTTATTCTCACTGCAGTTGCTTCATTGTTCAGCATTATTCCAGTTTGGTTAAAATTCAAGGTCGAACAACCCATCGAAGATGAGCTTGCGCAGACACCAGAGGATCAATCAACTCAAAACTGATGTGGGCTGATAAAATTCCACCAACCAACAACGAAATCGTCCAAAGAAAATCTCTCACTGAGAAGATTATCTAGACTGAGGACACAGACTGATGGCATCAACTCAAAACTTAAAAACCACCCAAGGAGCTGATGATCCCCATATCATCGATCTGGGCATTGGTCACCCCCAGAATAAATTTCTCCCCATAGAAATCATCCAGAAGGCGGCCCAGGCGCGCTTTAACGCCGGTGATCCTTATTTTCTTCAATATGGTCCACGTCAGGGTGATGGTTATCTACGGTTGGCGTTAGCAAATTTTCTCGGCAGACAATATCGATTGCCCGTCAACACCAATCACCTATTCATTACCAACGGTGCATCCATGGGTTTAGCCTTAGCCTGCTCACTCTTTTCCAAACCAGGAGATACCATTCTGGTAGAGGAGCCTACTTACTTCCTGGCATTGAAAATATTTAATGATTGCCGCCTTAAGCCAGTAAGCATTCCTGTTGACCAGAACGGAATGGATTTGGATGTATTGGAGCTAACGTTGAAACAACATCGCCCCAGCCTGCTGTATACCATCCCGACCTTTCAGAACCCGAGCGGCGTCACCCTATCTGAAGAAAAGCGCATTCGTCTGGTTGAGCTCAGCAAGGAATACAACTTTATCATCATCGCCGATGAGGTCTATCACTTCCTGAATTACAGCGTCGCATCCCCTAAACCTTTAGCTTCATGGGTAAATCATGGCAATGTAATTTCATTAGGATCGTTTTCGAAAATCCTGGCGCCAGGTTTGCGCACTGGATGGATTCACACCAACGAAAAATATATTCACACCTTGAAAGAAAGTGGCTTGTTAGACTCTGGCGGCGGTATGAACCCTTTCACCTCTGCTATTCTTCGGGACGTCATCGAGAATGGCGATCTAGAGGCTAATATTCAGAATTTACGCCGCTCCTACGCTGCTCGTCTTCAAGCTTTGGATAGGTCTTTGCGCCAATACTTGCCATCAGCAAGCTACCAAATCCCCCAAGGCGGCTATTTTTTCTGGGTTCGATTGCCAGGCATATCCAATTCGGGAGATTTCCTGGCCAGGGCAAGGTCTCAATACCAGGTTTTGTACAACCCGGGAAGCAAATTTTCCAGCAACTCTGGCTTAAGTGACTACATTCGCCTGTGTTTTGCCTATTATGAAGAACCAGACCTGGAGGAAGGGGTCAGGCGTTTACAAGAGGTTTTTTCTATAAAGTAAGCCAGACGCCTAAACCTCGATCCCGAGCCCGCCGATATACCTCAGGAGCTATTGCCATATCATCCATAGCCAGTCCCAGGTTCATTGCCAGAGCGCGTTGATCTGGATTCTGCCGTCCAGGTCTGCATCCCGCCACCAAATCGCCCAACTCAACATTTGGGTCAGGCATTTGGTCAAAATAACCAATCTGGCGGTGATAGAGAAACTGGGTCAGGTCATCGGTTGCCAGGATATCCATTTGCGCCAAGGCAGCACTGCTCCAATACGAATCGTAATCCACAGCTGAGGCAAAGCCACCGGGTTGAAGCCAATCTATTTGGATCGTTGGTTTTGGTTTTTTCAAAATAGGACCAGATGTCACAACAATATCGCTATCGACAACCGCTTGCTGAGCATCAGAAACGCCAACAAATTCGAAATCGTATTGATTTTGCATATCCAGAATAAATTGAGCCTGGGCTTGCGAATTTGTATCATAAGCAAAGACCTTGCGGAGGGGGAAGATGCACGCCAGGGCGCTCAAATTCGTCCTCCCCTGGACCCCGCACGCCAGTATCCCAACCACATCGCTATCCGGGCGGCCAGGTATTTCGCTGCAATTGCTGTCTTCGCGCCGGTGCGTTGGGCAGTAATCCAGGTGCAATCCATCACGGCGTAAGGCAAACCCGTCTCCACATCGTTCAAGATCAATAAGCCGGTGATATAGGGTAAGCCGCGTTGCACATTTTCCGGAAAACCAGAGATCCATTTGATCCCAGCTGAAGCTAAAGATGGTATATACGCCGGCATCGCTGTAATAAATGAATCGGTCTTAGGGTAAATGGAAGGCTTAGCCGGAACCTGAACTTTATCCTGGCTTTTTTCCAGGTACGCCTTCTCCAGCAGTTCGATAACAGCAGGCATTCCTAAGCCAACCGACTCGACATCCTCCCTTGAAAGGTATAGCAGTTGTTTTCCCGCCATCATAACTCTCCTAACAAATAGTACACAATGGATGAATCTCTATCAAATAGAGCAAATCTTGCACAGGGTTTAGCGTTGAATATCTTCTATACAAGCCGCCTGTGCCAATTGCTCATCCGAAATAATGGTTCCACGCAAACTGGCCCCCTTTAGATTCGCCCCGGTCAGGTCCGCCATTAAGAAATTGACTTCGTCCAGGGTGGCAAAGCTCAAATCAGCCTCAATCAGGTCGCAAGCGCTGAAATTTGCCCTAAAAAGGAAGGCTCCGTTAAAGTTTGCATTATTCAGATAGGCAGAAATAATACAAAGCTCATCCAGCTGGGCGTGTGAACAATCCAGCCCTTTCAAATCTGCGCCATTCAAGGCGATCAAGGCTGTTTTCCTCTTATCACCCTGGTTAACAACCAGGCCAGCATCATACAAAAAGTGGATCAGCACACTTTTTTCTTGGGCTTGAAGCATGCGCAGAGTCGCCATAGTCCGGGCACGGGCAATCTGGCTAATCCGCTCCTGATCTGGAGCAGAAAAATATCCGCCGACTACCAGGTCACCGATCCACGAAAGATAAGCCGATAGAATTGCAGCGCTTTCAAGGTTCATTTTTCAAACACAATCTCCCCACCAATAACCGTCTTCAGAACTGGAATATCCTTGATTCTCTCTGGTGAGACCTTGTAAGGATCGCCACCCAAGAGCACAAGATCGCCGAGCTTGCCAATTTCCAAGCTGCCTTTTTCATGCTCTTCAAAAGAAAACCAGGCGCCGCCTTGCGTGGTTAAGCGCAGGGCAGTTTCAACAGAGATTCGCTCCTGGGAATTTGAATGGTTAACTGCACTATGAATACCCAACAGCGGTCGCAATGGGGTAACTGGTGCATCGGATCCAAAAGAGATTGGCAGGTTTGCATGCACAATCCTGGAAACCGGGTCCACCCATTGAGCCCGTTCTTCTCCAACCACACGCGGGTATTCCTCGCCATCATGAGGCCAAAAATGGTTAAATGCAGGCTGCATTGCCAGGCCAACACCTAAGCGGAGAGCACGCTCAGCCTGACCCTCAGCTGGCAGCTCAAAGTGCTCAATCCGATGACGGTGATCGCGCCTGGGAACTGTACGCAAAGCCTTTTCATAAGCATTGAGAGTCTGTTCGATCGCGGCGCTGCCGACACAATGTAAGGCAATCTGTAAGCCTGCCCGGTGGGCATTCATAACAAACAGTTCTAAATCCTCATCTTTCCAATACAACACTCCTTTTGTATCAGGCTGGTCGGCATAAGGTTCCAGTAAGGCAGCCGTATGGGGTCCGAAGTCGCCATCCACAATCATAGAACCACAGCCGCCGATCTGCCGCAAACCTAAGGACAGGACTGCTTGTACATCCCTGGTTTGGCTATAGGGAACGATACGCAAGGGAGCCAACTCCAGATTATTCAAAATTGCACGCACCTCAGGCAGCTCTTCCAGGGCGTGTAACGTGGTAATCCCACCAGAAATGGCGTCATGGGCTGCACGCGAAATCGCCTGCTCAACACTCACCCGGTAGATAAATGCCGGCCATAGGACCTCGCCTGCCACTGCATTGACCTGACCGGTGATCACACCAGTAAAATTACCGGACGGGTCGAGCTGTCGCCCAGGAAGGTCTTCAGAAATACTTAATAAATTTAATCCTGCCTGGTTAATCCCTGCCCAGTGTCCAGTACGCTCCATAATATAAACTGGACGTCCTTCAGAAGCCCGGTCTAATTCTTCAGCCAATGGAAAGCGATTTTCCGCCATTAACTCCGGGGCAAATTGAGTAGCAAAAACCAGGTAATCAGCCGGTTTGCCAGAGGCTTCAGCAGAAATTTTCGTAAATACATCCCCCAGGCTTCTGCATTCTTCGAGATTTAAAGCCAGCATAGCCATGCCCGCTGCACTGAAATGCACATGTGTATCGATAAAGCCCGGTGTAATAACAGCCCCTTGTGCATCCAGGATCTGATTTTTCTCCCATCCTGAAGGTTCTCCATCCAAAGATACGATCCTGCCTGCTCGAATACCAATACGATGGGCAATGGGATATTCCGGATTGAGTGTATAGATATGAGCATTCTGGATAAAGATCGAGCCTTGAAATTGCATTATTTTCCTCCTACCAGGGTAGTTGTTCTGGATACAGCATCACTGATTCCATCCCCAATTAAGTTTACGGATAGAATGGTAAAGAATATCCCCATGCCAGGAAAGACGGTTAACCACCAGGCCTGACGAATAAATTTTTGCCCGGTGTTTAGCATCGCACCCCACTCCGGAGTCGGTGGCTGTCCGCCCAAACCCAAGAAGCTCAGTGCTGCGCCTGCTAAAATAGCATTCCCGACGCCCAAACTGGCTAGAACCAGCAAGGTGCGTAGGGTGTTCGGTAAGACATGTCGAGTCAAGATGCCAAAATTTGAGCTGCCAAGTGCTTTCGCTGCCGAAATATATTCCATTTCCCGGATTTGCAGCACGTTACTGCGCGTGACACGCATAAAGGATGGAATAAAGGATACCCCAACCGCAATCATGGTGTTCGTAACCCCTGGTCCTAGAATGGCTACAACAGTCAGCGCCAGCAAAATATCGGGGAAAGCCAGCAATACATCAACAAACCAGGAAACGAAAGAATCTAACCAACCTCCCAGGTAACCGGAAATAAGCCCAAGAAATATCCCCACCACTGCTCCCAAGGTGACTGCAACCAGGCCAACCTGTAAGGAAATCCTTCCGCCATACAAGAACCGGGTAAAAACATCACGCCCGATATTGTCGCTCCCCATTAGAAATTCCGGACCCGGCGGTTGTAATGCCTGGGAAGGGTTGACCGCGATCGGGTCCTTGCTGGTTAATAGCGGCGCTGCCACACAGGCGCTGACCAAAAGGATCAAAATAGTTAAGCCAATCAGCGCGCTTCGACTGCGCAAAAACCTGATGATAGTTCTGCCGCCAGGCGAATTCGGGTCAACCAAAGGTAGTCGAGAAATTTTCATCTCAATCGTATCTGTGGATTGATGACTGCATAAAGCATATCTGTAAAGGTATTAATTAGCACATAGATAGTAGCCGTTACCAAAACGACCCCCTGCACCATAGGGTAATCACGCGCAGCGATCGCATTGACCGCCAGCCTGCCGATCCCCTGGCGGGCAAAAATCGATTCAACCACGGTCGAACCGGCTAATAGATAACCCATTTGCAAGCCAATAAAGGTGATCACCGGAATCAATGCATTTCGCAAACCGTGATGCATAATCACCAGAAACTCTCTCAATCCCTTGGCGCGGGCAGTAATAATGTATTCTTTATATAACACATCCAACATACTCGCCCGCACCACCCGTGAAATGACAGCTGCCTCGGGCAAGGCCAATGTTAACGCAGGCAAGACCAGGCTTTCTAGGCTATTGCCGGTGGATGTACTGGGAAGCCAACCTAATCGAACCGAAATAAAAAAGATCAGCAGCAAGCCAAGCCAGAAAGTAGGGATTGACATGCCGCTGACCGATAAGATCATCAATGCAGAATCCAGCCAGGAGCCCTGTTTCGTAGCAGCCAACAATCCAAATAATAGACCGAAAATGGCAGCCAGGAGCAGCGCCGAAAATGCTAATTGAATGGTGCTGGGGAGTTGCTCCCCAATCGCGCGTGCTACAGGAACCTGATTACGCAGTGATTGACCCAAATCTCCTCGTAAGGCTCTACGCAAATAATTCCAATATTGCACGTGAATAGGGTCATTAAGACCTAGTTTTTGACGCAACTCCGCCGCTTGTTCAGCAGACACTTTCTGCCTGCCGGTCATGGCGGTTACCGGATCACCTGGTACCAAATGGATGATCGAAAAAACCAGCACCGACACGCCAAACAGTACCAGCAGAGAAGTCAACAAGCGGCGGAGTAAGTATGTGTACAATGGCCAGGATTATTCTGTTATCTGGATTCCATAAAGCCAGGGATAACCCTCTACATCAAAGGAAAAACCCTGTACAACCGGGGCCAGAATAAAGACCCGATTGTAATTATGCACTGGAATGATTAAAGCATTCTCCATAATAATTTGCTGTACAGTTTCGTAATCAGCCTTGCGCTGGTCGCGATCTGTCTGCGTTTGAGCATCATTGAGGGCTGCATCCAGGTCTGAATTTCTGAAACGGGTAAACGACGAACCGCCATCAATATTGGCAGAATTGTAAACAATATTCAAAACCCCAGGATCAATACTGACCCAGCCCATATTGAGCAAGTTATGCTCTCCGGCGCTGCCAGCCGCGAAAATACCTGCATCATCCATGGTACGAATATTGACTTCAAAACCTGCCTGCTGCAAATAAGCCGCCAGCAGTTCCATGAAGGCTTCTTCATAAGCCGGGATCGCCAGGTATTCAAGCGCCAGGTTTTCGCCATCCTTTTCACGAATGCCATCACCATTGCTATCAACCCAACCTGCTTCATCCAGAAGCTGTGCTGCTTTTGCAGGATCGTAGCGGTATAAATCAGCAGCCTGTTGGTTAAAACTCCAGGTGGTGGGAGATAACACGCTATGCGCTGCACTGCCCAGGCGGTTGAACGCCGTCTGCGCCAATTCTTCCTGGTTGACTGCATATACCATTGCCTGGCGTACGCGCAGGTCATCGGTAGGTGTTTTTTCAGTATTGATCATCATGTGCGAAGGCATTCCCGGAGATGAGAAGGTCTGGATTACAGCCTTACCACCATCTTCCAGGGCTACCGCATCCAGAGCCGGCGGCTCTTCAGCGATTAAGATTTCTCCAGTTTCCAGGGCAGTCAGACGGGTAGCCGCCTCGGGAAGGATCCTGAAGACTGCTTTTTCTACAGCAGCTGGACCTTGTTGTGTTGAAAATTCTGGCGCCCAGTTATATTCCGGGTTACGAACCAGGACGATCTGTTCCTGGGCGGTCCATTCTGAAAACATAAACGGGCCTGTGCCGGTCGGGTTACGCCCATAATCTGAGCCATATTGCTCCAGAGCAGCCGGCGATGAAATTCCTAGCCATGGGCGCGACACATCATTTAGGAAGGTTGGATACGGCGCAGAGAATTTCACCGTGATGGCATAATCACTGTCCACAATGCTTTCGGAGTAATTTGCCAACATGGTTTTTCCGCCAGAGGTTTCCACATCGTTGACAATATGGTCAAATGTGGCTTTAACAGCTGCTGCGTTGAAAGGCGTGCCATCGTGAAAATTGACATCCTGGCGCAAGGTGAAGGCAAATTCAGTAAATTCAGCGTTGGGAGACCATTCTGTCGCCAACCCGGGATACAGCTCCCCCTGAGGGTCCATTGCAACCAGGGTATCGAAGATATTCATGACCACAAACTGCTCAGCGATATAAACAGCATCGCCTGGGTCAAGTGTCTCCGGTTCGACCGAAATACCAACAGTCAGGGTTCCCCCACTTGCTTCAGGGGGCATCGGTTCCTCTACTAATGGTTTGGTTTCTACAACTACCGGTGCGGTCTCCTCCACCGCCGGTTGGGTTACTGCAGGGGCTGGCGTAGCTGCTGGTGCGCAAGCAGCCATCCAAGAACTCAACAGTACCAACAACAAAAAAACTGGGATCCATTCTTTCCTATACTTATTCATTCTCCTGCCTCCTTTGGAATATATGTATTCAAAAATTATACTTTAATTTTCCTGATCAATGGTTTCTGCAGGAAATTCATTCCTGTGACTGACTTGTTTTCCGGGATAAAATTTAATGTGCTCTCACCACACTGATATAATTGCACTGAATGACCAATCATAACCAGAACTGACAGACAATCATAGAACTGGGAGAAAATCGCTATGCGCGTATTATTTGTCGGGGGTACTGGCATTATCAGCTCAGCCTGTTCTCGTTTGGCTCTGCAGCGTGGTATTGATTTATATCTGCTCAACCGGGGAGAGAGTAAACGATCTGTACCTGAAGGCGCCAGGTCTCTCGTCGCAGATATCCAAAATCCCAAATCCGTAGAAGCAGCATTAGGCAACCTGAATTTTGACGCTATCGTAGAGTGGGTAGCCTACACCCCATTGCATATTCAAAGGGACATTGAGCTGTTTCGACGCCGGACAGGACAGTATGTTTTTATCAGTTCGGCTTCAGCCTACCAAAAACCACCAGCCTTTTTACCCATTACGGAAAGTACACCGTTAGAAAATCCCTTTTGGGAGTATTCGCGCCAAAAAGCTGCCTGTGAGGCTTTTTTGCAGGAAACGGGTCGTAACGATGCTTTCCCATACACCATCGTCCGCCCTTCGCACACTTATGACCGGACCCTGTTGCCCTTCCATGATGGGTACACGACTGTAGCCCGCATGCGCGCTGGAAAACCCGTGGTCGTTCATGGGGATGGCGCCTCTCTATGGACATTGACGCATCATGCCGATTTTGCTGTGGGGATGATTGGTTTGTTGGGTAATCCTCATGCCTTGGGAAATAGCTTTCATATCACATCGGATGAATGGCTCAGTTGGAATCAGATTTATCGGATTGTGGCTAAGGCAGCTGGTGTAGAACCGTACCTGGTTCATGTACCATCCGAAGTAATCGCCGCTTTCGATGCCGAATGGGGCGATTCCCTTTTGGGCGACAAATCACACAGCGTGATCTTCGATAATAGCAAAATCCGCCGCCTGGTTCCCGATTTTAAAGCAACTATCCCGTTTTGGAAAGGCGCCCAAGAAATAATGGCTTGGTATGATGCTGACCCGCTCCGCCAGCAGGCAGATCCTTACATGGATGGAATACAAGATCGGATCATCGCATCTATGGAGAAGATTTCTGCCTTCTTTGCACCAGCAATAAAGCCAGGATGATCACCCAAACGCTATTACGAATCGTCATTGCCATCAAGCTATCCGGCGCCACGACATCCTTGTATGCTGTGAGTAAAACCAACATCACAATCGCATGCGCCCCCAGAGTGGCAATTGCCAGAGAACGCGCCCAACGACTATTTCTCCAAATCATCACGGCAGTGAACAGGAAAGTAACCACCCCCATCACAAAATTATAAATGAGTAACCAGTCAATGACATAGTAATCCTGGACTTTCCCTAACAACACCTGCCCTCCCGCAAAAATTGCCATGGCTCCGATAATCCAGGCTAAAACAGCAGCAATTTTGTTGATGTATGGATTCATTGACTCTCCTCTTCACCGCTGTCGGTGGATAACTTGCCCAAAATAATGAAGACTGGCAGATGAGAGGGCGCCGCCTATTCCCAAGTACATAGCTGCCAGCAATGGTTTAGGGATAGGTGAGTAGATCCGCAAGAAAATACCCAGGCTCATCATAAATGCCACCAAAGGATAACTTGTCCATTCCTGAAAAGCAAACAGACAGATTTTTTCAGAAACAATCTTACGAATCCTGTAGATATTCTTTTTTGCCAACCTTGAAAAACCGAAAAAATAGATGCCTGCCGCCAAAACCAGACCTACCAGAATCAACCAGAAGGAGGTGGAAAGGGGGATCAAAGCAAACCAGCGCGTTGCAAAACTGATCAGTAGCAGCCCCGCACCCAGCCATACCAGCCCGGCCAAAAAATACAGCCAAACTTCATTGACTCCAGGTTTTAGTTTTTGTAGATTTTTAAGCACCAATGGCCTCGAACACCTTACAACCTTCACCAAAGATTTCTTGACCAGGAACACACTCCTGAAACATATTTTTGAGCTTTCTATTGCCAGAATGCGCCAATAGAAATATCCTTACATGCGATTAATGATCAGCCGTCAGCAAACGTTTTCCGCCTGGTGTCAAGAAGTAAACTAATAACAGCGTGCTGATAATCGGAGCAGGCAAGAACATCGAAAAGCGACCAATGCGAAAAACATCTGTGAGCCCTACCGGAAAACCACCCAGCATCGACATCAGAGCAGCAAAAATACCAATATACAAAGTCCAGGATTTACGTTTAATCAAGGCAAAGATGAATACCGCCCATGCCACTGCTCCCCACCAGTTTAACATTTGCGCCATGGTGTACATCGCATTAGGAAAACTTTCCTGAACAGTCTGGAGGCGGGAAATTGCCCCTACGCCATCCATGTAAGTTAGAACATAGGCTAATCCGGAAATAAATGCTACTGCTATCACCTTTTTATCCACGCCGCCGATGAACAGCATTCCAAACCAAAGCACAAAAGCGATTAAGAACACCCACACTGTCGGGAACGGCAAGCCAATACTTGCAGGCGGGATAATCGGGAAAAAGCCAGATAAGATTTGCATGGTAGCGGCGATCGTACCCAGGAACCAGGCCCAATCTTGCTTCTTCAAGAAACCATAGAACGCAACGCCCCATATCGCCCCGCCGGTAATACCGATCCATCCTAGTAAAGCAAAGACAATTCGCACGGTAATCGCCTCGTCCGGCCTACCTTCGAGAATTTTGCCTTCGATTGTCGGGTTATAAATGCTCGACATTAAGTACATGATCAACAAGCCAGTTAAAAATCCCACAATTGATAACACGGTTCCAAGTTGGTAGTTTTTTTTCATTTAGTTTCTCCTGTTTTTTTACTTTATGGATTCTAGTTCATCCCAAGGAATAATTCCAGTTTTGCCAATTAATATTTCTCGAGATATTCTCCAAACATAAGCATACCCATAAACCATGAGAAAATAAAATACTTTTGTCGAATTTGCTTTCGCTCCTCAAAACAAAGTGGAAACCGATTTTAAAAAGCTTAAGGCCCCACCGATCTGGTACGATTTGTTGCATATTCTGGATTTATTAACTAATTTCACCTGGCTATTCCAGGATCAGCGCCTGCAAGAAATGTTAGGCCTGCTTCAGAGCAAAGCCGATAACAAAGGTCGCTTCACTCCAGAGTCTATCTGGATGGTATGGAAGGATTGGGAATTTGGACAGAAAAAGCAGCCCTCTACCTGGATGACATTGCTTGCCACAAGAATACTGATTCGGACAGGTCAAAACCATTAAAGTACGGCTAAGTTCCTGCCACTTCTTGCCCTTTGAATTGACTGCGATACAAGTGTGCGTAAAATCCTTCAGCAGCCAACAGGCTATCGTGTGTACCGCGCTCGACAATCTCACCATCTCGAATCACCAGCACCTGATCAGCATCTCGAATCGTGCTCAAACGGTGGGCAATCACAAAACTTGTGCGCCCAGCCATCAAACGCAACAAAGCTGCCTGGATACGTGCTTCTGTCCGCGTATCTACGCTGCTGGTAGCCTCATCCAGGATCAAGATAGCCGGGTCAGCCAGGATAGCACGGGCAATTGCCAGTAATTGTCGTTGACCCTGGCTCAGGTTGCTGGCTCGCTCTGATAACATAGTCTCGTAACCCAGGGGAAGCTGGCAGATAAAATGGTCGGCATCGGCTATTTTGGCTGCCTCGATCACTTCTTCATCACTGGCATCCAGGCGTCCGTAACGAATATTATCCATCACGGTGGCAGAAAACAAAAAAGTATCCTGCAGAACAATTCCTAATTGGCGGCGAAGAACTGTTTTGGGTATTTTCTGGATATCCTTTCCGTCAATTAATATCCGCCCGCTGTCCAAATCGTAAAAGCGTGACAGTAAATTCACCATAGTGGTCTTTCCAGCACCGGTTGGCCCAACCAGAGCCACAATCTCCCCGATCTGTGCACGCAGCGACATGCCGCGGATAACCGGCGTGCCGGGTGTGTAGCTAAAATGGGCATTTTCAAAAACAACTTCACCCCTGATGTCATTCAACCCAGGACTATCAGGTTCACCCATCTCCGTCGGCTCATCCAGGATCTCAAAAACCCGCTCCGCACCGGCTAAAGCAGCCTGGATGGCATTATACATATTGGCCAATTGGCGCAATGGATTGATAAAGCTCCGACCATAACTGATGAAGGTGACAATTGTCCCCACCGTCGCCAGGTTCCGTAAAGCCAACCAACCTCCTAATCCAGCAATGGCAATCACAAAAAGGTTACCCAATTGGTTAGTGAGCGGCATCAGAGATAGTGCATAGGAATTTGCATAAACAGAAGCCTTATACACCGCCTGGTTATGCTGCTGAAATGCTTCAATGACTGCATCGTTGCGCCGGAAAGCTTTAACCACCCGCTGCCCACTAATCGCCTCTTCCATGACACTATTCATTTCCCCCAGTTGTTTTTGCAGTTCACGAAACCCTTTGCGTGTGTAACGAGCAATAAAATTTGTAAACCAAAACATTATCGGCACAACAAAAACGCTTGCCAGCGCCAGCCAAAAATTCAGAATAAACATGGCTGCCAGTATGCCCCCCAGGGATAATACACTGGCAAACAAAGAGACCACATTCTGAGAGACAGCCTGGTTGATAGCATCAATATCGTTGGTCAGGCGGCTCATCAATTCGCCAGCCGGATTACGATCAAAAAAGCTCAATGAAAGGGTCTGCATATGGTCAAACATGTTTTGGCGCAATCGTTTTAGAGCGCCTTGGGACACCCTGGCCATCATCCAGTTCGAAACAAGCTCACTGACGTTTCCGGTCAAAAAGACCACCAGGATCCAGATAGAAATTCTAATCAAACCCGCAGGGTCTCTCCCGGCAATATAGCGGTCAATGGCCAGTCCCATCAGATACGGCCCTAGCAGTCCCAATGCGGTGGCAACCAGGATGAGCAGAAAAACAACCAGTAACACTGCTTTATACGCCGACAGATATGGCAGCAAACGCAGCAAAGCCCGGCGCGGGTTCGCAGCTTTTTCAATTTTGCCAGGTCGCCCGGGTCCTCTGCGCAGCATGCGCGCCCGATAGTCGCCAGCCTGGGGTTCGGAAGCAGTTTGAGCTCCAGCCATCTTAGCTCCTATGATTCCCATCACCCAATTGGGAAGCATAAATTTCCTGGTAAATTTGACTGCTCTCCAGCAATTGACGGTGGGTTCCCTGGGCGGCGATTTTTCCCTTATCAATCACCACAATTTTATCCGCCTGAAGAACCGTGCTGATACGCTGCGCTACCATAAAAGTTGTACACTCTCCCATCGATTTGGCAAAGGCTGCCTGGATTTTGCCTTCTGTTTCCACATCCACGGAACTGGTGCTGTCATCCAGGATCAGTATTTTGGGATGCGTAAGCAATGCTCGAGCGATAGCAATGCGCTGCTTTTGGCCACCCGACAGGTTCACTCCGCGCTCTTCAACATGCGTATCATAACCACGCGGCAATTTTTGAATAAAGTCATGCGCCTGAGCAGCCTTGGCAGCAGCGATAACATCTTCATCGTTTGCATACGGTCGTCCATAGCGGATATTATCTCGGACACTTCCTGAAAACAGAACGGTTTCCTGCGGCACAACGCCAATGATTCCTATCAAAGCATCCTGTTGTAATTCACGCAGATCCATGCCATCCAGCAATACTCGCCCTTCACTGACATCGTAAAAACGAGGGATCAGGTTAACCAGACTGGTTTTCCCTGCACCAGTAGCCCCTAGAATAGCAACGGTCTCACCCGCTTCAGCCGTCAGGTTTACCCCTTTAAGAATCGCATGATCCTGGGAAGCGTTGTGGTGGAAGCTGACGTTTTCAAAAACAATCCGAGGCTGTATGGCTGCTGGAAGAGGTCGGGCATCCGGTTGGTCACGCACTTGCGGCTCCGCATCCAAGACCTCGTTAACACGCTCTGCTGAGACAATCGCTGCTGCCCAGATGTTGGTAAGGTTCACCATGATCATCAGAGGTCCCAGAGTCGTTTGCAGGTAGTTGATAAAGGCCACAATTTCCCCAGCAGTAGCATTGCCGCTGATCGACTGCAGCCCGCCCACCCAAATCACAGCCACGATACCGATATTCACAAAGGCGCTGAGTACCGGCCCTAAGGTAGAAACGAACTGCATCACACGAATGTTAGAATCTGTGAAATCCTGGTTGCCAGCATAAAAACGCTCCCCTTCGTATCCAGAACGTTCGAAAGCCTTTACAACGCGTACGCCAGCAATATTCTCCTGTAAGATGGTGTTCAATTTATCCAGTTTTAACTGCATCGTCATAAACAACGGACGCATTTTGAAAATGAAGAACAGAATAATGCCTGAAGTAACTCCCAAAAGCGGCAGCATACTTAATGCCAAACTGCGATTCGTGCTGAACATCAGAAACAGGCTACCAATCATGAGCAACGGGGCGCGAGTTCCAATTCGCAGCGAAACATGTACCAGGCGCTGAAGGACGCTGACATCGCTGGTGAGCCGCACCATCAATTGACCAGTCTTGAGTTGATCTAGATTTCCATAGGAGAAAGATTGAATTTTCAAGAAGATGGCTTCACGCAAATCACGCGCCACGCCTTCGCCTGCCTGCACCGAGTAAATATTGTTACCTATCGAAAAAAAAGTGTTAAGGATTGAAATCCCCAACATGATAAAGAAAGTATTCAGAACGACATCATAATCTTGTTGGAAGATTCCCTGGTCGATGATGCGCTGCACCAACCTTGGGATTGCCAGATCTAAAACAACCACAATGACCAAGAGCGCCAGTGACAGGAAGCTTTTGAAGCGATATGGGTTCAGGAAAGGTAGAAGTTTAAGAACCTGTTTCATAAAGTGGCTAGCTCCGAACCATCTTCAGTTCAGGCGCGGAGCTAGCTCCCCTTTTCAATTTCTTGAAGTTAATTAGGCGCACCTAGCGATGCACCAGTTCCGCCTATTCAGGCGTAGAACTTAACGTTTTCGCAGCAAGCGCAAAACCAATAGTAAGATGACCGCGCCTACTAAAGCCGTAATAACATCGTTGAGAAAGCCTGCGCCGATAGAAATTCCCAATACACCAAACAGCCAGCCACCCACAAAACCTCCCAGGATACCCACAACAATCGCGCCCAGGAGACCTACATTGATGCCTTTCACCAGGACATCAGCCAAAATACCGGCGATGGCGCCAACAATAATCCAGGTAATAATATTCATGCTATCCTCCTGTTAAAATGAAGTTCTTATACCTTTTCTATTATACCAACACCTGATACTCATCAAAAGCAACGAAAAATAGACCGAATCCGCTCAGACAACCTTACTGTTACATAGTATAATCAGGAAAGAATGTAAGTGAAATATTTAACAATAGAATAATCAATTCATAATTCTCCGAGCCTTAAACCTAAGACTGGTAAACAGAGATGGTTAGCAAGGCCGGCCCCTGAGAAGACCTCAGGGGAATCACCTGACGGACAATATTCAGGTGATTTAGGGCAGGAATGGAAACGCTCTTGCCTCCCGAAATCCGGATTTCTCCGGGTTTCCTTGGAAAGGAGAACTGTGCTCAGTCATCTTACTCGCCAGTTCATTCCAAGGCGAGTTTTTTGTTTTTGGATGCAGATTTCTGAAAAATTTCAGGGTTCGTAAAATAAATGATCCGTGTAGAAAACCTTTCTGTTCGCTATAACGAAATCCAGGCTTTGCAGGATATTTCATTTAAAATAGAAGCAGGCGAATGTGTATTGGTTACCGGGCCTTCTGGCTGCGGCAAGAGCACACTAGGACGAGTGCTCAGCGGACTGATTCCCCATGCCATACCCGCGCAGGTATCCGGTCAGGTTCAGGTTGCCGGCCTGGATTTAGGACAACATACTATTCCGGAAATTGCCCAAAAAGTAGGCATGGTCTTTCAAAGACCAGCCGCCCAACTTTTCCACTTAAGGGTGGAAGATGAAGTCAGTTTTGGTCCCAGAAACCTGGGATTGGATGAAGCCGAGATTCAACAACGAACAGAATGGGCGCTAGAAAGCACCGGATTACAGACTTTACGCGACAAGAAACCGGCAGAGCTCTCTGGTGGGCAAAAGCAATGCCTGGCGATTGCGGCTGCCCTGGCAATGCGCCCACAGGTATTGGTGCTAGACGAGCCAACCGCCTCGCTGGATGTCCCCAATACGCGCAGGGTAATGGATATGTTGATTCACCTGCGCAATATGTACCAGATCAGTATCGTGTTGATCGAGCACCGCCTGGCAGAAGCTGCACAATTCGTAGAACGGGTGATTATGCTGGAGGAGGGGCGCATCATTGCAGATGGCTCCCCAGAGACTGTTTTTGCCGACCGGGAACTTCGAGACCGGCTCGGGCTGCGCCGACCTACGGTTGAACCTTCTGTCACCTGGGATACCCTGATCCATTCCAACGGTCCAACCGAAAAAGTCAACCAGTGTCTTCTCTCTCTCGAGTCTGTCTCTGCTGGCTTTAATGGTCATGCCGTAATTCGAGACATTAACCTTAAATTATACGCTGGAGAATTTCTTGCTTTGGTTGGTGATAATGGCGCCGGTAAATCGACTTTAGCCATGGTTGCCGCTGGATTGCTCAAACCGCAATCAGGTAAGGCACGTTTCTGCGATGGAGCACGACCTCGGCCAGGATTGGATGTTGCCTTACTCTTTCAAGATCCGCAGGAGCAACTCTTCACCGATTCTGTGGATGATGAAGTCTCGTTTTGCGCCCGAAATTACGATTGTTTCTCTTCCGACCTGCACACACAAATACTAAGAGAAGCCGATTTGACAGGCCTGGAACAAAGACGCCCCTTGACACTCTCAATCGGCCAACAACAGCGCACCGCTCTGGCTGCCTGCTTGAGCTTGCGTCCACGTTTACTCATCCTGGATGAACCCACCCTGGGACAGGATTGGGGGCATCTGCAACGATTAATGAACTACTTGCTCACACTAAACCGCATGGGAGCAACCATCTTGCTCATTTCACATGATTACAAATTAGTCCATCACTATGCTCAACGCGTTGTTTTGTTGAAAAATGGAAGGATAGATCGCATCGGAAGGATCCATCATTCATTCAACCAGGAGGATTATCATGAAACTATCAACACGTGAACTGGCTACCCTGGCAGTCTTCGGCGCACTATGGGGAGTGGTCGAAATCAGTTTGGGTTCTGTGGTAAAAACGCTCAACATTCCCCTGAGCGGTGTCGTACTTGCAGCGATCGGATTGACCGTGGCTTTAACCGGTCGAGTATTTGTTCCCCGCAAAGGATCAACCTTATTTATTGGCGTGATTGCCACATTCCTGAAATTATTCAGCCTGGGTGGCGTGATTATCGGCCCGATGATAGGTATCATGACCGAAGCGCTTGTCGCGGAGATTGTTCTTTCAGTAGCGGGCAAACCGCGCCGATCTGGACTGGTGTTGGCAGGCGCTCTCGGGGTAGCCTGGGTACTTATCCAACCTTTTGTAACCAATACTTTGCTTTTTGGACGCACTCTTTTTGTCGTCTGGCTTGATTTGCTCGACCTGGGCAGCCGTCTCTTAGGGATTGATACCAGTGCGGCTTTATTAATATTGCTTGCAATGCTGCTTATACACCTGTTTATTGGGGCTGTGGTTGGTTGGATTAGCTGGGATATCGCTCGTCGGCTGCAAAGCCGGCTAGGAAGGTCATCATCAAGCCAGGTGAACACTTGAACCATCCAGAAAAGCGATAGAAAAAAGAAAAACTACGATAAACACAGAAATAAACGGATAAGGAGAGACAAAATGAAAAGCGTTCGATTAATCCTGGGAATTCTTCTTCTCTTCTCGCTGGCAGCCTGCGCAGCTTCAAACCAGAGTTCTGGAACGCCCACGAACAGCTTGTTGGTTTCGGGTGGAGATATTAAAAAAGACTATACTCGCGCAGATCTGGAGGCTCTGCCTACAGTCCAAGCAATATTCAATGACGTGAATTACCAGGGAGTTCCTGTTTCGGAGCTGATCAAAGATGCAGGCTTTAATCTGCCAAAGGTTAAGGCTGTTAAAGCAATCGCCAGTGATGGTTACAGCGTCAACTATGATATTTCACAATTTTTAGCTGATGGTTTCTCGGTAGCCTATGCAACGGTTGGTGGTGAATTAACCGCTGATGATGGAACCTTTCGCATTGTCTTCCCCGGTGCTGAGGGCAAGCTCAACCTTCGTATGCTGGTGGAGCTGCAAATTATCCAATGACCCTTCCCGGTAGGTTGACAACGTCAAATCTCAACTCACAGAAAGTTGGAATTACAGGCTACCTGGCGGTTTTCGCCTGGTCGGTGTTGGCCGTTATGTTAACGCCAGCCAGGTATATTCATTGGGTGGCAATTGTTTGCTTCTTGATTGCCGCAGTTTTTTACCCTCGGGCCTTCCGCTCAATGATGCGCTTGCGCTGGTTGGTTATGATTATCATTCTGGCTCTCCCGCCGGTTTTTGTGGTTGGCGAGTTGGACCGCAATTTAGGTGGCGTTCCCTATTCTTCCACAGGCCTGATTTCATCTATCCAAATAGCGATCCGTATCCTGGTTGTGCTGATTGCTGTCAATGGATTGACCTCATCCGTCGATATCACCTCGGTTGCTGGCCTGTTGGAACGCGCCGGAGTGCATGGCATCGGCTTTTCAGTTGGCGTAGCACTCAACTTACTTCCCTCGTTACAACAATCGGCATTAAATGCCTGGCGCAGTTTATGGATGCGTGGTGGTTTGCGCAAGGAGCGTTTACGCGCTCTGCGTCTCATGGCCGTCACGATCATGGCCAGCGCATTAAACCGGGCGGAGGAAATCGCCCTGGCAGCTGAAGCGCGGGCTTTTTCCCCAGAAAAGGCGCGCGGCTTGCCAGTTAAGAATGGCAAATATGATAAAGCTATCCTAATCTTGAGTTTCTTAAGCTTATTCTCATTAATATGGCTGCCTCGTTAGGGTGAATACCCAATGACAAAGTTACAGAATTTACTGGCCAAATCGGCTGAACGCCACAACCGCCTGTGCCCACGCCAGGTCCTGGGTGTGCGGATGGGGCTGCTGGCAGGCAAGATACTGGATCTCGAATTGCCGCAAACCGATAAAAGCTTATTTGCTATCGTAGAATGCGATGGTTGTGGAGCAGGCGGCATTGAGGTCGCCACTGGATGCACCCTGGATCACCGGACCCTGCGAGTAGTGGATTTCGGAAAATTGGCAGCTACCTTTATCCATATGAGAACCGGGCAAGCCGTGAGAATTTTCCCTAAACCTGGCTGTCGTGAAGCAGCGTTGCAGTACATTCATGGGGGCGCCAATCCCTGGGAAAGCCAGCTCGAAGCATACCAGAACATGCCAGACGAGGATTTGTTATCCATCCAGCCTGTACAACTGACCATCTCTCTGGAAAAAATGATTAGCAAACCCGGTCTGCGGGTCAATTGCGAAGAGTGTGGTGAGGAGATCACCAACGAACGCGAGATCATCCGGCAAGGCGCTGTACTCTGCAGATCATGTGCAGGTGATTGCTATTATCAAAACCTGGATGAGCCTGGCAAGTCTACGAAACAGGCTGGAACGATCTCATCCCAGGCAAAAATGATATCGGGTTCATCACCGCAAACTCCAGTAATCACCATCATCGGCAAATCAGGATCTGGGAAAACCACTCTTTTAGAAAAACTTATCAAGGAGTTGACCGCACGCGGCTACCGGCTGGCTACCATCAAACACCATTCCCACAGCGGCTTTGAAATCGATATGCCTGGAAAAGATAGCTGGCGATTTGCGCAAGCCGGCAGTCAACATATTGTTATTTCCGCACCGAAAAAAATTGCTTCGTATTCTTGGATTGACAGGGAATTAAGTCTAGACGAGCTCACCCAAGGCATACAGGATGTAGATTTAATCCTGGTTGAGGGGTATAAAAACGCCAACAAACCGACCATCGAGGTGATTCGTTCAGAAGTATACAAACAATCAATCAGCGATCCGCGGCAATGCCTGGCAATTGTTTCCGATCTACTCCTGGACACCCACCTACCACTTTTCAATCTGAACGATTTGAAAGGAATTACCGATCTAATCACAACATACATTTCACAGCCAAAATCAAGATAACGCGACTAGATTTGTCTGGCGGCGCGGCGGTGGGCAGGGTACAATGAGTTGGTTTGCGGAATCTGCCTCTTACCACTGCCCGACAAGGAGTATTGCCATGTCCAAAGCCACCGTACACGCGGGAATTTGCGGTTACATCACAACCATTGAAGCCCAGGCAAATTCAAAATACCAGGTTCGTTTGAATATACAAAGCGAATGCAAACATATCCAAAAATTGGCAGAAAACTTAAGTGAGGTGAATGCTTTTCAGGAGATTTCCTTCCGGCGCGGTATGCCTGAAGCTTTTCAGAAGGGCGCCGAGTTTTGCACCCACGCGGCTTGCCCTGTCCCGGTGGGGATCATCAAAGCGGTTGAAGTGGCTTCAGGCTTAGCTTTACCCAAAGATGTGAAAATTGAGATTGAGAAGTAAACACAGGTCAGGTACCCAGGAGGAATAAAATGGCCTATCTTGCTGAACCCACTCGTTACAATTCGATGAGCTACAATCGCTGTGGACATAGCGGGATCAAACTCCCGGCTGTCTCGTTAGGCTTGTGGCACAACTTTGGCGGTGTCGATCCCCTGGAAAATTCTCGCGCCATGGCCCGCCTGGCTTTTGACCTGGGGATCACCCACTTCGACCTGGCAAACAACTATGGTCCCCCCTACGGTTCTGCTGAAGAAACCTTCGGAGAGATTATGCGGAAAGACCTCAAACCTTATCGGGATGAGCTGATTATCTCCAGCAAAGCAGGCTGGGATATGTGGCCAGGACCTTATGGAGATTATGGTTCACGCAAGTATCTGATCGCATCGCTGGACCAGAGCCTGAAACGGATGGGGCTGGATTATGTGGATATTTTCTACCATCACCGACCCGACCCCGAAACCCCACTGGAAGAAACGATGGGGGCGCTGGAGCAAATTGTGCGCAGCGGACGAGCCCTTTACGTAGGCATTTCATCTTACTCCGCAGAGGAAACTTTAATGGCCGAAAAAATCCTCTCAGAGTTGGGTATACACTTAATGATCCACCAGCCATCCTACAATATGTTTGACCGGTGGATTGAGAACGGGTTGCTAGATGTCCTGGCTCAAAAGGGCATAGGCTGTATTGTTTTTTCTCCACTGGCACAAGGCTTATTGACCAATCGCTACTTAAAGGATATTCCCAGCGATTCTCGTGCTGCCAAGCCCGGCACTTATTTAAGCCGGGATGACATTTCTGCACAGATGTTGGAAAAAGTTCGCTGTTTACACGAAATTGCCCAACAGCGCAACCAGAGTATGGCGCAGATGGCAATTTCCTGGGTCCTGCGTAATCCAACAGTGACTTCCGCCTTATTCGGCGCCAGCCGCCCGCAACAAATCCGAGAGATTGTCGGCGCCTTGGAGCACTTAAGTTGGACCGAGACATGAATTGCAGGCGGTCGAAGCCTGTCTGAAATAATGTGCTCCTGGGATGTTACAATAATCTAAATACCTGACAAAATACCAGGATGCACACAAACCTGAAAGATGGAGAAAACCCGATCCATGAGCCAAACCGCACCCTATTCCCTACAAAAATTTGATCAAGCTTACAAAGATTTCCTGCAACGCTATCCAACCTATGCCAGCACAACCAAACTGGATGAGCTTCGTCAAACCGAATATTCCCGTCTGGATCAACAACAACAAATTTACCTGGATTATACCGGTGGGGGTTTGCACGCCGAAAACCAGGTTCGCAAGCATCTAGATCTTCTCACCACCCAGGTTTTCGGAAACCCACATTCCCACAACCCCACCTCGCTAGCAATGACGGAATTGGTTGAGGAGGCGCGCCGCTTTGTACTGGACTTTTTTCATGCTCCCGTTGAGGAATATACAGCAATTTTCACCTCCAATGCCAGCGGGGCATTGAAATTAGTCGGCGAATCTTATCCGTTCACCACTGGTAGTCATTACGTCCTGGCTTTCGATAACCACAATTCGGTCAACGGTATTCGCGAGTTTGCCAAAGCCCGCGGTGCGAAAGTCACCTATGTACCGGTAATTGCACCTGAGTTGCACCTGGATCAGCAAGTTCTAAATACAGCCTTAGCCCAGATTGAACCAAATCATGCCAACCTGTTTGCCTTTCCAGCCCAATCCAATTTTTCAGGCCTGCAACACCCGCTGGAGTTAATTACCCAAGCCCGGCAGCTCGGATGGGATGTGCTGGTGGATATCGCCGCCTTTGCCCCTACCAATCGCTTTGATGTCGGTTACTGGAAACCCGATTTTGCCGTTTTGTCTTTCTACAAAATCTTCGGTTATCCTACCGGAATAGGCTGCCTGTTAGCACGCCGTGAGAAGCTATCCAAGCTGGTACGTCCCTGGTTTGCCGGAGGCACCATCACAATTGCCTCTGTGCAAGGCTTTGGACACTACTTGCAGGATAACGAAGCCGGTTTTGAAGACGGCACGGTGGATTACTTGAACATTCCAGCCATAGAAACCGGCCTTCGCCATATCCAATCTACTGGTATAGATATCATCCACGAACGGGTCATGTGCTTGACCGGCTGGCTCTTGGATGAGCTTATGTTCATTACATCATGAAAACGGCCGCCCGCTGGTGCATCTTCACGGCCCGCGCAATACTGAAGAACGTGGCGGCACAGTCACCATCAGCGTCTTAGATGTCAACGGCGTGGTAATCGATGACAGGCGCATTGAAGAACTGGCTAACCACCAGAATATCTCCTTGCGCACCGGTTGCTTTTGCAATCCTGGCGCCGGAGAGATAGCACACGGCCTCAGCGGAGATGAAATGCATACATTTTTTGAACAAGGTCAGCGCATCTCATTTCTCGAACTCAGGCAAAAAATGCAGCAGAAATTCTCCAAAAATATCAGTTCTGTACGCATCTCCACGGGGATTGCCAGCAATTTCCAGGATGTGTATAGTTTCATGCGCTTTATCAGCGGATTTTTGAATAAGACCGCTGAAGAGATTGGCCCAGTATCTTACGATACAATTGCCCCGCATATGGAAAGAGATACAGCCTGAAAACCAGGGCAAGATAAAATTAAGAGGTAGAATAGGAAAAGTTTAATTAAATACGGAGAATCCTATGAGCGAGAATAACAATGATCAATTACTCCGGATACGCCACAGCGCTTCACATGTCATGGCGCAGGCTGTCCTGGAGATCTTTCCAGAAGGAAAATTTGCCATCGGCCCTGCCACTGAGGATGGTTTTTACTACGATTTTGACTTACCACGCCCCTTGACTCCCGAAGATCTGGAGAAGGTAGAAGCACGTATGCGTGAAATTGTCAAAGAAGAACTGCCCTTTGTATACGAAGAAGTCAGTGCAGACCAGGCACGCACCCAATTCAAGGACCAACCCTATAAGCTGGAGTTGATCGACAATCTGCAAGCAGGCGGAATGGATGAAGATGGCAATCCTACAGGGGAACCTGTCAAGATGTCTTTTTACACCCATGGCCAGTTTACCGATCTTTGCCGTGGTCCGCATGTCGACAATACCCGCCAGATCAATCCAGATGCGATCAAGCTGCTCAGTATAGCCGGCGCTTACTGGCGCGGCAGCGAGAAAAATCCCATGCTGCAGCGCATCTACGGCACTGCTTTTGAGACTGCAAAGGATCTGGAAGAATACCTGGTTTGGCGTGAAGAGGTCGAAAAGCGTGACCACCGCAAACTTGGGAAACAGCTGGATTTATTCAGTGTCAATTCCGATTTAGGGGGTGGATTGATCCTCTGGCACCCCAAAGGCGGTATGATCCGGCACCTGGCGGAAGAATTCTGCAAAAATGAACACCTGACAGGCGGATACGACCTGGTCTATTCACCGCATATCGGGCGCGCCCATCTGTGGGAGACCAGCGGCCACCTGACCTGGTACAAAGAAAACATGTACTCATCCATGGATATCGAAGGACAGGATTATTACCTGAAACCGATGAACTGCCCCTTCCATATCCTGATGTATAAGAACTCGCGGCGAAGTTACCGCGACCTGCCCATGCGCTACGCCGAATGGGGGACCGTCTATCGTTTTGAGCGCGGCGGCGTTTTACACGGCTTGTTGCGAGTACGCGGATTTACTCAGGATGACGCCCATCTGTTTTGTCGCCCTGATCAGATGCCGGAGGAAATTGACCGCGTGTCTGGGTTTCTGTCTGCACATCCTGCGCAGCTTTGGCTTCACTGAATTTCACGCCTATTTATCCACACGCGATCCCGAAAAATCGGCCGGCGACCCAGAACTATGGGTAGCTCCAACTGAGGCTTTACGTGATGCACTCATCCGCGCTGATATCCCTTACGCAGTTGATGAGGGCGGTGCTGCTTTCTATGGCCCCAAGATTGATATCAAGATTAAGGATGCCCTGGGACGCGAATGGCAGCTCAGCACCATCCAGTTCGACTTTAACCTGCCAGAACGCTTTGATATGACCTATATTGGTGAAGACGGTCAAGAGCATCGACCTTATATGATCCACCGCGCCTTACTGGGTTCTATGGAGCGCTTCTTTGGCGTGCTGATTGAGCACTACGGCGGAGCATTCCCGGTCTGGCTAGCCCCAGTCCAGGCGATGATTATCCCGATTGCTGACCGCCATCTGGACTTCGCCCACGAAATTGCCAACCAGTTGAAAGCTGACGGTATTCGTGTGGAAATTGACCAATCTGCTAATCGGATGCAGGCAAAAATCCGCGATGCACAGAACCAGAAAATTCCTTATATGTTAGTGATTGGCGACCGTGAAGCTGCAGAAGGCGCCGTTAACGTCCGTTTGCGGACCGGTGAGCAGAAAGGAACCCTGTCTATCCCCGAATTCAAGTCCTATGTCCAGGATATTGTCGCAAGAAAAGACCTGATCTAAACCCTCCGCAGACCAAGCCAGAAAGTACAAGCGCCCATCGATTTCCAGGTGGGCGCTTTCAATTAACTCGAAGATTCAAGCAAGATGCAATTGTTGCACATGTTGTCGATCTTCAGATGCAAGAAACACAACCAACAATTCTGCCGGTTGGTCAGTTTGATTGCGGTATGCGTGAAACTGGGTGGCATCAAATAAAAGGCTATCCCCAGGACGCAAGGTAAAAATACGATCTTCCACGCAATAATCCACCTGACCAGATAAACAGTGAACAAACTCCTCACCAGAATGACTGATTGGATCATTCAGATTTCCCACTTTAGGTTCGATGACAAAACGGAATGGTTCTATCTGCTGAGTTGAAAGACCAATCCCCAGACTTTCCATCAAGACCCCATTCCGTTGCAGGCGCAGACCAGTTTCATGTTCAACAAATATTATGGTTTGCCTGGCCTCATCCAAAAAGAAATCTGTAATCGGCAGCTTCAAAGCAGTCGCCAGGCGCTGCAGGGTAGAGACGGTTGGAGAATTACCGCCGCACTCAATCTGGCTGATTTACAGCATCTACCCGAAGAGCAAGCCAAACAACTCATAAAAGAAGCTTGCAACCATGCCGATTTAAAATTGGCAGAGATTGAGTCCCGCTCCAGGTTTAGAAAAAAGATCCAGGGACCGAGCTAGTGCTCTGTCAAAATCTGGACATACGGAATATCAGACAGCTACGTACCGGGGACAACAAAAAAACATCCTACATAAAACCCCTTGAGTATGTTAGAATCTAACCTGAAGATGCATGAAAGACGACAGGCTGGCAAACGGCGGGCAGTTTCCTCGCTCTGTAACTGGATGTAGTGAATCCTCTGTAGTCATGCATTAATTGTGTTCTGTCTAAGAAAATGACTTATGACAGATTTTAGTTTTGCAATACCAGGCAGACCCTGATATTGCATACCTCCAGGAGAAGAGATGGAAACCAAGCTTTACGTAGGAAATTTGTCGTACAACACCAGCGAAGCCGATCTGCAAACCATGTTTGAACAAGCCGGCACAGTAAAATCAGCCCAGATTATCAAAGACCGTGATTCCGGTCGATCCAAGGGCTTTGGCTTTGTCGAAATGGGAAGCCAGGAAGAAGCAGAGAAAGCTATTTCGATGCTCAATGGCAAAGAAGTTGAAGGCCGTGCGTTGACCGTAAATATCGCTCGCCCACGCGAAGAGCGCGGGCCCGGCGGCGACGATCGCCGTGGCAGGGGTGGTTATGGCGGTGGTAGCGGCGGCAGTGGTGGACGTGGTCGCAGACCAGGTGGCAGTGGCAGTGGCAGTGGCGGTGGTAACCGCGGACGAACCTGGTAGCTTTCATAAAACCATCAGGCTGTCCCCAACAGTCATAGAAGTTTTCGGATAATCTGGCTAAGCCCGCGCTGTCTGGTTATCCACCCTCATGCGAGGCGAAAAAAGTATAGAAGTAAAACGCTAGAATAATCGCAACGCTGACAAGCATGATCAGGGGAGACTTAACCGGTCTCCCCTGATCTTTTAGAATAGAGATACGAAGAAAAGAGAAAACGCAATGTCTTCCATCAACCAACCCATGCTCACTTTTGTACCAGAGGAGATGGCGCTGCGTGCCCCCTACCAACTGCTGACCAGCATCGCCGCGCCGCGCCCCATAGCCTGGATTTCCACGATCAACAAGGAAGGGAAACCTAACCTGGCGGGATTTTCATTCTATAATGCTGTGGCCGGTTTCCCGCCCACGATTATGTTCTCTGTTTCCTACCGGGTCACCCGAGAACCCAAGGTCAAAGATACCCTGCGCAACGTCCAGGAAGTGGGTGAATTTGTCTGCCATGTTGTTGATGAGGCTAACGCCGATGCGATGATTAAAACTTCTATAGATTTCCAACCGGATGTCAATGAATTTGAGATCGCCGGGCTGACGGCTTTGCCTTCTGTAGATGTCAGGCCTTTTCGCGTGGCTGAAGCTCCGGTCGCCATGGAGTGCAAAGTAACCCAGATCATCCCGGTCGAAGGCGCCACCAACGTGATGGTGCTGGGCCGGGTATTGCGCTTCCATGTCCGCCAGGATCTGTACAGGGAAAACGGGCTGGTAGACACAGTCAAAATGAAACCGATTACTCGACTGGGTGGCGCGGTCGAATATACAAAAATCGGTGAGTTATTCTACCTGGACATACCTAACCCGGATTAGCTTCAATAGCCCTTCCCCAACCTGTACAACGTCTGCGCCAGCACACGCGCCCCATTCGTCAACGCTTCGGGGGAGGCATATTCCTTAGGATTATGGCTGATGCCATCCCGGCAGGGGATAAAAATCAGCCCGCTGGGGATGCGCGAGCCATCGCTGCGCTGCTGGTTGGCAACCACAGCCACATCGTGCAAGGCGCCGCTGGACATCAGGACGCTTCTGAGCCCCAAGGCATCACAGCTCTCGCGAACCGCAGCCTGGATGCGCTCGTCCAGCGTCTCCGTCGGTGCCAGCTCCGTGATCGGCTGGAAGGTTACACTCACTCGGAAATCACGCGCCACCTGCTCGATGATCTGCTTGGCATCTGAGACAATGCGTGCTAAGGTCTCAGCTCGATTGCTGCGGATATCTACCGCAAAATACCCAAAGGGGCTGACCTTCGTCAGTGCATTCTCATACACCCGTGGGATCGTGCAGGTTATAGTTAAAGTCCGAATTTAGCAAGCCCACCGTCAGAACCAGGTCATCCCCCGCCGCCAGGGCCTCCTGAACTCGCTGGTCTAAGGCAACCTGCATATAAGCCATAGCCAGGTTAGCATCCTGCCTGTACGCTACTCCCATAGGCGTCCCGCCAGAATGGGCAGCTTCCCCCTCCACAATCACGCGAAAGCGCACCGCGCCGCGGATCGATGAGACAATCCCGATATCTACACCATTCACTTCCAGGCTCTTGGCTTGTTCAATATGCAATTCCACATGTGCATGGATCGCATCAACCTGCGCCGGGGACAACGTTGGTTTTTGCTCGCTGATATAAGAGGGATCATATCCCTGGCTCAAGATGGCATCTTCGAGTGTATTTCCCTCAAATTCCTTCATCAAAATCTTCGGGTCATTTTTCCCAAAAGCCGCCTGGCTGCCCTTACACAAGGCCCCAAAGGTAGCCGATTCCTCGCCGCGCCAGGCGACCAGTTGCAGAGCGTGTTCCATTTCTTGCCAATCGTCTTTCAGCGCCAGGATGGCTTCCAGACCGACCACCACACCGGCGGCGCCATCATAATTTCCCCCCATGGGGACTGTATCCAGATGAGAACCCATCTGGAGAAGCGTAGGTTTTTGATATGGCGTTGTCAGGAACAGATTCCCTACAGCATCATAATGGGCTTTCAATCCGTTCTCGACGCCTGCCTGGCGGATATATGCCATGGCCTCGCTTTCCTCGTACGACCAGGAAGCGCGCAAATAGCCAGATTCTGGGCTCATTCCTAAGCGCCCAATCTGGCTCAACACAGAAAAATGTTGCTCAATCTTGGATGGATCAATTTGGATGGTTAAATGATTATGCATACGTTGGTTAACACAGCAGAGTCTCGGTCACGGATAAAGATCAAGTTCTGCCTGGTCTATTTACTGATTTATATAAATTCACCGGATGGTGAAACGGGTAAGAATTTTCCTGTTCCTGGAGAAGCTACAACCTGATCGCCATCCAGCACCTTCTGGCCACGCTGGAAGGTCATCTCCGGCCAACCCTTCACCGTGCGCCCTTCGTACAGGGTATAACCCACATGCGAATGTTGGTTTTCGGCTCTAATCGTGAAGGTCTTATCTGGGTTCAAAACCACCAGGTCAGCATCTGAGCCCTGGCGAATGACGCCCTTTTGTGGATAGAGACCAAAAATCTTGGCGGGGTTTTCGCACATCACCTGTACCAGGCGTTGCAGTGAAATCCTGCCCTGGTTGACGCCCTCATCATAGGTCACTGGGAAGAGGGTCTCCAGTTGAGGAGAGCCGAATCCCTGCTGAATGAAATCACCCTGCGGGTCTTTCAGCTTGGCAGCATGGTCTGAGGCCACAACCTGCAATGTGCTGTCGCCCAATGCCCGCCACAATGCCTGGCGGTCGTTCTCCGTTCGAATGGGAGGACCCACCTTAGCCAACGCCCCGCGCTCTTCCAGAATCTTCTCAGTCAAGGACAGGTAATGGGCGCAAGTTTCACCATACACCACCTGGCCTCTTTCACGGGCAGCTCTGATTGGGCGCAAAGCACGCTCTGCGGTCACATGCGGGATATACAATGGGCATCCGGTTACCTCGGCCAGGCAGATCGCCCGGAAGATCGCCTCTTCTTCCAGAACTGCCGGTCGGCTGATGTTAAAATTCTTCCAGGAAGCATGCGGTCCGGTCAGGTACTTATCCTCCAGATAATCGATCCCACCGCCGTTTTCAGCATGCACCATGGGCAGTCCACCATGCTCAGCCAGGATGTCCATGGCCTTGATCAGCTGATAGTCGTCGGTGTACCAGCCTTGCTTCAGATAGGTCATAAAGAACTTGAAGCTGCGTACGCCCAACTTCAGTACATCTTTAATCTGAGAAACCTGCCTGGGTGCTTCGAACAAACCGCAATGCAGCCCAAAGTCCAGGCGCGAGGTTCGTTCAGCCTCCTCAATCGCCTGCTCCATCACAGGCAGCAAGTCCTGGCCTGGGCGAGCGTAGATAAAATGCAGCAGGGTGGTTGTGCCGCCAAATGCAGCCACATATGAGCTGTACTCGATATCATCCGTGTACACCGGATGGACATGCACATCAATGATGCCAGGCAGCAAGAAACGACCGCTAATATCAATCCGCTCGCTAGCCGGATATTGGGAAAGGTCATCCTGCGACTTGCTGGATTTTCCCAGCCTTAATGCCCACATCAGCACAACGCTGCCCCTCACCGCTGACAACCATCCCCCCACTTAGAATAAGATCCAGGTTTTCCATCGGTTCTCCTATTCTTGCGGCTCACTGAGCGGTCTGTATAAATCCGGTCTGCGTAACGTCCAATGTAACGCTTTGCGGCGCGCAGCCTGCACTTCATCCAGGTCAATTTGCGCGTACAGAATATCTTCTTGGGCGCCCAACCTGGCCAAGATCTGCCCGCGCGGGCTAACCAGCATACTTTGACCGATAAAATTCAAGTGCCCCTCGCTGCCAACCCGGTTGATCCCTACGGTAAACGCCAGGTTATCCAGAGCGCGCGCCTGCAAATGCACTGGCCAGATATCGGCATCCAGGTCAATCCAGGCTGATGGGGCAATCAATAATTCTGCTCCTTGCAAGCCCAACAAACGTCCAGCTTCGGGATAGCCAATATCCATACAGATCATCGGCCCGATTTTTCCAAATTCGGTCTGCCAAATCTCTAACCCAGGACCAGCGCGAAAATGCAGGTTCTCTGCCGAGAACAGGTGCGACTTAGCATAAGTTCGTACGCTCTCGCTGCGGGGATCACATAAGGCAATAGAATTATAGACAACACCAGGAATCTGCCTTCGTTCGATAAAACCAGCTACCAGGTAGGCTTTTAGGTCTCTAGATGCCTGCGCCAGACGTTGGATAGGCTCATCAGAAGCGTTCAGCGCCAGTTGTACCAGTCTTTCGCCTAGCAATTCCTGGTTGTAACCCGTCAGAGCTAATTCAGGGAAGAGAATCAGATTCGCCCCTTTTGCAGCAGCTTCCTGCGCCCGCTCGAGTACCACTTTTAGATTGGCATCTAAATCTCCCAACCGGGGGTGCATTTGAACAACGGCTAAATGAATGTTGCGCCCCATAGAAAACCTCCTCCATTCTAATTCGAGTATGTTAGACAACACTGTCTACGACAGCCCCTAGTCTAACTTAAAGTTTAATCAGGGTCAAACCCCAAAAAAACCGCATCTGTGAGTATAATTCAGCATAACCATTTGTCAGGTTAAAAGCTTTACAGATGATTAATACGTTTTTCCAAGGAGAAATTTAGCTATGGGAGAAAAAGGCAGTAAGAAAGACAAGAACAAGGCACAAAAGCAGAAGCAAGGAAAAGTAGAGAAGAAAAAGGAACAACAGAAAGCAAAGCTTCCAGCCAAGAAATCTGGATAATTATCCCAGATCGAAAGTGGATTGGATCAGCTTAATAACTGGCCACACGGCTCCCGTAGCGTTTCCTAAAACGGTCAAGATGGTCTCTTGGTCAGGATAGACAGAAGAAAACATAGCCACACCTGGATCAAAACCTTCCACAAAATATGCTGGGAGCTGCTGCTCCGGTTGGTGGATCCATACTCCATAACCATAATGTGTGTTTGGTGGCGAGTCGCCGGTTTGCACATGGGGATGGAGTAACTCTTTTGTCATCTGCTCGCCCAACAGTTTATGGGTGCGCAAGGTAACCCAAAACTGGTACCAATCCAGAGCAGTTACGTACGCGCCTCCATCCCCGCCACCCATCACTGGCACGGCGAATATATTGCTACGCCACAACCCATCCGCATCCTGAATATAAGCCAAGGCTGTGCGCGGCGGCAAGCGATCCGCTGCAAAATAGCCTGAATCGACCATATGCGCCTTGCGGAAGATATGCTTCTGAATGTAATCGCGGAAAGGCAATCCACTCACCTGCTCCACAATAGCGCCTAACAACACAAATCCGCCATCGTTATACTCAAAACGTTCACCTGGTCGGAATTTCATTGGCTTATGCTCAAGCAAGGGTAGAAAATCAGATGGTGTACGCATGCGATACACAGGGATTTGCTGCCACAAGGCTTCGTAATCCGGATTGACATCTTCCTCAAAATAGGAAGTAATCCCAGAAGTGTGGGTCAGCAGATGCCGTACGGTGATTCCCTCGTCAAAGAGTGGAAATGCAACCGGTAAGCAATCCTGAAGCCGGGTGTCCAATGTCAGCCGACCTGTCTCGATCAACTGGCAGATGGCCACGGCGGTAAAAATTTTACTGCCCGAAGCCGTCTGAAAACGGGTGTCCAGGCGGTTAGGAATGCGTTCAGAGCGCAGGGCATATCCATAGCTGTGCGCAAACAACACCCGATCTGCCTGGGTCAGGTAGACGCTGCCCGAGAAGGGCTCGGGGTCTTGGATGGAGCGAATTTGCTGGTCCAGAGACTGGAAATCGATGGACATCTGGTTTTTGAAACTCATAGTGTTCAGAATTCTTGATCCAAATTTATCATCAAGTAAAATCGAGTTGTGCAATTTATATGATATTAAAGATATTATAGCATTGCAAAAATTGCCACAAGAACCAGTGAATTTTTTCTTTGAATAAAAAATCTGGTTACTAAGATACGTCAGGAACGATCTTTACAAACACCTCCCTGTCTCGAGGTCCGTCAAATTCATAAAAAAGAATTCCTTGGGCATGACCTAAAACAATCTGGCCTTCATGGATTAAGAAAAATTGGCTAACACCAAAAAGAGCTGTTTTTACGTGTCCAGCAGCATCGGTTGGGGGATCCCACTGGTGAACAAAATCAGGACGTATGGGGATAATCCGGTTGACTTCCTGAAAAATATCTAATTGTGTATCTTCAAAAAAAGAGGTAACAATCAAGACTCGCGGTTGTATGAGGGGAATATATATAACAGATGCCCTCTTGGACGCCACTCCCTTCTAAAACTTGATTGACTTCCTTTCGCAAATCTACAATTTGCTGGCTATCCTGTGTTTGAAAATTAATTTTCTCTATCATTGTATATCTCTCCTAAAAGAACTTCCTTATAAAGTACTTATTCATAAACTGAAGCTAGTGTAAATAGAGCGCCTGGAATGTAGAACAATCAATATAACCACTATTCCGGCTGCCAAACCAGCAACATAAAAAACACTTTTCAGTCCAAAACCTTGTGCTAGCAGCCCAAAAATTGGGGCTAGAATCATCTGGAGGAAACGAGAGACAAGAGTAACCGAAGCATAACCAACTGCGCGCTCATCCTCGTTTGTTCCTTCAGCAATAAAGATATTTGGAGCCGAAGGTATCAATCCAACCCCCACACCCAGAATTAAAGATAAAACACCTAAAACAATTACACCTTGCGCAAACGGCAAAAACAAAAGCGTCACAGCTTGCCAGAAGTAAGGTGAGTAATGACGGGCATCATTATTCCAAAACGACGAGAAACTTTTCCAAACAGCAAACTTACGCTGGTTGAAGCAAGATTCCTAATGCTAACCAACCCGCCAGTGATAGAGGGAGAAATATTCCTTTGTGAGGTTAAGATAATGTGGGAAAAACGAGTTACCCACAACCACAATACAGATGATGTAAACCATTTCGACTAAAGTAGCCAGTTGGATTTTTCCATTATGCGTAATTAATCCAATAGCATTTTTATAGGCAGAAAGAATTTTCTTGATATGAATATCGAGTAGTTGATTTTGAGACAGCTTTCGGAACAAAACTCACCAACAATCATATTTGAAAGGTAAATCAAAGCCATTATTGTAAATGTAGCTCCGAAACCAAATCGCTCGATAAGAACGCCTGCTAAAATAACACCGAAGAAAGAAGCGATCCCCTGAACAAATCCGTTTATGCCTTGAATTTTCGCATGGTCCTTTGCCGATGCTATTTCAGATAAATATGCCAGGATGGGGGAAAGAAAATCGTCCCAGCTAAGGCGTTCATGATGGTAAATACAACCAGTCCCCAAGGACCTGTTTGAGAGGCAGCAAACATCGCTGCAACCAAGCCACAAATCGGTTGCCAACAAAACGACTGGTTTACGCGCAAAATGATCAGACCACCCGGCAACTGGAATTTCAAGCAGAACACTGATCACTCCCGGTAATGCAAAGACTAAAGCCAATCAGAACTTCTTCTCTTGATGAATTGAGTAGCCAATCAAAGGAATCACAACGATTCCCATTGACTGTGCTAAAGGAAAACACCAGAATAATGGCAAGGATCAGATTATGTTCTTTAAGACCAAATCTTTGGCAAAGATCAAGACCGTTCAGAGTTCTCAATCGTTTAGAATCCCACCTTGCCAAATTTGGCGATAGTTGATCTCCTCCATTTTGCTTTCTGTGTAAGGAGGAATGAACGGTTTACGCCCTACCAATCTATGGAGAGATGTAGCAAAGATTTGCCCAGGGACAATATAAGTAAGCGGGCTAAATTCTTCAGGCAACATTCCAACAACCGGCATACTCCACTGACACAAGTCCCGAATTTCTTTGTCCTCGGAATCACAAATTGCAATAACGTGTCGCCCCCATATCTTTCGCGCCTTGGATTTGTTCAATGACACGATCACGACTATTGCCCGGGGGAGCAATAAAAAAAGTAGGAGTAACTTGAGGACGGATCAGAAAATAATCAAGATGTGCCCACTCTTCCAGCATTTGAGGGGCGCCTCTTTTCTGAGGCTGTTCCATCAACTTGGCAGCAGTAAACATAGCAGTACCGTAACTCGGTCCACCACCCACTGACCACAAAAGTTTCTTGATTCCAGAATTGCGCAGCTAATTCTTGTAGCAATCGAATAATTTACTTCTGATGTCTTAGAAATAATCAAAGCCGATGCAATTAACTCCCCTGTTCTTCTGTTCGACTTCCTCAGAAGTGAGTGACACCACGCAGTTTTCCCAGTTGCAGTGCAGATAGATAGAGCGTCAATAAACTTGCTGTGAAATTCCCCAGACCTAAAGCAACCACATTGTTAGGCCCTACATTTTCCAACATCTCAGGAACAGATTGAATTAATACGGCATCGGCTTCCATTGCTAATGGACCACTTTCATTCCCCGTAATCGCCACCGTATACGCCCCTCGCTTTTTGGCGCGACGAACAGTCTCAACAGTTCTTTTTACTTGCCCACTATTCGAGATACTGATAACCAGCGACCCAGCCGGCAAATAATCCACCTTGTAACGAGAAAATTCTAATGCTTCAATCGGTTCGGTCTGGATACCACAATACTTTTCAAAAGCCAGATCGCGCAGAATATCCGGCAAAGTACGAGTCCCCGCAACCAGTAATATATATTTGGTTTATTTTCCCTGCTAGTTCAGCGCTGAACACTGCTGATAGTTGAGGAGCTAATCTCCCAATTAATAAATTCACTAGCTGAGCCTGGTCACTGATATCGTTGATATCGTAAGGGTTCTCCCAAAGTTGGCCATAAGATGACTGTGCTGTCATTTTCATTCATTTTGTGCTCCTATAAATCAAGAATAAACATTACAATCTGTCATGCTGAGACAGCTTTTTTACATTTTGCTTCTTTCGATTAAATTGGTATACCCGTAATCCCGAACCTATAATGACTGGCAATAAGAGAAATATCACAACCCAACTCTGCAGATTCGAAGATGCACGCAAAATTTCCCTTTGGCTATTCTGGAACATGAGCCCTTGAGAATTAATTAATCGAATTGTATACTTCGCTAAATCAGGGTTTAATGAGACCTTATAAGCTGCAAAATCAGGGCGCGATCCCCCTTCTGAGTTCGATGGGACAATTTGATATCCCAAAGCGAAACCAGGATTTTGGACGACCGAAAAGGTTTCGTAAGCTACTTTCTCATATATTTTTTTATCTGGATAAGACTTCCAAACTGATATCGGTGATCATTTCTCCTTCAATCCATATCCAACTGTTTGGCGATGAAATTGTTTCTTGTGGTTTACTCAACCGAGCATATTCCCTCTGGTTAAATTCGTAAATATTTACTGGCTGGAAATATAGGACAGGATCAGAAGTTGTGTAATAAATCACATCGCGAGCCTCGTAACTAACTTCAGGCTCAGTCCACCTCGTTTCAGGGAAGACTACCAGGCCTACACTCTCTCTACGCGGGGCAACACTGACTAATGTGCGCTGGCTATCAGGTACAGGATTGTTATTCGTATCCCTGAGTTGAATAGAAAACCGGCCTGGAGGCAGATTAAGAATAAAGGCTAGCTGAGGTTTTTGCATTACTTCAGTGAATTGAGCAGGTTTTTCAGGCGCCTGTATCGACTGATTTTCTGCTTCATCAAGCTGATCCAGATATTGACCAAGTTCCTGGTCATATAGTTCCATTGCCCTGAAGTATTGATCTCTACGGGTTTCATATTCTTTGTAGACTACTTGAGCTTGTTCACCCCGAACCAATTGATATGAAACTTCCTCACCAACGATGATTTGTTGAAAGAGATACCATTCTTTTTCCAAGGTTTGTACTTTTTTCCCCTGCGAATCATAAATATCTAAAAACCCTTCTACATCTTGGTTAAGTTGAGACCAATCTGGTTTATATTCTCTTTCCAAAGGCCAGTAGTAGACGTAGGTCATTTTCCCGCTAAAAATATGGGTGCGATCTGAAAGAACATAAATTTCAGGAATTTGTGGAGGAGAAAATAAACCTGCCGTCCCTTCTAAAAGTGACGCTGTGATCCCCCAACTGAACTTAATTGCTCCATCCTCTGCTCGCACACCTTCAGGTAAAAAGGCGAAGATGATCATCAGGAGGAACCCTATTCGCGAAAATAGATGAACTCTTCTCATGGCAAAATTTCCCGTCGGGAGTGAATAACTACAACCAACCCATTGATTATGAGTGTAAATAACAGAAGCCATACCCCTTGACTCATAACATCAAAAATATTTTTTCTCACCAGTCCTTCAACCCCCTTTAAGAAAACGGATATAGGAGATAACCAGGAAATTGCCGAACTGACGATTGCCAATGTGTCGCGAAGCCCTATCAAGGCGGGAGTTCTTTCCATCTGAGTTACAGAAGGCAAGAAACTATTACCTAATTGAATAATGAGAAAAACAACCATTACCACTGAAAAAACAAAGACGGTTCCCCGGATAGACCGTGTTAAAACAGCAAGCAATTGACCAACAGCTATCATAGCTGCTGATAGCGCCAACGAGAATCCAATAAAGCCACACAAGATAAAGCGAAATCGGCAACTTAACTAACCATGCCATCATCCCGGTGCCGATCAGGAAAATGAACGCCAAGATTGCGTAAAAAGTCCAATGCGCTAAAAACTTCCCGATCACATATTCCGAATGAGATATCGGACCATAGAAAAGGAGTTCCACTACGCCTTGCTCACGATCGCGCACCACAGAAATCCCTGCAATTATTGAAAAGAAGAGACTGCTAACTATCAACATACCCAATACAATCAAAGATAGAGGTTCCCTGATCACAGTTGCATATCCCTGTTGGATAACTTTTAACGTGTTTCCTATGGAGAGATACACACCTATCCACCCTAAAGAAAGTAATACATAAGTCCCGAAGCTGCGAGAAATGTCCCGAAATGTGTACCAGGCCACCAGACGAGATATATGCCAATTAATTATTCGTGATTTGTTGGAAGCAAATAAAGAAGCGTTCATGGCTGATTTTCTTTACCTTGCAGCGAATCTGCCCACTCATCAGTAATCCGAATGAATGCATCTTCCAAATCTGCCTGGACTAAACGCATTCCAACAATAACGCCTCCGTTAGTGGTGACGACTTGAGAGATCAAAGCTCGCAAATCTTGACTGGTGTTGAGAGTAATTGTTACGATATTCATTACTATACTAACCTGAGAAACATTCGGGGTTGTCATCAGAATTTCGTATAACCCTTGAACAGGAGCTTGTAAAGTTATCTCTAAAACAGTTTCAGGAGCGAGGCGCGACTTAACCGCATCTACAGTACTTTCCAGCAAAAGTTCACCTTTATTAATAATTCCTACCCGGTCAGCTATTCGCTCTACTTCAGATAAGATATGGGAAGAAATGAGAATCGAGCAACCTAACCTGCGTTGTTCCTCTAAAACAAAACGCACCTGACGGATCCCGAATGGATCTAATCCCGAGGTGGGCTCATCAAGAATCAATATGGATGGTTGGTGTAAAAGAGCACGCGCCAAACTCAACTTGCGTTTCATACCGTGCGAATATTCTGTAGCCAAAAAATTCACGAAAGGAAGTAATTCAAAAATCTCCAGTAAATGATTGATTTTTTGCTTCGCTGCTTCTACTGAATAATAAGCAGCAAAGAAGTTCAAATATTGCAATGCTGTCATATTTTCAAAGAACCGATCTTGCTCCCCAACAACACCTATGCATGACCGGAGCGTTCGATCGCTCGATTTAACAGATTGGCCTAATATCCAAATATCGCCTGCTGTTGGTTTGATTAGACCTAAAATCATTCGCAAAGTCGTGGATTTACCAGCTCCATTAGGTCCCAAAAAACCATAAATCTCCTTGGGCAACAAAGTCAAGTTGATATGATTTACAACCTCGCGACGGTTATAAACTTTCGTAAGTCCTTCTGTTACCAAAATTGCTGGATTTGATGATGAAATAGATGAAGATATCATAAATAGTTAAAAAGTCCGATTAAATATCAGGATCAAACAATCTGTTTAACCATAGAGCGTAGTATTTTTAGACGTTCCAAAGCATCTTTTCTTCCAAAATGAAAAACATATCTTACATCAAATTCTTCGATAACGATCGAAGAAGATACTGTTGCCATCAGTGCCGCCTGGAGCACATCTCCGGTCTCCAAATAACCAGCAAGAAACCCCCCACAATAAGCATCACCAGCTCCGGTTGGATCCTTAACCGTCAGTCCTAGAGGAGGAATATGCCATAAATGCTGATTACAGACATCCATCATCAAGGAACCTTGAGCGCCTAATTTCAGTCCCACAACCGGTGAACCCAAAGTCGCCAGATATTCTATTTCTTTCTGATAGTTGTGGCTGTTAAAAAACCAATCCATGTCTTCAAAGCTGGGAATAAAAGCAGTTGCCTTGGAGATCCAAGGAATAATCATCGCCTCACTCCCATTAGGATCGGGGGAGTCCCAGGTAATCATTTTATTCTTGGATGAGAAGGCATCAACAAATGCCAATTGAGATTGCGCCCCCATACTGCCTATACCAAAACCTTGTGCATTCCAGTAATCATCCGGAATATCAGCCACAATCGGGTCAAAATCAGAAGCTCCTTCAGGCTCTTTTCTTGCCGGGCATATTTCGGTTTGGGAATCACCCATTTTACCAAGGTGTAGTTTCTCTAAATCTGGCCAAAAATAATCACGGCTGCCATCTTCATGATATTGAAATGCGGAAACCAAAGCATGCTGCACAGGCAATCTCTTAATTCCTGAAATATCAATCCCTGCAGCAGCGACATCATCCAAGAATTGGACAGGGTAATCGATTCCAATCCTGCTGAGAACACCAACGCCAGTGGTCCAAAGGTTCATTCCAGCAGCCATATACAACGCATTTCCCCCACACACAAATGGATGAACACTTGCATCAGGCATCAAAATACAATCAATGAATGTATTTCCAACCGCTACTAATCTAGGCATAACAAGAAGTTTTTCCTCTCACAGTAGTCTATCCCTTAATTCCACTCATAACCACACCACGGATATAGTATCGCTGCAATGCTAAGAAAAGGATCAGAACTGGTAAAGTAGTTATTGTTGCTGCAGCAAAAATCTCACCCCAGGCTGGTATTTCAGATGGAACAGAAAAAGAGGCGAGGGCAACCTGTACCAATTGCTTATCTGCATCTTGCATAATGATTAGTGGCCACAAGAAAGCGTTCCAAGAAAAAAGGAAGGTAAGCAAAGAGACTGTAACCATGGCAGGGCGAGCATTAGGAAGGATAATATGCCAGTATATCTGCGGCAAAGACGCTCCTTCCACCATTGCTGCTTCGTCAAAATCACGTGGAATTTCCAAAAATGCCTGTCTTAGCAAGAATATCCCTAAAGGATAAGCCAACCAGGGTAAGAAAAGCGCCCAATATGTATTCTGCATTCCAAAACTTTTGACCACAAGAAACAATGGGATCATAATCACTTCGAATGGGATCATTGCTGAGAGGAGGATAATACCAAAAAGAATATCCCGCCCTTTAAAATTTAGCCGGGCAAAAACGTAAGCTGCTAAAGAACTGGTTAATAATGTGCCAATGACTTGAGCAGACGAAACCAATATGCTATTCAGAAGTTTTTGACCAAAATCCCATCTGACAAATATGGAAAAATAATTGGCCAATGTTGGGTTTGGAGGAAAGAGCGTTTTCCAAGAAAACGGGTAAGTATAGCGAAAAATTTCTGGCGTCGTTTTAAATGATGAAAAAACCATCCATACAAACGGCAGGAGGAAAATTGCTATAATGATCAGAAAAACAATCATATTGAAAAGGAAGTCCAGGAAACGGACTATCTCGTGTTTCCGAAAAACAGGTTTAGCTTGAGATTTCTCACTCAAATATTTTGACTCAGATGATCCCATTCCAAAATCCTTAATACTCAAACTCAGTTCGCATCAATCGTGACTGTACCAATGCAACAATTGCCATAATAACCATCAAAAAAATGGCCTGTGCAGAAGCATATCCTACTTCATTAAGCCTGAATGCCTGTTCAAAGATATGGAAAATCACAACTCGTGTCGAGTTGATAGGTCCACCTTTGGTCATGACATAAACAGAAGCAAATATCGTAAAACTAAATATAGTGCTGGTTATCACCGCGAACACGATCGTGCGCCTCAGCAAAGGTAAAGTAACATATTTAAATAATTGCAAACGACTTGCGCCATCGATTGAAGCCGCCTCATAGTATTCAATTGGAATGCCTGTAGGATAATGACTGCTCTTCTTTCAACCTGGGCATGTAAACGGCTTGACATTTGAAAGGTATTTTTCTTCATGATTACATTTTTCAATGAATGCGCCTCAGGTATTCTCCTTCGGCGCATTCACTCATCATAATTGGTTCCGGATTAATTAACGATACTTCGCAAGCTGAGCATCTATTAATTCTTCAATAGACGCAAGCGTCTCTGCGACATCCGCACCTAAGGCAATATCGCGTAAAGCCGGATTAATCAATGTCTCATACTCTAACCATCCAGGAGATGTTGGTCTTGGGACTCCGATCGTAGTTAGTTCTTCAAAAAATAGTTTCCAAGGTAATTCTGCATATTGTGGAAGAAGCTTGAAAACAGATAATTGTGCGGGCATTGTACCTTGGGTTTCCCACAATTTATAGGAATTCTCAGTCGTATGGGTCCAAACCATCAATGCTGCCACTTCAGCTGGATGCTCCGTTTTAGATGAAACAGCAAAAGTTGAACTGCCTGTCATTGTCAGGCGTGTGTTGAATTTTGGTATGGGAGAAACTCCATATTCAAAATCTCCTTCAGGATGTGCCCATTTTACATCCCCAATCATCCAATCATCAGCAATATCCATTGCAGCTCTACCATCTAAGAATGCACCAGGGATACCGATTTTAGGGGATACTTTCCATTCCATAGTCAGTTTTTGGAACCACTCCATCCCCTGACGCGCTTCAGGTGTGTCAATATATCCCTTAACGCTGAGGCCATCTTCACTTACAGCTGCAAAAGTTTTGTAAGCAGATGACTCTTTATCGGCGTTAGGATCACCCATTGAGCGAATGAAAATACCATCTTTATAGTAATATCCTGGTCCGCCAGCTCCGAAGATTGAAGGCGCCAGACCCCACACCTCCACATTGCCTTGTCCACTTGGATCCTGCTGAAGTTTTTTCCAGGCTTCAAGCGCTTCATCAAATGTCCAACCTTCGTCCAATTCAGATGGTGGTTGAATTCCAGCAGCATCTGTCATCGCCTTGTTGTAAAACAAAGCTAAAGAAGATTGGTTCTCAGGAGGAGCATAAACTTTTCCCTGGAAAGAATGCTCCGCAAGGGTTGCAGGCACAAAGTCGTCAATATATTCTTGAGTCATATACTCATCCAAGGGCATAATAATCCCCTGGTAAGCATAGGACTTCACAAATGGCCCGTCGATGAAGAAAATATCTGGTGGATCACCGCCGGCTACCAAAGCAGAGACCTTAGCAGTAATTTCACTCCAAGGTACAACCTCTTCTTCTATCTTAATATTAGGATGTGCATCTGTGAATTGCTTTAGAATACCCAACCACAATTCTTCTCGCTCGGGGTAAAACGAGGCACGTAAAACCCGAATAGTTATAGGGTCTTTCGATAAGGCGGGACCGGCATATCCATCTTCGCGGCTCGGAACAACAATTTCTTCTTCAGCAACAGGCGGCTGGGCAGGTTCTACAGCAGCCGGCTCAGTAGGTGCTGCTGCCGCCGGCTCTGTCGGTGGCAGAGGTACTTGTGTTTCTTGCACTTGAGGCGTTGCCGGGCTAGCGCAACCGGCTATTAAAACCACTATCATCAACATTAAAACCCATGGATGTATCTTTTTCATTAGTCTCTCCTCAAATCTATCGCATAGGAACTGTTTTAAATATTCTAGTTCTTTTCGTGAAATTGTTTTTCGTACACCTCCTCATAATGCCTTAAAAATTAATGGCTGGCGCTTTGAAACTGCTCATCCAGATGATTATTTCACGAGATCTCTGCTTCGGATTCTCTCCATGCTTTCAAACCCAACAATTTTTCAGGGTTTCTCCGAACCATCCACACAATTTCATCTTCTGACATACCTAGATCAAGCAAACAATAGATAAACTCTCGCAAGCCTTCCACCGGAAGGGGCAATTCCATTGTCCCCAAATCCGTACTTAACAAGCAATTCTTTGCTCCTAAGGCGCGAATCTGATCAAATGCTGTTCCAATCATTTCGACCGGAACCCGTCCATCTTTCGGTTCCCAACCGAATTTTCTCGCCATATAAGTCATGCTATGTGTATAAAACATCCATGTAAATTCAATCACTGCACCCAACTCAATAGCCTGTTGCATTTGATGTATCGACATCCCACAAAACCAGGGAGTAGGGTGTGTTACCAGGATTTTCTTTACTCCCACCTTTTTCGCAATTTCAACAACCTTTAAAATCTCTATAGGGGAAAGACTGCCAGTTTCAAGAATCACATCATAGTGAGCAATGATAGAGAATATCTCCAGCATGGCATCTTTTATTGATCCGTCCCGATTAAACGGCGTAACATACTTAACCGGATTAGCGTAAATCTCATCTTCACTGATTCCGGCCTGTCGCGCCCCGTGTGCAGAATTATCGGTTGCCAGGCAAACAAACCTTGCGCCTGTCGCATAAGTCATTGCAGTGTCTACCGCAACCGGATTGATACCACCTATATCCGAATTCAAGAAGATGCCACCGAAAACTTCAATCCCGGGAACCATACGTTCTAATAAATACGCATCTCCCGCGCTATTAAAATAGAGATTACGCAGAACAACCGCGCGCATACCTGCATCTCTGGCAGATTGGGTGATTAAGACAGGATCATAATCCACCTGGCATTTCGCTGAAACGCCCCCACTTCGTTCCCATCCATAATGATCATGATAAGAAACGGCCCCCCTAAGCAAATCTTGTGCCAGTAATCCGATAGGTTTCATTTTTTCCATTTTAGATAGCGCTCCCAAATTCAGTCGTAGTCAGGTTAACAGTTTGATAAAAATATACGATACTCAAAATGCTCAGGAAGGCAATATATATTCGTGAATTCAAGAGGGGTTCTATCTGCGCCAAAAGATACACGCTCCAATTCCACCAACATAGCCCCCTCTGGAATTTTTAAAGACTCAGCTTGTTCAGAATTTGACTTGCAAGCCCGAAGCACATCGTTTGCCTGGATAGGAGTAAGGTTAAATTTCTCTTTCAGGATATGATAATAAGATTGCATATACTCCAACTCTCTTGCTGAAAAATCAAAATCTGGAGGGATATACAATTCGTTAAAAGCGATAGGGACGCCATCAGCTAACCGCAACCTGTGGATGCAAATACATTTTTCACCAGGTTTCATACCAAAAGAATCAACTACCTTTTCGGGGGGAATCACAAATACAACACACAAAGTCTTGCTCTCCGCTATTTGCCCGCGAGCAAGGATATCTTCTGTCATAGAAGTGACTGCCTTATTTTGAGGTTTCGGGTTTTTCTGTGTGACCCTTGTTCCCACACCTTGAATACGCTCGATATAGCCGCCTTTTTCAAGAGACAATAATGCCTGGCGCACAGTTTGACGACTTACACCATAGATATCCTGCATCAGGCGCTCATTGGGTAACATATCACCCTCGCGAAGAGCGCCGTTCTGTATGGATTCAAAAATTATCTGCTCAATTTGCTGATAGAGCGGTTGGGAAGAATCTCGATCAAAAGAACCAACTAGAGGGTGCTCCAATGGTATCTTCCTTTCATTGATACAATCATTAAATTCTTATACCCGGAGCGAAGCATGAACCCACCAACCGTCAGCCTACGAGAAATCACCCAGGAAACCCTCAGCCCAATCCTGAAGCTGAGCGTCAAAGAAAGTCAGAGTAAGTTCGTGGCATCTAACGCAGTTTCCATTGCCCAGGCTCATTTTGATGAACATGCCTGGTTTCGCGCCATCTACGCCGGCGAGGAACCGGTTGGGTTTGTGATGCTCTACCTGGATGCAGAAGAAACCACCTACCATCTGTGGCGCTTTATGATCGACCAGCGCTTCCAAGGAAAAGGATATGGGGAGCAAGCGCTTGAACTGGTGATTGATTTTGTGCGCAGCTTACCCAACGCAAAGGAGTTTTCCTTGAGCTGTGTGCCGGCTGACGGGGGACCTGAACCCTTTTACAGGAAATTCGGATTTGTGGAAACTGGGGAATGGGACGATGACGAAAAGGTAATGCGCCTGAAATTTGATCAATTAGAGTGACTTATTCACATCCTTCTTCACGTCTTTGATGTCTCGTTTGACCCCCTCCAGTTCGTCTAAGACATCCAATTCCGACTTTAGCTCATCATTTAGAGCAGAAAAATAAGCCTTGAAATTACGCACCAGCTTTCCCGCCTCACGCGCCACCCGCGCCAAACGCTCTGGCCCTAAGATGATCACAGCCAACAGCATGATCACGAGAAGTTCTAATCCACCAATTCCAAAAATATCCATAGACTATGATCTTCCTGCAATGGCAGCCAGTATGATGCTGATGATATAGAGCACGGTCAGCGGCGCCATCACCAGACCCATATTGACCGGGTCTACAGTTGGGGTGACCGCGGCGGCTATTACGGCAATCGCTACCACAGCGTAACGCCACCCAGAAATGAGTTGACGGGCGGTGATCAGTTTAAACTTCGCCAGGATCATCACCACCAACGGCATCTCAAAACTCAAACCCAGCCAGAACATGATGCGCGTAGTGAAATCGAAATAATTCAGCGGTCGTACTTGCGTGGTAATCCCCAAAAAGTTGACCAAAAACGGCAAAGCAGCTGGCAACATAACAAACCAGGCAAATGCTACGCCGGCTAGAAAAAGCAGAGATGCTACCGGTACGCCCAGCAGTAACCAGCGCTTTTCGCTGGGCTGCGAGACCCGGCAAAACAAAACTCAAAGCTTGATAGAGAATCACCGGCATCGCCAGGATAATCCCACTCAGTAAAGCCACACGCATAAATATGGCGATATTCTCAGTGACCTCAATCGAAACCAGCGCCTGGCTGCCGCCCAAAGGTTGAGTAAGATAATCGATAATCTGACTTGCAAATACAAAGCTCAGACCGGTAGTCAGCACCAGGGCAAAAAAAGCCTTGAAGATACGCTGGCGCAGCTCTTCCAGGTGGCGCAGCAGGGGCATGGATGTTTCCAGGTTGCTGCTGGCTTTACGATGGGCGCGGCCAAAGGCACGAAAGGTATCGCTCCAGCTACGCTTACCAACCCGGTTTACTGTAGATTTGCTGCTCATCTTTCCTCATTGACTAACGCAGGTTCGCCAGGAATTAAACGTCAGTCGAAAAATTAAAGGTTGCCGGCGTAGTCAAATCAATTGCCAGCTCACGCATCACTTCTCCCTCTTCACGCTGCTCAAAGATACTGGAAGCAATGCCGATTTCCACATCTAAATCCTTCAAGAGCTGAATGTGAATGGGATGAAATTCCAAATAGTTTAACTCAGAATTATGATTTAAGCTAACTCCACGCCCTTTCATCAACAACGGTTTAACCTTGCGAATATCATCCCCAAAGACTTTGGCAGTTTTTATAAAGAAATCTTTCTGGGAAAAATAGGCTGTTTTTAGCAAACGCTTATCAGTATTCTGCTGGTACACCTGACCTGTATGTTTATTCTCCAGCGAGCAATAATGCACACCCAGCTTCAGCTTTTGCTCAAGTGAGTAATCTATCAGATCCAGGCATACTTCTTCACTGCCCGCGATAGGTAAACCACCTGCATACCAGTAATTATATAAAACACGGAAGGGATGGGCTTTAATTTTGTAGCCGCGTTGTTTAAATTCAGACGGATTGGAAACCGGAAAACAGAACTCCAATAAATTGATTCCCTCAATCCCAACGCGATCCAGCTCCAACAACACATCCTTCATCTCTGCCAGGGTTCCAGGCAAAACCGGCATCTCCACCATCACAGATGGAATATACCCCAGCGATGCTTCTAACTGTTTATAGGTATGCCGCTGCCCCTTATCCAGATCATACATGCGAATGCTCAAACGGATCTCATTTAGACCTGCTTTTTGGAGATCTTGCAGGGTAGCCTGATCCAGATGATCTCCGGAAGTATACAAACGTGTACGGGAGTTGGGAAAAAGCCGCCGAGCGGTTTCGAAGAAGCGAATAGTCTCTTCTTTATGTAATAAAGGTTCGCCACCGGTCAAAGCAATATGCTCTAGTTGACCGCCCTGAGCTGCAAATTGTTGTAATTCATCCACCAGGCGTCTCTGGTGACTCAAGTAATATTCATAATTTTCCTGGTTAGGATTAAAACAATAAAAACAATTCCGGTGACAGCGTAAAGAAATAAAGAATGTGGCGCTACTCTCGCCAGTACGGCATGCTTCGCAAGAAGGGGATATGCTGTTTACCGTGACACTCTTCCGATCGTTACGGACACGCGCTCCTTTTTCGCCTAATTGGGTTATTTTCTCCAACACCTGCTGCCCGGTATCAACGGATTCCACTTCCAGGCCTAGCTGCCCGATTTGTTGCATGAAGTCATTGTAAATTTCCAGGTATTTACTGGCATAAGCTCTAAAATCCGGGTTCTTGATTTGCTGGAAATTTTTAGGAGAAATCGCTAAAATCATGATTTCTTTCGTTGATCGATCAGAGATTGAAGGTGCTTTAACGATGGAGGCAGCTGGCTACCAAATGGATTGCTCCGACGTGCCTGACACACAGAGCAAAATGTCGATCCAGCAGACGAGGCAAACAGGGCGCTACACCGCTCACAACGGATCAGATCACCCTTACACAATAGGACAGGCGTCTCTTGAGGAAAGACTGACAAAGAATTCGTATGATGGCTGACTACAATCGCGGTTGGGGCGCACACCTGCACGCAAATTTCACAGCCTATACAGTTCGCAGGCTCAAAAGAGAGTGAAAAACTCTTACTAAAAGCCTGACTAAATATTAACGCCCCTGTAGGACAAGCCCTGGCGCACGCTCCACAAGCCGTACAATCTTCTGAAACGTTGAGGGTTGCATACCCATACTCACCCATTTCCAAATCTGGGAACCCGTGAGCAGCCCCCAAGCGCTGAAGAGCTTCATTCATCCGGCGGCGTTCGCGCCCTGGACGTTGACCAGCATGATCCGCTTGACCGGCGCTAAGAGCACGAGCAGCAACCACCTGGCTGCGCTGGGCAGCCATGCGAAACAAATCTCGGCGAGAAAGCGGAGGGTTTTCTGCTTTCCAGAAGGGGCGTTGCTCTTCAAGATCTGGACCCATTGTATCCACCAGCTTAAAAAGGGGGAAATCCTTGAATTGGGTAACAAGGTGATTGGCAACTTCAACCTGGGATGAAATGCGCTCCTTCAAGATACCCCAAGGACAATCCCCACACGCATCAGTACGCACATAAACTTCCTGGATATCCAAGGCAGCCAAAGCCAGGAAAGCGCCAGCGCCCAGTCCAGCCAGGCAACCTTTAACCTGGATTGCTTCTGTTTCTTGAGAAACTCCAAATCCAGGATCAGGATGAAGCGCACAGACCAATTCGATTTTTTTCGACTCCAGGCGAGTCGCACAAATTAACAAATCCTGCACCGAATCATCAGCCTGAAAAGCGCCAGTTGGGCAAACTGTCAAGCATGCCAGGCATGTCTGGCATGCTTGCGAATCCAATTCAGGAGGTGTACCCGGATGAATGGCATCTACAGGGCAAATCGTATAGCAAGAATTACACGTAGAATTCTTGTTAAACGAATACAGACATCGGTCAGCTTCATAGCTTACCGAAGATCGATCCAAAGATAAAAAACGCTCGTAGATGGTAATCTGCTTCATTCGACAAGCCCAACCGGGCGATCCAATCCTAATCGTTCTGCCAATTCTTCTAATGCACCACGCAATACAAGGGCTACTCCCTTGTAAAAATCCGTTTTTCCGTATTCTAACATCAAGTCGCACCAGGTCGGAACCCATCTAAAGACATGCTCGGTTAAGAAACGGCGTTTGGCATCCAAAATTCTATCAAGCTCGTCTTGATTCCCGTTCTCGATCGCTTGAAGTGCCAGGTTCGCCATGTGAGCCAAAAATGCAAGTTCAAGCCCAATATGGTCGTCCGGCTCTTGATGAATTTTCACTAATTCCAAACCAAAAGTACGATACCAATTTCGAACCTCTAGAACCTGTTCTTGAAATAACAAGTGATCTTTGCTAAGATAAACCGATTCCCAAGGTGCAACCGGGATTCTTTCTGTGTGATCAAATAGACGCGTGTATTCAGACTTCAAATCTTCAAGGATAGCATCTTTATTTCCCGATGCATACTTGTGTGAGAAATCCCTCAGAAGCGATAATCCTTCGACAACATCCAGGTGGTCCTTTGCAAAAGGAGCCTCGACAAACAAATCTTCATCAAGGATTGGATCCAGCCAGTTTTTCTCAGGAAAGGTGTATAAAATTTTCCCTAACAACCCAAACAGTAGAACCTCCCCCGCAAAATCATCTCCCCAGTCCCCATGGATAGATCCGTTGTCTTTCTCTTTCAATGTATACCTCCATTATTCTGCTTTGAAGAAGTTTAACTGGGTAATCTTTTCTTTTTTACCCATTGGATGAAAAATTTCAGTGGGAAAAACACAAGCATTATAAAACCTGCTACATATACTGCGTAAACAATAAATTGGGCTAAATTCGTTCCTAATGACTTTAAAAATCCTTTCACCTTTTCAAGCATGGTTTCTTCCCTAATGAAGGAAACTGGCACGGATTTAGTTGGACGTAAGGCCGTAAGTAATTCAGGGTCATAAGGGATAACCATTATAGCTTGTTTATCTGTTAGATTTACCATTTGATTTCCATTAATTTTCTGGAAATCTTGACTACTCCTGTTTCGAATATCTGCCGAACCTTCGAAAACAAATAACCATTCACCTTGACCCGGAAGCAGTTCATACGCAAAGCTAGCGTCTGTCATTTTTATTTCTGTTGTAGCACTACGGATAATCCATTCGCTTCCATTGCCACTTCCCCATATCCAACCTTTGTCCACAGTAACCACATTGCCTTCCAGACTATACTCGGATTCAGCCGGTAAAGTGACCCTTCCACTACCCCATGACAAAAACTGAGTATCATCGAGAGGTTTTAATTGAATTTCCAGAGCTGAATCGACTGAATTCTCCAAAGAAAGACTTGTCTCATGGCTAAAATACCCTGGAGATCTCGTTTGAAATATCAGTCTCTCACCTGTTAATCCAAGGATGGAAAATACACCGCTTTCCGGAAGAATACTTTGAACATAATTACTGTTTTCAATCGTTACCCAGGCAAAGGGAATTGATGAATTTTGCTCATCGACAACACTTCCATTAACGGTACGTCCACTTAACTGAAGAACAGGAATATTAATATTTACTTCGGGGTCGACCGTCAAATCCACTAATTGAGGGTATGCGAGCTTATTTCCTTGATCTACTCCTAAATCGACTAACAGCACATAACGATCAATAAGCAAATCTGGAAAAGAAAAATTCCCATCAGTTGATGAAATCGTTTCGAAAATATCGCCAGTCGACAACTGAACAGCCTTTAAGGCCAGTTCTTGCTGCATGTTATTGGTTAACTTTCCGCGGATTTCGCCTTTTTGTGAAGTAACTTTTAATAAGACTGGCGAAGGATCATTTGTTCCTGGGTTAATGGTTAATTCCACAGAATCCGTACTCTCATACCAAATCCCATCAACAATTACTGGGGGAACGCTAAAAACCCAATGTGTTGGAACTTCCGCCAATGCCTCAACCTTTACGAACGCATTCCCTTGATCGTCTGATGAGCCGGTAGCCGAACGCGCCCGCCACATGTATAACCAAGTAGATGCCTTAATCGGAATCCCCGAAGCCGGCGAATTGGATCCATCATCAAATACCACCTTCACGGGAACATCCACATAATTCGAATGGTCAACGATTATATTTCTCTCTGCTGATACAGAATCTCCATTCGGAGCTTTCGCTGTTACCCGTAGCAGCACATTTCCTGCAGGAAGACTTAAATCAGAACGTACATGACAATAGGCAACACAACTGGCATGCATCGGATCAAATTCATCATCTGTTGCTTCTTCATTCGCAGTCAGGTAAAAATCAAATGTATCATAATGGGTTAATGTCTCATCCAGGCTACCGATTAATTGTCCATCTTTAATGACTTCAAGGCTCAGAGAAATTTTGTCAAATTCATATTTAGAATTCTGCACATATCCGCTGACCGGTATGCTAAACAGGAGTGAGCTAGGACCCGCATAGATGGTTTCACCTTCACCGGGATCAACAATTTGAACAATAAAACTCTCTTCCTGAGCTTCAACCTGCTGGAAATTAAGACATACCATCATTGTTAGTAAAATTATTCTGATCCACTTAGCCATTGAGAGCCCTCCCTGCTTGAACTCCAAAACTCACCAAATAAGTTATCGTAGCTCATGAGTACAGGTATTCTGTGTCAAATAAACACAAATCTCTTTATTGAGTTTCCTTAGTCAATGATTCCAAATTCCAAGGATTCCCAGAATAATGACACCGCCCACAATCAACATCCCTTTGCAAAGCATGGGATTGGTAAGGTTTTGTATTCTGGCGTCCGAGCAATTCAGTCGTTCGGAATGTCATCAAAATATTATTGGTTTCAAAAAGACCTACTTCTAAACCTGAGGCATCATGACAGGCAACACACGATACATTCGCATGCAATATACTATGAGCCTGAGCCATTTCCGCCTTTTTCATTTGGTCTACCAATTCAACATGGCAACTTCCACAGTCATCATTACCTGCTTCTTGGATTGTTCTATCGTGTTCATCCCACGCATTAGGATGGCATAAGATGCAGTCTTCATTGGTGCGAGAAGGCGGATGATCTAAAGCCTCCGTTGGCGTCGCATCCAGTGAAATGGAATGACAATTCTTACAATTTGCTCTTAGACTGTGAGGATCATGACATTCCGTACATTGGAAAGAAGCATGAGCATTTTCTCCAAGCATACGTTTATGTCTCAAGGTCTGGTTATCCAGGTGACACTTTTCACATAATTCAGTGGTATTCGCCACAGTTTCATGATATCCAGTAATCGTGTTCAGCCAGCCTAATTGCACCGTTTCTTGCTCTTCGTTAATTTTATGGCAAACTAAACAATCTATATTTTTCCAATCCTCCTCAGGCACAAGAGGATTCCCAACTGCAATTCTTGGTTCCGCTTCAAACGCAAATTTACACGAGACACAATTAGGCGGTTGATCCACCTTTGCCTCATCATCCCAATTCAACGGTGAATGACACTTCGCACAATAGGTATTAGGACCCTTCTCCAGGCTGTAAGTATTGGCATGGATACTACTTTTCCATGCATCAGTTACAGCTTGCATTTTGTTTGTCATTGTTGGTTCTTGCATTACCGTTGGTGTATTCAAAGATACTTCATCTGAAGGAGCACCTGGTAGAGTATTACATGCTGAGAGAAAACAACTAACCAAAATTAGAAGAACAATGTGCGCAAATTTGTTTTTTTCCATTTTCACTTTTATACCTCAATAATTTTTTAATTTGTTTTTCTCAGACTATTAGCGCAGGACTTCTGGAACAATATCAGGATTGGGGTTTTCGTTGCGCGGAAAATAATCGCACCAAAAAAGCACCCCACCTTCCTGATGACAGGCATCACAACTCACATCGTACGCAACGATTACTTCGTATGTGCCAAACGGGTGATGACATCTTTGGCACCGGACTTCTAACTGTAAGTTATGAGATGGCCAGGATGTCAATGCATGAGCATATCTTCGCCCATATGTATTCTCCAAAATGGGAAGAACTGGCATCCGTCTCTAACCAGATACTCAATCCGCCCGCATCATGGCAAGCTGTGCAATTGACCCCTAAGTGACGATTATGTTCCTCAATGGCGTTACCTTCACTAATATCATGACAATCTTCGCAAGAAGAATCCGCACCATGAGGTCCATGACATACAGTGCATTCCATATTTGTGTGCACTGGAGAGACCTTTTGTTCTTCAACAACTTCAAATCCATGCTGGCCCTCATGACAACGGGCGCACAAATCCATGACACTTTCTACTTCTTCATACAGGTTAGCAGATTGATTCCAATATGCAATCCCAGTATAGTAAGAATTCCCAGCAGGGATATGACAAACATCGCAGGTAATATTATGCCATTCAGCTTCGCCAACTGGAACCCCCATACCCAATTCAGGGCGCGGCGCCCCTGGTATACGCTTACAGGATTCACAATCTTGTGCTTCTATTTGGGCAAGTTCTTGGGTGGGGTCCCAATTCTTCGGTGATTTACACCTGGCACATGTCGTATTGGCTCCCATGCCATTATCATATGTCTGCGAATGGCCAGAAAGTTCCCATTCTTGGAAAGCCAACTGCAACTCGGCTTCTGTTGCAACGCGTCCAGAAGGAGACGCTGGAGCGCGTGGGGTTGGCACTGGAGCAGCAGCAGACACCTGCATTGCTAGCCCAATAAGACCAAAAATTACAAACATCACAATGAGATAAGCCCAAAATTCTCTCTTCATACCTGAAATCCCTCTATACCAAGGAAGGAGAAGAGGCGTTCTTAAACCTCCTCTCCTTCACGTTTACCAAGCATGAAATGGGTCTAGATTGTTTTAGACTCCAATTTGGACATGGGTTGCATAAAACAAGAATCTACCCAAAATTTCTGCAATCAGCACTAAGACAAAGGCGCTATACAGCAAAATACGACATAATCTTTTCTTTGCCTACACTGGTTGCAGTTTGGTAGATGAAGAGCCCAAAAATGCCAGCACCCAGAAATGCCAAAACAAAGCGTAGCCCAAAGATCAGGCCATAGTTGTTCAGCATCCGGCTGGAAGTTTCTGCCGCCTCACCACCCATGGATCCTAGTAAAGCGAGATAGATGGGAATGAACACAAACTCCACACCTAGTAAGACAACCGCTCCAATAGCAATCCAACGCATGACCCATCTCAGTAATTCACATTGAACTTCAGCACAAGATGGGGTTTTTCTCTTCATATAAGCATAATTTGCAACAAAGGCTACACCTAAAGCCAGTGCGCCAAGCAATAATGTTGTTGTAGCAAATTGCAGAGGGGTAGCAAAAGTGTTCCAGGCTGGCTGTGTTTCCATCATGTAAACTGCAGCCATACTGTAAACTAATGCTATACCAATAACACCCGCGATCAAAGCGACGATACTTCGCACGGTGAAACTGCCGATTTTCTTCCATTGCATGAATGCAAACAAGAAAGCCGCAATTGCAAAAAGCACACCAAACAAAATCTCTCGGCTTAACCAGGAACTCGCCAGGTTAAGAACAGCCTTTGGAGCATTCATCATGTTTCCAAGGTGTAGGAAAGACGCCAAGAACGCAAGCACCATTACGGGCAAAATTGCATATAAAGCTCGATCACTAAGACGATCAGCTTCTTCTTCGCCTGCTTTTCGGACTACAGCGAAGTGAATAATACCCAAAATGAGATACGCTCCAACTGCCATCTGGCCTAGAATTGTAAATAGAATCAATGACCATTCGCTAACATTCATGGCTATATCTCCTCAGGAAGACTGATGATTGTTCCAGTCTCGAATCCGCTTACCTCAGCATGTCTATGGGGAGTCACCACAAAAGAAGGCTGGGTTAGATCCGATTTTGGAAGAGGGGCAATTTCATTGAAACTACCATGCTTTGCTTGAAGCTCTTCAAGCTCACCAAAGTCCAGACAGCGCATCACACAGGCTTCAACACAAGCCGGTTTTCCACCTTTTGCCAACAAATCGTTACAGAAGTCGCATTTTGTCATCACACCTGTGACTGCGTCAAAATGAACAGCTCCATATGGGCACGCCCATTCACAATATCGGCACCCAATACACTTTGTTGCATCAACCAGGACAATCCCATCTTCGGCTCGTTTATACAATGCAGTCGTTGGGCATACAGCGACACAAGCTGGGTCCTGGCAGTGCATGCATGAGAGTGAAAGGCTATAGTTAAAAACATGATTGGGAACCATAGTATTTCCATGCGGAACCCAACTGCCGCCGCCGTATTGGACGACTTTACGCCATCTTACTTCTTCATCCAGGTTCGCCCGGTCCATACACGCAGCCTGGCAAGCCCGACAGGCAGTACAAGCACTTGCATCAAAATAGAAGGCTAGTTGTTTCGCCATTTAATGTGCCTCCTTAAAGGGGTATTCTTCTAGGCCATTGATAATCAGGTTTGAGTTCAATAGGCCCGCTATATTTTTCGACTTGCACATTGCAAGAGTTCCATCCCGAGGTTCCCTGTCCGGTCGGGACTGCGCCACAAATGATATTGTCAGCGCCAGATTTATCAATCTGACTGGCTTCATCCATTTCAACCCAAGCTCCATGGAAAAGATTGACAACACCAGGCATCATCCTGGGTGTTACACATACTGGTCGCAGCACTTTACCATGTCGGCTTGTTATCAATACAATATCACCATGTTTTATTCCACGTTCTTCAGCATCGATGGGGTTCATCAGGAATTCATGCGGGAAAATACGCCTCAAAACTCGCACATTATCAAAAACTGAATGTGAACGGCGCATATAATGCCCATTGAAAACCTGTAACGGGTATTCTCCCTTTATCTTGTTTTCAAAATCTGAAAAGGTTGATTCATAACCTTCATCAGAAGGATCATAAGTTGGGATTGGGGCATATTCTTCCCAGCCAAAAGCTTTTAGCTTATCAGCCAAAGCCTGGCTATGAATCTCAAGCTTGCCAGTGGCTGTCTTCAAGGGATTCGCCTCAGGATCTTCTCGGAAACCTTTATATGCAATATATGAGTAATTGTCATTTAATTTTCTAGGAACCTGAATAATCCCTTTTTGTTTGAATTCCATGATAGGAATTTTGCCAGTTTGAGGAACACCTTCAACACCCAAAGCAGCAATGTCCGCATCCGTGATGGTTAGCAAGGTTTCAAACTCACCGCCCGAATTGGGGACATCATCCTTCATGATCTTGGCACCAGCCAGTTGGTTATAAATTTGTTGCTTACGAGAGATTGGATAAATCTCTTTTGGATTTAAACCAAGGCGTTCACCAATTCCTGCAGCAATTTCGTAATCGTCTTTGGCTTCGAAGAGTGGTTCTGTCGCCTGGCTAGCCCAAATCAGCATTTCGCGGTTGCCAGTGAGCACAGAGCCCCAACGTTCCCATTCGGTTGTTGCCGGAAGAACGACATCCGCATATTTTGAGTTCGTAGTAAGGTGCTGAGATTGGCTGACAACAAACTCAACTTTACGATGAGCTTGAATGCCCTTAGTCGTACCATCTCGAGTGCACAACACAGCCGAACCACCATGGTAAATACACTGAATATTGACATCGCGGATATCATTGAAACCAGCTGTATATTTTCCACTCAGCACTGCTTCCCACATCTCATTGTCGTTGATACGCCAATCCTTTAGTGGGTTATCAATCCCTTCAACACCTGAGCCACCTGGCTGAATGATGGATGGTCCATGTCCACTGGAGTAGCGGTGATAGTAGCCACCGCTGGTCATGCTGCCTTCTTTACCAATGTGACCCGTCGCAGCACCTAAGGTCAAGAAAGCCTGCGGCCAGTGATCTGCTCGACGAACTCGTGCAGGTGCGTTTGCCGATAATATGGCGACATTCTTGGTTGTGGCAATCTCAATGGCTAACTGTCTAATTCTCTCGGGGGGCACGCCGCAAATCTCTGAAGCCCAAACGGGTGTCTTAGGAATTCCATCGCTGACACCCAACACATAGTTTTTAAGATTTCCTTGTGGGTCAACACCTTCAGGCATCATTGTTTCATCAAAACCTACAGTGCAACGCCTGAGGAAATCCCAATCAATGAGTGGGTTGGTTTCAGGATCGTCTTCGGTAATCAGTATATACAGCATGCCCAACACCATAGCAGTATCAGTGGTTGCTCGAATGGGAATCCATTCATCAGCTACCACCATGGCGGTATCGTTGTACCAGGGGTCGATAATAATTGTTTTGGCATTCGCTTTGCGATTGCCCTTATTCTGGAGATAATTGTAAGTCGGGTTACCACCACTAGACCAGTTTCCATTCCAGCCCCAGTGGACAAATAGATCCACTTTCCGATGCTCCATGCGGTCATTGATACCATTGCTGCTGGTAATACCTACCGTAGGGCCGGTTGTGGTCCAGGTACCCAATGAGGTTGTTCCCCAGTGTCCAATATATCCGCCAAATAATGAGAGGGCTCTCTGGATCTCAGATCCACCACCTACCAGGATTGATTTATCGCCATACTGCTCTTTGATTCTTTTCAATTCGCTGGCAACAATATCAAATGCCTCATCCCAGGTGATACGCACCCATTCATCTTGACCACGCAGCTCCTTATTTCCGCCACCAGGCGCCCAGTTCTTGCGCTTCATGGGGTATTTAAGCCGATCGGGATCGAATACCTGGTGCCTTTGTGCACGACCACGTGCACAACCTCTTTGCTGTGGATAATCCGGGTCATCCTCGTGTGTGTCATCAGCTTTTTGGCGAATGACTACACCATCTTTGACCAAGGCATAATTGGGACAACGACCACCACAGTTATGCCAACAGGCAACACTAACCCATTCACCTTCAGAAGCCTGAGCTTTATCTACCGCTGCTTTCAAGCCATAGGTTAATCCACCAGCTAATACTGAGGCACCACCCAGCGCTGCACTCCATTTTAGAAAGCTGCGCCGGGTTAAAACAGTTTCATTGATTGCTTTCATTAACAAATTTTTTTCACTCATGTGAATTGCCTCCACAAATAGCTATCGTGCAAAATTCATTTGATTTCGGTGAGCAACATAGTACGGGTTTCATATGATTATCTCTTTGATAGTACCTCCATTTGCTTCCTGCTTGTCTCGAAAAAAAGGCCGTGTATGCAAGGATTGAAGATATTTCATCTGATCCTTATGGCACCACAGGCATAACCTATTTTAATGACATGACATAAGCGATCACATCGATTAACTCTGCATCTGTCAGGTTATCGGTTATATTAACTGGCATCTTGGGTGCATTCATCGGCGGTTTGTCTGCTTCTGATTCATACGTTTTGGGGGTATCTGGATGAACAACAGATTCACGAACATATTCAAGGGAGAAACGCTCACCCGATCTGAAAAGGGTAGGACCAACAACCTGCTCTTGCGAATCTGTTGCGTGACAAGATATACACTCCCTTTCATACACTGCTTTTCCGGCAACTGGATCGCCAGGCACAGGTTCTGTTGGCTTAGGAGTTGCTGTCGGCTCCGGTGGCGGGGGTGTATAAGGCGCGGCAGTTGGTTCTGCAGAGCTGCAAGCCCCCAAAACAAGAACAAATATTGAACACAAAATGAATATCCAAAGTTTCTTTCTAATCATTTAAAATCCTCCTTCTAAACCCCAAAAAAATATATATTCACTTTTAAATCATATCTCACTAGATCACCCTGTGCATCCCCCCATCGCTTCATTTCAACTCACTCTAATGGGTGATTTTATTCACAATTTCCGGTTTTTCTTTCCACCAGACCATGTTGTAATGCATAAGTAGCAGCCTGTGTCCGATTTTCGACATTCAATTTGTCCAGAATACTCTTAATGTGGGACTTCACAGTATTGACCGTAACACTCAACTCTTTAGAAATTTGGGGGTTGCTGAAACCCTTTGCAACTAGCTTAAGAACATCGATTTCTCGCTCAGTTAATAAGTCTGCCTCATTTTCAGATTGGGTCAAACGACTCGCCACCCCTTTCATCAGTCTTGCCGCCATGGCACGTGTCATCACGGCTTCCCCACGTTTGACGCCATCCAGCAAATGAAACAATTCTGAGGCATCCAGGCTCTTAAGCAGGAATCCGCTTGCCCCTATACTAACCGCCTCGTAAAGATGTTCATTACTCTCAGAAGATGTCAAAATGACTACAGCAGTTTCGGGAAACCTTTCACGAATTATTCGAGTAGCTTCCAGACCATCCATCTGTGGCATATAAATATCCATTAGAACGATATCCGGGCGAAACTGTTCAACCATTTGCAAAGCTTCAAGACCCGTAGTAGCCTCGCCAACAACTTCAATCAAATTTTCCCGTGTTCTCATCAAGCTTATCAGTCCTTGGCGGAACAACTTATGATCATCAGCAACCAATACTCGAATTTTCATTTTCCTAATTCCATAAAAAGTTCTATACTCATAATCCTAAGCGAACATGAGTAGCATAAAACAAAAACCTACCCAGTATTTCAGCAATTAATATCAAAAGAGAGGATGAATATACCGGCACAATAAGATCACTAACTGTTTTTACACGCTTGCGAAGTTGGTTTATTGATATCAACAACCAGCCTACCCCAATAAGAACAAAAATATACCTTAAACCAAGGAGGATAAGGTAAATCTCAACCAATAATTGCAGGCTTATTTTGGCAGTTTCTCCCCCCAAATCCAGATAAAATATTTGAAGATAATTCGTGATCAACATCACTACAGATATGACAGCCGTAGTGATCGTAAACATGGGTAACAACCTCTCAATAATTCTCGCTCTCTCAATGAATTTATCTAAGTGTTGGATCTCCATTAATTTTAGATCTAATATGAGCATTAATGCTAAACCTGTCAAACCCAACAATAAAGTTGTCCCCAAAAAAGACAAAATTGTTAGGTTTGTATTCCAAGAAGCTTGCGTCGGAAGCAAATATACTCGCGCCATGCAATAGACAGTGGAAAAACTAAAGATGATCGCAAAAACACCAAGTAATGTAATCAACTTATAGAATCTATGGGATGAATCCGTCTGTAGAAAAACAATGAGAAATACTGTTAAGAAAAAGAGGATGGTGAAAACTATTTCACGGCTTAACCATGACGAACCCAAATTTAACATCGCTAAAAAGGAAAAATAGGGCTTACTTAAGTGGAAGTGCGAGCCTATCATGGCGACAGCAATCGTGATTAATATCACAAAGGCTGGATTCGAACTCAATTCTTCGATTTTTTCTTGCGTTTCATCACTAGGATTAAGAAAACGCACAATCCACAGAAAAAACAAACTACCTGTAGCTAGTTGTATCAATATCGTGTAAACTGGTAATGCCCACTCTCTTACATTCATTATTTCTCTCTTGCTCACATTCTGCTATTGATAAACACTCCAAAAAATTAAACGCATGGTAGGTGACATTCAATACGGGTTCCATCTCCAAGCGAAGATATCACTGCAAAGGTGCCTCCTACGCTTTGGGCGCGTTCTCGCATCGTCTGCATTCCAAAACAACGCTTATCATTGATTGCTTCGAAACCGATGCCATTGTCCAAAACCTTCAAACAAACCACCTTATTTCCGAACGTTTCCTCTCTGACCAAGGTGACATCTACCTTGTTTGCATGGGCATGTTTTCTCACATTGGTAAGGGCTTCCTGTAGGATAAAAACCAATTGAACTTCAGCAAGAGGTGATAAAGCAAGTTCATCTTCTATATCAACTAAGAAATTTATATCAACTCCAGTCTGAATGCCAAACTCATCCAAATAATCGTGGATAGATGCTACTAAGCCTTTCTCATTAGAAAGGGTAGTTCGCAGGCTTAGAATATTTTCTCTAACATCAGCTTGGGCAATTCGAACTGCATTTCGCATCTGTCCTAATTCTGTAAATAGTGATTTCCATTTTCTTCTTTCATGTAAGGATTCTAGAGTTTGCAATTGCAAGTTTAAATACCCTAAGACCTGGGCTAAACCATCATGCATTTCCCTGGCGATGCGAGTTCTTTCTTCAACAACAGATAGGGATTGTAATTGCGAAGTCATCAAACTGTGCTGAATGGTAATCACGATTTGATCAGCCATACTTGCTAACCAGATTAAATCGGTCTCTGTATAACCAATATTATCCTTACGAGCTATCCAAAGAACTCCGATCGATTGGTTGTTAAAAGTGAGCGGGACTATGCCAAGAGATTTTGCTTGACATCCGTTACCAAAACAAACTTGATCAAATAGCTCTGGTGGGTCATCTGGCTTTGAGCTGTATGGTTGTGAATTAATAAAAGATCCCATGATTATTGGGTTCTGTATTCTCACAGAACCTTTTACCATTTCACTCCGATTATCGGTGCTAAAACACTTTAATTCCAAAAAAGCTTCAGAATCATTGACCAAAGCTATAGCGATATAATCGGATGCCAACAATTTCTGGGCATTCTCAAGGATATATATAAAAATACTATCAACATTTTCAAATTCTGTAATCCGTCTGGTAATATTTACAAGCGCCTCTGTCCAACTTTCAGCTACCTGCCTTGCTTCTGTTTCTGCCTCAAAGGCAGCTTTCTGTGCACGGTCGCGTTCTTCTAATAGATTGCGAACATGACGTTCTTGGATCTTATTAAAAACACCCAGTCCCCGAATCACAAAAAATGTCACCGGGATCGCTGACAACATTCGCCAAAACTGGATAGGTAAACCTGTAGTTGATAAGACTTGTGCATAATCCAGCCAGGCAGTAAATCCATATGGTCTGAAGATCTGTAATTGCTCACCAATAAATGCGTCATATATACTGCGATTGTAATTATAGTAAGATGCTGGTCCATAAGGTGCAGCTGGAACAATCAGTCCAACCACTAAGGCTTCAAATAAAAAAGCCAATCCTGCGCCAAGCATTAAATTACTTACATCTTTATACCCAAGTTTCCTTTGCTCGTGATGCAAACGTAAAAAACCGACACCTGCCATTATGCTTCCGGGTAAGTAGATAAGGTAACGTGACCAAATATCGATTGGGATCTCTATGGGCGAAGGGGTAATGAATGTGGTCATTGCATAGGTTAAAACAAAGGCAATCGGTACAATCAAAATCCCAGGGATGAATATTACCCATGAAGGTAATGCTAACTGTTTCAACATCCCTAGTCCAAAAATAAATATTAATAAGCCAGATAATGGCTGCAAAATAATTCTGAGTACATTCAAAATCTCATTCACTTGTTGACTTAAGTTGCTTATCAGAAACATATCAATCCAGGCAGTTGCACCATAGGTAAAACCGAAAGCCGCCAACCAGGGCAACTGCTTTCTGAAAAGCTGAACACCGCTATAGCGGTACTGCATATATGCAGCCAGACCTAATCCCCCAAAAGCCAAACCGTTTAAAAACTCAATAATGATCATTGATTAATTATGAAGAAAAATTTTGGTACTGGTAAAATCTCATCTAGGTAAGTGTAATAAAAAGTATCATATTCTAAACAAAGATTAATATACCATAAATTCTCCATTGCCTATTTCTCCAAACATATGGAACAATGACTTCAATTCAGCAAACTAAAAAAGTAAATAAAGGAGACAATCATGCGCCCGCCAAAAGTCGGTTGAAAAATCGCTGGAAGTGGAGTTGGGTCTTCAATTTAGTGTAGAAAGGCTTGTGAAGAATAGCGCTATATACACAAGCTAAAGATAGTACACTACACCCTAAGAATTTGATTTCGAACGGGACGCCTGATCATTCAAAAGATACACCCTCATTGACTCACTGACATTTACATACTAAGATAAGCAAATCCAACCTTCCAGGAGCTTTAGCATGCTCACCCAACCCGAAGAGCTCAACCATCTAAGTCTGCCCGCCTTGTACCGGCTGTTTTCATCTCTGCAATCACCCAACCACCTCACCCTGAAAGGATTGTTCAAGGGTTCATTCGTCGGTCCAGGATGGCTGAGACGCCTGGATAGCATACTCCTGGGGATGAGCGGGTTGAGAGGCTGGTGGGGCAAAGACTTCTACGGCGATGGTTATGCAGTCAATGTGAAATTACACAAGGGGCAAGTGCTTCGCCTCTTCCCGATGACCTTTGTTGAACAACCTTCTTACCTCAACGCGCAACACGGCCTGGCATTGCGTTACAACCCGGATAACCCCTTTCCCTGGCCTTTGATACTTGATGAATTACGCCAGATCAACCCGGAGCTGATCCTGGGCATGACGTTAGCTCCCCTCGGCCCCTTACGTTACCTGGCTTTACCTTTTGTTTTACAACACCGGGAGAGTATCGATGGACTATGATGTCATAATCGTCGGATCTGGGTTCGGTGGCAGCGTATGCGCCTTGCGATTGACCGAAAAAGGTTACCGGGTAGCTTTGTTGGAGCAAGGTCGCCGCTTTCAGGATGCAGACCTGCATCAATCAACGGAATCAACTCGCCACCTGTTTTGGATGCCATCCTTGGGTATGCAGGGACCCTTCACGCAACGCTTCATGCAACATGTCAATATTGTGGGGGGCGTGGGCGTAGGCGGCGGTAGTCTGGTCTACGCGGCCGTATTGCTAGAACCCAAGCCAGCCTTCTTCCGGGATCCTGCCTGGAAAGACCTGGGGGTCGATTGGCAAAGCGAGCTTAAACCGCACTACCAGCGTGCTGCCCAGATGCTTGGTCGCACTGTTTGCCCGACCACACACATACAGGATGAGTGGCTGAAACAAACCGCAATCAGTATGGGGGCTGGTGAAAGCCACTCTCCAGTTCCGTTGGGGATAACTTTCGGATCCGAGGATGAAGTACCCGATCCCTATTTTGGCGGTGCAGGCCCAGTTCGGCGCGGGTGCAAACAATGCGGTAATTGCCTGGCTGGATGTGAATTTAATGCCAAAAATTCCCTGGATAAAAATTATCTATACCTGGCTGAACAACGCGGAGCGACCATCCTGCCCAACCATAAGGCTGTTATGATCCAACCAGTGGAAGACGGCTATCAGGTGCTATCCGAAGATCCACTTAATCCCGGACAAAAGCATCCTGCTTTGACAGCCTCAAAAGTGATCCTCGCAGCCGGCGTGCTCGGAACCCTTGAGCTTCTTTTCAGATGCCGGCAGGCAGGCAGCCTGGCGCACCTAACAACAACGCTGGGCAAGCAAGTGCGCACCAATTCCGAAGCGATATCTGCTGTTTTAAGCAAGGATCCCAAGATCGATTTGACTCTAGGACCAGCCATTTCGTCCGATTTCCACCCTGATGAGTACACCCATATCACACAGAACCGTGTCCCACCCAGCTATTGGTTCATGAAACTTTATGCCAGCCCCCTGGTAGATGGAGCAAATCCGTTAAGCCGCGCTTTAAGGACATTCTGGATTAGCCTCATCCATCCCCTTCGTTCCAGCGCCTCGTTGCGAGTGGGAAAGAACTGGCACAAGCGCATCACCCTCATTTCAACCATGCAAAACCTGGATAACCAGATGGCGCTAACCTGGGGACGGGACTTGTTTAACGGCTTTAAACCTGGATTGCGTTCCAAGCTCCCCGCAGGTAAACGCGCTCCCACTTATATCCCACAAGCCAACCGGGCAGCACGCAACTTTGCTCAGATTTCAAATGGTATTCCCTTCAATTCATCAATCGAAAGTGTTTTAAATATGTCGGTAACTGCCCACATCCTGGGCGGATGTCCCATCGGCGCAAACCCCGAGGGCAATAACCAGCCGGGTGTGGTCGATACCCGGCATGAAGTCTACGGTTACCCCGGATTGTATGTAGTGGATGGTTCTGCCATCCCAGCCAACGTAGGGGTAAACCCCAGCTTGACCATTACCGCCTTGGCTGAACGGGCAATGAGCTTTTTTCCTCCGAAGGAATAAAATTTAGAAAAAGCCAGGGTTAATTACAACAACCTTGGCTTGGCTTAACCGCCCGCAGGGTAATGCTGGTCAGTTTCACCCCGGCTGCCTCACCAGTCGATGCCCTATGCCGTACCTCAATCTCCTCAAAGCCAGCCATACGGATCAGGTCCAGGTACTCGCCTTCGGGCAGGGCGCCAAAAACACAGCCGCCCCAGTTGCGCGGATCGGCGCGCCACTGCCAGGGGAAAACGCCATCGGCGACTACATCGCTGATTTCCATCCTCCCGCCCGGCTTCAAAACTCGGTAAGCTTCCTGGAATACACGCCCTTTATCTTCAGACAGATTGATGACGCAATTCGACAGGATCACATCCACGAGGTTCGCCGCTACTGGAAGAGCCTCCGCCTGGCCTTTACGGAACTCAACCTGTCCAAAACCCGCCTTCTCTGCGGCGCTTCTGGCGCGTGCCAGCATCTCGGGGTCATATCCACACCGATTACCCGGCCTTGCGGTCCTACTTGACGGGCAGCCAGCATGGCATCCAACCCGCCGCCGCTGCCAATATCCAATACCACCTCGCCCGGGCGTAAATCAGCTAACGCAGTCGGGTTGCCGCATCCGAGAGCGAATTCTCGCACACCTTCAGGTAGATCCATACCTTGATCAGGCTGGTAACCAGCTTCGAAATTTACCACCTGTACCGCTTCCAAAGAGACCAGGGAAGCCTCGCCGCTGCAGCAACTGACTGCAGATGACTGCATTAGGTTCGAATTCGGGTCTGAGACGTCATGGGATTCCGCGGTAACAGCATCCGCATCCTGATCCGGCAAGTGGTGTGCAGCAGGCGCTAGCTGCCTTGCGCCAGGGAGGCATAATTTTCCCTGACTGCATCACGCACACCTGCCACACGCTGGCTGCCCACAGCCAGGAACACGTCCACCTGGGCTTGTTTGGGAGCTTCATCTGCCATCTCGCTGTTTGAGGCTGCGCAACAGGTCTCACCGCTAAACTCTACCAGGATATTCACCAGACCAGCTTGTCGCAGCCATTGCTGGATCTGGGCGCGCTCAAAGCCCAACCAAACATCTGCCATCTCGGTCTGCATCCAGGTATGGTCATGCGCTTGCAGATCTGTGATCACCAGGCGGCCTCCCGGCTTGAGCAAACGCGCCATCTCCCTAACCGCCGCCAGAGGGTCAGGGCAATGATGCAGATACATATTGGCAAAGACCACATCCAGGCTGCCGTCCGCTAAAGGCAGCGAAAGACCTTCCGCCTCATGGTAAATGACGTTATCAAAGGCAGCCAGGTTTTTACGCGCCACGGCCAGCATCTCCGGCGATGCATCCAGTACATAAACGCGTTCTACCAGCTTTGCCAGTTCTGTGGCCAGGAAACCCGTACCCGCACCCACATCGGCCACCCACATCTCCGGGCGCAAATAAGCCTTTTGAATGGCTTTCTGGCGTACCTCAAGGTTGAAATAGGTAGACCGCAGGTCATCCCATTCATCCGCCTTGGCAGCAAAATAATCTCTAGATGCTTGTGTCATCGACATAGTACTTCTCCATTTATCCATCGTTGGGAGTTGCCAGTTGGGTGATCTAGATCAAACATCTTCTTTTTCCCTTACTTGCAAATTAATTCTCTGCTGCAGAGACCCGGTGTTCTCCGACCATTGCTCGCAACATCCCGGCAGCCAGTTCTCAATCTGATCTTTTAGCCAGCGTATGTTCTCTGCATCCAGACAATAACAGGTAGCCGGACCGTCAATCTCACCGCGAATCAAACCGGCTTCTTTGAGCACCTTGAGATGCTGGCTGACCGTGGATTGAGCCAGCGGTAACAGCTCAACAATCTGAGCAGTGATGCACATCTGCCGCTCGGCCAACGCCTCGACAATCTGAAAGCGTACCGGGTTGCCCAATGCTTTCAGCATCTGCGCCAGGCGCAGTTTTTGAGGACTCACAGAGGTAGGGCGAGGATTTTCTCATCAGGACTCCTTCATCGTATTTTTACGATTATATCGTAAAAATACGATGAGTCAAGTTGCAAAATTATATATTTTCAGGGATTTAATCTGAATAATTTTCAGTTTGCATTTATAACTGATCCAGGTTGGAAATTGGGGAATAATAACCTGATTGAATCATTTGCTCCAGTAATCGCTGAGCATCCACTTTATCAAGCAATTGTTTATTGAACCGCAGCCACTAAAATACCGATTGATCCAATAACTGGCACAGATAGTTGCTGAGCCAATTTGCGCACTAATTGATCGTCACTAGCTAAAATTCCCTTTCTGAAAAATGCCGCTGCCACACAGGCTCGTTCACCGCTTCCTAATCGAGATAATAGTCGATTAGCCCAATTCACCTCATCAACTGAAAACTCATAACAGGGCAATTTTTCCCAGGCATTTACTGGAATTTCAGGATTTTTCGTGCCGTGGTGAAATTCGTCAAAAGCTTGCTTCATTGTGCATGCATGATTTCCAAAAAGCGAGAAGATCAGATCTTGCCTGCCAACAATGGCAAAATTTGTCAGCACAGTGTTATCCAAAAAGATATTTCCGGGTGAATTCATATTTACTTAAGCCCCTTAATAAGGTCCACCTCCGATTCTAACTCCTCAATAGTTTGAGCACCTAAGCTAAGTGGGATTCCAAGATTTAACAAGCGAGTCCGAAGATCAAAATATGTAAGTTCGAGCAACTCCGCTGCCCGAGCAAGACTGATAATACCAGCCAAGTAGTACGCCACTACACGATTGCATAGTTCTTGTTCATCGGTGCAATTTCCAAATTCTTGCTCAGATAGATCATCCTGTTCACTCAACGATGGCTTATCAACGTGATAGTGTATGAAAGCTCTCTGGATACGATAATCTATAATATCCACAATCGCCACCTCTGCCTGTCCGTGATTCTCTACAACTGCCGTTCGGCCGCGTAACACATCTCTGATAATCTGACGGGTATTACGCGCCAGATCAGATTTACGAACTATTTGTAAAGTCTCCATATCTTCCTCCAACATTGATCACCAATAAATTACGCATTTTACATATTATATGTATTTTACATCATTTTACGACTTGTATACCCCATGCTTTGGAAAACTTTCTGCTTCCACCTGCCTCAATTTTCCGTTCTTGGGCGTCACCTGATAGGCATTGCCGTCGCGGTGCAGGATCGGCACGGATCGCCCCCAGCGGCTGAAGACCCGCCGCATGCTGCTGGAAAGCAAGCGGTAGCCTTCGCGCTCCTGCGGGTAACGCTCGAACAGTTCATCATAAGCAGCAAAGAACTGTTGCCGGTACTGGGGTGTGACCACTTGCAGGTTGCTAATCACCCAACAGGCATATTCAAATTGCCAGTAATAGGTCATACCAATGAACCAATCATCACGTGTGATGTATGGGAAAAAGGGAAAAGTACGGCAGGTAAACGAGCGAAAATTCCGCTGGCAGTGCTGGTGTCCCAGGCATTCCACCAGCAACATGTTATCAGGGGTCTCATCCTGCACACGCCGCGTTTCGGCTGGGGTGCGCCCCTGCCAGGGATGCCACAAATCGGTGTTTGCCTGCAGATACTGCCACTCATCCTGGTAAACGGTGGGAACGGCATGATGTGTATCGCAACAAAATGGACCGCGGCTCGGACCATTTTTACCGCGGGTATTGAATGGTGCACAGTACTGACCACAATCAAAATCAGCAATAGGTGCATCAAAGCCAGCATACAGGCTTGCATAATCCACTGATAAGAGTTTACGATTTACAGGTATTCTCCGGGCGTTGAAGATACCTGACTATATCACACGATTGGTAGAGCAGAAAATGAAGAAAATCTCTTTTTGAGCATACTTTCGTCCTTGCCCTTTACAAAGCTTTGTTCTATACTGCACACAACTACACCTGAGAGGTTGGACAATTCTATGCCGAAAGGCAAGCTGTTCGAGTCCATTCACGAATATTTCCATCCAACGCCGCCGCCTGTCAAAGCAGCACCCACACCCGGCCAGGGACCAGTGCGCAAAATTCGCACCGGCTGCCCGGCTCACAACTGTGGTGGTCGCTGCCTGCTAATTGCCCATGTGCAGGATGGTCGCATCATCCAATTGGAAACGGACGACCGCCCCGACATTCTGGAGGCGCCTCAACTGCGCGCCTGTGTGCGCGGCCGGGCCTACCTGCGCCGCCAATATCACCCCGATCGCCTGCTCTACCCCATGAAGCGCATTGGAAAGCGCGGCGAGGGTAAGTTCACGCGCATCAGCTGGGATGAGGCCCTGGACACCCTGGCCTCTGAAATGCAGCGTGTGCGCCAGCAGTATGGCAACGGGGCCCTGTTTGTCCCCTACGGAACCGGCAGTTACAACCAGATCAACGGCTCACACACCGCCCGGCGCCTGATGAACCTGTTCGGCGGCTGCCTGGGCACCTATAACAGCTACAGCTGGGCAGCTATCAACGCAGCCACACCTACCGTTTACGGGACTTTAGTGACCGGCAACCAGCGCCAGGATTGGCTGAATACACGCTACTTTATCATGTGGGGCTGGAACCCGGCAGAAATGCGCGATGGCACCAACAGCGATTATTTTGTCAAATTAGCCCGCCAGCAAGGCGCCAGGGTGATCTGTATTGACCCGCGCCTGAGCATGAGCGCCGCCAGCCTGGCAGATGAATGGATCCCCATCCGCCCCGGAACCGACGCGGCCGTGATGAGCGCCATGGCTTATGTGATCGTCCAGGAAGGTCTCTATGACGCCGAATTTGTGAGAAGTCACTGCCTGGGCTTTGATCAAACCCAAATGCCGCCCGGCGCACAGGGTGCGGAAAGCTACCGTGACTACCTGGAAGGCAAACACGATGGGCAACCCAAGACGCCCGAGTGGGCTGAGGCGATCAGCGCCGTGCCAGCTGACACCATCCGCCGCATTGCCCGCGAATATGCCACCATCAAGCCAGGCGTGCTGTACCAGGGCTATGGCATGCAGCGCCGCGCTTACGGTGAACAGGTGGTGCGCGCCGGCTGCACACTGGCAGCATTGACCGGCAATGTGGGTATTTCCGGCGGTTGGGCCAGCGGACTGGGTACCCAGGCGCCGGACGGCGGACCATCCTGGACGGTCTTTCCCACTGGCGCTAACCCACATCAAGGCGGAAATACCGGTCTTCCTGTGGACGGAGGCGATTCTGCGGGGTAAAGAGATGACTTCCCACGATGGAGTCATTGGCCGTGATCAGCTGCAATCCGACATCAAATTGATCTATGCCGTCGCCACCAATTGCCTGATCAACCAGCATGCCGATGTCCAGCGCACCGCAAAAATCTTGAAAGATGAAAGCCTGGTCGAGTTTATCGCCGTCCAGGATAACTTCCTGACCCCCACCGGTCGCTTTGCCGACCTGATCCTGCCCGCCTGCACACAATTTGAGACCTGGGGGGTAGAAGATGGCTGGAAATACGGTGACGAAATCATCCTGATGCCCAAGCTGGTAGAACCACCCGGTGAATGCAAAAGTGATTACCGCATTTGTACTGAGCTCGCCCAGCGCTTAGGCATTGGCGAAGCCTACACGGAGGGACGCGATGAGCGTGAGTGGGTGGCATGGGTGTTAGACCGCTACCGGCAGACGCGCTTCCCCGGTTTACCCAGCCTGGATGAGTTTGAATCAAAAAATCTGGGTGTCTACGCCAACCAGGTCAGCCAGCCGGCGGTAGCTTTCGAGGATTTTCGCGCCGACCCTCAAAACCATCCACTGAGCACTCCATCGGGTAAGATTGAGATTTTCTCACAAGAATTACATGACCTTGGGCAACCAGACGAAATCCCAGCCATTCCCAAGTACATCCAGGAATGGGAAAGCCCCTTCTCTCCAGAAGCGCAGGAGTACCCGCTGCAGCTGATCGGGCATCACTATATGGGCAGGGTGCATTCCACCCATGCTAACAACGACTGGCTGCAGAAGGCCTTCCCGCAGCGCCTGTTCATTCACCCGCAGGATGCCAAAAGCCGCGGTATTTCAGATGGCGACCTGGTGAGAGTTTATAATGCCCGCGGTTCGACACTGATTGCCTGCAGGCTAACCGAACGCATCCTGCCGGGTGTGGTAGATCTACCCCAAGGCGCCTGGTGGTCTCCGGATGAAAACGACGAAGATCGTGGCGGATCCGTCAATGTGCTGACTTCTCACCGCTGGACTCCCTATGCCTTTGGCACAGCCCAGCATACCGCCCTTGTCCAGGTAGAAAAAGCCAACCCGGAGGCTGAGCTTTGACCCGCCAATACGCCTTCTATTTCGATTCATCGGCTTGTTCGGGCTGCAAGGCTTGCCAGATCGCCTGCATGGATAAACACAACCTGCCAGATGGCGTTCTGTGGCGCAGGGTGTACGAGATCAGCGGAGGGGAATGGCAGCAGAATGGCGCCAGCTGGGTAAATGATGCTTTTGCCTATTATCTATCCATCTCCTGCAATCATTGCGAAAAACCGATTTGCGTGGAAGTTTGCCCCACCCAGGCATTGATCAAACGCCAGGACGGCATTGTCCTGATCGATGAGCGCCGCTGCATCGGTTGCCAGTATTGCAGCTGGGCCTGCCCCTATGGCGCGCTGCAATTTGATGAAGGCCGCGGCTGCATGACCAAGTGTACTTTCTGCGCCGACTTGTTGGATAGTGGCGAGCCTCCAGCCTGCGTGGCAGCCTGCCCTGTGCGTGCCTTGGATTTCGGGGAACGGAAAGAACTTGAAACACGGCACGGAAAAGCGATCGATGTTTTTCCCTTGCCCGATCAAGCGTTAACTGAGCCCGCCTTGTCGATCACCCCTCATCAGGCAGCCATAAAACTCAAGGAAAAGGGCTTAGAAGGCAAAGCCCGGATTGCCAATGGGGAGGAAATTAGAGCTTTACGAGGGATCAAACAAGCATGAAAGAACGCTCTTTGGTGCTCTTCACCCTGCTCATGCAGACTGCAGCCGGCGCTTACCTGGTATCCATTGGATTACAGCTTTGGTTTGGCAATCGCCCGTCTGATCTGGACACTATCCTGCTTTTCAGGGTGACTTTTTGGCTGGTGATGGGGCTATCCATCCTGGGGTTGCTGGCATCTTTTCTTCATTTGGGTTCAGCACGTAATGCCTGGTACGCGCTGTCCAACCTGCGTTCATCCTGGCTCAGCAGAGAGATTTTCTTTGCCCTGTTCTTTACAGGCGGTGTAAGCCTGTTCAGTGTACTGGGCGCTAACACTCGTCCCGGGCTAACAATGGCGGCATTGTATGTCATAACAGGCTTTTCAGGGCTGGCCCTCGTTTATTGCATGCAGCGCATCTACCGGTTACGCACAGTTCCGCGCTGGAACAAGCCGCTTACAGGACTAAATTTTTGGACGACCACACTCCTGCTGGGAATTCTAACCAGTCTTGCGAGCTTCTCTCTTACCGGCTTATACATAATCAATTACCAGGCCAGTCAATCGATGCTGGCGGAACTCGAATGGCAAAACAAATGGGTCACGCTGATAACACCCCTGACATACCTCTCATTGGGACTGATCCTTATTCAGGCGATGCTAGCCAGTCAATATCTGCCTGAAAAATCAAACATCATAAAAGAGGCTTCAGGCAAACACATGAACATCGCATCCATACGTCAGTGGTTGTTGGGCTTGGGTGGATCAGGTTTGCTCCTATCCATTCTGTTCCTGAATAATCCCTCCCCCAGCATCCGTACGATCGCGAGCCTGGTTATCGTAAGTTGGCTTTGCATTGTGACCAGCGAGGCATTGGGAAAAACTCTATTCTACGAAGCACGCAGGCAGCCAGGGCTAGTTTACCCAGAGCTACCCTGGAGCTCACCCTCAAAGGATTAAAAAGTGCGAGCCCCATACCTGGAGCTCGACACACTTCCAATCAGTGATTCAGTTGTAATCTTACTCAACGAACTCAGGCAGCATACCTTCCATTAAAATCTCGAGAGCCATGGTATGGCTGCAGCGCCCCCGGCTTTGAAAGAAATCACAATCGCATTGCCATTCACCATCTTTAAGTGTAACGGTGTGAGGGTTGTTTTCACCGACAAAAGTACATGTGAGCGCATCAATTCGAATACGCTCCCGTTCTTCAGCATAGCGTTTTGCTTTTTCAATTTTTCCAATCATCCCGTAATCCATGGATTATTTTCTCCTTTCCAGCAGTTTAAGTTGATAAGTAGCAAAAAAGGCACGCGAAAACGTGCCTTTCTAATTTGAGGGTAAGAACCTGTTTAAACCGAATCCGCGCAAGATGGTTATCTCCTTAATCGTAACCTCATTGTAAGCCGAGTCGGCATGAAAGTCAACACTTATTTTACTTAACATTGCCGAAAGTTCTGGTTAACAACAGAAGGACCTAAAATTCTTGCAAGCTTATAGCAACTCCCCGCAAAACAGATTGTGTTACAATCAAAACAGGCATAATTGCCGATTTTTTGCCCATATCAAACAAACCTGTATTCAACGGGCAATTAAGACCAGTTGCGATGAGAAGTATCGCATAATGGGAGCAAAGATATGAAAAGGGTATTGTATTGCCTGATATTTTTAGCACTCTCTGGCTGTATGCCGGCCCAACCTACGATTATCCCTGTTGACACAGTCGTAGCGCTAACCATGGCTGCTTATCCAAAGACGGAGACACCTGCTGCCACAAACACAGTTGTAGCACCAACATCTCAGAACCAGGTCGAATCCACCTCGTGGTCCTGAAGTGGATTTCTCAGCATCCGGAGCCTACTGTGTACCAACCGGCACACAGCGCACCCGTGCCCTGGTAACGCGCGTTTTAAGTGGAGACACAATTGAAGTGGCAATCGGAAATGACGCTCTCAAAGTCCGTTATATCGGCCTGGATGCACCTGGCATTGCTCCTCAGATGGAATGGCAGGGACCCCAGGCTGTGTCTGCAAACGGCGACCTGGTCAGCGGCAAGTATGTTGTTCTAATCAAGGACTTATCGGATACGGATGTCGAAGGCGCCTTACTCCGCTATGTCTTTGTAGACAACCTGTTCGTCAATTACGAGTTACTTCGTCGCGGGTTTGCCCAGACAAGAATTCAACAACCTGATACTTCCTGTGAAAAAGCTTTCCTGGCAGCGCAGTCCGAGGCGAAAACTGCCTATCAGGGAGTATGGATCGCTACCCCAACTCCCACCGCCACCATCACACTCAACACCAACAATTACATCCATCCCCTCTGCTACGCGTATACCAGTGTGCAAATGCAGCGGAGCAGATCTGACCTGCAACAGCTTTCGGAACCAGGCAAGCGCCCAGGCATGCTTTGAATACTGCAAAGATATGGGATATGGCGATATCTTTGGACTTGACAAAAATAACAATGGTCTGGCCTGTGAAGGATCCAATTAACCCGCACAATTTGGTTGACATACACGCCAGGGTAATATACAATCCTTTCACATAGCGGGCGTTTCTACCTGGAAAAGTGAGAGGAGGAGAATACCATGAAAGCGTTTGTCTTGATCAAAATACGGACTGGCGAAGTCGAATTAGTCTTGCGCGACCTGTATCGCATCCAAGCGGTTGCTGATGCATATATGACTTTTGGCCCCCATGATGCCATAGCCATGATTGAAGCAGAAGATCTAAAACAGATCGGTCAAATTGTATACTCTGAAATCCAGCCCATACCAGGCATTCTGCAAACTCTCACCCTGTTGGCCATTGAAAGCCAACAAATCGCCAAAATAAAAGAATCGAAGTTAAATCAACATCTCCATCCAAATTAATGTCTGGTGACTGGTGAATCCAGCCGACTGAATTGCCGCCGCAAATTGACCCGCAGGATAATCCAAAGCTAAAGGCCTTTTGGAAGAATTATTTTGGCGTGCATACAACAAAAGATCACGAGTTACATGATCATCAGTATGCGGCGGCACAGAAAGCCACAGTAAGTTCGTATAACCCGCTGTGAACTGCCAGGAAACCGAACCCAACCACTCTTTTCCTTTTACTGCTGACCATTGTTGAATATATGCTTGTTTTAGAATACGATGCACCATCCCCCTTAATCCAGGGTTCAACACCTCAGGCTCAAATGACATATGCCAGGATAACTCGGGGGGATAGTTTTGCAGCAACCAATAGCGCTGCGCATTCCAGTGATGTCTGCGAGACCAGGTAATCTTCACTTGCGATAACTCAGGATATTTATTCGCCTCATCCTTGCAAATCCAGGTGGTACGTCGAGCCCGTTCAAGAAAACCCAACTCTCGATAAAGTCGAGATGCAGACTCATTCTCTTGGCGTACATGCAGCCATACAGAAGGCGCCTGACGCTGGCGAGCATGATGTACAGCCTGTAGAGTTAGTTGCCGGGCAATCCCTTGCCGGCGATAATCCGGATGGACAGCAACATTGGCAATCAGATAGAAACGTTTTCCTTGAACCTTATAGGGAATTAAACTGGCATTTCCGACCAGGGTACCATCTTGTTCCCACACATAACCCAAAAACGGGACATTGCTCCAATCCGCAGACGAAGCAGCCCAGCGCAGCAGGCGAGGTTGAGTAGCGATTGAGCGCATGCGCTGTAAATAGCGCCTGCCATCTGGGTCAAGCGTATCCCGGAAACATAATTCAATTAGATCGGCTACTGGACCCAAATCTCGCCGAGCATCAAATTGGCGTAGATGTGGTGCTCTACTTGCTGAAGTCAAGGAATTTGATAGTGTGGCCATAAGCTTCTAAATAAATTTTCACCATAAGGAGTGCCCCTGCAATTCAATTTTACCAAACTCGAGACAGATAAATGGAAATTCAATTCCTGGATTAGTCTTGACAAAGCAATGGTTAGCTTTACAATAATCCAAACAATTGTTCTGAAAATAGCGGGTGAAACATGAGTGTTGATTTTTTACAGGTCCATCAACAGATCCAAAAATTGGGTGATCAAGCTGTGGTCAGAGCTAATCTGCTGAGAAATTTGCGACAGAATGCCTGGGAAACGCTGAAGAACAATGCCCAAAACCATAACCGGTTAATCCGAAAAGTTCAGGAGGCATCCGCCTCCGATTCTGGTTTGCGCTGTGCAATTCCCTGCCTGCTCGAAGACACACCGCCTGAAGCCCTAAATGGTCATTTCCCGCCGCCGCCCATACCGGATAAGGCGACCATCCTGGCTGCAGATGGTTCACAAATCGCGCCAAGCCGGCACGAGCCTGTGCAATACTGCCTGATCAATGTGGGCGCTATTCAAATGAAACTGGGTTCGGCTGACGCCCCACAAATTTCCGTTCAAACAAACCTGATGTACGACGAGCAGTTGTATACTGAAACAGGTCTGATAACAGAGGCGCGACTGGCTTTGCTGCGCGATCTTAATGAGCGCAAACGCCTGGCCGAATTAGCCAGGCATGCCGAACATCCAGTGATCAGCTTTACTGATGGCCCCATAGAACTCTGGGGAGCTAAAGAGAATGAAGGTGACTTTCAAAAAAGCCTGGCGCAATACTTAACCGCGTTAACCGAATTGAATGATCTAGATGTCATCACAGCCGGTTATGTTGATAAACCAGCAGCCAACCTGGTTGTACGCTTGCTAGAAATAGCACTACTCGACGAGAACCAACTTGCCCAAATACAGCATTCACGAATCAGCCCTCTCCGGGGCGTGATTGATCGTGATCTATTCCATTCATTATTAGAACCTGGCGAACGGTCGGCTGTTTTTGGAATCCAATCGCGTTCAGCCCTTAATTATCAAGGGTCTTTAGGTTTACACTTCTTTTACCTGAATGTTGGAATACCAGATCATCCCTCTCTGGCTCGTGTAGAAATCCCTGCCTGGGTTGCACAAAATCCGGAAAAATTAGGCATGCTGCATGCGGTTTTGTTGCAGCAATGCAGAATCATGGGGGCACGTCCCTATCCTTACCTCCTGCATCGTTCTCATGAAGCCGCCGTTGTCACCCTGGAAGAAAAAGGGCAGGTTACAGAAATGATCGGTCTGGAGTTACGCAAGCGTGGAGTGCCAGTTGGTGAGCACTCCAACAAGCAATTTGCAAAAGACCAACCTGGAAGAACTCGTTTTTGATCGCTAGTAGAAGGAAAAACACATGGATGCTTTAAAGATAGGACGTTTGCTGCGTGCAAATAACACGGGTTTTGTAGTTGGCTGTCGTGTTTCTCAATTAAATACGCCATCCTTCGGTGCATTAGTGCGTGTTCCCCTCGAAGATGGGTACCAGATTTACGGTTTGATCCACGATATTCACATCGATGACGATGGACTGGTCAGACAACTGGTTACGGCTGAGGGAATTGAAGAGAATGTGATCCAGGACAATCGTCTAAACAGAAATGTACCCTTAGAAATGAGTGTACTTTCGGTTGGCTACCAGCTTGATGGGCAAATTATGCATCTGCTACCTCCCCGCCCTCCGCTAAGCCTGGATCAAATCTATCTTTGCCAGGATGATGAAATGTGCCGATTTACCAGCCCCGGACATTACGGATATTTACGGCACATTTTGCGAAATAGCGACTTGCCCATTGGTGAATTGCTCGCCGCACATATCCAACAGGCCAATCAAGCCCATTCTCACCACGGTCAAGCTGATTGGGCACAAGCGATCACCCGTGAGCTAATCACCTTATTACGCGATGATTACCCAACCCTAATGAGTGTCTTGAGCGCCTTGAGCGATGCGCTCCCCGAAATGAATGCTTAAGAGGATAATCAAAATGACAAATCCATCAGAAACGATTGGGTATCTTGTAGGGGGCAGTCTCAAAGAAAATTTACACATCCGCCTGACCCTGCCAGCACAAGAAGTCCAGGAGGGCGGTTTTGTGATCATTGAAAGCGGCGATTGGCAGTTCTATGGCTTGATAACTGATCTACAGTTAGGCGCAACCGATCCGCGCTTTGCTGATGAACAAATCGATTCACGCCTTCCAGCGGGGCTGGCTCGTCTGCTACATGGTCAAACGCTATTCACCAACCTGGAAGTCCTTCCAGCGCTCATGCTTGAACGCGGACCAGACCCGGCCAGTCCTGATTACCCTGCCTGGCGCGATTCAATTGATACTGGTCTACGACCGGTCCCATCACCTTTACCCGTCAAAACAATTCCCCCGCACCACGCCCCAGTCCGTCTGGCAGGAGAGGGCGATATTGCCGAGATTTTCGGAAAAAGCGACGAGAAGAGCAATTTTGTAATTGGTTATACCCGTGAGCAAGGTCACCCGGTTTGTTTAAATCTGGAGAAATTTGTTCAGCGATCAGCCGGCGTATTTGGAGCTACAGGAACAGGAAAATCCTTCCTGACACGGATTGTACTGGCCGGTCTTATTCAATACAACCGGGCTTCTGTCCTGGTTTTAGACATGCATAATGAATACGGTCTGGATGATAGGGCAGCAGACACAGGACAACGAGTTACCGGATTAAGATCAAAATTCCGCGGCAAGGTACAGGTGGTCGGGTTGGGAACAGGGGCGCAAATCCGTGGTCAGGTGCCAGATTTTAACCTGGAGATTGCCGAAAAGGATATCCAACCTGAAGATATTGAGCTTCTGGCACGTGAGCTCAACTTAAAGGAGACTACACCAACCACGCTTGAAGCGCTAGTCGCCAGTTTTGGTCGAGAGAACTGGTTCCACGAATTCCAACAACTGCGCAATGGCGCAATGGTTGAGGGAGAGAATGGCAAGAAAGTACCCGCCGGTGATAGCGTAGCTGCCTGGGCAAATGCCAATGGTGTCAATGTTTTTGCTGCCGAGGGACTGCACAGTAAACTCGGACGTGTATTTCGCCTGCCATATATTGTTGAAAAGCCCGCCGCCGATAGCGTGGGTGAAATTATTAAAACACTGGAAGCGGGCAAGCATATCGTATTATCATTCGCCAATCACGAGGCAGACCTGGATTATCTCTTGATAAGCAATATGCTCACCCGGCGTATTCGGCAGGCATGGGAAATAAAAACGAATTACTTCCGCAGCGCAGGAAAGGATGAGCCGCGCCCATTGGTTATTGTTGTAGAAGAAGCCCATAAACTACTCAACCGCGAAATGGCTGCACAAACCACTTTCAGTACCATCGCACGCGAAATGCGTAAATACTACGTCACCCTAGTAATTGTAGACCAACGTCCTTCACAAATCTATGATGAAGTGATGTCGCAGCTAGGGACGAGAATTTCCGGCTGGTTAGGCGACGATGATGATATTCGCGCAGTGCTTTCGGGTCTGGCTGGACGGGATGCTCTGAGAGGCATGCTGGCGCGTTTACAACCCAAGGAAGAAGTCCTTATGCTCGGTTGGGGTGTACCCATGCCTCTGCCGGTGCGATCTCGCCGTTACGACGACCGCTTTTGGGAGGAGCTTCTCGGTAAATCATCGAACATCATCAGACGCAATGAACATGATATCCTGGATGAATTGGGGTTCTAGAAATATTTATATAACGTTAAAAGAATAGCCCAGGAAAGCATGGTATATTTAGAAAAATGAAAATTTGTTGCAAAGCGCAACTGATTACTTAACCTAATTTTTTACAGATGAAATATCAGGAGAGGATACAAGATATGAACAAGAAAGTTGTAGACACCATTAATGAACAGATTAAGCACGAATTATATTCAGCTTACCTGTACTTATCCATGTCAGCCCACTTTGAAGCTGCTGGTTTCCCGGGTTTCGCCAAGTGGACCCGCATGCAAGCAGAAGAAGAAAAAGTGCACGCCATGAAGTTTTTCAATTTTATCAACGAGCGTGGCGAGCGCGTTGTATTACAAGCCATCGAGCAACCTCCCGTTGAGTTTGGCGCCCCCCTGGCGATCTTTGAAGAGATCCTCAAACACGAAAAATTGGTGACCAGCCTGATCCATAAATGCTATGCTGTCGCAGTTGAAGAAAAGGATTATGCAACCCAGGTGATGCTGCACTGGTTTATCAATGAACAGGTAGAAGAAGAGAGCAATGCCCAGGCAATTGTTGATAAACTCACCATGGCTGAGGGACATAAGTCTGCCTTGTTCCACATTGACAATATGGTTGGGGCACGCGGATAAGCTACACTGCAAGAATGGGCGTATCGACCGTGCGGTTTTGGATGAGTTCTCAATCCCTAAATCCGCACGGTTTTTTCATCAACGAGATAGCACTCCTGATTATTGATTACACATAAGTAGAATAGTAGAAATAAAAAGTCAAATATGAAACTGGCTACACTTTGTTATGTACGGCAAGGCGGAAAAACTCTCATGATGCACCGTATCAAGAAAAAGAATGATATGCATCAGGGGAAATGGAATGGGCTTGGCGGTAAATTTGAGCCTGGAGAAACGCCAGAAGATTGCGCTTCCAGAGAAATTTTTGAGGAATCTGGCTTACAGGTGCGGAACCTGGAGCTAAAAGGTTTGCTCACCTTCCCTGGTTTTGCGAACGATGAAGATTGGTATGCATTCGTCTTTGTGGCTCATGATTTTGAAGGTGAGCTAATCGAATCTCCCGAAGGGGTACTCAGTTGGATCGATGATGACAAGCTAAACGACCTGGAATTATGGGATGGCGACCGTGTGTTCATAAAGTGGCTGGAGTATCCCGAGTTTTTCTCGGCTAAGTTCAATTATATCGATGGAAAATTTTTAGATTACCAGGTTGTTTTTTACAATCAAGGAATTCCCTTATCTGCCTCTGATGCATAATGCACGGTCTTTTCGTCAAACTTGCTCGCATAAAACGATTACGGATGAAAATTTAGAGCAGACTGGCTATCGTTTGATTACCCGTGGCGGGGTGTATCAGGATATTCCACAACTACACTTTCACCTCGTTTCCGGAGAAGCACTCAAGTAACTGGGGGTGCTTCTGGCTGGCTGATGATCCTTCATTTAGAAGATTTCAGCGAACCCCATATTTCTGGAATATTCCAATCACTTTATCCGCATAGGAATAACCCACATTCATGGGTCCATAAGACTTAAGTGCTTCTCTCAAGTCGCCGGTGCGCGCCTGTAAACCAGCCAACATTTTCGATCCATAGGCAATATTAAATTCCGGATCTTCCAATTCCGAAATGGTGGGACGGTTGGAAAAACATGGACCATTAACGCACATGAAAGAAGCGGCCAGACCGTCACTTGGCATGACTTGCATCAGACCAACAGCCCCACTACTTGAATAAGCCTGTGGTTTGCCGCCACTCTCTTGCCAGATCAAGGCAGCGACTAAATCTGGTTCTAAGTCGCGCTTGTCCGCATAGTAAGTAATCAAATTGCACCATTGTAAAATCGACTCAGGAAATTTTGCACTCACCCGACAATCTATTGCATTGGAATTTTCAGGGTCTGTTGAGCTGAGTTGTTCTTCAATCGATTTTTCGATCCTGGTCGCCTGGATCGGTCGATCACCCTGGTTGATCTGCCCAGACATAGCAGCTGGAGCAGGCGGCAATGCAGTTCCACTGCTAATCGTGAACAAGAACAAAGATAAACTGATTGCTCCAATTAACGAACCGAACAAGATAAATTTTGAACCTACCATCTTAATCACCTCCAAGCCTAAAGAAAAATCAGAAAATAAATCCCTCTTGACAAAAAAGAACATTTGTTCTATATTATAACTAACTCGCCTATTCCTGTCAATCGGAAATGGCCTGTCTTCAAAAAAGAGATTTTCAAACATTATTCGTTATTAGTTGATCTGGAGGCGACCCATGAGTACCAATTCAATAAGTAAAAGAGAGTTTTCCGATCTTTTCCAAACCATTCGCCCGCAACGTGGCCTGGCATTTGGTTTCATCTTGCTAACTGCACTGCTGGCATTCGAGCTATTTAACTACAGCACCACTGAGTACGCACTGGCTGATCTATTAGGTGAGCTGGAATTTCTCAGTATCCGCTGGGCCACGATCCTGGCAATTGCCTTTTGCGGCATCGACTTTGCTGGCATAGCCCGTCTGTTTACGCCTCAAAAGGATCCGGGGATTCACAACGAGGCCTGGTATCTATTTGGTGCGTGGCTGCTGGCCGCCACTATGAATGCCATGTTAACCTGGTGGGGAGTTTCTTTAGCTGTTCTGAGTCATGAAACGCTCGGGAATGCGGTGATCGAACGGCAGGTGCTGCTACGAGTTGTACCAATATTTGTGGCAGTCATGATTTGGTTGATCCGCGTCCTGATTATCGGATCCTTCTCAGTCGCTGGGGACCAAATTCTTAACCAAACCAACACCTCGCAGGTCAGACAGGCTGCCCGCCCTCGTATCAATCCAACAACATCACCTGTGCGTTCATTCACCAATCAACCGCAAACGCAGCATGCTATTTCTGCCAGACCTAAAAGCCCTGCATCGTCCCAGCCTGTTTCTGCTTCAGAATCCGGATACAGAAGACCCGAACCGACATATCATCCCTTGTCCATGAGCCCAACCAGAAATACCAATACGAGTACAATTTCGCACAGCTCACGGAATTCTTCGACCACCCAATACCGCGGATAGACACCACCTGCAATAAAAACAGGGTCTTCAAGAAGTTTCCTTATCTGAAGACCCTGTCTGATTTTTCTGTGCGCTTACCGTTCCTTGATTTCTTCTTTACATTCATCCTTAGCAAGCGGCAACCAAACACAGAATGTTGCTCCATTAGGTTCTCGGTTACTTACATCAATCTGTCCCCCATGATTACGCACAATCCAATAAGCGATGGATAGTCCCAATCCGAATCCCTTACCGTCCCGACTGCGTGTACGAGACTTCTCTCCCCGATAAAATCTTTCAAAAATATGGGGTAAATCTTCGACTGGAATACCTGGACCGGTGTCTGAAACGGTTAATCTTGCTTTATTTTCGACTTTCGCCAATCCCACTGTTACAGCTCCCCCAACCGGCGTATAGTTGATTGCATTCCCGATCAAATTAACCAGAACCTGTTTGAGGCGATCCTGATCACCACATACCAAAACCTGATCTATTTCTCCAAGGCGCAGTTGCAGCCTGTCCTTGGAAAGAACCTTCATCTGGCTCATCACCTCAAGCAAGACCGTATCCAGCTCAACCAGGTTCTGAGCCAGAGGAAGTTTTCCGGATTCTGCCTGAGCCAGCAATAGCAGGTCACCCACCAAGCGTGTTAATCTTTGAACTTCACTTTCAATACTCGCCATCGATTCATCATCGGTACAGTTCATACGTCGCATCAAATCTACGTTTCCCTTGATAACCGTAAGCGGCGTACGCAATTCATGCCCAACATCTGCAATAAAGCGGCGTTGGGTGTTAAATAGATTCTCAAGGCGACTCAAGGTTTGATTGAAAGCATGAATCAGTTGCCCCACTTCATCATCCGCTGGACCCAGGTATGGAATCCGGCGCGATAGATCATCCGCCCTAGTAATCTGTAGAGCAGTTTGTGTAACCGCTTCAAGAGGCTTTAGGGCTTGTTCGGTGCTAAACCACCCGGCCAGACCAGCGATGGTCATGGAAACTGCAGCACCCACGAATAGAATCACCAACAAAACTCGTTGAATTGTATCAACCAGCGAAAGGCTGCTGGCTGTCTGAAGAATCCCAATAATTCTTTCACTATTTTGGATCGTAAGCGGTACGGTTAATACCCTTAAGCGTGCATTGCTCACCTGTACATCATGGAAAACAGGTCGGATAGAATTTAATCCACTTGGATCCAGTGGAAAGTTAAAACCTCGGACATTTAAAGACGAAGAGATTAGCTCTCCAGTGCGCCCCCAAACCTGGATATAAACATCCGCGAATAGGTCCAACTCAGGTAATGAAGAGAGCCCTAATGAGCCCGCCTTGGAGTTACGTACTATTTGGTTTGCCGATCGGACCAGGATTTCATCTACCTGGTTTGTCAAGGTTATACTGACAGACACATACACTGCTGTCCCGAAGACAAACAGAATGCCCCCAACGATGGTCGTATAAAGGAAAGCAAGGCGGGCACGTAAGGACATGCCAGAATTCTAGGACGCTTCGCGTAAAACATAACCCATACCGCGAACTGTATGGATTAAGCGCAGCTCATCACTTGCCTCCAACTTTTGGCGCAAATAACGAATATAAACCTCAATGATATTGCTTTCACCACCGAAATCGTAACCCCACACCCGATCAAAAATCATATCCCGCGTTAATACCTGCCTTGGATGGCGCAAGAAAAGCTCCAACAACTCGTATTCCTTGGCGGTTAAGGAGATCACTCTATCGCCTCGAGACGCCTGTCGAGTGCCAGTATCCAAAGCCAAATCAGCAAAACGCAACACCTGAGGTCGGGAAGGTTGGGCACGTCTCAGCAAGGCGCGAATACGAGCCAACAATTCATCCAGATTAAATGGTTTGACCATATAATCATCTGCGCCCATATCTAACCCTTGAATACGATCATTGACCGTATCCTTCGCAGTTAAAATGAGAATCGGTACAGGACCTCCAGCGCGCAATCGACGGCACACTTCCAGACCATCAATACCGGGCAGCATCAGGTCCAATACAACCAAGTCGGGAGGATTATCACGAGCCAACCCCAGACCTGTTTGTCCATCCGGAGCTGTATCAACTTGATATCCCTCATATGCCAGACCGCGTCTCGAGAAACTTTAGGATCGCATCATCATCTTCAATAATAAGTATTCTTGCGCTCATAGACCCTCCGAAATTACTGATAATATACCACAGGCAAGGCAAAGAAAAAAGGCTACACAAGGTAGCCTTTTTGGGCAATATTAGACCACAATCTTCTGCCCGGAAAATTATGGTGTCAAGATAACAATTCGTCAGAAATAGTATTAAGCAACTTCGACGACTGCGCCAGCGGCCTCTAATTTCGCCTTGGCATCTGCAGCAGCTTCTTTGCTAACACCTTCGAGGATCTTGCTGCCAGCAGTTTCGGCAACATCTTTGGCTTCTTTCAAGCCCAAGCTGGTGAGCTGGCGGATAGCCTTAATGACCTCGATCTTCTTAGGACCGGCGTCTTTGATAACAACATCAAATTCGGTCTTTTCTTCTTCAGGTTCAGCAGCGGCAGCAGGGGCAGACGAAGCGGCGGCTACGGCAACAGGTGCAGCAGCGGAAACACCCCAATGCTCTTCAAGTTTCTTAACCAGTTCAGCAGCTTCAAGAACTGAAAGTTTGCTCAGCTCTTCAACCAATTTTTCTAAATCAGCCATTGTAATACTCCTTATCGATCTAATCGAAAAAATTCAAAATTTTGATATCTACACAAAAAGCATCATGTTAAGCCGTTGTAGGCGATGCATCTTTATCCGCATAAGCTTTAAGTACAGAAGCCACCTGGCGAGCAGGTTCGGCAAGTGTACGGACCAATTGACTGGCCGGCGCCAAAATAACGCCCAAAATTCGGGCGCGCATAACGGGCAATGGTGGTAATTCGGCCAATGCTTTGACATCATCAGCCTGGATCGGGCTTTTCGCCAGATAACCGCCCTTAACTTTCACAAATTCTGAAGTACGGGCAAATTCCGTGATAGTTTTTGCCATCGCGGGAGCATCCTGAAATGCAAATGCAACCGCCGTGCTTCCCTCGAGGAAGCCCACGGGAATTTTCAATCCAGCCTGCTCAAATGCTACACGACCCAGGGTATTCTTGACAACATGAAACTCGCCTCCGGCCTCGCGCACTTTGGTACGTAGATCATCGAGCTGTTTCATTGTCAATCCAGAATATTCTGTAATAACGACTGCCTGGCTATTGTTCAGCCATTCAGTATACTGGTTAACAAGTTCGTTCTTGCGTTCCTTTGAAATTGCCAATGTAAATTCACCTCCTTTCAACAAAAAGTCTTTGCCTCGTAGAGTAAGTGGCAAAGACTCTCCTCCCGTTGGAACGGGAAACCGCAATGCGGTAATGGTTTGGAGTGGTCTCCACCTCGGCAGGATATTATGCTTTTTTTGATATCAAGCACCTGCTGTCTCTGGCGAAGCAGTTAGCAACAAAAGTCGCTTTTTATTATACCTCAGGTTTCCGGATTATTCCCGGATCTCCATATTCTGAGCCTGGACAGGATCGACCTTAATCCCAGGACCCATCGTAGCGGTTAAGGTAACCTTGCGAATATACGTGCCTTTTGTGGCAGCTGGGCGAGCTTTCTTGATCGCCTCAAGCAAAGCAGCCATATTATCATACAGCTTATCCTCTTCAAAGGACACTTTGCCAATCGGTACATGCAGGTTAGCGGTTTTATCAACACGGAACTCTACACGTCCTGCCTTAGCCTCATTAATAACTCGTCCTAAATCTTCTGCTGGTGCAACGGTACCTGCTTTAGGATTAGGCATTAAACCACGCGGGCCAAGAATACGGCCAAGGCGTCCCACTTTGCCCATCATATCTGGTGTCGCAATCGCCACATCAAAATCCGTCCAACCTGCCTGAATCTTATTCAGAATCTCGTCATCATCTGCAACAAAATCCGCTCCAGCTTCACGCGCATTTGTAGCACCATCACCCTGAGCGAAGACCAACACACGCACAGATTTACCCAGACCGTGTGGTAAAACGACCACATCACGAACCTGTTGGTCTGCATGGCGAGGATCTACACCTAAGCGGATATGTACTTCAACTGTTGCGTCAAACTTCGCATATGAAGTTTGCTTGGCAAGTTTCACTGCTTCAGCAGGATCATAATTCTGGTCGCGATCTACTTTCGCTGCAGCTTCAAGATATTTCTTTCCATGTTTTGCCATGATTTCTCCTTTGTGGTGCAAGCGGGTAAATGTTTTACCCTCCCACCGGGAACTAGTCTACTATTTCCAGACCCATATTGCGGGCTGTACCTTCGATTTGGCGCATTGCGCCTTCAATATCAATAGCGTTCAGATCTTTCATCTTTACTTCTGCAATTTCGCGAACCTGCGCCGCGAGTTACTTTGCCAACTTTTACCTTCGGCGCTTGCGCAGAGCCTTTGGGAACTCCAGCTGCTTTCTTTAACAATACCGAGGCAGGCGAGGTCTTCAAAATAAAAGTGAAAGAACCATCTGTAAAGATGCTAATTTCAGCCGGTATAATTTCACCCATTCGGCTTGACGTACGGGCATTGTACTCTTTACAGAAAGCCATCAAGTTAATTCCATGGCCAGCCAGGGCGGGACCAATGGGGGGTGCTGGGTTAGCTTTCCCAGCAGAGATCTGCAAACGAACAATTGCTTTAAGTTTCTTTGCCACAGTTACACTCCTTCGTGGTATTTACGGGTGATAAGGGTCGCCCTCCCACTAAATATGCGACAGTCATTTGATTGGCGACTGTCAATTTATGCTTTTTCTACCTGCAAGAAATCCAACTCGACCGGAGTTTCCCGACCGAAGAAATTCACCATTACACGGACCTTTGCGCGCTCCATATCAATTTCATCGACTGTACCGCGAAAATCGTTGAACGGTCCATCAACAATTCTTACTCTTTCGCCAGATTTGAAGGTTACCTTAATGCGCGGGGCTTCAGCTTCCATCCGCTTTAAGATTTGGGCCACTTCTTCTGGACGAAGTGGTGTGGGCTGGTTACCCATCCCCACGAAACCCGTTACCCCAGGCGTATTACGGACTACATACCAGGATTCCTCTGAGAGGATCATGTTTACCAGGATATAGCCAGGAAAAACGCGGCGCTCAACTGTGCGACGTTTGCCTTCCTTCACCTCAATCTCTTCTTCTGTGGGGACCACAACATCAAAGATTTTATCTTTCATCCCCATCGTTTCTATACGCTGCTCGAGATTATGGCGCACTTTATTTTCATAACCAGAATAGCAATGCACAACATACCAGGAACGATCATCCTCTGCCTGGATTTCACCATCCGAGGTGTCTGCAAAATCCTGGAAATCAAAATCATCCGTCAACAGATCATCTGTTTCGGCTTTAAACTCTTCGCCAGCATTTTCTAAAGATGCCTTGGACGGATCGTCCTTCTCAAAAAAATCCATAAGACTTACTTCCTGTTTCTTAGAATGGTCATGCTACCTCATACTCATCTGATCAAGTAAGCACACCATTCTGACAGTCTACCCAAAAAATTCTTTACATCAAGTCAAGATCAAAGCAAATAGTTGTGTAAAGATATAATCCAAAAAACCTAAAAGGGCGCTCATACTCAAGGTTACAATCAGCACCACGATTGTCAGGTTAGTAGCCTCTTTTCGGGTAGGCCAAGAGACTTTGCGCAGCTCACCTACGGTTTCGTTGAAATAGCGCTTTATCGCATTTGGTTGCTTTCGAGCAACAGCCTTATCATCTTTAGCCACGAAAATCTCCTTCCGGAAAATTCCCAATAAAAATAAAACTTTACAATTATTCTCACGGGCAAAACGCCGCCTTATGAGACGGCGTTGCTCCGATCCAGGCAGGCCAGGCAGGAATCGAACCCACAACCCCCGGTTTTGGAGACCGGTGCTCTGCCAAATTGAGCTACTGGCCTAAACCTCAAGGCCGGATGGATCGGCTCGCCGCCATTTGCCAAAAACTTGGCTGGTGCGCCGTCCGGCTTTGGGGAAACTGACTACTTTGTCTCGCGATGCGCGGTGTGTTTGCGGCAGCGACGACAAAACTTCTGCAACTCAAGGCGCCCCGGGTCGTTGCGCCTGTTCTTCTCAGTTGTGTAATTGCGTTCTTTGCACTCTGTACAGGCTAACGTAATTACGGGACGAACATCTTTTTTGGATGCCATAACAATCTAATCCTGCCGCCGCATCCCTGCGGGGCAACTCCTTCCGAACTTATTATGCAATAATCTTCGTGATCACGCCGGCGCCTACAGTCAGACCACCTTCGCGAATAGCAAACTTTGAGCCCTGCTCCAACGCCACCGGTACGATCAATTCCACTTCCAGGTTGACGCTATCACCAGGCATTACCATTTCTACACCATCCGGCAACTTGATGTTCCCGGTTACATCCATCGTTCGAATATAGAATTGCGGCCGGTATCCGGTAAAGAAAGCTTTGTGCCGCCCGCCTTCGTCTTTCCTCAGCACGTACACTTCGCTCATGAACTTGGTGTGCGGTGTGATGCTCTTCGGCTTGGCAACTACCATGCCGCGCTCCACATCCGTGCGCTCAATACCGCGCAGCAATAATCCGCAGTTATCCCCAGCCATGCCCTCGTCCAAGGACTTGTGGAACATTTCCACTCCCGTTACCACAGAGCTCATGCTCTTCTCGCGCAGTCCTACAATCTCTACAGGCTCGCTGACTTTGATGCGTCCACGATCCACACGTCCGGTCACAACCGTGCCGCGACCCTTGATCGAGAATACATCTTCCACTGGCATCATGAACGGTTTGTCCACATCGCGTACCGGTTCCGGAATGTACTCATCTACTACCCGCAGCAACTCCTTGATGCTCTCGTATTCCGGTGCATTCAAGTCTTTGCTCGTGCTCTCCAGGGCGTGTAAGGCGCTGCCGCGTACGATCGGGGTCGTGTCTCCCGGGAAGCCATACTCACTCAGCAACTCTCGCAGCTCCAGCTCAACCAGCTCCAATAGCTCCGGATCGTCCATCATGTCAACTTTGTTCAAGTACACCACGATCGCTGGTACTTCTACCTGGCGTGCCAGCAAGACGTGCTCTCGGGTCTGCGGCATCGGCCCATCCGGCGCTGCCACTACCAGGATCGCGCCGTCTACCTGCGCTGCACCGGTGATCATGTTCTTAATATAGTCTCGGTGTCCCGGCATGTCCACGTGCGCATAGTGCCGCTTCTCGGTCTGGTATTCTACGTGTGCAATGTTGATCGTGATGCCGCGCGCTTTTTCTTCCGGCGCATTGTCGATCGAGTCAAAGGCGCGATATTCTCCAAATCCCATCATGTTGGCGTATTTGGTGATCGCTGCCGTTAAGGTCGTTTTCCCATGGTCAATATGCCCCATGGTCCCTACATTCATATGTGGCTTATTGCGGTCAAATTTTTGCTTTGCCATGCGATTTTATCTCCTTCGATCAATAAAACAATTTTCTCTTCGACAACGAGAGCCCTCAATGGGATTTGAACCCATGACCCCGTTCTTACCAAGAACGTGCTCTACCGACTGAGCTATGAGGGCATATCGTTCCTTGACTACACACTGACAGGTGCCGCTTTCACACCTGTCAGCTGTGGGTCCTGTGGGCGGTGAAGGATTCGAACCTCCGAAGGCGTCTGCCAACTGATTTACAGTCAGTCCCCGTTGGCCACTTGGGTAACCGCCCATTATTTAAGCTGTTGTTAGCTCGAGATCAAGGCTGAAATCTCAACCTTGATCGCCAACCACCAACACAAGCCGACGACGGGAATCGAACCCGTAACCTACCACTTACAAGGCGGTTGCTCTGCCGATTGAGCTACGTCGGCGGCAAGCCGGTGATTACCCGTTCTCGAGGCGAGAGGCATTATACCAGAGGGCGCATTTCGGAGCAAGGCCTATCAGCGAATCTGGTATTCCGACTCCCATGAAGGATGTATCTCTTGCAATGTGCTCTTGAAACCTCTTTTTTCGTCACATTGCACGGGGTGGGAGTCTATCAGGATTCCGGTTAATCGTCAATACTTTTAGCAGGAAATTCTTCCAGAAAACCAGCTCAAGCCATCCCGTTCACAACAGGTGATCAGGGTATATTCTTGACCTCAAAACCACGCGCCTGCCACACCAAGTACAATGCCACAGATCCGGCGACTGCAGCATTGAGCGATTCGATTTGACCGCGCATTGGGAGCCTCAACAAAAAATCACACGAATCGCGAACTAAGGACCGAATGCCTTGCCCTTCACTCCCAACAACTAAAGCAATCGCGCCATCCAAGTGAACCTGACCAGGCAACTGCGCCAAAGGATCGTTATCTAAACCAACAACCCATACATTTTCGTCTTTAAGAGCTCTAATAGCCTGCGCCAAATTTACCTGGGCAACCTGCAGATGTTCGCTGGCGCCTGATGAAGCACTAACCACCGCGGGTGTCACATTTACAGCATGCCGTAGAGGTATCAGCACACCATGCACTCCCACCGACTCAGCCGTTCTGAGTAGAGTACCCAGATTCTGTGGGTCCTGTAAAGCATCCAAAATCAAAATAAAGGGGGGTTCATTCCTGGAATTTGCACTTTCAAGAATATCCAGCACATCAACATAATCATATTCGCTGACTTCCAGAGCCACTCCCTGGTGAGAATTCACAATCGCATCCAGTTTTGGGCGGGGTACGCGCTCAATGCGAATATTGTTCTTTTCACAAAGCTGCAGGATTTCGGAGAGGCGGCCTTTTTCTTGAGCCCCTTGGGCAATCCATAAGCGGTAGGCTTCTCTGCGGCTCGCCTTTAATGCTTCATAAACGGGGTTGCGACCATAAATCCATTCTCGCATGATAATCAATCCAAACCTACGATAACCTGGTTAAACTTCTATTCGCGCAAAAATCATCCGGCCTGCCGCGGTCTGCAAGACTTTGGTAACCGTCACCTGAGTATCCTTATTCAGGCGGCCGCGCCCATCTTCTACAACCACCATGGTGCCATCATCCAAATAGGCAATTCCCTGTCCAGCTTCACGCCCTTCCTGGATAATGTTGACGGATATCACCTCACCGGGAAGAAAAACCGATTTGACCGCATTTGCCAGTTCATTAACATTCAATACCACCACACCTTGCAGCTCTGCAACCCGGTTCAGGTTGTAGTCATTCGTTAAGATGGGACAGCGCAATTGGCGGGCTAGCACCACCAGTTTATCGTCTACCTCACGCACCCCTTCCACATCAATATCACTGATGCGAACAGGCGCCATGGTTTCTTTTTGTAGTTGAGAGAGCACTTCCATTCCTCGACGCCCTCGCTGACGCCGCATGGCATCCGCTGAATCGGCAATATATTGCAATTCATTCAACACAAAACGAGGAATCAATAACGTTCCCACCAGGAAACCGGTGCGGGCAATATCTGCAATTCTCCCATCGATAATTACACTGGTATCCAACAAAATGGTTCGCCCTGCATCTTGACCAGAAAGCGATCCATTGGCTGGCGCACTTTCACCCGCTGAATCTGCCCGGGATTGGGATTTTGATGAAAAGAGGGACATGATCTCTTTTTGGCGCATGACAAACACGACAACACCGGTATAGCCGAGCAGGATAACACCCAAAAAAGGTAAAATCTGCGAAAACGGCTTGGGCAAAAGCGACAGCGGAAATGCCAGCAACGCGGCTACCAGTAAACCCACGACCAAACCCAATAAACTGGCTGCCAGGGTCTGCACAGAAATTTTTGACAAAATGGAGACCAAATAACGCGCCGGCCTGGTGGTTATAAAGGGTGTCAACACCAAACCAATTAGTGCTCCCACCAATCCTAAAATAACCGCATACAGTTCCCCTGAGGCTCCCGTAATATTGCTTAATTCGAGACCCCCAAAAACACCTAAAACCGAAAATAAAACCATGCCAATGATGCGAAAAATAAATTCAATTCCAATCATTCCAGATTCTCTCCAAGAGATTTTTTACTCTAATCAAAGCAGACCGCCTGTGGCGACCCAAAAGTCCCTGGATTCCAGAACTCGGCTTAATAATTCACCCCCAAGAATGAATAATAATTGCAGCACCGTCCCAGCTAACCAAAGGACTAATCTCTAACAGGCGTGAATAAATAATAAATAATGAGAGCCTGTTCCATATCAAATAATAACATGCCTATTATAGTACAAAATCATACAAATTCTCTGGACATGTTTGCAGCAAAAGTTGAACAAACACCCAGTTAATTTCCATGGAAGCTGCCAAAAATGTGCATTAAAGTTTAACTTTATTTATTCAAAAAAGCTATAATTTAGAAAAGCAATCATACTGCCCGGTCGATTTGATTGGAGGAAATCATGAACCTTCAAAGCACCAGCCCCCATCTAGAAGCCAATGCGCTTGCATATAAGCGCCGTATCTGGGCCTGGACCATGTACGATTGGGCTAACTCAGCCTTTGCCACCACCATATTGGCGGCTGTCCTTCCTGTTTATTTCAGCCAGGTAGCAGGTGCAAGCCTGCCAAGCGCAACCGTAGCGACCACATATTGGAGCGCCGGCCTTAGTATTTCGCTGCTCATCATTGCCATTCTCTCGCCTATCCTGGGGACTATCTCGGATGTCATGCGAGGGAAAAAAAGGTTTTTGGCTATTTTTGCCGGAATCGGTATTGTCAGTACTGCTTTGTTGGTATTAGTCAGCACGGGAGATTGGATCTTAGCGTCTATCCTGGGCATTATCGGTCGCATCGGTTTTAACGGCGCAAACACCTTTTATGATGCTTTGCTTCCCCATGTAGCAAAAGAAGAAGATCGGGATAAAGTTTCTGCACGCGGTTACGCAATGGGTTATTTGGGAGGCGGCCTGCTCCTTGCGATTAATATTGTTATGATTCAATTACTGCCGGGAACCTGGGGAGCACGTCTATCCTTTCTCAGCGTAGCTATCTGGTGGGCTTTATTCTCCATTCCTCTTTTTCGACATGTACCTGAACCGCCATCAGCCACCATTCGCACTGGCCAAGGCGAGAAGATAATTGCTGCCAGTTTTCGGCGCTTGAAAGAGACATTCAAAGATATCCATCGCTATCGCGAATTATTCAAATATTTAATTTCCTTCCTGATCTATAACGATGGAATTGGCACCATCATCGGCGTTGCAGCTATTTACGGTGCAGAATTAGGCTTTGGTAGTGTCGAGTTGATTTTGGCGCTGCTCCTGGTACAATTTGTTGGAATTCCGTACAGCCTGATTTTTGGCAGATTGCCGAGTGCGAAAGAAAAACGCCGCTCATTTTTCCTGGCATTCATCGTATTCAATGTAATTGCGCTGCCTGTCGTGGGTATTTTGGGTGTCAATATTTTGCCTGCTAACCTGAGCGGCGCACCAGCAACCGCTTTTCCAGATACCGCCAAGGCAGTCGGGGAGGGCGCATATCTTTCCACCTCACCAGCGATCCAATATGAAGGTAATTGGGAAGATATTCTGGTTTCCGGGAAAGAGTCAGGAAGAGAAGCCGATTTTCTTGTACGCTCAAGCAGCGATTTGCAGGCGCAGATACATTTCCCATTCAACGGTCAACAAATCTCCCTTTCATATAGCCAGGGTCCGGACCAGGGAATCTGGGCTGTGCACCTGGACGGTCAACCCCTTGTGGATCCCGACACACTCGAACCTACCTTGCTTGATGCCTACAACAGCACCGTACGTTATGAAGTGTTCAGAACTTTCCAGGCCGCCAGTCCAGGTGAACATGTGCTTAGTCTGGTTAACACAGGAGAGAAAAATCCTGATGGTTCAGGAAACCACTTTACAGTCGAAAAATTAACAGTCCTACCCGCCTTAAGGCAGAGCAACCTGGGGCTTATCATCGGGATTATCCTGGCAATTGAAGTATTATGCCTGTTAGCTGCCTGGTTATTCGGGAAAAAACTGTTTAAGGATCTGGCAGAGACCTTCGATACTCGTCGCAGTATTTTATTCGCTTTAATGATCTATGCAATCGTGGCAATCTGGGGTTTCTTCTTGAACTCCGTTATCGAATTCTGGTTCATGGCATGGATGGTTGCAATCGTGCAGGGCGGCAGCCAGGCATTGAGCCGCAGTCTATATGCATCGATGTCCCCCGCAGCGAAAAGTGGAGAGTTTTTTGGACTGTTTGGTATCATGGAAAAGTTCTCGGCAATCATAGGTCCATTGCTATTCGCCGCAGCAGGAGTTATCTTCGGCAGCAGCCGACCAGCAGTGCTGAGCCTGATTGTCCTGTTTGCTCTAGGTGGATTTTTATTAACCCGGGTCAACATTGACGAAGGAAAGCGCATCGCCCGAAGAGAAGATGAAGAATATCTGAAGGTTGGTTCTCAAAATGATGGGCCAGCCTTAACCCAGGAATAAATAACCGCCTCAGACAGCCATTTAGAAGTTATACTCAATTCGGGTTGATCAAATATTCATGGCGCCTTTTCATTCATGGTAGCATTCGTGCATGTCTCGAACCAATTTCATTGATCGGGTTTTCCTGCATGCGCTTGTAATAGGTTACCTTCTTTGGATGAAAAAATGTGACACTGTTTTAACCTTCAGGAGGCAATTTGGCAATTCTTAGTGAAGATTCTAAAGCAAAATACGTACAAAAAATGTTTACACAGATTGCATTCCGTTACGATCTTATGAACCGCCTGATGACAGGCGGGCAAGATTTGCTTTGGCGAAAATGGGTTATCCAAAAAACTTACTTAGGAGAGAAAGGCAAACTGCTGGATCTCGGATCAGGTACTGGTGACCTGGCACGCGAAGCTTTACGCCAACATCCGAGCAGTATCGTTTTAGCCACTGATTTTACACTGGAGATGATGCGGGTTGGAAAGACAAGGTTTCAAGGAAAAGATATGGTTTTACACTGGGCTGCTGCCGATGCAACCCAATTACCATTCCCCGACCAGAGCTTTGAGGCTGTTGTGTCCGGTTTCCTTCTGCGCAACGTAGTCAATATAAATGGTTGCTTGCGGGAACAATTCCGTGTCCTCAAACCAGGAGGTCGGATTGTCTCTTTGGATACTACTCCTCCTCCCCAAAATATGTTAACCCCGCTTATGCAATTTTATCTGCACAAAATTATTCCTGTCCTGGGCAAATTGCTCACCGGACAACAAGAAGCATATCATTATTTGCCCAATTCGACCGAGAGCTTCCTGCAACCGGAACAGCTAGCTGTACGCATAGCATCAGCCGGCTTCGAAAAAGTTAAATACCAGCGCTTGATGTTTGGCAACATAGCCATTCATTGGGCCAAAAAACCGGATAACCTGGCATGACTGTCCTTTCAAGGAGATTTATCCTCGGCATAAGCGGAGCGTCAGGTGTTATCTTGGGTATACGCATGTTAGAAGTGTTGCGCGCCCTAAAAATAGAAACCCACCTGGTCATCACCAAAGCTGCTGAACACACCATCCAGCACGAGACCAGCTACCAGGTTCAAGATGTCCTGAAATTGGCTGATCAATATTATTCCATTAATAACCTTGGTGCTGCAATTGCATCAGGTTCACAAGCTTCAATGGGCATGGCTGTTGTACCTTGCTCAATCAAAAGCCTGTCAGCAATTGCCAATTCATACACAGCCGATTTATTATCTCGGGCTGCAGATGTTACACTTAAGGAAGGTCGCCCTTTGCTTTTGGCAGTGCGGGAAACGCCGCTACACGCCGGCCATCTGCGCCTGATGCAACTGGCCGTACAGGCTGGCGCCATCTTATTCCCACCTGTTCCTGCCTTCTACACCCACCCGAAAACAGTCGATGAGATCATTAACAATACAGTGGGGCGTATATTAGACCGTATGGGTATCGAAAACGATCTTTTCCAAGCATGGGATCCAGACCTCCCTTCAACAGAGAAACCAGAATGAATGAAAAACGCGATGATGACAAAGCTGCCCGCTGCGGTGAGCCATCTTATGTCTGGCGGGCAGGACAAGAACGCCGCCTGAAAATGATCCGCGATGCTGCAGAAGAGCGTTTGTCTGGCATAGTCCTGGAAAATGGTTGCGGAGTAGGTATGTATGTTGAACACCTCGCGCCTTTCTCCAGGCATATCACCGGGCTGGAATTTGACCTGGACCGCGCCGTCGAAGCTCACCGCATGAGCCAGGACCTGGCACATACATCCATTGTCAACGCCGCTGGAGAACAACTTCCATTTCCTGATCAAAGCTTTGATTTCATATTAAGTCACGAAGTTCTTGAACACGTAAATAATGACCGCCACGCTCTCGAAGAAATGGTACGAGTACTACGACCCAAAGGCAGAATCGTGATATTTGTTCCAAACCGGGGCTATCCATTTGAAACTCACGGCATCTACTGGCGCGGGCGTTACCGCTTCGGCAATATACCCCTGGTCAATTATTTGCCAAAGGTATGGCGCAATCGACTTGTCCCTCATGTGAGAATATACAGCGCACAGGATATGAAAAAACTGACGAGCAATTTACCCGTCAAGATCATCCAGCAAAAAATTATATTTGGCGCTTACGATAATATCATCGCCCGAAAACCAACCCTGGGGCGGTTTTTGCGATGGATCTTACAAAAACTTGAACAAACCCCCTTAAGCTTCTTGGGGTTGTCTCATTTCTGGGTATTGGAAAAAACAGACGGGTAATTTCAAGAATTCACAGGTTGGCGAAAATCATAAATGCCATCCTGGATATTCCAAACCTTCGAGCAGCTCTTGCAGGTGATAGCCGTCTCAGTCTCTTCCAGCAAGACGCTTCCGCATTCCGGACAGCAAAAGAATGTATCGCTTTCTGCAATGATGCTCCCCCCTTCTGCTTGTGAACGAACAAACACACTGGGTGTCAGTTGCCACCAATTCCCTGTTAACTGGGCGACTGAATCCATGCCAATTAGCCATTTCAAAGGAACAATTTTCTTGAGGAATGGAATTCTAAAATGAGAGACGGTGAGTTTGCGTTGAATAGTAAATTGATTCTCTACCAACAAAGAATGGATATAATGCGGGTGAAAATCAAAATTCAGCTCCACAAACTCTACTGGTTCCAATGAAAATGGATTCCAGGATTGCCGGCGAAGCCAAAAACGCAGGATAGATTTAATGTTCCGTTTATTGGCATATTCCAATACGAACACGCTGTCCAGGCAGCAAAACTCGCCGCACCTGCTCCAAAGCAAGGCGCACATCCGCCATATGGTGTAAAGTCCGGATCATCGTTGCAGCATCAAATAAACCAGACGCAAAAGGAAGCCTGTAAATATCTGCAGCCACATAAACAAATCGCCTATCCCTGCCCAGGCGATTTTGGGCAAGCTGCAATTGACTCAGGGAATAATCCAGCAGCACAATTCGGTCGAATCCATGATAGCGAGGCGTGTTCCGTCCTGCTCCTGCACCTAACTCCAGCAATAAATGACCAGAAGCGGGTAGCAAACGACTTAGAGCTACCGCCTCAACACCATCTTCATAGGCGCGATCAGCATGCTCCCAAAAAGAGCTCTGATAGTCCGAGCCCTCGTAACTGCAAACGGGTGGATGTTTAATAATAACCTCTCTGATTGGTCCTAATGCTCAGAAACTTCCTTGCTTCCGTTATATCCTCTGCCCAAGCCACGGTAAACAAACCCCATTTTCTTCATCAAGACCGGGTCATATATATTGCGCCCATCAAAAATTACTGGAGAGCGCATCAATTTTCCAAGAAGCTCCAGGTCAATGTTCTTGAATTCGTTCCACTCGGTCATCACCATTAACGCATCACAATCTTTTACCATACTGTACACATCTGTGTACATTTCAATCTCCGGCAGAATAGCTCGTGCAACTTCTAAAGCAACAGGGTCGTAAGCACGAACACGTAGCTCCAGAAGCGATCAGCGCCCTGGCAATATCGATAGAGGGTGCATCGCGCATATCGTCCGTATTAGGTTTAAATGAGAGACCCAAAAGACCAACGGTTTTTCCCCTTAAATCACCCAGCATTTCAGTAATGCGTTTGACCGCCATGATTCTACGATCGGCGTTAATTTCCATGACAGCATTCAGCAACTGCGGATGCCGTCCTTTTTCTTCAGCCATATAAGCTAATGCCTTAACATCCTTGGGAAAACAAGAGCCGCCATAACCCAGGCCAGCATCCAGGAACATCGTGCCAATACGCTTATCATATCCCATGCCAATAGCAACTTCTTTGACATCGGCGCCTAAAGCCTCACAGATATTCGCAATTTCGTTGATGAAGGATATCTTTGTTGCCAGGAAGGCATTGGATGCATATTTGATCATTTCCGCTGTACGCAGATCGGTGATGATAATAGGAGACCGTAAAGGAAGATGCAGTTGGGCAACTTTTTCAGCGCCATCTGGATCTAAGGAGCCCAAAACGGTACGATGAGGCTGCATAAAATCGCTGATTGCCGAACCCTCGCGTAAAAACTCCGGGCAGGAGACTACCGAAAAAGGGACAGGGGTGGGCTGATGGCTGCGCACAATCTCTGCCACCCAGTCGCCTGTACCAACCGGAACGGTAGATTTATTGACGATAACCAGCGGTTCTTTCATCTTACGGGCTACCTCTTCAGCTACCGCTGCGACATGCCGTAAATCCGCCTCCCCATCCACCCCGGAAGGCGTGCCAACTGCAATAAAAACAAATTCAGTCCCCTGTAACCCTTCATCATAGGATGTTGTGAAGCTTAATCGCCCAGCAAGCATATTGCGATCAACCAGCTCCTTAAGCCCCGGTTCATAAATCGGCATTTCACCGCGCTTGAGACCGGTAATTTTTTCCTCAACAATATCCAAAGCAATCACCCGATTGCCTAAATCCGCAAAACAGGCAGCCGTCACCAGCCCAACATACCCAACCCCGATAACACAAATCTGTTTCATAGATGGTCGCTCCTACTAAATCGAATGAATGATCCTGACAATCGTTTCCCACATGATGGAGACAAACATGATTGAAGTCGTGATGAAGGTCAATGGATGATATTATCCGGTTGTTTCTATCATCAATTGTTGCGCGCCAATCTTACCACAAGTCATTTAATAGGGTTACAACAAACTGATCATGTCTGTAAATTCTGTAAGTTTCTTGGCAAAAAACCAGCACACAATCAGGTAATAATTGACCATTTTAGGGTAAATTACCCATCCACTGGATAACCGTCATCTTTCTGGTATGATCTCTGTCACTTGTGAATTGGTCAAAAATAGTCTAAAATAAAGGGGATAAATCCTATCCGTATGACCTTATAAATGGAGTCTCATCTATGCAAATTACACGACAAGCCGATTATGCAGTTCGCGCAGTACTGTACCTGGCTAAATTGGGGTCTGACCAACGAGCAGCCACCAGCCAGATAGCCCAAGAACAACAAATTCCCCCTTCTTTTCTGGCAAAAATTGTATCTCAATTATCGGTGGCTGGTTTATTGCAAACCTCACGTGGTGCGCGCGGCGGCGTTGCCCTGGCGAAACCAGCAGAAGAAATCTCACTTTTGGAAGTTGTTGAAGCAATTGATGGTCCAATTCTGCTCAATGAATGTGTAGCCAGCAGCGGCGTTTGCACCTTTGGAGACTCCTGTCCTATGCGTCCCATCTGGTGCGATGCACAATCCGAACTGGTAAATCGCCTGAGGACTACGAGCTTCCAAGAATTCCTTAAGAATGGAAAAGACTTGCCAACTGTTGCATAACCTTTTGGCTGACCAATTCTGTTCTAAAGAATCGAAACCAACCAGGTTGGTTCTTCGGGCAGCAAAACTTTATAAATATAGCTGGTTGTGGTTTCGCGAAGTGTGCAATTAACAACATTCTGTCAATACATCCAGTTGATCTAACATCTTTGTGGAAAACACTTAGAAAAAATTTCTGGATTGTCTTCCCCTCATGGCGTATAATGAAAACCGGAGGGGAACTTTCGTCTTAATCAGGTTCAGGAGGTTGACATGGCGGCACCCAGAATTGTACGCTCCCCACGCGGCACTCAATTGCACTGTAAATCATGGCTTAGTGAAGCTGCATATCGTATGATCCAAAATAATCTTGACCCCGAAGTGGCTGAGCGCCCCCAAGACCTGGTAGTCTACGGCGGGCGCGGGCAGGCAGCTCGCAATTGGGAATGCTTTCGATGCTATTTTAGATTCTTTGCGCACAATTGGAAGATGACGAAACTCTCCTGGTCCAATCCGGTAAACCCGTAGTTATCTTCAAATCACATCCAGATGCCCCGCGAGTGCTCATCGCAAATTCAAATCTGGTTCCTCATTGGGCAACCCAGGAACATTTCGATCACCTGGCCGCCCTGGGGCTAATCATGTTCGGTCAAATGACGGCTGGTTCGTGGATTTATATCGGCACACAAGGTATCCTTCAAGGCACCTACGAGACCCTTGGGGCGTTAGCCCAGCAACGCGGATGGGGTTCCCTCAAAGGAAAATTTGTGCTTACGGCTGGCTTAGGCGGCATGGGGGGTGCGCAACCCCTGGCAATTACCATGAATGAAGGTGTTGGCTTGATTGTCGAGGTAGATCCTGAACGAGCCCGCCGCCGTCAAGAAATTGGCTATGTGGATATAGTCGTTGACACCCTGGAAGAAGCCATGACCCTGGTTGAAGAGTGTGTCGCAAAAGAAATACCCAAATCCATTGGGCTAATTGGCAACGCAGCAGACATCTATCCAGAACTGGCCTTACGCGGTGTAATTCCAGATGTCGTCACCGATCAAACTCCAGCACATGATGTACAGATGTATATTCCATCCGGTTTGAGCGTGGTAGCAGCTGAAGAGATGCGCCAAACCGATCCTGCTGCTTATTATCAGATGTCTATGCAATCCATGGCCCGGCATGTCGAAGCCATGCTGGCATTCCAGAAGGGTGGTTCAGAAGTATTCGATTACGGCAACAACTTACGCCAGAGGGCTTTTGATTTTGGTGTAAACGATGCCTTCAATTTTCCCGGTTTTGTACCGGCCTACATTCGCCCTTTGTTTTGTGAAGGGAAGGGTCCTTTTCGTTGGGTAGCTTTATCCGGCGATCCTGAAGATATCTACCGTACTGACGAGGCGTTGATCGAGCTTTTCCCGCATGACGAACATTTGCACCGCTGGTTAAAAATGGCGCGAGAAAAAGTCCCCTTCCAGGGGCTGCCTGCCCGGATTTGTTGGTTGGGTTATGGAGAACGCGCGCTTGCCGGGTTAAAATTCAATGAACTGGTTGCCAAAGGGATTGTCAAAGCACCTATCGTGATCGGCCGCGATCACCTGGATGCCGGCTCTGTGGCTTCCCCAAATCGGGAAACGGAAGGTATGTTAGATGGTTCAGATGCGATCAGCGATTGGACTATCCTGAACGCGATGATCAATGCTGTTGGCGGCGCTACATGGGTCTCTTTCCATCATGGTGGCGGAGTTGGTATTGGCTTCAGCCAGCATGCAGGACAAGTTATCGTCGCGGACGGTACACCAGCAGCAGCCATTCGATTGGAACGTGTCTTAACCACCGACCCCGGTATGGGCGTTGTCCGCCATGCAGATGCAGGGTATCCAATTGCCATCGAGGCTGCTCATCGCCATAACATTCGGATGCCCATGTTAAAATGAATAGTCAAAAATATCTTGGTAATTATGAAATTGAAGCAGCGCTTGGCAGCGATCCATTTTTTGAATGCTTTCGCGCTGTTGATGCTATCCGCAAACGAACAGTAATCATTAAATTGCTGAAAGCGGATGTGCTGAGCAATCGCAAGGTTGCCAAACAGTTTTTTGAACAGGCGAAACTTGCCAGCGAATTAGTTCACCCTAACCTGGCATGGATTTGGGAAGCAAGCGAAATCGAAGGCCAGTACTTCCTGGTCGAACGGTTTGTAGAGGGGAAATCCTTGCGCCAAATTCTCGGCACAGAGGAAAAGCTCCCCCACGAAAAAGCGCATTTAATTCTTAGCCAAATTTCACGAGGATTGGATTTCGCCCATTCTCGCGGTTTTGCTCATGGAAATTTAAAGCCGGAAAACATTGTGATCAATCCGGACCTGGGCGCGATCCTGACGGATATCGGTCCTTCAATCGCATTGCAAACCATTACTCCGCGCTGGTCAAGCATCATCGAACTTGAGATGGCGCCTTATACGGCTCCGGAAATTTGGCAAGGTAACCCCCCATCTGCAAAATCCGATCAATACAGCCTGGCTTGTGTTTTCGCAGAGATGCTAAGCGGTGAAAAAACTTTTGGGGCGCCAGGTATAAACACCATTCGAGAAAAACATCTCTCCACATTCCAGTCCCCGCTTTCATGGGCTGGCGCTATCCCATGGTCAACCGCCAAAGCGATCTTACGAGCTCTTGAGCAAGAGCCTTCCAGCAGATTCGACAGCCTGGAAGCTTTTGCAACTGCACCCCAAAATATTAAAGAAGAAATTAATATCAATCCCAAACTAAAAGAAGAAGCCGATATCCAAACTCAAGCCTGGCATGAAGCTCAGCAAAAAGCCAGACAAGAAGCTGAAGAGGCTACCCGATTGGCAGCCCTTGAAAAAGCCAAACGTGAGATCAAAGAAGAATTAAAACGCCAGGAACCCATTCTCCAGGCCCAATATCCAGACTCAACCGAAGCATCCCTGGACACTCCATCCCAAGAATTGACGAACAGGAAGGAGAGGACCCGCACTGCAAGAGCTTCAAAACCATGGAAAAAATGGCTTTGGATCGGGCTGGTAAGCATTCTCATCATTCTTGTGGCGATCTGGACGGCGACAAACCGTCTTTCTGTTATCAGCATCCAGCCAACGGTTACTCCTACCATAACGGCGCTCTCTCCCAGCCATACGCCCACGTTGACTATCACGCCTTCACCTGAGGCCACTGCTACGCTTTCACCAACCGTGACAAAGAGTGCCACCCGGACGAACACCGCTACACTGACAAGAACCCCAACTATGGCCAGTACGAATACAATCACACCAACCACCAGCCTGACAATTACGACAACCCGGACTCCCAAAGACGAAGACACATCCATATCTAGTTCTCCGTGAACCAGGCCTCTCTGCCAAACTACAAGTCTTATTCAAAACCGCCAAAACTTTCTCAAGGATAATGGACATGACTTTTCAAAAAAAACCTCTCGTCTGGTTTCTGATTTTTTTAGGATTGGCAGTTCTGCTTGCTACCCTGGCGCCGATCGAAAAAACATTAGGAAGTAATGCTCGCCTTGTGTATTTTCATGGCGCCTGGGTTTGGACGGCGATGTTGGCTTTTATGGCTGCCGCGATCTCAGGTCTGCTTGGGATTATCAGCCGTAGAACAATTTTTCATAATTGGTCCCTAGCCTTCGGTAGAACCGGGCTTTTTTTCTGGATTACCTTCCTGCCCATGTCGCTCATCGTCATGCAAGCGAATTGGAATGGATTGTTCCTGGATGAACCACGTTTCCGCATTCCGCTTAACTTCGCTATCGTTGGCTTGCTGCTACAAGTTGGATTAGCCTTCTTTTCTATGCCAATCTGGTCATCGCTGGCCAACATCGCTTATGGGATTGCGTTTTTCTGGGGAATGTCCCAGGTAGAGACCATCTTGCATCCCGATTCACCTATTTTCTCTTCCGGCGCAGGCGATATCCAAATCTACTTTTTGTTATTATTCACTTTATTAGCCATTTCAGCCTTATTTTTATCTTACGGGTGGTTCAATTGGGAAATTCGAAAAAAACCAACAAATTAAAGCCTCCAACAAAGCTGTCCTTTTCAACCATGCAGAGATCACCCATTGTCTGGCTGGGTATACTCGGTTTGATGATTGCTGCATTAACCGCTTTAGGACCTGCCGAAAAAACCCTGGGGGTGAATGCCAGGGTTGTATATTTGCATGGTGCTTGGGTATGGGCAGCTTTAGCCTACTTTGCAGCTGCGGCTATCAGCGGACTGGCTGGCTGGGCAGGCGAAAGCATCTTAATGCATGGTTGGTCACGCGCCCTGGGAAGAACGGGCCTTTCCTTTTGGATCACCTACCTGCCAGTCTCGATTTGGGCCATGCAGACCAATTGGAATGGTCTCTTCCTGGCCGAACCCAGATGGCGACTGGCGATGATCTTCGCAATTAGTGGATTACTGCTGCAGATCGGAGTGACACTCTTAGAAAACCCTGCTTGGGCATCCCTGGCAAATATCCTGTTTTTATCGGTGTTGGTGATCGCTTTGCAGAGTACCGAGAATGTCATGCACCCCCCTCTCCGATCCTGGATTCAAATGCAGTACGCATCCAGGCCTACTTCGCGGCTCTACAAATTCTGATGCTGCTGGCTGCCTGGCAGGTAGCGCGCTTATGGCGACAGTTAGAATCGGGTCAGTCAAGAAAAATTCAATAACGACTAACAAACAAAGACACCTGTATTGAAGCGCACATTATTTACTCAAATTCCTTTCTTTATCCTTATTCGGATTGGACTGCATACACCTGTGCGGATGATTTATCCATTCATCACAGTATTCGAACGCGGTCTTGGGGTCAGTACACAAGCCATCTCCTGGGCGCTTGCTTTACGGTCGGCTACAGGCGCTTTAGCGCCACTGCTCGGTTCTCTGGCTGACCGATATGGACGCAAAGCAGGAATGATTTCCGGTTTGGTATTGTTTACTTGCGGCGTTGGCTTGTTATCCATCTGGCCCACTTTCCCGATCTTTGTTGCCATGTTGCTTTTTACATTTACCGGCGGCGCGATCTTCATTCCTGCATTACAGGCTTACCTGGGCGACTCAGTACCTTATGATCAACGCGGCGCTGTGTTGGGCATCAGCGAGGTCGGCTGGTCATTGAGTTTCATTTTAGGTGTCCCAACCATTGGCTGGATCATCGCAAAACAAGATTGGTATGCACCTTTCCCTTGGCTCACCGCGGCAGGTTTCTTGGCGATCCTGATCCTGGTGGTTATATTACCTAAAGACAGTATTCCAAAGACTCAAAGAGCTAACCTTTTACAATCCATGGGGCTTATTCTAAAGACCCCTGTGGCGGTAGCTGGAATTACGATCAGCTTATCGATTGCAGCATCAAACGAACTGGTTAACCTGGTTTTTGGGCTGTGGCTTTACGATGCATTTGAACTCAAAATAACCGCATTGGCGCTTGCTTCCATGGTAATTGGTTTTTCCGAGCTTGGTGGTGAGCTCCTGGTCAGCTTAGTTGTAGACCGGTTAGGAAAGGCGCGCTCTGTCGCTGCAGGTCTTATCCTAAATGCTCTGGCGGTGATTTTTTTGCCGATTATTGGGCAAAGCATCAACGGGGCTCTTTTAGGTCTGTTCCTGTTATACCTGACTTTTGAATTCACGATAGTGAGTTGCATACCGCTAATCACCGAGCTTCTACCTGGAGCGCGCGCCACACTGATCGCCAATTTTTTCACCAGTATCGCTCTTGGCAGAGCAATAGGCGCTTTTATTGCCCCGTTTTTATACCAATTAGGTTTTTCACCAAACACTGCCCCAAGCCTGGTCCCTATCTCCATCACTGCAGCCTTGCTTAACTTATTTGCACTCTTCATGCTGCGTATCCTAAAAGGCAGATAAAATCAGCATCAATAAGCAAGATTTGAAATAAGCCCGCTTTCTGCAACCTCTTTAGGTATAATCAAACTGTTATGATTAACACTCTTAAACACGTATTCAGAACGATCCCAGCGCTTCTCACCTTGATTGTGCTACTCATTAGCGTCTCAATTCTTGGTGAAGCTGTCTTTTCCTCTAGTAAACACGCACAAGCGGCTCCACTTTACCAGATCCCCATTTACACACCCACGCCTGGTCCAGATGGACGGATAATCTATATCGTCAAAGCCAACGACACATTACTGGGGATAGCGCTGACCTTTGGTATTACTGTGGACGAGTTACGCGAGCTAAACAACTTATCCGGCGATACCATTTTTGAAGGACAGCAAATTTTACTTGGTCTGGCAGGTCCGGCAGAATTCACGCCAACACCAGGCCCAACCCTGACCCCCACAACTGTTTTACCCACACCAACTCCCCGACCTGGAATAGCAACCTTGTGCATCTTGCTGTATAACGATATTAATGGCGATTCCCTGCGCCAGGAGAGCGAGGAGTCTATCCCAGATGGGGTTTTGAGTTTTAGCAACCGAACGGGATCTGTCTCTGAATCTTTGAAAAGTCCAGCCGGTGAGGAGCCATTATGCTTTGAGAATCTGCCTGAAGGCAGTTATTCCATCAGCGTAGCCGTACCGGAAGGCTATAATGAGACCACCGAAACAGATTACCAACTCTCATTAAAAGCTGGCGACGAAACGTATATCAACTTTGGCGCCCAAGCAAATTCGCAAACCCTGGCCGAAGCACCCGCATTACCAGCCCCCGAAGGCGGACGTTCCCCCATTCTCGGTATTCTGGGCGGGCTCTTTTTGCTGGCAGGCGTAGGCGTAGCCATTTTCGCCGGGCGACTATTACGCAGCAAATAGAACCAAAAGCCATCCCGTTTCTTTTTTGATCTCTCGCAGAGACCGCAGCGAACGCAGAGCGTTTCTTTTTTTGAAAGTCTGCCGCATAGATCAGTTTGCATGACCCACGAAGTGCGATGAGCTTATGCAAATCCCAGAGCAGATGCTTTGTTAGCCACGCGCTTTAGAAAACGTTGCTGGTCAATGATCACTCTCAGGTGCTGACCTTCCCCAATTTTTTCCACGTCATCCCAGGCTTCAACCTGAAAAGTTACCTGGCTGCCATTAACCTGTAAAATTTCAGCGCGCACCCGGATGCTGGCGCCTACCGGAGTCGGAGCTAAATGGGATATATCCACACGAACTCCTACGCTGGAAAATCCATCCGCTAAATGTTTAGCCAGCATTTGATGCGAGCATCGCTCCATAAAGCCTATCATGCTGGGTGTGGATAATACGCTTAGAGCACCACTGCCCACATGCGAAGCAGTATGATTCTCATCTACCAGATAGCTAACCTCATATTCCATACCAGGTTGTAAGGTTTCAAAAGATACCATAAATAGCCTCCATACCATTCCTACATCAATTGTCTACGCGATCAAAATCTCAGCATCCCCTGCAATCCATTCAAAATCAAACAAAGATTGAATTGGGATATTTTCAATAGCTTCTTTCAGGGTGGCTAAAACGTCATAACCAAACATAAGCATCTGAAACACGCGGCATAAAAAGATTGTAACGCAAAAGTTACTGCGGCTGATTAACCAAATAACCATCTTGAGACTATAATTTAAACCACAGCCCATTCATTCATGAAAGAAAGGAAGAAACCATGGATAAAAAATCAGGAGCACAAATCAGCACCCGAGCCTTTGTCCAATCCCTGCTTATCCTGTTTTTACTAATGCTGGCTGCAGGCTTACTCACCCGTCTTGTCCCCGCTGGCAGCTACACCCGGATCGAAGAAGAAGGCCGTGAGCTAATTGATCCTGCCACGTTCCAATATACTGCGCCGCCTGATTATCCAATCTGGCGCTGGTTCAGCGCTCCATTGGAAACCTTGTGGGGACCAGACGGATTGACCATTGTGGTTATAATCCTGTTTTTATTAATGATCGGTAGCTCTTTTGCTGTACTGGACAAAAGCGGGCTGATGCAAGCTGCCCTGGCCGGTATGGTAAAGACCTATTCCGGGCAAAAATATAGGCTTTTGTGGGTCATTTCCCTGTTTTTTATGACCATGGGAGCATTCTTTGGAATTTTTGAAGAAGTAGTCCCCTTAGTCCCCCTGATGTTGGCTCTATCATATTATTTGGGCTGGGATGCACTGGTGGGGTTAGGAATGAGTATCCTGGCAGTCAACATGGGTTTTTCAGCTGCAATTACCAATCCCTTTACGATCGGGGTTGCCCAGAAAATTGCCGGACTACCCTTATTTTCCGGCGCCTGGTTTCGCTTCTTCATTTTCATTGCGATTTACCTGGTATTTATGCGCTTCCTGACCGGTTATGCCCGAAAAATCGAAAAGCACCCACAAGCTTCTCCTGTTTACCAGGAAGACCAGGTCGAACGAGCCAAATTTACCAGCCAAAAAATCAATCCGTCTTCAGTCATCGAGGCTGCCAAAATGCGCCGGGCAATAACTTTTTTGGCTGGTTGCCTGGTTCTCATTTTACTCATTTTAGTTCTGGGTCCGCTGGCGCCAGCAATTTCCTCGGTTTCATTACCCCTGGTAGGTTTGCTTTTCTTCATTGCCGGAATCGGAGCCAGCTTGCTCTCCGGTGCTTCTGTTGCCAAGGTAAAACAAGCCATTGTTGAGGGCCTGCAAGGGATCGCGCCTGCAATTCCCCTGATATTAATGGCTGCCAGCATCAAGCATATTGTGGCTAACGGCGGTATCCTGGACACCATCTTGTACAGTGCTTCTCAAGCGTTCTCGCAAGCCAGCCCTCTCACAGCCACTTTCATTATCTACTTCCTGGCGTTATTTATTGAATTCTTCATTGGCTCGGGGTCGGCCAAAGCCTTCCTGGTAATGCCCATCATTCTCCCCCTGGCTGACCTGGTTGGGGTTACGCGCCAGGTTGCCGTAACTGCTTATTGCTTTGGTGATGGATTTTCGAACATGGTCTACCCAACCAATGCTGTTCTGCTCATCAGCCTGGGGTTAACCAGTGTAGGTTATACCAAATGGCTGAAATGGAGTTGGCGATTATGGTTGGCAGTGCTTCTCGTGACAATTATCTTTCTGGGGATTGGCGTTGCCATTCAATTTGGACCGTTTTAGATTGTTCATTTCTAGTATCCCCTTTACCTGAGCTTATCAGACATCCTTACGGTGAACACCCATAGGGAAGAAATTTGACAGGTCGTTATTTTTTGTTCTATACTAAACAAAAAAAGGAGGTTAGTGATGAGTTTCAAAATTACCTGGCATGGACATGCGACTTTAAGTTTCGAAACTGGCGGCTACCAGGTATTAGTCGACCCATTCTTTAGCGGTAACCCGGCTGCAGATATTTCAGCAGATCAGGTTCAGGCAGATTATATTCTGGTGTCTCATGGCCATGGCGATCATGTTGGGGATGCCGTGCAAATTGCTAAACGAACGGGGGCAATTGTCGTCAGCAATTTCGAGATCGCCAACTGGCTAGGAAATCAAAAAGTCAAAACCCATGCCCAACATATCGGCGGCGGCTACACTCACCCCTTCGGCTATCTGAAGCTTACCCTGGCCTTACACGGTTCTGCCTTACCGGACGGTTCTTATGGAGGCAACCCAACCGGTTTCTTGCTGACAACGGAAGACAACCACAAGGTTTACATGGCTTGCGATACCGGTCTATTTGGAGATATGCGCTTAATTGGAGAAGAAGGCATTGACCTGGCTGTTATCCCTATTGGCGATAATTACACGATGGGACCAGATGATGCCCTGCGCGCTGTTAAGCTGATCCAGCCCAAACATGTCATCCCGATCCATTACAATACCTGGGATCTGATAGCCCAGGACGCCGGCGCATGGGCAAAACAAGTCAAGGAAACAACAGGGGCAAATGTTCACATCCTGAAACCCGGAGAGAGTTTTAGCCTGTAAATCTTGATAAGGTAATCTTAATATTCGGACAACCTCGCCCTGATATAATACCAACCTGTCAGGAGGTGATTATGTTTAAGAGTCTCTTCAATCGCCGTGAGGAGGAGCAACGTGTAGCCCTTGGAGGACGTCTGCCCCCTGGGCAATCTCTAACTCAAAAATTCCCGGTTCTCCACTATGGGCCGGTTCCACGTTTTAACCCTGCTACCTGGAATTTGAAAATTTGGGGGGAGGTGGAAAACGAAATTGTGTGGACCTGGGACCAGGTTCAGCGTCTGCCACGCACTCAAATGATCATGGATATCCATTGTGTCACCCGTTGGAGTAAATTCGATACTCTTTGGGAAGGAATTTCCGTGCGCACACTGATCGACCAGGGTACTATCAAAATTAAACCTGGCGCTCGTCATGTTATCCAACATGCTGAATATGGCTTTACGGTTAACTTACCCTTGGACGTAGTACTGGCAGACAATTTTTTATTGGCGACTCATTTTGATGGACAACCTCTAACACCTGATCACGGCTACCCACTGCGAGGCATCGTCGGGCACATCCCAGGGCGAGATGAATTGAAAACGCCCTATTTCTGGAAGGGTGCTAAATGGCTGCGAGGGTTAGAGTTTTCCGTTGAAGACAAACCCGGTTTCTGGGAACAAGCGGGCTACCACAACGAGGCTGATGTTTGGAAAGAAGAGCGCTTTGAGTAGCACATTTTTAGAGTTGTTGATTGTGAAATCCAGGATCGAGTTTCAATAATTCCCCTCGTTTGACTTGAAAATCATCGAAGTCACGCGCCACAATTGCGCCAGGGAAGATTTCTCGCGCTTCTGCCAACACATCCCGCTCCCTATAACGCCGTGAGATATGCGTTAATATCAAATGTTTTACATTTGCACGGACTGCCAATTGGGCCGCCATTTTTGCAGTCAGGTGTGCAAAGTCACGCGCCATTTCCGCTTCTTCGTCTAAGTAAGTTGACTCGATCACCAAAACATCTGCATCTTGACAGAAATCCACCAAGTCCTCTGTCCGGCCTACATCACCAATGTGAACCAGGCGCGTTCCCAGACGTTCTTCGCCCAATACCTCATCAGGTTGAATTTGCCGGCCATCGGGTAGCACAACTGCCTGTCCATTCACAAGGTCGCGCCGCCAAGGTCCGGGCGGGATCTGCAATGCCTCGGCCTTATCCGGTAAAAAAGGACGGCGCGCTTTCTCCTGAAACAAAAAACCAAAACAGTCCGGACCGCGATGATAAACCGGAAAAGCTGATACTTGAAAGTCTTCCGTATCCATGAAGACCCCTGCCTCAAGTGTCCGAAATTGGATATCAATGGGGGGCGTGTTGCCCCGTAAAACAACCCCATACAATAGATCATGGATGCGATCTAACGCCCATCGCCCACCAAAAATCTCTAAACCTTCGATTGTCTCCCAGCGGGAGAATGTAGAAAGCAACCCTGCCAGACCTAAAATATGATCCAGATGCCCATGAGTAATCAGGATGCGGTTTAAGCGTTTAAAACCTAAACCAGACTGCATAATCTGTCTCTGGGTTCCTTCCCCGCAGTCTATTAAGAAGCGAAATTCATCGTGCATGACCATTTGGGAAGATAAACCACGCCGGATCGATGGCGCAGATGCCGAGGTGCCAAGAAAAAAGATTTCAAACAAGGGGTTTTGCCTTTCTTTCCATCTGCCAATAACCGGAATATGATCCGAATAAGGCAGCTATAATCTTAATTGAAAGATTATTTTACCTCATGTTCACAAGTAGATTTCCACCAGAAGTCGAGAGAATGGCTCGATACTCAGTTGATCCTCATTTTCGAGACGATAATTTCCAGTTTTTCCTCTGTGCTATAATCGATCCATACCCAATTGGAGCTTCTACCAGGTAATTGAGCTGAAATATGGCAACAAAAACGACAAAAAAACCTACAACAAAACCCAAGCCAGCTGCAAGCAGCAAGAATTTACCTGTCAGGAAAACGTCTGCTAAAAAAGCACCTGCAAAAAGAAGCCCTGCCCCAAAAGCTGCTGCGAAGGCAAGTTCTAAGGCAAGCGTGAAGACACGCGCCTCAAAAACGCCTTCTCCTGCAAAAAAGATACGAATGCCGCGCACATCACGCCCCGTACGCGAGGGAATGTCGCTCGACCGAAAGCTCGATATTTCAGGGATGGTTTTAACCTTGCTTGGAGTGATTACGCTGCTCAGCCTGCTTTCGCCAATTAACAGCAAACTTACCATGCAATGGATGTTGGCAATCCGAACAGCCTTTGGATTGGGCATAACTATCTTTCCATTTGCCCTGATCCTATGTGGCTTATGGCTTATCCTAAGAAATTTTGAGCGCATTCCACAACTGGCCTTCGAGCGTTTATTAGGCCTGGTATTATTGTTCCTAAACCTATTAGCTAGCTCCCATTTTATTTCCGTACTTCGTACCCAGGCAGACCCATACGAGCTGGCTCTTGCCGGTCAAGGTGGTGGATATACGGGTGCTTTTATTGTCAAAGCTCTGGATGTTTCACTCGGTACAGGCGGTTCAGTCATTGCACTGGTAGCCTGGTTGGTCATTGCCCTGGTGCTTACCATGGATATGACCATTGGCGAAATGGCGCGCCGTGTTTCACCTCTGTGGACCTATATCTCGGACGGGCTGGGTGAACGAATTTCTGCGCTTGGCTCATTGCGACATCCTAAAAATTCTCCGCCAACTGCAGGATACTCAGACTTGATCCCTGTCACAGGAGAAAACAGTGAGAGGCGCCCATCAGGCGCAATGTCAGCAAACGCCAGCAACGCTGCTGCTGGAACCCAAGCCATGCCCCAATTCATCCCAAGTTATTCAAACACTGCATCTCCCTATATATGGAGCCTGCCTCCTGTAGAAGAAATTTTAGACTTGGGCAGTCAAATCGGTGTGGATGAAAATATTGATCAGGAGCGGGCTAAGCTGATCGAAGAGACATTAGGCTCCTTCGGCGCTCCAGGACGAGTTATCGAGATCAACCGCGGCCCCACCATTACCCAATTCGGCGTAGAGCCAGACTTTATCGAATCGCGCGGTGGGCGCATGCGCGTCAGAGTCAGCAAAATCACTGCCCTGGCAGATGACTTAGCCCTGGCGCTTTCTGCCCGGACTATTCGCATCCAGGCGCCTGTACCAGGCAAAGGCTTTGTGGGAATCGAAGTTCCCAACGAAGAGGTCTCGCTAGTCGCCCTACGCGATTTAATCGATAGCGAAACCTATAAACGCATGAAGTCTCCCTTGCGGTTTGCATTGGGCCAAAATGTATCTGGAAATGCTGTCGTAGCAGACCTGGCAGCCATGCCCCACCTGCTAATCGCCGGTGCAACCGGTTCTGGTAAATCGGTGTGCGTCAATGCTCTAATCAGCTGCCTGCTGATTAATAATACCCCTGACGATTTGCGCTTAATCATGGTAGACCCGAAGCGAGTGGAGCTAACCGGATATAACGGCATTCCCCATCTTCTAGCGCCGGTTGTCGTTGAGCTGGAAAAGGTTGTAACCGTGTTGCAATGGGTAACGCGAGAAATGGATATGCGTTACCGGAAGTTGGCCGAGGCAGGTTGCCGAAATATTCAAGAATTTAACGCAAAATCAGCTTCACGCGGCGAGAAAAAACTACCGTTCCTGGTTGTGATTATTGATGAGCTGGCAGATTTAATGATGATGTCGCCGGATGAGACGGAGCGCACGATTACGCGCCTGGCTCAGTTAGCACGGGCAACAGGCATTCATCTGGTGATTGCCACACAACGCCCTTCTGTAGATGTTGTCACTGGCCTGATCAAGGCGAATTTTCCAGCGCGTGTTGCTTTTGCAGTTGCATCGGGAGTTGATAGCCGGGTTATACTGGATCAACCCGGCGCTGAGCGCTTGCTTGGCCGCGGTGATATGCTCTTCCAGGCGCCGGATGCACCAGCACCGGTCCGGTTACAAGGTGTGTATGTCTCTGATAACGAGACCTTCAACCTGGTTTCTTATTGGCAAGCCTTGTCAGGCAAAGCCCAGCCAGCCCCATCGATTGCAGGCGGCATTGTTGACGCCATTCCATCGGATCTTCCACTTAAACAGATGCCGCTCTGGGAAGAAATGAAAGCCGAAGAAAACAGCGATCCGTTGTTTAACGAGGCAGTCGACCTGGCCCGCAAACAAGGTCGCGCATCGATTTCAATGCTCCAACGCCGCCTGCGTATTGGTTATACACGCTCGGCTCGTCTGGTAGAAGCCATGGAAGAAAGAGGGATTGTCAGTGGTCCAGATCCAAATACAGGCACCCGAGAAATCCTGGATTATGGTCAAAGCGCTCCACCCGTTGATGACAATTAAATGACCATGTTGCAACGTTGCCTCACTTACTTTTTGCTTGCATTCATGCTTAGCGCCTGCACCCCAGCAGCAGCTCAACCAGAGCAGGACCGCCTGGCTTCCCCTTTGTCCACCCCGTTTGAGCAAAACATTCCAAACCCATCCAGCATACCTGCTGGTAGCCAGACTCCCCAGCCGGCAGCACTTCCCACCCGGGAACTAACATCAACCACAATGCTGCCGCCAACTCAATTACCCACCTCCACCATGATAGAGCCAACGCAAACGGCTGTACCCACGCAAGAACCTGTTACCAGGCTTGTTTTTACCGGAATCATCGTACCTGCCCGCTGTGTTCAGGCTCACCTGGATGAAATCGGAGACCCTGACTATCCATATGAAGAGGTTCAACCTATCTTGAGTGACGCTGATCTCTCTATTGGATCATTTAACGCAACCATGAGCGATAAGGTCGTACACACCGGTTGTGTATGGACTTATCAGTTAGTCGGTAGTCCCGACAATGCCGATGCCCTGGCAAGAGCTGGTTTCGACATAATGAGCGTTGCAACCAACCATATAAAAGACTGCGGTCTGTTGAAAAGTTGGTGTGATGAGACTTTCTTTGATACCCTTGAACACTTAAACCGTGTGGGTATACAGACAGTCGGTGCAGGAGAAAATTTACCTAAAGCCTTAGAACCTGTTGTGGTTACGATCAATGGTATTCGCTTTGCTTTCGTTTCGTTAGGCGACAGCAAGTTGAGCGAGACGGTCTTCGCCGCAGATGACCATCCGGGCATTGCCAAGCTGACAGAAGAAAACATGCGTCTGGCTTTAGATAAAGCTCACCAAATGGCAGATGTCGTTATCGCATTACCGCATTGGGGCCCAGAAGATGAATTGCTTCCCAATTGGATCCAACGCGGTCAGGCGCGTTACATTGTTGAAGCCGGAGCTGACCTGGTAGTTGGTAACCACACGCACGTTGTCCAGGCATACCAGGTGATTGAGGAAATCCCTGTGTTCTATGGATTGGGTAATTTTGTGTTCGACCAGGGCCTGCGAGACCACCGCCAGGGTGTCATCCTAGTTGTCACATTCATCGGCAACAAATATGCTGGTTTTGAGATGATCCCTACCCATGTAGATCCAGATGGTCGAGTACATTTGGCAGATGCAGCAGAGTCGGCAGAGATCCTGGAGCGCGTCCAGGCAGCCAGTGAACTACTAAGATAGAACCCAACAGCTTACACTCCAGGATGTTGACAATCGCTACACAGCCCAAAGAGCTGGAGCCAGTGATCGCGAATCGAATAACCACTGTCACCAGCGACATCAGCGATCATGGCGCCCATTTTTTCGTTATCGCCACTGAAATAGATCACCTTTCCGCATCGCTCGCAAATCAACAAATGCTGGTGACCGGTTGCCGCAGCGATAAAACCCTGGCAGCTTGTTGGCAAATGAACACGCTGCAGACAACCCAGTTCTTCTAATTTTTCTATCGTACGATATACAGTAACTAAACCCAGGCTTGGGTATTGCTGGCGGGCTTTTTCGTATACATCCAGCGGGCTCAATATATAATGGCTGGAAGCGATGGTTTCTACTACGGCCTGGCGCGGAGCAGTTAAGCGGTAGCCATTTTCTTTCAGAAGCTCCAACCAGCTTTCAGCATTCCTTTCCATAACGTGGTTATTCATTTTGGCGCCTCAATTCCCATTTGCCAATTTTTTCTGGATGGTTCGAAAACTCCAGGCTAAAACAAAAAATGCAGTACTGGTTAATACAATCGCTGCGCCCGAGGCCACGCTGGCATAGTAGGAAATATACAAACCGATAATCCCGGATAAGGATGCCATGGCAGCAGCCAAGGCCATCATGATAGGCAAACGCTTGGTCAACAGAAAGCCAGCCGCTGCCGGTGTAACCAACATAGCCACCATCAACGCCACGCCTACAGCCTGTAGGGAGACTACAATCGCCAGGGCAATCAAGATCAGCATTAAGTTTTCTAAGGCTCTAGCCGGTAACCGCAAAGTCACAGCTAACAAAGGATCAAAAGTTAACACCAAAAACTCTTTGTAAAAGACCAAAACCAGGATCACAATCACAGCCCCAAAGATGGCAATCAGGCGAAGATCGCTTGACGAGACGCCTAATACATCACCGAACAAAAAATGGGTCAGGTCGACGGAATAATCCCTCACCGTGGAAATGAGGGCAATTCCTAAAGCAAACATACCTGCAAAAACGATCCCAATGGCGGTATCTTCACGGATTTTCGCTCCTTTGCTGATTGCGCCAATCCCCAGGGAGCTGATCACAGCAGAAACCAACGCCCACCAGAAAAGGGGTTCACGAGCGCCATTGCCTACCAGGTAACCAATCGCCACACCAGGGAGAATCGAATGCGCCAGGGCATCGCCAAAAAAGGCCATCCCGCGTAAGACCACATAAGTGCCCACCATAGCACAGACCACACCCACCATCAAGGCTGCCAATATGCCGCGCTGCATAAATGCGTAACCCAAAGGTTCTGTCAATAAAGTGATCCAGCTCATGAAAGTTCCTCCCCGTCTGTGCAGCAACTATCGGTGACAGCCATGATGGATTCGCTGGCATTAATCAAGCGCAGATGACCGCCATATGCAGCCATTAATTTCTCGGGCTGGAATACATGCTGAGGTGTGCCAATACCAATCAAGCGGCGGTTCAACAACATCACGCGGTCAAAGCGGGCTGCAGCCTGCTCTAAATCGTGGGTAGCCATGATGACTGTTACAGAGCGTTGTTTTAGCTGATCTAGAATTTCAAATATCACCTCCTGGGAATTCAGATCTAACCCAGATAAAGGCTCATCCATCAACATCAGCTCAGCTTCCTGCGCCAAAGAGCGGGCAATAAACATCCGCTGTTGTTGCCCACCGGAAAGCTCATTGATTTGTCGACCGGCCAACTCTAAAAGACCCACATCCTGTAAAGCCTGGTGAACATGATCCCAGTCCCGGCGCTTTGGCCAGCGCAGCAGACCCATCTTCCCAATCCTGCCCATCATGACCACATCCTCTACATTGGCCGGAAAAGTCCAATCTACCTGGCTGCGCTGCGGTACATAGGCAATACAAATATGTCCTGTAGGACCATAGCCATAAACTTGCACAGACCCGCTACTATAAGGCAAAACGCCTGCAATAACCTTAAACAGTGTGCTTTTTCCAGCGCCATTTGGGCCGACGAGTGCAACTCTCTCCCCAGTATGCAGATGAAAACTGAGGTCCTCCAGAACTGAACCCGTGTCATATTTCACCCACAAATGCTCGACCTCCAAAATGGGCGCTTCATGTTGATGAGAGACCCCATGACCACCCAGCTTTGAACCGCGCAATTCTTTAATAATTTCCATTAAAATTCATCCTGACTTATTTTAAGGCTTCTACGATCGCATTCACATTGAAACGCATATAATCCAAATAGGTTGGTGCAGGACCATCTGCATCTGTCAATGAACCAGTAAAAAGGAAGACCAGTTTTGTGCCTGTATCATTGGCGACCCGTTGTGCCAGGCTGGGGTTGACTGTATTCCCGACAAAGATCGCTCGCGCCCCATAATTCCGAATCGCATCCTCTAAACGAGCTAATTCCATTGCAGATGGCTCGGAGAGGCTGCTGTATCCGGGGACAATCGCTCCAATTTGTGTAAAGCCATACCTTTCGGCAAAGTACACAAACAATTGGTGATCTGTGACCAGCTCCCGATTGGAGGGTGGTATGAGAGTTATCTGCTCAATGATCCAGCGGTTGAGCTCTTCTAATTCATCCCGGTAGATAGCTGCGTTTTGCTGATAAATCATCGCATTCTGCGGATCCATTTCTGCCAGGGCTTTTTCAATTCGATCTGTCCAAACCAGGACATTATGGGGATCCATCCAAACATGAGGGTCACCGCTATGCTCATCTTCCTCTGTTTGCTCATTGCTTGTAGAATGCTCATCTTGTGAAGAAGCTTCTAGCAGAGCAATTCCTTCCGATACTTCAACCTGCCTCGCCTGGCTACCGGAATTCTCCAGTAAAGCCTGCATAAAAGTCTCTAACCCGGCCCCATTGGTGAAGATCACCTGTGCATCAACTACACGCGCCATATCTTGTGGGGTAGGCTGAAAGCTATGCGGGTCGGTGCCAGGCGGTATTAACACGGTCAAATTAATCCGATCTCCGCCTACTTGAGAAACCACATCAGCGACTATATTGGTAGTAGCCACTACCTGAAGCAACCCTTCTTCCTGCCTTACCCCACCATCAGTCATATTGGTGCAGGCAGACAGGCTAATGAGCCACACAAGCATCCAAATAAATTTCGCAGTTCTCATCACCAAACTCCAAACAATTCTTTAATGAAAATGAAAATCGTTTTCATTATAGGCACAATCAATTTTTTGTCAAGCTGCTCACAAAAATCAGATAAAAAAAGTGAGGCAAGATGACCTGCCTCACTTCGCTGAAAAAGAAATCTAAAATTCTTATCTATTCCCCACTCTCAAGATGCAGAAAATACATTTTACGAACCAGGCGTCTGTGTTGGCGCTGGTGTTACGCTAGGTGTACCAGGGCCAGGTGTAAACGTCGTTGTAGCAGTCGGTACTGGCGTTACCAGGTTAACCGGAACGATCAATATTTGCCCTACAAATATCTCGTTTTCATTCTCGATTTCATTCTCTTCCTTGATTGCATCGACCGTGCTGTTGAGCAGTGTGGCAATATATAACAAGGAATCGCCCAGTTGAACGCGGTATTCTATTAGCGTTCCCCTGCGTATATCGGTTGGCAGCGGTGTTGAGGATGGCAACTGGGTGTCAGTACCTGGGATGGTAAGCTTGTCTCCCACCTGAATATTTGGATTCGCCGGATCAAGATTATTGACTGTGATCAGCACCAATAGATCAACATCAAACTTAACAGAAATGGACCATAAATTATCGCCCTCCTCAACCTGGTAAATAAAGGGGCCAGAGTGTGTCGGGGTCACAGTGATGGTCGGTGAGGCTGTTTCTGTAGGGGTAATCGTTGGGGTTGAAGTGTTTGTGGCTGTGGCAGTCGGTGTTAATGTTATGGTTGGCGTAGGTGTGTTGGTTGCCAGGAATGGTAACGAAATGGTGGGCATACCAGATCCCAATAACCAGAAAATCAAGATTGCCGCGCCGGCAATCAGGAAAAGGGCAGCCAGACCAACAATTAATGGCGCTCTTCGAGCAGCCTGTTGCTTTTTCCGGTAAGCTTCTATCACATTTTGAGCAGATTCTTTATCACTCATAGTTTAACAAGCCTTATCTTTTGCTATGCCTTGTAAAAGGCAGGGTGAGATATTTTCGTGATTGTACCCTATTTTAGACTGCTTTGCGAATCGTCAAGATTAAGCATCCATCAAGAACAGGTTATGGTATCCACTGAGGCCAATAACCATTTTCCACCAGGCGCGTACGCTCCACATTGATCAACTCCAAAAGCCAGATCTCGGGTGGGTTGGTTAGAACCGTTTGGTCGAATCTTACATACGCTAATTGCTTGCTGTCCGGGCTCCAGGCAAATTCATAATGGGTAAAATCAGGATCCTGAGTAATGGGCTGCGCCTGACCAATCCCAGGCATCATGATCCAAAGCTGCCGGCCTGGGGTCCAGCGACGTTGGTCCAGGTATTTACGTGCAAAAGCCAGGTAGACACCATCTGGTGAATAAGAGGGCGATGAATCCTCCAGATCATCTGCAGGGGTCAGGTCCAGAGTGCTTTTCGTCAAGCGATTAAAAAGGATCAAATGGCTACTGGCAAGGTTCTTTAAGCCTGTGACAGAACCTGTATCCAGGAAGAAGATTTCCGGAGCAAGAAATTCACGTCCTTCCGGGTGCCAATTACCCAATTGCCCGGTCTGATTTGAAAAAAGAACCCGTTCTCCAGAATACGGATCGAAGAGTACAAAAGCTGAAGCCTGGGTATCATAGTATGCCAGGAAACCATCTTTAGACCAGGAGGGTAACAAAGTTTGATGGGCAGGATCACCTGCCAAAATAGCGTCTGCTGTCTGGTTCATCGGTGAGGTCTGGCTAGCTTGGCTTGACAAAGGTAACAGCCAAACACGCGGAAACCCTAAGGGTTCCGTGCGCTCGAAAGCCAGGAAATCTTTATTCGGCGAAACAAGCGGCAGGCGGCAACTCGCCTCAGTGCACTCGAGAATTAATGCTGATGAGCTCCATTCTCCCGATGAAGGCATCTCGTTTGATGATGCCCGACCCAGCTCCATACGGAAAAGATCACTGCCTCCCTGAGAATTTTTCGCGCTATAGTAAATCACTGCCCCATCCCAATCGACAGAAAAATCTTCCACGCCTGCAGCATGCTCGGTTAAGGCCTCTCTCTCCAAAGTCTGCAGGTTGAGCTCATAGATATTTGCTGCACCGCTAGCCGGGTAAAGAAATAACAAGCGTTGTTTACGGATTGTGAATGACCATGCAAGCTCTTCCTGTACAGGTAAAGATAATAATCCAGCAGCGCGTGCGCCAGATGCTAATTTGACTTCAACAACCGCACCCGCTTCCCAGGGTTGCAGCGGGTCAATCACCAGGGTATTTCCCTCCCAGCGCGGGACGATATCCACATCCGGCTGGATACTCAACTTTTCCAAGACCAAATCGTGCTGCATTGCCCTTGAAAAAGTTATGCGAATAGAAGCTCCTGCAGCAACCGAATCACTGCCATCTTCGGGAAAATTTGCCCTCACTTCAGGAAAACCAAACCAATACACACCAGTCGCCACAGCAGCTAGTAGAACGAGTAGACTTAAGGCAAGGCGGCTCCATTTACGCATACTAATCATTATAACTGAGCTTATGCCATCCTAACTCCTGTAAGCAATTTGGATTGGATGGTAGAATGATGCTCATGAAAAAATGGCAGTTTTGGCTAGGGATTTTAATCAGCATCATTTTTCTTTACCTTGCTCTAAATGGACTGGGGATTGATGAACTAGGGCAGGCTCTTAAAGGAGCCAATTATTGGTGGCTCCTACCGGGTGTGGCTGTTTACTTTGTCGGTGTATGGGCGCGTGCCTGGCGCTGGCATTATTTATTGCGACCCATTAAAGCAATCCCCACCATGCGCATGTTCCCTATTGTCACCATGGGCTATGCTGGTAACAATATCTTTCCGGCACGTGCAGGCGAAGTACTTCGTGCCATTATGCTGAAGAAGAAAGAACAGGTTCCGGTTTCTGCATCGCTGGCAACGATCATTGTGGAACGCGTTTTTGATGGTGTCGTGATGCTGGCATTCGTCTTTCTGAACTTACCAGAACTGGCCAAGTTAACGGTCGACTCCGGTTTTGTGGGGGACATTCGCACACTGGCTTTGGTTGGGAGTGGCGTGTTCTTAGGCGTCTTACTTGTTTTCCTGTGGATGGCAATGGTACCAGAACGTGCAGAGCTTTTGGTAGAGAGCTTTGTCAAGCGTCTCATCCCCCAACGATACCACCAACGCATTCTGGAGCTTTCAAAACGCTTCTTAGGCGGTCTGGAGTCACTTCGTTCACCTCGTGAAGCCTTAATGGTCTTTGTGACATCGATCGTTATCTGGTTGCTGGAAACTGGAAAATATTGGTTTTTGATGCATGCCTTCCCCTTTGAGGTAAGCTTTTTTGCCTTGATGTTAATGAATGGGATCGTCAACCTGGCAACTACAATCCCCTCAGCGCCAGGTTATGTGGGCACCTTCGATGCACCCGGCATTGCAGTATTGGAAGCCTTTGGCGTAGTCAAAGCCACTGCCGCCGCCTATACCCTGGTGCTGCATGTAGCCTTATGGTTTCCCATTACTGCATTGGGCGTGTATTACCTGCTTAAAGAAGGGATCCACTGGGGAGATGACTTGGACAAATTAAAAGCAGAGACAGGGTCAAACATATCATGAAACATATAGCCATCATCGGCGCTGGCATTGGCGGTATGGCGGCTGCTTATGACCTGGTACGCGCCGGAAATCAAGTCACTATATTTGAAGCCAGTCAGCAAGCAGGCGGCCTGGCCTCGGGTTTTAAGGAACCTCACTGGGATTGGTCTGTAGAAAATTTCTATCACCACTGGTTTGCCAGCGACCAACATATCCTCGGTCTAATCGATGAATTGGGCTGGCGCAACCAGGTGCTTTTCCCGCGGCCTTACACGGTCATGTATTATCAAGACCGCTTCTATCCTTTCGATTCCATTCCGGCCGCGCTGATGTTTCCCGGTTTGGGCTGGGGGTTGAACAAAATCCGCTTTGGGCTGGTAGGGCTGTATCTCAGGCTCACCAACAACTGGAAGACGCTCGAAAAAGAAACCGTCAACAACTGGATGCGCAAATGGGCTGGCGACCAGGTCTACGAGCTGATGTGGGAACCCCTGATGCTGGGCAAGTTTGGCGAGCAATATGCCAACCAGGTCAACATGGCCTGGATGTGGGCCCGCCTGAAAGCCCGCACCACCCGCCTGGGCACCTTTCAGGGCGGTTTTCAGGCTTTTGCCGACCAGTTTGCCGCCAGGTTAACCGAAATGGGCGTGCAGATTCACCTCTCAACCCCCATTTCCCAGATTAGCGCTGCCCCAGGCAAGCAGGTTGCCATCCACAACGGCCAGGGAAGCACGCTTTTTGACCAGGCCCTGGTAACCACTTCACCCTCCCTGTTAGCCCGGCTGACGCCCGAGCTGCCAGAAGCCTATTTATCCGGCTTGTTATCCCTGAAAAGCATGGGGGCGGTGGTCATGGTGGCGGCACTCAAGCAACAGCTCTCCACCCAGGGCTATTACTGGTACAACATGCCCAAGTCTGCCGGTTTTCCTTTCCTGGCCCTGGTCGAACACACCAACTTCCTCTCGCCAGAATATTTCGGCGGCGAGCATATCGTCTACATGGGCGACTATCTGGACCCAGACCACGAGTACTTTCACCTGAGCCAGGAAGAGCTGCTGGAGAGATTTCTACCCGCCCTACAGCGCATCAACCCCAACTTCAAGCCCGATTGGGTCAGGAAGGCCTGGCTGTTCCGCACAAAATATGCCCAACCGGTCCCCTTGCTGAACCATTCCAAAAACATCCCCGCCATCCAAACGCCTGTTCCTGGCCTGTATTTTGCCAGCATGAGCCAGGTCTATCCATGGGATCGGGGCACAAATTTTGCCGTGGAAATCGGCCGGCGAGCAGCCAGGATCATGGCAGGCCAGCCCGAATAACATGGATTTAGAGGCTTTCAGGAGCTTACAAAGCGGGCTAGGCGCCGAAGTCCTGCAGGCTGCCCAGGCCCTTGAGCCAACCGAAGCCGCTTACCTGGCGCACTTCACCACACTCAGCCGCCTTTACCCGCCCGAAATATGTCGCGCTGCCTTGGAGACGGCCATCTTGCGCCAGGAAGCAAAGAGTAAGTTTCCAGACGCCCATCAAATGTTTTTCACTCGCTCTGCTTTGGAACAAGCCACTCACTGGGAGGTATCCCGTTATCGCGCAAAACGCTACCAGGGTTTTGAGAATCAAATCGATCTGGGATGCTCTATCGGCAGCGATACAGCCGCCTTAGCCGCATGGGGAAGAACCATAGGCATCGACCTGGATCCCCTGCGCCTGGTTATGGCGCAAGCAAACTTGAAAGCCCTGAAACCAGCTTACCAGGCTAGCTTCATCCAGGCAGACCTGGAACAGGCATTACCTGTCAGGCTTAATGCGAATACAGCCCTCTTTTTTGACCCGGCGCGCCGGAATAATGAACGGAGAGTATTCACTGTTGAGGATTACACGCCTCCCCTCTCAGTGATTAAGAATTGGTTACAGACCTGTTCAAACCTGGGGGTAAAAATTTCGCCTGCTGTAAAAACAGAAGAAATCAAACATTACCAGGCCGAGTTGGAATTCGTCTCTCTGCGCGGTGAGCTCAAGGAGGCGATGTTATGGTTTGGCGAACTAAAAACCACCAGGCGTCGTGCCACGATTTTGCCCGGGCCGCATTCATACGTTGCACCGGATGAGCTTTTGCAAAGCATTCCAGGGTTGGATACACCGCATCAACAGCTCCTGCCCTTGTCAGAACCTCGAGCTTACCTTATTGAACCAGACCCGGCTATCCTGCGCGCCGGTTTAGTCCAGGCGCTTGGCCAAGAACTGGGCGCGGCTCAGCTTGACCCCGATATTGCTTACCTGACCAGCGATCAGCAGATCGAAACACCCTTCGCCCGTTCCTGGAGAATTGATTCCTGGATGCCTTTTAACTTGAAACAATTGCGGGCTGCCTTACGCCAGCAAGGTATCGGAAAAGTGACCATAAAGAAAAGGGGCTCACCCATGCAGCCTGAGGAACTATCCAGGTTGCTGCGACTCGGAAGCAAACAAAAAGACGGCCGCGCCGAGCGCATTTTAGCGCTTACTCATCTGCGCGGCCGTCCGATTGTTATTCTTTGTTTTGTTAATCCGTGAAAACCGGTAAATGCCCCAAGGAAACAATATGTTTCCAGCGTTCTACATCTCCTTCAGTAAAAATACCTGCTTCAGACACCACCACTGCACCAGCCTTGTTCATCACCTGGCGCATCCCTTCCAATGTCGAGCCTGTACTGATCACATCATCCAATAACACAACCTGTTTACCAACCACCAGTTTTTGATCCTTTTCGTCCAGGTAAAGCACCTGTGGTTGCCCTGTAGTAATCGAAAGAGTCTCCGCGCTAATCGCCACGCCCATATAGGGTTTGTAAGCCTTGCGTAACACCACGTATGGTTTTTGTACCAAAACAGATAAAGCATGTGCTAAAGGGATAGACTTAGCCTCCGCGGTTACCAAAATATCATAGCCGCTGCCATCCAGTTTCTCCTGCAGGGCATGAGCACATGCCTGCACGAATTGTGTATCACCTAAAATATTGAGTACGGCGATGCGGATACCGGGCGCCACCTCAAAAAGAGGCAAATCTCGCTGCAATCCGGCTACCTCTACCGGGTAGGTTTTTCTTGGATTTGTCATTTTTCTCCTTTTTTTGCTCGCTTCATTAGAGATGTATGAAAGGTTAAGAGACCTGTGATACATGCTATATTCATTCTTTTTAACCAAGCTAGTTTATCATAGTTGAACACCCTGGCAAAAATCCAATCGCAAAAATGCACCCAAAAATGCCATACTGAGAAGTCTGCTATAATCAAACTGCTTGGCTTTCAATTTTTCTGGAATATTGCCAACACTACATATACTAGATAGCATTGTGGAGCATTGAGACCATCTTGAACCGCTTCCTTGACCATAAAAAAATTGCCTTCCTGGCTATCCTGATCATTGCGCTTTTCTTTGCCAGGGCTTGCCAGTTTCGCCCGCAAAGCCCTGTCTCGCCGCCTGCCTCGATCACATCTTCGGCTTCTTCAGCTCAGACAGATTGGTATGATATCTATTTTTCAGCGCCAGATAACCCGCAAAGCCAGTCGCTGCGCGGCGGACCGGATAAATACCTGGCGGATGCCATCCGCCGCTCACGCGTCAGCGTCGATATCGCCGCCCTGCAGCTGGATCTGTGGAGCATCCGCGATGCCCTGGTCGATGCGCACCGCCGTGGGGTGACCGTACGCATCGTGACAGACAGCGATTACCTGGACCAGGCGGAGATCCAGGACCTGATCAAAGCCGGTATCCCGGTGTTAAGCGACCGCAGGGAAGGCTTGATGCACAATAAATTCGTGGTCATCGACCGGCAGGAAGTGTGGACGGGCTCGATGAACCTGACGATTAACGGCGCTTATCGCAATGACAACCACCTGATCCGCATTCAATCCACGCGCCTGGCAGAAAACTATACCGCCGAATTTGAAGAGATGTTTCTTGATGACCGCTTTGGACCTGGATCGCCCAGCCAAACGCCTTATCCAACCTTCACCATTAACGGCATCCAGCTTGAGACGTATTTCTCCCCAGACGATGGTACGGAGGCTCGTATCATTGAGCTGATTAGATCCGCCAAAGAGAGCATTTTCTTCCTGGCTTATTCGTTCACCTCAGACCCCATCGCTGACGCCATGCTGGAAAGGGCTGCGCAGCGTGTGGAGATCGCCGGTGTTTTGGAAAGCTCGCAATATCGCTCCAATGTTGGCACGGAGTTCGACCGCTTCAAAAATGCCGGGTTGGATGTGCGCCTGGATAGCAATCCGAAGAATATGCACCACAAGTTGATCATTATTGATCAAAGTATTGTGATTGCCGGGTCCTATAATTTCAGCTACTATGCCGAGACGCGCAATGATGAAAACACCTTAATTCTGCACGATGCTGAGATGGCGCACATTTTTGAACAGGAATTTGAGAGAATATTTGATGTGGCCATCCAACCCTGAAGCCTCTGTTATGAAAGCCGGCAAGACCCTGGAAATCACCCAGGTTATTGCCAGCCAGTGTAATATAATCTAAGGTAACAGCAAGTAGATAATGATTATTGACGGTTCACCTGCAGGCGGGCATAATCAATACAAAGGAGATCATTAAGATGATGGATACACAAGGCAATTTCTACCTGGGACGCATTTTCGATACAGAGACAGGCAAAACCACAGACCAGGCTTATCTATACGAGCCAGACGATCTAACCACGCATGCTTTTGTCGTGGGTATGACCGGATCCGGCAAAACGGGTCTCTGTATCGATCTACTAGAAGAAGCAGCTTTGAATGGCATACCCTCTTTGATGATCGACCCTAAGGGAGATATCACAAACGCACTACTCCATTTTCCAGAATTGCAGCCTGCTGACTTTCAACCCTGGGTGAATGCCGACCAGGCGCGCCGCTCTGGGCAGACGATCGAAGAAGCAGCCCAAGAAGCAGCCGAATCCTGGCGCAATGGCCTGGCTTCCTGGGATATTACCCCTGAGCGGCTGCGCGCCCTGGAGAAATCGGTGCATTTCGCCATTTACACCCCCGGTTCTGACGCAGGCATTCCGGTGAGCATCCTGGCATCCTTGAAAGCGCCGGAAATCGCCTGGGAAAGTAACCGGGAATTGTTACGTGAAAAAATATCCAGCACAGTAACAGCCATCTTAGGGTTGGTGGGTCTCACGAATATCGATCCAGTCCGCTCGCGTGAGCATATCCTGCTAGCCAATATCTTCGAAACCGCCTGGAGCCAGGGGAACGACCTCACTCTGAGCGAGTTGATCATGCAGACCCAAAGTCCGCCTTTTGCTAAATTGGGTGTTTTTGATGTCAACACCTTCTTCCCCGAGAAAGATCGCTTTGGTTTAGCCATGTTACTGAATAATATCCTGGCTGCGCCAGCCTTTCAAACCTGGATCGAAGGACAGCCATTAGATATCCCCAGCCTGTTATATGGCCCCGACGGTCGCCCCCGGCATAGCGTCTTTTATATCGCCCACCTCAACGATGCCGAGCGCATGTTCTTTATTACCCTGCTGTTTTCGGCTGTAGAATCCTGGATGCGCTCCCAAAGCGGCACCCAAACCTTGCGAGCTTTGCTCTATTTCGATGAAATCTTCGGTTACCTGCCGCCGGTTGCCAATCCGCCTTCTAAGGAACCCATGTTGCGCATGCTGAAACAGGCGCGGGCCTTTGGCGTGGGTTTGGTGCTGGTTACCCAAAATCCTGTGGATGTGGACTACAAAGCGCTGTCGAATACTGGCACCTGGTTTATTGGCAAACTGCAAACCGATCAAGATAAGCAACGTTTGCTGGATGGTCTCCAAGGAGCTGTAGCGGGGGACCTGAACCGGGCAGCCTACGATCGCCTGATCTCGACCTTAGGTAAGCGCGTCTTCCTGGCGCATAATATTCACAACAAACCTGGCAAAGAAGCAACCCTATTTCAAACTCGCTGGGCAATGAATTATCTGACCGGGCCTCTCACCCGAACACAAATACCAGTTTTGAATCGGAAGGTCGGCGCTGTGGCTCAAATTACTGCGCCTGCGGCCACAACAGCCAAAACTGAAACCCCTGCCCGGCAAACTGCCTCATCATCCGCAGGCCAGTCGCCGGTTGTTGCCTCAGCGGTCCAGGCTTCTACATCCGATCTGCCTGGAACCCTGACCCAGCCTGTATTACCATCCAGCATTTCCACCTATTTCTTACCCAACAACCTGAGTTTCACTCAGGCTTTCAAAGCTGCGGGAGTTAGTTATCCACCTCAAGCGGATAGCCTCGGCATCCTCTACCGTCCGGTTCTGATAGCCCAGGCAAATGTGCGTTTTCTTAATCGCAAATACAACCTGGATTACGAAAAAAACCTTTGCAGCCTGGTACAAAACCCGGACCGGCGAGGGGTGATCCGCTGGGATGATTTCCCCACAACGCCTGTTGACCCTAAGCTTTTAGACAGCCGGCCAGATCCACGGGCGCGCTTCTCAATCCCAGAAACGCCCTTATCAGACGCAAGGCTGATGAGCTCGATCCAGAAAGATTTTATTGATTGGGTTTACCGGAACAGCCAGGTAACCGTGCGCGCCAACGATGCCCTGAAAGTTTACACTGGGCCAGAAGTTTCCCAGGCAGATTTCCGCAAGCTGTGCTCGGATGCTGCCCAAGATAGTCGAGATGCAGAGATTGACAAGGTGTCTGCATCTTACGATAAGAAAATTTCTGCTTTGCAGGATAAAATCCGCCGTGAAGAACGCGAGCTGGCTGAAGACGAATCAGAGTTTTCCCAAAGGAAGATGGAAGAATTGGGCACCCATGCAGAGAACATTCTAGGGCTTTTTGGAGGAAGAAAAAGCAGCCGGCGATTAACTTCATCTTTGTCTCGCAGGCGAATGACTGAAAAAGCCAAATCGGACGTCAAAGAATCCGAAGAAACCATCAAAGAGCTAGAAAAGCAAATTGCAGATTTGGAAAAGGAAAAAGCCACCGCTCTAGAAGACATCCAAGAAAGGTGGGCAGACCTTGCCAACCAGGTTACTGAAATCCCGGTAACGCCTCTTCAAGAAGGACATCTTACTGGATTTGTTCGGCCTTGCCTGGTATCCATTCTACCTGGTCCAGGATGGACAGAAATTAAGTGAGTTGCCCGGTTTCCAGGCCGGCTAAGAACAGGCTATCTTTGGGTGCTTGTTTTTCTGAAAGCAGATAGGTGGTATGAAAACGCTACTGATTTTGCGGCATGCAAAGTCTAGCTGGAAAGATGATCATCTGCCTGATCACGACCGGCCGTTGAATAAACGCGGCAAACAAGATGCACCCCGCATGGGTAAATTGTTGCAGGAGAAAGGTCTGGTACCAGACCTGATCATCAGCTCAACGGCCAAACGTGCGCAAAAGACAGCTCAGCTAGTTGCAGAAGAAAGTGGTTATGATGGAGAAATCCAATTTGACCGTGACTTGTATGCTTTCGAAGCGGCTGCGTACCTGGAAAAGCTAGCCCAAATCGGTGATCAAGTTCAAATTGTGTTACTGGTAGGGCACAACCCGGGTCTGGAAGAGTTGTTAGAGCAGTTTACCGGTGAATACCTTCGAATGCCAACTGCAGCTTTAGCCCAGGTTAACCTGTCTGTTTCGAGCTGGTCGGATATTGACGAAGACACGCAAGTTCAATTAGCCAATATATGGCGACCAAAAGAACTTTGAATGGCCAGATATTTTTAGACAATATAAGGTATAATCGCCCCCGTGCCGAAAAAGAAGGCTCCGCAGGATTTATCCGTTGAAGAGTTGCGCTGGTTGCTGATCGATAAGCGCCGAACAGACCGAAAGGAGCGCCTGGAGCGCTACCGAAAGACGGGTCGCGCCGTGATGGTGGTCTCGGATACAGAAAATGCTTCCGTAGAGAACTGGCACACTGGTACTTTAACAGATCAAGATGACGAAATTCAAGTTGCTTCACCGCCAAAGCCAGGTAAACGCATATGGGATGGGCTGTTATTATTCGTGGAGATCAGTGCTGTAGTCGGCTTCATTTATATCTTGTTCAATGGACTTAGCCTGATGCAGGAATTGAACCGCGAAGTCGTTGCTGTATTGGAACAACCCACCTTAACCCCCACACCTCTGGTCGTTGCTATGGTTCTGCCTTCCGGGCACATTCCACCGAATGCGCCAGGGGGAACTCGTTTCAACGAAGCAGAAATTCCAGAACATTTACGCCCATTGGTCCAATCCTGGTATTCAGCACCAGTCCCTACTCCCAGCCCGGAACAGCCTGTTCGTGTCCAGATACCAGCCATTGATATAGATGCCCCAATCGTGCAGGGTGATGGATGGGATCAGCTAAAAAAAGGAGTAGGACATCATTATGGTTCTGCAAACCCCGGCGAAGCTGATAATGTGGTTTTATCAGCGCACAACGATATCTTCGGAGAAATATTCCGCGATCTGGACCGCTTGCGACCCGGCGATCTGGTGATTTTGTTCACCAATCAACGCTCTTACACTTATATTGTCGTCAATACGAAGATTGTCGAACCAACCGCGGTGGAAGTCATGGCGCCAACCACCCAGGCTCAAGTCACCTTGATCTCATGTTATCCGTATCTTAAAGATACACAACGTATTGTTGTTACTGCCCGCTTACAACCCAGCGGAAATTAATTAAGGTTTTGAGGAGTTTTTAATGCCTAAGAAAATCAAACGGCAAACCCGTAAAGTCTCAGCAGCTGAGCCACGTTCGACTGCATCTGGATCTTCTTCGTTGACAAATAGCAGCGGTCTCTTCGAACGTGAGTTTAAACCCGATTACAGCCAAACCATCAAAGACCTGAAACGCATCGGTATTCTAGCAGGTTCTTTCTTCATGGTTTTGATTGTCTTATCCTTCTTCCTGCGATAGGATTTCTGTATCGCGATTAATCCGTTTGGTGTCAAATATCATCCAGGATAATCGAGCAAACTAAACAAAAAAGCTGAGCTCAAGAGTTTACCTGACATCGTCTGCCTGCTGGTTGCCGTATACAGGTAAATTCTTGTTTGTTTTAACCAGCCGCGCCGCCAGCATGCAAGTCTTCAGTCTAACGCAGTTTCAACAAATACGGTAGAATGGGGGAAATTCTACGCTGTAGTTTTCATCTTCCATCTTTTTCAACTAACATATTTTTTAGTTAATCACTGAGAAACCCGATGATAGATCAAACAAACCTGCCCGAATCGCCTAAATGGGGGCCAACCACCAAGTTAATTGTTGGCCTGACCATTGTTGGCCTTATTGCAGCGATGGTGTTCTACTTCCGGCAAATTATCGGCCCCGTTCTGCTGGCTTTCATCCTGGCTTTTCTGCTCCAACCAGTAGCTGGACGCCTGCGCCAATGGACCAGACTTTCCTGGCGCACAACGGTCGGTCTTATCTTCATCCTTTTGTTTATCATCTTGATTTCTCTAACCGCCGTCGCAGGATATGCTATCGTCCAACAGGCGCAAAGCTTGATCGTCTTTATCTTGCGCTTCGCCAATGATTTACCCGGACTGATTGCGAATTTCTCAACCCAAGAATTCACTCTGGGGCCATTGACCTTTGGATTGTCTCAATTCGACCTGGTAGCCCTGGCCGAGCAAGCACTGAACACCATCCGTCCAATCCTAGGACAGGCTGGCAATATCGTGAGCCGTGTGGCAACCAGTGCCGCCAGCTCTATGGGATGGACTTTCTTTACCCTGTTGATTGCCTATTTCTTGTTGTCCGAGACTGGTCAATTTCGTGCCAACCTGGTCAATATTGAAATCCCCGGTTACAACCAGGATGTTCACCGGTTAGGAAAGGAACTGGCCAAGATTTGGGACGCCTTTTTGCGAGGGCAATTAATTATTTCCCTTTTGGTGATCTTCTCATATTATCTCTTGCTCACCATCTTGGGTGCCCGCTTGACCCTGGTAATTGCCTTTCTGGCAGGTGCAGCACGCTTTGTCCCCTATGTTGGCCCATTCGTAACCTGGTCGGTCACCTTCATTGTCACTTTCTTACAGCCCAATAACTATTTCGGCATGGAACAAATCTATTACGCCCTTATGGTATTGTTAGCCTGCCTTATCTTGGATCAACTGTTTGACAATATCATCGTCCCGAAGTTATTAGGTCAAACCCTGGGCGTTCACCCGGCGGGTGTTCTCATTGCTGCGCTGATAGCCGCACAATTATTGGGCATTATCGGCCTGGTGCTGGCTGCACCCGTACTGGCTACGATTAATCTTTTAGGACGCTATATTTTGCGGAAAATGTTTGATCTGGAGCCCTGGCCAGAACCAGAGAAACCCGATGAACCTGTTGAGATACCCATCACACACGCTCTGAAACTCGCCCTGGACTGGGCAAGACAAAAAGCCCGGCGTATCAAACGATAGCTTTAAGTCAAAGCGGAGACATTCGTGAATGTCTCCGGTAATTTGAATTTATCTCCAGATTATTTAGAATTATTGGCTACGGTTGCCCCGTAGAGATGTTCTTTTATATCGATCACCTGCCGCCGCAAGCGGTCGTCACGCTCGAGCATATCCGCTATCTTGTCACAACCATACATAACGGTTGTATGGTCACGCCCTCCCAGCGTTTCACCAATTTGGGGTAATGAGATATTGGCTTCTTCGCGTAATAAATACATGGCGATCTGGCGTGGCAAGGCTACCTGGCGAGAACGATCACGTCCCACCATCGCATCCATAGTAATACCAAAACTATGCGCTACTTCTCGCACGATGGATTCTGGACCAACTTCGCTGCGCCTGGGAAGTAAATCAACCAGGGCAGTTTCCACTAATTGGGCTGTCATGGGCTGTCCGGACAAATCTGCAAAGGCAACTACTCGGGTTAAAGCCCCTTCTAACTCCCGGATATTCGATTGTACTCTGCGAGCAATCAATTCCAGCATCTCATTAGGGATCACCCGTCCCATACGTTCGGCTTTGGCGCGTAAAATGGCCTGACGGGTCTCAAAATCTGGAGGCTGCACATCTGCGGTCAAACCCCACTCAAAACGCGAGCATAATCTTTCTTCAAGTGTGACCAATGCTTTTGGCGGACGGTCGGAAGTGATCACAATCTGTTTATCTTGCCCATGCAATGTATTAAATGTGTGGAAAAATTCTTCCTGAGTTGATTCTTTACCAGCAATAAATTGGATATCATCGACCAGGAGGACATCAATGCGACGATATTTTTCTCGGAAGGCCTGGGTAGTATGAGTGCGGATGGCATTGATTAAATCGTTGGTAAATTCCTCCGATGAAACATAGAGCACCTGCAATCCTGCATCGTGGCACATGTTTCCAATCGCATGCAATAAGTGTGTTTTCCCCAAACCAACTCCCCCATATAAGAACAGAGGGTTATAAGCTAGAGCAGGCCGTTCAGCTACAGCCAATGAGGCCGCATGGGCCAGACGGTTATTCGTGCCGACGACAAAGTTATCGAACGAATAACGAGAATTCAGTGTGGAGTTAATCCCAGAAGACAAAAACAGATTTTCAGGCTCTTCTACACCCATTGTTTCCACCGAACCAGGCTGGTTTTGCCAAACCACAAAACGAACCTCGACCGTCCGGTTCATCATACCAGTTAACAAACGTGTGACTGTACTGGATAAACGGCTATGCAACCAATCGCGAGCATATGCATTCTGAACACCAATGATAAAACTGCCATCCTCGTAGGAAATAAACTCTGCATCCCGCACCCAAGTATCAAAGGCTGCCTTTGGCATCTCCATTTGTAACTGACCAAGGGCGGCTTGCCAGGCCTGATCTGCTTTCATAGCCACTTTCCTCCTCTTGAATAAATGATCACTACCAACACAAAAACAGCACACCTGCCAAAAATCAAGGCTGGGGTTATCAAGAGTCCCACCATGCTGTCAAAATACCTCGCAAAAAAGGTGCGAACCCCCTCCGGATAGTTTTACCGGCGCGTTCTAATTCTAGCAACAACTGGCTAATCATGCAATACGTTTACCCTACGCCAGTCTAAAAAAACACAAAACTTTAAGATTTGTTAACCTTAAAAAAAGTGTCGCGCGCACAAGATTAATTTCTCATAGTCCAATCCAAACAAATACCCATTTACAGGGTGGTACAACACACAAACCCCTATATATAGCCCTTGTCGGGCTGAACTCAGGCATTGTTCCAGATATAGGGTACCTTAATCTTAAAGAATTGGTTAATCAATAACCTCATTGAATCTGGGATTCCGATTCAGATTCGCGCGCTTCATCTTTTTTGAACTTCAGAACCAGTCACTGTATCGATTGTACCTGGGATAAGGAAAAAATGTTGATATTTTTCAAACAGTCTGTTAACGTTTTTCTTGCTTTGAGCAGGTATCCTTACATCAGATTATTCGCGTTCCGTCTGAACCATCTTCCACAAAATAGACGGAGACCCTTAAATGAAATGAAAGGAGAAATCCATGGGAAAAATTATTGGTATCGATTTAGGTACTACCAACAGTGTTGTAGCGGTCATCGAGGCTGGTGATCCAATTGTGATCCCAACTGCAGAAGGTTCACGGCTGCTACCCTCAGTAGTAGGTTTCAATAAAAATAGCGAGCGCTTGGTTGGTCAGACTGCAAAACGGCAGTCGGTTGTCAACCCAGAAAATACAGTTTATTCAATCAAACGATTTATTGGCAGGCGTTACGACGAAGTGGCTACTGAGCGTGAGATGGTACCCTTCCACGTCAAACGCGGAGCAGCTGGTGATGCTCGCGTGCAAATCCCGGTCACTGGACGGGAATACAGCCCGCAAGAAATTTCCGCCATGATCTTGGGGAAACTTAAATCAGATGCTGAAGCCTATTTGGGCGAATCAGTTACCCAGGCAGTCATTACTGTCCCAGCATATTTCAATGATAGTCAACGCCAGGCTACCAAAGATGCCGGCAAAATTGCTGGATTAGAAGTATTGCGCATCATCAATGAACCCACTGCCGCAGCTCTGGCTTATGGATTGGATAAAAAAGATAACGAAACGATCCTGGTATTTGATCTGGGTGGCGGCACCTTTGATGTCAGTGTTCTCGAAGTGGGTGAAGGCGTCATCGAAGTCAAATCGACAAACGGCGATACTCACCTGGGCGGTGACGACTGGGACCAGGCTATTGTTAATTGGGTAGCAGACGAATACAAGCGGGATCAGGGCATTGATCTGCGCAGTGACCGCCAGGCCTTACAACGCCTGCGCGAAGCAGCAGAAAAAGCCAAGATTGAACTTTCCAGTGTAATGGAGACCGAGATTAACCTGCCTTATATCACGGCAGATGCATCGGGACCTAAGCACTTGCAAACCAAACTCACTCGATCCAAATTCGATCAACTCACCGAAAACCTGGTAGCCCGATTGCGCGGCCCCTTTGAGGCAGCTCTCAAGGATGCCAACATGAAAGCATGCAGATATTCATGAGGTGGTTCTCGTCGGCGGCGCCACCCGCATGCCGATGGTCCAGGAATTGGTACGATCCATCATCACATAAAGAACCACATAAAGGCGTCAACCCTGACGAGGTAGTAGCTGTGGGAGCAGCCATCCAGGGAGGTGTTTTAGGCGGTGAGGTCAAAGATGTCTTATTACTGGATGTCACACCTCTCTCCCTGGGTCTGGAAACTCTGGGCGGGGTCATGACTGTATTGATCGAACGCAACACCACCATTCCAGTGAAAAAGACCGAGGTCTTTTCTACTGCGGAAGACAGCCAGACTGCTGTAGATGTGCATGTTCTGCAAGGCGAACGCCCTATGGCAGCCGACAATATGAGCCTGGGTCGTTTCAGACTTGAGGGTATCCCCCCTGCGCCACGTGGCATGCCCCAGGTTGAAGTAACATTTGACATTGATGCGAACGGCATTCTGAACGTAACAGCTCGCGATAAGGCTACCAGCCGGGAACAAAAAGTGACCATTACCGCCTCAACAAACCTGAATAAAGGTGAAATTGAGCGCATGGTACAGCAAGCCCGTGAACACGAGTCCGAGGACCGCAAACGTCGCGATGTGGTGGAAGCACGCAACACTGCCGACACTTTAGCCTACCAAACTGAGAAAACCCTGAACGAATTGGGCGATAAAGTACCAGCAGGCGATCGTCAAAATATCCAGAACAAGATTGCTGAATTACGCGAAACCCTCAAAGGTGAGGACGCAGACCAGATCAAACGCTTGAGTGATGAGCTACAAAACGCCTTCCATGCTCTAAGCCAGCAGCTTTATGCGCAAGGGCAGCCTGCACAAAGTACCACCCAAGCCGGCGGCAATGGCCATCAATCCAGCGCCACACCCGAAGATGAAGGTGATGTCATCGAAGGTGAATTCCGCCAGGCGTAAATTCACACCATTGAAGCGTTTGTCTAACTTACGATGCACAAACGCCACAGACCAGGCAAGTTGAATTTAATCCAATGTAGATATTGATTTTGCCAGGACACTTATGATAAACCGGACCAGGAAACCAAAAATCCTCGGTCCGGTTGAGATTTAATCACACAGATGATACAGTATAATATGGAACAAGATTTGGCAATAAGACTTATGAGCATAAAGATAACTACCCGAAATCCTTCCATACTCCCGGTTGCCCTTCCGCTGATGCTGGTAGGTTGGAGCGCCTTAGCCTTCCTGTTCTTTTTCACTGAACCAAGCGGCGGAACGCGCTGGGCTATGTTCTTTAGCAGCATGTTGGCAATCACCGGCACAGTGCTTCCAATCGTTTCGTTCCTCAACCGGCGATTTCCTTCAGTTCCACCCCCTACCCAGGCAGTGATTGTTCGCCAGGCGATCTGGGTTGGCTTGTATTTCCCCACCCTGGTTTGGCTGCAAATTGGACGAGTGATGACGCCTTCGTTGGCTCTGCTCCTGGCTGTGGGTCTTTTGCTGATCGAAGGATTGTTAAGACTGGTCGAACGCAGCCTGTGGAAACCAGAACGCAAAGTATAGACCCACCCAAATGAACACAAAAAGCCTGCGTGATTTACCTTCTGTGGACCAGCTCTTACAAGCTCCCCAAGTCCAGGAATGGCTGGTGAGCTATGGTCGCCCGCTGCTGGTAGATGCTATCCGCGCCTCATTGGAAAAGGCACGCCTGGATTTTAGCCAGGGTAAGCGTATCCCTGAACAAGAGCAACTGTTCGAACAAATATTTGAGGTGTTGGAACGCTGGACCACGCCTACTTTGATCCCAGTGATCAACGCCGCCGGGGTAATCCTGCACACCAACCTGGGACGCGCACCTCTTAGCCAGGCTGCAATACAAGCCGCCATGCAAGTTTCCTTGGGCTATTCCAACCTTGAATTCGATTTGGGCAGAGGCAAACGCGGCTCTCGCCTGCTGCACGCCGAGGAAATTCTCCAACGCCTGACCGGCGCTGAAGCAGCCCTGGTGGTGAACAACAACGCTGCCGCTGTAATGCTGGCATTGAGCGCACTTTCGAAGCGGCGAGCAGCCGTTATTTCTCGTACTCAGCTTGTCGAAATTGGCGGCGGCTTCCGAGTTCCAGATGTGATGAAACAATCAGGCGCCCGCCTGGTTGAAATAGGCACAACCAACCGCGTCCACCTCAGCGATTACCAGGCTGCCCTGGAAGAAAAACCGGCCATTTTTATGCGCGCCCATCGCTCCAATTTTCGTCTGACCGGCTTTACCAGCGAACCCAGCCTGTCAGATATCACCGCCGTTGCCCACCAGGCAGGTATTCCATTAATCGACGATTTAGGCTCAGGCAGCTTGCTGGACACCGCCCGTTACGGCTTAAGCCACGAGGTCACGGTACAAGAATCCCTGGCAGACGGAGCGGACCTGGTATGTTTTTCCGGCGACAAACTGCTTGGCGGTCCTCAAGCCGGGATCATCATCGGTCGGGCAGACCTGGTTGCCAGGCTAAAGAAACATCCCCTGGCGCGCGCCATTCGTGCTGATAAACTTTGCCTGGCAGCGCTAAGCGCCACCTTGATGCACTATCTGAAAGATGAAGCTGAAACTCATATCCCCATCTGGAAGATGATTGCCATGCAGGCAGAGGATATCCAAAAACGGGCTGCTGCTTGGGCTCAAGTCTTGGGCATCGGAGAAGTCGTTTCTGGAGAATCAACCGTGGGCGGCGGCAGCCTGCCCGGTGAGACTTTACCGACCTTCCTGTTGACTTTGGATGTTCGTAATCCCGATCGCTTTATGAAAGGTTTACGCCAGTTAACACCGCCTGTGGTTGCCCGCTTGGAAAATGACCGCATCTTGTTCGACCCACGCACTGTCCTGCCAGAGCAAGAAGCGAACTTGATAACAGCTATTCGTACAGTTCTGGAAACCAGCCCAGGGCATTAAAACCACCCGTTTACGCACGTACCTGGAACTTAAGCATTTATCTCAAATCTGATCAAAGAAAGTTGTTACTTACTGCATGAAAACCGATCTTGACGCATTGATGCAATCTCGTCAATTAGACGCCTTACTGATTCTAGGCTCAGGTCAACATAATCCGCCCATGGTTTACTTGACTGGCGGCGCTCATTTTTCCCAGGCTGTTTTAGTCAAAAAGCAAGGCGCCGACCCAGTCCTATTTTGCCGCTCTATGGAACGTGACGAGGCCGCTAAATCTGGCCTGCCTCTCCGCAGCATGGAGGATTACCCTTTCGACAAATTCCTTCGCCAACATCAAGGCAACGCCATAGCCGCAACTGCAGAGTTTTACAGCCGCATGTTGGCTGAAGCTGGCGTCACCTGCGGGCGAATCGCTGTTTACGGGCAAATGGACTCCGGGCAGAGCTATGCCATCCTTTCCGCCTTGCAGACCGTTTTACCTGAAATAACACTGGTAGGCGAGTTGGGCGACACACTCATGCTAACCGCCATGGCAACCAAGGAAAAGGATGAAATCGAACGCATTCGCCGTATAGGGCAAATCACTACCCAGGTTGTGGGGCAAACCGCGGATTTTCTCAGCTCTCAACGCGCCAAAGACCAAACCCTGGTCGACAAAGACGGCGAACCGGTAACCATTGGCAGAGTCAAAAAACTCATCAATTTATGGCTGGCCGAGCTTGGCGTTGACAGCCCCCACGGAATGATTTTCGCCCAGGGCCGAGACGCCGGGGTACCGCACAGCACAGGTAATAACCTGGCCGCCCTGAAGCTGGGAGAGACCATTGTTTTTGATATTTATCCATGCGAACCAGGAGGCGGCTATTTCTATGACCTCACCCGCACCTGGTGTTTGGGATATGCTAGCGACCATGTTCTTGCCCTTTACGAAGATGTTTACACAACTTTCCAAACGATTCTACATGAATTAGAAATGGGCGCTCATTGTGCAAAGTATCAACAACGCACTTGCCAGCTCTTCCAAGAAAAGGGTCATCCCACAGTGATGGATCATCCAGCCACCCAAGAGGGCTTTGTGCACGGACTGGGACATGGCGTTGGCCTCAATCTTCACGAAAGGCCTTTCTTCCGCCTGACTTCAGATAACAACGAACGCCTGGATCCAAATGTTGTGGTCACTGTTGAACCAGGCTTATACTATCCAGACCGTCAAATGGGAGTACGCCTGGAAGACACGGTTTGGATGCGTCCGGACGGCCAAAAAGAAATTCTAGCCCCTTATCCTTTAGATTTAGTCCTACCGCTCAGAAAGTAAACAGAGCCTATCCTATGGAAAATTCTTCTCCCACGCCTGAAAAGACACTTCCTTCGGCCCGCATTCTAGGTATCGAAAGCTCCTGCGACGAAACAGCCGCCGCGATTGTGGAAAACGGTCGCCTGATCCTTTCCAACACAGTCGCTTCCCAGGTCGACTTACACGCCCAATTTGGGGGTGTTTTTCCTGAAGTTGCTTCGCGTCAGCATATCCGCACAATTTATCCCATCATCACCAGCGCTTTACAACAAGCTCACATGGGGATGAGTGATATAGATGCCATTGCGGTAACTCGCGGACCCGGCTTGCCTGGTTCCCTGGTGGTCGGGATGAACACCGCCAAAGGCCTGGCCCTGGGCAGCGGTTTGCCCCTGGTAGGTGTCAATCACCTGGAAGCACATATCTACTCTGCCTGGCTGCATTGGCCGCCTGTATCCAACGGCGCCATAGCCGATGTCCAACTTTCGCCTGCCCCGCAATTTCCACTTATCGTCTTGATCGTATCCGGTGGACACTCCGAGCTGGTACTCATGGAAGACCATCTGAAATACCAGCGTCTCGGGGGCACACTGGATGACGCCGCCGGAGAGGCCTTTGACAAAGTTGCCCGCCTGATCGGTCTTAGCTATCCGGGGGGTCCGGCTATCCAAAAAGCTGCTGAAGGAGGCGACCCACGCGCCTTTCAATTTCCGCGCTCCTGGCTGGAAGGCAGCTTGAATTTCTCGTTCAGTGGTCTAAAAACAGCCGTCCTGCGCGAGGTACGCAATTTGCAGACCGTACGCTCTGAACTGCCGGTTGCTGACCTGGCAGCCAGCTTCCAGCAAGCGGTCGTAGATGTTTTGGTTACAAAGACCTTGCAGGCTGCCGAAGAATTTTCAGCCAAAGAAGTGCTGGTAGCAGGCGGCGTATCCGCCAACCGCGCTCTGCGTACCGCTTTCCAATCTCAGGCGACCATTCCAGTGCATATTCCCCCACTCAGCCTGTGCACCGATAACGCCGCCATGATCGCCGCCGCCGGTTATTACCGCTTTGTCCACGGGCAACGCGACCCATTAGGGATGGACGTTCTGCCCAACTGGCCAATCGCCGAAATCTAGTTCTGTTTTCCTGTCATTTCTTCGATTAAATGCGCCAGCTTCTCCGCCAGGTCGGAGCGATTGAAATGCGCCTCCACATACTGTCGGCCGCGCAACCCCATGGCGCGCCCTTGTTCTGGCTGGTCTGCAAACTGGCGAATAACCAGCGCCAGGGCATGAGCATCACCAGGCGGCACAAATACGCCCGCATCGGCTGCTTCTACCACCTGGCGAATCACCCCGTCAATCGCCAGGACTACCGGTCTGCCAGCCGCCATGTAATCAAAAACTTTGTTTGGGTAAACGGTGGCATACATGGGAATGGGCTTAAGGATAGCAATGCAGGCATCGGCAGCGGCTAAGGCTTGCGCCATGCGCGCTTTTGGTAAGGGAGACACGAAACGCACATTTTCGAGCTTCATTTCAGCCGCCTTTGCCATTAAAGCCGGTTTCTCTTTGCCATCACCCAACAAAACGATCATAACCTGGGGATGGTCTGACAATTCGCTTGCAGCTTCCAGCAAAACCCCTAGGTCATTCGACAACCCATGCGCCCCAGCATAAAGAAGCACGTACCTGCCCTGTAAGTCAAAATCCTCCCGAAAGGCAGCGCCGGTGGCATAGGGATCAAACATATCGGCATCCGCGCCGTTGGGCACCAACTCAATTTGCCGCGCCCCGCGTTGGGTGACATGCTCGATAAAGCCCGGGGAGTTGACCATTAAGCGATCAGCTCTACGGTAGAGAAAGCGCTCCAACCACAGGGAGGCGCGAATCAAGATCGGGTTGCGCAAGACGCCCACATCGATTGCAAACGCAGGCCATAAATCACGCACCTCGAACAAAAAGGGGATACGCTTCAAGCGCGCCAAAGCCCAGGCAGTCACACCCTGGAAGATGGGCGGTGAGGTGCCCCATACCAGGTCAACCTGTTTAACTTTTAGACCCAACCAAAACGAGGAAAGCATAAAGCTAAAAAAGCTCAGCACACGATGCACAAAACTACGGTGCAAGGCTTTATAGGTATAGGCGCGCAGGATAGTCACCCGGTTAGCCGGGCCAGCATGTTCTTCTGCTGGCGCTGGTTCAGCCTTGCCGGTCAGGTAGCTGACCTGGCTGGCAATTACGGTCACGTAATGGCCACGTTCCGCCAGGCGCAGCGCCAGCTCGTAATGTCGGGTGCCACCGGCTTCGTCCATCGCTACAAATGCCTGGTGAACAAGCAGAATATGCAAAATGACTTCCTCCGGGTCTCTATGCTTCGTTGAATTTCCAGTGGCTGGTAAATTTCACTGGAAGCTGGCTTATAACGGAACAGCGTACAGCCAGCGCAGGGATTTTATCACCATAGCGAGGTGAGTTCCAGCCCCAGCTGGGTGACACACTCCCTTCGCCTTCCAGCAACTCCCCTGCCCGGACGACCTGCACTTGCAGCGGCGCATTAGGCTGGCGGCCGGTCTCCACTGCCAGGCTGAGCTGTATCCGACCCTGGGAAGCGTCCAGGTACACATCCACCCCATCTGTCCTGCTTTCCAGCCACCAGGGCCAGTCGGGCAGAAGCCAGTGTAAAGTAAGTGTATGCTGCGCCACACCCTGCCCTTGAGTATTTTGCCCTTCAAGCAGGTGATCTTCCACCAACCAACCGCCATCATCCAGAGCAGATACCACCCGCTGGTGAATCACACCAGATCGAGCGTAGCCATTATGCTGGGCAGACAGTTTCTTCAGGCGTCCATCCTGGTCCAGTTCACTGGAGATTACTTGCGTCTGCGCCCAATCCAGGTATAGGAAGCGCCCAACGCGGCGCATCTGCTCCTGCCCATCCACCACAATCGTGTTGTGCACCTGCGTACGGGTCAGGGCGTTATCCCAGGGAGATTCAGCGTTGTACAGGTAAGTGCCGGCATCCAGCGCCAGGTTCACCCCCTCTTGCCAAAGGTCCACGTGCAGCAAATCGGCATGTCCGGGCCGGTCATGGAACTCAGCCAGGCGCAGGTATGCCCAGGAATGCGGTTTTTTGGGATGGCGGATCACCCCGAGCGTCTGCGCCAGGGTTTCGAGCTTGAGAGATTGCTCTTCAGATAGCGGTTTACCAACTGTCTCTGCTTTTAAGCCAAACCACAGGCGCATCTCGTCCCATGCACCTGCCGGCAAAGGCGTTTCCTTCAAAAAAGCTGCCCCAGCCGCCTGCACCACAGGCCGGTAATCTTCAAATGGCAAGGTCGTCAAGGGCAGAATAGATGCCCCATCGTTGGCTCCCAGGTTGGGCGTCCTTCCGCTCACGGGATCTAATAAAGCCAATGACCAGCGGGTAGCAGCTGCCAGCCGTTCGCGGGTCAACTCCGCAAAGACTAAGACCCTGCTTCCGGCAAAGTGCATCCATCCACAAAGCCAATTGCAGCATCAGGCGGTGATAATTGACGCTGTGCTGCATAAAAACGCCATGTGGAGTGACTTGTTTCTGGACGCCACGTTGGAACCACTTCCATCCCAGCTTACGCCAGCGCGCAGCCTGCGGGTGGTGCGGCAAAAGCAGTGAAGCAGTGAACAAGCCTGCCGCTTCACTCAGCAGGTGGTTGTTGTTCTGGGCGCGCGCATACACCAGCGTAGGTGGGATACGCCCGGCATGGCAGGCGATTGCCTGGCCCAATTGCAGCATACGCAGCGCTGTAGAGTTTTCTGAGGCAGCCAGGACCTGCCCGGCAAAAGCCAGAGCGATCAGGCGCAGGGCGACCTCTTGCGCCGAAACCCAATTCGGTCCATCAAAAGGTGGATTGTACTGCGTAAAAGTCTCGAAATTTGTCCAGAAAGCTGACGCAAAGCGCTCATCCTGCGTCAGATGGTAAGCGCGTCCCAAAATGATAGCCCACCCAAAACGGCACGGCTCCCAAACGAATTTAATGTCCCCATGCGGTGCATCGATACGGACCTTGCCCAGCTCGTAAGCCGTCCAATGCTGCAGCTCGCCCGGCGGGACCAGGTTCAGCCTCCTGGCTTGTCCCCCAAATAATCGTACACGACCAGCAACGATCTCTTCTGCCTGCGCCAACAGGTCGGCTTGAGCTGCTATACCCATCACTTGCGCCAATTCGTGGGGATCGGGTAATTCTAAGATTGGTTGCAGGGAAAAAACCTGTTCCGGCATTGTATCGAAGGCTTGAGAGCCGCGTAAAACCCGCCTGAAGTGTCCGCTGCGCAGCCCAACATGATAAAGCGCATACAGCATAACAGGCCTCAGCCCCAATTCACGGATAACTTGGAACGCCAGCGCCAAGCTGGGCATGTAGAATGTTCCTCCTGAAGATTAAGTCACCAGGCCATAACGGACAGCAATTAAGGCTGCCTGGGTGCGGTCTTCCACACCGAGTTTCTCCAAGATCGCGCTGACATAATTGCGCACTGTGCCCTTGGTTAGATACAATCGTTCCGAGATCTCAGCATTGGTCAGACCTTGCGCCAGTAATTTTAACACTTCTTGTTCCCGTTCACTCAGCTCACTTACCAAAGTCGTTTCGATCGAAGACGGTGCTGAAGCTACCTGAGCAAATAATTTTCCGGCCACATTGGGGTCTACATGCGTAGCTCCAGCGGCAGTACCCTTAACTGCCCGGATCAATTCGGCACGCGGTGTTCCTTTCAGCAGATAACCACTGGCGCCGCTGCGGATCGCATCAAAGACCCATTCGTCATCTCCAAAGGTGGTTAGAACCAATACTTTTACTTGTGGATATTGTTTGCGGATCAGACGTGTAGCTTGAATTCCGTTCATGCCGGGCATCTTTAAATCCATTAGGACCACATCCGGTTGCAAGCGCCCAACATCATCAACAGCCTGAGCGCCATCCTGTACCGCACCGACCACCTCAAGTTCTGGATCTGTCGCCAGGATCAACTCCAAACCATCACAAATGACCAATTGATCATCACAGATTAAGACCCGTATCATTGCATTTCTCCTACACGAACATTCAGCGTTGATCCTCGACCAGGCTGGCTCTCCACCGATAAAACAGCCCCGAGAAGCTCTGCCCGTTCCCGCATACCGATCATTCCAAATTTATCATCTTCGCTTTTTTCTAAAGCATCAAATCCCTGTCCATTATCCGAAATGGATAAGTTTAATGCCCCTCCATTTTGCTCGACGCACAACCTCACCCGGGTAGCTTTGGCATGCCTGGCAATGTTTTCTAGAGCTTCTTGTGCAATGCGGTAAAGACTTTGTTCCACATCCGGAGCAAGCGAGCGAAGCGTATCCGGACAGGAAAAATCCAGCTGCAAACCATTCCGCGCCGCAAAATCCTCGGCTAACGTCCGTAAAGCCAGCGCCAGCCCCATCTCCTCCAAAGCCGAAGCCCGTAAGGCGCTGAGAGCACGGCGGGTTTCATCCAAACCAGAGCGAGTAGTTTGCAGCATTTGATCAATCATTTGCTCAGCCTTTTGAGGAGAGGATTGCCAAATCGTGGTCAATGCATCCAATTGAACGGCCATTGCGCTGAGGGTATGCGCCAGGGTATCATGCAGCTCACGCGACAGCCGTAATCGCTCCCGGCTTAATGTAAGCTGCTCCACCATTTCGGCATGACTGACCAGTTTCTGGTTTGCCAGCGCTAATGCCTGCCTTTGTTGGCGTTGCGCATCCACCAGGCGGGTAACCACATATCCTAGAAGTAAGAAAGAAACCGAACGCGAAAATAACAATCCGTAGGTGAACATCCACTCAGTCCCCTGAGAAAACATCGTCAGGCTCTCAGGTGCTGGCCAGATCCACAAAAAAATGACATTTACCAAAACGGTAAGCACCGTATAAACCACTACCTGCAGAAACCGGTACTGCCAGGCGACCAGGATCAGAAGGATATATAGAAATGGATGTAATTGCCAGAAAAAGCTTTGAGTTGAGAATAGCTGCTGCTCGATCATCAGGCCCATGGTCGCCGAACTCAACAAAAAGGGCACATACCATTGACCAAACAAATCTTGAACTTTATGCCAGTATAAAATCACCAACAGGAGAAGGGTGTGTAAGAATAAAAAAATGACCGGGACAGCAAAATCGTCAGCCCAATTGAAGTGCCTGGCAAAATCTGGGTTCAATAAGCGGAGCGAGAATAAAGTAAAGATTACGCGCAGCCAGGCGTAAACCTTGAAGACCTGTAAAAATCCGGGTTCAATAGATGCTTTTTGCATGATTTCATCATAGCATATTTCAGTTCACATGGGCTATTTACTCGGGTCATCGAATACCTATGACTGCAGTCATCTCCTTTCACTACGAAGCATGATCCATATCACTACATTTCTGGCCGTTTGTTTGCTATTCTTAGAATGTAGAGGTGTACACACGACATCATCGCCAGGACGCAACCCCTGTACACCTGGCAAATCGATCAAAAAATGTAGAGCAAATTTCCAGGCCATTTACTGGTTTGCTATGACAGATTAGATTATTAAAAGGAGAACGGATCCATGTGGAAAAAAATCATCTACGCCCTGCTAGCTGTTGCCATCATTGCAGGAGGCGTGCTAGCCTACCGGACGATTGTTCAGGCGCAAAGCAACCAGGAAACCCCTGTTCAGACTGAAACAGTAATCCTTGAAGAAGGCAGCCTGGTAACCAGTATCAGCGCCATTGGGAAAGTACGCGCCAACCAACAAGCCACACTGGTATGGAAAACATCTGGCTCAGTTGAAAACATCGCGGCAGAACTCGGTGAAACGGTCACAGCTGGTCAGATTTTGGCTAACCTTTCACAAATCTCTCTCCCCCAAAGCTTAATCATGGCTCAGGCGGATCTGGTGGAAGCAGAAAAAGCCCTGGAAGATTTAGAAACCAGCGCCAAGAGCGCAACAACTCAAGCCATGCAAAATATCGTGACCTTTTCCAGGCAAGTCAAAGATGCCCAATACCAGCTCGATAATTTCACCCCCCCTGCTTCCCAGGCAGATTTGGAAGCCATGCAAGCCCTGGATATCACCCAAAAAGCCCTGGATGAAGCCAGAGAAGCCTTTGAGCCGTATAAATATTATCCTTCCAGCAATAGTTTACGCGAAGAGTTGAAAGAAACCCTGGACCAGGCGCAAAGCGACTATAATGCCGCCGTCAAAAGGGTTGAGTATGAATATCAACTGACCGTAGCTGAGGATAACCTGGACAAGGCTCGCCAGGATTATGAAAAATGGGTGAACGGACCCGAAGAAAGCCAAATCCTGGCTGCCCAGGCTCGTATTGCAGCAGCTCAGTCCGCTATCAGCCAATCCAAAATCGAAGCACCTTTTTCCGGTACCATCACCCGCAGCTCACTTCAGACGGGCGATCAGGTAAACCCCAACCAGGAAGCTTTCCGCATCGACGATTTGTCCAGCCTGTTTGTCGAGCTGCAGGTTTCCGAAGTGGATATCAACCTGATCCAAATTGGGCAAAAAGTGACCCTATCCCTGGATGCCATCCGGAATAAGCAGTACAACGGTATCGTCACTGAGAAAGGTCTGGTGGGGAACGAAAGCGGTGGGGTGGTTAATTTCAGTGTGACCGTCAAGTTAAATGACCCAGATCAGGATGTTCGCCCTGGAATGACTTCGGATGTCGAAATCATCATCGCCCAAAATGAAAAATCGCTCCTGGTTCCTAACCAGGCTATTCGAACCGATTCAAGCGGCAAGCAGGTGATTTACGTGGTCACGGATACCGGGGAAGTCAAGGTTGTCTCTATCCAGATTGGCGCATCTTCTGATACACATAGCGAAATTCTGGCGGGTGAAGTCAAAGCAGGCGACCGTATCCAACTGAACCCATCCGATGCATCCAATAACGCGCCGGGCTTTATGCTGGGAGGCGGACTGCGCGGCGATGGGCCAGATCCGCACGAAGCCTTCGGAGGTCAGCCGTGAACGACTGGGTAGTGAACGCCAATAACCTGACAAAAATTTATCCCATGGGTCAGATAGAAGTACATGCTTTGCGTGGTCTTTCTATCCAAATCCGACGCGGTGAAGTCATTGCCATTATGGGACCCTCCGGCTCAGGCAAATCGACGCTGATGAATATCTTGGGCTGCCTGGATAGACCCACTGGTGGAGATTATTACCTGGACGGGGAAAATGTAGCCCAAATGAATGATGACCAGTTGGCTGTCGTCCGCAATCACAAAGTGGGCTTTATCTTTCAGAGCTTCAACCTGCTGCCACGCGCCACCGCTTTGACCAATGTGGAGCTGCCCCTACGCTACCGGGGCTCAAACGGTATCAACCGGCGAGAAACTGCTGCCAATGCCCTGCAAGCGGTTGGTTTAGGCGACCGCATACACCATCGCCCCAACGAGCTTTCTGGCGGGCAGCAACAGCGGGTAGCAATTGCCAGGGCTATCGTCAACAATCCTTCCATTATCATGGCAGATGAACCCACCGGCAACCTGGATAGCAAATCGGGAGACGAAATTATGCGCATCCTGCTCAACCTCAACCAGGAACGCCAGGTAACCTTAATTATTGTAACCCACGATCCAGAAATCTCTGCCCTGGCGCAACGTGTGGTCACCATCCGGGATGGATGTGTGGAGGCAACTTCATGAATATCCTGTCTATTATCTTAGAGGCTGTTGAAAGCCTCTCTTCCAATAAAATGCGTTCTGGCCTGACTATTTTAGGCATTGTGATCGGTGTTGCTTCTGTCATCGCGATGTTAAGTTTAGGCAGCGGCACCGAAGCTTCTATCACACAGGAGTTATCCAATATCGGGACAAATTTGCTGTACGTCAGCTCAGGCGGAGAAGTAACCAACCCTGAACCACTGACCCTGGAAGATGCTCAGGCGTTAGCCAAACCAGGCGCTGCTCCAGCGGTGGTGAACGTTGCCCCCACCGTGCAATCTCAGACAACCGTTTCCATCGCCGGCGAAAGTACTCAAACCAGCCTGGTCGGCATCACCCCAGACTTTTTCGTAGTGCAAAATGCAATCCTGGCTGAAGGTAGCCCCATCACCCAGGCTCATCTAGAAAACTTTGCCACTGTCGTCCTGCTTGGCTCAGATGTGGCAGAGGCTTTGTTTGATACACAAACCGGGCTAATTGGAAAGTCTGTACGCATCGGCAACCAACCCTTCAAAGTGTTGGGCGTCCTGGAAGAGCAAGGCGGCAGCAACCTGGGCAGTTCTGATAACCGCATCCTGGTGCCGCTCACAACCGCCCAGGTGCGTTTGGTTCAGCGCGGTGCATCAAACCAGGTGGATATGATCTATGTTCAGGCAAAGAGCTCCGAAGATGTTCCAGCCGCTATCGAGCAGGTATCCCAAATCCTGCGCTCTCGCCATCGCCGCAACCTGGGTCAGGATGACTTTTCAATCATCAGCACCCAGTCCTTCCTGGATATGGCCTCGGCGGTCACCGGTACGATCACAGCCTTCCTGGGTGGTATCGCCGGGGTATCGTTATTGGTGGGTGGAATCGGTATTATGAATATTATGTTGGTCACCGTGGTTGAGCGCACGCGCGAGATCGGCCTGCGCAAAGCCATGGGCGCCCGCAAAATGGATATCCGCTTGCAGTTCCTGGTCGAATCCTCCCTGCTCAGCCTGGGCGGCGGTTTAATTGGCATCTTGTTGGGTTGGGGGATTGCCTTGCTGGTGGGGCAAATTGCCACCATGAGCGGCGTTGACATCCAACCGGTGGTGGAAATAGAAGTCATTTTGCTGGCTACCCTGTTTTCAGCCGCGGTGGGCTTATTCTTTGGTCTGTACCCGGCCAGCCGGGCAGCAGGTCTGCAGCCTGTGGAAGCCTTACGATATGAATGATAATTGATAAAGGACACCTATGTTTTGACGATGGATTGCGCCTGAGCACTTCTCTCAGACAGGATCAAACCAGCCAGGATCAGTCCTACCCCCAGTATCGCCAGGAGAGTGATCCTCTCCTGGATCACGATCGCCGAGGTCAAAATGGAGATCACCGGTCCCAGGTATATGTAGGCGCTGGTCTTTACCGCCCCTAACACTTTGACGGCAAAATTCCAGGTGACAAAACACAGGGCTGAAGCGCCTAAGCCTAAAAACAACATGTTGAATAGATTGACCGCTGGAAGAAAAACGGGTCAAATCCAGCTGAAAGTCAAACAGCACCAGCAAAGGCAGCAAGAAGATCAATCCATAGAAGAAGACCTTACGCGTCACCAGGATCGTATCTACCTGTCTTTCGCTGATCTTGCGCGTCACAATCGAATAACCCGCCCACACAAAGGCTGAAAGAATCGCCAGCAGATCTCCGAAAGGATTTAGCTTCAGAACATAATTGCCATTGAACAGGATGAGAAAGACGCCCAGGAAAGACAGTCCGAACCCGATAAAGAAACCGGGGTGCAAGCTGCCCTCTTTCAAAAAGAGATAAGCCCCTATCGCCGTAAATAAGGGGGCAATCGCGATTAAGACGCCTACATTCGAAGCCAGGGTGTAGTTAATCGCCGTGTTTTGGAAGGTAAAAAACAGGGTGACGCCGAATAGACCGGCTAACATGAATAACAGCTCTTCTTTGAGCGTTGTGAAGGCAAGGCGGCGAGGCGCAATCAGCCATAGAGCCAGATACGCCAGCACGATCCGGAAAAACAGGATTTCGATGGGTGAGAAACTTTCCAGTAAAACTTTCGTCGAAATGTAGGTCGTTCCCCAGATAAATATGGTTATAAACGCAGAGAGATGCCCCTGCAGCGAGCGATTTACTTTCATGCGTCCTGCACTCAGATCTGCACGGTTTGACCGCTACGCAGCGCCTGTACAGCTGCAAATGAGGCGCGTGTCACCCCAAACAAATGTTCATACGGAATAGGAGGCGGACCGCCAGCCAGCAAAGCTGAGCTGAATGCCTGCCATTCTGCCTGGTGACCCTTATCCTGGCGCAAGCGGGCATGCTGCACCTGACGTCTACCCTGCTGCACCAGCTCCAGGCTGCGGAAATCGTCCAATACTGCCACGCGCCCGGCGCAGAAAACCTCCACACGTTCCTTGGCAAAGGCTTTGTCGCCGTTTGCCAGGTAACTCAGCGTGCCTATTGAGCCATCCGGGAAGGTGAAAGTCAGGCTCAGGTTATCCTCGCGGTAACGGCCTGCATCCGGCAAACCTGCCGCACTGACTGCAAGCGGCGGCGAACCCACCAGGAAAGTCAGAAAATCGATGAAATGACAGCCCTCGCCAATTAACCGCCCGCCGCCCTGCACGGGATCGTGCACCCAATGGCTGAGCGGAATAGCTCCGGCGTTGACCCGGTAATGCGCAAACAGCGGCTCGGCGCGGCCAGACAGAAAAGCCTGCATGCGCTGTGCAAAAGGTGCAAAGCGCCGGTTAAAACCAACCATCAACATGGGGGCGACATCTTGGTCGGCGGATTGCGCCAGGGCTTGTTCAATCTCCTGTAATTCAGCTTCATTCAACGCCAGGGGTTTTTCACAAAAAACGTGCTTTCCAGCGCGCAAGGCTGCCACCACCTGGCGGGCATGCAAATGGTGGCGGGTGAGGATCGCCAGGGTGTTGACCTGTTCATCGTTGAGCACTTCGTTTTCATCGCTGCTGGTCCTGGCAAAGCCGAAGCGTTTGGCCGCATGCTGGGCGCTCATACCCGAGGCTGAGGCAATGCTGACCTTTTGCAGGTGGGGTAGGTCGCTGAGCGCTGGCAACAGCACTGCGGTAGCAAAATTTCCGGCTCCCAGCACACCCAGGCGGACCGCATCGACCGCCCTGCTTTGAGTTTGATCCAGGTTCAGGTGTGTGCGTATAGTCGATTTCTTCTCTGTATCGCTTTCTTCCTGCAGTACGCCTGCCTGCTCCCCCTGTCCATAGGTCAGCAAGACCCCCAGAAAAGGCGTTGTGCTTTTGGCTGTAATCAGCTCATAAGCAGCTGGCGCCTGGTCAATCGGAAACGTGTGCGAAATTAATGGCTGCACCTGAAGCCCACCGTTCGCCAGCAGCTCCACCACCGCTTCCAGGTTGCGCCCTTCTGTCCAGCGTACATAGCCCACGGGATAATCCTGCCCGCCTTCTTCGTAAGACGGGTCGTAGCGCCCCGGTCCATAGGACCTGGAATTCAAGAAAGTCAGCTCTTTTTCGTAATAGATTTTGCGCGGCAGATTCAGACCGACCGCCCCTACGGCAACCACACGCGCCCGGTCACGCGCCAGCAGACCAGCCAGGTTGACCGGGTCATCCGCAGGTGTGTCGGCGCAAATCAAAACCGCGTCGCAGCCACGCCCGCGGCTGAAAGCGATCCCGGCCTCTTCAGCCTGAGAGCGATGGACAGCCTGAATGCCCAGGCTGCGCCCCAGCTCAAGGCGGCGTTCATCCAGGTCGATACCCAACACGGAACAGCCGGCCGCACGGGCAATCTGGGCGGCCAGCAACCCCAGTAGACCCAGGCCAATGACTGCCACACGCTCACCTAATTGCAAATGCGCCAGGCGATAGCCGTGCAGCGCAATCGCCCCCAGGGTGGTAAAAGCCGCCGCTTGGAAGTCCACCGCATCCGGCAAAGGCGCCAACAAATTACGCGGTACGGTCACATATTCGGCGTGCACGGCATAGCCGCCGCCTGCGCAGGCCACACGTTGTCCCACGCGAAAGCCTTGCATGCCCTCGCCCAGGGCAATGATCGTCCCTGCCGAAGAATAACCCAGCGCCATGGGCTGCTCTAAGCGGTTAAAAGCTGCTTCCAGGGTGGATAATGCCCCTTCACGGCGCGCCTTATCCAGCACCTGCCGCACCAGGTCCGGGCGTGAGCGCGCCTTGCCCAACAAAGATTTCTCAGCAAAAGAGACCAGCATGCGCTCTGTGCCAGCCGAGACCAAAGAGGCAGCATTACGCACTAGCGCCTCGCCAGTTTGCGGGGTGGGGATAGGGATTTCAGCTACCAGGGTCTCACCAGAGCGTAAATTTTGAAGGACTTGTCGCATCATATATTTCCTTTGTTGAGCAGGTCTTAACTGTTGCTGTTTTACACAGAAAGGTTCCCAGTTGCTTATCAGACCATTCGATTTTTTGTTGCCTGGATTATAGCGCGGAAACCAGCTCATGTTATAATTTAAGCAGCAGTTGTGCGGGTTAGAAACACAAAACAGGTAAAAAACATACAGGGCGCCTTATTGGATTTTACTAAGCTTACAGTCAATTAAACACCCATGCCAAGGTAAGCTATTTGACGTGAGGATGTCCTTTATGAGAAGCTTATTTAGTTCCAGGATTTTTACCGCTTTACTGGTCCATTTTGTTATCATCAGCCTGGCAACTCCTTTCCTGACCCTGGCTGCTGCACCCATTCCCCAACCTCCCTTTGACAGCCAGGCTTTTCCCCCATCAGCCATCCAAATTCTTCCACCTCTACAAGCTTCTCCCACAGGCAGCCATCCCAAAATGGATTCGGTTCTGGTCGAGCTATCCCAGGCAGCTCTGGACTCCCCAGAGGCGGCAATCGCCCTTTCCGAAAACCGAAATCTGACCACTCAGGGTAGCAAAGTGCACGTCCAGGTTACAGCAACCGAGGGACAATCACAGGCGGCTATTGCGGCTATTCAAGGCCTGGGTGGAGAAATTAGCGGAAGCTCCATGGATGGCCAGCTTTTCCAGGGTTGGCTGCCCGCCCAGGCATTGGCGCGCCTGGCAGAACAAAAGAGCATCGCTTACATTCGCCAACCTGCCCAAGCAATCGTTGCCGATGACCCCCTGGCGGTTGATGTTACCAGTGAAGCCACAGCAGTGATCAATGCACCCGCCTGGCATGCCGCCGGGCTGAGCGGCGGTGGGGTTAAGTTAGCCATTATTGACGCCGGCTTTACCGGCTATCCCAACCTGCTTGGCAGCGAGCTGCCCAACTCTGTGATTGTCAAAAATTTTGTAGATGGACAAGAAGGACTGGATGTTACCGGAACCACCAACCACGGTACGGCAGTCGCTGAGGTGATCTTTGATATCGCCCCACAGACCAGCCTGTACCTGATTAAGATCAGCACCCCCATCGACCTGCAAGAGGCCGTCAACTGGCTGATCACCCAGGAGGTGGATATCATCTCCACCTCTGTTGGCTGGCATAATGTCTCACCAGGGGATGGCACCGGTTTTTTTGCCGACCTGGCCCAACTGGCGCATGACCACGACATCCTGTGGGTTACCGCTGCCGGCAACAGTCGGACCATGCATTGGGGGGGAACCTTCAATGATCTGAACAACGATGGTTATCATGATTATGAACTAATTGGTTCTGACTATTATTTAGTCAATTTCTTTAGTCCCGGACCAGATGAAGCCTGGGTTATTCCCGCAGGCACTACCATTAGTGGTTATCTTCGTTGGGACGATTGGACAGAAGTGAATCAAGACTATAATTTAATCCTGGTGCGGTATGTTAATACGTCCTCCTGCACCTCCCTACTGGACCACGGTTGCAGACAGCAAACAGGTACAAAGTGGGTTGCCTGGTCAAACCCCCACCGAATATGTTTCAGCCGTTGCACCTTACACAACCTTCTACGGCTTTATCTTTTCCCGCTATAACAGCACCCGGAATGTGAATATGGAATTTTTTGCGACCAGGCCCTTTCTCGACATCAAATACCAGGTACATTCTCGCAGCCTGCTCAACCTGGCAGATGTACCCGCTGTGTTCACCACATCAGCCCTGCATGTCGTTGCCCCTTACCTGCAAGAATTTTACAGCTCGGAGGGGCCAACCAATGGTCCCGGCGGGATTGCAGATGGCGGTCTGATCAAGCCGGATATCGCCGCTTATGCCAATGTCTCGACCGTCACATACGGCACTGGCGTGTTTAACGGCACCTCTGCAGCAGCCCCGCACGTATCCGCTGCTGCTGCCCTGGTGAAAAGCGCGGCCCTCGCTTACACACCAGACCAAACTCAGTGGTATCTTCAATCTCAGTCGATTGACATGGGCGCACCCGGCAAAGATACCCTCTACGGTTACGGGCGCTTGTACCTGGGTGACCCGGCAGTCTTCCAGACCCCGCCGGATATTTCCGGTCTGCCCGACCAGTTCCTGGCACAAAACAGCAGCCTGAGCCAGGCAATTGACCTTTGGGCATATACCAGCGACCCCTATACACCCGATGAGCAACTGATTTTTTCACTTGATAACACCCCCGATCCAGGCGCTGGGGTCAACATCGTCAATAACCGATATCTATCCATCAGTCCGCAGCTGAATTGGAGCGGGCAAACTCCTGTCAGTGTGCGCGTGACCTCACCTTTTGCCCAGTTTGATATCGACCAGCTTGAGGTGGTTGTCCTGGCTCCGCCGGATATTTCCAACCTGCCCAACCAGGTCTTGCCTGTCAACAGCAGCCTGAACCCGGCAGTGGATCTATGGGCTTACAGCACAGATGCTTATTACGCTGACGAACAACTGATCTTTAGCCTGGACAACTCCCCAGACCCCAATTCGGGGGTCAGCCTGGTCGAAAACCGCTATCTCCACATCAACCCGCTGCCCGACTGGACCGGTCAGACCCAGGTTAGCGTGCGCACCCTTTCACCACTTGGGTTATCCGATACTGACGCCTTCAACCTGCATGTCCTGGCCCCGCCAGACATGACCGCTCTGCCTGACCAATATGCGCCCACCAACGTCAGCCGCCAGCAGGTCATCGATCTGTGGGCTTACACCTACGATGCATATATTCCAGACGACCAGATGGCTTTTACCATTGACAACACTCCGGCTGTAGAGGCCGGGGTCAGTATCAGCCAAAACCGCTATATTGATATTCAACCTGCTACGGATTGGATAGGCGAAACCCAGGTTCTGGTGCGCGCCACAACAGCATACAATCAATCAGATGCTGAATCGTTCAATGTCTATGTAGGACAATATAAGATCTGGAATGGCAACCTCAACCAGGAATGGGAAAACGGATTGAATTGGACGCCGGAAGGCGTGCCAGGGATTCAGGATTCCGTGATCATCCCTGCGATGAGCAACCAGCCAACACTCTCAGCGCCGGCAGCCATCAACAGCCTGGTGATCGAAACAAACGCCATTCTAGACCTGCAAGGTTACCCATTGAGCGTAGAAGACAAAGTCACCAATCTCGGAGCGCTCCGACAAACTCAAACAGTCAGCGCCGGTGAGACCATTCGCTTTCTACAACTGACCAACCTGGCTGGGGACCAGGACCGCTATTTGGGGGTGGATATCCTTCCCATAGTAGAAGATGCTTCGGAAGTAAAGCTGCAATCCGAAGATCTACCCGTAACAGTAACAATAGCCGGAGAGCAGTTCTGCAACCTGCGTTTTAGCGGGGTGTTGCGTTGTTTCGATATCCAGGTTACCCAGTCCCTAACAGCCAGCCTTACTTTTTATTTCACCGAAAAAGAGGTTAACAGCCTGCTGCCTGAAAGCCTGGCGATTTACAAGCTGGATAGTGGATGGAACGAAGTAAACGCCAGCTACACCAGCGGGAACAATGCGCTGGGATATTTCCTGGTGGCGCCTGGCCAGCCCCTACCAGGAACTTTCGCACTAGATCAAAGCGGCAGCCCAACCCACGCCTTTATGCTCCCCCTGGTTTTGAACAACTTCATCCCGCTTGACAGCGCTGCCGACACAATGGACCCATCCATCACAAAAAACGATAACGCAAAACCGGCAAGTCTCATCCAGCTGCTAACGCAAGCCTGGCTCGCTTTGAAAGAAAATCTTTTTTGATCTCTTGCAGAGCCCGCTGAGAACGCAGAGCTTTTCGTTATTGAAAGTCTATAGCATAGCTCATTTTGGTTAGCCCACGAAATGCGATAAGCTTATAGGGTGAAGTCGGACAACCCCAATCCAGTCAAGCGAAAGATATGCTTTGCTTAATCCCTTTATCACTGACGCTGGCTGCGATACGCCTGTAAAACCTCAATCACAAAAGCACTCTTATGATCCGTATAGGCTTTGCGCTCCTCAGCAAACCGGCTGGCAAGCTCCACTTTTAAGTCCTGATAGCGTTGGCGCAGGGAATTGTCCATCCGCAACACATCCCGAAAATCCAGATGATCCTGCAGCACCTGGCTGTTTTGCACTACCAGGTGCAGATGGTGGCTGCGTGGGGAACCTTTGCGAAAGAAACGCCGGTCGATATTCTCCGGGTGATCTATAAAAGTATAGCCCAGGCTCTGCAATGGCGGGATGCATGCAGCAGTATGCTCCAGGCTGGGGATCTCGACCATTAAATCAATCACCGGTTTGGCAGATAGGCCAGGGATGGAGGTGCTGCCAATATGATGAATATTCAGCGCTAAATCGCCTAAAGCATGCTGCACCCGTTCTTGCTCAGCCAGGAAAAGCTGCTCCCATTCGGGACGATACGGAACCAGGATAATGCGCTCATGGATCACATCCCAGATCGCCTGGGCAGTTTGCTGCACACTCAGATGGCTGGTATCCAGCGGGTATCCCAGGTCGCCTTGTAAAGCAGCTTCTTGCTGGATAGCCGCCAATTCCCGGGAACGCTCGACCTCCCAGGCAAGGCGCTCAGCCTCTAACCCGGCTGATTGACCGCGCTGGCGGATGCGCCGCTCTGCTTCCTGGGGGTCGCATACCAACCGGAAAGCATAGAGGATATCATCCTGTTCAGCCAGCATACCTCGCAGACGGCTCAAGGATTGGGCCTCCTCGAAAACATAATTGATCACAAAGTTGAAATAACCGTTGGCACGATGGTGACTAACCAGGAGTAGCAACGTCTGGTAAAGATATTCGATCCGTCCTGGGTCATAGATTTCAAAAGGATGCACAGCGCCAATAAAATCACCGTCCAGCATAACCCCGCGCTCAAAGAACTCCAATAACGCCCAGGAAAGGTCTGTCTTGCCAATGCCCAGCGGTCCGTTGATGAGTATGATCATGGGATGTTCCTATACAGCCTAAAATACTCTCTCTTGGGCGTCATCAGCCAGCCAGCCATGCTGGAGTTCCCACATACGCTGGTACAAACCACCGGCAGTCATTAACGTCGCATGTCTGCCACGCTCTGAAATACGCCCCTGGTCAAGAACCAGGATTTCATCCATGGACTGCATAAACGCCAGGCGATGTGTGATCATCAAAATGCTGCGCTGCTGTGCTCCGCCAAGGATGGTCTGCATAATTTCCTTTTCTGTCACATGATCCAGGTTGGCAGTAGCCTCGTCGAGGATCAAAACGGGTGCATCTTTCAAGAATGCCCGTGCAATTGCCAGGCGCTGTCGTTCGCCGCCACTCAAACGCAGACCATGCTCTCCGACCCATGTATCGTAGCCTTGAGGCAGTTGCTGGACAAAGTCTGCCAGACCCGCCTGTTCTACAGCCTGTTCAATCTCGTTCTGGCTGGCCTTTACCCTGGCAATGCGTAAATTATCACGCAGACTGGCGCTGAATAAATAAGTTGACTGCGAAACAACTGCCATCTGCAGCCTGACCCCCTCAGCCGGCATGCGGCGCACATCCACACCACCCAAGTTGATCTGCCCCTCCTGGAATTCCCAAAAGCGCAGCAGTAAATTCAACAGGGTAGATTTTCCGGCTCCGCTGGGTCCAACAATCGCCAGTCGCTTGCCAAACGGTAAGTCAAAGCTAATACCATCCAAGGCAGGTTCCAGAGAAATGAGCGGCTGGTTTTCTTCCTTTGCAGCGAAATGGCTACTCATGGTAATGCCGCCTGAAAGCTCCCTGTTGCCCGGTGCTGCAAGCTCAGGTTGGTGTAACTGCGGATATGTAAAACGCAGCGAGCTTACCTGAAGCGCCGCCGGATGGACGCCAGGCAAGGGATGGGAATCTAGCTGCTGCTGGTCGGGATCAAGTACTTCTGGTGCTGCATCAATCACCTCCACCAGTCGTTGAGCCGCCTGCAGGTTAGCACCCATGGTTTGGGTAGCCATGGGCAATGGGGCCATGCCTTCAAAGCTAGTCAGGGCAGCCAGGACAGCTACGGCCAGGTAAATGCCTTCCATTTTTCCGCTTTCCACCAGGGGTATGGCAAACACCAAAACCGACAACATCCCTGCATTAGATAAAAAGCCAGCCAACGCTGCCTGCCATGCAGAAACACGCAGAAAACGCCTTTGCGCCTGGATCAGAGAAATATTCTGTCGGGCAAGCGAGGCGGCATGGCGAACTTGCTGGTTATAAGCTGCCAAATCGGGCATCCCCTGCAATCCATCCAGGATCAGCGCTGAGAGGGCTGCCTTTTGCCGGATCATCTCGGCGCCTGGTTTCCGACCCAAGAACCAGGTCAGAAGGGGCAAGCCAGCTCCGGCGAGGAATAGAAAAACCGCTAAGACCCAACCCAAGCGAAGGTCAAAACGCGCCAGGATTATGAAAGCCAGTAAAGCTACTAAAATGGCAACTATAGGAGGGGCAACCACGCGCACATAGAAATTCTCCAGGGAGGCAATATCCCCCAGGATGCGCGCCAACAGGTCGCTGCTGCGATAAGTCATCAGCCGGGCAGGGGCTAGCGGCTCTAAAGCCTGGTAAAACCAGACCCTCAAGCGCGCCAATAAACGAAAGGTCACCTGGTGGGAGAGGTAACGCTCTAGATAGCGAAAAAGACCGCGTGTGATTCCAAAAAAACGCACACCTACAATCGCCACCTGCAACTCAGCAATCGAAGGTCCTAAAGCTGCATAGGAGATGATGTAAGCAGAGGCTGTCATCAAGCCAATGCTACTGGCGATTGTGGCAAACCCGGCCAGGATAGATAAACCCACCAGTCCAGCCTGTGGCAACAAGAAGGAGTACAACCGCTGCAAGACGTGGCTCCAGCGGGGAGAACTTTGCCGCTCAAGGCTCGGCGGGGAATTCAGCTTGTTTCGCGTACCCGGCTGTGCCGGTTGCATAGGCTGGTTGGCCTCCCATAGCGGGTCATCCGGCGCATCAACGAACCTATCCGCTTGCAGCAGGCGAGTATACAAACCACCCTGGGCCAGCAAATCTGCATGCCGGCCACGCTCCACAATGCGCCCCTGGTCTATGACCAGAATTTGATCTGCGGCGCGCACGGTACTCATACGGTGGGCAATCACCAGCGCTGTACGACCAGCAAGCAGGCTCTGCAGCGATTCCTGTACCTGCTGCTCCGTAAGCAAGTCCAAATGTGCAGTTGGCTCATCCAGGACGAGCACCGGCGTATCTCGCAGAAAGGCACGCGCCAGTGCAATGCGCTGCGCCTGCCCACCGCTCAAGCGCGCCCCGCCTTCTCCGATTTGCGTTTCATAACCATCGGGAAAAGCCTGGATGAACTCATGTGCATGCGCCTGGACAGCTGCCTGGATTACCTGGTCCAGGCTGGCTTGTGGGCGGCTCAGCCGGATATTGTTCAACACACTGTCATGCAGCAAATAAGGTTTCTGCGGCACCCAGGCTATCTGCTCACGCCATGTTTCAACAGATCGTTTCGATAAAGGCAGCCCATCCAGGTAAAATATCGCCACTGCTTGGCTGCCGGAAGCCCAAGAGCAATTCGGCCAGCGAGCTTTTTCCGGCGCCGCTGGGTCCGACCAAGGCGATCAACTCACCGGATGACAACGAAAAACTGACCTGATCCAAAACCAGGCGATCTTCATGCGCCAGGCTGATGTTTTCAAAACGAATTTCTTTCACCGGACCAGGTCCAGGCTCTCCTGTATGGCTTAACATGCCTTCTGGTTTTTCTGCAGAAATGGGTTGGGCCAGGATTTCAAAAATGCGTCCAGCCGCGGTAACCCCAGCCATACCGGCGTGGAAGCGCGTCCCCAGCATTCGCAAAGGCAGGTAAAACTCAGGCGCGAGCAAAAGGACAAACAAAGCCTGCTCAAATTCCAGCCGTCCATACAATAAGCGCAGACCGACCTGCACAGCCACCACCGCTGTACTGAGCGTTGAAACCAGCTCCAAAGCTAACGCCGACAGGAAAGTTACCTTAAGCACCCCCATGGTTACCAGCCGGAACCTTTCGCTGACCTCAGCCAGTACCTTGATCTGCGCTTTACTCCTGCCCAGGATTTTCAAAGTGGTCAGCCCCTGCAGTACATCCAGAAAATATGCAGACATACGGCTGAGCGCGGTCCATTGGCGGCGGGTCAGATTCTGGGCCAGGTTACCGATTAAGATCATGAAAATGGGGATCAAAGGGGCAGTCAGCAACAGGATGAGCCCGGAAATCCAATCCAAAGGAAAAACAAAAAAAAGGTAAGCGACCGGCATCAGAGCTGCCAGAGCCAGCTGCGGCAGATATTGGCTGAAATAAGCATCCAGGGTTTCAATCCCCTCTTGAAGGACATTATCCAATTCGCCGCTTTCCTGGCTACGAATATAAGCTGGACCCAAAGCCTGTAAATGCTCAAAGACTTGCTGCCGCAAGGAGCTCTTCAATCGCAAAGCCAGTTCGCCAGCTGTCGTTTCCGAAATCCACACCAGGCTGGCCCGCAGGAAGATCAGACCCAGCAGCCAGAAAAGATCAGATGAGACTTCCTCCAAACCCAGCCTGTGGAGAAAGCTCAGATTGATCACCTGGCTGAGCAAGCGCGCCTGGATTACCACCAATATACCAGCTGCCAGTCCTGTCAGAATGGTCAAAACCAGCAGGTAACGCTGGTTAATTGCCAACCTCAGCAAACGCAGGTCAATTTTCATATTTTGCCATTATAAAGCAAATGCGACCTGGGAAGCTTTTCTGCTCTCCAGATCGCACAGCAAGGAATTACTTTTTTTATATTTTTCAGCCCGTGTGCAGGTGTTGTTGTGTCCGTGCTAAGCGGGGCAGCCTCAATCCCGGCTAATATTCCAGGCGAGAATCACTGGTCAGTCGTTTCCGAAAGACCCAATAGGAATAGCCCTGGTACATCAATACCACCGGCACAAAGATTAACGCTACGATCGTCATAACCTGCAAGGTATAAGCGCCAGAGGCAGCGTTATAGATGGTCAGGCTATATGCAGGGTCCGTGGTAGATATCATTACCCGGGGGAATAAGATCAGGAACAGGGTAATCAGGGAAAAGATGATGGTCAAAGCTGTCATAACAAATGACCAGCCTTCCATTTTCCTGCGCAAGAAAAACCCGGATAGAAGAATTGCTGCAACCCCAGCTAAAGGCGCCGCCCCTGGGTTAACCCCCAGGCTGGTCAGAATATCAGTATAAAAATAGGTTGACACGGCAAAAACGGCGATAACAACCATGACCACAGGCCATAAGCGCAAGGCAGCTTTACGAGCCTTACTCCTCAATTCGCCAGCCGTTTTCAGACTCAGGAAAGTGGCGCCGTGCATAGCCATGACCAAAACAGTGGTTACGCCTGCCAGCAGAGAATAAGGGTTTAGCAGGGTAAAGAAATTACCCGTAAAGTTCATCTGGGCATCGATGGGCACGCCGTGCGCCAGGTTGCTGAAAGCCACTCCCAGCAGGAAGGCCGGTAAAAGACTGCCCAGGAAAATACAACTGTCCCACAATTTCCGCCAACGTGGGCTTTCATCTTTGCTCCGAAATTCAAAAGCAACCCCGCGCACAATTAGCGCAAGGAGAAGCAGGAAAAATGCCAGGTAAAACCCACTGAACATGGTCGCATACCAGTGGGGAAAGGCTGCAAAAGTAGCCCCACCAGCTGTGATCAGCCAGACCTCGTTGCCATCCCAATGTGGACCAATCGTGTTAATGATCACACGCCGCTTTCGATCGACCATTTGCGGGTCTTTATCTTTACTCAAGAACGGCATCATCATGCCGACCCCAAAATCAAAGCCTTCAAGAACAAAAAAGCCGATATATAGAACTGCAACCAATATAAACCAAAGTATATTGAGATCCATCTTTTCGTCTCCTCTTGCTCAATCCTGAGCCCCAATCAAGGAAGGCATGGGCTCTCCTTGAGTCAGTTGCGCTTCTTCCCCGCCTTGCGGTCCGACTTTCGCATATTTCGCTAATAGATAAATATCAGCTACCATCAAAAGTCCATAGATCAAGGTAAACCCGATCAGGGTGAACAGAACTTGTCCCCCTGAAACCAGCGGGGAGACACCGTCCTCAATTTTCAACATCCCGTATACCACCCAGGGAAAGCGCCCAAGTTCGGTGAGCAACCATCCAGCGCTATTCGCCAGGAAGGGCAAGGCAATTGCCCATAAGAAAATGCGCAGGAACAGGGGCTTTTGATCGGCAACATTTCGCCTCAACAGCCACAAAGCAAAAACCGCCAGGACAAACATGAGCGTTCCGGCGCCAACCATGATACGAAAAGTCCAATAAGTGAATGCCACTGGCGGAATATAATCCCCAGGTCCGTAAAGTTGCTCATATTGGGCTTGAAGATTGTTGATGCCTTGAACTTCACAATCCAGGTTGTTGTAAGAAATCAGGCACAACAAGGCAGGAATTCGGATAGAGAATATCTCTCTGCGCTGGGATAAATCGCCAATGGTCAGCAAAGAGAAAGAGGCAGGCGACTCGGTCTCCCACAAGGCTTCTGCAGCTGCCATTTTCATCGGTTGGGTAGCCATCGTGTGCTGCCCCTGGCTGTGACCAATAAGACCGGTTAAAGCAATGGTAATGACACCGGCAATGGCAGCGATCTTAAATGAACGCTGGAAAAAGTCCACGTTATTTTTCCTGAGCAGGTGATATGCGCTGATGCCCAAGACGAAGAAAGCCCCGGTAGTAAGTCCTGCAAATAAGACATGCGGAAACTGTACCCAGACATTCGGGTTGAAAAGCAATTCAAAGAAATCGGACATTTCAGGGCGCCCATTGCGCATAACATAACCTGTTGGCTGCTGCATGAAAGAATTGGCAACCAAAATCCACAATGCAGACAGGTTGCTGCCGATCGCTACCAGCCAGATGGTCAGGGCATGCACACCCTTAGAAAGCTTATCCCAACCGAACAACCACAATCCTAAGAATGTAGATTCCAGGAAAAAGGCAGATAGAGCTTCTATCGCCAACGGTGCGCCAAAGATATCCCCCACAAAGCGCGAATACTCTGACCAGTTCATGCCAAATTGAAATTCCTGCACAATGCCGGTCACCACGCCCATGGCAAAATTGATGACAAAGAGTTTTCCCCAAAACTTGGTCATCTTTTTATACACTTCCTGCCCGGTGCGCACATAGAGCGTCTCCATGATGGCTACCAGGACAGCAAGCCCCAAGGTTAACGGCACAAAAAAGAAATGATAAACCGTGGTAATTGCAAATTGTGTTCTTGCCAGTCCAATTGGATCCATATTTTGCTCCCTTCTAACCAATCCAACTTATACCCAAATGGTAAAGTGTTCCCCTGAACTCGTCAATAGCAGATGTCATCACAACCCTGTGATTTATATCACATATGTCACATTTTTGAGATGTTGATTGCATTGATCGAGGTACAAATACAAGAAGATACTGCAAGAAAAAATTACCCGCCTTTCCCTGTAGCTTGCATGTTAAAAAACTGAACGGGTGCTGTTATTAATATCAGCACCCGCTATCCATCATCGCTTTCTTTACATTAACTGCCCCAAAAACCTCGCCGCGTTGAGCGTACCGCCTCAGCGGTGATAAAGGCCTCGGAGTCCGTATCCATAATAATTTGGGTCGCCTGGGGTAAATGTCTCCTCCTGATCGTACAGTTTAGCAGGGAGACCATACCTTCTTTGCCCATGCCGGAGACTTCGGTTACGGCGAAACCTGCCTGCCGCAGCCCATCCACCAGAGCTGGACCCCGGTTGGGGCTGATAATTCGTAAATGAGCATAACCGATCGCCAGGCGGTTCTCCAATGCCATTCCGATAACCAATCCGGTAGCGAAGCCAGCAGAGTAGCCGGCAATCTTGCCCCAATTGCCCAAATCCGAAAATACCATTTGCATGGCAGACACAAAGACCAAAGCCTGAAAAAAGGCAAATATCAAAGCCAGGAACTTACGGCCGCGCATGACCATCATCAGCCGCACTGTGTAGAGAGATACATCCACGATACGCAGCAAGAAAATGGTCAGCGCTGAAACCAAGAAATCAAGCATAGCTCACCAGTTCAGGCGCGCCAGAATCCACGTCTTACAGGACGAACATCTTCTGAGGTGATAAATGCATTGGTGTCTACCTGGTTCACCAACTTGTGGACGCTATCCACATGCCGCCTGAGCACACTACAGGTCAGTAAGGTGACCATACCATCTTTGCCGCGGGCTGGTATCTCCGTCACCGCGTAGCCTTCCTGGCGCATTCGCTCAGCGATAGCCGTTCCCAGGTGGGGGCTGACGATGCTCAATTGCATATGCCCGATTGCCAGGCGTTCTTCAATCAACATACCAATCACATTGCCTGTCGCAAAACCAGCAGCATAGCCCAAGATATTCAGGGGATTATCCAGGTCGTTGAGCACGGAGCTAATCGCCATCACAAAAATCAGCGCCTGGAAAAAGCCCAGAACCCAGGCTGCCGTACGCCGGCCGCGCATCACTACCAGCACGCGCAGGGTATCTAAGCTCATATCGAGCACACGCAAGAAAAAGATCAACCCGGCTGCTAACCAGGCCTGAGGAGAAAGCAAAATTTCCATACAAAGCCCTATTCTGTTTCCAATCCTGCTGGTGGATTATCAGATAGTGCAGGTAAGTAAAGTTTTTCCACGTATTCTTTAACCATCCGGCGCATGCTGAATTGCGGTCCCATGGTGCGGATGGATTCCTTCATGCGGCCGATCCATTCGCCCGGCAGGTTATCCGAAGTGCGCAGCTTGTAATATAAGGGGATGACTTCATTTTCAAGGATTTCAAATAAACTTTCCGCATCGGACTCATCCTGAATCTCCTGCGATTCATAATCCATATCCTTGCCAATCGCCCAACCATTGCGCCCATTATAGCCTTCACGCCACCAGCCGTCCAAAACGGAGAAGTTCAGCACACCATTCAAGGCTGCCTTTTGCCCTGAAGTGCCTGAGGCCTCGTTGGGACGGCGCGGTGTGTTCAGCCATACATCCACTCCCTGGACCAGGTAACGCGCCAGGTTCATGTCATACTCTTCCAGGAAAACCAGGCGCCCGCCGCTCTCCGAACGTTTGACTGCCCGGTAAACTTCCTGGATCAACAACTTACCGCCTTCATGATCAGGATGCGATTTGCCCGCAAAAATGATCTGCACCGGCATTTGTTGGCGGTTAATCAATTTAAGCAGTCGATCCATATCACTCAAGACCAGGTTAGCTCTTTTATAGGGGGCGAAACGACGCGCAAAACCAATCGTCAAGGCGTAAGGGTCCAACAAAACGCCTGAAGCGACAACCTGGCTGGGATGCCAGCCGCCGCGCAGCCATTGCTGGCGGGCGCGCTCACGAATATAATAAACTAACTTACGCTTCAAATGCCTGCGCACAGCCCAAAGTTGGTCGTCGGGAATATTGCCAACCAATTCCCATACATCGTTATCGTCGCACTCTTCCAGCCAATCTGGACCCAGGTAGCGGTCAAATAAAACGCGCAAGCGGCGCGCCAGCCAGGTGCCGGTGTGCACGCCATTGGTAATGTGGGTAATCGGCACATCAGCCTCTGCCTTTTCTGGCCACAGATACTGCCACATTTTTCGCGAAACCTGACCATGCAGCTCGGAAACTGCGTTACGGCCCTGCGAGTGGCGCAATGCCAGGGCCGGCATGCTGAAAGCCTCGCCCCAACTGATCGTGTGACGCGCCAGGTCAATAAACTGATCACGGTGCAGTCCAAGTTTTGGCCAGACATGTGAAAAATACTTGTCCACCAGCCATAAAGCAAATTCGTCGTTACCGGCAGGAACCGGGGTATGGGTTGTGAATACATTGCTGGTGCGCACTTTTTGAGAGGCCACTTCAAAGGAATCGCCAGTATTCATGTATTCCTGTATCCGTTCTAAGACCAGGAAAGCAGAATGCCCTTCATTCATATGCCAGGCTTCCGGCTCGTAACCCATCGCACGTAAAGCCCGCACACCACCAATCCCCAATAGAATTTCCTGGGAAATGCGCAGATCGAGATCGCTGCTGTAAAGTCGGGCGGTCAGCCCTCGATCCGCCTGCGAGTTACCATCCACATTCGCATCCAAAAGATACAAGGGAACTCGTCCAACCCGAATTTCCAAAACACGCGCCGAAACACTGCGACCCGGCAGGTCTACTGTAACCGTTAAAGGTTTTCCATCTTCAGCATAAACCGGTAAGACCGGCAGCATATCGTATTGCTGAGGGGTATATTGGGCTTCCTGCCAGCCATCTTCGGTTAGACGTTGAGAAAAATAACCTTCCAGGTAGAAAAAGCCCACCGCGACAAAAGGCAAACCTAAATCACTGGCTTCCTTGGTATGGTCGCCGGATAGGACACCCAAACCACCAGCATAGATGGGTAAAGTCTCGTGCAAGCCAAATTCCATCGAAAAATAGGCAATTTGCCGGTTGGCAAGATCGGGGTGCAATCTGCCATACCAGGTATCTGCCGCTTTCATATAAGTATCGAAGTTACGCAGCACACGATCATATAGCTCAAGGTAGTAGCGATTATTGGTAACAGCATTTAGCCGAGCGCGTTCCACCAGGCGCAGAAACTTCACCGGGTTATGGTAACTTCGCTCCCAAAGCTCATTATCAATCCGGGAAAACAAGCGCTGTGCTTCAGGAGTCCAGGTCCACCACAAGTTATAAGCCAGCTCTGCCAGCCGGTTAATCCGCCGCGGGAAGCTGAAGTGATTAGGGATTTCGGTTTTAAAAACTTCCATGATTCATCATCCAATCGTTTTAAAGTAATAGATCCACATCATTCGTTTATATTCAGGTATCTGATTTATCAAGAATATTAGAAGCGATAAAAAACGAGGCCGTAGTTCATTCAACCAGCATAATGCAAGCACATTAGACTGAATTGATCCCCGGCAAAAAATTTATTTCTTCTATGCATCAGAACACAACATGTAATCTTACCATAACCACAAGCCAAAAACTTGTTCAATCGCTCAAAAATATTCCCCAGCCCGCCGCACCTGAAAAGACCTTGCAGCACACTAGCGGTAGGGATACAATACATCTATGCTCCATTCTGCACAGCTTTTTATCACATGCATCCTGGATAGCCTCTATCCAGAAATTGGCCAATCGGTCGTACAAGTATTGCAGCGTGTGGGTGTAAAAGTCGAATTTTCCGCTGACCAAACCTGCTGCGGGCAGCCAGCCTATAACGCTGGTTTAAGAAAGGAAGCCCTGCCGCTCGCCCAGCATACGATAAAGGTCTTCGAACAAAGCCGCGGGGCGGTAGTGGTCCCTTCCGGCTCTTGCGCGGCCATGCTGCGCCATGGGTACCTGGAACTATTTGCTGACCAGCCAGAATGGCTGGAACGTGCCCAGGCTTTAGCCAGCCGCACCTATGAATTCAGTGAATACCTGGTGGATGTACTGGGTATCCGCGATGCAGGCGCACGTTTTCCTGCCAGGATCGCCTACCACGGCTCCTGCCATCTGCTGCGCGACCTGGGCGTTGATTCCCAGCCGCGCGCCTTGCTTGCCAACGTTCGAGAGGCCCAACTGGTTGAACTGCCTGGCTGGGACGAATGCTGCGGTTTTGGAGGGGTCTTCTCAGCAGAACACCCCGAGATATCCAGCGCCATGCTGGAACGTAAATGCGCCAATATCGAGCGCAGCGACGCTGAGGTGATTGTCTCCTGCGATGCCGGCTGCCTGACCCATATCAATGGCGGTCTCCAACGCCAGGGGAAGAAACCCAGGGTCATGCATCTGGCCCAGGTTCTGGCAAGCACATAAGAAGATGTTGGCTGGTTAATTCAACCAGGTTACCAGAAAAACAGGATGGTCGAATCCGGTAAAGTATGAGTGACATCTTTCGCCAACGCATCCATTCCGCCCTGGCAGACAGGACACTGCAAAGCGCCTTGGACGGCAACGCCGAGCGCCGCCTGGACGCCCGGCAGCAGGCCTATGCCTCGCTAAGCCAGGATTTCAGCATCCTGCGCCAGCGCGCCCATAAAGTCCGAGAGCATACCATTCAAAACCTGGATGTCTACCTGGAGCAGTTCAGCCAACACGCACAGGCAAACGGCATCCACATTCACCGCGCCCAGGATGCAGCCCAGGCTGTGAAAATCGTCCTTGAAATCGCACAACAAGCTGGCGCCAGGCTGATTGCCAAATCCAAAACCATGGTGGGCGAAGAAATCCACATCAACCAGGCTCTGGAAGCTGGGGGGTTCACGGTGGTCGAGACAGACCTGGGGGAGTATATTGTCCAGCTACGCGGCGAGCCGCCGGCGCATATCATTACCCCTGCTGTGCACCTGACCCGCCAGCAGGTTGGACGCACCTTCGAAGAAAAACTGGGCATCCCCTATAGCGAAGATATCTCCAACCTGACGGCTGCCGCCCGGAAAGTGCTGCGCCAGACCTTCCTGGAAGCGGATATCGGCATCTCCGGGGTCAACTTTGGGGTGGCTGAGACAGGTACACTGTGCCTGTTAACCAACGAGGGCAACGGGCGCATGGCAACCACTTTACCCAAAATCCATATTGCCCTGATGGGGATGGAGCGCCTGGTACCCAGCCTGGCTGACCTGGCGCTGATGCTGGAATTGCTGCCGCGCTCGGCCACCGGGCAAAAAATCACCGTTTATACCAGCCTGATCCATGCGGCGCGCCGTCCTGGTGAAAGCGATGGACCCGAGCAACGCCACCTGGTGCTGCTGGACAATGGGCGCAGCGCCTTGAGGCAGTCTGCCCTGTCCGAGATGTTGTACTGCATCCGCTGCGGCGCCTGCCTGAACGCTTGCCCGGTCTTTCGCGAAATCGGCGGGCATGCCTATGTCAGCCGCGATGGCGAGCCAACCCCTTACCCTGGACCGATGGGATCCGTGCTCTCGCCGGGGCTGTTTGGCGTGCCCGAATTCGGCGCCCTGGCGCGCGCCTCCAGCCTGTGCGGCGCTTGCCAGGAGGCCTGCCCGGTGGATATCCCCCTGCCAAAATTGCTGCTGCGAGTGCGAGCAGCAGGCGCTGATCCAAATTCGGGATTAGCCCCACTGCCAGCAAAGCCCACCCAAAACTCCCCTGTGCCCCGCCTCCTCAGAATCGGGCTGCGCCTGTTCACCTGGGCAGCCAGCTCTCCCAGGCGCTTCCGCGCTGCCCAGCGCCTGGCCGGGTGGACCTCACGGCTATTGTCGCCGCGCTCCGCAGTGGCTACGGCTGCCAGCCTTCACTGGATGGGGCGCCAGCCGCGATTTTCCGCGCCCGGCGACGAAAACTTTTCGGGATGGCTTCCATAAACACACCCAGCAAACACCTACGCCTGAGCAGGTTATCAATCATGCGCCTTTTCCAGTAGAAGCCGTACTGCCCGCGCCAGCTGAGCATCATCCAGCCGAATCCGCCGGGCAGACGAGCCGAGAGACTGAGCCTTTAACTACACGGGAGCTGGTTGACCGCTTCAGCGCTGAAGTAGAAAGCCTGGGTGGTCGGGTGCTGCACTGCGCTGCCCAACAGGCTGGCGCACGCATCCTTGAGTTACTTAGGGAAATGGATATCAAGCGTATCCAGGCCTGGTCCGCGGAGTGCCTGCCCCAGGCCGTCACAAACGCTTTGCTGCAGGCAGGGATCAGCCTGCAAACCGAACCTGACCCTCACATCCAAGCCGGGCTAACCGGTGTGCGCGCCGCAGTAGCCGGTACAGGCAGCCTGGCGCTAACCTCTGCCCCCGGTCAACCCCTGACTGCCTCGCTGCTGCCCGAAATCCATATCGCCTGCCTGCAAGCCGAGGCTATCGTCCCAACCCTGGCGGACCTGCTCAGCCAGCCCTGGGTCAGCCAGTCAGCCAACACCGTCCTGATCAGCGGCCCCTCGCGCACCGCCGACATCGAAATGACCCTGACCATCGGCGTGCACGGCCCCAAACAGCTTATTGTGGTGTGTATTGATGAGCCTCCTTCTCCCCTTGGGAGAATAGCCGGAATGAGGGCACAATCTCCTTCTCCCCTTGGGAGAGGCCTGGATGAGGGCTTATCCACCTTCCCCCACGGGAAAAATGCCAGGATGAGAGCCTAATCTCCTTCTCCCCCTGGGAGAAGGTCGGGATGAGGGCTGTTCACATATCCTGATTTACAGCTACCTCTGGCAACCAAGTTCCACGAGTAAGAAAATGATCACTCCCAATCATCCGGATCATAGCGCCGAATCCGTTTGAGATCGCCATGCTTTTTCTTATCACTCACCCGCGCAGCTTTCGCAGTTACGCTCGGGCGGGTTGCCTTGCGTTGCTTGGGTTTTTCGAGAGCTTTCTGGATCCAGGTAATCAAACGCCGGGTAGCATCTGTTCGATTTTGTTCCTGAGTGCGATATTTTTTTGCTTCGATGATCAGGACACCCTCCTCGGTGACACGACTGCCGGCGAGTTTAATCAAGCGCTCTTTAACATCCGCTTCCAGGGAGGGGGAATTGCGAATATTAAAGCGCAGCTGAACCGAAGACGCAACCTTATTCACGTTCTGTCCGCCAGGGCCCGAGGCGCGCACAAACTCATATTGGATTTCATTTTCATCGAGCTTTACAGTTGAGCTGATTTCGATCATGGATTAAGTATATCAGGTGGCGCGATGACTGATCTACATCAAAAGATTAATAAAATCCAGCCAACTTCCAGATTTTAATTGTGTTGTCACGTCTTGCTGAATAACATCGCAAATTATTATCGAATACTTAACCTGTAACATCATCAGAATTTCAATGGATTTCAAAATTGCCATCCAATACTTGTATTATATTTCCAGACAAACCGTGTGCTCATCGCCACCTAAATTTTATTCAATGCTGCCACAAGATCCTCTCCATGTAAGGCTACAAGACCACTTGCAGATTGAGGTTGATCTCCATCATCCTGACTAAAGAAACTTGGCAGAACCTGACGTAAGAGGTCAACCTGGCCATAGAAATATTCTTTGAGAAGTGGTATAACCTGGTAATTCCAGATATCGTCCAAGCAATTCAGCTTTTCTGCCTCATCCGCGATCCCCTGGAGTGGTAGAAAATAACTGTGTCCAATTTGATAATCTGTACCACGTAATTCAACAATGCGTTGATTCAAATTTCTCAAGCAAGTTCCTATATTTAAAGCATCTTCTTCTGCTAGCGAAACGTTGATTGTGTCAAGTAGTTCTGCCTCAGGTAATAGTTCCAGAAAAGCAAATCGACGGCGTAAAGCAACGTCCAGTAATGCAATGCTTCGATCAGCGGTATTCATTGTGCCAATAATGGCTAGATTTTCCGGAACTTGGAAATCTTCTTTGCTATATGGAAGCTCAACTGACTGCCTACTTCTCTTATCCGCTTCAATCAGCGTCATCAGCTCACCAAATATTTTGGCGATATTTCCACGGTTGATTTCATCAATAACCAGAACATATTGGTTATTGGGGTCATCTTTAGCACGCGAACAAAGGCTGCGGAAGATTCCCGGTTTCAGTTCAAAAGCCAAGATCATCGCATCACCTTGATCGGTTTTGGGACGTAAACCTTCCACAAAATCTTCGTACGCATAGGACTGGTGGAATGTCACCCAACGAATAAAATCTTCTGGTTGGTTCGTTGCAGGAGGGCCTTTTTTGATCAAGGTAAGACGATCCGTTAATGTGCCTTGCACATACTCTTTACCTGCAGGCGTCAAAAACCATTGACTATTTGCAGTTTTGTCAAAAAGGAAAGGTTCAGCACGTGAAGTCAGTTTGACAGTCTGACTTTCGATAGCTGTATGCGACTGTAGATATCCCCATATTTGGTTTTTTGGGTGTTTTACTGGACTTTGTCTAAAACGAGCCTGAACCAATTCCATTTCTTCAAGCTGAGGAACAGAATATTTTTTATCATGTCCTGTTCTGTACATATCCAAAGCTAAAATATCGTAGAAAGGTAAATCCTCTATGACCGTTTGCAGAAAGGTTGCTCGAGATTGCGCCTGTTTGAGTTGGGGAGAAACAAGACGATTAGCTATAATTTTCGCCCAGTAAGTTTTCCCTGTTCCAGGAGGACCAAATAAAATCAAATTTTTAAAGCGGTTCAATAAGCGCAATGCATCAATAACGATCCTGGTATCCTTTTGAGCTTCTTTCGGTATTTTGACCATCTCAGGTTGTGGCGGCGTATCCACTTCATCGGGATTCCATTCTTGTTTAAGATCCTTATAAAAGTCAAAGTTCTGTCCATCGGGTTGGGTGCTGGATAAACCTTCCCGGATTTGGTGTAATCGCGTGTCGAGATCTGTGTGTGGGTCAGAAACATACTTAATATAGCGACTAACAATTTTTTCTTTGTGAGCGGTGCTGATAATCCGCTCATATTGATCTGGGAACATCAAATACAGGATGGCATGTCGGAGATCATAAGCTCGATCACCTTTTACTGGGATACCCTCCAGGATTTCATCAAGCATGGATTGGACTTGAGTTGCATTGGATAGTACTTGTCCAGCGTTACCTTGCTCTTTTAATCGTAAAGCAAAAGCAGCCAATAAATGGAGTTGAGCATACCGAAAATGATACTTCTGTGTGGTTCTGGTAAATCCATTTTTTTGAGCTGCCCAAATGGGGTCGGTTTCTGCTGGTAGAGCCAAACCGCTTTTCTGAGCAGCCCAACCAATATTGCGTAAACGTGTGGCAAGCGTGATGTTCGCAGATGGTAAATAGTAAACATAGTGCATATCAGCTGCCAACCCCCATAAGATTGGTGGCGCGCCAACAAGTTGTTGTTCTAATTTCTCGTTGAAATTTAATCCACCTTCCAGGTTGGGGCTATCAATCACATGTGTTTTCCAACGCTGCAAGTTGACAATCGTCCATATCGGTTGGTCCGGCCAAATAAGTGAACGGTCCTGATGTAAACAACGTTCCTGAAAAAGGTGGAACGCATCGTAGAGTGGTTGAAATTCTGTCATGCGGGCCATAATACCTCCGATGGTGAGCCTGCTTGCGCAAAAGTCGAATATATAATATTACGTAATTCTTGGATCAATGGAAAAATATGTTTCAAAGGTTGATGTAAATTCAAAGTTGCTACGAATATACGGATAGAGGTCTGCTCAATCATCAGTATTTTAGGTGGGAACACTTCTGCTCCAAACGTGTGCGGATAGAGAAGTAAAATACTATGGCAATGGAATTGGGTTGCATAGGCTAGCATTTGATAGGCATCGCCTTCAGCGACTGCTCGATATGACTCTTTGTAAAGGAAGCGCCTTATTTTTTGTGTCAATGATCAGATTTGGTTGACCCGGTAAACCTATGATAATGTCAGGTTTTAGGGGAAACATCGGTTTCTTGGACAGGGGCATCGGTAAGACCAGGTGTCTCTTTGATATGTTGCCTTGTAATTCGATTGGTAAATCTCGCCATTCCTCAGGCAGAATAAGCCGACTGTAAGTTTGCAGAAAACTGGCGATAAACTGCTCAAATAGGCGGTCCATATCAAAAACAAACGCAAATGCACGCTGCCCACCAGCCAACAATTGTACCGTTAGTCCTTCTAACAATAACCGAGCTAATTGAAAAGCAGGATAAAAGCGCTCATTCAAGCGATTGAATTCAATGTGATCCAGATCCAAAGAACATAACTGCACAGGTAGGTGAACTGGCTGCAACCAGTTTTCAAGATCCGCCAACATCTGACGATTTTGTGTATCACGGGTGATCCGCTGTAACCGATCTATTGCGAGACGGAAAACCCGGTTAAGTAAGGTGTCTGGCAAATAATCATCGTAGGAGACATCCAATCCTTGAGTTAAGTTCGGCTGATGGGAAAATTGCCGCGCAATGTTCCATCGCCCGCGCACATAGGGGAGGAAATCTTCTCTACGAATATAATCCTGGTGAAACCCCTGTTGTAATTGGGTCAACAATTCGACTGCGAACAGACGCGTAAGCATTTCAAGCCATGTACCACGGTTGGTACTTAAAGATGCCAGAGATTGATTATGTAATTTCAAGCGACGCGCATGGGTTAATAAGTGCAGAAAGTTTTGCGATGCAGAGATAGCCGCCTTTTCATGAGACGCTGAGCCTATGACTGCTTCAGCATTGGCCTCTGGATCACAATCAATTTTAGGCAAGATTTGAATCGTGCGTCCCCCTGCCTGAATCACCCCCACAAATTGAGTTGCGCGCAATCCCTTGCGTTCAAGACGGATCAATTCCTTTCCTGAATTAAGATTTATACGATCCAGGATTTCCAATAATGGATCGTCGGCTGTCATGCCAAGAGCATGGTAAGGAACTGTTTGTCTCTCAAAAAGGGTTATTACGCTATTCACTATGGCACACTTTGTATGTTCAAATATAGTTCACAACCGCTTTCCAGGTAATCTAATTTATTTATAACTGCCCACCTTAGCCTATTTGCAGCAGGATAATTAAGCTGTTTCTATCCAAATTTTTCTTCCATTTCTTCAATTGCAACTTCTAACACTTGTAATAATACTTGATTTTCAATCTTAAAATTAAGATTGTTTGATAATACTCGAAGTGTCCACCGAATATTACTATCCGCCCGGTTAGTAACCCGAACTCTATCAAACTGCCATCTGTCAGGAAGTGCATATCACGTCTGTGTTTTCAGGAAGGTATACTCTTCAATGATGGCATCCAGGTTGCGTCTACGGTAAAAAGTTAAGTGCTGCTTCAGTTGTTGTCACGGTGCAAGATCGTGCAGGCCTGCCACATGGTTATGGCGATGATCATGCGTGTTTGTCCGCTGAATAACGCCACGCTGTCACTCCCAGATCGATAAAATGAGAGATTGCACTTGCGGTAAAAGCTCCGCGGCCGAAGGCGCATCCGGCACAAAAGGTAGAAGCTGCTGCGCCCATTCCCCACTGGCTACAGCCAACAGATCCTCCGAAATAAAGTCATTCGGAGGTCTCATAGGTCACTTCGCGGACAACGCATTTCTGCGACAGCAAGGGAATTAGATCATGCGATTTGAGACCAGGAACCTGCAGCAGGTTCCATAGATCGTAATAATCTCGGCAGACCCGACTGGCGCCCCAACCGCGCTCCTGCAATCGCACCTTACTCTGCAATAACGCGCGCAGTTTCTCAGCAGTTATCTCTGCCAGGGAATAAACTGGGATATACGCTTCAAAATCCTCGGCAAAACCATGCAGCACAGAGCGATTTTCGGTGGATAACAGGATCGGTTCATCAACAGTGATCTCCACCTTCAGCCGGCATAAAGCCTGGCGCTGTTCGGGAAACTGCACCCGCACCAGGTAGGCTTACTGTTCACCCGGGTGTGGCTGTTTCAGAATAAGCTGCTCCAGCGCAACCTGAAAAGGTCCGCGTTCGTTCAGCATCTCGCCCATGGAACGGACAACCGATTCCATCGCTGCATCGATCTGTTGGATCGGCCCCATCACTCGCGTAGAATAATCCAGGTCTTCAGAAAAGCGATAATCCGCAAAATAGAGCTTCTTTAATGCCGTACCTCCTTTCAACACCAGGTTATCACCCAGTCCGTCCGCTTGAACAATGGCAGCCAGCAGGTAACTTAAAGCATAGTCTTTTTCAACGATGTATTGCTGGACGTGTTTTTGTCGGGTGATCGACCGGATCATTTGAGGAACACTGAGCATTTAGGACCTTTTTATGTTTTCGCTAATTTGCCAGGAAGGATCAATTTTTTCGCTGCGCGGCTGATTGGAATCCAACAAAATTGTTCCAGTAACCGGGTAGTTCTGTAATGGGATGAGCAGGTTTTCATCCACTCCCATTCTTTCTAGAAACCATCCCAGACGCTTAATCACAGCGCCGACATCATAACGCAAAGCGTAAGTAACAAGCCCGCTCAAATCAATATGATCAAGCGTACCTTCCATGATTTCACTTGCCGCACGAACTCCGCCAAAAAGCTCTGGTCGAACGATCAAATCCAAAACGGTTCGTTCTCGGTCGGTAATATTCACCTGAGCCCAAGAATTTACCCACTGCTTTTGAAATCCCCAGAACCTATCCTTCTTTACATAGATGAATTCAAATTCCAGGTTAAAAGCTCTCCAGGAGGCCCTTCCTCTCGGACGATACGCCTTACCGTGACGCATTTCTGGGGTGACGACTTTGACTGGCGTTGAAGCCTGGATCATGATTGGGTTTTGGGTTGAGAAACCGTGATGCGCCAGCGCCGACCAATGGCTGATTGCCATAGGATGGACCAATGCATTTGCAATGGCGAAAGGTGGAATATCACCCGCATAAAGAGGGCTTTTTACTGCATATGTTCCACGCTTGAGAATTTCGATCCACCCAGATTGAGACAGCTTACTGATCAGTTTTCGAATTTGTTGAGCTGTCAACCTTTGGTTATCTGGCAGCGATGAAATCTGATCCAGCGTGAAAATAGGACCAAAAGCATTTACAGCGCTTTCAAGAAGTTGGATACCCTGAGAATTGGAGTAAGATGTCATCGCCTGTGGCATAAAAATATTATACTTCCATAATCCCTTTTAGGGGTATTATGGAAGTATAAAATATATTAGGGATAAATAATGTCCTGGTAAGTCAAATTGATCCGCATAGCTTTGTCGAAGCATGTCGGCAAAACCATCCACATAGACTTGTTAGTCACTCAACAACTTCCCGCGCGTTGTAGCATTCATCCAGATAATGCGCAGTTCGTCTTTCTTCTGAGCCTGGCCAACCTGCCGTATTTTATTTCAAGTTTAATCCAGATACTGTTGCTAGGTAAGCTGCTGGCCTGAGACTGCGATGACAAAGACCGCTTCGTCGGCGATTTGTACTTCCAGGACTTCGATTCGAATACGACCAACTGTTTCACCTTCAGGTTTCAATTCAATGTCTGCGGTGGTGGCAACAACTAGAGTGGCGTGGTCACTATCCTGGAAATTAAACTACTCGCATCCTGTATTTGAGACAGAGACATTCAAATACCAGCAATCCGTGCCAGCCTTTCTTTCACTGCTTGGTCCAATCGAAAAAGTTCTTTAAGCAGTGCACTGAGTTTTTCGTATGAGGTTGGTGTTTATCTTTTCCTTGTGTCTCACTTTTGATACACAAGACCACTTGTGTATCAAAATTCGCGATAATTAGTACACAAAACTAGAGGAAATTCATTAAATTCTTGAAAATAAGGGGGGCTGGAGCAATCTTGTTATCTATCATCACACTATCCTACTGCGATAATTAGCTCAAAACTAATTATCGCAGTAGGATAGTTTACCTGGCGTGATTTGCAGCATTTGCGTTGACCCGCTTCTTCAACGCTGCGGGGTTCTTAGCCTAATATTGGTTCTTTACGTCGATTCTCTTTCCGGTTCTGGCATCGTAAGTATAAACAGCTAAACCACCGGTGAGCTGATCTTGGAAATAAATGTCTTCACGAACCACCGGTCCCACGTCTGCCATACCATCTACGGCTGACCAGGCGCCCGCATTGACTTCATTCAGCCAGACTTCATTCCATACATGAAAATCGTAGTCCACTCCGCCGTGACAGTACACACAGGTAACTGTCCGGATTGGTACGCCGATCGCCCTGGCCATGGCTACCAGCAGGCCGCCGAAATCCATGCATTGCCCCATGGGGTGCGCCTCCCCCCAGTTCCAAAAGCGCATGATTGCAGGCGCATCCCGCCAATTAACCGTAAACCCTGGAGTTTGTGTGTTCCACTCACCATCGATAATATCCGAATCTTTGCGCACAATATCAGAAATTCTATGGTCCCAGCGGTCTTTAGCAGCCAGCAAGCGCATGGCCTCCTTGGCCGAACGCACCCCTTGCACTTCTGCCATGACAGGCAAAAAGATGATCGGGTCATACATATTGATGATCCAAATAACCTCCCGGCCATAAACCCACTCGTAGTTAATGTAATCCTTTCCATAATAATTCTTATCGATGCTGCTGAGGGCATAATAATTGACTTCGGTCGGTGAAAAGTATCCATTATAAACATCGTTGTCTTTACGCGGGTCGCTGTCATCGTTAAACGGATTGAAAATCACGAAAAAAGATGGGGAAAATTCCAGGTCCTGTAAAGCGCTGCTGGCCAGCATATCCCGGTATAGCGAGACCCCAAAACGGTGCTCGCCCAGGGCAGCGTGAGCCGGGATAAATATTTCCACGGTGTGGTAAGGAGCGATGGTGCTGATTTCGCGCACCGCCCAGCTGGTATCCGGCAATTCTGGTGTGTACTCCGGGATAGGCTGGTAGTTTACCTGGCCCGGCTCCAGCACGCTCCAGGAGAAACTATCCGTTACGGCTTGATATTCGCCTGAAAATCCAACCTGGATGGTCAGCCACTGCACGCGCCGGAAGACAAAATCCGGCCAGGCGGTTGTATAATGCCGGATTTGATTATCACTGGGAAAGGAGACCGTAAGGATCTCTATATCTGGCTGCGAGACTGACACGGGGCCATTTAGAATCGTGGGGAAAAAGGTCTGGGAATCCTCCTCTGCTGAAGTAAGGGACGGGGCTATGGGCAATCCATCCTGAGCAAATCCAAAGTCCCCTGCCGGTAAAATACTGCTCAGCAGAAAAATAATCCCAAGACAAACTAAAAAGCGCTTATTGAATTTCACCATGTAAAACCTCTCCAATAACAACCTGCATCCGCTAAAGATAAGTGTACAGCCGAGTTTATAGTAATCTCTCTTCATTGTCAATAGCAGTGACTTGAAATTTACCTCAAATCCTAACAAAACCTTTACCGGGGATCAGCCGTTTCTATGTACAATTAGCGTTAGTTTCGATGACACAATTTTTTTAACGAAAGTTGCACACAGACCTTCATGACCGAACCATCTATTTCAAAGCCTCTACCCGCTCACCAGGCTGTATTGAGCAGACTGGCCATGGCTTTTGTCGCCACCGCCTGGGGCATGGCGTATGTGGCTGTGAAGTATTTGCTCACCCACGGCTGGAGCCAGACACAGGTCGCCTACATTCGCGTTGTCTTACCCGGGCTTGCTTTAGCGCCGTTGGCTGTCCTGGCATTACGAGCTCACTGGGGAAAACCCGAGCTTAAATTACTGCCGCGCATAGCCATGCTGGGTTTCTGGGGGTTCGGCGTTTCGCATTTCACGGTGGTCTGGGGCCAGCAAGACACCACGGCTGCGGTTGCGGGTTTGCTGTCGGTAGCCTCACCGTTAACCGCCCTGATCCTGGCAGCCATCTTTCAACTCGACCGTTTTTCCTGGTATAAGGCCACAGGCGCACTGCTCAGCACTTGCGGTGTGGCGATCGTGGTTTTACTGGGCCGTGGTCCTGCTGAGCTATCTTTCCGCCACCTGGCAGGCCCTTTGTTAATCATCCTGGGTTTCGCCCTGGTCGGCGTCTACAACAACGCCATCCGGCCCTTGCAGAGAACCTTCGCACCGGTGGAGGTGAGCGCTTTAACCGCTGTCTCACCGGCTTTGTTAGTTTTATGGCCAGCCAGCCAGGCCTTTGGAGCTGCTGATTTAGCGCGCCTGGAACCCGGCTCGATAATTGCCATACTGTGGCTTGGTCTGGTAGCTGGCGGCCTGGCGATCTTTTCCGTGGGATATGCGGTCAATAAAATTGGCCCCACCTCAGCGGCGTCTTTTTTATATCTCAACCCGGTCATCAGCATCCTGGGCGGCTACCTGTTATTAGGCGAGAAAATTACCTTATGGCTGCTCATTGGAGCCAGCCTGATCCTGGGTGGTTTATCCTTAGCTAACAAACGCAGCCCTGCAACCCCAATCACCACTCCTTGATTCCTAACATTTCAGCCAACCTGGAACGATTGAACTCAACCAGGATCTTTCCGCGCACATTAAATGTCGGGGTGGTCTCATAGCCCTTTGCCCAGCCGCGTACTCGTTGGGCAGCCTGGCGATCCCGAGCAATATCAATCTCTTTGAAGCGCACATTGTATTGCTGTAAAAATGCCCTGGCGCGCCGGCAGGCCGGACACCAGGCAGTACAATACATCACCACGTCCAGATCAGGGTCCCAATCCGCCGCAGCAGCCTGTTCTGACGTCTCGACTGTACGGGCTTCACCCATCAAACGATCAAAAGAGACATTCTCCATGGCCGCCAGCACCCGGAAAAGCTCGTCATTATCCGGCTGCTCATCCAAATCGTGAATCCTGGCGTAGCGAACGGTGCAGTTCTTATCGATAACATAAATCGCCCGCTCGCTATGCCCCTCGGAGCGCATGATGCCAAATTGTTGGGCTACTTTCCCGTGCGGATAAAAATCACTCAGCAGAGGATAGGTGATGCCGCCCAGGCTTTCCGCCCAGGCTTGCAAGCTCGGTACGCTGTCAACGCTGATACCCAGGACCTGGGTATGGACCCCATCAAACCGGTCTAATGCAACCTGGTAGGATGGGATCTGGCTGGTTCAGACAGGCGTCCAGGCCAGTGGAAAGAAGGCTAAGACGACATTTTTCCTGCCCTGGTAATCGCTTAAGCGCACAGGCTTTCCCAGGTGGCTTTCCAGGATAAAATCTGGAGCAGTTTGCCCAATTTTTAGCGCCATGTTTATCTCCTAAAATTCAGAATCGTACTGGATAGTTCTATTATACCCCAGGCGTCAATCCAGGAGGCAGCGCTGCTCTAACCCACACGGTCCAACAGCTCTACAACGCGCTCCAAGATTAATTCAGCGACTTCGGTCTTGCTCATCAGTTCCAGCGCTTGCATGCGTCCATCCCCAAAGAGCAGGGTCACCCGGTTGGTATCGACGGCAAAGCCTGCGTCGCTGGCGCCGATATCGTTAGCCACGATCAAATCCAGGTTTTTAGCCTGCATTTTTTGGCGGGCGTTTTCAATCAAAGCCTGGGATTCTGCCGCAAAACCTACCAAGACCCGCGGAAAACCGCTCTCCAATTTTCGCAGCGAAATGGTTTTAAGAATGTCAACCGTAGGCAGCAAATCGATGCGCTCCAGGCCGTGTTCTTTCTTGATTTTTTGACCTTCAGGCGAAGCGGGGCGAAAATCTGCCACTGCGGCTGCCATCAACAGGACATCTGCCTGCAAGCTGGCCTGCATGACTGCCTGCAGCATCTGTTCAGCAGACTGTACGTCAATACGCTGGGCGCCAGCCGGCGTCTCCAGGCTCACCGGGCCGCTTACCAGGGTGACTCGAGCGCCCAGGTCCAGGGCTGCCTGCGCCAAAGCGAAACCTTGCTTTCCTGAGGAACGGTTGGCAATCACACGCACCGGATCGATCGCCTCCTGCGTACCTCCAGCCGTTACCACGACATGCCTGCCTTGCAATACTCCGTCTTCTGCCAACTGCAATCGCACCTGCGCCAGGATTTCTGCCGGCTCCAGCATACGACCGATGCCCAGCAGCCCGGAGGCCAGGTGACCTTGAGCCGGACCCAGGATTTTGGCGCCTCGATTCTCCAAGATTTGCAGGTTATGCTGTGTCGCCGGATGTGCATACATACCGCCATCCATCGCCGGCGCTAACATGACGGGGCAAACCGCAGCCAGGGCAGTCACCGTCAGCAGGTTATCCGCTTGCCCATGAGCCAATTTCGCCAATGTATTTGCGGTTGCCGGGGCAATCAGCAGGAGTTCAGCGCGCTTCGCCAGGCCAATATGCTGGACATGCCCCTCTGCGCCCCATAAATCGGCCTCTGTATAGGCTTTTCGACCGGTAACCGATTGGAAGGTGAGCGGGCGTACAAAAGCTTCCGCGGCTGGTGTGAGGATCGTATCCACCACTGCGCCAGCCTGGGTAAGCCGGGAGGCTAACTCAACCGCCTTGTAAACCGCAATCGATCCAGTCACGCCCAGTAAAATGTGTCGCTCTTTCAGAAGTTTGTTCATCTCCAACCTCTCAACTCGTAAACCAGAATGCCATAATATTCTTTCAGCATCAAGGTAGTCCAGGAAAGGGAACTGGCGCTGGGAACCAGGTTGATGAGCTGCGATTTCCAATCTGCCTGCCAAAACGTTTCCCAGTCCCTCTGTGTAACTGAAAAATCAACCGGCGCAGGAATGACTTCTAAACCCTGCGCTTCAAAAAGTTTTACCGCCCGGTGCATATGCCAGGCAGAAGTGATTAACAGGATTTTTTGAATATCCTTTTCTTGAAGGATTTTTGCACTTAAAAGCGCATTTTCATAGGTATTGCGCGAATCGGGTTCCAGCCATAAGGCCTGCTCGGGGATGTCCAGGGCTTGCAGCAGGTCAGCCATATCCTGGGCGGGTGAGGTCTGGCGCGGGTTCCATCCCAAAAAGCCGCCGGAGAGCAAGAGATTCTCGACTTTCCCCTGGTGGTATAACTGGGCAGCATAGATTACCCGGTCGCCTGCGCCGTTGATCTCAACGCCGCTGCGAGGATAATCTGCCGAAAGCGTGCCCCCACCCAAGACTACCGCCACTTCGGCTGCAGAAATTTCTTCACCAGGTAAATAGCGCCATTCCAGAGAACGCGCCAGGCTCATGGCAATCCAGCGGTTGCCGCCCAGCACCAATAACAGCAGGGCGCTAATCAGGAGGACCCTTTGCCAGGCTGGCGCCTTAATCCTGGATAGGACTATCAACAGTAGAATGCAAGCCAGCCCTAAGGGATAGGCAAACAGGGGCAAAAATTTTGAGAGAAACACAAACATCTTTCATCACTCTTGTTCGATGCGCAGCAATCGGTCTTTCCCAGCCAGGTCCTGCAACAATTTCACTTGAGCAGCAGGGAAAATTTTCAGAGCTAATGACATGACCGCTGGACCTTGATTCGCCTCAATTTCCGCCAGGATCAGGCTTTTTTTTGCCAGGTAGCCAGGCGCCTGTTCCAAAAAACGACGGATACGATCCAACCCATCTGGTCCGCCGTCCAGAGCTAATCTCGGTTCGTGCCTTGCTACTGGAAGGTCTTGCAAGCTGAGAGTAGGGATATAAGGCAGGTTTGCACAAATCAGGTCAAATTGCCCGCTAATTGCCTCAAACATATCTGAAAGCACAAAATCGATGCGTGAACCAACGGCGTGTTTTTGAGCGTTTTTGTGGGCAATGGAAATGGCTTGCTCAGAAATATCCACCCCGGTGATCTTCACTTGCGGATGGCAGACGGCCAGGCTGACAGCAATACAGCCAGACCCTACCCCAACCTCCAAAGCTGTGCAAGGGGCTGGACATGCAGACATCCAGGCCAAAGCCTGCTCCACCAACAATTCAGTCTCTGGGCGGGGGATCAAGACATCCGGCGTTACCAGGAAATCCAGACCAAAAAACTCCCAATGTCCCAGTACATACGGCAAGGGATTGCCTTTTAACAACGCCTGGCTCGCATTCTCTAAATTATGAATCTCAGATTCCGATAAGACCGCTTCAGGATACGCCAGCACCCATGAGCGGTTGCGCCCCATCACATGTGCAAGCAAAACCTGGGCATCCAAAGCCGGGCTCTCGCTGGCAGTTGCCAGGTCTTGAGATAATTTAATCCGCCAATCCCAAACCGTGTCAAGCATTAATCATCCAGGCCAACTGCAGCCAGGCGATTGGATTCATCTCTCATCGATAATTCTTCGATAAAATCATCAATATCACCTTCCATAACCATGGGCAAATTGTAGTTTGAAAGGTTCACCCGGTGATCCGTCACCCTGGACTGCGGGTAGTTGTAGGTGCGAATTTTCTCGGAGCGTTCTCCCGTACCAACCTGGGAACGGCGCGTTTCATCTTCTGTATTGCGCTGTTTTTCCAACTCCATCTCATACAAACGGGCGCGCAGGATACTCATCGCTCGCAAACGGTTCTGAAGCTGGGAGCGCTCGTCCTGGCATTGCACCACCATCCCGGTGGGGATATGTGTGATCCGTACTGCCGTGGCATTCTTTTGCACATTCTGCCCCCCAGCGCCAGCCGATTTATAAATATCCATGCGCACATCGCTATCAGGGATATCAACCTCGACATCGTCCACTTCAGCCAGCACTGCTACCGTAGCTGCCGAGGTATGAATACGGCCCGAGGATTCTGTAACCGGCACCCGCTGGACACGGTGCACTCCGGACTCGTATTTCAATTTCGAATAGGCGCCCTTACCTTTTACCATAAAGATGATTTCTTTATACCCACCGATGCCGATCTCGTTCGCCGAAAGCACGTCGATTTCCCATCGCATACGCTCCGCATAACGGTTGTACATGCGGAAAAGATCGGCTGCAAACAGTGAGGCTTCATCCCCGCCAGTTCCAGCCCGAACTTCCATAATCACATTTCTTTGGTCGCGTGGGTCCTTGGGGAGCAAAAGAGATTTGATCTCAGCTTCCAGGCGCTCAACCAACGGTTCCACTTCGATTAACTCAGCTTCCGCCAGCTGGCGCAGATCATCATCAGCAGCATATTGCAGCGCTTTGGCTTCATCCAAGCGGGCGAGCACAGCACGATACTCTCTGGCTTTTTCTACTACCGGTTCAAGCTCCGCTCTCTCAATGCCTAATTCAGCAGCTCGCTGGTAGTCATTTCCCACTTCCATGAACATGCGGCTGATTTCATCGTATCGTTCTTCAATTGTTGCTAGTTTATCTAACATACCTGTCTAACCTGTCCGTTTTTTGATTACAAAAGCACAAAGCTCACAGTACAGCTTTGTGCCTTTTGTGCATTCACAATCAAGCGCTTTATTATACCACTGGAACTATCTCCTTTTTTTCAACGTCTGTAGACTGGTACCCGCTTTATGCTCACCTGGAGGTCGCATGAAAACCATTTTTCCGATAATTTTGATGGCAGTGCTGCTCCTGGCATTTCCTACCCCTGCCCAGGCAGATGGGATCATCATTCCTCAGCCGCCAATCTGTGATCCATGTCCTCCCCCGCCCTGCCCGTTCCCAGGACAATGCCCTCCGCCTGCCCCCATCAGGCAATTGGCTATTCGTTACCATCACGTGACGGTGACCATCCAGGATCAGCTGGCTGTCACCCATATTGACCAGGTATTCTTCAATCCAAACCCTTGGGATGTTGAAGGGTTGTACATGTTTCCGATACCCATAGATGCCGCCATTTCATCTTTCACGTTGTGGATCGATGGCGAACCCGTCCAGGGTCAAATCCTTGAGGCCGAACAAGCAAAACAGCAATATTGGGAGATTGTGAATAGCCTGCAAGACCCAGCCCTGTTGGAATATATCGATCGCGGCGCGTTTCAGGCTCACATTTTCCCCATCCCATCCCAAGGGGAACGGCGCATCGAAATCGAATATGTGCAAACTTTGGCTGCTGAAAATGGATTAGTGCGCTACGTCTACCCACTGAATACTGAAAAATACTCTATCTGGCCTGTGGAGCAAGTCAGTATTCACCTGGATATCAAAAGCAGCCAGCCAATTCAAGCCGTCTATTCTCCCAGCCACAGCGTGGAACTCGATCGCCAATCGCCCCAGCATGTCAAAATCGGCTACGAGTCCAGTCAAGTTATCCCAGACAAAGACTTTGCCCTCTACTACTCGTCAGGCTCAGAACAAGCCCTGCACTTGCTCACCTATCGCGACCCGAACGACCCACAAGAGCCAGATGGTTTCTTTTTGCTTCTCTTGACTCCCCCAACAGAATCCGAATCGCAAAAGCTGCCGAAAGATGTCATCCTGGTTCTGGATCGTTCTGGCAGCATGGAAGGCGAAAAATTTCGACAGGCGCAGGATGCCTTAGGTTATATTTTAGAAAAATTAAACCCGGAGGACCGGTTTAATATCATCGCCTTCAGCACAGCCACCCAAGCATTTTCCCCTGGTCTAGAAAGTTTTCAAGCCGTACCCCAGGCAATCCAATGGTTAGAGAGGTTAAATGCCCAAGGAAGCACAGATATCCATCGCGCTTTGTTAGAAGCTGTGGCAATGGACAGCGCCGAGCGCCCAACTTACCTGATCTTCTTAACAGACGGCTTGCCCACAGAAGGCGTGGTGGAAAGTCGTCAAATCCTTGACGACCTGAAAGAAGCCTCCAGTGAAAACATTCGTTTGTTCTCATTCGGCGTAGGGTATGATGTAGACACTTTCTTGCTCGATTCATTGACACAGGCTCATCACGGTATGACGACCTATGTACTCCCTGGTCAGCAGCTTGATGAGATTTTATCGGGTTTCTATGCCAAGATAAATTCCCCTGTTCTAACCGATCTGCAGCTAGATTTCGGAGACCTGTCTGTGTACGATGTTTTCCCCGATCCAATCCCGGACCTTTTTGAGGGCTCACAGATCATTCTCAGCGGTCGTTATCGCCATGGCGGCGTTACCAATTTAACCTTGCTCGGTAAAATGGAAAATCAGACCCTGAGCCTTGATTTTCCTGATCAGCTTTTTTCCCAAGAGAAGTCTGGCGACCCTGTTCTGGCAGCTTTACCTCAAATTTGGGCTACGCGGAAAATCGGTTATCTACTGAACCAGATTCGGCTGGAAGGACCTGACGAAGAAACGATTTCACAAATCGTTCACTTAAGTATCCGCTACGGAATCGTTACGCCATACACATCCTACCTGGTCAGTGAAAATGCTCCGCTAGGCGCAGCTGCGCAAGAAAGAATTGTCCAAGAGGAAGTAAACCAGATACAAAGTGCACCCGCCGCGCCGGCTTTTGGGCAGGCAGCCGTGGAAAAATCTGCCTACCAGGCATCCATGGCCGAAGCAGAAAGCCAGCTCTCCATTGAACCCAGCATTCAACAAAATCTGCGTCGGGTTGGCTCTCACAGTTTCATCTTGAAGGGTGACCAATGGATCGACACAGCATTTGACCCGGACCGAATGCAAACACATCCGGTAGAATTTCTCTCGCAGGAATACCTGGAATTGGCGAATTCCGACCCTGAGCTCGCTGCAGCATTCTCCCTGGGTCCTAAAGTGATCGCCGTCCGTGATGGGAGCGCATACGAGGTCACTCTAGAAAAGGAAATAAACGCCCAAGCGTTTGAAAGATTGCCTGTTTTACCTGAGACAGACCCCACTGCCACTCAACCAGCCAGCAGCACGAGCCCATCTCCGGGTACTCCAACAACCGGAAAAGATGGGAACACATCTGTCCTGCCGGTTGGGTGCACCAGCGCCTTTTTAACCCTGGGCGGTCTGGGGTTCATTTTGGTGAAAAGACATCTGACCAGATGAAGTCAAAGAACAAAAAAGAGACCCTGCAAATGCAGGGTCTCAATGGTTTCTCTAGTTAGAGATTACTTACACTAATCGGCTTAGTAGCGATAGCGGAAGAAGCAGCCAGTGGGGGTCTTGAAAGTCTTGGAGGAAATTGCCCACAGACCACAGTTGTAGGCCCAGTATGCACCAGTGTAGTACTTGAAGTAGGAAACTTTTTCCATGGTGGGCTCGCCCTTGTTGATAACACGGACCAACACTGGAACGAGTTCATCATTCTTGCCCAATTCAGTTACGGGGACGCAATTGCCATACTGATCGCAATCCAGCAGTGGTACCCATTTCATAGGCATAACATTGCAGGGAACGAAGTTCAGGCGAATGTTGCCGGTCATGACCAAGCGGCCGGAGGTCTTGTAATCACAAGCCCAGGTCTCACGCTTGTAGCTATCGGTAAAGATAGTGAAGGTCATGGTCTCATCAGCGGGGATGGTCAGATAGTAGAATGCTTCTGTGAGTTCACCGGTGAGTTTGATGTAGATGGGGGCGCCAGTCTGGTTGATTACTTCCAGGCGGACTAGCTTTGCAGGGGCTACAGCCATCAAGAGGGCAGAGACCAGCAGAGCTACGACGATGAGAAGATTCAGTTTCTTCATTTTGTTTGTTCTCCTTAATCAGGTTTGTGGATCTTGAATTTATATCCGATAGCAAGATTATAGCGTATTCTTTAACCAGAGTCAAGGGTTTTGCTAACCAATTTTATAAGTTTACTTAACATATTCTTAATAAACAAGGCGTGAGAAGGTGCTTTTCCATGGAAATCGTCCCCGATAGGGGAAACCCTTCACTAAATGTGCTACAACAAACAAAAAAGAGACCCTGCAAATGCAGGGTCTCAATGGTTTCTCTAGTTAGAGATTACTTACGCTAATCGACTTAGTAGCGATAGCGGAAGAAGCAGCCAGTGGGGGTCTTGAAAGTCTTGGAGGAAATTGCCCACAGACCACAGTTGTAGGTCCAGTATGCACCGGTGTAGTACTTGAAGTAGGAAACTTTTTCCATGGTGGGCTCGCCCTTGTTGATAACACGGACCAACACTGGAACGAGTTCTTCATTCTTGCCCAATTCAGTTACGGGGACGCAATTGCCATACTGATCGCAATCCAGCAGTGGTACCCATTTCATAGGCATAACATTGCAGGGGACGAAGTTCAGGCGGATGTTGCCGGTCATGACCAAGCGGCCGGAGGTCTTGTAATCACAAGCCCAGGTCTCACGCTTGTAGCTATCGGTAAAGATAGTGAAGGTCATGGTCTCATCAGCGGGGATGGTCAGATAGTAGAATGCTTCTGTGAGTTCACCGGTGAGTTTGATGTAGATGGGGGCGCCAGTCTGGTTGATTACTTCCAGGCGGACAAGCTTTGCAGGGGCTACAGCCATCAAGAGGGCAGAGACCAGCAGAGCTACGACGATGAGAAGATTCAGTTTCTTCATTTTGTTTGTTCTCCTAAATAAGGTTTATGGATCTTGGATTTATATCCGATGGCGGGATTATAGCGTATTCTTTAACCAGAGTCAAGGGTTTTGCTAACTAATTTTACAAGTTTGCTTAACACATTCTTAACTCAAGGGCTTTTTTCAACAAAAATCAACGCTTTTTGTTGAAAAACAAGACATAATTATGCACTTATTAATCACTGGTTAGCGGGAAATGTTTCCAATCAGCCCCCTTTTCTTAACAATCCATTTCATTCTAAGCCTGCTATAATCTGACTATCTACAGGAGGATAACATGAAACAGCCCAGTAAACGCTTCTCATGGACTGCCATTTGGATGGCATTTCTAGTGATTCTGAGTGCCTGTAATATGCCCGGCAGGCAAGTTACACCCCAGCAAGATGCCAATGCCATATACACGGCCGCCGCAGAAACTGTACAGGCGCAACTGACCCAAGTTCAACAACCACCGCCCGCCACCAGCCCGGTTTCTCAAACCGCGGCTGCAACCAGTGCAGCGCCAACCTCTGTCCAAATCACACAGATCACCTTCGCCACACCCACATCCATTTCTACAGCCACAACACCTGCACAGCCAACCGCGGTTCCTTGCGACCTGGTAAAGTTTATCCAGGATGTCACCATAGCAGATAATACAAAAATGGAACCCGGCGCAGTTTTCAACAAGACCTGGCGCCTGCAGAATGCCGGATCCTGCACCTGGACATCCACTTATGGCCTTGTGTATGAGGGGGATAATGTCCTCAATGCACCGGCATTCACTCCATTCACTACTGGGACAGTTCCCCCAAACGGCACCGTTGACATCACCGTCAGCTTGACTGCGCCGAATACTGTTGGCGTACACCGCCAGAACTTCAAGTTAGTTAATGCATCTGGCAGCAAGTTTGGCCTGGGTGATGGAACGAAACCTTTCTGGGCGCAAATTGAAGTCTCCCTCCCAGGCGGTTTAACCCTGGACTTTCTAACCCAAGCATCTCAGGCTGAATGGCGCAGCGGCATTGGCAACGATTTAACTACTTTATTGGCATTCAATGGCTCCGATGATGATATCAACGGGGCAGCCAAAATAAAAGACGGCGCAAAATTAGAAACGGGCGCCACCTCAGGGAAAGTCCTTTTGACCTTTCCGAAACATGAAGCCAATGCAACCATAGCTGGTACTTATCCTGCCTACCTGGTCCAGGCTGGCGACCGCCTCAGAGGCCGCATCGGTTTTCTCAGCAACCCTGAGGGTAGCTGTGGCGCCGGGAAGGTCATGTTCCAGGTTTTTTATATCGATGGCGGTTCAACCAAACTCTTAGCCGAATGGAATAAAACCTGCGATGGCTCGCTGATTCCCATCAATATCGACTTAAGCAGCTTAAAAGGAAAAACCGTTCAATTCATCCTTGCGGTAAGATCCGGAACGTCTTTCCAGGATGACTGGGCGATCTGGAATTCTTTGCGCATTGAGCGATAATCGAGATTTGCAACTGCGCAGGCGATCAACAGACCATTAAAAACTGCCCTGGAGCAACCATCTCCAGGGCAGTTTTGTTGAGCAGTAAAACTACTAAGGTGAAGACCGTAGCTTATCCAGCTCTTGTTGGGCCAGATCCTTCAACTCAGTAATATCGGTGTTTGCAATCACATATTCCAAATCACTAATGGCCTTATCAATTTGTTGCGATTCAATAAAAGCAACCGCTCGCCAATAATAAGCTTCATGCAAATTGGGGTCCATCTCAATCGCTTTGTTAAGGTCTTCAATCGCTTTTTCAATTTCCTGTGAAATTAAATAGATCGATCCTCGGCTAAAATATCCCAATGCATTATCAGGATCAATGGCAATCATCTGGTTATAATCCGCCAGAGCCTGTTCTGTTTGGTCTAATAACCGGTGCAAGTTACCACGGTTGAAATATACTTCCACGTCATTAGGATCTATCGACAAGGCTTTTTCCAGATCTGCAAAAGCCAGATCGTATTCCTGCCGGCCGATGTAAACAATCGAGCGATTAATATAGGCATTCACATAATCGGGATTAAACTCCAAAGCCTTCGCGATATCCAACAAAGCCTGGTTAAAACTCTGTTGGGAGGCAAAGGCTACACCACGGTTATTATAAGCTTCAGCGCTGTTAGGATCGTAATTCAAAGCAAAGTTAAATTCGGTGATGGCCTCTTCGAATTTGTTCTCGCTTAAATAAATCCGGCCGCGCTGGATATAAGCCGCTGGGTCTGTCGGAGTCATCTGAATGGCTTTGTTGATCTCTTCCAAAGCTAGTTCCGCCTCACCCTGGTCCATGAAAGCCTGGCTGGCTGCGATGATTGTTTCATACGGGTTTAGCGTATTGGTGGGTGTGGGTTCCACAGTCGGTTCGCTGGAAACAGGTGTCGGCTCAGCAGTTGGCGGTGGAGCCTGTGTCGGCGCAGCGGTAGGCTCTGGCGTTTGAGCCACCTCGGTCGCAGCTTCAGCCACGACATCCACGACAATCTCCGTAGGCTCAGAAGATGAGGCTCCGCCTCCGCTGCAGGCTGCCAGTAGAAGGGTGGCAGCTATGATAAACACCATGATCACGGTGATTTTTTTATGCAATTTCATTCCTGTTTACTCCTCTTTTTTGTAGCATTTACAGTTGCTCTCATTTGTTTCCGATTAATCAAGCAATTCATTATGCCACTATTTTAAGCTGATCGCAAGGCCCGGATTCTGAGTAATCGTTAATGATAACAGGTCTTCTGAATAATGCATAACGCTTCTTTGACAGTTCGCCAAAGAAGCGTTAACTTAATTCAACAAGAAAATGGCAATTACATCAGCTTTAACACTGCTTCCGTTGCCCAACGGATCAAAGGCATGGAAAAAATGCTGAGAACCACAACGCCTATTGCGGCAGCATAAGCAGTCACATACAACCAGGTTTCTCGACGCACCTGGGGTTCTCCGTCCTTCATATACATCACCACAACCACACGCAGGTAGTAGTATGCGGAGACCAGCGAAGTTAATACACCCAGCAAGGCTAAACCCAGGTAACCGCCTTCAACCACAGTCCGGAAAAGGTAGAACTTACCCACAAACCCGAGGGTTGGGGGAACACCTGTAAAAGAAAGCATGGCAACTGCCATCACTGCCGCCAATGCCGGGTGTTTACGCCCTAAACCTGCATAATCGTCGAGAGAAATTCCAGCGTCGCCATTTTCTGGCGTTGCCTGCCGTTCGACTGCGATCACCACTGCCCAGGCAGCAAAATTGGTAAATGCGTAGGCAACCAGGTAAAAAAGAGCCGATGCGACGGAATCCGCCGAAACATTCGCCTGCCCGTAAGGTACCAGCGCCATCATAATATAACCCGCATGGGCAATACTGGAATAAGCCAGCAGACGCTTGATATTCGTTTGTGCAATCGCTACCACGTTTCCGAGGACCATCGTAAGGGCAGCTAATCCCCAAAAAATCGGCGCCAGATCTGCTGACAGTACGGGAAAAGCTAAGACAAACACCCGCAAAATCGCGGCAAACCCCGCCGCCTTGGCGCCAACTGCCATAAATGCTGTCACAGAGGTGGGAGCGCCATGGTAAACATCCGGCGTCCACATATGGAACGGTACTACAGCCACCTTAAAACCCAGTCCGATCAAAATCAGAGCCGCCCCAACCAAGAGCAAAGTCATGTTCGCAGCTCCGCTGCTGACAGAGGCAACAATATCTGCCAGACCGGTGAAACTGGTTGCCCCGTACACCAGAGCAGTTCCGAATAAAACAAAGCCAGAAGCAAAAGAGCCCAGCAAGAAATATTTTAAGGCAGCTTCTTCGGATGATGGCTTGGGGGTTGCAATACCTGCCAGAACATATAAAGGAATGGAAAGCAACTCCAAGGCCAGGAAAACAACGATGAGATCAGCCGTCATCCCCATCAGCATCATCCCGATCATGGCAAAAAGCAGTAGTGTGTAATACTCTCCTCGTTCCAAACCCATCCGCTTAAGATAATCATATGCCAGGGCAATCCCCGCCAGTCCGCTGACCAATATCAATACATTTAAAAAGTTGGCAAAATCATCGGCAAAAATCATGCCGCCAAACCCTACAATCGGCCGTCCGAACCTGGCAACGACAAAGCCTAAGGTAACCACGAGACCCACGGCCGCCAGCAGTGCGGTCCATCCCTTACGGTCTTTGGGAATCAACAAATCAACCAGTACCAGGGCGCATACCCAAACTGTCAGAACAATCAAAGGTAGGATCGCTTCCAGTGAAATAAACAAATCATCAGGCATAATTCACTCCATCAACACCAAGCTCCCCTTTTTGTAGGAAACTGGCGCTTGGTTCCTCATCCAGCTTAGGGCAGGCCAGCTACAGCAGCCACTTTGATGGCTGCCACCAGGTGATCTACAGCAGGCGCCATCAGGTCAAAGAAAGGCTTTGGATATAAACCGATCCAGAAAATCAGGACCAGCAAAGGCACTAAAGTGGCAATTTCACGCCAATTCAAGTCTAAAAGTTTGCGATTCTCTTCTTTGGTTACCGGGCCTAAGAACATCTTTTGGAACATGAATAACATATACACTGCTGCCAGGATGACGCCTACTGCTGCAAGACCGGCAAACCATACCGACCCCAAAGCGCCGCCTGCCTGACCAGCTCCCCATGCTCCAAGCAGAATCGTGAACTCACCAACAAAACCATTTAATCCCGGCAAACCCATGGAAGACAGCGCCACGATCAAAGTCAGAGCGCCGTAAACCGGCATAACCTTCCACAACCCGCCAAAGGCATCCATATCTCGGGTATGGCGGCGCTCATAAATCATACCCACAATAAGGAACAATGCGCCTGTGCTCAGACCATGATTGATCATTTGCAGAATTCCGCCTTGAATACCTTGAGAATTCAAGGCAAACAAACCCAGCATGACAAATCCCAAGTGGCTGACAGAAGAATAGGCAACCAGTTTTTTCACATCCTGCTGAGCATAAGAAACCGCTGCACCGTACAAAATTCCAATCACTGCCAGACCCGCTACCCACGGCGCTAACTGAACAGAAGCCAGGGGGAACAAGGGGATATTGAAACGCAAAAAGCCATAGGTACCCATCTTGAGCAGCACACCCGCCAGGATAACCGAGCCAGCTGTTGGAGCTTCCACGTGCGCATCCGGCAACCAGGAATGTAAAGGCCACATAGGCACCTTGATGGCAAAAGCAGCCGCAAAAGCCAGGAAGAGCCAGAATTGAACATTCGCTGGAATTCCGCCTTGTGCAATCATATCGGGTACCGAGAAAGTTCCCTGCTGAATTCCTAACCACAGGATGGCTAATAGCATCAGGATAGAGCCTGCCATGGTGTACAAAAAGAACTTAATTGCGGCATACATGCGCCGGGCGCCACCCCAAATACCAATCAGAAAATACATGGGAACCAGGGTAAATTCCCAGAAAACATAGAACAAGAACAAATCCTGGGCCAAAAAGACACCCACCATACCTACTTCCAGGAGTAAGAAGAAGAGCATAAAATCCTTGACCCGCTCTTCTACTGCCGTCCAGGTAGACAGGATGGATATCGGGGTCAGGAAGGTGGTCAAAAGCAGGAGCAAGATACTCAAGCCGTCAACCCCCAGGTGAAAGGAAATGTTCCATTTCGCCACCTGGATCCAGGGCAAATTCACCACCAACTGTAATGCTGGATCTTTCGGATTAAATTGAAGCAATACAGCAATTGAAATCCCAAACGTGATCAACGAGACAATCAACGCCACCCAGCGTGCGGTATTTTTTTGTTCCGCACGCAAGAAGAGCATCACCAAAACGCCCACCAGGGGGAAGAAGGTGACCAGGATTAAGGGGTGTAAAAGATAGTTCATAACTTTACCTCCGGCTGCTTCCGAATTCCTGAAATTTGTTTTCGATGAAGGTCAGGAATTGAGCATAAGGCCTTTCTTTTTTAGGAATTAGCGTAGGACTAAGTATCCCAGGATAATGACCACGCCCACAAAAATGGACAGGGCATAATTGCGTACATAACCGGTCTGCAGCCGCCTGAATGCAGCAGCCATATTCTTTGCAGCGTTCCCCAAACCATTGGCAACTGCATCGATACCGCCCAAATCAATTCGCACAGCCATAACTCGGGCTAAGAGACGATACCCGCCTGCGATGACCACGTCGTGGAACCAATCGTGCCAGAATCGCCAATCGATTACCTCAGCCAGGAAGCGCGATAGGGCGATGTATGGATTAAGGATAACGGCCCAGTACAACTCATCCACGTACCATTTATTTTTCAGGACCTCATAGATAGGTCCAATCATGGAACGCAGCGGGTCGTCGGCGCGTTTTGCAGCTGGAGCCGCCATAAACGCTTCATAGCGCTTTGGATTGTAGATCCACCAGGCCAGGAAAATCGCCAACAAAGCCAGGCCGGTGCTCAAAGCCGCTACCAGAACCACAAATTCACCGGGGTGCACATGTTCAATAGAATGTTCAAGCCAATGTGTCAGCGTGTGAGTCCAGGGCAGGTTGAGAGCGCCGCCCAGAACCGATAAGGCTGCCAGGATGATCAATGGAACCGTCATTAATGCCGGGCTCTCCTGAGCATGTTCAGCGGCAGCAGTACGCGGCTTGCCAAAGAAGACCATTAGAATTTGCCGCCCCATGTAAAAAGCAGTCAGGAATGCGGCAGCCGTCATCATCCAGTAAGCTGTGGGGTTTAATTTGCTGGCTTCAGCCAGGATTTCATCTTTAGACCAGAACCCCGCGAAGACTGGAATACCGGCTAATGCAATCGCACCAATCAAGTACACCCAAAAAGTTACTTTCATGCGGTCTTTGATGCCGCCCATATTGCGCATATCTTGGGGATCAAATCCATGCCCCAAACTCTTTGCTTGTTTTTTCAGCGCCGGGTCATGATGGAGATGGTGCTCTCCGCGTTCTAATCCCTGGATAACCGAGCCGGCGGAAAGGAAGAGCAGCGCTTTGAAAAAGGCATGCGTCACCAGGTGGAACATGCCAGCCACAAAGGCGCCCATCCCGACTGCTGCCACCATAAAACCAAGCTGGCTGATAGTGGAATACGCCAGGACTTTTTTGATATCGAATTGGGCTACAGCAATCGTAGCGGCGAACAGGGCGGTTGCCGCTCCCACAAGGGCAACTATATTTTGAGCCTGGGGCACTTCTACATACAATGCACTTGAACGCGCCACCAGGTAAACACCAGCCGTGACCATGGTCGCAGCATGGATCAAGGCTGAAACCGGGGTCGGGCCTGCCATAGCATCCGGCAACCACACAAAGAGCGGGATTTGAGCCGATTTACCAGCCACACCCAACAACATAAACAAGGTAATCGCCAGGATTGCACCCGGGAAGGCGGCAGCCACTTCGGGAGCTCGCTCAGCGATAGAATGAAATTCAAAGGTGCCAAACGCCCAAAACATGGTGAAGGCTGCGATCAAAAAGCCAAAATCGCCAACCCGGTTTGTCACAAAGGCTTTTTTGGCTGCCATGGCATTGCCAATTCCATCCTTGCCTTTATCGTACCAAAAGCCAATCAACAAGAATGAGCACAGACCAACGCCTTCCCAGCCAACAAATAACATCAGATAGTTATCGCTGCTGACCAGGATCATCATCATGGCAATGAATAAATTCATAAACACAAAGAAGCGGCGGAAACGGCTTGGGTCCCCATTATGGCGTACATCTTCATGCATATAGCCGATAGCATAGATATGGATCAGGGTTCCTACTCCAGATACGACCAGCATCATCACGGCTGAGAGTGTATCGACCTGGAAGGCCCACCTTAACTTGAGATCGCCAATCGTAATCCATTCAGCCAGGGAAACTACCTGACCTTCTGGATGGCCGACCAGAGATACGGCCTGCAAAACGGCTACCACAAACGATAGACCCGCGGCAATACTGGCAATCCAGCCTACTGTTCTTTCTCCAGCCAATCCACGGTTGAGGATACGGCCGCCAAAAATGATGTTAATCAGCAAGCCAATGACTGGAAAAAAGACTACCCAGGGAACCAGGTAGAAAAACTGAGGACCAGCTGAGACAGCTTCACTAAAGTTCATAAGCATTTATCCCTTCAAGCTGTTCATTTGATCAATATCAATGCTCTGTTTGGTCTGGAAGATCGCCACGATCAAAGCCAGACCCACAGCCACCTCTGCTGCAGCCACTGCCATAACAAAGAACACAAAAATCTGGCCACTTAAGCCACCATGGTAGCGAGCAAAAGCGACAAAAGCAAGATTAGCTGCATTGAGCATCAATTCGATCGACATAAAGATAATAATCGCATTACGCCGGATAAGAACTCCTATTGCACCTAGCGTAAAAAGGATGACGGATAATCCCAAATAATATTCAACAGGTAACATTCTTTTCCTCCACCACTTTTTTCCCTGGAAAGAGAATCTATAGATCGCCTCGTTTGCGCTTGGTCAACACAATCGCCCCAACCATTGCCGCCAGCAATAACACAGAGATCACCTCAAATGGCAGCAAGTAGCGGCTGAACAGCAGTTCACCAACGGAAGCAGGCGACCCGAAGCCTGTATCCACTGCACTTCCAACACTAAGCATGCCCGGGCGGATTAACAGAATATAGGCGGCCTCCACCAAGAGAATGGATCCCAGGGCAAATGCCAAAGGCGGCTGCCAGGGCAAGGTGCCTTTATGACGCAACGATTCCGCACCCAGCAACATGATCACAAACAAGAACAAAACCATGATCGCACCGGCATAAACGGTAATCTGGGCCAGGGCAATAAACGGCGCGTTTAACAGCAGGTAAAACAATGCAACTGTTACAAAGTTCAGGATTAAATTAAGCGCCGAATAGACAGAATTCCTGCTTAGCAACATGCCCAAGGCGGAAGCAATAGCCACAATAGCCAGGCCAAAAAATAAAATGTAGTCAGAAACCATAGGCAAACTCCGTTTGCTTTTTTGATATCTGCGGGGCGCTGAACAACACGACCACCGCTCCCCTGCTTAATAACCAGTTGACAACCTAATCAACCGGATCTTTCATCTCCGGAACCGAACGGGTATAAACTCCCGGTTCGACTTTTTGCGGCGTCGGTTTGCCATTCTGTGGCACAGGCACCAAGAGCATTTCTTTGGGATAGATAGACTGACGCCGGTCTGTAAAGGAAAGCTCATAATTATCACCCAAGACAATTGCTTCAGTTGGGCAGGCATCTTCACAGTAACCGCAGAAAATACAACGCAGCATGTTGATCTCATACACCCGGGCATAGCGTTCGCCTGGAGAATAACGTTCTTCATCGGTGTTCTCAGCCGATTCCACAAAAATAGCGTCTGCGGGGCAGGCAGCAGAGCACAAAGAGCAGCCGATGCAGCGCTCCATACCATTCTCATAACGCTGCAAAATATGCCGGCCTTTGAAGCGCTTGGAAACCGGATGCTTCTCTTCCGGGTATTGAACCGTTACCGGCTTATTGAGCATTTCTCGTAAAGTGGTTAACAAACCACGTGCAATTTCTTTAGCAAACATTACTTACCTCCAAGCTCATGTATCTCATCTCAAATTCCTACCATTAATTAAATATGCCTGGGAAAAGGATTATCAATACCGCAGTTAAGAACACATTCGCTATAGCCAGAGGCAACAAGATCTTCCAGCCAAAAGCCATCAAACGGTCATATCGAAAACGAGGCAAGGTTGCTCGCACCCAAATCTGACCAAAGAGCAGGATGAATATTTTTAAGAAAAGATAGATCGGACCCAGCCAGGGCAGCTGATCAACAAATGGACCATGATACCCGCCAAAGAATAGGGTTGCAGCGATGGCGCTGATCGCAATCATTTTGATATATTCCGCCATGAAGAAGAGCGCAAACTTCATACCAGAATATTCAACATGATAGCCAGCCGTCAATTCCTGCTCGGCTTCCGGCATGTCGAAGGGAGATCGGTTAACTTCTGCCAGGGCGGCAATCAAAAAGATGATCATTCCGATAGGCTGCAAAATCGCAAACCAGCCAATCCTCGATTGGGTTTCAACAATATCACTAAGGCTTAGAGAACCTGCCAGCATGATCGGGCCAACCCAGGATAAACCCAGCGCGAGCTCATAACTAATCATCTGGGCAGTGGAGCGTAAACCGCCCATGGTAGCATACTTGTTATTGGATGACCAGCCAGCTAAAACCAGGCCATAGACCGAAATGGATGTAAACGCCGCAATATAGAGTATGCCGATATTAATGTCGCCAGCTATAGATAAAGCTACTTCCCGACCAAAAATGGTTACTGTGCCGCCAAACGGGATCACCGCCATAATAACCAGCGCCGGGATCACCGTAATAATCGGCGCCAGGATAAAAATCAGGCGATCAGCCTTGGCAGGGATCAATTCCTCTTTGAAAATCAGTTTCACCCCATCGGCCACCGGTTGCAGCCAGCCTCCCGGACCAGCGCGGTTAGGTCCTATGCGCACCTGGATTCTGCCCAGTGCTTTACGTTCGTAGAAGGTAAGGTACGCAAAACCGACCACTCCTATCATGAGTAGCACAATTGCTTTGATGATCCATTCTATCAGTAACGCAATATCCATAATTCTTACCTCAACTCACACTTTTTATGCCGCTTTTAGCTCCACGAGCGTGGGACCAGTAACAGGCAAACCAAAACTTCGCGGCGCTAAAACGACGCGTTCAGGCAGACTTTCATCCAGGCGAGCAGATACCACTGTGCTCCCGCCAGTTGCCGAAAAAGTTATTCGCAGCATATCGCCCTGGCGGACTTTCATCCGTTCCGCATCTTGGACGCTTAAGATCACATACGGTTCACCAATGCGCTGGTGAAGCAGCTCGGAGGGCAGCAAGGTATTGCCCCGGTCATACAGGCGTGTAATCGGAAAAGCCATCAAGCCCAGCTTAGGCAACTTGAAATCGCCTAACTGCGGCCAACTCAGCACGGGGCTTTGTTTACGAATGGGTAACTGAACGCCCAGTCCTTGTGAGTTCTCATAGGTAGTCCCCCCATAATACAGGTCACTGCGGCCAACAATCGGCCACTGCTCTTCTACCTCGGCTAATTTCTGATAATTCACGCCTTCAAAAACCGGCGCTGATTTCGCCAGGTTCAAGAAAACAGAAGCAGCGCTGCCACCACCAATGCCCTGAACCCCCATCTTTTCAGCCAGCAAAACCGGGATAGCATAATCTGCCTGCGGGCCAGACAAAGCTAAACGAAGAGACTTCAATACCGGAGATTTGCTTGTTCCTGGGCTACTCTCTTGCAGCGGCAAAGCCACAACAGGCTGGGTAGCCGGATAAAAACGCTGGACCCGGCGCTCTCCTGTTGTATAACTGCCTTCTCGCTCAATAAAGGACTGCACCGGTAAAACCACATCCGCTAAACGCGCGGTCTGTGTCAGGTAAAGATCCTGTACAACTACAAATTTGTCACCGCCAAAAGCAGCCTGGAAAGCAGGATCATCGCCAACCGGGTCGGCTGCAGCGATATACAGCGCCTGCGCTTTTTCTAAGGCCCCAACCAAATCGCTGACGGGCTTCCAACCCATCTCCCAGGCGCCCTGATCATTGGCTCTTGACCACGCCGCCAGTAGCCCGTTGTTTGGTCTACCAGTATGACCAGTTGCTATGAGAAGATTGGCACAGGCCTGGGCTAAAGCCTCCGATTCTGCCAAACCCATTCCCTCACTGCCAAATAGCACCACGGCATTCTCTGCCGAGGCGAAAGCTTGCGCAGCATCTTTAAACTCCGCGCTGCGCACCAGGTCTTGCAAGCCTTCCGGGAGCTCAGGACGTTTGGCAGAAAGGCTGTTGACCATCGCCAGTACGGCTGCAGCAGCCAGTCCAAAGGGATAACGCAGCGAAACTGTAGCGGCACGATCCAGCTTGGTCTGGCGAGGATTCAGCACAATCAATTTTGCGCCACGTTCAGCCGCCTGCTTAATCCGCAGCCACCACAAGGGAGCTTCTTCTTCCAGGTCGCTCGCCACAACTAAGATAGCGCTTTCAGCGCCCATATCGCCGAAATTGGAGCCCTGGGATAAACCGATCTGGGTCGTCAGTTCACCGCCAGCCATATGCGTGTACAAAGCAGCCTGACCCTGGATCTTTTGAGAAAGTTGCTGCAGGTTGAACAGGTCCTCATTGCTTAATCTGCCGCTCGCCAGGGTGAACAAACCGGCGCCGGCATCTTTAAACCGCTCGGCTGTCATACTCAAGGCTTCTTCCCATGTCGCTGGAAGCAACTCGCCATCCCGTCGCACCAGCGGTTCCGTCAGGCGCTTTTCATTACGCGTGGCAAACGGAATTCCAAAACGTCCCTTGTCGCAAATCCAGATTTCGTTGACATGCTCGTTCTGGCGAGGCATAACGCGCTTAACCACCCAATCACCGCCGGAAACAGCCTCCCGCCGGACGTTCAAGGTGGTGTTGCAGCCTACCGGGCAATGATTGCAAATCGATGCAGCGGCACGCAATTCCCACGGGCGAGCTTTGAAACGGAAATTGGTGGTTGTTAACGCTCCAACCGGGCAAATATCGGTGGTATTGCCAGACCAGTAAGAGTCAAACCCAGGCTCAGAATAAGATACGATTTCTAATGACCGGCCGCGATTAAAGAAACCGATCACCGGGTCGTCTACAACAACATCCTGGAAGCGAACACAGCGCCCGCATTGAATACAACGCTCACGATCCAGGTAAATTAATTCACCTAATGGCACGTGCTTTGCCATATGTTTCTTTTCGTCATACAGATAGCGGCTCTCACCCGGTCCAAAACCCATCGTCAGGTTCTGCAAGGGGCATTCGCCGCCTTTATCGCAAACCGGGCAATCCAACGGGTGGGAGGTCAGAAGAAATTCAAGAATATCCTCACGGCCAGCTTTTGCTTTCTCGCTTGTTCCAATTACAACCATTCCCTCAGAAACAGGGGTCGTGCAAGCTGTTTCTAATTTCGGTCCAATTAGAATTTTTTGACTGCCATCTTCTTCCAGGACTACTTGCCCGCTGGCGCGGTCAATGACTGGCCGACCAACTTCAACCAGGCACATCCGGCACATTCCCACAGGCTCCATTTTCGGGTGGTAGCAAAACACTGGAATATCAACGCCAGCTTTCTTCGCAGCATTTACAATCAAAGTACCTTCCGGTACTGTCACCTGCACACCATCAATTGTCAACGTGACCATTTTCGTCATGCATCACTCCATCGTTACGCCATCAGCTAACCAGTTAGTCCTGACCGGCTGTGCTATTTACCTTCACATCAAAATCTTGCTTAAAGCGCTCAAGCCCACTGAGAACAGCCTCGATGGAAAATTCGCCCAACGCACACAGGCATTTACCTTTCATCTGGCTGGCTACATCGTGGAGCAAATCCACATCTTCTTGCCCAGCGCTCCCGCTGTCAATCCGATCAGTCAAATGCATCATCCAGAAAGTTCCTTCCCGGCAAGGTGTGCATTTCCCACAGGATTCATGCTTGAAGAAATGTACTGTTTTGTTAATTAACCAGGGAATGTTGACTGTATCATCAATCACAATAACGGAGGCTGAACCCAAAGAACCACCTACTCGAGGAACGCTTTCATAATCCATCGGAGTATCTAGCGCTTCGTCATTAGCAACAATCAGGGATGAGCTAGCGCCGGCAGCCATAATCGCCTTAATAGCATGTCCATCAGGAATACCGCCGCCATTTTCAAAAATTAATTCACGAAAAGTCTTGCCAAGCGGCAATTCATAATTTCCAGGTTTGTTCACTCTGCCCGAAAGTGAGAACACCTTAGGACCTGGGCTTTTTTCAGTGCCCATAGAGCGGTACCACTCAACACCTTTATCCAAAATCATGGGCAAGTTTGTGAGCGTCTCCACATTGTTTACGACTGTGGGCTTTCCAAACAGACCGTAGGAAGGCGGGAAAGGTGGACGCAATCGTGGCTGTCCTAATTTGCCTTCAATCGACTCGAGCAATGCAGTTTCTTCACCGCAGATATAAGCCCCGGCGCCAAGGTGAGTGAAAATTCGCAGGGAATAGCCTGTTCCAAAAAGGTTATCACCTAGCAGACCCGCTGCTTGCATGGCAGCAATATGCTGGTCCAGGCGATGTGCAATCTGCCAAAACTCACCACGCAAATAAACATAGGCCTCGTGCGCCTGGATCGCATAAGCGCAGATCGCTACACCCTCCAGAAACTGGTACGGGTTGCTCTCCATTATTTCGCGATCTTTGAAGGTTCCTGGCTCTGATTCATCTGCATTAGCCACTACATAGTGCGGCCAGCTGTTGTTATCTATAAATGACCATTTCAAACCGGTAGGGAAGCCTGCACCGCCACGGCCGCGCAAGCCAGATGCCTTAACCTGGTCGGTGACTTCACCCGGCTTCATCGATGCCACAGCCTTTTCAAAAGCTCTGAAACCGCCATTCTGACGGTAAACTTCCAGATTGTCTAAATCGGGAATCTGCCTGTGGCGCAACAATACGTACTCATAATCCGTGTTAGACATGATTATCCCTCCCACGGCCATCATTCCCCCGCCGCCGGGCTGCATCGTTTCGTAATTCTTCAATCAATGCTAAAGCACCCTCAACGGTCTGGTTCTCGTAATATTGAAGGCCCTGCCCAGATTGAACCTGGAACATTGGAGCTCGGTCGCAAGCAGCCAGGCACATTACCGCTTCGACTGTGATTAAACCATCAGGGGTTGTTTCACCCGGTAAAATCCCGAGTCGCTCACAAATCTGGTTTAAAAATTCCTCAGCGCCGCGCAAGGCACAGGGTAAATCCGTACAAATTTGTATGCGATACTTCCCGCCTGGTTTGTCGTAATACAGGCTATAAAAACCAACAATAGAGGCTACTTCGGTCGGCAGCAACCCTAAAATTGCAGCAATTTCCGCCATATCCCTGCGCTCTACGTGCATCTTTTCACGTTGTGCAAGATAAATCAGAGGCATGACAGCCGCTCGACGTTGATCTGGAGGGTACTTGGCCAGGATGGCCGCTATCTCTTGTGCATATTTCTCAGCAAGCATAATTTCTCATCCGCCTTTGCATTATCGATCTACATCACCCAATACAATATCTACCGTACCAATCAAAGCAACCAGGTCAGCCACAAAGTGACCTTTAGACAGATAAGGCAGGATTTGCATATTGGTAAAGGATGGCGTTCGCCAATGCACCCGGTAAGGTTTTGGACTGCCATCGCTTTCAAGATATACCCCCAATTCACCTTTTGGAGATTCCACAGCGGCATAAACAGAGCCAACAGGGGGGCAGAAACCTTCTGTCCATAATTTAAAGTGGTGGATCAAAGCTTCCATGCTAACGCCAATCTCACTGCGCGGCGGGGGTACGTATTTGCGATTGTTGCTGCGTACCCGACCCACTGGCAGTTTATTTAAGGCCTGTTCCACAATGCGCAAGGACTGGCGCATTTCTTCCATACGCACCAGGTAACGAGCATAGGTATCTGAATCTGTATGCGTAGGTATTTCAAAATCATACTGCTCGTAACCCGAATACGGCTGCGCCTTGCGTAAATCATGAGCGATACCAGAAGCACGCAACATTGGACCGGTTACACCGTAATCTAAAGCCACCTCCTGCGACAAAATGCCCAAACCCTTGATGCGATCCATAAAAATGGGGTTCTTGGTTAGCAAATTTTCATACATGTCAATTTTAGCTGGAAACATCTTTAAAAATTCACGCACCGCAGCTTCAAATTCAACCGGAACATCTCGCCACAAACCACCCGGGCGTAAGTAAGTCGTCATCATCCTTTGACCGCTCACCAGCTCCATGATGTCCAGAATCATCTCACGCTCGCGAAAACAGTACAAGAAAACAGACATCGCCGCCAGATCCAAAGAGGATGTACCCAACCAGACCAGATGTGAAGCAATGCGCTGGAGCTCAGTCAGAATCACCCGGATAGCCTGTGCTCTTGGGGGAACATCCAGATCACATAGTTTTTCAATCGCAAGACAATATGCCAGGTTATTGCCAACATTATTCAAGTAATCCAGACGGTCGGTCATGACTTCAGCTTTCTCGTAAGTCTTGGCCTCCATGTTCTTTTCAATGCCAGTGTGCAAGAAACCCACATCTGGAATACAGGTAACCACTTCTTCGCCGTCCAGCTCCAACAATAAACGTAGAACTCCGTGGGTGCTCGGGTGCTGAGGCCCCATATTGAGTAAAACGGTCTCACCCTTGATAGCGCGATCCGTTACCAGGTGCTTAATCTCATCAATGGAGACTGGAGTCAGAATCAAATTGCTTTCGGTTTCCATCATTTATCTCACCATCCAAATTCTGCTGCCACAGCCATTCTCAAAAAGATCACTATTCTTGGGCATAAGGCTTGCGCACATTAATTTCGTCAAAGTTAAAGGTAAATTGCACTTCTTCATATCCCAGGGGGTAATCTTTGCGCAAAGGATGTCCCTCCCAATCATAGGGCATGACAACGCGGCGCAAGTCCGGATGACCTTCAAAACGAATTCCAAACATATCCCAAAGCTCACGCTCAAACCAGTTGGCGTTGGAAAAGACCTTGACAATACTGGGCGCCACCGGTGCATTGCCATTCAAAGGAACCCGCAAACCAATGATTAAATTATTCTTTAAAGAACGCAGGCGATAAACCACATGGAAACGCGGGGTTTGCTCCGGCCAATAATCTACAGCAGTTTCTTCCGAAAGCAGATTGAATTCAAACTCATCCCGCAGGACTTGACAGACCTCAACAATTTGCTCGGGCGCAACGATCAGGCTGACCTCGTCCCCGAATTCATAGGTTCCGGTTGCAAAACGTTGCTTAACTGTCTCGGCAATTTTTTGAATTTGTTCATTCATAGAAATAAAATCCTTGTTTTGGGCAACAATCGCCTGCTTACCCTATCGAAATGGTTCCCAAAATTTTTACTTACACCCATCAAGCCCAGTCCTTGATGCGTTCAGTTTTAACCTTTTCATGTAAGGTTAAAATGCCATGAATCAAGGCTTCTGGACGAGGCGGGCAACCTGCCACATAAACATCAACCGGGACAATCTCATCGACGCCCTGAACAATCGCATAGTTGTTAAAAACCCCGCCACAGGATGCGCAGTCGCCCATCGAAATCACCCATTTAGGATCAGGCATTTGATCATAAAGCCGCCGTAATACTGGCGACATCTTGCGTGTCACCCGACCAGCAACGATCATCAGGTCCGATTGGCGTGGGCTGGCGCGCATTAACTCCATCCCAAAACGGCTCATATCATAGCGAGAGGCCTGGGCAGCCATCATTTCAATCGCGCAACAAGCCAGTCCAAACAGCATAGGCCACATTGCATTTGTCCTGGACCAGTTGACAACTTGCTCAAGTTTTAGGGTCACAATGCCCATATTGCCAAGTTTTTGTTCTATTCCCATTCCAATGCTCCTTTCTTCCACGCGTAGACATACCCTACCAACAAAATTAGAATGAAGATGAGCATCTCCACCAACCCAAATACTCCCAGCTTTTTATAAACAACCGCCCATGGCAGGAAGAAAACCACCTCAATATCAAACAAAATAAAGAGGACAGCAACCAGGTAGAAGCGAACCGGCATCCTGCGCGTTCCAGGTCCTATAGGTCGCATACCCGATTCGTATGGCATCTCTTTCCTTGGGGTGGGGCGGCGTGGGCCGAACCAATGTCCAATTAAAACAACTAGCCCTGCCAACCCGGTGGCAAGGACCAACAAAACAACAATAGGCAGATATTCCTGCAGCATAGACGCCTCTTTTTTATCTCCTACTCAGTCAGCGCGATCTTTCCGATACGCGCCCAAAAGATGATGTTTTACGTTGCGATAGTTTATCATATCGACAAAAGGGTGTCAAATTTCACAAAGATACACTTATCTGAGAAAATCACGTAAATGCCGGCTGCGCGTCGGATGCCGTAATTTACGCAGGGCTTTTGATTCAATTTGGCGGATACGCTCACGGGTCACACTGAAGTACTGGCCCACTTCCTCTAAGGTATGGTCTTTTCCATCTACCAAACCAAAACGCAGTTCTAGAACCTGCCGTTCCCTCTCAGAAAGCACTGCCAGGGCATTCTTGATCGATTCACGCAACATTTCTTTGGCGGCTGCGTCCATGGGCTCCTGGGCGTCTTCATCTTCGATAAAATCACCCAGCTGGCTGCTATCCTCATTGCCCACCGGACTATCCAGGGACATCGGTTCTTCCATGGCACGTAAAATGCGATTCACCTTGGCTGCAGCCCGGTTCCATCTACGACGTACCTCTGCCTCAACCGGTGTTGATTCAGCCTGCGAGCGCATAATTGCCTGTAAGTCTTTTGCTTCCAGGTATCCAGCCTCCAAAGCAATATCCTCTGAAGTCGGCTCTCGACCCAGTTTTTGAATCAGATCGCGTTGGATACGCAGTAAACGATTAATCGACTCGAATATGTGCACAGGAATTCGAATGGTTCGTGCTTGATCAGCAATTGAGCGGCTAATTGACTGGCGAATCCACCAGGTTGCATAGGTACTGAATTTATAGCCTCGGGTTGGGTCAAATTTTGTCACCGCCCGCAAGAGACCAATATTTCCTTCTTGAATCAAATCCAGAAAAGAGCTGCCTCGTCCAATATAACGCTTGGCTACACTGACTACCAGTCGTAAATTCGCGCGGATAATGGCGTGATAAGCTTCCTCGCTACGCAACCGGATCTGGGTGATTTCCTGGCGCAGGTTCTCTTCTTCTGGTAAATAGTTGATAAAAGTGCGTTCTGTAGGCAGGTTATTCCGCTTGGTTATAAACTTATGCAGCAAAGCCGCGGCATCTTCGGGAATGACATAAAGATACAAAAAGACGCTAAAAGCGCTTCTGGCTACATTGTTCCAAAACTCGTCGCTTCCCCATAAGCCATTATCCAGGTAGGCGCGTAGATAGGAGGGGGTATCGCTCTGCCAGGTAGAACGCAACATCTGCGCCTCAGAAAGGATCAAGTTCAAATCAGGACACTCATATCCCAGTCGTCGGGTATCTTCCATAGTCCGAGACCAAGCCGTGGATAAATCATCAAACACAGCTCTAAATACCCGCTGTGTCTCAACCAAGCCAAGATTTGTTTTTTGATCGCTGCGCATCAGGGGGTGTTTTCGGCAAAGCAAATCTAATCGCCGTTCAGCTTCTAAGCGCGTAGAAAGCCAAAACTCCTGGTCCGGGTCCAGCAGCTCGATATTCCCAATTTCCTTCAGGTATAAACGGACTGGATCCTCACTTATTTCGGTGTAAAGCCGGAGATCACGAACAGCATCAATGTTAATGCTTTGATCCGTATTTTCAATATCTTCAAGGCTTAATAGACTCTCTTCATCTATTTCTTCACCTGTCAGGAGTTCATCTTCATCCACAAGCAGCTCGTCTGCCTCATCCATTTCATCGGTTAATAGATTTTCTGGCTCTTCAGTTTGCAAGAGGTCATCATCAAGTTTTTCCAACTCAGTATCATCCAAATCGTTGTCATCTGGTAGGAATTCGGAGGGTTGCCTGGGGGATTCAAAACCTGTGATCATACAAGTTGTGCCCGTTAACGAGAACTTGCCGTACGGCTGGTTAATTTTCCGATTGCCTGGTTAATTTGACCCAGGGTACGTGTATGTTGTACCATAGTTTGGATGTATTGTGTGGCTTTTAGATCACCCTGCTCGTGAGCTTCATCCATCAGGTAACGAATGTAATCAATCTGCTGGTGAAGCCTGCGACGGCGAATTTCTAATAATCCGCGCATCAAATCTTCTATCACCTTTTCATCATCCAAATCCATATTAACGGTTCCCTCCAGCAATTGATCGGCCAAATCCATCATTTCCAGAGATAGGCTGTTCAGAACAAAGTTTAGCGGTTCGGCAAGATCCTGATCGACAGATTGTTGGAAAACCGCAGCAATAGCTGCATGATCGCTATGTTGAAAATCCTCCGGACTCAGGCGCAAGAGCCCCGCTTCCTGAAGCTGCCGATCTACCTGGTATTGTAAGGTAGGCTGGCGCAACAATAAACCCAGGCAATGTCTTTCCAGCCGGTAAACACTATCCTGCGGTTTGAGTGTGGTTTCGACAGGAGCCTGGGATCGCCTTTGGCGGGTGGGAGCAGGTTTAGCCCGAACTGGTGCTGTCTCATACAAGGCTCGTTCATCCACACGCAACAGTCGCGCCAGTCTTTGCCGGTATGTATCTCTTTCAATGGGGCTGGGTACATCTTCAATCAAGGGCAAAACCTGGGCGGCGATTTCGCTCTTCACCTTCGGGTCATCCAGATCCCGTTCTTTTGCCAGCGATTCCATCACATGCATGACAATCGGGCGAGCAGCCTCCAAAATCCTTTCCCATTCCTGCGGATCTCGGTTGACTACATCGTCTGGATCCTGCCCCTCGGGTAGGGTTGTTACCCGGATATCTGCTTTCAGGCGCGCCTCATACACCATCAAGCCACGCGCATCAAAAACCGGGTCTGTCTCACGGTCCAGGGTTTGACGAGCAATCTGCAAGCCTCGTAATGTTGCCTTGTCACCAGCCGCGTCAGGGTCCAGCGCCAGGACAATCCGGCGACTGAACCGTTTTAATAAGGTCAATTGCTGCTCTGTCAAAGCCGTTCCCATGGGTGAGATTGCGTTATTGAAGCCTGCCTGGTGTAGAGCGATCACATCCAGATAACCTTCAACAATCACCGCCTGGTCTTTTACACGAATAGCGCGACGGGCTAAATCCAATCCATATAACAGATGGCCCTTATCGAAGACAACCGTCTGGGGAGAATTGAGGAATTTTGGGACATCGTTAGGGTCCAGAATGCGCGCGCCAAAACCAGCCATTCTGCCGCGCTCATCGCGGATCGGGAACATTACCCTGTGGCGGAAGCGGTCATAATAGCCTCCAGATTCTCTCTCACTGACCATCCCTGCTGCCAGCAAATCGGATTCTGCAATACCTTTTCCCTTGAAATGGGTGATCAATGCATCCCAAGAGTGAGGTGCATACCCTAAACCAAAGGCTTCAATCGTTTCATCACGCAAACCGCGCTGACTTCGTAAATATTCAGCTGCTTTTTTCCCTTCTGTCGTATTGAAAAGCTGGTGGCGATAAAAGGTCAGCGCTTCTTCTAAAATAGACCTTAAATTATCATACTCTTCAGCTAACGCCTGATCCTGGGCAGAAGGTTGGGTGAGTTGTATGCCCGCTTTTTCGGCAAGCTGCTTTAGCGCTTCAGGAAAATCCCAGCCTTCCTTCTTCATCACAAACTTAAAGATATCCCCACCTTCATTGCATTGCCCGAAACAACGCCAGGTGCCTGAATCGGGAAAAACAACAAATGCTGGTGTGCGAGAATTCGGATGGAAAGGACAAAATCCTGTGAAATTCTTGCCGGTACGCCGCAATTGCACAGTTTCCGAGACAAGGTCTACAATGTCAATTCGAGCTTTAATTTCATCAATATCGGACATAATTTATTCGAACAGCTTACTTGAATACCTCATGGCTAGGATATGCATCAGCCTGCATCGTTCGGCAGGTCAGTGCAAGACATTAAAGATGGTATTTAAATTATACTCCAGCCATCATGAGAACGATGGCTGGAGCAATAATCAAACAGTTGAACAACCTTCAAATCCCTTTAGCTTGATTAAAGGAATCATTGCATGCTTCAAAAGAACTTTTTAGAACCCCTCTAGCTTGGAGAAATCAGCCACGCCCTGGGCAAGATCTGCAATGCGTTGCAACATACCCAAACGATTCTTTCGTACAGCCAGATCATCCGCCATTACCAGAACCTGATCAAAGAAATAGTTCACCACGGGGATCATCGGTACAAAGGCATTCAGGAAGTCATCCACCGAAGCAGGCTTTCTTGGCATATTTTCCGCTTGTAGAATAGCTGAATATAGCTCTTTTTCTTCAGCAGCAACCAAAACGCTGGGATCTACGGCATACTTCTCACCAAGGTCCCGAGTAATGCGAACACAGCGAGCATAAGCTGGCAAAATTGTCTGCCAATCGGAACGCGACACCCAACCCGCCAAGGCGACAACCGCTCTGGCTGCCATAGCTGGATTATGCCCCTGAGCAGTTAACACTGCATCGACAATATCATAGCGGATGCCATTTTCCAACAACACATTCCGCAAGCGCTCAATGATGAACTCCAAGACAGCAGACTGGCTATCCGTTTCAACTGCCACAGGCATGTACTGAGCTGCCGCTTGCAACGCCTGGCGCAAATCGAAATCCACATCCCAGGCCACCAGATTCTGGACAATTCCCAGGGCTGACCTGCGCTGGGCAAATGGGTCTTTATTACCTGAAGGCGCTAAACCCGCAGCAAAAAGTCCAGCCAGGCTATCCAACCGGTCTGCCAGGCCAACCAGGAAACCTGCAGTGCTTTTAGGGGTCACATCGCCTGTAGTGCGAGGTAAATAATGTTCAAAAATAGCCTGGGCCACAGCAGGGGTTTCGCCAGAAGCCAGAGCATAATAATGTCCCATCAAACCCTGCAACGAGGTCATCTCCACGACCATTTTTGTCGCCAGGTCCGCTTTACAAAGTTCCGCAGCTCGGATAGCGACAGCCAGCTCATCCTGGCTGAAGCCAAGCAACCGGTTCAGATCCTCAACCAGGGCTGTGATACGCCGGGATTTATCCAGCATGGAACCTAATTTGACCTGGAAAGTCAAAGTGCTCAATAGCGGCACATAATCCTTTAAAGGTTTCTTGATATCCTCGCGCACAAAGAAGGCTGCATCAGCAAAGCGCGCCCGGATGACATGTTCGTTACCTTGTGTGACGACATCCAACCACTGCTGATCTCCATTGCGCACGGCAATAAAATAGGGTAACAGGCTCTGTGGATCTTTGGCATTTATAACCGGGAAATAACGCTGGTGTTTTTTCATCACTGAAACCAGCACTTCGCGCGGCAGATCCAGGTGCGAAGCGTTAAAAGAGCCGCGCAAAGCAGTAGGCGTCTCAACCAGGTTGGCAACTTCTGCCAACAAGGCTGGATCATCTGCAATGGCGCCTCCAACTTGCTCCGCTAATGAATGGATTTGCTGCTTAATAAGCGCTTTGCGTTCTTCGAGATTCAGGAGAATGCCTTGCTGGGCTAATGACTCGAAGTATTGTTGCGGCGACTTGATTGTCCATTCAGCAGGTTGGCGGAAACGCAAGCCACGCGTAGCTGCACCAGATTGTAAGCCCGCAAAGCTAAATGGGATTACCTGGCAGCTTTCATTTTCCCCCAGAATGGCCAGAAGCCAGCGAACAGGACGCGAGAAAGCCGTATTGCTGCTGTTCCAGCGCATGGATTTATCGAAACGGATTGCGCTGAGCAAAGCTGGCAATTCTTGCGCCAGTACTTGCTGGGCAGGTCGTCCAACCTGGTGAACGATAGCAGCCACATAGCGACCGCCATCCATTTCACGGACAGCCAGATCCTCTAATGCAACGCCCTTGCTACGGGCAAAGCCTTCCGCAGCTTTGGTTGGCTTACCTTCAGCATCAAAAGCACGATCAGCAGGGGGACCTTTTACCACCTGCTCCAGGTCTTCCTGCATAACCGCCAGTTTTTCTACATACACAACCAACCGGCGGGGGGTACCTTCAATTCTTACGCCATCATATTCCAGGCGCAAGCTGTGCAGCCATTCAGGAACGCGTTGCTGTAACTGCGCCAATGCCGCGTTCAAATCGCTCGCCGGAAGCTCTTCGGTGCCAACCTCCAATAAGAAGGGTGCTGTACCGATCTTAAGTACAGCCATTGGAGCCAACGCTGTGTCAGGGCGCTGATCGGACGGCTTATCTACCATATTATCATCCGCCAACCAGGGGTACTCTAACCGTTGGCGTTGATCCACGTAGGCTTCTGCCGCCTTGCGTGAAAGCTCTCGCATCCTGCCGAAAAGCGCCTGGCGTTCGGTGACGCCAACTGCGCCGCGTGTATCCAGAACATTAAACGTATGCGAGCACTTTAGAATATAATCATGCGCCGGTAAAACCAGGCCTTCTTCCAGGCAGCGATTGGCCTCAGCTTCGAACAGGTCGTACATCTGGCGTAATCGCTCGATGTCTGCAACTTCAAAATAATACTTGCTATGTTCCTGTTCAGCTTGTAAATTCACATCGCCATCGGTCAGGCTGGGGCTCCACTGGATATCACGAAAGCTGGAGACCTGCTGTAAAGCGATGGCAATACGTTCTAACCCATAAGTAATTTCTACAGAAACCGGATCCAGAACAATGCCGCCAGCCTGTTGGAAATAGGTGAACTGGGTAATTTCCTGCCCATCTAACCATACTTCCCAACCCAACCCCCAGGCGCCTAGCGCCGGCGATTCCCAGTTATCTTCCACAAAGCGGATATCATGCTTGCGCGGATCGATCCCCAGGGCTTCTAAAGATTGTAGATAAATTTCCTGTGGATTACCAGGATCAGGTTTTAGAATCACCTGGAACTGGTAATGCATTTGCATGCGGTTAGGATTTTCCCCATAACGCCCATCATCCGGGCGAATCGAGGGTTCAACATATCCCACATTCCAGGGCTCGGGTCCAAGCACCCTCAGGAAAGTAGCCGGGTTCATTGTCCCGGCGCCTACTTGAGAATAGTAAGGCTGCCAGATCAAGCAGCCTCGCTCTGCCCAGAAGCTCTGCAAAGTCATGATGATCGATTGAAAATTTAAAGGCTGGTTCATAATGATTCGCTTTAATTATTTAGATAGATTTTTACGCCGCAAGACAGGCATGCGCCGCATTATATCATGCGAACCAAGTTAGCCGCATTGATCCAGGTTCCAGGCTAATCCTTCAATCCCCTCATGAAAAGCCTGTGCATCCGCCAACAATTTCTTGCACTGACGGTGGAGAAAATGATAGGCGGACTGCTTCTTCGATTCAAAGCGAATCATTTCTGCCACCACCAGAGCACTCTCTTCACCCAGAGATTGCTGTAATTTTTTGGATTCCTGGTTATATGAACGGGTCTGTTCCTGGATTTGAGCTTCAATCTCCAGACGGTTTTTCTGGAGAGCTGTAAATTGGCGGTCCATATCTGGCCCAAAATCGATGCCACAACCGCGCACATTTTGCATTAAGCCAGCTGTTGTTGCGATGATTTGCTCTATCCTGGCAGCTAATTCCTTGATCTCTGCCAGGCTTAGAGAGATTTCCGCATCAAGAGCGAATTCCCCACTATCATCCATCAACTTACTTTCAACGAGATCCTGAACAGGCTTAAGCCACTGTACCTGATCGATTCCCATAGACAGATCATTTGAACGACCCTGTTTCGTCTTGAGGCGCTCTTTTCTATTTGTGTGGATCCCGTTTTTTAACTTACGATCTTCTTTTCCCGAAGAACGCAGCACATCCAATTCATCATCATCCCAATGGTTAAACTTATTGCGCCTGGACGCCCTATCCTTTGGCATACTTGCACTCCTGAAACAACTCATCGAACAATTGAACGCCGCGATTTTACCCGAATTTTGGAATTCTGCAAGACCACAAAGGTATGATCACCTGACATTAAAACAAATTACCAGATGGGTATAGATTTCCTCTGGTAATTTTGATTGCTTATGATCAATGATTGGTAACAACCAGACCAGCACACGGCCGGCATTTAGAACCCTCAGGTGCTGCCCGTACTGCAAGATGCTGCCGAGCTGCCGCCAAAGGAAATCCCTGTAGAACCAGAAATTCGGGAAGCAAATTTCGAGATTTTCTTCTTTACCTCGGAGCCTCCACAGGAAGGACACACTACCTCATCGGTTGCACTGGCGCTACGCACCAATTCTTCAAAGTCTTTCTCGCATGTTGTACACACAAATTCAAATAACGGCATATTGCGCTCCTGCTGTTGTAATTTTATCGTTTATTTTTACCCTTTTTTAGATGCAAATTGAATCAAAGGGTTACAAAAACAAAAGAATGAATATGGCTGTATAATTCCTTTATGCGTTTACAGAATAAAGTAGCTTTGATTACAGGCGGTACTTCAGGTATTGGAAAAGCTACCGTCGAACTATTTATCCAGGAAGGCGCCAAAGTAGCTTTTACCGGGCGGAGGCGCGATTTGGGTATTGCCCTACAGGAGCAGACCGGGGCGCTTTTCATCCAGGCTGATCACCGCCAGGCAAACGACTGCCAGGTATCTGTTGACAAAACGGTGGAAGCGTATGGCAGTATTCACATCCTGTTCAACAATGCCGGAATTGTCACCAAGGGTTCCGCCGAAACCATTTCGGAGCAGGATTGGCAGGAAACCTTGGACCTTAATGTCACTGCGGTCTGGCGTATGTCACGCCTGGTGATCCCCATGTTCCGTGCGCAGGGTGGAGGTGTGATTGTTAACAATGCTTCTGACTGGGGGCTGGTAGGAGCGACACAGGCGGTTGCTTACGCCGCCTCCAAAGGCGCGGTGATCCAGATGACGCGCAGCATGGCTCTGGACCATGCCCGTGAAAATATTCGTGTTAACGCAGTCTGTCCCGGAGATACCTTTGTGGAGCGCTGGGTGCAAAACGGCTACTTCCGTGATACAGATGCAGTAACGTTGGCAGAGGCCCGCCATAGTGATAGCATTCCCCTGGGAAGAGTAGGCGAAGCAGAGGAGATAGCCAGGGCTGTATTATTCCTGGCCAGCGATGAATCCAGCTTTATCACCGGCGCTACACTGGCCGTGGACGGCGGCAATACCGCTCAATAACCCCAAACACAACACCTGTTCCATATTTCCCAACCCTAAACCACCAGGCTGGTTTGCTCTTCAGCAACCTCAACCGCCTGATTAACCGCATCGGGGAGTTCATCTTCTACCAGACGGGTGCGTGGGTACAAATAGCCTGACAGCGAGACGACAATGGACAGCAAGCCAATTACGGCAATGAACAGCCCAATCCCGCGCCCGGCGCCTACTCCGAAAATCATGCCGATCAGACTATTAGCGAAAGCGCCACCTTCAACTAACAGCGGATTGAAGACGTGATCTGCCAGGGGACCAGCCATCACATAGGCCAGCGGCATAACCGACCAGGCGATCATCCTGCGCACGGCAAAAACCCGGCCCTGCACATCCACCGCCACCTTGCTCTGCCACAAAGCCTGGCTTGAAGCGTTCACGATCGGGCTCATCAACATAGCTCCAAAGCCAGCTACAGCCATTAATGGAATCCAGGGGCGAATGCCAAACAGCATGATAAAGCCCCCCATCACAGCCATACCCGCCAGTACCCCATGGACACGACGCTTAGGACCTCCCCAGGCGCTCACTACCAGGGTGCCAACCAGCATACCCAATCCCAACAATGAAGAAAGTATTCCGAAAACCTGGGCATCCGCAATTTCCAAAATCATCGGGGCCAACAAAGGGCTCATCAACCCGAACAAGAAATTCGAAAGAGCAAACACAACCAATAAACCCAACAGCCCCGGACGAGCCGAAATATAACGCCAGCCATAGCCAGCTTCCTGCCAGAGAGAGCCACGGCCCGCCTGTGCCTTCCGCGGTGACTGCTGGCTTTGGGAAACGAACAAAAGCCAGCGTCAAAATAGCGCACAAAAAGGTGACAAAATCGACGATAATGACCCCCTGCAGCCCGGTTGTTACCAGCATAGCGCCAGCAATGGCTGGTGCGATCAATTGGGAGATCGCCTCCCCAATCTGAACCATCCCCGCCGCCCGGCCTAGCTGTTCCTTGGGAACCAGGAGGGTCGTCGCCGCCGAATATGCCGGCCATTGAAAGGTGCTGCAGCCTGAATTGATCGCTGTGGCTAAATAGATATGCCAGACTTCCAGATGTTGCGTGAATGCCAAAATGGCAATCACAAGCGTGCTGATGCCGGCGCCCGTATCGCTGAGTATCATCATCAGCCGCCGGTCCCAGCGATCGGCCAAGGCCCCCGCAATGGGCGACAGAAACAGGCTCGGCAAGGCATACGCCAACAGGTTCAGGGCGAACAGCGTGGTAGAGCCAGTTTTCTGGTATATCCAAACCCCCAGGGCAAAGCCAGTCAAGCTTGACCCAATGGTCGATACAAATTGACCAGCCCAAACAATTACAAAGGTTCGCATCCCTTGAAATATTTTTAGAATTTCCAAAAAGACCTCACTCATCCGATAGAACAATACCTTTATATACAAATATTAGCACTGTTTTTGTTCAACCAGGAATAAACTGAGCCATTATAATAGATTGAGCAAGGATAACCTATGAACGAAAATACAGTAATCCAGACCATGCTATCCCGCAAATCAATCCGGCGCTACAAGCCTGATAACCCCAGTGATGAAATCGTACAGACGATTGTCCGCGCCGGTCAGCAAGCCCCGTTTGCCTCACAGCTTTGCAGTGTATTGCTTTCGCGTCATCAAGAAAAGAATAAATTCAAAGCGCCATTGTTATTTACCCTATGCGTGGATGCGCACAAATGGGAGCTGATCATGGCAGAACGCGGCTGGCGCATGGAAGGCGATGATCTGCTGTTGCTGGTGCTGGGGATGCAAGATGCGGCTTTGATGGCAGAGAACATGGTCGTCGCGGCAGAGAGCCTGGGATTGGGAAGCTGCTTTTTAGGGGACGCCCCTTTTCGTTCAGGTGAGATCATCCAAACCTACCAGTTGCCACAGCGCGTCTTCCCCATGGTGCAACTTACTATGGGTTATCCGGCTGAAGACCCTCCACCCAGGCCGCGCTACCCCATTGAATTTGTGCTTTTTGAAGATCATTATCCTGAATTTCGCCAGGAAGAAATCCAACATTGCCATGCAGCAGATGGACCAGGGTTACCTGGATCAAGATTATTACCGGCGCCACAAAGCCAAAATCCGCCTGTTGCCAGGGCGCGAAGAAACCTTCACCTATGAAGATTATAGCTGGACAGAGCATATCAGCCGGAAATGGGGTCAGCGCTTATTCCCGGATACCATCCTGGCAGAGATCGAACGTTGCGGTTTCTGCATACAGCGTGAAAGATAACCTGTTTCAGCTCAAGACAAATAGGCGCCACCCCGGCAGCCGTCCTGCTTCACAGGCGCATGTACAGGCTTATAATTGCCTATACTAAAAAATACCTTAATGAGGAAAATCAATCCATTTTGAGTCATTCACAAGATCATTCTCGTCCCCCTGCGCCTCACTGGGAGAGAACCCTATACATCCTCTTTATCGCCCAGGTCTTCACCGCGGTCGGTTTTTCGAGCATTTTTCCCTTCCTGCCCCTTTATGTAAAAGAATTAGGCGCAGCATCCAACCTGAGCGTTGAATTCCTGGCTGGCGCGGTTTTTTCATCGCAAGCCGTTACCATGATGCTGGCCTCGCCTTTTTGGGGAACGCTGGCAGACCGTTATGGGCGCAAATTAATGGTAGAACGCTCTATGTTCGGCGGAGCGGTCATTTTGCTCATGATGGCCTTTGTCACCAATGCCGAGCAACTGGTATTTCTGCGCGCCGTACAGGGATTTATCACCGGAACCATTGCAGCTGCTAATGCTCTCATTGCAGCAATCGCACCACGCGACCGCACCGGTTACGCTATGGGCTTGCTGCAAGTTGGCATGGGCACCGGCGTAGCCCTCGGGCCATTGATTGGCGGCGCAATTGCCGATGCCTACGGATATCATGCCGCTTTCTATATCACAGCAGTTCTATTGTTTATTGCTGGGATCTTTGTCTTTTTTGGTGTAGAAGAAAATTTTGAAAAACCAGCTATCCAGGCAGCCCAAAGCGGTGGTTTTATGGGCGAATGGAAGCATGTTCTCTCTGTGCCTGGCATCCTGACCGTCTATGGAATGCGCTTTATCAGTCAATTGGGAAACATGATGATTGTGCCGGTAGCGCCCTTATTCATCCAGACCCTGTTAACCGACACCAGCCGATTAAATACCTTCACCGGTTTGGTCGTCGGCGCATCATCAGCCACCACGACCATCAGCGCCGTTTACCTTGGAAAGCTAGGCGACCGCGTGGGGCACAAACGCGTGGTGGTGGTCAGCGCAGTGTGCGCAATGGGATTATATTTGTTGCATAATCTGGTCAACGCTGGGTGGCAGTTGCTGGTCTTACAGGCTCTGGTTGGGGTCGCTTTAGGGGGCATCATTCCCTCCCTCTCGGCTTTACTGGCCAACCTGACCCACTCCGGTGAAGCTGGCGCTGTCTATGGTTTAGACAACTCCATCAACGCTGCTGGCAGATCCATTGCGCCTATGCTGGGCTCGGGCATTGCCTTCTGGTTCACCCTGCGCTCCACCTTTACAGCGACAGCCATCCTGTTCTTGCTAACAGCCCTGATCGGGTTGCGCTACCTGCCCAGGTTTCAGGATGCGAAAGCCGCAGAAAGAACGGTTTAGAAAACACGATGGCTGTGGATAGTTACAAATTTCTACCTCGCTTGCTGGCAGCCCTGTATGAAGCTGCCCCTGAAAAAACCTGGTTGTCTCCGCCCTGGACGCCCTTGCCTGCACCGGTTTCGAGCTGTAAATTTGGCTTGGTGACCACAGCGGGCATCTACCACGCAGAAATAGACCAGCCATTCGATGTGGACACCGAGAGGAAAAAGCCAGATTGGGGAGACCCATCCTTTCGCGCCATCCCGGTTGACATCTCTACTGAGCAAATCGGGGTCAGCCATCTGCATATCAATCCGCGCTGGATCCAGGAAGATATTAATGTCGCCCTGCCGATCCACCGCTTTCAGGAATTTGCTTCTGAAGGGATTATCGGAGGTTTGGCCAGCTACGCCTATTCCTTCATGGGCTTCCAGGGTTTCCCGCCGGATACACAGGCCTGGGAACTTGAGTACGCCCCCCAGGTTGCCCGGCGCTTTTTAGATGAATCCGTGCACTGCGTCTTGCTCACCCCAAGCTGACCAGATTGCACCATCAACGCGCCCGTGCTGGCGCGTGTCCTCGAAGCCGCCGGTTTATCCACCCTCCTGGTCACCCCCATGCCCATCTGGGCAGAGAAGCTTGGCGTGCCGCGCACCCTGGCCATTGAGTTCCCCTTCGCCCAGGTGCTGGGACAGCCCAACCAGGTGGAACAGCAACGGCGTGTTTTACTCCAGGCGTTGCAGGTCCTTGAGAATGCTGCCCAACCGGGAACCATTGTTCACTCGTCAGAAGGTTGGCCTCAGCCTACCAGCCAGGCCATTCAGGAATGGCAACCTCTGCAGCCATCACCGATCGTCCAGGTCCTGGCGCCGAAAATACGCGAGCTGCTGCGCAAACGCCGCGCATAATGATTTTCTATGGTACATTTCCTGCATCGATAAGTGAGGCAATACACACCACCCGTTCTTTCCCACCAGGTTGGAGGCTCTCATGACACAATTCGATGAAGTAAAACAGGCAAAATCACTGCACAAGCACGCTATTTTGGGTAAACCTAACGTGGTTGGAATTGGCGTGGGATACAAAACATCCGGTAAACGGGTGAGCGATGAGCTGAGCGTGGTGGTGCTGGTACGCCAGAAAGTCCCGCTGGCCGGTCTGCAACCCGGTGAGATTGTCCCCCAGGAAGTCCAGGGTGTGCGCACGGATATCATCGAAGTCGGCGATCTGCGCTCTCTGTGGGTACGCACCAACCGCTGGCGGCCAGCGCCTGGCGGTATCAGCATCGGTCATTACAAGGTCACCGCAGGTAGCTTTGGATGTGTGGTACGCGATAAGACCACCGGAGAACGCCTGATCTTATCCAACAACCATGTCCTGGCTAACGGCAACCAGGCTCAGGTCGGTGACCCGATTCTGCAGCCGGCGCCTGCCGATGGCGGAAGCACGGCAAACGATATTATCGCTCGCCTGGAACGTTTTTACCCGATCCAGTTCACCATGGCGCCAGCCTCCTGTAATATCGCCCAGAGTTATGCCAGGTTTGGCAACTTTCTGGCGCAAATGCTGGGTTCGCATCACCAGGTACAGGCTTTTCAGGCAGCTCCGGGCGCCATCAACCTGATCGATGCTGCACTCGCCCGACCCATCGAAAATGCTGCAGTCTTGGATGAAATCCTCGAAATCGGTACGATCAGCGGGGTCCGTCCAGCAAACCTGGGCATGATGGTCAGGAAATCTGGGCGGACCACCGCCTTCACCACTGGAGAAATCATCGTATTGGACGCCACGGTGACCATTGGTTACGGATCGGATCGATCGGCCACCTTCGAACAGCAAATCGTCACCCGCGCCATGTCCAGCGGCGGCGATTCAGGCTCTATCCTCGTGGATACCGCCTCACAAAATGCGGTCGGTTTATTGTTTGGGGGTTCTGAACAGGCTTCCATCTTCAACCCTATCCAGGCTGTGCTGGACCAGTTAAATGTTGAATTTCTCCAACCAGTCTCCACCGCAAAAAGTCCCTCAACGCAAACCGTCTCAAAAATTCAACAGGTCCGCCAGGCATATCAGGATTGGCTGATGTCCAAGGCCAATGTTGTTGGAGTGGGGATTGGGACACGCCAAAAACAGAACCAGCCAACCGGAGAGATTGTGCTGGTGGTCATGGTCAGTCAAAAAGTGCCCAAAAACCAACTCGAAGCGCAAGATATCATCCCCAGTGAGATCGACGGCTTTCCAGTTGATATCCAGGTGATCGGAGAAATTTCGGCTCAATAACCTTGTTTCCCTTTGAAAGTGATCGCGAAGCCAAATGAAAAGAATAAAATCATCTTCTTTAATCCAGATCGTCATCTGCCTGTGTGCAGGCATCCTGTCTTACCTCTGGGCAACCGCTCTCATGGACTCGCTTTACGCTTATCGCTCTCCATTGCAGCATAACCCTCCCCAACCAGGACCTTCCCTGGCTCAAAATGGGGAATCAGCCCTCACGCAACGGCTTGTCTTTGTATTGGTTGACGCCTTGCGAGAAGATACATCATTGGATGCGGATGTGATGCCCTACTTGAATGAGTTGCGGCAACAAGCAGCCTGGGCGACCATGCACAGCCGCCCGCCATCCTACTCTTCGCCCGGTTATACAGTCCTGTTTACCGGCGCCTGGCCTGATGTCAGTGATGGCCCCGCCTTGAACCTGGAGTATGAAAATATCCCCACCTGGACGCAGGACAACCTCTTCAGCGCCGCCCATCGTGCAGGCTTTAAAACGGCCATTTCCGCCTTCAATTGGTTTGAAAAACTGGTTCCGCAGGAAGCTGTGGATGCTGGCTTTTTTACAGCGGGTGAAGACCAACATGCCGACCGGCAGGTTGTGGATGCTGCCCTCCCCTGGCTTCAATCCAAGGATTTTCAACTTATTCTGATCCATCTGGACCAGGTGGATTATGCCGGGCATCACGAGGGCGGTGCGGATAGTGAGAGCTGGAGAGCGGCTGCTCAGCGCACCGACCAATTGCTGGTTGAAATTGCTTCAACATTAGATTTCTCCCAGGATAGCCTGCTTGTCCTAAGCGACCACGGCCAGATTGACCGCGGCGGGCATGGCGGCCACGATCCTGTTACACTGGTTGAGCCCTTTGTTCTGGTCGGCGCTGGAGTCCAGCCAGGGCATTACGAAGACCTGGATATGGTAGACATCGCTCCCACGCTGGCAGCTTTGCTAGGCGTCAACATTCCTGCATCTAGCCAGGGGCGCATACGCAGCGAACTATTGGCGCTTTCACCAGCTATGCTGGATGCAATTCCCCAAGCCTTGCATGCCCAACAAAGCCAGCTAGTTCAGGCATACCAGCAGTCAATTGGGCAGGCTGCCGAGCTCCAGGAAGGAGCAGACCTGGTTGGCAATTACCAGGCAGCCCTTGAGCTGTCGCGCACCAATCGCTTGAATGCTGAAAGACTGCCTCGCGCTTTGCTCGCCCTTCTGGCTGCTGCCCTACCCCTTTTCTGGCTAATTAGAAAACAATGGAGTAAATTAACCTGGCTGATTGGCGCAGGTGCGTTGTATCTCGCCCTGTTCAACCTTCGCTACGCAATGATTGACCAGCGCACATATTCCCTGAGCTCAGTCGCCAGTGCGACAGACATCATCCTGTATGCCGGTATCACAGCAGCCCTGTCCCTGGCTGTGACCTGGTTAGTCTATGCATGGAGACAGGGTATTTTCAACCTTTCACCATCTCTGGCAGCGCAGGCTGTAATAGACCTGGTCCTGGTTGTCATTTACCTGCTCTCGTTTCCCCTATTATGGAGCTTTGCACTCAACGGAGCTCTGGTCACCTGGACTTTACCAGACTTTCCCAGCATGTTTTTAGGATTTCTTGCCCTGCTGCAAATTTTATTCGTTGCCTTAATGGGCTTGTTGCTGGCAGGAGTTAGCGCCGGTGTAAGCGCACTCCGTTCTAAGCAGAAATTATAAGCTAATCGCACTTCATGGGTCATGCAAAATGATCTGTGAGCTTATTTCAAGAAAGAAATCTCTGCGTCTCTCTGCGAGAGATAAGAAATTCTTTGCGTACTTTGCGACTTTGCGAGAGATCAAAAAAGAAACTGCCGCCAAGCAAAAGCCTACACAAACAAGGGCACAAAATCTACGCCTGCCAGGTAGTCTTGTGGGCTGGTTGGCAGCTGGTCTAGAGCCTCCCGCTCAAAACGGCTGGCAGCATCCAGAACTTTCGGAAGCAGCTCCAGGTCGTCCGTGGTATTTAAGAAAATACCCGGCCGCTCCAGTACCCACCAGACCGCCATATCAATCTCTTCCTGGCTTTGCAACGGCCGGTACCAGGTGGTGTTTGTGCGTGGCTGACCCATCCAGGGTTGCAAGGCAATCGACTTAATGGTTTGCACAGCGCATATTGCGCTTCTGGCAGGTTTCCAGTAACGCGGTAAAGTTCTCAGCGTAGTAAGCGTTCTGCATGGTAATGTAGTTGCAGGGAAGCAAAACCGAATCGAAATCAAAACGCTCCAGGCTGCGTCGGTGTGTGGCGGCGATCTGCAAACCATGCCCGGTAATGCCGATCCCTCCGATCAATCCTTGCTGCCTGGCTTCGATAGCCGCTTCAAGCACCCCACCCGGGCTGAGGGCGATATCCCATTCAATCGGATCGACCAGGTTGTGAAATTGCCACAAATCGATATGATCGATCCCCAAACGATCTAAAGAGCGGTGTAATTCTTCTCTGGCAGGTTGGGCCTTTCGCTCCCCCGTCTTGGTAGCAACAAAGAAGTGATCGGGGTAACGTTTGAGCCAGGGCGCCACTCGTAGCTCGGCCTCGCCATAACTGGCTGCTACATCGATGTGATTAACACCATATTGCAACAAAACATCCAGGGCGCCATCAGCTTCAGCCTGCGAAACATGACTCAAAGCAGCTGCGCCAAACAAGGTGCGCGTGCTCATGTGCCCCAAGCGTCCAAACGGCATTTTTTGTATGGCCATCATTGCCTCCATCAAAAAGCTTACCAGCTAAAGATCGACTATTTTATTCTACTACGATTATGACCCCAACGTCTTGAATCTTACCAGCGCGCCTGGTAATAGTACAGCCCGGCTTCAGCCTCCAACTGCCCGGTGTAGCGCCGCTGCGTGGGCGTGCTTCCATCCGTGTAGCGCGTTTCTCCCCAGGCGCTATAGCGCAGCTCGGCTACCTTGCCCGCCCCCTCATCCAGGGTCAGCGCGGTGCTTCTAGTGTTCCGTCTTTCGCTTGTGCTACCCAAAGACAAATTTGACGGAACACTCGATGGTCGCTCAGGAAGTAAAACACGCCGTCTTCCAGCCCAGCCTGGTTGCTCTGCACCCGCATGGCGCGCCAACTTGTTGGCGACCGCTGCCCCCCGGGCGCTGTAATAGCTCATCCGGGCCTGCCCGGCTGCCGCCGTCAATGCTGGAGCATCGCACCTGGGCCGCATATCAATCGCGCGAAGCACCGGTTTGGCGCGCCTTTTTATAGAATTGTTAAAGTTCCGGTGGAACAGGCCAATTCCAGCAGCTTGTTTCACTTTTCATTTGGAAGGGGGGTCCTGATCCTGTGATTCTATCCGTTCAACCTGTTTTTGGATAAGGTCATCTTTAAATTCGGTAATTCTTGCATACCAGAAGAATTGGACGTATGTCCCTATTGCGCTTATCACGAAAACGAATGGAACCAGACAGAGAGCGGGGATGAATGCTAAAAATATGCCCTCAAAAATCCCTGTTTCGCCCCATATAAAAACGCCCGTGATCAATATCACAATGAGTGACATGATAGAAATCAAGCCGGCTATTTTTAACGACCGCCGAAGCTGATTTCTCCTATCGATCGGGTACACGACGGTGAACTGCCTTACCGCTAGTACCAGGCAACCTAAAGCTAATAGCCCAAGGAAAAATACCAGGAGCCAGTGGATGAACGTAAAATTCATCATCGCATCTCCATATTCCTGAACTTAGGTCTATATCCTGCTTTCGGTTTATTGGGTATTGATGCAGCCCAACTAATACTGATAGGAGGTGGAGATGCATTGCTACTGATGGCACGATTCGTCTTTGACCACCTTTGGTAAGTTTTATACTGCCTTCGAAGACTACATCTGTGCTCCATTAGAAGCTTTGTTTACCTGAACTGTTCACTCCAATTAATCACAATCTGGAAACCACTCTAAGCAACCAGTTCTTAAAAATTGCTTACGTGCTTCATCTGGCGTTCGCCAATCGGGGTCTTGAATGCCCAAGGATTGAATATACTCACGAAACTCTGCTTCTGTCTGAAATCCCTCGGCGATCTCCTGGTCCGGAATGAGGACGAACCAATGATAATAATTGTCCTGAATGTAAGCGTCTACCTCGGTATTAACATACGAAGAATATGCCATGATGACGCCATTTTCTACCGCAAATTTTTCTAATTCGTCTACAGCATAAAAGTAGACATAGCCTGGTCTGGTAGGCACACGAACAGATAAATTATAATCAATAAATATTCTCCAATGATAGAATGATTTAAGGTACTTAATCTCGGTCGGCTTAATCAACGGAATGCGAGGGATGGAAAAGAGCTGTTCCACGTTATAGAATGGATCAGCATGTTTGACTCGGGACGAGCAATTTGTCAGAGAACAAATACTGATAAAGAACAGGAAATAAAAAGCTATTTTCTTCATAGGTAACCCCTAACGTATCTGGTTTAGCAATACCTATCACTGAGGCGTTGGGTATTTTGTTTCATTCCAACTAGCACTAATGGGAACCTGTCGTGCGCCAAGTACACCATGGTATAGTGGATGAATCACACTTGCGTAACAGTTGTAGGCCCAATAGCTCAAACCATCCCTTCGCCCGCTGTTACCCCAATCTGGTTGATAGTCAAATTGGTCAGTAACTACCCATGTGATTTCAATCGCCCCGTCTGCGGATACTTGTATGTTGGTGGCAGACAAGATTCCAGTATGAACCATCCAAAAGGCGAGATTACGCTCTCTCGCGCCTTGATACCAATTTCTGCCAAGCCCGTTTGCGGTAAAAGATTCATAAATTTCTATATCCTGGATATCTTGTTCCCGATTTTCTAATTCTTTCATTGTTGTATCAAATGCTCTCTGTTGTGCAGCCTGGAAACTTGGATCATCTTGCAAGCTTTGGAGTCCTGCGCCGGTAATAGTTGCATGGTCAGCACGCTCATATCCAGCTAACAATAAGTCCATGAGGTTTGAGGCCTTGACAACCGCTGTGAACTTTCGAGGTGTTCTTCCCATTTGGACCACATGGAACGAACCGTTTGTTCTACATGTGCATGTACCAGAAGGAAATCAAAAGCTCATTGAATTCGTTTCCTGATCTCTGCCTGGACAAGCAGATCGCCCTCGGTTACTATTTCGACATTCCAATCGCCGTCAGGGTATAAATCGGTCAGTTGAATCGTCCAGAAGGTTTTTAAGATTAACGCAATTTGTTGATAAAAAGCTTCCGGAATTATTTCCCGGTCCTGGTCGTTATGGATGAGGTTTTTAACCTCAACAAGGTAAAATCTTCCTGATCAAAAGGCGGCCATAATAGCTGAAAAATCGAAAGCCAATGGATGACTCTGCAAAACGCACGAGCCGCTGATTGTTCGTCTTGGCTACCACCATCCGACAGATGGTAATGCTTCTGGAATCTCATAAACTCAGGAACTTCTTCCAGGGTAAATATTCGGGGAATGATGTACTTTGGCGCGCGCTCACTGCCCGCGCGTAACCCGCGCCTGTCTCGCAGGTGAAACCGGCGCATGGGTAGCCTTGTGGGATGCATAAGCCAGGAAAAAAATGGAACGGTGATTTTAGTTTGTTCCACGAGTTCCAACTGGACCGGCTTTCCATCCTCATCCTCTAACCATTCGACATTCCAATCGCCGTCAGGATATAAATCAGTCAATTGAATCGTCCAGAAGGTTTTAAGATTATGGCAATTTGTTGATAAAAAGCTTCCGGAATTACATCCCGGCCCAGGTCTTCGTTGACAATAAAGCGAACCTGAAGATAGCAAAAATCTTCCTGATCAAAAGACGGCCATAATATCTGAAAAATCGCAAGCCAATGGATGGCTCTGCTGCACAAAATCGCTGCCTGTTGTGCATCAATGACCTTCTGCGGGTTATTTTTCTGCAATCTTTTAAACTCTGGAACCTCTTCCAGGGTAAATATTCGGGGAATGCTGTACTTTGGCATACGTTCAGCTCCTTATTGCCTTACGAATTTGATATAGGTAGATATAATCGCAGCTTTGATCCGACTGTAAGGAAAAGTATCCTTTCCCACTCTATTACCCCATCCGTTGAAATGGTTTTTTTTTGCCGCAGGTGTATTCCAGTACGCTTTATATAAATGATGTGAACATAGAGCACAAAGCAGGTACTCGAGACGGTTAGGAAATTACTGTTTTTCTGCAATCCTTACTGTCAATGAATATGCACCCGCCACTTCCTCAATAAAAGTTAAGAAAGTGCTTGCTTGATTTTCGTCAACAAGAACATTTATATGAGTATCTGAGGTCCAACATAACATTTTTAACTCTTGCCTCAAACCAATGATCTCAACATCCCCTATTTCCAGCCAATACCACTTCACAAATACTTGATTCCTTTTCACTCCTACTTCAAGCCAGTCACTATCGAAATTCTTAAAACCGTAAATGATGTTAGAAAGGCTGGCTCCCCCATAAGCTAGAATTTTTTCAAACCATTCTGACCCTGGTTTTCCAATTACATTTAACACATATTCTCTACTTCCATCGGGAGGTTGGATGATAGAGGAATATTCTTTCGTAATCGCAACTTTTACCCCATGCAGGTCAGGTAACTCGGGCAGCACTTGATCCTTATCGCCAAGCATTCCTTGACTCTCATCAATAAATTGACTCAGCATGACTATCTGACATTCCTTGAGGAAAAAGTCAAGCAATGTCAAATATATCGATGATAACTCCGCCCGGCGAGACCTTGGGTCAGTGATTTCTATTAGCTGATAAGCACCAACTTGCGACAAATAAATATTCCAATCTTTTTCCCTGGCTGCAGAAAAGATTTTGTTTTTTATCCATTTCATTTCATCACCGTTCCTGGTTGTCCTTAAGTATCCTCTCTTCGGTATATGGTATCAAACATTCCTGGAGTAACAACGATAAATGGAATAAAAATCTCTCCCGACACGATTGGCATCAAAGTATTAACTGCATTTGAAGCGAAAGCTTTTGTAGCATTAGATGCATATATTGTATAGGCTTTTGCGGTGTAATAAGCGCCAGCTGCCTTTCCAACCAAGGGCTCTATATTTTTGTGGTTTACAGATTGAAGTAATTTTAAGTCGGAGTTAATGTGCCAATAGTTCGCACTTTTATGAGGGTGGTTAACAATTAAAATTCTAGTCCCCAGACCACCCTTAGGATTTTCTTGAAAAAGGAAATTCTTAGCTGCAGGCGGGGCACTCCTCCAAATTATTCTTACGTTCTGCTCTAGCCACTTCAACCAATCCGGTGGAGGAGGAGTTGGTGCATGCCCAGTTGGATCTGTATACCGAACCGGGTTATTAAAGGTATAAGCATACCGATCAAAGGCGATAGGATTTGTGGGCACAGTAGGATAACTTGCTTTTGAGTCCTCGATGCGCTTCCTATTCTCCTGGTTAAGCTGCTCTAAAAGTTGCTTTTCGTTGTAATTAACGGTTAGAGCAGAATAGTTGGCTTCTGCGACATAACCAATCGCATTGGGATTGTTTCCCCCGCCCACGCTTGGTACAATACTGTCAGGCGACAGGAACCGGTTAAGATAAGGGTCATACCAGCGCGCCTGGTAAAAGTACAGCCCGGCTTCAGCCTCCAACTGCCCGGTGTAACGCCGCTGCGTGGGTGTGCTTCCATCCGTGTCAGCGCGTTTCTCCCCAGGCGCTATAGCGCAGCTCGGCTACCTTGTCCGCCCCCTCATCCAGCGTCAGCGCGGTGCTTCCCAAATGATCGCTCAGGAAGTAAAACACGCCGTCTTCCAGCCCAGCCTGGTTGCTTTGCACCCGCATTACAACGCGCTGCCCCCCGGCGCTGTAATAGCTCATCCAGGCCTGCCCGGCCGGGAGTTCCGGCCTCGAGGTCGTCGCCAGGGGGAGATAGATACAGGCATTCGTGGAGCAATCCGGCGGGGTGGGGGTAGATTGCTGCCGCGGCTCGCCCAGCGAGATTTCAAAGTAGTCGCCCACGTAAGCGCTGGTTTTTACCTGGCTGCCGGTCACGACCACCGCCTTTACCCGCGCTCCATCTCCGTTGTAGGTGTAGCTGGCGCTCATACCGGCGCTGGCAATACCCACCAGCCGGCCTTCGGCGTCGTAGCTCAGGGTGTAGGTCCCGCTCGCAATCTGCCGGCTGATCATGTTGCCGTTGGCGTCGTAAGCATAGCTCTGGCTGCCCAGGCCGGTGGCTGCATGCGGGTGGGCAGTATCCGTATAGCTCAGCGTCTGCCCGGCCAGGCTGGCCAGGTTGCCGCTGGCGGCGTCGTAGCTATAACTCTGGCTGTAGGCCCCGCTCACGCTCGTCAGCCGGTCCAGCGCATCGTAGCTGTAATTCAGCGTTTCGTTGGCGATGTTATCCTGCACGACGCTCAGGTTGCCGTTGGCGTCATAACTGTACCCCAGGTGCTGCCAGGTGATGGTGGGCGTCTGGCTGACGGCGCTGACGGTGCTCTGCAAGCGTCCGCCCTGCGTATCCCAGGGGTAGTAGGTGCGGCTGGTTTCGACCCCATTGCCCAGCTTCCATTCCAATAGCCAACCGCTACCCGACTTCATCACACCTCGCACCTATATCATGGCTACCAGCCTGGACGATGATTTTTTATATCTAATAAGCCGGGTGTGCAATTCCCATAGGGGAGCCAGCCGCTGTTGTCATCATCTGTGAGTATATTTCTCCGTACTTTTTGCTTGAGTTCCTTGTTATCCTCATAAGAGATGGTAAAGATCAAGGCATCTTCGTCCGATGTGCTGTAATAATAATACATCTCTATATAATCTTCACAAACGAAAACAGCTTCATATCCCTTTACGATTTGATGCACCTGGCTGATGGGCGTTCCACGTGGTAAAGTTTCATCAAAGTGACCTATGGGGAAATATGGAATGCGTCCATAAATTTGCAGGTCCAATCCCAGCTCCCGGGCGAGCTCTTCACGCTGCAGTCTTGCGGACCTTTCCTCCAGGTAGTTTTTGCCCACCACCAGCACGATGAGCATCAAGACCGCTGACATGAGGGTTTGTTTTTTGTTCATTCTGCTGCTCCTATCCTACAGGTTATCCTATCCGTTTCCCCATATGGCATGTACATAATCAGATAAGCTTGAAGCGTCGAAAAACCGGAAGAGCCATCCATCCACTGCCGCAACACTTCCCAGGCGGATGTCTCCTGGGTTACCAAGGTCTCTGAGTAAATTTACCATTAAGGCTGGCTCTAATCCTGCGTAATACCCCAAAAAGAACGTCCCAACATAGTGGTGTGATTGATTTTCAGATGGTTTTATGTCTATGAAATTTGGATTTATTCCAGTATTGGGTATTATTACAAAGGGTAGAATTGGTCCCCCAGCAGAGGCCAGGGCAGCAGAAGTCCAATGGCCGGAGGCAGAAATCCCACCAAACATTAATGAAAATGCTCTGACAAGTTCTTTCTTGTTGGCAAAGCGGGCTTCTAACCGTTCAACAGACTGCTCAAACGAGATGGTTGGGTTTTCCCATAAGATTTTTCTATTAGAATAATAAGCCAACCAGTCTTGAAACGCCCAAAAGCTTTGGCCTGAGACAGAACCAGGGTAAACATACCTGAACAAATCATCTTGATACCTGATATCAGACCAATATTGACCCTTGTATTTCCGTCCCAAATAGCCATCGTTCATTATCTTCCTCATATAAGCTCTCTCTGCGATGACCATATCTCTGCAATCGGATTCGCCAATTGCGCAATCGACATCGTGTCCACTTGGGTCAACGTACCGGACCGGGTTATTGTTAACGTAGGCATAGCGATCCCAGGCCTGCACCCCCTGGCTCGCCAGGGGCACAATGCTATCCGCCTGGGCGAACCTGCCCAGGCCGGGATCGTACCAGCGCGCCTGGTAGAAGTACAGCCCGGCTTCAGCCTCCAACTGCCCGGTGTAGCGCCGCTGCGTGGGCGTGCTTCCATCCGTGTAGCGCGTCTCCCCCCAGGCGCTATAGCGCAGCTCGGCTACCTTGCCCGCCCCCTCATCCAGGGTCAGCGACGTGCTTCCCAAATGGTCGCTCAGGAAGTAAAACACGCCGTCTTCCAGCCCAGCCTGGTTGCTTTGCACCCGCAGCGCGCGCTGCCCCCCGGCGCTGTAGTAGCTCATCCAGGCCTGCCCGGCTGGGAGTTCCGGCCTCGAGGTCGCCGCCAGGGGGAGATAGATACAGGCATTCGTGGAGCAATCCGGTTGGGTGGGGGTAGATTGCTGCCGCGGCTCGCCCAGCGAGATTTCAAAGTAGTTGCCCACATAGGCGCTGGTTTTTACCTGGCTGCCGGTCGTGACCACCGCTTTCACCCGCGCTCCATCTCCGTTGTAGGTGTAGCTGGCGCTCATACCGGCGCTGGCAATACTCACCAGCCGGCCTTCGGCGTCATAACTCAGGGTGTAGGTCCCGCTCGCAATCTGCCGGCTGATCATATTGCCGTTGGCGTCGTAAGCGTAGCTCTGGCTGCCCAGGCCAGTAGCTGCATGTGGGTGGGCAGTATCCGTATAGCTCAGCGTCTGCCCGGCCAGGCTGGCCAGGTTGCCGCTGGCGGCGTCGTAGCTATAACTCTGGCTGTAGGCCCCGCTCACGCTCGTCAGCCGGTCCAGCGCATCGTAGCTGTAATTCAGCGTTTCGCTGGCGACGTTATCCTGCACGACGCTCAGGTTGCCGTTGGCATCGTATGTATACCCCAGGTGCTGCCAGATGATGGTGGGCGTCTGGCTGACGGCGCTGACGGTGCTCTGCAAGCGTCCGCCCTGCGTATCCCAGGGGTAGTAGGTGCGGCTGGTTTCGACCCCATTGCCCAGCTTCCATTCCAATAGCCGCCCGGCTTCATCATATTCCGCCTGGGAGACGTAGCGGTTCCAGTTCCCGGACTCTACTTCGGTCGCTAACCCCTGCAGGTTGTAATGGGTGGAGAGCCTTTCTCCATTCGGGTAGGTCATCCCAACCACCCAATCGGCGCTGTTGTACGACCACAGGGTGGTATAGGTCCCTACCCCGCCGATTGCAACCGTTTCCGCCGTCAGCCGCCCGCGCAGGTCATATTCCCACAAAGTGCTGCCGCTGGCGTCGCTCATGCCGCTGCGCCGGCCAATCCCGTTGGTCCCCTGGTCGTAGTTGTAGCTCACCGCGGCGGTGTTGGCGGCTATAGCGGCGCAACTCCCTCCGTTGGCATTGCTGTAGCTCTTTCCCAGCAGGCGGTTCAGTCCGTCGTAGCTCAGGCTGGTTACGCAGCCGCGTGCATCGGTCTGTTCCACCAGATTGCCCAGGGCGTCGTACTGGTAGGTCCAAATGCCCATATCCGGGTCGTTCATACTCAGCTTGCGCCCGGCGAAGTCGTAGCTCAGGCTGGCGGCGTACGACCCGTACTGCGCCTGCACCAGCCGGTCGGCGGCGTCATAGCTGTAGGTTACCCCCGGCCCCGCAGGGGAAACCACCCGGTAGGTGCGACCTAACGCATCGCTCCACGTAACGCTGGTGTTGCCGCGCGCATTGGTGAGGTGGGTCAGGTTGTAGAGGGCGCCGTTGTCGCTCTGGAGGCTGTAAACGCTGGTTTGGATGCTCCCGTCTGGCGCCTGCACCTGGTAGATGCGCCCGAGCGCATCATAGCTGGTCAGGGTGTAATCCGCCGGGTTGGGCGAAGGCGTTATAAAGGCGCCCTGGGTCAGGGGCCGGCTGTAGGGTACGGTCTCTTTGTAGGCGCGGCCCATTTCGTCATAGTAGATATCGCTAACCAGGGTTTGCAGCGCGCCCGCAAGTTCGGCGTCTGTTTGGGTTTGCAGCAACTGCCCCAGCCCGTTGTAATATTTGCGCACTTTGGTGTAGATGTCTACGCTAATGCGTTGCTGGGCTTCCGTCCAAAACAGGTGGTTTTGGCTGTCTATGTGGTACGAGAAGCGCAGGGTCGGGTTGTCGCTTTCATCTCCCGGGCGGATGACGGCGGTGATGCGCCCCAGGGCGTCATACTCAGCCCTGACCTCCGCTCCGTTGGCGTCGATCTCGCTGGTGGGCAACCCCAGTGTGTAGTCGTACCCGCTGCTGATTTCCTGGTTCAGGGGGTTGGTCTGGCTGATCAGGTAGGTATGGTACAGCGGGTCATATTCCAGCTCGGTGGTAAACGCTGCTCCGGCAGGTGAAGCTACAGCGGTAGCATAGCCAGAGTAGGTGGTTTGGGTTGTCTGGTTGCCGTGGCTGTCATAACCGTATCCGGTCTCGCTATAACGCTTCTGACCTCCCACTTCATCGACCAGCGTTCTTTGCACCCGCAAACGCCCGGCTTTGTTATCCGGGGCTACAGGAGCAGGCGGGCTGCTATACTGGCTGTTGGCGTCGTACAGGTACAGCGTTTCTCCCAGCAACCCGGTGTTCCCGCTGAAGTCGCAGCCATTGGCGCAATCCAACTGCAGGATTCTGGCCGGCAGGCTGACCAGGTACAGGCTACTGTCATGGCGCGGCCAGTATTCGGTCTTGCTGGCGCGGTATTCCACCCAGCCCGATCCATTCCAGTAGCTGAGCACGCTGCGCGTCAGGTTGCCGTACTGGCTGTTGTTTTGATCTGCTGCCTGGTATTGGTAGGTCGTCCTGGTTCCGGTCCAGCGCGTGTCGCCGATATTCAACACGGCGTCGCTGGCATAGTCTGCGACGATGCTTTCCGTTGGGTAGCTCCACACCACCGCCAGGTCTTTGTAATTCCTCAAGGTTTCGTTAGCGTCGGGGATGGCTAAATCCGGGATTGAATTTGCGCTGTCTGTGTCATATTGGGTGATGGCTGCGTAGCGGGTTTCGGTTTCGCGGTACAGTACGCCTTCGAAATAATCATCCAGCCATAATACGCCCTGGTTGACCCGTTGGCGAAAGCGCCAGGTCTCCGCGGCAAAGCCTCCCAGGCTGCCTTCTCCGCTGCTGGTCGGGTCATCCAGCCGCCATAGGCGTACTTTGAATCCATCATCTTGGTCCAGGCTGAGTTTGATCACGTACCAGCGATCCAGTTGGAAGTGATCCCGGTCGATCAGCACTGCGCCGGTTTGCAGGCCAGCGCCGGCGTCGTAGCGCAGCCGGGCTTCTGGTTTGCCGTTGTTGGGTTGGATCAGCACGCCAAAGAACTTTCCGCTGGCGCTGCGCAGTCCCACTTCTGCCTGGGCGGCCGCGCCGCTCAGGCGGAACTGCGCCACTGCCGTATCTCCGTCGTTCAGGCTGTCAGCGCTGCGCTCAATACTGACATCCCAGTTGCTTTGGGTGTTCTCCGCTTTCAAGGCGTAGTCAAAATCCTGGTTTTTGATGAATTCACTTCCGCTCACCCCGCTAGAGACCGCCCAGTGCGTGTTTTGGCTCAGCAGCTGTTCAAAATCATCAGCAAAGCTTTGTTTGACGGTCATGGTATGGTAGGGCTGACCTTTGAGGGCATCGCTTTGGTAGTACCAGGCGACGTTGGTCAGCCCGGAGGGGTCGGTGACCTGCGTGACTGCGTGCCCGCGAAATTCGCGCATGGCGCAGGTGTTCAGGCTGCTGCAATCGCTCCCCGCCGCCTCCACAGCCGCCGAGGTGTAGGCCGTGTTGGCGGAAGGGTTATCATAACGATAGGTGTAGGTGTGTTGCTGGCCGGTTGCCGCATCCGTGACCGTTCTAGAGGTCACGCGGTAATAGAGCGGGAATAACATGAATTGCAATTTGGAGATCAGGATGTTGCCATCCACTACCAGGCGCAATTGGGTATTGGATGGGTCGAAAGAGGCTGGCATGTCCAGGGTGCCTTCCAAAACGGTGGGGGCGCTCTCCACAGATTTAGGACCCAGCATGTGTAAGGCGGCGCCGTCGTAAAAACCCATATTGATCTGCGCTGGACCTGCAACGGCTTTCGCGGTGATATGGAAACGATACAGGCTGCCGGGCTTGATCACATGTTCCGGAATGGTGCGTTGAGCGACCGCCTGTCAATACTGGTTTTCCAGAGATGTAAGTCATAGTCTGCGTTGGGATCGCACGCCCGATTACTGCCAGTTTCCGCCACCCAAATGGGTGTGCGGTCATTAGATTCCCGGAGACCAGACCGCATTCGTGGTTGTCGTTTCCAAACAGGGTTAGCAAGGAGCGTAAGTCGTCGTTGAAATCGTCAAAATACGACCAGCGAGTGTACTGCATTTTCACCGGCCGCCCGAGGCCATTATCCACTCGGGTCAGGTGCATGGATTCGTCCACCCCGTCGCCATCCTCATCGCCGTAATAGGCGTGGTAGCCGGCAGAGATAGGCTTCCATCCCCACTGATTTCCTGCACCGAGGTCAGGGTCAGCGTGCGTCCGCCTGCCGTCCACTTAAAATTGGGGTAGATCACATTCGTCGTGGCATCGTCTGCGGCGTATCCGAATACATATTTGCGCACCGGCGTTATGTTCGCCGGCGTCAGCCAGTTGCCGGAAGGAGCATGTTCAAACCGGATTTCTTTCAGCCGCCCTTGCTGAACAAGGTCATGGCGGCATCTTCATTCCAGGAATTCTGGTAATCGCTGCGCACCTCCCACGCAAAGCTCACCCGATAGCGGTCGTGAGAATAGGTGATCGTGGCAGGATAGATTGCGAGATCATTCTTGCAATCGTCTCTCTTTCTATCTCTGTCGTATGTATAATTGATTGTGTTGCCGTTTTTATCGGTCACTGACCCCAAAGCCCAGCGCCAGGTGAGATTCAATGCACCGCCACTGGTGACGCAGCCCTCGCTTGTATCGGTTTTCGCTGTTTTGTCGTACTGATACACCCGGCCAATTCTTTGCTCCAGGCGGTCCACTGATTATTTGCGCTGTCGAACTGCACTTTCAGGAAGCTTTGATCGGCGGTGTTGTAGGTGAGGCAGGTGCTGTTCACGCTCACCGGCAGCAGCAACCCGCTGATCCCGTTGGCCGAGATCAAGAAGGTGTGCTACCTTCTCGTCATTTGTCCCGTGCATGTTGCGGGTGATGGCGCCGGTGTCCAGCGACCAGCCCATGCCCACCCAGGAGGCCTGGGAGTAGGCCGAGCCTTCGTCCATCACCTGGCTGTTGTATTCCAAACACAGCTTGGGCTGAGCCGCTACTCCTGGCGGCGTCTGGAAGGTGTAGCTGTATGTAGCAGCGCCGGTGAAATCCGAGACCTCTGGAGCTATCCACCGTCGGCAGGGTGTTGGCCTGCCAGTGGCCGCTTTGAAGTCGAATACCGTCAGGTGGTCAGAATGGGTTGTCAGAAGCCGGTTTTCTTTGTCTACCT
>CAWJHE010000010.1:0-115263 GCA_963842455.1 uncultured Chloroflexia bacterium
TTTTGTAAAATAAAAACCGACCACCTTGGCTGAAAATTAACATTGAAAAACCGACCACCGAAGCTCAAACTCCGGGTACGATAACGAACCTGGAGGAAAAGGAGATGAGAACGGTGGAAGATTACGAAGAGATAAGGCGAGCATATTTTATAAACAAGCAGAGCATCCGGGCAATCCATCGAACACTCGGATATGACCGAGAAACGATCCGCAAAGCCATAGTCGATGCAGCGCCGATGCGATACACGCTGAAGAAAGCGCGTGAAGCGCCGGTGATTGGACCTTACCAACAACGAATAGACGAGCTGTTGGCAGAGAGCAAGAAGCAAAAACGGAAACAGCGTTATACAGCGCATCGTATCTACGAGATCCTGCGAAGTGAAGGCTACACGGGTAGTGAAGGAGCGGTGCACAACTACGTCAGCCGGGAGCGTCGGAAGGGCGAGTACAAGGAGAAGTACATTCCATTGGAGTTCGACCCTGGGCAAGATGGGCAGGTAGATTGGGGGGAAGCGGATGTGATCCTGAACGGGGAACGGGTGACAGTGCAACTCTTCATTTTGCGGCTTAATTACTCGAAAGCGCGTTCGTGATGGCGTTTCCGTTTCAAAAGCAGGAAGCGTTTTTCGAAGGTCACAACCAGGCATTCCGGTTTTTTGGCGGTGTGATCCGAAGGCTGACCTACGACAACTTGAAAACGGCGGTGTACAAAATCCTGGCTGGGCGCAACCGACAAGAGCAGGACAGCTTCAAGAAGTTTCGCAGTTACTACCTGTTTGAGAGCAACTACTCCAACCCGGCTCAAGGCCATGAGAAGGGTGGCGTGGAGAACGATGTGGGTTATGTGCAACGCAACTTTATGGCACCGTTGCTGCAAGTAAGCAGCTATGAAGAACTGAACGCTATTCTGTGGAAGGCCTGCCAGGAGAACTTCCATCGGCGGGTACGAGGCCAACTGGCCAGTGTCAGCGAGTTGCTGACAGATGAGCGCAGCATGTTTTTACCCTTACCCAGAAAGTTGTTCCCCGCCTGTATCAGTTATCCGGTCAAATCGAATGGGTATAGCCAGGTAGATTTGGATACTAACCGTTACTCCGTGCCAGTTGAGCATGGCAACGACCAATTAGTACTGCGAGCTTACCCATTTAGGGTTGAGATATTGTTTGGCAAGGATGTAATCGCCACTCATCTCCGTTGTTTTGGTCACCAACAGGATATTCTGGACCCAATGCACTATCTAACCCTGCTGGAACAGCGTCCTGGAGCCTTTGAACATGCCAAACCACTGCGCTATTGGCGCAAACATTGGCCAAAGGACTATGATCGCTTGCTGGAAGCCTTACGTGACCGCTTACCAGGTGGGCAGGGAGTGAGAGAATTCATTGCAGTCCTCAAACTGCACCACGATCACCCGGCAGACCAGATCCAGCAAGCCGTCCATGCTGCCTTGGAAGTGGGCGCTGCCAGCCTTGATGGCGTGCTGCTGTACCTGCGCCAGTCACAGGTTGGTCAGCCACATTTTCCCACATTGGAAGCCGAACGCTTTTCCACCCTGGCTGCTTATGGCAACCAACCGGTGAACTTGCAGCAATATGACTTGCTGGCGACGAGGTGAAGCATGGAGCGCAACGACTTGCTTAAATCCTACTTGCGCCAGCTACGTTTGCCAAACTTCGCCCGTAATTACCAGGCTTTTGCTGCCGATGCTGCCCGCAGCAACCTGGATTACACTCGCTATTTACTGGCTCTCGCTGAGCAAGAAGTGAGCAAGCGAGAGCAGAATCGCATCCAGAAACGGATGCAAGGCAGCCCGCTTCCCGATGCTCAAAGAGCTGGCAGATTTTGACTTCTCAGCTTTGCCTGAGCTTAACAAAGCCCAAGTAATTGATCTGTCCCGTGGGGAATACATCCCGCAAACGCGAGCCAATTGTGTTCATCGGCAATCCTGGACTGGGAAAAACTCACCTGGCGATTTCGTTGGCCTTATCTGCCTGCCGCCAGGGACGCAAAGTCCGCTTTTGGACGGCTGCCGGACTGGTGAATGAACTGCTTCACGCTCAGGATGAGCACCGCCTGAACCGTTTTGTTGCGACTGCGCTTAAGCTTGACCTGATTGTGCTAGACGAGTTCGGCTTCATCCCCTTCTCAGCCTGCGGCGCCCATGCGCTCTTCACTTTTTGCTCGGAAGTCTACGAGCGACTGGCGCTGATCTTGACCACGAACCTCAAGTTCGCCGATTGGATACAAGTACTGGGTGATGAACGCCTCACCGCAGCTTTGCTCGATCGCATCACCCACCATGCTCACATCCTGGAGCTGGTTGGCGAATCCTTCCGCTTTCGAGAGCGCTTTCGGAATGGCTGAGAAAGGTTTATCGCTTTGTGACCATTGCCAGGACAGAAAAAAAGAGCAGAGAGTGCCGGTTTCCCGGTCGCAGTCTCTGCCCTGGCAACGGTGCTCGCTCGGCGCTCAGGTCGCTCCTCAGCGTTGCCCTATCCTCCGCTCGAGCGATGCGATTCTTACCACGCTGGTGTGGGATGGCTGGTGGTCGGTTTTTCGTTGTGAATTTTTAATAATCTGATTGCTTAGGTGGACGGTTTTTCGTGATTAAAGTGGTCGGTTTTTCAATTGACAAAAACACTTTGCTCCTTTGAAAGGGCTAAAACAACAGAACAGGGTTGTGGTATAAAATGATGTGATGGAAAAGAAAAAAATGTAGATAATCAACATGGCACAACCTGGTTATATTTATATACTAATCAATCAATCACTTCCGGATTTGATAAAGATCGGAAGGACGAATTGAGATCCAGAAGATCGGGCAAGAGAATTATCTTCCGCAACCGGCGTGGCTTCGCCTTTTCGAGTCGTTTATTATCTAACTTGTCTGGATAGTTGTCTTCTAGAAAAGAATATTCATTCAAGATTAGAACTCTTTCCGAGTTTCCAATAATCGAGAATTTTTTGAGATACCCGTTCCAGAAGCTATCAATGTGCTCATTGAGGAACACAATCAAATCGGAAATCTGTCTCAATCCACAGAGTTTTCTAAAGAGACCGGCTTATTGACGGATGATACTCAACCGATATGCGTCACAAGAAAAGAAAAATCCTTTGATGCTCCTGGAAAGGAACTATTTGAGATTGGTAATGACTATCTCTATGGGAATGGCGATACTCTTCAGGACTGTGATGAGGCGTATTCATATTTTATCAAAGCATCAAAACTTGGTTTCCCAAAAGCATTTGATATGTTGGGTGATATGACCATGAGGGGACTTGGTTGTAAAGCAAATCGCAAAAAAGGAATAGATTTTTACCTGAAAGCAGTTTCATCAGGTTACGATTTTTCTTGGGCAAAACTGGCCAGGAATTACTTCTATCATCGACAAATTGATAATGAAGAGAAATGCTGGGCAAAATTTTTTACAAGCATTCATTTTCATGATTATAAAGAAGAGTTACCGGATTATTTAAGCCAATATCTTCTCAATTGCGTCATGCTCAAACGTTCGATATATTATCGTGAACAAATAGTCTGCTACAGAGACGAAACGCTTGCTTTTATAAGGAATTTGGCAATTAAGGAATTTACGTACAAGAACTCATCGTTATTATGAATTGCGATACACCTATAGGTTGTTGAAGAATCTATAGGATGACAGCCTAGGAGATGAAATGAAAAGTCAGTTTGTCGATTATTATCTCATCCAAACAGATGAGTTGCGATCTCTGATGGTATCTGTAGCAGAAAACCCATCATATGCTAACCTATTATGGGACCGATTTGATTATAAAAATAATCTTGCTTTAGGTAATTATTTTCACGCCCATAGAAAATTGGTAAGCCTTCTTCATTCATGTCAGAACATTGATTATGAACTCTATGAAAAATGTCATAAAGGAACACCATTCTATTGGTTAGGAATGATCAATTACTACCTGCGTAATTATCAAGAAGCAACTTTTTTTTCGAGGCTGCTGTGGCTCAAGATTTAAGGTTAAACATAGATCCGATTTTGAATCCAACACCAGCGATTTATTTTTTAACATTACAGGGTGATAAAGATAATCAGGCAGCCTATAGATTAGTTCAAGTTACCGAACAAAAGGTAAAAAGAATAATTCATATTTATAACAATTTGCCAGGTAGATCACAAGATATTCCAGACTTAACATTGGAAAAAATTCGTGAGAAATTTCTTTTTCCAGCTTTAAGTCCAAACCTTCCTGAATGGCGGACTTTGACGACAACTTTTATTACATTTTTTGTTGAGTGGGATGATAACAATGAACTTTTCGATCTTCGCCAAGGAGATGGTACTATTGAACCTTTTTTCTTACATTTAATAAAAGGATGTGTACTCTTTGAGAGTTTGTTAAAAAACAACCGATCGAAACCAGTCATCGGTGCAAATACCTTAGGAAGATTGTTTAATTTTCTCCATGAAGAACTGGGTGTATCTAGAAATCTTAAATTTAGAGATGCAAAATTCTCCGGAATCGTTGATGATTTAAAGGGAATTGATGATAGTGTCGAAAACTCGATCATTATCACTTGCAAGGTTAGAAATTCACTAGCACATAATTTTGGTTGGAATGTAAATTTGGAGAAAGATCAATATTTTCGACTATTCTATTTGATAGCTGCTACCTGTTTTCATGCAATAAACAGTTTGTACTAAAGTCCTTATGAGCGCAAAAGATACATGAAAGAATCTGTAAGTTATAATTACCTATAAATCCATTTTATCTATTTCAAATGACAAAACTAACTTTCCTGCGCTTCACCTGATCGAGCAATCTTATCGCCAAGCACTATAACCCTGGAGGCAACACTTTGACACAAAACCACCTCGACATCTCCACCCTCGAATCCTGGCTCTGGGAGGCAGCCTGCAAAATCCGTGGACCGGTGGATGCCCCCAAATTCAAAGATTACATCCTGCCGCTCATCTTCCTCAAGCGCCTTTCCAATGTTTTCTCCGATGAAGTTCAATCCCTGGGTGATGAATTTGGCAGCCCAGAGTTTGCTCAAGAACTGGTCGAAGTCGATCATAACCTGGTGCGCTTTTACATTCCACCCAAGTCGCGCTGGTCCTTCCTGGCACAACTTTCCAGTATTGGATTGGGTGAAGCCCTCACAGATGCGGTGCGCGGCGTTACGCGCGAGAACAATAAGCTGGCTGGCGTGATCGATGTTACCGACTTCAACGCCACCACATCTGGTCAGCGCATCGTGAGTGACGACCACTTGCATCAATTGGTCCAGGTGCTCAACAAGCATCGCCTTGGTTTGCGGGACGTAGAGCCCGATATCCTGGGTAGGGCTTACGAATACCTTCTAAGAAAATTCGCCGAAGGTCAGGGGCAGAGCGCCGGCGAATTCTACACCCCGCGTATGGTGGGTGTGCTGATGGCCAAAATCCTGGCACCGCAGCCAGGCATGACCGTCTACGATCCTGCCTGCGGTTCAGGCGGCTTATTGATCAAGTGTCACCTGGAGCTTCTCGAAAGATTTGGGGAACCTAACCCAACCCCTCCTTAAGGGGAGATGTGCATAAGGTGTTGCCAACCACCGTTGCGCCTCTCCAGGTCTATGGGCAGGAGATCAACCCGGTAACCTTTGCTATGGCCCGCATGAACGCTTTCATCCATGATATCGAAGCCGAGATTGCCCTGGGTGATACCATGGACACCCCGCGTTTCCTCCAGGATGGTGGCGGTCTGCGCCTATTCGACCTGGTAACTGCCAACCCGATGTGGAACCAACCCTTCCCGACCAGTCTGTATGAGAACGATGCCTTCGAGCGCTTTAACCGCGGCATCCCGCCTGGTTCCAGCGCTGATTGGGGCTGGGTGCAGCATATGACGGCCTCTCTGGGTCCGAATGGGCGCATCGCGGTGGTCCTGGATACCGGCTCAGTATCTCGGGGTAGCGGCAACCAGGGTTCTAATCGCGAGCGCGATATCCGCAAGCAGTTTGTCGAAGATGATCAGTTGGAAGCCGTCTTTCTGCTGCCCGAGAACTTATTCTATAACACCACTGCGCCAGGGATCGTTCTGGTGCTCAACAAAGCTAAGCGCCATCCAGGTGAAATTCTGCTGGTGAATGCCGGCAACTTGTTTGTCAAGGGTCGCCCCAAGAATGAGCTGACCGATGAGCATGTGGCAAAGATCGCAACGCTCTACCAGGAATGGGTAACAGAAGAAAGCCTTTCTTCCATAATTACCACCGCCGAGGCTGCCCGCAACGATTACAACCTCAGCCCCAGCCGCTATGTCAGCATCAATGGCGAAGAACCCGTTCTGCCATTGGAAGAAGCGGTTGTCTTGTTGAGTGAGGCTGAAGAAGAACGGGCGGAAGCAGACAAGGCGCTCCAGGGAGTGTTAGCCCAGTTGGGATTGGCAAGGGAGTGAGTTTTTTATGATTGATGGCACCTACAATGAAGCACAATTAGATCTAATGCCCAAAGACTGGAAACTTGTAACTCTAGGTGAAATAATATCAAATAACACGCTTTGGGTGAAAAATGGGTATGCACAAGGTGGATACAATCAGGACGGGTTGGGAATCCCACAATTAAGACCCTTCAATATAACTTCTCAAGGCTCTATCGATTTTAGTTTAATCAAGTACGTTGAGCCGCCTCCAAAAGAAAGTCAATATTGGGTTAATCCTGCCGATGTTATATTCAATAACACTAATAGTGAAGAACTTGTAGGAAAAACTGCATATTTTAGCCTGAATGGAAAATTTGTGCTTTCCAACCATATGACTATTATGCGAGTCTTGGATCAAAACTCTCTTGATAGTTATTGGTTAGCTCATGTAATGTATTATTTCTGGCACACGGGATTATTCAAAGCGATATGTCGCCGCCACGTAAACCAAGCTAGTATTAGCCTTGCGCATATCAACGGGATTACCATCCCTCTCCCACCTCTCCCTGAACAGCGCGCCATCGCCCAGGTGCTGAGCACTGTACGCCAGTCCATCGAAGCCACCAAGCAGGTCATCGCTGCTGCCCGCGAGCTAAAGCGTTCTCTGATGAAGTACCTGTTCACCTACGGGCCTGTGCCCATCGACCAGGCTGACCAGGTGGTGTTAAAGGAGACGTCGATTGGACCAGTGCCAGAGGAGTGGGAGGTTGATATTCTTGGTAATTTTATTCGCCAAACACAATACGGATCGAATCTGAGAGCAGAAAAAAATGGTATGTATCCAATATTGCGGATGAACAATCTAAAAGATGGGATAATTGACAAATTTGACTTGAAATACGTAGATCTGGATCGACAAACATTCCAGAATTTTCAATTAGAAGAAGGAGACTTACTTTTTAATCGTACGAATAGTTATGAGCTTGTGGGCAAAACATCTATATTCGAGTTAAAGGGTGAGTTTATTTTCGCATCATACATTGTAAAAATTCAAACAGATGATGAAGTACTAAAACCTAAATATCTGAACTTTTATATGAATTGGGAAAAAACTCAAGAAAGATTAAAAAGTTTAGCAACAAGAGGTGTGAGTCAATCAAATATTAGTGCAACGAAGCTGCGTAGCTTTACAATAAAGGTGCCTTCAATAAAAGAACAAATAAGAATTTCTGAAATGTTGGACCATATAGAACAAAAAATCGATTATGAAGTGCAACGGGTTTCCGCTCTTGAATCCCTATTCAATAGCCTACTTTACAACCTGATGACGGGCAAGGTAAGAATAAATCAACTGACTGGTTTTAACGAACAGGAGGAAACGTTATGACATTGTGGCTTGTACGGGCAGGCAGACATGGTGAGCGTGAAGTGTTCAATCTTCAAAATAAATTGGTCTCGATCGGCTGGGAAGATGTAGGTGATTTATCCAACATTCACAATAAAGAGACAATAAAAACCCTTTTAGAAGAAACTTATCCGACAAGAAGCAAAAATTCGATACAGGTTTGGGTTCGTCAACTTTGGAATTTCGCCACCGATATCCAAATCGGGGACTTGGTTGCCATGCCATCAAAACAACAGGCTGTCATCTATATCGCTGAAGTCATCGGTCCATATCGCTTTGAACCAACGAATCCTATCGACAATCGCCATGTTAGAAAAGTAAACTGGCTGGGCGAAATTCCTCGCAATAAAATCTCAAACGATTTACTTTACTCGCTTAGTGCGCCGCCGACAATTAATCCTGTCCGTGTAACGGATGCAGAAGAACGTGTGCGGAGGATGCTGGAAGGAAAGGAAGATGGGCTAAGCATACTCACGGATGTCATTAATGAAAATGGAGGCGAAACAGAATTTGATATCGAGGAATTTACCAGGGATCAGATCCGGAAATTCATTAACAGTAAGTTCAAAGGTCATGCTCTTTCTCGTTTAGTAGGTGGTATCCTTGCGGCTCAAGGTTATCAAGTGTATGTCTCACCGGAAGGGCCTGATGGAGGCGTGGATGTGATTGCTGGCAAAGGCGCTTTGGGATTTGAAGCTCCTCGTCTGGTTGTCCAGGTAAAATCGCGGGAAGAGCCGATCGATATCGGTGATGTACGTGAGCTAAATGGCGTCCTTGGAAATTTCAATGCCGAACAAGGATTGATTGTTTCTTGGGGTGGCTATCGAAATTCGGTAGGAAGAGAGATCGCTCAGCGGTTCTTCAAGACACGCTTGTGGGATTCGGACGAGTTGGTCAGACAATTGCAGGAAAATTATGACCAGCTGCCAGATGATATTCAAGCGGAGTTGCCTGTTAAACGTATCTGGGTTTTGGCTCGGGATGAAGAAGAGTAGGTTCTAGAAAAACAATTTCATTTAGTGAGGAAAACATGCCAAAAACATGGGCAGAACGAAGTCATTTTGAGTATTCAGGTTCAGTCGAAGCAGGCACAGAAATTATTTATGGAAATGGCTGGAAAGTGTTTGTGTCGAATGAGCAGTATGGCGTTTTACGAAAGCACTTCAGGGACCTGATTATCCCAGTTGGAACTTCTCGTACAGCGCCACCCGCAGACAGCCTGGGCGCTTGGCTTCAATCTAATGTAACAAAATCTGCTATTGTGTCTTATGTAGGCCCCATTTTGGTTCTTGAGGGATATGCAATTCGTGTGGGGAAACATGAAATCAACATTTTTAGGTAGGTTATGATATTTTATGTATTCATAAAAGATGTTGACTACGTGAATAATTGGGAAGGTTATGTACCTTAATCCGAAAGGCTAACTCAACAAACGTGTTCATCGCCGTGAAAGGAAATGAAATCGATATGTTTGAGTTTTTTCTGAATGATCAAGGATAATTGTATAAAAAACTTGAAAGGACAATGTGATGGTTAAAGAAATTGAAAAATCTATTCTGTTTGTAATACATAATATGCACTTCACCGCAAATCAGCTAGTAATATGCAACGCTTTTTATAATTCTTTACCCTCAGGTATAACCTTGGATACATTAGCAATGAAGATTGGTAAACAATCACAAGGTGAGATTGGTGGAATACTTAGTCAAATGGCCCAAATAATAGATAAGCTGGAAAACCCAGGTGAAAAGTATGGGTTCACTGGTTATTTGCTTTTTTTTGAGCGGTTTCAAGGGGATTTACATAAAATCCGACCAGAGTTTAGGCGAGTTCTAGACCAACATAGTGAATTAAAAAAATGTATGACATTATCTTTTGATCAAGTTTATGAACAATATAAGGATGGAATAACCCTTCAATAGGCGCATCGCACTTTTTGGATCAATCCAAATATTCTGCGAATTGAAGTTTCAAAAAAGAATGGAACACGAGGCAGCTCACCCCATCCCAAAAGAGAATGGGCTTAGGGTCGATCTAATCGAGGCATCAGGAAACCTGGATTCCAAAAACATCATCACCCGTCAACATATCTTACCTCTGTTTGAGCGCTTGACTGAGCGTTGTTTGACGATGCTTCGCTTCAATAATTTGGAGGTGGAAAAGCAAATGGAATCTGTCAAAAAAAAGATTCTACTAGCCTGCCAATCGGAAAGAGGATCAGCATGATGCTCGGAACTGAAATGGGCTCTGTCCAATATCCCCTCATCCGCTACGCTACCCAGGTCGGCTGGACCTATGCTAAATCCGAAACCATCTTGCAAATGCGCGGCGGTGAAGGCGGTCTACTCCTGCAGGAGACTTTTCTCGCCCAGGCGCAGCGCCTCAATCCCGGTGTAGTAAACCAAGAGCTGGCGGAGGACCTGGCAAAACGCCTCACTCGTGTCCTGCCGCGTATCGAGGGCAACCTGGAAGCCTGGGAGTTCCTGCGCGGCCTCAAGACGGTCTATGTGCCCACCGAGAAGCGTGAGCGTAATGTGCGCCTGCTCTCCCAGGATTGGCAGCAGAATACCTACCATGTCACCGACGAATTGCGCTTTTACAACGGCACCCATCACATCCGTCTGGATGTGGCTTTCTTTATCAACGGCATCCCGGTTCTTTTGGTCGAAGCCAAAGCTGCCACCAAGCCAGAAGGCATTGCCGATGCCCTCGAGCAGGTGCGCCGCTATCACCGTGAAGGACCCGAGCTTATGGCTCTGATCCAGGTCCACACCCTTACCCATCTGGTCTCTTACTATTACGGTCCAACCTGGTCTCTATCCCGCAAAGCCCTTTTCAACTGGCGCAGCGAAGCTGACTCCCTACCCTACAGGGAGGGGCTGGGGGCAGGTAACTTCGAAGACCTGGTCAAAACCTTCGTTCATCCCCAACGCCTCACCCGCTTGATCACCGATTTCATCCTCTTCACCCGCAAAGACGATGAGCTCAGCAAGGTCATCCTTAGACCGCACCAGATGCGCGCCGTCGAACGCATCGTGCGCCGGGCTGCGGATCCAGATAAACAGCGCGGCCTGGTCTGGCACACCCAGGGATCTGGCAAGACCTACACCATGATCACCGCCGCCAAGCAGATCATCGAGAACCCCATCTTTGAAAACCCCACCGTCTTGATGCTGGTGGATCGCAACGAGCTGGAAGCTCAGCTTTTTGGCAACCTGGCTTCCATCGGTTTTGGGCATGTCGAGGTTTCGCACTCTAAACGTCACCTCAAAGATCTGCTGGGCGGCGATCGCCGTGGGCTGATTGTCAGCATGATCCACAAATTTGACGATATCCCCGCCAATCTCAATACCCGTAAGAATATCTTTGTGCTGGTGGATGAAGCCCATCGCACCACAGGCGGTGACCTGGGCAATTACCTGATGGCTGCCTTACCCAACGCCACCTACCTGGGCTTTACTGGCACCCCCATCGATAAAACTGTATATGGCAAAGGTACCTTTGTTGTCTTTGGCCGTGACGATGATAAAGGCTATCTGGATAAATACAGCATCGCCGAATCCATCCATGATAAGACCACCGTCCCCCTGCATTACACCCTGGCGCCAAATGATCTGCGCGTCGATCGCGAAACCCTGGAGAAGGAGTTCTTAAACCTGGTTGATGCGGAGGGGATGAGCGATATCGAAGAGCTCAATCGCGTCCTGGATAAAGCTGTCACCCTGCGCAATATGCTGAAAAATGAAGAGCGTATGCAGCGGATTGCCGCGCATGTGGCTGATCATTACCAACAGGTGGTCGAGCCAATGGGCTACAAAGCCTTCCTGGTCGCTGTGGATCGCGAAGCCTGCGCCAGGTATAAAGGCTTACTCGACCAGCATCTGCCGCCAGAATATTCTGAAGTTGTGTACAGCCCCAGCCACAACGATACGGAGGAACTGGCTCGCTATCATATCTCAGCGGATAAAGAACAAGCCATCCGCAAAGCCTTCCGCAAACCCGATGAGCTCCCCAAAATTCTGATCGTTACCGAAAAGCTTTTGACCGGCTTCGATGCCCCCATCTTGTACTGCATGTACCTGGATAAGCCCATGCGTGACCATGTGCTGTTACAGGCCATCGCCCGGGTTAACCGTCCATACGAAGACGAGAGCGGTCGATCATAAACCGGCAGGTTTTGTGCTGGATTACGTTGGCATTTTTGAGAACCTTGAAAAAGCCCTGGCTTTTGACAGCGAGGACGTGGAAGATGTCCAGAAAGTGGTCACCGACCTGGAATTGCTGAAGGAACAGTTTGAGCAATTCATGACACGGGCTCGAGCTGAATATCTGCATGTTGCTGCAGGCTTTATGAGGGATAAGGCTACCGAAAAAGTGTTGGATCATTTCCGGGATGAGGATGTGCGTCAGGTTTTTTACAAATTCTTCCGCGAATTGGCTGATCTGTATGAGATTCTTATCTCCCGACGCGTTTCTTTACCCCTTCCTGAAAGACTATGACCAGCTCTCTCGTATGTATCGTTTGTTGCGTGAAGCCTACGACACTATATTCGTAGACAAAGAGCTTACCCGAAAAACGGCGCGCCTGGTCCAGCAGAATACCTTTGGCGGCTCCATCCAGGATTCGCTTGAAATTTACGAAATTAACGAGGACCTGCTCGATCGCCTGGAAAATGACAGCACATCGGATACGGTCAAAATCTTCAACCTGGTCAAGAGCATCCAAAACGAGATAGCCAACAAAGCCCATCTGGCGCCTTACCTGTTTTCGATTGGCGAGCGTGCTGAAGCGATTGTGCAGGCATTCCAATTTCGTCAGCAGTCCACGCAAGAAGCGCTCCAGGCTTTGGAAGAGATCATTGCAGAAATCAACCGCGCGGAGCAAGAGCGGGCGGAGAAAAATCTGAACCCCGCTTCTTTTGCAGTTTACTGGCTTACTGAATAACGAAGGTTTACCGGGAGCAGAAGAGATTGCCCAACAAATGGAGACTACCTTCGACGAATTCCCCCACTGGCGTATGAGCGAGGCCCAGGAACGCGATGTCCGGCGTGCTGCTGTACCGGGTTCTGCTTCTAGCCAGGTCAAGGAACTGGAGGGAAATCGCAAGCTGAAAGAAACCAACTCATTAAAGGAATATCGTGGATCAAATCATACGCGTTGCCGGTCGAGCTGGAGAACAGGCATGAAGCAAGACAAGATCGAACTGCCTCCAGCCCTGGAAGACAGCATACCCAAGGAAGTATTCAAAGCAGAGGTGCGCTCTTGGGCAAAACGGATTGAAGTGGACATCCATGCCATCATCTTGCGACCGATGAAGAACAAATGGGCTAGTTGCTCCAGCAAAGGAAATTTGAGCTTTGACCTGGCTCTATTGCGTCAACCGGCAGACTTTCGCCGCAAAGTCATCGTGCACGAACTGTTGCATTTGAGATATCCCAATCACGGCAAACTCTTCAGGGCGTTGGAGAAGATGTATTTAGGGGAGGGGTGAAATCATTCTCCTTATGAGGTTGGTATGACAGAAATAAATTGGAATGGTCAAAATATTCCCATTGTTCATAATAAAGGCAGGCGAGATGAATTTACGATTTTACCTGTTTTAGAGTTTATCCTTGATTACGATGATAATTCGATTATCCAATTACTCCCTGATGCCGGTAGTTTTCGGTTGGCTAGTGATTTCAAAGATGCCTTCGGCTGGTTCCAGGGAGATGATAGGGCTTATTTCATAATTCCTGATTTTAATAGATTCGGCGGTATCCCACATTGGTTCCCTGATACAGATTGTAACAATCGTCCATTGACCAAGCAAGGACAGGTGGATCGTTTTCTGTATTTATTGGATCAGTCATTTGGTGGTGGTTTGCCGGATGATCACAAGAAAGCCAACCCGCGTTATGTAGTCGAGGCAATTCTGCAACTTATAGAGTATATGATAGATTACATTAGTGAGGAAGAGTCCGCAGGTCTTGAATGGGAGTTGGAAAGCGAAAAGTAAAACAATATAGACATTTTCAAAATCATCTTGTACAGTGGATGACCTGTATAAATTGAGATCTATCACTCTTCAGTTAGTGCTTATCTTGCTGCCCTTTTCAGCTTTCTTATCCAGATATGTCTTTGCCGTTGTCTTCCCCTTAAATCCAATTAATATTATTAAATGCAGTTGTCAAATTCCAGGTATCCCATGCACATCCTCCACCTCACCTCCCTCGACCCAGCCCTCCTGCCAGCCATCAACCGCCTGCTCGACCACGACTGGGACCTGGCGCAGGGGGAGCGCTTCCTGTCCAATCCCGATAACGCCTTCTTCCTGGCCTTCGAAGACGACATCCCGGCCGGCTTTCTGACAGCCTATCGCCTGCAGCGCTTTGATTCCCTTCGGGCAGAAGTGCTGCTGTATGAGATAGGCGTCGATCCGGAATTCCAGCGGCGCGGCATCGGCAGGGCGCTGATCGAAGCCTGTAAGGATTGGGCGCGCTCGGTAGGTGCGCATGAAGTCTGGGTGCTGACGGAGCAGAGTAACCCGGCTGCGCTGGCCCTGTACCAGTCCACAGGTGGGGTGGAAGAGTCGCCGGGGACGATGATGTTTGTGTATAACTTGCTGGAAGAATGATTCGATAAGCCGCAGGGATTTTTAGCCACGAATTTTCACGAATTGACACGAATTTTTCTTGCAGGTTATTGACGGTACTTGCGAATACTACTATAATGGTGAGAATTATCCAATAACTATTTCAATGAACCAAGGAGGAAAACCATTGAAAACCCTAAATCACACGTTGCTAATGTTCGCGGTAATTCTCACCTCAGCCCTGACAGCCTTTGCGGTGCTTCAGCTAGCCCCCCAGCCGGTGTTGGCGGCAAGCAATATGGCGCCCCCGGCAAAATATGCTGTTTTGAATGTCAATTGCACCAATCCGGTGAACTTCTCTAACACCTACACCAAAATTGCAGATTTTGGATCGTTTCAGGTAGCTAACCCGGATTCGGTGGTCGAAATTATGTTCAATGGCCGAGTAAGAGCTGAAAGTATCAGCAGACGCGTTCGGCGCAATATTTGAATTGCGCGTGGATGATTTACCGTCTAATATAGGACGAGCGCGCGCCAACATCCGGTCTTATGAAACCGGGACTTCTGGCGGCGTCCAGGTCTCTATGAGCGGCGTCTTCACAGGTTTATCAGCGGGTAGCCATACGAGTTAGTATTTGGGTACGAGCCAGTACAGTCGGGTCTGGCATCGGCGCCCGAGTGGACCCTGGCTGCTATTCCAGCGATCATATTGTGGTGCGGGAGACGTTGCCTTTTGGGAGCACCTATTTGCCTACGATTGTTAAGTAGCTGGTTCTTGGGAAGCAATACAATTTAGCTGCAGATCTTTTAGCCACGAAGGAACACGAAGGTTCACGAAGGTTTATTTTGCCACGAATTTTCACGAATTGACACGAATAATTTTTGACTTTTAATTTTCTACGAAATCTGCTTAATCCACTCAATATGGTGAGATTCCCGTATCTTTTCCCGGGTGGTAACACCTTTTCCCGACTTGATTCATGCCCGCATTATGAGATAATGGACCAGGTCTGTTCAATCATTTGGCTGATGATCCTCTATGAAGACACTGAACACGCAATTCCTCAAAACCTTGCAGAACGAGATCGCCGGCGAAGTGCGGGTGGACCCGGCGACGCGCTGGCTGTACAGCACGGACGCTTCCATCTACCAGATCCAGCCGCTGGGGGTGGTGTTTCCGCGCCGCTTGGATGACCTGGCGACGATTGTGGGGTCTGTGCGCGCAGGAGGGCGTGGCGGTCTTGCCGCGTGGCTCGGGCTCCAGCCTGGCGGGGCAGGCGATTGGCGAGGCGCTGATCGTGGATTGCAGCCGGTATTTGAACCAGCTCGAGTCGTTAGATGCGCATAGCCAAGAAGCATGGGTGCAGCCCGGTCTGATTCTGGCGGCTTTGAACAAGCAGGCGGGCAGGGTGGGGCTGCAGTTTGGTCCGGACCCGGCTTCGGCGGAGCGGGCGACCCTGGGCGGCAGCCTGGCGAACAACGCTACCGGGGCGCATTCGATCCAGTATGGCATGGCTGCGGATCATTTGTTGGAGGTGGAAGTCGTTTTGGGCGATGGCAGCGTGGCCAGTTTTGGCTCGAAACCCATCGAGGACGTTGTGCAGCTTGTTTATAACTCGCAAATTGCGCATAGCCACTTATTGTCAAGAGAAAGCAATCATAAATTCTGGTTCTTCAATAGAGACGGAGCTTTACCGGGCGGCGCTGGCGGTGCGGGAGGGGTGGGGTGATGACATTCGCCAGCGTTGGCCAAGGACCTGGCGCAAGGCTTCCGGTTACAATCTGAATTACCTGCTGCCCTGGTCGCCGACCCAGCCGCCGCACTGGGAGGGCGCACAAGCGGATGGCAGCCTGCTGGGCTATCCACCGCTCGCCCCGGGAGAGATCAACCTGGCGCATCTGTTCGCTGGTTCGGAAGGCACCCTGGGGATTATCCGCCGCGCCCGGGTGCGATTGTCCCGGTTGCCGGAGCATAGCGTGCTGGCCGTCCTGCCGTTTGCCAGCGTCGCCCAGGCCTGCGATGTCACCCCGGCTATCCTGGAGCGAAAACCATCCGCCATCGAATTGATCCCCGGCTCGATCCTGGAGCTGGCGCGCTCGTTGCCGGCTTATGCTGCGCAAGTGGACTTTTTCAAGCCCTTCGAAGTCGAAGGGAAAGCGCCGGCTGCCGTGCTGGTGGTGGAATTCAGCGGCAGCAGCCAGCCGCTCTTGCTGCAGCAGGCGCAGGCGCTGCGAGATTTTGGCGAGGTGATCCTGGCGCTATCCGCTCAAGAGCAGAAGAAAATCTGGAATGTGCGCAAGGTGGGATTGGGCATCCTGTTATCCCGCCCAGGCGACACCAGGCCCTGGTCCTTTGTCGAGGATCTGGCCGTGCCGGTCGAGCGCCTGGGAAGCTTTGTGCGCGCCATGGATGAGATCCTGGCCAGGCATCAAACCAGCTGTGAGATTTATGCGCATGCTTCGGCGGGCTGCCTGCATATCCGCCCCTTGCTCAATTTGAAAAGCGAAAAAGGAAAACACGATCTGCGCAGCATTGCTGAACAGGCCGTGGATTTGACCCTGAGCCTGGGCGGTTCGGTGAGCGGCGAGCATGGCGATGGCCTGGCGCGCGGCGAGTGGCTGGAGCGCATGTACGGCGAGCGCATCATGCAGGCTTTCCGGCTGATTAAGCAGGCTGCGGACCCGCTGGGCATCCTCAACCCGGGGAAATTGGTAGCGACCGAGCCAGGCGTTGCTTTGCCCAGGATGGATGAAAATTTGCGCTATCCCCAGGATTACCATACCGATCTGGCCTGGCAGCCGAACCTGGATTTTTCTCGACAGGGCGGGCTGGTCGGGGCGATCGAGCAGTGTAACGGCGCGGGGGTGTGCCGCAAAGCGGATGGCGTGATGTGCCCGAGCTTCCAGGCGACCAAGGAAGAGATGCATAGCACGCGCGGGCGTGCCAACCTGCTGCGAGCGTCTGGTCAGTGGCAAGCATGCATGGGCACGGATTGGGGACTGCCAGCGGTGAAAGCAGGCGATGGACCTGTGCCTGGCGTGCAAGGGCTGCAAATCGGAATGCCCGTCGGCTGTGGATGTGGCCAAGCTGCGTTACGAGTTTCTGGATTGGCTGCACCGACCGGATGGCGGCGGAGAAAAGCGCAAGCTGCGGGATTACCTGTTCGCCTATATTGGCGATTTGGCGAAGTATGGGACAGCCCTTCGCCGCGCTGGCTAACGCAGGCATGCAATCCAAAATGACGGCCCCTCTGCGGCAGGCGTTAGGTATCAGCGCACAGCGCAGCCTGCCGAAATTTCGCGCGCGCAACCTTTCCTCCCAGGCGCAGGGGCATGTGGCAGACACGGTGCCCAGCGGAAAAGCGCAGGCAGATGAGAAGCGGCGAAGACGTGTGATCTTCCTCTCGGATGCCTTCAGCGAGCATTTCTACCCCGGGGCCAGCCTGGCGGCGCTGCGCTTGCTCAATGCGGCGGGTTGCCAGGTGCTGCGCTTACCGGTGGTGGGCGCCGGGCGCACCCTGGTCTCCAAGGGCTTCCTGGATGCGGCGCGCAAGCATGCCCGGCGGGTTGTGCAGGCCATCCAGGCGTTGGATCCGCGGGGAGAGCTGCCCGTGGTAGGGGTAGAGCCGTCGGAGATCTACACCCTGTGCGATGAGTACCCGGATCTGCTGCCAGGCGAATCTACCGTCAAGGGATTGGTGGAACGCGCCTTTACTGTGGATGAATACTTGCTGCGGCGCTTCGGAAGTCAGCCAGGTTTGATTAATCAATTAATGCGTGTAGCCATTTATTCTCATCAAGAAAAAGACCCAAATTATCTTTCCCATAAAAAACAAAAAGTGCTATACCATGCACACTGCTATCAGAAGGCGCGCAAGCCCGCTGCGGACGGTTACCCGAGCGGGGCGCAGGCCAGTGTGGCCTTTTTGCAGACCTTTGGCTTCGAAGTGGAGCTGGTGGAGGCTGGCTGCTGCGGTATGGCGGGCGCTTTTGGCTATGAAGCCGAACATTATGAGCTTTCCATGCAGGTGGGGGAGCTGGCGCTTTTCCCAGCGGTCCGGCAGGCGGGTGAGGACACGCTGATCGCGGCCTCTGGCGTCTCCTGCCAGGCGCAAATTGAGGATGGCACCGGTCGCAAGGCCGTGCATCCGTTAGAATTGGTGGATGCATCTCTCGCAAAGCCGCCAAAGATGCAAGGGTAAGAAGATTGCTTCACAAAGAGCGTTCCTAATGACAACTGTCATTGCGATGGCAACGATCTTCTGCCACAGCGATCTGCGCGACGAAGCAATCTAACCTCTCGACCAGCGCTGAGATTGCTTCGCACAGACCGCTCGCAATGACAGGCGCGTACGGTTGTCGCTTCGGATTGATTGACGCATTCGTGCCGTTGATTTGTTCGCAGTGAAACAAACTGAAGTTTGTGCTACATTTTATTCGTGAAAATTCGTGGCTAAAAAATTCTTCGTGGTTCTTCGTGGCCCTTCGTGGCTAAGAATCTCTAGTTCTCGACAAGAGCTTAGATTGCTTCACGAAGATGCGTTCGCAATGACAGCGGATTGCTTCACAAAGAGCTTTCGCAAACCAGCTTCTAGAATGGAGACTTGCATGAAGCTTCAGCATCTGTTTACGATCAATATTTTCATTGCTGCCTTCTTTGGGATCTCCAGCTTCCTTTTCCCTGTTTGGGGACTGCAGTTGTATGGCTTGCTTCCTGACGTTGGCGCCATTTGGACAACGCGGTTGTTGGGAGGCTCTATCCTTGGCTTTGCGTCCCTGATGTGGTTTGGACGGAAGGCTGCCTCTGTTGAAGCTCGCAGGGCGATCGCCTTGGCTTTGCTGATTCAGGATGTGGTGGGTTTGATCGCATCCATCGAGATACAGGTCAGTGGGAGCGTGAATGCTTTCGGATGGTCAAGTCCAGTTGTGTATGGGATGCTAGCTATCGGGTATGCGTATTTCCTATGGATAAAGCCTGATGCAGCTTAGCGCCTGGAGCCCTCACCCGGCCTCTCCCAGCGGGAGAGGAGAGCAAGCCCTCACCCGGCCTCTCCCAGCGGGAGAGGAGAGCAGCCTCACCCAGCCTCTCCCAGCGGGAGAGGAGAGACAGCCGCCACCCAGCCTCTCCGATAAGCGAAGCGACGGGAGAGGAGAGCAAGCCCTTCGTGGCTTAAGAGGAGGTTTACATGCCAGTAGAAGCGTTTTGGTTGCAAAATCCTTTGCCCATCCCAATGGTGTACACAAGCCTGTTCAATTCACCGCGCAGTTACGGACCGCATGAGGGCGTCGACCTGGCTGCGACGGATGCGAACGGCGATCCGGTGGGCGTGCTGGCGGCGCAAAGCGGGATGGTGGTCAAGGTTGGTTTTTACGCCAGCGGGTATGGGCATTACATCACCATCCGGCATGAATGGAGCGATGGACAGGTGTTTGTGACCTGGTACGGGCACCTGTCGCGCTCGGATGTGCGCGCCGGGGATTATGTGAGTGTCGGCGATCCGATCGGTACGGCGGGCAGCAGCGGCAACTCGACCGGCGTGCATCTGCACCTGACCCTGCAGCATATCGGTAAGGGCTTGACCGGCTACGTGGTCCCCGATGTGGTTGACCCGCGCCCTTATTTCAAGAGCAGCCAACCGGCAATCAAACAGCTGGCATTCATCGCCGACGAGACTATCCCGGATGGTACCTTGCTGCAGCCTGGGACTGCTTTTACGAAAACCTGGAAGATTGCCAATTCGGGTACGCTGGATTGGCAGGTGGGCGACCAGCTGGTTTTTGTCGAGGGAGAAAAGATGGGCGCGCCGGATAGCCTTCCGCTGCCGCCATTGAAAAGCGGAGAACAGGCTTCTGTTTCGGTCGATATGCTCACCCCCAGCACACAAGGGCGCTATCGCAGCACCTGGAAAGGGCGCAGCGCTAATGGGGAGTTTTTCGAGCTTCCTTTGTGGGTGGAAATTCTCAACGCAGGGGCAACCGCCGCCGATGGAGCGCTATACCTGGAGGATGTCAGCATCCCGGATGGGACCATCCTGCAACCCGGGCAAACCTTCTTGAAATCCTGGCGAGTGCGCAACACTGGCAGCAGCGCCTGGCGCAGTGGTTACCAGCTGGCGCACAGCGATGATCAACGCCTGGGCGCGCCGGAGAGCGTGCCAGTGCCATACACCCGGGCGGGCGAGGAAGCCGTGCTTTCGGTGAGCCTGCAAGCGCCGCAAAGCAGCGGGGATTTCCGCAGCACCTGGCGGCTGCGCAATCTCGCCGGAGAATTTTTTGGACCGCCGCTGTGGGTGCAGGTGCAGGTACAAGCATCTACGCCCAGTGAGGCGTTCTCAGGGTTGCAATTTGTCGCCGATATCAGCTTGCCGCCGGGTAGCCGCCTGAATGGCGGGCAAAATATCCAGAAGACCTGGCGGGTGCGCAATACGGGAGAGACGACCTGGGACGCTGGTTACCAGCTTGAATTGCAGAGCGGTGATGCGTTAGGCTCGCCAAACCTGGTGAGTTTACCCGTTGCGGCGCCTGGCGCGGTGGTGGATGTGAGCCTCAGCCTGAAGACGCCATCCGCGCCAGGGATTTACTCAGCCAGCTGGCAGGCACGCGACGACCAGGGACGCCCCTTCGGCGATGCTTTGTCCCTGGAATTGGAGGTGATGCAGGCTGTCCAACCGGGGGTCAGCCTGGACGACGCACAGTTTGTCAAGGATGTCACCATCCTGGACGGCAGCAGCATCCCAGCTGGGAGCAAGTTCCTCAAGACCTGGCGGGTGCGCAACAGCGGCACGAGCACCTGGAACGCCGGGTATCAGCTCGATTATTTCCAGCATGAACGGTTGGGCGCACAGGCCATCGCTTTGACTTCCACGCCGCCTGGCAGCGTGCAGGATCTCACCCTCGAATTGACTGCGCCGTTATCGCCGGGAACTTACCGCAGCACCTGGCGCTTACGCAATCCGCAGGGCGACTTTTTCGGGCATGAATTCTATACGATGTTCCAGGTGCCCTCCGTTACGCCTGCCTGCTCCGGATAACCGCGCCCGCTTTATGGGGCATGAGACCATCGACCTGTGGGAAACTTTGCCGCCTGGGCAGGTTTTCGAGAAGATCTGGCGGGTGCGCAACCTGGGCAGGTCCACCTGGAGCGAGGGTTATACCCTGGCTTATCTGGATGGCGAGCAGATGAGCGGACCGGAGAGTACGGCCATTCCGTATGCTGAGACAATGATGACGGTCAAAGTGTCGGTGGTGCTGACAGCGCCAAACACGCCGGGGCTCTACCGTGGCTATTGGAAGCTGCGCGATCCGAGCGGGAAATTGTTTGGGCCGAGGCTGCCGGTGTGGATCAGGGTTACGTAATTGAGACCCTTAGGGTTTCAAAAACCCTAAGGGTTTGGTGGCAGACCAGTGGTTTTGAAAAGCTGTGCGACCCAAGCAGGAAGTTGTTGGGCCAGGCTGCCGGTGTGGATACGGGTAACTGATGAGACCCTTAGGGTTTCAAAAACCCTAAGGGTCTGGTGGAATGACCAGTGGTTTTGAAAAGCTGTGCGACCCAAGCAGGAAGTTGTTGGGGCCGAGGCTGCCGGTGTGGATCAAGGTTACGTAATTGAGACCCTTAGGGTTTCAAAAACCCTAAGGGTCTGGTAGTGGTTGGGATGAACTATGAATGTCAAAAACCCTAAGGGTCTGGTGGTAGGTGGGATAACAATGAATGTCAAAAACCCTCAGGGTCTGGTATCTGGAATATAATTACAGAATATCATGATTGTCGAAAGGTCTTAACCATATGAAAAAATCCGATCTTCAAGCGCTCGTCATCTTCCTGGTGGTCGTTTTCATCGGGGTTCTGGTCGCACTGGCTGGCAGCCAGGGGGGCGTGATGGTAGCGGGATTGCCTCTGTTCGCAATTCTCATCGCCGTGGTCTACATCATACAATGGCTGGTCTTTATCCCTGCTTTTATCGGTCAGAGCGAAAAGTATTACGACCTGACCGGAGCGATCACGAATATCTTGATCACGCTCCTGGCGCTGAACCTGACCCCCAATCCCGACTTACGCGCCTACCTGTTAGCCCTGCTGGTTATCATTTGGGCTGGTCGGCTGGGCACTTTCCTGTTTCGCCGCGTTCAAAAAGCAGGCAAGGACGACCGCTTTGATGAGCTAAAACCCGATTTCTTGCGCTTCCTCAACGTTTGGACGATCCAGGCTTTGTGGATCAGCTTTACCCTGGCTGCGGCGCTGATCGCCATCACCAGCGAAAAGCGCGTAGGTTTTGATGCCTGGGCGGTGATTGGCTTGCTGGTATGGATCACCGGTTTTGCCTTTGAAGCCATCGCCGACTCGCAGAAAAGCCAGTTCAACGCCGACCCCAAGAATAAGGGTAAATTTATTCAAACCGGTTTGTGGTCCCGCTCGCGACACCCCAATTATTTCGGCGAGATCGTGCTGTGGATTGGGGTAGCCATCATCGCCGTTCCCGTCCTGCAAGGCTGGCAGTGGATTGCGCTGATTTCCCCCATTTTTGTAGCTTTGCTGATCACGCGTATCAGCGGGGTGCCTTTGCTCGAGCAAAAGGCAGACAAGAAATGGGGCGGGCAGGCGGATTATGAGGCTTACAAGAAGAATACGCCGGTCTTGATCCCGAAGTTATAAAGTTGATGTGTCGCGATTCGATGGACGAATTAAGACCCTTAGGGTTTTAAAAACCCTAAGGGTCTGGTTTGTGTTTAGGGATTATAAAACCCTAAGGGTCTGGTCGTGTGTGTTACATAAGGCTGCTCACCAGGGCGAGCAGGACGCCGCCAGCCATGACGCTGCCGAGCTGCCCGGCGGTGTTAGCGCCCATGGCGTGCATCAGGATGAAGTTCTCGAAGTCCTCTTCTTGGGCCATCTGGGCGGCCAGGCGACCGGCCATGGGGAAGGCGCTGATACCTGCGGCGCCGATCAGGGGGTTGATCTTGCCGCCGCTGAAGAAGGACATCAGCTTGCCGAAGAGCAACCCGGCAATGGTGTCCAGGCAGAAAGCCAGCAGACCCAGCACCAGGATGCCGATTGTTTCCCAGTTTAGGAAGCTGCCAGCGCTCATGGTAGAGCCGATGGTGACGCCCAGGAACAGGGTGGCAATATTGGCGATCTCGTTTTGAGAAGCCTTGTTCAGCCTCTCCACCACACCGCTCTCGCGCAACAAATTGCCCAGCATGAGCATGCTGATCAGGGGGGTGGCTTCGGGTACGAGCAGACCAACCACCAGGGTTACTACAACGGGAAAGAGGATGCGCGCCCGGCGCGAGATGGGGCGCGGTGAATAATCCATGCGGATGCGGCGTTCGGCTTTGGTGGTCAGCATGCGCATCAGGGGCGGCTGGATGATGGGCACCAGGCTCATATAGGAATAAGCGGCGACGGCAATCGGAGCTAATAAGCGCGGCGCAAGCTTGCTGGCTACAAAGATGGAGGTGGGTCCATCGATAGCGCCGATCACGCCGATGGAAGCGGCTTCATTTAAAGGAAAACCCAGGAGCGTAGCCAGGATCAGTGTGCCGAAGATGCCAAACTGACCCGCTGCGCCTAACAAGACCATCTTGGGTTGGGAGAGCAGCGGGCTGAAGTCAATCATAGCGCCGACGCCGATGAAAATCAGCAAGGGGAACAGCTCGGTGCTGATGCCGGCTTTGTAGAACAGGGCAAATAAGCCCTCACCGCTGGTCATGCCGGTCAGGGGAATATTCGCCAGGATACAGCCAAAACCGATGGGCAATAAGAGGACAGGCTCATATTCCTTGAGCACAGCCAGCGCGATCAGGGTGGCGCCCACCAGGATCATCAGGGCATTGCCCCAGGTAAATGCCAACAAGCCTTTAAATAATTCAGGAAGCAAATCTGCCAGGTTCATCCAGGCCTCACTAATCTCCGCCCTGACCGGGTTCGGCGAACTCGATGAGCGGGTCGTTATGGTTCACCGTTTGCCCGTTGGCAGCGTGGACAGCCGCAATCTGACCATCGCGCGGTGAGCGGATGGCGTTGCGCATTTTCATGGCTTCCAGCACCAATAATTCCTGGCCTGTGGTGACCTGATCGCCAGGGTGTACCTTGATGGCCACAACCACGCCAGGGATGGGGGCGCGCAGCATGCTGGCGCTTGCGGCGAGGGGCGTGGATATGACCGGGCTGGGAGAAGCAGCGGCAGTCGGGGCTGCGGGACCTGGCGAAGCGCTTACTGCGGCAGGTTTTTGGTCGGTTAATTGAGCCGTTGGCAAGCTAGCGGCCTCCTGAGGCCACACCTCGAATTCCACGCCATCGACAATCGCAATCACCGGACGGGTGTTGAGGTCCAGGATATCTACTTCGTAATATTGGTCTTGAACTTTGACCTTGAGTTTCATCTTGAGTGTCCTCTTTTGGTTAACATTTTTGTGCGCATTACAGCTTGCCAGGCGCTGACCAGGGCAGTCGGTGGTTCTGGAAATTCATGCGGCTGAGAGCTGTCGCTCTGGCGCGCCAAACTCACAGCCACGGCTACCATGGCAGCTTGACGGAGGCGTTCCTGTTTTTCCAGATCGGCTTTCGGTTTGGGCAACACAAAGGCGCCTTTCCCCGGAGCAATTTTGACCAGCAGCGCCATCACACCCCAAAGCAGAAAGATGGCCGCAAAAACCAGGCCCATGCCAACACCAGTGATCCAAAGTGCGTTTAATAAACCACTATTCATGAACTATTTTCTCGCTTACTCTGTTTAGACAGGTATATTGCCGTGTTTACGGGGAGGGGCGGAGGTGTATTTATCGCGTAAGGCAGCCAGGGAGGCGATTATCTTCGGCCTGGTCTCCTTGGGTTCGATGATATCGTCCACATAGCCCGCCTTGGCAGCAAAGTATGGGTTGTTGAAACGCTCGCGGTAATCATCTACCAGGGCTTTGCGCTTGTCGAGCGGGTTTTCTGCAGCATCAATCTCCTTGCGGAAGAGGATGTTGACCGCGCCTTCAGCCCCCATAACAGCGATTTCGGCGCTTGGCCAGGCGTAGGTCACATCTGTACCCAGGTATTTGCTGCTCATGACCACATAAGCTCCGCCGTAAGCCTTGCGGGTAATCACAGTTACCTTGGGGACGGTCGCTTCGGAGTAGGCGTACAGCAGCTTGGCGCCATGGCGGATGATGCCGCTGTATTCCTGGTGGGTGCCGGGCAGAAATCCCGGTGAATCGACGAAGGTCACCAGGGGAATGTTGAAGCAGTCGCACATGCGCACAAAACGCGCCATTTTATCGGATGCATCGATATCGATCACGCCGGCCATAAAGCTAGGTTCCTGAGCCACGATACCGACGCTGTGCCCGCCGATATGCGCCAGACCGATGATGGCATTGCGCGCCCAGGCAGGCTGCAATTCGATGAAAGAGCCGTGATCCACCACATGGTCGATGACTTCGTGCATGCTATAGGCTTCGTAGGGATCGATAGGGATCAGGCGGTTGAGCTCCTCATCCATGCGCAGGGGGTCATCCGCAGAAGTTTGGAAGGGGGGATTTTCTACATTATTGGAGGGGAAATATCCCAGCAGGCGGCGAGCGAGCGCTAAGGCATCGGCTTCGGTTTCAGTGACCAGGTGGGCAGTGCCGGTCATGCTGGCATGCACATCCGCACCGCCCAGGGATTCAGCCGTCACGACCTCGCCGGTCATGCCTTTGATCACATCCGGACCGGTCAGGAACATGAAGGAGTTCTTACGCACCATGATAATGACATCGGTTAGTGCGGGCGAATAAGCCGCGCCGCCGGCGCAGGGTCCCAGCATCACGCTGATCTGGGGAATGACGCCAGAATACTGAGGCGTTGCGGCGGAAAATTTCCGCATAGCCGCCCAGGCTCTTGACGCCTTCCTGGATGCGCGCTCCGCCCGAGTCGATCAAACCGATAATCGGTACGCCATTGCGCAGGGCTAGGTCCATCACCCGGCAAATCTTGTGGCTCTGCATCTCGCTCAGTGTGCCGCCGTAGACGGTGAAGTCCTGGGCGTAGACGTAAACGGTGCGCCCTTCAATCTGGCCGTAACCAGTGACCACGCCGTCTCCCAGGTAATATTCGCTGGCAATGCCCATCTCATCGCCTGTGTGGACGATAAAGGGCTCTAATTCATTGAAAGTGCCAGGATCCAGCAGTAGTTCCAGGCGTTCGCGGGCGGTGAGTTTGCCCTTCTGGTGCTGAACCTGGATGCGCTTTTCGCCGCCGCCCAAGCGCGCCTTGTCTCGCACGCTGCGCAGTTCAAGAATGCGCGGATCTTCGTTTTGCTCGTTATCAAAATCCATAATCATCCCTTTGTTTTCATAAAAGCAAATTAGATTGACAATAAATGTATCATACCTAGATTTCGGAACATGGGATAGTGACAAAAATCCTGTTTTAAGTAGCAGGGAAGCAGAGGAAATGAATTGATTTTTTTAGATGATGACAAAAGTCATTTCGAAAGGGTGAAACCAGGTGTAGACTTGCTATAGGCTAAATCTTTTTATTCTGATGGGAGGTGCTCTATGAATCTTTTCTCGATCGCCAATCTGTTTTTATTGCTTACCGGGTTGGTCGCTATCTATCTGCTGCTTTTATTCTGGGGCAGATACAGCAAAAAGAAAAAATTACATGATGTGTACTACATGCTGGGTTTCACCGTGTTGCTGGTCTCAGGGTTGTTGTTAATCTTCCTGGGTCTGGGAATTCTGAGCGCGCCGCTGGTTTTGACGGTGGCCAGTTTGATCCCGCTGGGGATTTCGCTGGGCGTTGCCAACCAATTCTTTCCGCAATGGAAGAAAGCCTTTGCCTGGTTTGCCCTTGTGGGTTTCCTGGCAATTGCCATCACCAGCCTGACCGGTATGGACAGTTTGAAGAAAATTGCTGTGCCGCTCTTCCACGGCGTAGCCGGCCTGGTGATCTTCCTGGGACCGTTCGTGGCGAAGGGTACTGCACCCAAGTTCTGGTGGGTCGGTATTGGCGGGGCGTTGATCGGCTTAGGCGGGATTGCCCTGGCATTCATCTCCGTCGGCAGGCAATTGCTGTTCTTCAGCCCGGAATTTGTGATGGCCATTCTGCCTCCACTTTTACTTGCCATGACCCTGGCCTTTGCTTACGGATTTAAACAGGACCTGGCGAAAACAGCCTGAAAACAAAAATGGCCATAGATAAAAGAACGTTTCCCTGGATCATCCTGACGACGCTCATCCTGGGCATGTTTATCGCCTTTTTGCTGGGGTTTCAGCCTCAACATGGTGAAGGCAACTCCCGGGATCAAGGCGGACCACGCCATAATAACCTGGTCAGCCCGGCGATCGTCTTACAAATTGATAATTAAATAGAGGCGGTTCATGTTAAAAAGCGAGAATCAAACTGGCGCAGTTCAACGCGCTCATCCACAAAAAACCGAAGTCTCCAAATTACGCAAAATATTTTTAACTGTAGCGATTGTTGGTGCGTTTACATTGGGATTGCGACATGCTCTCCCGGGTGAAGAGAGCCTGGGCGGTGCTTTCGATTCATTCTGCCCGTTTGGCGCGGTAGAAACATTTTTTGCCTATATCACCACCGGTAATACCCTGAAAACCACCAGTTTGTTGAATTTTGCCATTTTTAGCGGTGTTGTGGCGACAGCGGTGGTTGGCGGGCGAGCTTTTTGCGGGTGGATCTGTCCTTTGGGCGGGGTTCAGGATTTCCTGGCCGGCTGGGCTCGGCGCTTTACGGGTGAGGGTAAACGCCATATCCGCGGCAAGAAGAGTAAAGCCATCCTACCGTTGAGAATGCCAGATTGGTTAGACAAGCCCTTACGCTACGTGAAATATGTGGTGTTAGCCCTCGTCTTATTTACCAGTATCACGGCAATTTACCCGCCACTACATGCCCTTTGCCCGGCTAGAGCCGTGTTTGGATTAAAACTCACCAGCCTGCTGTGGGGTGTCTTAGTGGTCTTCCTGGTCACTTCTGTTCTTTTTGAACGTTTTTCGTGCAAGTACCTCTGCCCGCTGGGCGCAGTATTAGCCATAGCTAATAAATTTTCCTTCCTGAAATTGAAGATAAACAAGGATGCAATGCAACCAGTGCGGGCGCTGTCAGCAGGAGTGCCCGATGGGCATTGACCCGGTGACAGCCGAGCGGGATGTGGAATGCATCCGCTGTTTGGAGTGCATGGATACCTGTGCGAAGCCAGAGGGGATTGAGCTGAGAGTGCTGTAAGAACGGACTATTAGCTTGTGGCAAACCCGCAAGCTCAAAGTTTGCAATGTAGAACAAACTTCAGTTTGTTCATTGAGTGGCTGTGAAGAGCGTCGATGAGGATTTTTCGGCGCTCTTTTGCTTCAGAGGTTAGCGTCATTTGCTGACCCAGTTTCTTTATTAGCACTGAGACTGCTTCGCAAAGTTCGATCAACTGTCATTGCGAACGCAGTGAAGCAATCTCACCTCAGGACTAGCATCTAGATTGCTTCGCACAGATCGCTCGCAATGACTCCCGCTTTCGGTTGTCGCATCGGACTGAATGACGCCCTGATAACCTAGAGTTACTCGCAGTGACAGGTGCTCCTGATGACATTTGTCATTGCGAACGCAGTGAAGCAATCTCACCTCAGGACTAGCATCTAGATTGCTTCGCACAGATCGCTCGCAATGACTCCCGCTTTCGGTTGTCGCATCGGACTGAATGACGCCCTGACACCTGGATTTACTCCCAGTGACAGATGGTTTACACTTTGCTGAGTTTCAATCGGTGGATTTTTTGTTCCAATGCATCCGTATCAAAATGCTCATCCTTCCTTTGGACATTTGTTAGACATCTAAACCTTTTGTCCGCAATGCAAGAACCGCTCGCAAACTGATCGATATTTGCCCTTCTACGGCTGTTACAATTCCATTTTCAGTTACGATAGAAACAAAAGTTGTTCCAGACATAATTTCCTCCGCTAGTAACCATATACTAATCCTCAACAATTCTCATATCGATTATATAATATTTGCGTGTAGATTGTCTATCCTCTCACTTGAAGATCTCGTCGTATCCCTTATCCAGCTCTTCATCCGATAGATGCGCGTACCGCTGCGTGACGGCGATGTTCTTGTGGCGGGCGAGCTCCTGGGCAAGTTTGAGGTTTCCGCCCGAGCCACGCAGCACGGTGGTGACGAAGTAATGGCGGAAGGAGTGGGGGGTGATTTCGTAAGAGCCCTCTGGTTCGGTGATGGCTTCTTTGGCGCGCTGGTGCACGATCTTCCTACCGGTGGTGGTCGTGATTGGCTTGATCTTCTTGCCAGCGCCGCGGTCATGCCGGGCAAAGAGGGGTAGGGTTGAGAGGGGGCGTCCGGTAGCGCCATCCAGCTCACTTCTTGCGTGTAGGTAATCTTTTACAGCTGTCAGGGAGCGCTGCGAGAAGCGTACCACCGCCTGGCGGTCGCCTTTGCCGATGATCAGCGCCCGGCTTTCGTGCTGGTCCAGATCCCCCCGGCGCAAGTTGCAGGCCTCGTGGACGCGCAGCCCGGTATCGGCCAGGGTGAGCAGGAATGCCCGATCCCGCAGGTTGATCAAGCGCTCGTTTTCCGTTTCGGTTGCCAGCAGTGCAATATTATTTGCATATTCTACTATCTGTTCAATATAATCACGCGGGAACTGCGGCAGGCGCTGACCAGGTTTGCGGGCTCGCTGGCGGATCAACAAGCGCATACGCGGCAGGTTCGGTTCTGCCAGGCGTTCGGCAGCCAGGTATTCAAAGAAGCCAGCCAAGGCGGTGAGGTAGAGCTGTTCAGTAGCAGGCGCGTATTCTTTCAGATAGGTAGCGAACCAGCCGACGGCATCTTCGTTGAGCTGATCCAGTGAAGTTTTGTCTGCATCGATTTTTTTATTTTTCAGTAGGGCGGCAAATGACTGCAGGGCGTTAGCGTAGGTACGCGCCGTGTTCTCGCTGCGCGCCAGGCTAATTTGGTCCAAGAACCTGGCAATGGCTGAAGAGATGGTCATGGTTGTGCTTGCTGCGCTCATTTCGGCTCCTATCTGGCGGTTTCTTGTGTACATTTTATGGTTATGATAATAATACTTATCGCAACCATAATCATTATACAGGCAAAAAAAGACCATGTCAAGCCCCCTGCTGACATGGTCAATATTTCTAATACAGAATAACGATTGATTACAAATGAAAATCCCCAGAGGCTTCAGGCTGGTAGAGAATTTTCTCCACTCTCAGACGACATGGACCTCCCGGTGTGTGCCATTCAAACACATCCCCTACCCTATATCCTAGCATAGCGGTCCCGATGGGCGCCAGTACAGAGATCTTTCCCTGTTTGACATCAGCATCTTCTGGGAAAACCAGGCTGTATTCCAGTTTTTCGTCGTTCTCCAGGTCAAACAATTCGACCTTGGAATTCATTGTTATCACATCTGCAGGGATATCCTTAGGCTCTACCAGCAGAGCTCGATCCAGCTCTGCCGCCAGGTCATTCAGGTATGGGCTGCCTCGGTAGCCTTGATTACGGGCTTCAACAATCAAGTCCCCCAACCGATTGGCATCCATGCGTGTGATGAAGATGCGGTTTTCTTTCATTTCTCGTTTCCTTCTTTCGGGGCACGGGTGATTTTCTTCTTTCCTATCAAGAAGCCTGCCCCACCTGCCAGCCAGGTATCATTCAATGTGTTTAGATTATATCACGGCTCAAGAGCTGCTATCCGGAGACCCGTTGCTTGACAAATTAGAACATATATTCTATACTAGCTGTGGAGGTAACCTTATGGATGCATTGCTCGCCTTACGTGATCTCTCCGATCAGATGCAGCTTGAGCCCGCAGAAGATTACCAATCTTGCCGGATAAAGTCTCGACCTGCCAGCCAGCAGCGCAAACCGGAGGACCATATCATTTACCCAGCTGTGATGCCAAACGGCAGGCATATTCGCTTGCTAAAAACCCTGCAAACCTCGGCATGCGAGCGGAATTGTTATTACTGTCCTTTCCGGGCTGGACGAGATTTCCGCCGCACCACGCTTTCTCCCGACGAGATGGCGCAAGCCTTCATGGGTTTACAACACGCCGGCATCGCTGAGGGTCTCTTCCTCAGCTCGGGAATCGCCGGCAACAGTATCCGCACTCAGGACAAGATCCTGGCCACAGCGGAGATCCTGCGTAAGAAAATGGGTTTCAGCGGCTACATCCACCTCAAGTTGATGCCAGGGGCGGAATATGCGCAGGTGTACCAGGCCATGCGACTGGCTGACCGGGTTTCGCTCAACCTGGAAGCCCCAAACACTAAGCGGCTGGCTATGCTAGCGCCTCGTAAAATCTTCTTTGATGAGCTGATACAGCCGTTACAATTTGTCGAGAAAATCCGCCAGGAGAAGCCTGCCATATTGGGATGGAACCGGCGCTGGCCTTCGGTTACCACTCAGTTTGTGGTTGGTGCAGTCGGAGAAAGCGATTTCGAACTACTCAACACCACACAAACCCTGAACCGTGATGTTCAGCTTAAACGCGCCTACTTCTCAGGATTTAGGCCGTCCAGCGATACACCTTTCGAAGACAGACCCGGGGCATCTCCCCTGCGTGAGCAACGCCTTTACCAGGCATCCTTTTTGTTGAGAGATTACGGCTTCGCGCTCGAGGAGCTTCCTTTTGATGTACAGGGGTTCCTTCCCGAAAAACGAGATCCTAAGACGGCCTGGGCGCAGGCTAATCTCTCCGAAAAGCCGATTGAAATTAACCAGGCAGAGCTGCAGGAGTTGTTGCGCATCCCCGGGATTGGTCTGCGCAGCGCCAGGGCAATTTTGGATGGACGCAAGAAGGGAAAGATCAATTATGCTGAAGAGCTCAGCCAGATGGGAATTCAAGCCAGGCGGGCGCTGCCTTTCATCCTGCTAAATGGGAAACGCCCACCCTGGCAAATGGTCCTAATTTAAGGCATGCATCTTTTTCCAGGCGCCTACCCAGGGAGTACCCAGCTGGTGACGCTTCGGAACGTCCACATCCCGCAATTTCTCGGCTACCTGAGCGGAGGTCAGAGCCACTGCCGGCCAATCATCAGCCAGGACGGCCTGGCGCATGTTTCTGCTCATCGTCTCCGTCCAAATCCACTCCATGCGAAAGCGGTCTGCTTTGACCCAATACCCACGTTTTTCCCAGGCGCTAACCGAGGCGTCAATGGTCTTATAAATTTCTTCCAGCGCTAAAGAAATAAAAGCTGCCAGGTCACGGGTTTGATCGTCGGCTTCCGTCTGGCGCATAAGTTCTCGCAAAGCCAGGACAATGGAGCGGACCAGCTGGGTGCGTTCCTTTCCAACGCTTTGTGTGTTGATGACACGCGACAATTTGTACCTCCAAGGCTTCAACGATGAAGCTGCAGTGTTTTTTGTTGTGCGCCAGATGTTCAATCCATGAGTATTCTATCTGGCAAACACAAAAATGCATTATACCGATTTATTGACGATCAGACCAGTCTGGCTTATAATCTGAACCGCTTTAGCATGGGGATGTGTTGGAATTGGCAGACAAGCATGACTTAGGATCATGTGCCGCAAGGCGTGAGGGTTCAAGTCCCTCCATCCCCATCTAATTAAATATTGTGAGTTGTTGGATAGTCATTATCAGCCTGTCCGCTCCACTAAAGCGGTGCAGGCCGTTTTTCATATCAATATCTTACAAAACTTAACCAATGCCCGTGTTATAATGCTGCGGGCTTATCAGAAAACATTTTTTTATGTAAGGAACGCTACTTTGAAAATCGAAACTACTTTCCAAGAAGACCATCAAGTAAAGATAAAGGCCGAATTTGATGCAGAGCAGTTTGAAGAATTTAAGCAACGCGCTGCCCGTAAACTGGCCAAAAAAGTGAAAATTCCAGGTTTCCGTCCGGGGAAGGCTCCCTACCCGGTGATTGTTCGCCAGATTGGTGAAGGCGCCATCATCGAAGAAGCGCTTGAAATTCTCGTGGACGACCAGTATCCCAAGATTGTCGAAGAAGCCGGGATCAAGCCTTATGGACCTGGCGCTCTTGAAAACATCCCCAGCATGGATCCTCCTGTGTTGGAATTCGTGATTCCACTGGATGCCGAAGTAAAAATTGGCGACTACCGCTCATTGAAGAAGGATTATGAGCTGCCGGTGGTGGCAGAAAAAGAAGTCCAGGCGGTGCTCAACAACTTACGCCAACGCCAGGTTGTTCTGGAAGATGTTGACCGACCCGGGCAGGATGGTGATCTCGTCACAGTTAAGGTCAGCGCCAACCGAGCTGAAGTTGAGGAAGAGCAAGAACCAAGCTTAATCAAGGAACGATCCTTCCCCATCTTGGTGCAAAACGAAGCAGAAGATGAGGAAGAGACCAAGAAGTACGAATGGCCGTTTTCAGGATTTTCAAAACACCTGGTGGGTATGTCCGCCGGCGATGAAAAATCCTTTGAATACACCTACGCCGAAGATGCCGAACAGGAAGGCTTCCGGGGCGTCAGAGCAATCTTCGACATCAAAATAGAAGGCGTAAAATCACGGCTTTTACCTGAGTTGAACGATGATTTTGCAAAAACCCTGGGCGAATACGATACGATGGATGATTTGCTCAAGGAAATTCGCAACATGCTGGAAGAGCAAAATCGCAGCACCTATGATGAAGAATATATTGAGAATCTGTTAGACGAAGCTATTGAACAGGGCGAATTCAAATATCCGCCCCAGATGCTTGAGCGCGAGTTAGATAGCTTGCTCAAGAACCTTGAAAACCGACTGCAACAGCAGAACATGACCATGGACTTGTATCTCAAATCGCGTGAGATGGAAATGGATGCTCTAAGAGAAGAGACGCGGCCTTTTGCAGAAAAGCAATTGCGCAAAGAGCTCTTCTTACTCGAGCTGGCTGATGCCGAAAAGCTTGAGATTGACCAAAGCGAGCTGATGCAGGAAACCAACAACACCATGAACTACATGGCAAGCGGTATGTCTGAGAAGGAAGTCAAGAAACTGGACAACCGCGAGATGTACACCAACATACTGACCAGCGTATATGCCAACCTGATGAACCGTGCATCCATGAATCGCCTGCGCGATATCGCCAGCGGCAAGTTAGCTGAGATGGAAGCAGCCGCACAAGAAGCAGCTGCCGCCAAGGCTGAAACCGATGAAGTGGCCGAAAGCGCTAGCGAACCAGTTGAAACGGTACAGGAAAGCGATCAGACTGAGGCATAGGAGCATAACAGCCCTTGCCAAACATTTTACTGGTATAGTACTCATTGTCCGTGATTAGAAACAGGAGGAAGACTACATGATGAACCCCCAATCGTTAATCCCTATGGTGATTGAAACCACAGGGCGCGGTGAGCGAGCTTACGATATTTATTCGCTTTTACTCCGCAACCGCATTATCTTTTTAGGCACACCCATCAATGATCAGGTGGCAAACCTGATTGTTGCTCAACTGCTGTACCTGAGCAGTGAAGATCCTGAATCACCCATCCAGATGTATATCAACTCCCCTGGTGGGCAAGTTTATGCTGGCATGGCAATTTACGACACCATGCAGATGATTCCGAACCCAATCAGCACCCTGGCTGTGGGCATGACGGCCTCATTCGGAACCATCCTGCTGACAGCCGGAACTAAAGGACAGCGCTACTCGCTGCCCAATGCAACCATCCACATGCACCAACCCTTAGGCGGCGCACAAGGCCAGGCTTCAGATATCGAAATCCAGGCGAAGGAAATCCTGCGCTTGAAAGATGACCTGAATCGCATCCTGTCCTACCACACCGGGCAGTCGATCGAATCTATCGAACGCGATACCAACCGGGACTTCTACATGGGCGCTAAAGGTGCGGTAGAATACGGCCTGGTTGACCAGGTGATGGATATTCCTGAAGCAAAGCTGATCAAGCCGGCTGCGGAAAACGGGAAATAATCGATTTCTCGCGATGATTCTAGCCGTCGTTGTTCACACAGCGGCGGCTTTTTTGTTTATAATCGAGGTTATGTCCAAATTAACCATGAATAAACTCAATTTGTCGGAAATTAAAGCCCTGATCCTGGATATGGACGGCGTGCTATGGCGCGACAATGCGCCTATCGGTGATCTGCCATCCATTTTCAAGACCATCATGAGCCGTTACCAGGTAATTCTGGCTACCAACAATTCCACCAATTCCGCTGCTATGTATGTTGAAAAGCTGGCGCGGTTTGGTGTGCAGCTTGAAGCCTGGATGATTGTCAATTCTTCTCAGGCAACTGCCGCCTATTTAAAAGAACGATTCCCGCAAGGTGGAAGCATCTATATTGTCGGAGAAAAAGGTCTGCACCAGGAACTCACGTCCGCGGGATTCCAACATGCCGAAGCTGATGTACTCGCTGTCGTCGTCGGCATGGATCGCGAGATCAATTACGCTAAGCTTACCCTGGCTGCCAGATTTATCCGACAGGGAGCCTTATACATCGGCACCAACCCCGACCGCACCTTCCCCACTCCGCAAGGACTGGCGCCCGGCGCAGGGGCGATCCTGGCCGCCATCGAGGCCGCCAGTGATGTCAAGCCCGTTCTGATTGGCAAACCTGCCCCCGAGATGTACCGCATGGCATTGCAGCGCTTAAATCTTCAGCCTGAGCAAGCCCTGGTTGTCGGAGACCGGCTGGGAACCGATATCGCCGGCGCCCAAAACCTGGGCTGTCGCTCTGCTCTGGTGCTTTCTGGCGTATCCTCCCGGCAAGAAGCCGAAAACTGGCAGCCTGTTCCGGATTTGATCGTTGAAGACCTGACTCACCTCTTGGAGTTACTATGAGCGAGATGCCACAATCCGTTGTTCCCAAAACCCTGATCTACGACCTGGATTTACCAGAACTGGAAGAACGTCTCAAGGAGATCGGTCAGCCAGCTTACCGGGCGCGCCAGATCTGGCAAGGGCTTTACCAAAAATTATGGGCATCCGCGCAAGATTTCAGCATGCTTTCAAAAGATTTACGCCAGGAACTTGAGCGGATTTTTGACTTCACTCATCTGGAACCCGTAGAGGTCCTCTCATCTAAGGACCAAGAAACCCGCAAGACACTCTTTCGCCTGCCAGATGGGCAGTCGATCGAAGCCGTACTGATGCGTTACGAACGGCGGCGCACCTTGTGCATCTCCACGCAAGCCGGCTGCGCCATGGGCTGTGTGTTCTGCGCCACGGGCCAGATGGGCTTCCGGCGCAACCTGAGCAGCGGAGAAATCGTCGAGCAAGTGCTATATTACGCCCGTGAGCTGAATGCCCTGGGAGAAGCTGTTACCAACATTGTCATCATGGGTATGGGGGAACCTTTCCATAACTACGACGCCACCCTGGCGGCCATCGATCGCCTGAACCATCCAGATGGGCTGAATCTGGGGGCGCGGCGCTTTACCATCTCAACTGTAGGCTTAATCCCAATGATCGAGCGCTTTGCGAACGAGGATCGTCAGGTCAACCTGGCTGTCTCCTTACATGCAGCAGAGGATGAATTGAGAAGCTCGCTCTTGCCCATCAACCGGAAATATAACCTGGCGCAACTGTTTGAAGCCTGTGAATCGTATGTGCGCAAGACCAACCGGCGCATCTCTTTTGAATGGGCGCTGATCCGGGGCGTGAATGATACCGAAACGCAAGCACGTCAACTTGCCCAACGCCTGCAGGTTTTCCGGCGCGGCCAGGTTGCACTTTGCCATGTCAACATCATCCCCCTCAACCCCACGCGCCAATACAAAGGGCAAGCCACCACTCGCGAACAAGCCCAACTCTTCCGCTCGATCCTGGAAGAAAATGGCATTCCCTGCACCATTCGCTTGCGGCGCGGCATTGATATCCAGGCCGGCTGCGGCCAATTGGCGACCCAGAAAAGCAAATAAGCTAAATCGAAAGAATACCTGGAGGCGTGATGGATCCACAAAATCTTGATATTACCGTCGAACGTCTACGCGCCGCACTAGCTACCAACCGCACAGGGGACGCCATCTCCGTCTTGCTTGACCTTCATCCGGCAGACCAGGCGGAGGTTTTTAATTTACTGACCGATGAAGAACGCGGCTTTCTGCTGCCGATCATTGATATCAATTCTACAGCTGCACTGCTAGAAGAGTTAGAGGATGAAGAAGTCTTAGAGGCGGTAGAAGCTCTGACCACTGAGCGCCTGGCAGATGTTTTGGATGAAATGGAGCCAGACGAAGCGGCTGACCTGCTGGGCGACCTCACCCCACAGCAAGCTTCTGAAGTGCTGGCTCAGATGGATGACCCCAGCGATGTGATCCCGCTGCTGGGTTACCCAGACGAATCTGCCGGTGGTCTGATGACCACCTCCTACATCGCGCTGCGACGGCACACAAAAGTCGACCAGGCGATCCTGTTCCTACGCCAGCTATCTATCGATACGGAAGTACCCTATTACTTGTATGTGGTCGACCGAGAAAAACGCCTTTTGGGTGTGGTCAGCATGCGCGAGTTGGTGATCCGCGGCTCGGACACAGTGATGGAAGAGATCATGGACACCGATGTGATCTTCGTCAGCGCCAGCGATGACCAGGAAGAAGCTGCACGTATCATGTCACGTTACGATTTGGCTGCTGTGCCGGTGGTGGATGATCAGAAACGATTGGTGGGTGTGATTACCCATGATGACATCATCGATGTCTTGGAAGAAGAGGCCACGGAGGATATCTACCGGTTGGCGACCGTTAGTGACAGCGATCTGGAACCCGAGAGCCCCATCCGTGATCATTTACGCGGACGCTTGCCATGGATGTATCTCAATATGGTCACAGCCATGTTTGCCTCCTGGGTGATCACAAACTTCGAGGATGTAATTGCCAAAGTGGCTTTGCTAGCAGCCTTCCAATCCGTGATTGCTGGCTTGGGGGGAAATTCTGGCAGCCAAAACGTGGTGATGATCGTGCGATCCATGGCTTTGGGTAAGATCAGCGCAAGCAGGATTTGGTTTGTCATGCAGCGACAGATCGTGATTGGGTTGCTCCAGGGTGCTGCAGTCGGTTTAGTGGTTGGCGCTGGCGTGGCGCTGTGGCAACGTGATTTTTACCTGGGACTGATTATTCTCCTGGCAATGATCGCCAACATGGTGGTTGCCGGCATTATTGGGACCCTGGTACCCTTCCTGGTAACTGCCTTAGGAAAAGACCCTGCCTTAGCCTCAACCATCCTGGTGACTGCGACAACAGATGCATTTGGTTTCTTCGTCTTCCTCAGCCTGGCGTCCCTGTTTTTGCCATTGATAACACTCTAAACGCCCTATCATCTCTATGCAATGCAAAGTCACACACAATTAAAAAAAGTAAATTGAAGAGAAAATTCTTTCTCACACTTTATTGGCTGCTCTACCATCCCTTGGCCTGGGGTTATGATCTCGTGGCAGCCATTGTTTCTGGAAACCGCTGGAAGCAATGGGTTTTCACAGTACTGCCCTATTTAACCGGACCTGAAGTCCTGGAGATCGGACACGGACCCGGACATCTGCACATCGCCATGCGAAAAAAGGGGATTTTAGCCATCGGAATCGACGCCAGCCGCGAGATGAATCGCATGGCATTAAAGAACACAACACAACACCACTTAAACACCATGCTAATACATGGCTATGCGCAATTTATGCCTTTTTCCCCGCAATCTTTTTCCCAGGTTGTGGCAACTTTTCCTGCCGAAATCATCTTTGATCCTAAAACCCTGCAGCAAGTCTTCCGTATTCTAAAACCTGGCGGGCACTTCATTCTCTTACCAGGCGCCTGGATCCATTCGAAAAAATTCTTCGACCGCTTCCTGGCCTGGCTCTTTCATTATTCGGGTCTTGCTCCTGCCTGGCCTGAGCCTTTCCTCGTCAATTTGAGCTATGCCGGATTTGAATCAGCTTGCATCGAAGAAGACCTGGGCGATAGCAGTGTAATGATCATCATCGCTACCAAACCTGCTTGATTTTGATTCTACTCCATTTGGCTATTCCCACTGGTTGGAAGTATGGGGTAAAATTGGTATGAAAAAAGGGTTAGCGTATGGAAGTACAAATCGCAGTATCAAAAATAAGAAAGTATGCCACCAGCAACAGCGGTGACACGGTTGAAGTGGTCGAACGGCCGCAAGGCGGCGTTTCGGTTGTCATGGCCGATGGGCAAACATCCGGGCGAGGCGCAAAATGGATCTCGACCGTGGTTGTGCGCAAAGTCATTTCCCTGTTAGCCGAAGGGGTTCGCGATGGCGCGGCAGCCCGAGCTGCTTCGGACAGTTTGTTCACCGAACGAGATGGAAAAGTTTCATCGACCCTCAATATCGTATCGGTCGACCGGCAAACCCAAACTCTGGTGATCACACGCAACAATCCTACACCGGCCATCCTGGCTTACGGCGACCAAATTCGCTTGCTGGATGAACCCAGCCAACCGGTTGGTGTTCGCCGCGACACACGCCCGGTGATTACAGAGATTCCCGTTCAACCAGGTATCACAGTGGTGGTGTACACAGATGGTCTGACATACGCTGGCGACCGCAGCGGTAATCGCATGGATGTTTTAACCTGTGTCCAGGCGCTCCTAGAAGATGAGCCCCCATCGCCACAAAGCATTGCCGATGCACTGCTCAGCCATGCTTACCGTTTGGATGACAACCGCCCAGTTGATGATATTTCGGTGGTAGTTGTGCGGGTTAGCGAACACGAAGGCGACGATGTCAGGCGGATGTCAGTGCGAATTCCGTTCAGTTCGTAAATCGCACAGCGGCTTTTTTCCAACCAAGCAGTGATCTTACATTGAGTATTGTGAGGCTTTATGCCGGAGCAAGCCATAATTGGAATTGTTGGTCCTTGTGCAGCTGGAAAGAGCACTTTGATTTCCGGTCTAGCAGAACACGGCATCACAGCCCGGCATATCGCTCAGGAACATTCCTATGTTCAGGATATGTGGCAGCGCATCACGCACCCAGACATACTGATTTATTTAGATGTGTCGTTCGCGGAAAGCATGCAACGCCGGCAGATGAACTGGCAGGAAACTGAGTTCTTAGAACAAGTCAGAAGGTTGCAGCACGCCAGGCAGCATGCTGATTTCACCCTCAATACCACCCACCTTTCTCCCCAGCAAGTTCTCCAGGAAGTTCTGGATTTTCTGAGAAATCTCCCAGAGTATTCGAAATAATCAAATTCAAATTAAATTGGACATTCTCAAAATTAGGCGGTATAATGCAACGTTGCCAGCCGGTGGCTGGTATTTGTTTGAATTTTGGAGGTCTCAACTCGCATGTCGCAACGTTTTTTACGCCAATTAATTTTGATAGTCCTTATCCTGGCGGCTGCCATCTACATTGTTATCCCGAACAGCCCTGGAATTCATATCCTGGGGATTAACAAAGATTTCGAAACTCGCCTGGGATTAGACCTGGTCGGCGGTATCCAGGCGCTCCTGGAAGCCGACTTGCCCGAAGGTACCGCAGTCGACTCCGAAGCCATGCGCACGGCAGTCAATATCGTTGAAAACCGTGTGAACGCCCTGGGTGTCAACGAACCGGTTGTCCAATTAGCCGGCGATCGCCGTGTGGTGGTCGAATTACCCGGTGAAACCGACCCTGAAAAAGCCTTGGCCACTTTGCAGCAGACTGGCTTGATGGAGTTTGTCGATTTCTCTGGAATAGCTTACGAAGACGTCAGTTTCTTGCAAGGCACCGAAGCTAAGATTCACACCGATTTCGGGCTCGATCTGGAAGCAGCGGCAGCCCTGGAAGCCGAATTAGCTAAAAGCCAGGCGGAAAGCACCGAGGCAACCGTCAATCCAGCGGCCTATCGGGTATACCACACGATTATGACCGGCGCCGATCTGAAGAATGTCAGAGTAGAGACCAACCAACAGACGAATGAGCTGGTGATTGCTTTTGAATTATCTGATGAAGGCACCGAAATATTCAAAAACTACACCACCAGCCATGTCGGTGACATCCTGGCAATTGTATTGGATGGGAAGATTATCTCAGCACCTTCGATTAACGAACCGATTACCGATGGCGCAGGTGTCATCAGCGGAAACTTCACCTATGAAACCGCAAATGTTTTAGCGGTCCAGTTGCGCTACGGTTCCTTGCCTATTCCACTTAAAGTGGTTGAGGTACGCACGGTTGGCCCCACCTTGGGTCAAGATTCGCTGCAAAAGAGTCTGTTAGCGGGTGGGATTGGTTTTGCCATCATCATCCTGTTCATGGCATTGTTCTATCGCGTACCTGGCCTGGTTGCTGACGTAGCCATCCTGTTTTATGCCATCCTGGCTTTTGCCATATTCCGTTATATCCCGGTAACCCTGACTCTGGCAGGTGTGGCTGGTTTCTTGTTGAGTACGGGCAGCGCCCTGGACGCCAATATCTTGATCTTTGAGCGTATTAAAGAAGAGCTGCGCAGCGGGAAGACCCTGCGCCAGTCGGTCGAGCTGGGTTGGCGGCGAGCATGGCCATCCATCCGAGACTCGAATATCGCCACCCTGATCACCAGTGGAATTCTTTTCTGGTTCGGCAGCACCTTTGGGGCTACGTTTGTCAAAGGCTTTTCCATCACCCTGGCATTAGGCGTTGCAGTCAGCCTTTTCACTGCACTGGTTGTATCTCGTACCCTGATGGAAATTGTTGTTATTAATTTCAAATCCACCAACTATGCCAAGTGGTTTGGTATCTAGAAGGAATGTATCATGATCGATATTCTTGGTAAACGTTATTATTATTTCGCACTGTCCCTTCTGATCATTATCCCTGGATTAATTTTGCTAGGGGTTATGGCAGTCAACGGGCAATTGCCACTGGCCATCGATTTTACCGGCGGCAGCCTACTAGAAGTTAGCTTTGCAGGCTCCCAACCGGAGGCTTCTCGAGATCATCGAGCTCTACAATGAGCTGGGGGTAGAAGATGTAATCGTCCAAACCACCGGTGAAGGTACCTTTATCGCCCGATCTTCTGTATTAGATGACTCTGTCCGTGCAACGGTTGTCGACCAATTAGTCTGAGCGCTTCAACTCAGAGGTGACTGTCTTACGCTTTGAAAGCGTCGGACCGACCATCGGTAAAGAAGTAACCGCTCGAGCCGCTCAGGCAGCCGCAGTCGCCGCGCTCATCGTGGTGATTTACATGACCTTCGCCTTTCGCGGGATTGCCAACGCCTGGCATTATGGTCTGTGCGCCATTATCGCCATGATTCACGATGTTGCCATTGTCTTCAGTTTGACAGCCATTGGCAGCAAGTTTTGGGGCTGGCAGATCGACGCCTACTTCTTGACCGCCTTGCTCACCGTGATCGGTTTCTCGGTACAGGATAAGATCGTCGTGTTCGACCGGGTACGTGAAAACTCTGGCATCTTCCGACGGCTGAACTTTGAGACCCTGGTCAATCATTCCATTGTGCAGACCTTGGGACGTTCGATTAACACTCAGCTGATGACGGTGGAATTCATGCTACTCGCTTTAGCCCTCTTCGGCGGCGTCACCCTGCGCGAGTTCGCCATCATCCTGTTGGTCGGTTTGTTTAGCGGTACTTACTCATCGATTTTCATTGCCGCCCCGCTGCTGGTCTTGTGGGAAAACAAGGAATGGAAAAACTGGTTCGGTCGCAATAAAGGCCAGGCACAGGCCTGATCAAAGATTTGAAACTTAATAAAACTGGCAGAGATATTTCTGCCAGTTTTTTGATTCGAACTGCACGAAGGATTCACAGGATAAAAAGCAAGATCCAGACACTCAGCGCAAGGAATGGACCGTAAGGCAGGGTCAGATTAATTTCATATTTGCGCAGCAGGGCAGCTGCAATTAAATATACCAGGCTACCCACCCCACCCAAGACAAAGGTCAGGACCAAACCGGCCAGGATTCCCGGCCATCCGAGCATCAAGACCGATCACGCCAGCCAAAATCACATCCCCAAAACCCATTGCCTCTTCGCCCATCTCGCGACGACGGATGCGCCCCATCAAGCGTACAAAGCCGATCCCCAGGAAATAAACCAGCCACATCAACCCGAAGCCGGCAGCACCTCCAACCAGGGTCGGAGCGAGGCCATGCAGCCAAACGCCAACTGCCAGCCCCAACAGCGCTGCGAACAGGCTGGTGACATGCAAAATCAGGCGATGCTCAATATCGATGACAATCACCAAGATTAAGTAAAGCAGTAAAAGATAACCCAACCAGGCGCCTGTGGATGAATCAAATCGTGCAGGGGGCAACAACAAGATCCAAAAGGCAGAAATCCATGTTGCAACAGCGCACCAGGATGAAAGCGTATACCGCTGCTGCGTCCGCACTGCACACAAACCCATCGCAAGTAAAAATAAAACTGCCAGGGAACAGGCTGCTGGCAAGTCAGAACACGTAGCCTGGCTGAGCCTGCGCTCTGCAGGCAGCACATCCGCCAGGTAGTTCACCAGGCTGCCGGCTAACCAACCGATTACCAGAGCAATCCAGGCATCTACCAGGAGATCCAACAGGGGACTTTCCACTAATGGGATTCGGCATAAGCAGATTATACCGGATACCACCCGTATGCTCCTTGCCTGTTTCTGATTTCAGGATAAAATACCTGTAAGTCTCATCATCACGGACCGGCTATGAAAGCCTGGTCACAGGAGAAAATATGGACAAATTTATCATCGAGGGCAGGGTTCCATTATCGGGCGAGATGACCCCGGCGGGTAACAAGAATGCTGCTCTGCCTTTACTGGCAGCCAGCCTACTTAACCGAAGAACCTGTCATTTTTCACAATATGCCCGAGATACGTGATGTGCAAGCCATGCGCAACTTGCTTGTCAGCCTGGGCGTGAGCATGGAAGACCTGGGAGATCATAGCTGGCGCATCCAGGCTTCCCAGGTGCGCTCCCGGGACCTGGATCCGGAGAAATGCCGCCAGATACGCGCCTCGATCCTGCTGGCTGGTCCGATGCTGGCCCGCGCCGGAGAGCTTCAGCTGCCGCCACCAGGCGGTGATGTCATCGGACGCCGCCGGGTGGATACCCATACCCTGGCTTTTCAGGCTTTAGGCGCCAGCGCTGAATACGATCGAGCAGGGCATGTATTTAGCTTTCAAGCAAAGCAGCTCACAGGGACCAATATCCTGCTGGATGAAGCCAGCGTCACCGGAACTGAAAATGCGATCATGGCAGCCAGTATGGCAAAAGGCACCACGGTCATCCGCAACGCGGCCTCCGAACCGCATGTTCAGGAGCTGTGTCATTTCCTGAACACACTTGGCGCGCAGATTGAAAATATCGGTTCGAACACCCTGGTGATCCATGGTGTACCGCGTATGCATGGCGGTGAATTTTCGGTTGGACCAGATTACCTGGAAGTGGTCAGCTTTATCGGGGCAGCTGTGGTGACAGGCGGGTCCATCCGCATCCGCAAAGCTGGTCCCCAATACCTGGATATGATCGCCATGGTCTTTAACCGAATGGGGGTGTATTTGGCAGGTGGAGGGCGATGATATCATCGTCCCGCCGAACAGCCTCTCTGCGTTGAACCCGATTTGGGTGGTGCCATCCCTGAGATAAAGGTCAACACCTGGCCAGCCTTCCCCTCCGACCTGATGAGTATTGCCATCGTGGTCGCGACCCAGTCGCTGGGCAGCATGCTCTTTCACGACTGGATGTATCCAAGCCGCATGTTCTTCATCGATAAGCTGGTCAGCATGGGAGCGCAGGTTGTACTTTGCGACCCGCATCGCTGTATCGTGAATGGGCCTACCAGGCTGTTTAACGAAAAAATGGAGAGCCCGGATATCCGCGCCGGTATGGCGCTGGTGCTAGCCGCACTGGCAGCAGATGGCGTCTCAACTATCCGCAATGTCGGTCAAATCGACCGTGGCTATGAGCGCGTGGATGAAAAACTGCGCAGCTTAGGCGCAAAAATCCAGAGAATTTCGGAGTAACCCAAAAAACTCCAGTCCGCTATTAAATAAAGGTTCACAAAGAGTCTAAATAATTCTTCGTGAACCTTTGTGTTCTTTCGTGGCTAGTCGATCAGTTCTTGCTGATCACATCCAGGAACTGGGTGACAACTTCGCGCAGCATAGGCTCGGGAAGTGCGCCTACCTGCCGGTGGATGATTTTACCGCCGGAGACAAACAGCATGGTAGGAATACCCTGCACGCCGTATTTTTGAGCCCACTCAGGGTTTTCATCCGTATTTACCTTGGCAACCAATAATTTTCCAGAATATTCTTTCGCTAATTTATCCAGGGTCGGGGCAACCATGCGGCAAGGTCCACACCAGGGCGCCCAAAAATCCACAATGGTCGGGATTTGAGATTGCAAAACTGTTTTTTCAAAAGCTGCATCTGTTACATGTACAGGTTCATTAATCATTTTTATCCTCCAGAATTGGTCTTTACAAAAAGATTAGATGCGACAAATAACAAAAGGTTGCAGATTATTCAAGATTCGTCATCCGTATGAATAACATAAGCAGACCGCATCTTCGCAGAAGCTGACAACATGGCGCTGGCTGAGCAATACTTTTCTTCGGAAAGTTGGATAGCCTGTTCGACTGATTTCTCGTCCAGGTCAGCTCCCCACAGGTGGTAAGTGACTTCGATCTCGTTCCAAATCTTAGGGTGCTCATCAGCACGCCGGGCGCGCACACTGACTTTGAAATCTTTCAAGTCTTTGCGTTTCTTGGTCAGGATCGAGACCACATCGACGCCTGTACAACCTGCCACACCCAACAGGAGCAGTTCCATCGGGCTTACACCTGGCTTGCCTTCAAAAGTCCCCATCTGCAATGAACCTCCCGAGGCATTAGAGCCCCGAAAAGCATAATCACCTAACCATTCTGCCTGAACTTCTCGCCAATCTTCGCTCATCATGACTCCTCTTGCTGAATAAGTATTCTTTTTTGATCTCTCGCAAAGCTCGTCAAGTACGCAAAGCTTTCCTTTTTTTTGAAATTTCATCATGCGGATCATTTTGCATGACCCACGAAGTACGATTAGCAAATTCTTTCCGAGATTTAAGTATAGCATGAGGCTGGAAGATTGTCAGGTATAATCGTCTGCATGTCACTGGATGTAGCCGCCCACCAGGCTCGCGCCTATACGGTCTCAACCCCGGTCTATGAAGGACCGCTGGATTTATTATTGCAATTGATCGAACGCGCTGAGCTGGATATCAATAGCCTGGCTCTAGCCCAGGTCACCGAGCAATACCTGGAACACCTGAAGAACCTGGATCAAACCGCAGCGGAAGAGGTCTCTGCATTCCTGGTGATCGCTGCCAAGCTGATCCAGATCAAATCCGAATCTCTGCTGCCGCGCCCACCGCAACGTGAAGAAGGTGAAGAAGACCCTGGCGAAGCTTTGGCTCAACAGCTCCGAGCTTACAAGCGTTTCAAAGAATTATCCCTGTTTCTTGAACAACGAGAAACAGCCAATTTGCGCACCTACCTGCGCCTGGCGCCTGGACCTCAACTGGAGACCAGCGCCGATCTAAGTGGTGTGGAGCTGGCCGACCTGGTGGCAGCCGCGTATGCGCTATTCGCCCAGGATATCGATAAGCCGGCGTTGGGCACCGTTGTAGCGGCGCCGCGCATCACCATCCGTGAGAAGATCGCCCACATCACCCGTTTTTTGCGCCTGCATAAAAACGCTTCATTCCGCCAGCTAATTGGCAGCCAACCTGTTCGCCTCGAAGTAGTGGTAACCTTTCTGGCCTTGTTGGAGCTGGTCAAGCGTCACCTGATTTACACCCGCCAGGAGAGTAACTTCGGCGATATTGCACTCGAGGTGCACGACTCTTGGGAAGATAACGCAGATTTCGAGCTGGAGTTTGGCGAATAATCCATTTTACAGGTGACCTATGCAAAACCGGTTAGCGGGAGAGAATTCTCCCTATCTACTCCAACATGCGGACAACCCGGTGGACTGGTATCCGTGGGGGTCTGAAGCACTCGATAAAGCCCGAATTGAAGATAAACCGATATTCTTAAGTATCGGCTATGCCGCCTGTCACTGGTGCCATGTGATGGCGCATGAATCCTTTGAGAACCCGCAAACAGCAGCATTGATGAACCAGTACTTTGTCAATATCAAGGTGGATCGCGAAGAAAGACCCGACCTGGATGGCATCTATATGAAAGCAGTGACTGCCCTGACCGGCGGCGGTGGCTGGCCAATGTCAGTCTTTTTGACGCCAGATGGACAACCTTTTTATGGAGGCACCTATTTTCCACCCACACGACGCTATCAAATGCCTTCCTTCCCTGAATTGCTGGAAGTCATTGCACGGCTGTGGCGAGAAGACCGAGAGCAATTACTCGCTTCCGCACAAAAGATCACTCAGCATCTGCAAACCAACCAGTCTGGCGCATTACCCGACACACCTTTAGAGCAAAAGTCTCTGGAAGGAGCCTCACTACACCTGGCTCAGGATTATGACTGGCAAAATGGCGGATGGGGCAAGGCTCCCAAGTTCCCGCAGCCCATGGCTATCGAGTATTTGCTGCAGCGGGCAGCCCAGGGCGACCCGCTGGGATTGGATATGGCACGCCACGCTTTACATGCCATGGCGCAAGGTGGACTGTATGACGTGGTGGGCGGTGGATTTGCCCGCTACAGCACAGATGACAATTGGCTAGTGCCGCATTTTGAGAAAATGCTCTATGATAATGCACAGCTTGCCAGGGTTTATTTGCATGCTTACATGATCACAGGCGACAAGTACTTGCGGCAAGTATGCGAAGAAACCCTGGATTTCCTGGCCCGTGAATTTCTACCTGACGATGCGGATCACGGCATCCGCGAAGCGGTTTTTTCAGCAGCCTGGATGCCGATTCGGAGGGTGAAGAAGGCAAATATTACACCTGGAACCTGCAGGAATTAGACCAGGCTTTGAACAGTTTTCCATCCTCCTTATCACGAAAACAGAACGTCGATCCGGTCAACTTATTCAAAAGCGTCTATGCGATTTCCGGAGAGGGCAATTTTGAAGGAAAATTTGTCCTGCAAAGATCTGCGAGCTGGGAGCAGCTGTCGGAAAAACTGAGCATGCCTGGTGGACGAAATACGCGAGCAGTTGGATGAGATCCACGTACATTTGAGAGATATTCGCCAGCTGCGTGTCCGTCCCGGCACGGATGACAAGGTTCTGGTGAGCTGGAACGGGTTCGTCCTGCAAGCCTTTGCTGAAGCGGCTCGCTATCTGCAGAGAGCTGACTACTTAGAGATTGCCCGCCAGAATGCCGATTTTTTGCTCACGGAGCTGCATAATGGTGAGCGTTTGTTGCATGCCTGGCGCAACGGAACAGCCCAACACAACGCCTACCTGGAAGATTACGCCGCACTGGCTTTAGGCTTGCTTGCCTTATACCAATCGGACCCTGACCCATACTGGTTCAACTCCGCTCAGCAATTGGCGCAGGAGATGATTGCTCACTTTAGCGATCCGCTGGGAGGCTTCTTTGATACACGCAGCGATCACGAAAGCTTGTTGCTGCGGCCTAAGGAAATTCAAGATAACGCTACACCAAGTGGCAACGCCCTGGCCTGCCAGCTGCTGCTAGAACTGGCGGCTTTCACTGGCAATGGTGAGTATCGCGATCGAGCTGAACGAATGCTGCGCGGTGTGCAAACCCTCGCCACCCGATACCCGACCGCCTTCGCCAAATGGCTGTGCGCCTTGGATTACGCCCTGGCAAATGTGAAAGAAGTGGCTATTATAGGAGATGCAGGAGATGAGAACACCCAAGCACTGGTAGCAGCTGTCTGGTCTAAATACCGCCCACACCTGGTGTTAGCGCAATCGAGCTACCCGCCGGCTGATAATAGCCCCGCTTTGCTGGCGGATCGTCCATTGCTGGACGGGAAAGCAAGCGCTTATGTATGCCAGGGGTTTGTGTGCCAGCGACCGGTGAACAGCTGTGGAGGGGCTGAACGATCAATTGGATGGGTGAGATTAGATAGGGGAATTTTATCGAATTTAAGTACTATTTCGAGGCCTGCACAAGTCTCTGAGCGGCGTCACGGATGCGGATAACACTCGGCAAAGTTTGATTCTTCCAGTCTACGGGCATACGGAATAGTCGTTTGGGTGCAGACACGTGCGTATTTGAATGAGTGTCCTGCCTCCAAAACGAGCGCCGCCAACTCACCCGAGAGACCAAAAGCTTCATAATCTTCATCAATCACAAGCAAATGCCTGGTTTGAGCAACCGATTCGCACAGCGCTTGCTTATCCAAAGGTGAAATAGTCCGCAAATCCAATACGGCAGCATCGATCCCATCCTTTTTCAGATATTCTGCCGCCTCCAGAGCACGGTGAACTCCTACACCTACACTTACCATTGTCAAATCCTTACCAGCACGTCGCAGCGCTGCTCTTCCAAAAGGAACAGGCTCCCAATGTTTAGGAACTGGACCAACCATACCATTGGCAGGAACATTGTATTGAACAGTCTTTCTTCCGCCTGAACCCAGAAACTCCAGGTATGGTTTTGACAATAGTTTATGTTCCAGGAAAATGACTGGCCCGTTGTGCTGTAATGCTGCAATCATCAAACCGCCAGCATCGGCTGGAGTGGAAGGGACAACGATAGATAGACCGGGAATATGCGCCAACCAACCCCAAAGAGTTTGCTCGTGCTGCCCGCCATCCCCGTAGCCACCCCCACATGGGGCGCGCACCACGATGGGAGCTGTCCACTGACCACCCGAGAACACTTGTAATTTCGCAGCATGATTGAGCAATGCGTCCATAGCCACGCCCACGAAATCAACCATGTAAAGCTCAACGACAGGACGCAACCCAGCCATTGCCGCCGCCACGCCTGCGCCAAGGAAAGCGCTTTCACTAATCGGTGCGCCTCTGACGCGTTGCGGTCCAAATCGAACCAGTAAATTCCTGCGCAAAAGTGGGACATCTTCTCCAATGATGATGATATTTCTGATCATCCTTCATGGCTTGAGCTAATGCGTCATCGATAGCTTCGCTGAATTCCATGTTTTTCATGCACCCACCTCGTTCAGGGCTGCAGCAAGAATGGTAGAAATCTCCACTTGAAGGCTGTTTTCCAGATCAATTAATCGCGCCTGGTCGATCGATTCCAAGATAGTCCTTGTCCTGAATAGAGGATCATTCGTGTAATTCATGCGAGGATCGCGCATGGTAGCCAAACTTGCCGAAAACACGATCTTCATACCTGCCAAGCGTTCAGCGAGTGTTCCACCTCCTGAACGTAGAAAGGATCGGATCAGAGGTATTACAATCCCTGGCATCTCCCGCAAAGGATTCCTGGTCAGCCGGAGTAGCTGAAAGCCCAGGAAGTGTCCTTCGAGATGGACGCAACGCGCATGCAAAAAACTAGGCCCGTCTCCTCGGCGCGCTTTTTCTATGCCTCGGCGAGCAGCCCGCCAAACTTGAGATACATCGAGGCCATCGACTTCGATGTAATCAGCGCCTAGCCAACGAACGCCTGCTCCCATATCTCCTTCGCTAATGGTTTTTGTTTGGGTTGTGATTGCCCAACCATCATCTTTGCACACAAAAATTACAGGCAGCTTCCAGATTGACGCCAGGTTGATGGATTCCATTAACATGCCCTGGTTCATAGCCCCCTCACCAAAAAAAGCGACAGAAACCGACCCGGGACGAAGGTATCCGGAGGCCAAACCGAAACCCACTGAGATCGGTCCGCCTGCCCCCACAATTCCAGAGGAAGCTGCCAAATGCTCTTTTGAGAACAGATGCATGTGACCACCCTGACCACCACACAATCCGTTATCACTACCGAGCATCTCCAGCAGCAACGAGACCGGATCGACACCGCGCATCAAGAAAGCTGCGCTGCCGCGATGATCCACAGCCATGGCATCTCCGGGCTCCAATTGAGAAACGACACCAGCGATGATCGCTTCTTCGCCTGTACCCAGATGCATTTCGCCCGAAATCAAACCTTCATTCCACAATTGAGTGACGGCTTGCTCATACAGGCGGCTCTTTTTCATAAGAGCGTAGAGTGACCATAAATCCATGAAGACCACTCAGGCTTTCAGATTGTTCAATATGATGAATAATTAAGTATTATGGACCTTAAAAGCTCATTTGTCAATCAGTCCTGCTCCATAACCATCAGGTTGATTAGGCAGTGATCATAATCCAAGAGCTTTTTTTGGGAGAAATTGGGATAATCTATGGCTTTAGATAGCATTATTCAATACGGACTAAACCTGCTTCAAGACTAATGTCACCGGGCAGTGATCGGAGCCCAGGATATCTTCGTGGATGACCACGTCTTGCACACGCTCCACTAACGAGCTGGTGACCAGGAAATAATCCAGACGCCAGCCAATGTTACGCGCCCTGGCGTTCATTCGATAAGTCCACCAGGTGTACTGCACCCTTTCGGGGTAAAGCTGGCGGTAAACGTCTACCAGGTCATGCTGCAGGTAGGTATCGATCCAGGCGCGCTCCTCGGGCATAAAGCCTGAGGTTTTCTGGTTCTCCTTGGGATTGCGCAAGTCGATTTCGTTATGGGCGGTGTTGAAATCCCCGCAAATAATCACCTTTTCGCCAGCAGCGTGCAGATCGTCAACAATTTGTAGCAGGTCTGCATAAAAATTGAGCTTGAAAGTCAATCGTCCATAATCACGCTGCCCGTTCGGGAAGTAAATATTAAAGAGCAAAAAATCGTCCAGGCGCGTAACAATCACACGGCCTTCCTGGTCGTAATCTAGAATCCCCAAACCGGTGCGCTGGTCCTGGGTTGGCTGAGCCAGCCAGGTGGCCACCCCGCTGTAACCAGGTCGTTCAGCAGGATGCCAGATCTTGTGATACGCGTCAAACGGTTGCAGGGTGGATTCATCCAATTGTTCCGGTTTGACCTTAATCTCTTGTAGACAGAGTACATCGGGCCGTTCAGAAATTACCCAATCCAGGGCATTTTTTTGGAAGACGGCGCGCAGTCCATTAACATTCCAGGTCGTGATTTTCATAAAACCACCTGTTTGATCGAAATCAAGTTGAGAATCTTTGAATTTGAAGTTACAATTTGAGCGGTATTCGTTCTATTTGCTAGAATCAATTGTACCTTCAAATCTCAATGGTACGCAAACTGAAGTTTGCGGATTTGCCGGAGGCAAATATTCTGTTCAGATAGTCGCAAAGTATGCCAGCTGGGTTATACTGCTCAAGTGGTAGTTGTGAACAAACTGAACTTTGTTCTACATGCTGCCTTATCTGACAATGTTTGGATGTAACGCAAACTTCAGTTTGCGGATTTGCCAGCCGCCGGGAACAAACTAACAGTTTGTTCTACATACAAGATGTAACGCAAACTTCAGTTTGCGGATTTGCCGGAGGCAAATATTCTGTTCAGATCGTCGCAAAGTATGCCAGCTGGGTTATACGGCTCAAGTGGTAGCTTGTGAACAAACTAAAGTTTGTTCTACATAGCAAACTGAAGTTTGCTCTACATTTCAAACTAAAGGTTTGGTTTATAGAAAAATGCACAAAAAACTATAGGTTACAATGTTTGTCAAAGAAATTGGGTGAACGTCATCGTCACCCATACCATTATCAGAATCGGGAGGATATCATGCAAACAACCAATCTTGGCAGGACGGGATTAGAAGTCAGTCGCTTGTGCCTGGGCACCATGAATTTTGGACCATTCACCAGCGAAGAGGATAGCTTTGCCATTATGGACAAAGCCCTGGAACTGGGAATTAACTTTTTTGACACAGCGAATGTCTATGGATGGAAAATTGGGGAAGGTGTGACCGAGCAAATTATTGGGCGCTGGTTTGCACAAGGCGGCGGTCGCAGAGAAAAGGTCGTGTTGGCCACCAAGGTCTTTGGACGGATGGGTGAATGGCCAAATGAGCGCTACTTATCCGCCTATCACATCCGCAGAGCATGCGACGAAAGCCTGCGCCGCCTGCAAACCGACCATATCGATCTCTACCAGATGCACCATATCGACCGGAACACCCCCTGGGAGGAAATCTGGCAGGCGATGGAGGTGCTGGTGCAACAGGGCAAGGTGCTTTATGTGGGCAGCTCTAACTTTGCAGGATTCCACATTGCTCAAGCTCAAGCTGAGGCAAAAGCGCGCCATTTCATGGGTCTGGTGTGTGAACAAAGCCTTTACAACCTCAAAGACCGCATGGTTGAGTTAGAGGTGATCCCCTCCTGCCGCGCCCACGGATTAGGGTTGATCCCCTGGAGCCCACTGGGTGGTGGGCTGTTAGGCGGCGCTTTGGAGAAAATCAGCCAGGGACGGCGGACATCAGAGCGACAGACAGAATTAATTGAGAAGCACCGTGCACAGCTTGAGAAATACGAGCTCCTCTGCCAAAAAATCGGTGAAAACCCGGCGGATGTAGCCCTGGGCTGGCTGCTCAATAACCCGGTTGTTACAGCTCCCATCATCGGACCACGCACGATCGACCAGCTAGTGGGTAGTTTACGTGCTTTAGAGATCCCATTTACTCCAGAGATCTTGCAAAACCTGGATCAAATTTGGCCAGGACCTGGGGGTGAAGCTCCAGAAGCCTACGCCTGGTAAAGCTGGATAGCTTATGAGAGCGAAAAAGGTTAAAATAAGCATGAAACCTTCAATTTTCGCCAGTTAAGCGACCAGATAAACAGGAGTTCTATGCGAGAAATTGCGATTATCGGCATCGGGCAGACCCCGGTCAGTGAGAATTGGGACCAATCGATCCGCGAGATTGCGGGAGAAGCGATTTTTTCTGCGTTGCAGGATGCCAGCCTGCAGAGAACCGATGGCTTGTTCATTGGAAACATGCTTTCCGGGATGCTAAGCAAACAAGAGCATCTCGGTGCATTAATGACTGATTGGATTGGCATGCAGGGCATCGAAGCGTTTAAGGTAGAGGCTGCCTGTGGCTCGGGAGCTTCTGCATTGCGGATGGCCATCATGGCGGTTGCCTCCGGTGAGATGGATAGCGCCATCGCCGCCGGTGTAGAAAAGATGACCGAGACCAAAGGATCGGAAACCACGGCTGCCCTGGCAACTGCTGCCGACGCGGATTACGAGATCATCCATGGGCTTTCCTTTGTCGCCATCAATGCCCTGGTCATGCAGCGCTATCTGCACGAATATGGCTGGAAGCACACCGATTTTGCCCCTTTCAGTATCAACGCGCATGCCAATGCAGTCCATAACCCGAACGCCCGTCTGCGCGAAGCGATCAGTGAAAAAGATTACCACCGGGCGCGTATGATTGCAGCCCCAATTAACCTCCTGGATGCATCTCCGATCGGGGATGGAGCTGCCGCAGCAGTCATCGTCCCGGCGGAATGGGCGCGGCGAATGTTGCCCGCACGCCCCCTGATCACCATTGCCGGCTCAGCCAGCGCCACCGACCATCTGGCTGTCCACGATCGAAAAGAGCCCACCTGGTTATCTGCGGCAGAAAAATCTGCCAAAGCTGCCTATACTCAAGCTGGAGTGTCTCCCAAAGACATCGACCTGTTTGAATTGCACGATGCATTTTCTATCATGGCCGCCCTATCCCTGGAAGCTTGTGGTTTCGCGGAACGCGGCCAGGGTCCTCGCCTGGGATTGGAAGGCGAAATCGGTATTCATGGACGCCTCCCGGTAGCCACCCGAGGCGGACTGAAAGCCCGTGGCCATCCTGTGGGCGCTACGGGCATGTACCAGGTGGTGGAAGTTGTTCAGCAATTACGCGGCGAAGCTGGCGCTACCCAGGTAGATGGAGCCCGCATAGGTATGGCCCAGAACATCGGCGGCAGCGGCGCAACCATTCTTACCCATATCCTCAAAAGACAGGATCCCTAGCGCGGGGAGTTTTTCAGTAGAAGGTTGATGGCTTCCAAACACAAACCTTATGAGTCAAATGATGCAAATGAACCAAGCACCCTCCCATAAAGGAGCAAACTTTAAAACCAAATGAAATATCGATTAATCATGATCGGCTTACTGCTAGGCTTGCTGATCCCTTCCTACAGCCAGGCGCAACAAAACACGAGCCCTAGCCTGGTAGTTACAGGTGCAGATAACCTGGAAAATTACCTGTCTTTTAGCCAGGCAGCGCTCAATCAGAGTGAAAATGCAGAGATCAACTTGCTGGTCCTGCCTTTTTCAATGGCTTCACATCCCCTGCAGATCAGTACTGACGAACGCGAGAGCAAATTGAAGGCAGCTGAAGCAGCACGTGCGGAAATCGAAGAATCTTGCAAACAAATCGTTCCCAATGCCCAAAATTGCTCTGTTCAGCTGGCCCCATTGCTGGTGCGGGCCGATGCCGAAGATGAACAACTCAGTGGCTTTTTTGAGGGTGAGTTAGATGGCATCTATCTGTTGTCCGGCGATCCACAAATCGCCATGCAGGTCATCGGTGAGACACCCATCCAAGCGGCGCTCAACCAGGCTTACAGGCAAGGTGTTGTTATCGGCGGCAGCACTCCCGGTTCCTTTAGCACGACTCTCGTCCAACCCTCGGGTACTGGCAGCCACCTGGACTCTGTTTTCAATTTCGGAGCACTGAGCCTCTATGAAGCTCCTGGCGATCAAACGCTGGAATTCCGCTTGCCTGCCGTCATGGTCAACCAGATCTTTGAACAGGATCAGCTGGGAATTCTATTACGCAGCATCACTATCGCTGGAGCGCCAACAATCGGGTTTGGCCTGCCTGCAGAATCCAACCTGCTGGTAAGCGATAACCAGCGACTGCAAACAATCTCTGATAACACCCCGGTATTTATCCTGGATGCTGAAAGCTACCATGCAGCCCAAAGCGTGCGCTATACGGGTGCTTTTAAGCCCACTGGTTTGAGCAATGTACTGGTGCACTGGCTTCCCTCAGGTGAGCAAAGCTACGATCTAATCTCGCGCCAGCATTCGCTGGCGCCCTCCGCCGAACGCATCAGACGCATCTCCAGGCCCTTACAGTTGCCAGACGGAGCGGGGACGCTTTATTTGAGCGCTGATCTGATCGAAACCAGTGGATTAAACACGGCCAGGACCCAATTTATCAACCAGGCAGGCGGACAAAAAGCCAAACTGCTGATCCTGGCAGCTGGTTACACCGCTGAAAATGAAGAAGAGTACTTGGCTGCCTTTTTTACAGGCGCATCCGCTGTGGATATCCAGGTGCTTTCATTGCCTGTAGCAGATGCTTCTCCAATTACCATTCCTGACGACATCAGCGGGATCGTGGTCAGTGCACCTTCAACAGATAGCCTGGAGCTTCAGCAATTGCAGGCTATTGACGCAAGTTGGCGTGCTGGTATTCCCATCTGGCTTAACCACGCTGCGGTATCATGGATTGGTGCGAGCTACACTATTCCGGCTTCTGCACAAAACCAGACCGAAGCTTTCTTGTTCACTCCTGAACAACTCTACGCTGGTCTGAACTGGCTTCCGGCAGGTTTTTACACTCAGATTTGGAGTGAGAACCGCTGGGCTGAGCTATTTTCGTTGGCCTACCTCCAACCACAGAACTTGGTGCTAGGTCTACCTTCCCGAACCGGGTTAGAAATTTCATCCTTAGGAGCCCGTGTGTGGGGTGAAGACGTACTTTTTAGCCTGGATCTCTCGCAGGCGACCCTCGTAGACGGCGGCGTGGCAAATGGATTAATCGATATCTTTGCTCCGCAAGAATTAGTTACCTACCCTATCGCAGATCAGTCAGCCCTCCCGGTCGCAGCCAACACACCGGCTTTGCCAACCGCTACATTCACCCAATACGTGGTTACACCCAGCTTGACTGCTACAGCGACCCCAACCAGTACTCCTTCGCCTGTTCCCACCGAGACGCTACGCGTTCGACCGACAGCAACTATCAAACCTACCCACACACCGCCGCCCATCCCGCCTCCCCCGGATCCGGCGCGCATGAATTTCATGGTGGTTATCACGCTGATCATGACAATCATCATCCTGTTTGGCATCTGGCTCAACCGCCAATGGATCAAAGGTAACCATTAAGCGGTACAATATCTGGTAATTCTCATCTTACAAGGGATTTTTTCGCATGGATTTACGACTTTATGACACTTATACCCGTTCCTTACGGACATTTGAGCCATTACATGCCCCAGATGTAGGCATGTACACTTGCGGTCCTACAGTTTACGACTACGCCCATATCGGCAATCTGCGTACCTATATTTTTGAGGATATTCTGCGACGCGTGCTGGAGTTCAACCAGTATCAGGTCAAACATGTGATGAATATCACCGATGTCGGTCACCTGGTATCCGACGCCGATACAGGAGAAGACAAAATGGAAAAAGGCGCCAGGCGTACGGGTAAAAGCGCCTGGGAAATCGCCGAATACTATACACAGGCATTTATCCAAGATTTGCACCATCTCAACATTCTCGAACCGGTAACCTGGTGCCGGGCCACAGATCACATCGAAGAGCAGATCGAAATGATCCGCTGCATCGAGGAACACGGTTTCACCTACCGCACTTCCGATGGTATTTATTTTGATACTTCACGCTTGAGTGAATATGGCAAGCTGGGTTTGTTGGATATTGAAGGATTGCAGGCTGGCTCCCGCATCGAGATGGGCGAAAAACGCCACCCCACCGATTTTGCACTGTGGAAATTCAGTCCCAGCGACAGGCAGCGCCAGATGGAATGGGAAAGTCCATGGGGTAAAGGCTTCCCTGGCTGGCATATTGAATGCTCCGCAATGTCTGCCCGTTACCTGGGATCATTCTTTGACATTCACTGCGGCGGTGAAGACCATATCACCGTGCACCACACCAATGAGATTGCCCAAACCCAAGCTTGCCATGGCACCAACCTGGCCAATTTTTGGGTGCACGGCTATTTCTTGCAAATTGACGAGGCCAAAATGGCCAAATCGGCGGGAGAGTTCCTGCGGGTGAAATCCCTGATCGACCGGGGATATGATCCTTTAGCCTATCGTTTCTTCTGCCTGGGCGCCCTTTACCGCGCCAAGCTAAACTTCACCTGGGAAGGCTTGGACGGCGCTTCGGTATCCCTGAACCGGCTACGCAACATGGTTTACGAATGGGGCGAGGCGGGAACAGTCGATGAAAATTATATGGAGCAATTTGTTCAGCAGATCAACGACGATCTGAATATGCCCAGAGCCCTGGCTGTCACTTGGGATTTGGCGCGCAGTCAGCTGCCAGCCTCCACAAAAAAGGCAACCATTCTGATCTTCGATCGGGTGCTCGGATTGCGCCTGGCAGAATGGCAGCCGCCGGAAGAAATTATCCCAGAAGAGATTACCAGCCTGGTTGAACAACGCAGCCTGGCTCGAAAAGAAAAACGCTGGGCAGATGCAGACAGCCTGCGCCAACAGGTGTCGGATGCTGGTTTTGAAATAGAAGATACCCCGCTTGGTCCAAAAGTTAAGGTGAAGAAATGAAATTAGCCATTACAGGAAAAGGCGGCGTTGGCAAAACGACTTTGGCAGCCTTATTGGCTCAGTCTTACGCGGACCTGGGGCGTGATGTATTGGCTGTAGATGCTGACCCCTCACCCTGCCTGGCCGGAGCGCTGGGTTTCCCGGATGAGCTGCGCAACCAGCTGCACCCAATTTCCCAGATGGATGACCTGATCTACGAACGCACGGGTGCAAAACCTGGTACAGTAGGCGGGTTTTTCACCATAAACCCCCGTGTGGATGACATCCCGGAACGCTTTTCCGTCAAACATCGCAATGTGCGCTTGTTGGAGATGGGTGCTGTTGACCTGGGCGGTTCGGGTTGCATCTGCCCGGAAGCCGCTATGTTGAAAACGTTATTTACCCATCTGCTATTTCGCAAAGACGAAATTCTGATCCTGGATATGTATGCTGGGGTCGAACACCTGGGACGGGCCACGGTAGACTTTGTGGATGCCATGCTGGTAGTGGTTGAGCCCACCCGCCGCAGCCTGGGCACTGCCGCGCAGATCAAGAAACTGGCCAAAGATATCGGTCTTACCCGTTTATGGCTGGTTGGGAATAAGGTTCGCAACCCTGATGAAGCCGAATTTTTAAACCATGAGACGCCTGGGCTGCCTGTCTTGGGTATGCTGACCGCCGACCTGGCAGTCCAAGAAGCGGACCGCATGGGAATTGCTGTGTACGATCATGTCCCCAGTTTGAAGGCAGAAGCCATGCGTATGGCCCAAATCCTGATATCCAATGCTGAAAGCGAAGAAAGTTGAGGACAGATTTATGACAACAACCATCGCTCTTGCCGGCAAAGGCGGCGTAGGCAAAACCACGATTGCCGGATATGATCATAAAATACCTCAGCCAAACTCAAAAAGGCGCCGTCCTGGCTATCGATGCGGACCCCAGCAGCAATCTGAACATGGTCTTAGGCCTGGACCTGGATTGGACCGTGGGCGACATCCGGGAAGACCTGCTCCACCAGGTGCAAAGCTCATTAACCACCAGCGGAGCAGCCATGGGCAGCCTGCCGGGCGGGCAGAGTAAACGTGATTACCTGGATTATCAGATTCGCTCCTCAGTTTCCGAGGGCGATACTTTTGACCTGATTGCAATGGGACGCTCGGAAGGTCCGGGCTGCTACTGTGCGGTCAACCACAACCTGCGCGAAGTTATCGATAGCATCAGTAAAAATTATCGCTACATTGTGATAGACAATGAAGCCGGCATGGAACATCTGAGCCGGCGCACCACGCGTGATGTCCAGCATTTACTGGTGGTGAGTGATCCCAGCCAACGCGGTATCGTAGCCGCTGAACGCATTGCCTCCTTCCGTAAAGATATGGACATCCATATCGAAAATGCCTACCTGATCTTGAACCGCCTGCCAGACCACCAGAATATTCCCGAGGCCCTGCAGGAACGCATTGACCAGCTTGATATCCCCTTGTTGGGCGTAATTCCAGCCGACGAAGAGCTCACCCATCTTGAATTTAGCGGTCACCCATTGATCAATTTAGACGAGCATTCGCCAGTCTACCAGGCAGTGGCAAAAATGATGAAGCAAATTTTGTAGACTTTCCGGCTTGTTACCGGAACATGTGATTATCGAGGCGTAAAATGGCGACAATCACGATTTCCAGACAAATGGGCAGCTTGGGAAGCCGGGTTGCCAGGGAAACTGCCGATCAATTGGGCTATCGTTTGCTATGGCGAGAATTAATCAACCAGGCTGCCAGAAGAGCAGGCACACCAGAGATGGCGCTGGCGGCCATGGATGAGCTGGGGCTTCTGAATATCCGCACCTCCAGCCGTGCAGTTCAGGCCTATCGCATCGCTCTTGAACAGGTAGTCTTGGAACAGGCGCAGAAAGGCAACGTTGTCATCGTGGGTCGTGCTGGGCAAGCCATCCTTGGGTCTCGTCCAGATGTGTTGCATGTACGCGTGATTGCGCCTTTACTGCTAAGAGCAGAACGTCAGGCCGTCCAGGCCGGGGTCTCTTGGGATAACGCTATGGCTCAAGTCGAGGCCAGCGATCTGCATCGTGCCCGTTTCCTGCGCCGCTTTTACCAGGTTAAATTAGATGATCCACTGCTGTATCACCTGGTCATTAACACCGGTAACCTGAGCGTCTCTCAGGCTGCCGGGTTGATCGCCTTTGCTGCCAGGCAAATAGACTCATCAACGGACAACCATAGTGAACAATCCGGATAACCCGCCACAGTTTTCACATTCAGCTGAAGCCATCTTTGCCCGCATCCTGGATTTTTATGGTATCTCGTGGGAATATGAACCGCGTACCTTTCCCCTGGAATGGGATCAGCAGGGCAACCCTTCTATCGCCTTTACACCGGATTTTTACTTGCCTGACCAGGATTTATATATTGAATTGACCACCTTGCGGCCCAAATTATCGACACACAAAAATCGCAAATTACGACTGATGAAAACGCTTTACCCAGAAATTAATATCAAGCTTTTCAAACGCAAGGAAATGCGTGAGCTGATGCTGAAATTTGGTTTGCTCGACGAAGCTGCCAGCATTCTTAACGGCGAGTCACAATCCTAAAATACTGGAGTGCAGAAATGAGTGCCAACTGGAAACAGACTTACCCCGGTTACGCAGATGAAATCCAGGAAGTCATCATCAGCCAGGAACAAATCCAGGCGAAAGTTCAAGCGCTCGGCAAAGCCATCTCTCAGGATTACCTGGGTCGCAACCCGCTGCTGGTGGGTGTGCTTAAAGGGGTGCTCTTCTTTTTTGCTGACCTGCTGCGGGAAATCAGCATACCTGTAGAAATGGATTTTATCGCCGTTTCCAGTTATTCCAGCGAATCCCGCGACCAGGGTTACGTGCGCCTGGTCAAAGACCTGGATATCCCCATCCACAACAGGCATATTCTCTTTGTGGAAGATGTCATCGACACCGGTCTCACCCTGAACTATATCCTGCAAAATCTGCGCTCTCGCCAGCCTGCCAGCCTGGAAGTGTGCGCCCTGTTTAACAAACCCGATCACCGCTTGATTGATATCCCATTGCGTTATAAAGGTTTTGATTTGCCAGACAAATTTGTTGTGGGTTACGGATTGGATTTTAAAGAGAAATTCCGCAATCTACCCTTTATCGGCTTGCTTAAAGCCAGCACGATCCAGAACCGCGTAAATCCGGAAAGATAAACTCACTTACAACTGGATCCAGGAACGAAAAATTGAAACGAAGACGGGGGTTAAATAAAAAGTGACAGGGATCCCAAGTAACCTTTTCGCCTGGACATTGAACTCATTGAATTTCACAAGTTTTTTCTAGTATAAGGAAAAACCTGCAATTTCCACTTTGTTCATTCTTGGCTTTTACCTATCACAAGGATCATAAAGTAATCGATCCGTTATCGTGATCAGGTTTGCCTTGATTGCTCGTTCCAGTTTCGCGTGGTGGTATCAAATCAACTCGGATCTGAAGTTCACCGCGGCTATGCTGGTTTCGAAGCAGATGCCCTGCGATCCAATTTCTTGGAACGCCCTGTCAATTATCAGTATAGCAAATATAAAAATAAAGTCAACCAGTTTGGGTGGAATTAGTTTTTTTCTAATCTTTGCCAGAATTCAATGTTCTTTGATATACTCGCAGAAAAGCATAATCACTCAAACTGAAATGAAAAGTGGACCTAAAGAAAGAACCTCTGATGACCGAATTCAGCACAAAACAAAATCGCCTGCGAGAATTACTTTCCGCTCACCAGTTACAGGCTCTGCTTCTGCAACGCAGCAGCAGTTTCGCCTGGGCAACCTGCGGCGCTGCATCCTATGTCAATACAGCTTCAACCACCGGAGCAGCCTCCCTGCTAATTACTCCCGATAAACATTATGTCATCACCACCAATATTGAAGCTACCCGGCTGGAGCTGGAAGAAAAGCTGCAGTACCAGGGTTGGGATTTTCAGGTCTATCCGTGGTATAAGCAGAATGATTTGATTGATAAGCTGGCTGGTCCAGGAAAATTAGGCTCAGATTTTCCCCGGCCCAGTGCAGTGGATTTGAGCGCAGAAATCTCCCGCTTGCGCTGTGCCTTACTACCAGAGGAGAATATCCGCTTTCGGGTCCTGGCCCGCCTGTGTGCGGAGAGTATGAATGCTGCTATCCTGTCCGTCAAACCAGGGATGAGCGAACACCAGGCTGCCAGCCTATTGGCCAAACAGACCCTCTCGCGCGGTGTGCAAGCCATTGTTAACCTGGTTGCGGCCGATGAGCGCATTGACCACTTCAGACACCCGCTGCCGACCTTTAACGATATTGACAAGTACCTGATGTTGGTCCTGGTAGGTCGTCGCTGGGGATTGACGTGTTCTATCAGCCGGCTGGTTTATTTCGGCAAACTGCCGGATGAGTTGCGCCAAAAATCCGAAGCTCTGGCAAGAATTGATGCCGCCTTGATCGACGCAACTCAACCCGGAACTGCCATGCAGCAAGCCTTTGCAGCCGGCCTGGCAGCATATGCACAGCAGGGTTACCCCGACGAATGGCGCAACCACCATCAGGGCGGACCAACTGCCTATGAGACACGTGAATTCCTGGTCAACGAAAACAGCCGGGAGATCGTCCAACCTGGGATGGTGTTTGCCTGGAATCCATCCATCACCGGTTGCAAATCGGAAGACAGCATCGAAATTGGAGCGCAATCCAACGACGTGCTGACACAAATCACCGGTTGGCCGGTGATCGAAGTACCTGTTGGCGAGCGTGTCTACGCCCGGCCAGGCATTCTGGAAGTCGATCGATAACCTGAGATCTATCTCGCTAGAAATAAGCCTGTCTATTCAAACTGTCCGGGTCCCTGACGGAGACGGTCGATGAAAGCTGCCATCGCCTCGTAATGCGAGCCTCTCCAGTAAACCTGGTCGCAATTGCCGCATAGATGGAATTCATCATAGTATTTGCTTGTTAAGGGTAATAAGCGATCCACTATTTCAGCCTTTTCAACTGGTACCAGGGGATGGTTGCAGCGCAGACAGCGATTAAATGGCTTGATCTGACCCAGTAAATCAAAACGTAGCAGAACCTCACCCACTTGCAGTCTGGGAGAGAGGCTGCGCAGACAATACCCCAACTTAACCTGCTTGCGCATCAAAAGTCCCCGGTCGCGCGTGAGCAGCACACGCAGGGATTCTTCTGCCAGTGAAGCCAGCTCCGGGTCCTGGTAATCATTACGATACCAGGTGTCAAAACCTAACATGCGCAGGTAAACAGCAAGTTTTCCCAGGTGGTTATCTAAAAGAAATCTGGGCTCCCCAGTTGGCCAATCAACATCGAATCGTTTTGTGGAATCGCCCGTAGCTGGTCCCGGTCGCTGATGATTGATATGCGCATCAAAAGGGAAAACATCTACACGATCATGGTTTTTCAGACGGGATGACATGCCAACAGCTTGATCATTGACCAGGATGACGCTGACCTCGGTGTGCGGGATTCGCAGTGATTCAACCAGGTGTTTTACGGTCTGGTGCGGTGAAAAGACCATCTCAACGCTGCTGCCTTGCCGGGCGCGGGACAAAAATGCATTCAATGAACCGTGAAAATAGAATTCAGCCTGGATCACAATTTCAGTTTACAATAAGACTTGAACAGCGTCAACACTCACACCTGCGCTTAAGACGACTATGGTAGTACATCTAAACACCCATTCCCATTACTCATTCCTGGAAGGGCTGCCCAGTCCGGAACAACTGGTGCAGGCAGCGGTCCAGGCTGGCATGCCAGCACTGGCATTGACCGATACCAATGGGCTGAGCGGAGCGGTTGAATTTCAGGATCATTGCAGCCTGGCAGGTATCCAGGCAATTTTCGGAATGGAGTGCTGGCTTTCCGATATTCGGGCTAGATCTGCATGTTCCCGACCAGCAATCACCAACCTATGCGCAATCAACTCGATCCAAACCATCCTTTGATCGCCTGGTGTTACTGGCCGAAAACGAGCAAGGGTGGTCTAACCTGTGCTGGTTGAGCAGCAAATTACACAGTGAACCTGGCGGCAACGCCACCCCGGTGACGCTCGCAGACCTGGCCTCCCATCACCAGGGCCTGGTTTGCCTGGCCGGCGGTGTGCGATCTCTGCTTGCCTACCAGATGCGTATGAATGCAGAAAACGCTGCACATCAAAGCTTAGCAGAGCTGCAGCAGATCTTACCCAAAAAGCCTCTACATCAATCTGCAAATCCACCAACCAAAAGACGTGCGGTTGTGCTCCAACCTGGCAAGGCTGGCCCGACGAATGAATTTGCCGCTCGTGGCTTCGCATGAGATACATTATTTAAACGATAAGGATGAAGAATTGCAGCGCTTGATGACTGCCATTCGTCTTAACCGACCCATCCGAGAGGTTGATCCTAGCGAAACCGCAGCCGCCCACGCCAGTTTCCTGACCCCTGCGGAAATGGACCAGCGTTTCCAGGCATATCCCCAAGCGCTGCGCAACAGTGTTCGCATCGCCGAGCGCTGCCAATTCCGCCTGCCGTTAGGCAAGACCCATTTCCCCGTTCCTGCGCTTGCCCTCCGGAGAAAGCGCCGATTCTCTGCTGCGTAAAAAAGCCCTGGCTGGCGCAATAGAACGCTATGGGCAGATCACTTCTGAAATCCAGTTGCGCCTGGATCACGAGCTATCCATCATCGCCGCAATGCGGTTTTGCGGCGCTTTTCCTGATCGTTGAAAAAATCATCCGCTTTACTCGCCAACAGGGCATCCCATTTTCTTCACGCGGCTCAGCCGCCTCCTCTCTGGTAGCTTTCTGCCTGGGAATCACCACCCCCGACCCACTCAAACTCAACCTGTACTTCGAGCGCTTCTTGAACCCGGCTCGCGCCACCCCGCCAGATATCGATACAGACCTGTGTTCCAGGCGACGAGATGAAGTCTTAAATTTTGTCACAAACGAATTTGGCGTCGAGAGAGTCGCGATGGTAGCCACCGTTAACCGATTTCGCGAGCGCTCTGCCTTGCGTGAATGCGCTAAGGCATATGGCCTGTCACCAGCAAAAATCCAGGAACTGGTCGAGCGATTGCCTTATCGCTGGTTCGGTCCAGGCGCATCCGCGGATGTACAGCCTTTTGATAGTCTGCGCCAGGCCTTTCCGCAGCCGGACATCCAGCACTTGATCGACCAGGCAACCCAGGTGCTGCGAAAGCCTCGCCACCTGTCCATCCACCCAGGAGGTCTCGTGGTCGCCCCAGGCTTGATGACGGATTTCGTCCCAACCATCCTGGCGCCTAAGGGTCTGCTGGTCACCCAGTTCGATCACTACCATATTGAGCGGCTTGGATCTGGTTAAAATAGACCTTCTGGGGATTCGTGGGTTGAGCGTTCTGGGTGATGTGGAACAGACCATCAGGCAGAGACAGACCCACCAATCAGGTGAACCACTCTTGAAAGCAACCAGCTCGATGGGAAAAAGCCCTATCCCCTGGCCAAGTTTTTTCAGTGACCAGAAAAGCGATCCTTTAGTTGGAAGAATTGCTGCAAGAAGGAGCGCACCATCGGCTGCTTCCAGATCGAAAGCCCGGGTATGCGCGCCACTTTGCGCGAGATCAACGCCTGCCGGCTGGAAGATATCATGGTCGCCCTGGCGCTATACCGCCCTGGACCGCTGACCGGAGGATTGAAACGGACTTTTGTCGAGCGATACCGTGCAAAGCAAGCAGGCGAGACATCAGCATTTGAGCACCTGCATCCTTCTCTGGCGCCTTTGCTGGATGAGACATATGGAGTTATCCTGTATCAAGAACAAGTGCTGCGCATTGCCCACGAACTGGCTGGTTTCTCCCTGGCAGAAGCCGACTTACTGCGCCGCGCCATGAGCCATTTCGATCCCGGTAAACAGATGCAGACACTGCAAGAAAAATTTGTCGAAGGAGCCGCTTTGCGCCAGGGAATTCCACCCGAAACAGCTGAGCGAATTTGGGAATTGATGGCTGCCTTTGCCGGCTATGGCTTCCCCAAAGCGCATGCCGCTTCCTATGCGCAAATTGCCTGGCGCGCCGCCTGGAGCAAGGTCCACCACCCTGCCATCTTTATGGCAGCCGTTTTAGCGAATTGGGGTGGTTATTATAGCCAACGCGTCTATCTGAACGAAGCTCGCCGCCTGGGTCTGACTGTACGCGCCCCTCATATTAACTATGCGCAACGTGAATTTAGTGTACAATATTCAGGACAGCAAGCTGCGCTCTTCATGGGTTTGGACCAGGTAAGGGACTTGACTCGCAATACCCAGAAACGCATGATCGCCGCAAGACCTTTTACCTCGTTGACAGATTTCCTGGTCAAAGTTGACCCACGCCCGCAAGAAGTTGAGAATCTCATCCGGGTTGGCGCCTTGGAAGGATTGGGGGAAATCCCCGCACTGCTACGGCAGGTAAGCAAACAGGATTGGAAGAAAGGTCAATTCCCCCTGTTCGACCTGGCTCAGCACTGAACAAACGGAAGAGTGGCCTGTGCAACAAATCATTGCTGACCAGGAAGCCATTCTTGGCGCAGCTGTGATCGCTCACCCACTGGAGCTGGCTGCAGAGCGCATCAAAGCCAGCTGGGGCAATTTCCACCGTGGAAGCCATACAGTGCCCGGGACAACATATCAGGGTGGCAGGAATGCGCCAGACCTGGCGGCGCGGTAAAAATGCCCGTGGGGATGTTTACTACTTCATGTCTTTGGAAGATCTAGAAGGTATGTTAGACGTATTCATTCCAGGTGAGGTTTACCGCAAATACCGCAACGCCTTCAGTAAACCTGGTCCCTGGATTATTGAGGGTTTGCTCGAACCGGATACGACCAGCGGCGAATGCACTTTACGGGCTGCCAAGGTGGAATTACTGGATGCACCGTTTTAAATATGCTTGGTCCTTCCCATTTCTTCCAGCGAGATTTTGTCCCAAAGTGGGATTTGAAAATCTGGTAGTACAGGAATTCCTCCTTCATGCTGGAACGCGGCACACGGGCGATGACTGCGTCCACTGCAGCGCCTGGGGTAATTGAAGGCAAAATCAGGTGCTGGAGGCTGCTGACCAATACCATCTATTCTTTCGCCTTTCATTGCTCAACCTGTGTTACCAGCCTGAACATTTACAAATATTCGATAATTCTCATTATCTGAACAATGTAATATATATTACGTTCAAATCTTTATGTAATAAGTATTGCGTTGTTCCGAAATTTGTTTTATAATATATTTATTAACGTAATTTAAAAACGGAGTCTTTATGGAGCAATTCCCCGATAGCATAAGATTTCACATCACAAGATTAGCCGAAACGCTCACTCCAAAGCAGAAGGAGATTGCCAAGTATATTCTGGACAATCCATATTTTACATCGTATGCCTCTGCTAATGAACTGGGCGAAAAAAATAATACGACTGCAGCAACAGTAGTGCGTTTCGCTCAAAGTCTTGGGTATGATGGATATAATCAACTTCAGGATGCCCTCCGAGTCGAGTTTCCGAATTACATGACAACCACAGCGCGAATGCAAAAACGCATGAGCGCAGAGACACCACCGCACTCAAACTTACACCAGGTCTTCTATACTGATATAAAGAATATCGAACGAACAGCCAGCAATGTATCTGAAAAATTAGTCAACGACGCGCTGGATACAATTATTAAAGCAAAACGCATCTGGGTCACAGGGGCAGGTCTTTCTTATGGTCCATCTGTCTTCATGGCTCATTCGCTTAAAGTGATGGGATTTGATGCTCAGGCATTTCAAGGAGAAATTCTCCAATCTGCTGTTGATCAATCTAGAATGAAACCCAACGATCTCTTGATCGCAATCGATTTGTGGCGATACGTGCGGATGACGGTCAATACGGTTTCATTCGCCAAAAGCATAGGCACACCTGTCATCGCAATTACCGATAGCGTTGTGTCCCCACTTGCCCAATCTGCAGATATCGCTTTTGAAATAGCTACAGAAGGAATTGCTCACAGTCGTTCCATAACGGCATTAATGTCTGTGCTCAATGTTTTAATTGCAATGCTGGCAGATCGCGTTCCCGAACAAGTTTACGAATCTCTTAAGCGAGTGGATGAAATCTACCGCGCCAATGGTTTGTTGGTAATCACATGACAACTCAAATTACAATTTGTGGCGGTGGAAATGCTGCCCACACACTAGCCGGACTACTCAGCAGCCAACAAGAACTTTCTGTCCATATCTATGCCCCTATGGGCAATGAAGCACAACTCTGGCAGGAAGGCATCCAACAAAATAACGGCATAACAGTTAATACCCCCGTCGGAACAATTCAAGGTCGACCAGATTCCATCTGCTATGATCCCAGGGATGCTGTGATGGGATCGAAAGTGATCCTTCTGGCATTACCAGCTTTTGCACATGAACTAATCTTAAAACAAATAGCGGAATACATCTCCCCCGATACTTGGGTAGGCGCCATACCGGCGCGAGGTGGCTTCGACCTGTGTGTACTTGATGTGTTTAAAAAGCGCATATCTGAAATATCAGTTTTTGGCTTTCAGACCCTCCCATGGGCTTGTCGAATCCAGGAATTCGGGAAACAAGTCACGATCTTGGGTACTAAAGAGCAGGTGGACTTGACTGCATGTCCACCGGAGATGGCGCCGGTAATTTCAGCTCAATTCAAGGAGTGGCTGGGATTGGTCATTAATCCAATTGGCAATTTCCTGAGCCAGGCTCTGGCAGATACCGGGCAGATCATTCACCCAGGCATCATGTACGGGCTATTTCATGACTGGGATGGGCAACCATATAAGAAACCTAGATTGTTCTACCAGGGTGTGGATTCCAGTATTGCGGCCACACTACAACAGATGAGCGATGAGATCCAATTGCTGCGCGCCTCCCTGGAAGGTTCTTACCCAGATTTGGATCTGAGTGCTGTGCGCCCGATCGGTGATTGGTTGATGCGTTCCTATAAGCCCTATATTGTTGATAATAGTTCTCTGCAGTCCAGCTTTGCAACCAATAAAAGCTATGCCGGTTTGCTGGCGCCCATGAAAAAAACGGAAGACGGTTTTATTCCCGATTTCAAGGCTCGCTATCTCTCAGAGGATGTACCCTATAACTTGCTGGTTACACGCGGTATCGCTGAACTGGCAGATGTTTCCACCCCGGTGATTGACAAGGTGCTCTTGTGGTCACAATTAAGACTGGTCAAGGAATACCTCGTTTCCGGGAAAATGCAAGGAGCCGATCTGCAAAACTCCCGCTCCCCGCAACGATACGGCTTCACAAGTCTGGATCCATTCATGCAAGAAATGCGTTACCTGTCAGCAGGACAATCCAATCCATAGGCCTTTAGAAGTAGACGACATGGGTCCATTCCCTTGAATTTGTCCTTTACAAACAATACCATAACCTTGACCACGGAAAATACCAATGAACCACAATTTTCTTGGAGGAAAATTTGATGAAACCTACTGTAGACAATAGTGAAGAAGAATCCCAGGATTCAGAAATTAAACGTCGCGTAATGGTAGGAGCGATCGGTAAGTGTGTGCATAACTTAGGCGTGGAAAATTTCGCCGATTGGATGGAAAACCAGGGGATAGGTTATGTTTCTGTTAAGCTTGGTCCGGCGGTTCCGATACAAGAAGTAATCAACAAGATCCGCGAGGCGCGCCCAGAGGTTGTGGGTGTTTCGATGCGTTTGGGTGATCTGCACTTGGATGAACTTATCACAGAATTTGTAGAAGCAGCCACAAAGCATAGCCTAGGGCCGCGTGAAAGCGGTATCCGCTATAGTTTTGGTGGTTTACGTCCGGCAGCCAATTTGGTACGGGCTATGACTGGTTCACCTGTAGAGGAAGATCGTTTTGTCCGTGATGCCGAACGACATTTTGACCTGGAAGCAGTTGCCAAAGAATACAAGGAAAAACCTGAATTTCAGGGGTTCTTTGAGCTTATTGCTGATGATTTCGTTTCAATGGAAGAACTCGAAAATTTTGCTCTAAAGAAATTGTCAGCAACGGAACATGTAAAGACAGAGTGGTCTGATTTCTTAGTCGAACGCATCCAACAAGTACGTGAACGCGAAAACCGACCTATCATACGTGCTCACATCGGGATAGCGGCTGAAACGATTGAACCCACTATCAAAGCCATTGAAAAATTATCCGACGCTGGAGCATTCGAAATAGTTTCGCTGGCTCCTGATCAGACCTCTCAAGAATTGTTAGCTAAATTTATTCGAGGCGAAGAGGATCCCAGCAAATATCTTGCTGGTCAGGGCGGCGCCCCTATCCGTACAGTGGAAGATCTTAAACGATTGAAAGCAGCTTCTCGGCGTGGTAACTTCCCGATGATGCGCATTTACACCGGAACAGATGAACTAGTAGCCCTGGCGCATCTTTGGGAAGAGCACCTCAATAGTTGCTTCCCGGCTGTACCGATCTTTTTCTACAACGTACTGGACGGCCGTGGTCCCATCAGTATTCGCGATTCGTTTGAAGAACATTTTAAAACAATCGAATACTGGGCTGGAGTTGGTAAACCATGCGAGATCAACGATCCGCACCAATGGGGTTTGCGCTACACAAGCGATGATATGCAATTAACCGACCATGTTCTGTGTGCAATCATTGCTCTAAAGAAGGGCATAAAACACTATGTCATGCAAATGATGTTCGAATTGCCACCTGAAATTTCTGCGATGGATGACCTGGCAAAAATGAAGGCTGCTTATGAGCTGGTTGAACCATTAACCCGTCATTATGATTTTAACATCATCAAAGAAACCCGCTCCGGGCTTCCGGGCTTCCCACCTAATCTGAACGAAGCCAAAGGGCATCTCGCCTTCGGCATATATACGCAGTTACACATGGAACCGGATATTCTGCATGTAGTCACACATTCAGAAGCGCACCACGAAGCCAGTGCTGACGACATAATTGAATCATGCGAGATCACCAAACAGGTATGTTGGGATTTTGTTAAAGGAAAAATTCCTCAGATCTGGAATGACGCTCCCATGAAAGCTCGCATTAAAGAGTTGAAACAAAGCGGTATGTACAATGTGTTGCACGCAGCCCTAGTGGGTGGGTATTCCGGCCCGGTCACCCCTGAGAACTATTGGGATTGGGCACAGGAGCCTTCTGAAAACCCTGAAAAGAATTACGAGACCCTCCTGCTAAGCATAGTTGATGAAGCCAACTACCCGATGGGTGGTTGTGGTGTCATTAGTGGAGATACACTCGAATTATGTCTACAGATCGGATTATTCCAGGGTCCCCATATCACTGTAGTTGACCGTCGCTACGAAATGGCTGGAGCTTGTCGAACGAAGGTTGTTGATGGCATGTGCCGCATCGACGAATGGAATGGAATCAAGGTCATGAGCGAAATTGAGCGTGTTGACCTTGTTCGCAAGCATTACCCATGGTACTTCTACAAAGATATTACGCAAGCGGATGATGCTACATTTATTGGCCAAGATGCCGAAGTGGAAGCCATGGATGAAAGTGCCGTGAAACAATTCCGCAAGAAAATTGGCATAACTAGCCTGACCGATAAGAAGGTGATGGTGGTGGATTTCGGCAGCACATTCTCAAAAGTTGGAATTTTTGACACAAAGGATGAGAGTTTCTCATTCAAATACATCCCGACCACAGTGGATGATCTTCGCGTTGGTCTGGCAAACGGATTGGGTGTTTTGGATGAATGTGAGAAGAGTGGCAGTTGGAAACCCCTCGGCGATAAAATGAGCGAATTCGATGTCCGTTTGCCATGTTCGAGTGCGAAGGGTGGCTTGAAGGTAGTAACAGTATCGCTGGTTGAAGAAGAATCCGGTTTTGCTGCCGAATTGGCAGCTCTGACAGCTGGCGCAAAAATGGTCGGAAATTACAATGGAAAACTCTCTCCGCAACAAGCTCGTTCCATTTATGAAAATGACCAACCTGAGATCATTTTGGTGGCGGGTGGAACGGACAATGGCGGTGATACTGAAACTCAACTGCATAATGCCCGTATGCTGGCAGAAGCCTCCCGTTATTCGACTTATACCCAATATGGCGTGCCAGTGGTTTATGCCGGAAACCAGGATATCAGCGAGCAGGTTGAGAACATATTCCGGCACCATAAGATTGATATTCGCATAACGAAAAATGTCATGCCGGAGGTCAATCAATTCCAGATCGAAGTTGTCAATGAAGCAATTCGCGAGTTGTTCCAGACTGTCATCATTCGTGGAAAAGGATTTGACGTTGTTGAAGAGTATATGGATGCTCCTTTCATGCCCACTCCTCGAGCAGCCTTCCGCGGCATCAACCTGCTGGCGCGCGGCTACGGGAATGAACCTGGAATAGGCAACATCCTGGCCCTGGATATCGGTGGTGCGACCACCGACTTCTACTCAAATGTTCTGGATAATCCGCTCTATGTTTATCCCGGTGAAGATAATTTACGCAAGGTAAAGCGTACGATCTTAAAAACCCCCAATGTGCCCCTGGTTTATCGGCGGGTGGAGGGTAAATATGGCCTGGCCTATAATGCCGAGAATATCAAAGAGCTGGAGCATTTCAAAACCGGCAGCATGGCAATTGGCATGGCTGACTACCTGTCCAAATTCTTTAAGAAAGAGTTCCAACCTGGTGACGGACAATTTAACCAATTCCTCTTCAAGAACAATGGAGAGGTGGAAATTAACCTGGATAGTTACCTGAGCTGGATAAGCAAAAACCCACACAAGATACCCGCAAACGAGCTGGAGAATGCAGCCAATGCTTTCCTGGCCAAGGAAATCATGGCGATTGCCACCGGGAAAAACGTCGGTTACGTCAAAGAAACTGAGACTTATTTCCTACAGCACGGTGTGAATTACTTCAATAATGATGTTACCGTGCTCCTGATTGGCGGAACCATTTACCATGCTTGTAATGATAAGAAACCAGGCTATCAACAGGATCTTGCCATGATCGCCAGCGGTGTTCTCTACAATGCAGAAGAGGAATATCTGCTGCGACCTAACGGCAAAGTACTATTGGATGCCAGCTACCTGGTCAGCATTCTGGGTGGCTTGTATGGTAGAGTAGATCCTGAGCAGGCTCTCCGCGTGATGAAACGGGAGCTGATCCCCCTGGATGTAAGCTTGGTGCGTGGGAAATAAATGAGGATATGTTGATTTCCCAGGGTAACTGGCAGTTAGCGCTGCTGTAGTTCTTCACAGAATAGTCGTGAAAATCGATGATTGATTTCTGTCTGATTGCCCTGGTAAAAATAATCATAGGAAGAAGGTGAAACGGGAAGAAATTCAGATCAGATTTGTTTTATCAAATTTTCAATTAGAAATGCCAATAAGGAGGTTCGTGATGTCTTCAAAGAGGAGAATTGCTATTTCCCTCGTGTTAATATTAGGATTTGTTCTCTCGGCTTGTGGGGAGGCAAGTCCCACACCAGTAGTAGATCTACCCAAGCCAACACAAGGCACTGCACCAACAGCAGATCTACCCAAGCCAACACAAGGCACTGCACCAGAAGCTCCAACTGAGGCTCCGGTCGTGGCTGAGCCCCAGACTATCATAGTCGCTCTATCATCCGCCCCATTAACCCTGGATCCTGCCGACCATCGCGAACGCAGCACTGAGACTGTCATCCGGAATATGGATGACGGTTTGGTAACCCGGGACAATGCCAGCGGCGTGTTCTATGAGTTGGCTACGGACATTACCTGGACAGATGATACGACCCTGGCGATCACGCTGCGGGAGGGCGTGCTATTCCACGATGGTACAGAAATGACCGCGGATGATGTTGTTTTCACCTTTGAGCGAATCATCAATGAGAATGCCATCGAATTTCCTGAAGCGCATACCTCACCACGCAAGGGCTTGATTGCTCCCCTCCAATCCATCGAAAAGACCGGTGACTATTCGGTGGTAATGCACTTCATCGCTCCCTTCCCGACCGCCATGCAAATGCTGGTTCACCAGCAGATCATTTCAAAGGCATACCTGGAAGCAGTTGGCACGGAAGGTTTCCTTGCAGCTCCCATCGGCACCGGCCCATTCAAATTCGTCTCGGCTCAACCCGGATTGACCGAAGTCGTCATGGAGAAATTTGCAGATTATTATGGCGGCGCACCTGATCTGACACCAGTTGGATCAGCCTGTGTGGATACCGTAGTGTTCCGCGTCATCCCCGAAGCATCCACCCGTGTAGCAGCCTTGCTGGCTGGCGAGGTCGATATCATCCAGAATGTACCAACCGAGTTGGTCTCAACCTTGGAACAAGTTTCCGGTATTCAGATCAAAACAGCCCCCGGAACGAGACCCACTTGGATGGAAATGAACGTCAACCAGGCGCCCTTTGATGATGTGAATGTCCGGCAAGCCATGAATTACGCTATTGACAAAGACCTGATCATTGAAGCCATCTATGGCGGCAAAGCCGTGGTTCTGCCTGGTGCACTCTCACCCTACAACAACTTTGCCAACAAATCTCTCCAACCATACCCATACGATACCGCGAAAGCATTGGAGTTATTAGCGGCAGCCGGCTGGACAGACAGCAACGCCGACGGAATGTTGGATAAAAACGGCACGACATTCTCTTTCACGATCGATACAGAGGAATATTTACGCGGCCTCTCTGAAGCTATAGCAAACCAACTGCGCGCCATTGGCATTGATGCCAGCGTACGTATTTGGGAGTATAGTGTCGTCAAGCCGCTATTGCAAGCCGGTGAGCGTTTGGCTTTTGTGGGTGACTGGGGCGATTCAGCCTTTGATCCTGTAGGTCATATGGAAGCCAAGTGGCACGGCTTAGTGACTGATACGCCTTATGGTCGTGGTAATTTCTCCTCTTACAATAATGCCCGCGTGAACGAGTTAATTAAGCAGGGTGAAATAACCGTAGATATTGCTGCCCGTCAAACGATCTATGACGAAGCCCAGCAGATTATCTATGATGAAGCACCAGCCATCTTCCTTATTCTGCCGGATGTTGTTGAAGCTGCCAGTGCTCAAGTCCAAAATTGGAATCCAGCTGCGGATGGCCGCCTTAACCTGCACGACGTCTGCCTGGTGAAATAACCAAAGCAAAAACCGTTTTCCCGTGATTTAATCCTGGGGCAACCGTCAGGTTGTCCCAGGAACCATAAAAAAACGCAACCCAGGATCCTACTTATGAAAGCGATAAAAATTCTTGAGCGTACCCTGGTATCCATACCAATCATATTCGGTGTTGCAATTATCGTTTTTTTATTTATGCGTTTAACACCCGGAGATCCAGTGGACATCATGATGGGTAGAGGCGGATCTGTCTCAACCGGAGAAATAGAACAACTCCGCTCAGAATTCAACCTGGACAAACCATTACATGTTCAACTTTGGTTATTTCTTAAAGGTGCAGTTCGCGGCGACCTGGGATATTCCTATGTTCAAAAGACCCCGGTTGTCGATCTGATCAAAGATCGCCTGCCGGCTACGATCGAGCTTGCCGTTGCAGCCTTGATCTTTACCCTGATCGTAGCCCTGCCCATAGGCATCATGTCTGCGGTCTGGCAAAACTCCCTGCTCGATCGTTTCAGCATGGCCGGTTCTTTTCTAGGGATCTCCATGCCTGGCTTTTGGCTGGGGATTATTCTGATCTTGTTATTCTCTGTAAAATTGCACTGGCTGCCTGTCCAGGGCCGCGTCGATTATGATGCCCATCTCGTTTCCAGCACAGGTTTTTTTGTTTTGGATAGTATTTTAACCGGTAACCGGGTTGCGCTGATCAGTTCACTTAAACATCTGATCTTGCCGGGGGTCACGCTGGGAGCCGCAGCGACGGCCGTGGTGGCTCGTGTCATCCGCTCTAGCATGTTGGAAACCCTACGCTCAGATTATGTCATTCTGGCTCGCAGTAAAGGTGTGTCGGAGTGGAAAGTGGTATTAAAACATGCCCTGCGCAACGCCTTGATCCCCACCGTCACGGTGGTTGGGTTGCAGGTGGGCGTATTGTTGAGCGGGAACATGATCGTTGAAACCGTGTTCAGCTGGCCGGGATTGGGCCGTATGGTGGTCAGCGCCATCTTCGCCCGCGATTTTCCACTTGTGCAAGGCTCGGTAATGGTATACGCCTTGACATTTGTGATGGCAAACTTGATTGTAGATATCCTTTACACCTACTTAAATCCAAAAATTTCGCTCTGACGAGGAGAATCAAAAGTGGAAATAATCCCCGCAGTTGACCAACCCTTCGAACGCCTAGTATACCTGTGGCGCATTCGACTGAACTTATTTCTACGCAATCTGAAAGAATTTTGGAAAGAGCTACTTAACCATCCGCTGGCTTTGATGGGTGGTATTGTTGTCCTTATTTACATTCTGGCAGCTGTGTTCGCCCCGCAGATTACCACCCACGATCCTTCGGTCGGTGATTTGCGTAATCGTTTGATAGCCCCGGCTTGGGTAGCAGGGGGGTCTTGGAAATTTCCATTAGGAACGGACGATCAGGGGCGAGATATTCTTACACGCATTATTTTTGGGGCACGCGTCTCCTTATTGGTGGGTGGGCTTTCTGTTGGAATTTCTATACTAGTTGGAGGTTCACTGGGTGCATTGGCTGGTTTTTATCGCAGCAAGTTTGATGCGGTCATTTCACGCTTTGCAGATCTGCTATTGGCTTTCCCGTTCTTGATCTTTGCACTGGGTGTAATGGCATTCATTGGACCGGGTATTAACAACTTGATTATGGCATTGATCTTTAAAGGGTGGGTGGAATTTTTCCGCCTGGTGCGCGGCGAGATGATGTCTGAAAAGACCCAGGAATACGTTGAAGCTGCTAAAGTCACCGGCTTGGGAAATGTGGCAATCATTGTTAAGGAAATTCTCCCAAATATAGTCCAGTCGGTCTTTGTTCTGGGAACATTACGCATAGGTGAGATGATCATCATGGAAGCCAGTTTAAGTTTTCTTGGTCTGGGCATACCACCTCACATTCCTGCCTGGGGTTCTATGGTGGCATCCGGAAGGGATCTTTTGTTGGTGGCATGGTGGGCTTCCACTATGCCAGGTATCGCTCTGATGATCTTGGTACTTTCAATCAATCTCCTAGGTGAGGGACTGCGCGATATATTGGATCCTCGCTTAAAAACAGTTGCATGACCTTGCTTGAGGAAGCATATATATGGAAAATACTCAACCTTTGTTGGAAATAAAAAGTTTATCCGTAACGTACCCAACCAAGCGCGGTGATGTTCAGGCTTTAAACAATCTCCATTTAAAGGTGCCCCCTGCGGGAAGGTTAGGCATCGTTGGTGAGTCCGGTTGCGGGAAAAGCACCGTTTTACTTTCAATTTTACAATTGATTAGCCGTCCAGGAAAAATAACAAGCGGGGAAATAAAATTTAATGGGAATAATTTGTTAGGTAAATCATCGCATGAACTGCGCAGCATTCGTGGCCGGGATATCACCATGATTTTCCAGGACCCTCAAACCACTCTCAACCCTGTTTTCCCGGTTGGCGAACAAATCCGAGAATCACTGCGAATACACCATTTGATCCCGGGAACAAACTTGCCCTGGCCATTTGATATTACCCGCAAACAAAAGGAGAAAGAACGGGTCTTACAAGCGATGCAAGAAGTGGGTATACCGTCTGCAATCGAGCGATATTCTTCATACCCACACCAATTTTCTGGTGGTATGCAACAGCGAGCCCTGATAGCCCTGGCATTGGTCTGTGAGCCATCTCTGCTTCTTGCTGACGAACCCACCACCGCCCTGGATGTAACTATTCAGGCACAAATCCTGAATTTAATGCTTAAGATCAACCATGACCATCACACTGCCATCATGCTGGTGACGCATGATCTGGGTGTGGCTGCAGAATTTTGTGATACGATCGCGGTCATGTATGCAGGCAGGGTTGTCGAACACGGACCGGTGGATGATGTTGTAACAAACCCCCAGCATCCCTATACAAGTGGATTACTTTCCTGCCGCCCCAGTATTGCCCTTAAAGGTCAAAAGATTCAGCCTATCCCCGGTAATGTACCCGACATAATCAACTTACCACCGGGATGTGCATTTGCACCACGCTGCCCACTGGTTCGTCCAATTTGTGGTCAAGGTCCCATTCCTTTGCTACAAACCGCTGAGAATTCTTTCAGCCGTTGTTTGAAGCTAGTAAATTTTGAACGTGATTCCAACTGGTCTTGGGAGCATATTATAAGGATATGCGATGAATAATATATTCGGCGGGTATAACAACAAACCACTTTTTGAAGCAAACGATGTAAAAAAACACTTTTATATCCAGCCCAGCTTATTAACGCGCATGCTCATTGGTGCAAAAACAAAGGTAGTCCAGGCAGTGGATGGCGTAAATTTGCGTATCTGGCAGGGTGAAACTGTAGGTCTTGTGGGTGAAAGCGGTTGTGGAAAGACAACACTGGGACGCATCTTTAGCTGCCTCCTGGAACCGACGGAGGGTCAGATTTTATATAACGGTGCTCTTGTCACAGGTGGTAAGGTCGAGACAGTTCTTAAACAGGGTGAAGACCCCCTAATGGTGAAATATCACCGGGTAGCTCAAATCATCTTTCAGAATCCATATTCTTCCCTCAATCCGCGTAAGACAGTGCGGGAGATCATTACAACTCCCTTGCGGCATCGCAACTTGCATGACCCGCTCGAGATCGAAGCTGAAGTGGTCCGATTGCTTCACCGTGTCGGTTTAAGCGACCGCCATATTGACTCTTATCCTCATCAATTCTCAGGTGGTCAGCGTCAAAGAATTGGCATTGCCAGGGCATTGGCCATGCAGCCCAGTTTTATTGTTGCTGATGAACCGGTATCATCGCTGGATGTCTCCATTCAAGCACAGGTGATCAACTTGATGGAAGAATTACGCGAAGAATACAATCTGACCTATCTGTTCATAACTCATGACCTGAGTGTGATCCATTACTTCAGTAATCGTGTTGCAGTGATGTACCTGGGTCATCTCGTCGAAAAAGGGGTCACGGCTTCTATTTTCGAATCACCAAGACACCCATATACACAGGCCTTGCTGGCTGCAATTCCGCAAGTGAAAAAGGAAAACCGGCGTCAACGAATCATTTTGCAAGGGAATGTGCCCAGCCCCATAAACCCTCCTTCGGGTTGCCCGTTTCATCCACGCTGTTTTGCTAAAACCGGTAAGATTTGCGAAGAGCTGCTACCACCTTATTTCCAAGTTGATACCCATAAAGTAGCCTGCTGGAATTATCAATCCTATCCACAAGTTGAAGATGCACCAAATTCGCCTTTACCGCAGGCTGATGAGACGGGGATCCGATGATTCGAATATTGGATCTTAATGGGGATGCCCGCCAGATCGGGAGACAGCATGGTGAACAAGTGTTAGACTTGCGCCCCCAGATCCTGAATTCAATCCAGGTTCGTCTGGCTGTACTGAAAAAGGATAATCCTGACCTGGCTCCAACTATCAAAGATATCTCTCAGACTTGGGAAAAACACGCGCCTGATACGTTGGACATGTTACATGGAATGGCTGAAACCCTGGACTTGAAATGGGATGAATTTTTTACTTACACGATTGCATCTTACCTGAACAGTTCTCTTTCCAATAACCAAAAGAATGAAGGCTGTTCCACCTGGGCAGCCAGCGGGAGAATGACCCGGGATGGATCACCCATCCTGGTGAAAAACCGGGATTACCACCCTGATCATCAACCCCTGCAATGTCTGGCAAGAATCAAACCAACCCACGGAAACCCATTCATATGTCTTACAAGCGCCGGCAGTCCGGGGGTGTTCAGTTCAGGAATTAACAACGCCGGATTGGCAGTGGTGGATACATTTATATCTTCCAACGATATTGGACCCGGGATTGCCCGCTATTCTCTGATGATGGATATATTACAGAATTTCTCAACGGTCAATGAAGCGATCAATTACTTGCCCACACGACCGCATTTTGGAGATGGTTCGGTGACGGTCCTGGATGCTGAAGGAGATATGGCTGTTTTCGAAATTGCCCACTCTGTCCAGGCTGTGCGCCAACCCGAACAGGGGTTTGTAGCTTGCACCAACCATTTCAGTTCACCGGAAACGAGCTCATTTTGGGTGGATAGAGAACCGGACAATCTGAAAGGTAACTCGCAAGGTCGCCGAAAGATGATCGAAACTGCACTGCAATCTGCTCAAGGGCAGGTGGATATTCCCTGGAGCCAGGCTGTGATGAGCACCCATGGTGATAAACTCAACGCAGTTTGCAGGCACACAGAGATCGATCCGCTTTCCGCGACAGTTTCCTGCGTGATCCTCCTGCCCCGGCAGGCCAGCCTGTATGTAGCCAATGGGCTTCCCTGCCAGACCCCGTTTGAATTTATTCGTCTGGCAAATTGAAGCGACCATCCTGGGGATGTCTTTTTCTATGTGACCGCCCACATAAGCTGATCGCACTTCGTGGGCCATGCAAAATGATCTGTGAGCTTATTTCAAGAAAGAAATCTCTGCGCACTCTGCGTCTCTGCGAGAGATAAGAAATTCTTTGCATACTTTGCGACTTTGCGAGAGATCAAAAAAGAATATCCATAGGATATGACCTTGTCTTCTAATACGCCTGACCAATCTATTTATCCAAAGATAGAAATATCCTTAAACAAAATAAGCCATAATACGGAATTAGTGGTCAGGATGTGCCGGCAGCATGGTATTCGTGTCGTTGGCGTGACCAAGTTATGTTGCGGTCATGTTAGCATCGCTAATGCGATGGTGGATGGCGGCATCGATATCATTGGAGATTCAAGACTGGAAAATCTGAAGCGGCTTAAAGAGATCAGACTGCCAAAACTTCTTTTGAGGCTACCGATGATCAGCCAGGCAGGTGATGTTGTTGAATATGCAGACATTTCCCTTAATTCAGAAATCGAAACGATCAGGGCGCTATCGGAAGCAGCACAATTGAAGAATAAGACTCATCGAATCATTCTGATGTTTGATCTGGGTGATCTCAGAGAAGGTATTTTTACTACCGATGAATTGTTTCGAGTTGTGGAAGAGACATTGAAGCTCAAACGAATCCTTATAACAGGAATTGGGACCAACCTTACATGCTATGGCGGAGTAATTCCAACCAAAGAGAATTTGACGAGGCTTGTAGCCCACAAAAAGATGATCGAAAGTAATTTCGATATATTGCTCAGCATCGTGTCGGGTGGAAATTCAAGCAGCTTACATCTGTTAGAAGAAAATGCCATGCCAGATGGAATCAATCAACTCCGTTTGGGCGAATCAATTCTCTTAGGTTACGAAACAGCCTACCGCCACCGTATTAAAGGAACCTACGATAATTGTTTCCGGTTGATAACGGAAATTGTCGAGATTAAAGATAAACCATCAAGACCCATTGGGGAAATAGGGTTGGATGCTTTCGGAAATACTCTAAAGTTTGCGGAAAAAGGAATCCGCAAGAGGGCAATCTGTGCAATTGGAAAACAAGATATCCATCCTCAAGATTTGGTCCCTGAAGATAAAAATATCACTATTATCGGTTCAAGCAGCGATCACCTGATCCTTGATATTACAGATTGCCGATCTGTTTACCGAATAGGAAGTATGATCTCTTTTAATCTAACCTATGGTGGGATACTGAGTAGTATGACTTCTGAATATGTAAGTAAAAGCTTCATCTAATCCGGTTTTCATTGCTCTTCACTGCCCCGGGTGACGTTTCAGGTTGGACCAGCGAGCCTTTTGGTGTATAGGGGGTGGGCGGGTTGAAAAAACCAACTTCCCCTGTTGTTAAAAAGTAAAAACGACATCGCCCGCCGTCAGCATAGAACCGTCTTGGAATTTCACCTCCTCCCAGGAATGCTTGTTGGGTCTAAACAATCGGGCCGCAAGAATGACGAATAATTAAAGATGGATAGAATACTTCTGTGTGGCTGGCTTCCCCACGGATCGTTTTCACCAGTAGCTCGCACATCCGTTGGCCGATCAAAAAAGTGGGTTGTTGCAGGGTGGTTAATGGCGGTTGAGAATGCTCAGCCAAGGGAATATCCTCAAAGCCTGTCACAGATATATCTTTCGCAACCATCAATCCAGCTTCCACAATGGCGCTCATGGCGCCCAGGGCCATCAAATCATTAGCGCATAAAATCGCGGTTGGCGGCTTTTGAGAAGTTATTAACGCCTGGGCGTTTTGATAACCGGATCTCTGGGTGAAATCGCCGAACACCAGTTTTGATTCATCCATTGTGATTTCATTTTCAGCCAACTTTCGCTTAGCGCCGCGCAGCATATCACTGCTGCGTGATAGGTAGGCTGGCGGTAAGATCATGGCAAAATTGCGATGTCCTAAGCGAATCAGATATTCGGCAACCAGCCCCATACCGAATTCTGTATCGACTTCAACAAAGGGTAAATCTGGAAAGGTTTTGCTTCGGCCAAACGATACAACGGGAAAATGATTCTCACTCAGATATTCAACGCGTGCGTCATCTTCGGCTATCCGCACAACAATAAATCCATCCACACGCCGGGTTTGGACGTGAGAAACATAGATTTCTAAATCATCGAAGCGGTCTTCACAGGCAGAAACCAGCAAATCAACACCCATCCTGGCGGCCTGGCTGGCAATGCCAGCTAAGATCATGCTGAAAAATGGATCAGAAAAATATGGACCGACCGCAGGCAGCACAAAACCGATGGTATCTGAGCGCCTTTTTTGTAATCTCTGCGCGGTGATACTGGGATGGTAACCTAAATCCTGAGCGGCCTGCCTCACCATCGCTCGGGTTTCCAGGCTGATATCATCATGATTATTTAATGCGCGCGAAACAGTTGTGATAGACTTCCCAACTTTTTTCGCAAGGTCGCGAAGTGTGGCTGGCATCCGCATCCCTTCTTTTGATCCCAATATTTATTTTAACTTAATCGTTTCAGTAGCATAAATACTATAAACCAAAACGTTTAAGTTGTCAAATAGTGGGATGATTGTTGTTTGCCGGTAATTTCATTGTGAAGTATACTTAGCTCATGGCGCATAACAATTCAACTTACGATCAATCCGATAATCCTAAGCAGAGGCCTCTCAATTGCCCATACCTGGGTATTGAGGAAGATCCTGCTACCTGGTTATCCTATGCAAATTCAGCAAATCTTTGTTACAAGTTCAAGCCTGCCAGGCCTGTAGATACAGCTCACCAGCGCCAGTTTTGCCTGACGCAGGCTTATCCCATTTGTAAAATCTATGCGCAAAATTCAGCATCGCCTTTACCAACCATCGCCACCGTCGAGCCACGCCAGGAGGGAAATCCACTGCGCTTTTTCTGGATTAGCCTGGCTGTTTTATCTGTTATTACCCTTCTGGTTGTGCTGTCTTTCTGGCTGAGAGCCAACTGGGAAGATCTGTACGGCAACTCAATTCCTGCCCTGGCGCCTCTACCGACAGATGCCAACCTGGCTGCCAATATTTTGCCTTCTCAAACCCCCACCGAAGAGTTGCTCGCCGCGATTGAGTTATTACCACCGATTGCCACCTCAACCCTATCTGCATCCCCAACCCCAAGCCTCTCGCCCACTATCACTCACAGTCCTACGGCATCACCCACGCCAACTGCCACCCAGCCCACACCTGGACCAGCGCTCAACACACCCTTTGGTCCACAGAAAAGTTTCTTGCTGCACCGCGTGGCGACCGGTGAGAGCCTGGGAAACCTGGCTGTCATTTACCGCACTTCGGCGGAGGTGATCCGGGCTGCCAATGTGCTCATCGAAGGCGCCAGTGTCTGGCCAGATACGATCCTGGTCATCTACCCCGGTATCACGGATCCAAGCCAGGTGACCCGCTTCCAGGTCGTCCAGCTCAAAAGTCCTGCTTATCCGGAAGACCTTGCTGCAGAGTACCAGGTCTCACTGGAAGAGTTGCTTGAACACAATCTATTGGACGCCCAGGTGTTGATCCCGATTGGACGCTGGTTGGTCATTCCAGTATCCACGCCTTGATCCATCTTCTTTTTTCATGCAAGAAAACTCACTGCACATAGCCCTAAAAAGGTATTTTGCCGGGGAAACCGGTCAACAAGAAGTATGGGTGGATGGCTTTTTGATTGATGTGGTGCAAGATGATTTACTCATCGAAGTGCAGACGCGCAGTTTTTCCTCCATCAAACAAAAACTATCTGTCTTGTTGCCCACCCACAAAATACTATTAGTCCATCCGGTCCCGGTTCTGAAGTGGATTGTTCACCGGTCCGTAGATGGCGAAACTTTACTGGCCCGCCGCAAATCCCCGCGCAAAGGTCGCCTTGAGCACCTGTTCGCCGAGCTGGTTCGTTTTCCAGAATTTATTAACCACCCCAATCTTTCGATTTGCCTGGTAATGACTCATGAAGAAGAAATCCGCTGCCAGGATGGGCGCGGCAGTTGGCGGCGCAAAGGCGCCAGTATCGTAGATCGCACGCTTCTTGAGATTAAATCTGTGCACATGTTTGTCAGCGCCGACGATTTTCGCAAACTATTACCAGCCGACCTGGAACAGCCATTCACCAACCGCGCACTAGCCAAAGCCTGCGGTTTACGCATCGAGCTGGCCCGCAAAATGACTTATTGCTTGCGCCAGATGGGGGTAATCGAGGTGGACGGTAAACGCCAACGCGAAGTTCTTTACAAGGTAAGGCAGCCTGTTTATAATCTTCAATCCACATCCGAAAACGGAGAATAACAATGAGCCATAAGCAAGTGCAATTTCTACCCTTCCATGCCATCAACGAGTTTATGCTGGATGATTACCGTGAACAGGTAATTCGCCAGGTGCTTAACTCTGCTGCAGAGCTTCCTGCCGAACAGCAAATATCCCTCGAAAAATTGACTCGCAAGCGCGTGAATATTCCCGGCTTCCGCAACAGCGCCAAAGCCCCGGTCAACTTGCGCTTGAAAGGCGTCAGTGAGTCCTTTGAAAAATCACCTCCCATGGCAGCCGCTATCCTGGCTGGCTGGGCGGAGCTGCACTCCGAGCTGCGCCAGCAAGTGTACGACTTGCTCAGCGCCCAGGCGTGGGAAATCCTGCCCATCGAAGCGGATCGAACTAAACTGCCGGGCTTCCTGCCCTATTGGCCATTCGAACAGGATTTTGACAGCCTGTACCAGGCCTACCAGGCAGCTTATCCTGATAACCCGGTGGAACAGAATGACGTCAGCCTGATGGTGGTGTGGTTGAGCACGCGCTTGCCCTACCACAAAGGACCGGAAAGCGAGGAAGAAGCAGAAGTGCTAGATGAAGGTGAAGAATAGAAACCCATCAGTCCAGTATACGACTTATCTATGCGCACGTTTTATACGCCCAAACACCTGCTCCACGAAACAAACCAGGTTTACAACCAGGGGGTATTGTTCGTTATCGAAGAAATCCCTGAGCGCGCCGAAATCATCCACAAAGCACTCGAGACAAATAACCTGGGACCCATTCTTCCACCAGAAGATCATGGTCTAGGCCCCATCCTGGCAGTGCATGACAAAGGTTTCATCGAGTATCTACAGAATGGCTACCAACAGGCAGCCAAATTGCGCGGACAGGAACTCCCCTTGTTGCCGGAAACGTTTGCCACCCGAGGAGTGCGCCGGTCCAGCGCGCACCCCATCGCCAAAGCCGGCTATTATTGCTTCGGAACCTATTCACCTATCCTGGCAGGCACCTGGGAAGCGGCTTACTGGAGCGCACAGTGCGCCCTTACCGCCGCCCGGGATGTTGCCAACGGCGCCCGCGCCGCCTATGCCTTGTGCCGCCCGCCGGGTCACCATGCCGCCGCCAGCCTGTACGGCGGTTTCTGCTACCTGAACAATGCCGCCATCGCTGCTCGCAGCCTGGGAGAGCGGGTCGCCATCCTGGATATCGACTTCCATCACGGCAACGGCACCCAAGAAATCTTCTACTCAGATCCCACGGTGCTGTATTGCTCCCTGCACGCCGACCCCGACCTGGAATACCCATATTTCTGGGGCAGCGTTGATGAAAAAGGTGAGGGCGAAGGCCTGGGTTATAACTGCAACTACCCGCTACCCCTGGGCTGCGATGACGAGCTGTATTTACAAACCCTGGACCAGGCTCTCGTGCGCATCCAGGAATTTCAGCCTCGCTACCTGGTTGTGTCGTTAGGTCTGGATATCATCCAGGGCGATGAGGTTGGTGGGTTTAAGATCACACCGGCTGGCGTCGCAGAAATCGGCCGGCGCATTGCAGCTCTGAGACATGATGAAGGTCCCCTGCCTACCGTGATCATCCAGGAGGGCGGGTATTTGCTTTCAGAGCTGGGTGAGTTGGTGGTGAGGTTTTTGAGGCAGTTTGATTGAATCAGAGTTGGATAAGTCACAGGTTTTTCAGCCACGAAGGGCCACGAAGATTCACGAAGGGTTTTTAAAATAGAAAAGAACGCAGCGGGGTTGATGTGCACGTTTCCATCCAATCGCATACGAAATAGCATCACACAGATCACAATGGGATCGCAGCGGGGTAAAAATTCATGATCGAAATGGGATCGTAGCGGGGATGAATTCATGGTCGCAATGGGATCGTCGGGGGTAACAATTCAAGTCACAATGGGAATGCAATGTGGATCGCAATTCAGATCGCAATGGGATCGCAGCGGGGTTGACAATTCAAGGTCGCAACGGGATCGCAGCGGGGTTAAACTCTAGCTTGCAAAGCCCTCGGGCTAACCAATTCGTAGAGCTTCGCAAACTAGCCCGCTGCTTTAGCTGCGGGTGAACCAATTTTCGCATTGAAAATGCCATCCGAAATCAACCCAGTTTGAACAGCACAACTAATCTATGTGATCGTAATGAGAACGCAGCGGGGTTGATAATTCAAGATCGCAACGGGATCACAGCGGGGGTAACAATGTGCAACGGGATCGCAGCGGGGGTAACAATTCAATGTCGCAACGGGATCGCAGCGGGGTTGGTAATTCAATGTCGCAACGGGATCGCAGCGGGGTTAAAACCCCGCGCTAGCTTGCAAAGCCCTTCGGGCTAAATACAGCTCGTAGAGCTTCGCAAACTAGCCCGCTGCTTTAGCTGCGGGTGAAAACCATTGGTTCATTCCACGTACATTTATCAACGGAAATCTTTCCCGAGCATACTGCGTCGCTGCGAGAGACTAGATTGCTTCACACAGAACGTTCGCAATGACAGAAAACATTTTCTGCAAGGGTTCCCAGCCATTCGATACCCAATCCGTTCAATCCGTGGTCCAAATCCGTTGACAGCTCTGCGTCGCTGCGAGAGACTAGATTGCTTCACACAGATCGTTCGCAATGACAGAAAACATTTTCTGCAAGGGTTCCCAGCCATTCGATACCCAATCCGTTCAATCCGTGGTCCAAATCCGTTGACAGCTCTGCGTCGCTGCGAGAGACTAGATTGCTTCACACAGAACGTTCGCAATGACAGAAAACATTTTCTGCAAGGGTTCCCAGCCATTTGTTACCCAATCCGTTCAATCCGTGGTCCAAATCCGTTGACAGCTCTGCGCCGCTGCGAGAGACTAGATTGCTTCACACAGATCGTTCGCAATGACAGAAAACATTTTCTGCAAGGGTTCCCAGCCATTCGATACCCAATCTGTTCAATCCGTGGTCCAAATCCGTTGACAGCTCTAAGCCATCGCGAGAGACTAGATTGCTTCACAAAATACGGTCACAATGACAGAGTGGTTTAACCCCTTCCGACCCTGGTCAGCGGCAGGACCTGCATCCACAATTTGGATCATTTCGTGTTTCTTCGTGTCCCTTCGTGGCTAAATAGATCTCTACCCTTTTTTACTCATAATCTGTTAATCAACTATTAACCTTTCCTTTATGCAATCTTAACCATAGACCTGCCCTTAAGCTGGTAAACTTGCGCCTAATTAATTCTGCACAACAGGAAATTTTTGTAAAAATGTTCTCGACCTTTATCGCTATTCTTGGCCTATCTCTTATTTTGGTTCTCATCCTTATTGAGAGCCGATTTACGGTTGGACAGGTCACGCTAAAGGTTCGAACCAGGAGAAAATAAACTCCGGTCGCCTGGAAAGAGAAACAAAAACGCGAGCTGCCCAACCAACGGGCAGCTTTTTTTTATTTTTTTGACGATGAACAATTATGATCACCCCTCCCACCCCTGTAGCATGCCAGCGTTCAACCACGCTCAGGTTCACGCGTCTGCTTCTCAAAACGCTACCCATGCTGACCAAAGCCAGGCTCGTATGTCTTGCGCAGAAAGCTGTGCGCAAGCCGATCGCTTATCGCCGCCTCCGCCTGCCCCCTCTCCCTGCCCCACTCGAGAGACCCAGCCGGAGGCGAGCCTTTTAAATCAAAAGGAAGATTTTTTCATGATGCGCTCAGACCAGATCAAACGCGGCATCGAACGCGCCCCCCATCGCTCCCTGCTCAAAGCCACCGGCGTCACCGACGCGGAGTTGGAGCGCCCCTTCATCGCTATCGTCAACTCCTACGTGGATATCGTCCCCGGACATATTCACCTGCAGGAGTTCGGCAAGCTGGTGAAAGAAGCCGTGCGCGCCGCCGGCGGTGTGCCCTTTGAATTCAACACCATTGGCGTGGACGACGGCATCGCCATGGGACATGCCGGTATGCGCTACTCGTTGCCCTCCCGTGAGATTATCGCCGATTCAGTGGAAACCATGATCGAAGCCCATTGCTTTGACGGCATGGTGTGCATCCCCAACTGCGACAAGATCACCCCTGGCATGGCCATGGCTGCCATGCGCACCAATATCCCCACCATCTTCGTCTCGGGCGGCGCTATGGCAGCTGGCAAGACCGCCGATGGACAGGTGGTCGACCTGATCTCTGTTTTCGAAGGCGTCGGAGCTGTCCAGTCCGGTACCATGGATGCAGCCCGCCTGAAAGCCATCGAAGACGTAGCCTGCCCGTCCTGTGGCTCGTGTTCGGGCATGTTCACCGCCAACAGCATGAACTGCCTGCTGGAAGTCATCGGCCTGGCTTTGCCCTATAACGGCAGCGCCCTGGCGAAGACAGCCGAACGTGAAGATCTGGCACGTCAGGCCGGACAGAAAATCCTGGAACTGGTCGCCAAACAAATAAAACCGCGTGATATCGTCACGACCGAAGCCATGGACGACGCCTTCGCCCTGGATATGGCCATGGGCGGCTCGACCAACACCGTACTGCACGCCCTGGCAATCGCCCATGAAGGCGGCATCTCCTATCCCCTGGAGCGCATCAACGAAGTTAGCCGGCGTGTGCCGCACCTGGTCAAGGTCAGCCCATCCGGCAAGTGGCATATGGAAGATGTGCATCGCGCCGGCGGTATCCCCGCCATCCTGAGCGAAGTCGCCCGGCTGGATGGTGTGCTGCACCTGGATCGCATGACGGTTACCGGGCAGCCTTTGCGCCATGCAGTCGAGTCTGCCAAAATCCTGGATGAGAATGTCATCCACCGCCTGGAAAACGCGCATTCACAACAGGGCGGACTGGCCATCCTGTTCGGCAACCTGGCCCCCAACGGCGCAGTGGTTAAAACTGGTGGCGTGGCGGCCTCCATGCGTAAATTCACGGGTCCAGCGCATGTGTACGAATCGCATGATCTGGCTATGGCTGGCATTATGGCTGGCGAGGTGAGAGCCGGTGAAGTGGTGGTGATCCGCTACGAAGGCCCGCGCGGCGGACCAGGCATGATGGAAATGCTCTCCCCCACCAGCGCTATCATGGGCATGGGGCTAGGTGAGAAAGTTGCCCTGATCACCGACGGGCGCTTTTCCGGCGGCACACGTGGCGCTTGCATCGGCCATGTCTCCCCAGAAGCAGCAGCCGGCGGCCCGATTGCAGCCGTGCAATCCGGCGACCTGATCGAAATCGATTTGGAAGCCCACAGTTTGAATGTTCGCTTGAGCCAGGACGAGATGGAGCAACGCTTACAGGCTTTGCCCGCCTTCAAATCCAGGACCCAATCTAAGTGGCTGCGACGTTACGCCCATTTTGTTACCAGCGCCGATAGCGGCGCAGTTTTAGCAGAACCCATCTAAAGAGGCCTTCGCCAAAGGACACCTCAGAAAACGAAAATGATCATAAAGGAGACAGAATCATGAAAAAATACACCGGTGCACAAATCATCATGGAATGCCTGGTACGGGAAGGGGTCAAGACCATCTTCGGTTACCCCGGCGGGGCAAATATCCCCCTGTACGACGCCATGCTCGATTATCCTGTCCACCATGTCCTCACCCGGCACGAGCAAGGCGCTGCCCATGCAGCCGATGGCTTTGCCCGCGCCACCGGCAAGGTTGGCGTAGCCATGGCTACATCTGGCCCCGGCGCTACCAACCTGGTCACCGGGATCGCCACCGCCTATGCCGATTCATCCCCCATGGTGTGCATCACCGGGCAGGTAGCCAGCTCACTGATCGGTATGGACGCCTTCCAGGAAACCGATATTACCGGTATCACCCTGCCCATCACTAAGCACAATTACCTGGTCACCGATGTCAACGAGCTGGCGCACACCATCCGTGAGGCTTTTTATATCGCCCGCTCCGGCCGTCCCGGTCCGGTTCTGATCGATGTTGCCAAAGATACGCAGCAAGCCAGTATCGAATGGGAATACAACGATGAACCCATTCGCTTGCCTGGCTACCGCCCGGAGCGTAAGCCCCTGGAAGCGGATATGCAGCAGGCGCTCGAAATGATCCAGACCGCCAAGCGTCCGGTGATCCTGGCCGGGCAAGGCGTGATTTTCTCAGGCGCGACGCGCGCCTTATCTGAATTTGTCGAAAAAACGCACACCCCGGTTGCCATGACTTTATTAGGTATCGGCGGTTTCCCAGCCAGCCACCCACTCAACCTGGGGATGATGGGCATGCATGGCGAAGCCTGGGTCAACAAAGCTATCCAGGAATCGGACCTGCTGATCGCCATGGGTATGCGCTTTGATGACCGCGTGACCGGAAAATTGAGCACGTATGCCTCGCAAGCCAAGAAAATCCACATGGAGATCGATACCTCCGAGATCAACAAGAATGTGAAGGTAGACCTGGCTCTGCTCGGCGACCTGACCGATACCCTGGAGCGCTTACTGCCACACCTGGAAGGGAGTCGTCACGATGCCTGGATCAGTCATATCGATGAGATGCGCGGCGACAGCGCGGTACGTGATATCCAGAATCTACCGGATTACGGCCATTTGTATGCCGCCCATGTGATCCACGACCTGTGGCGCATGACCTCCGGGAACGCGATTATCGTCTCCGATGTGGGTCAGAACCAGATGTGGGCTGCCCAATATTACAAGCACAATGACCCGCGCACCTATATCACCTCCGGCGGACTGGGCACGATGGGATTTGGCCTGCCTGCTGCCATCGGCGCAAAATTCGGCAAGCCGGACGCAGAAGTTTGGGCCATCGCCGGAGACGGCGGTTTCCAAATGACCCAGGCTGAGCTGGCGACCATCGCCCAAGAAGGCATCAAAGTCAACCTGGCGATCCTGAACAACGGCTACCTGGGCATGGTGCGCCAATGGCAAGAGTTCTTCTACGACCGGCGCTATTCCGCCACACCGATGAAATCGCCTGATTTTGTCAAGATTGCCGAGGCTCACGGGCTGACCGGGATGCGCGTTACCGAGCGATCCCAGGTAGAAGCAGCCGTACAGCAGGCTCGCGAGAATCCCGAGTCGGTTGTCATCGAATTCAAGGTCGAAAAAGAAGACAGCGTTTACCCGATGGTACCTGCCGGCGCCGACCTGGATAAGATGATCCGCCGTCCCGCTCAGACACAAGAACAAAGCTATCCTTAATCTAAACGTTGTGGAGATAAGAACATGCAACACACATTAGTCGCATTAGTTGAAGATAAACCGGGTGTATTGAACCGGGTCAGCTCACTGTTTCGACGGCGAGCGTTCAATATTGAATCCCTGACGGTCGGGCACACCGAAAAACCTGGCGTTTCCCGCATGACCATCGTGGTAGACAGCAGCCAAACCAGCGCTGAACAGGTTACCGCTAACTTGTATAAGTTGGTGAACGTGATCCAAATCAAGGACCTGGCTGAGCAGCCCATGGTCACTCGAGATCTGGCGCTGATCAAAGTCGTTGCCGATCCGGAGCACCGCAGTGAGATTATGCAGCTGGTCGAAGTCTACCGTTCTCGCATCGTAGATGTCACCAACGAATCTCTGATCATCGAGATCACAGGAGACACAGCCAAGATTGACAGCTTTGTGGAAGTCCTGCGCCCCTTCGGCATCCTCGAGATGGTGCGCACCGGCAAAGTCGCCATGGCACGCGGAACAGCCATGGAAACCAATGGCAACGGTCACTATTCCCATAACGGTCACAAACCGAGAAATTCATAAAACAACAGGAGATCATTCAAATGACATCGATTAATTTCGGCGGAACAATGGAAGAAGTTGTCACCCGCACAGAGTTTTCCTTAGAAAAAGCACAAAAAGTACTGGCAAATGAAACCGTAGCTGTCATCGGTTACGGCGTGCAGGGGCCAGCCCAAGCTCTCAATATGCGCGAAAATGGCATCCGCGTCATCATCGGACAGGCGCAGCACGACGGTAAATACTGGGAGAAGGCCATCGCCGACGGCTGGGTTCCGGGCGAAACCCTGTTCCCGATTGATGAAGCCGTTAAGCGCGGCACCGTCATCCAGTACCTGGTTTCTGATGCAGCTCAGATGCTGCTCTGGCCAACGGTCAAAGCCAATCTCAAAGCCGGCGATGCCCTGTACTTTTCGCACGGCTTCTCAGTGGTTTACAGCGACCAAACCGGCGTGATCCCCCCGGCCAATGTAGACGTGATCCTGGTCGCGCCAAAAGGCTCTGGCACCAGCGTACGCGCCAACTTCCTGGCTGGCAGCGGGATCAATTCCAGCTTTGCCATCGAACAGGACTACACCGGCCGCGCCTACGAACGCACCATCGCCCTGGGTATCGCCATCGGTTCTGGCTACCTGTTCCCGACCACCTTCAAGCAAGAAGTCTATTCTGACCTGACCGGCGAGCGCGGCATCTTGATGGGCGCTTTGGCTGGTGTGATGGAATCGCAATATAACCTGTTGCGCGCCAAAGGACATTCACCCAGCGAAGCCTTCAACGAGACCGTCGAAGAGCTCACCCAAAGCCTGATCCGCCTGGTTGACCGCAACGGTATGGACTGGATGTACGCTAATTGTTCTACCACCGCACAGCGCGGCGCCCTGGATTGGCGGCACGAATTCCGCAAGGCTGTCGACCCGGTCTTCGAGCGTCTCTACCAAAGCGTCGAGTCTGGCGAAGAAGTTCGTATCGTCTTGGAAGCCAACAGCACACCTGATTACAAAGAAAAACTCGACGAAGAATTACGAGAAATGCGCGAATCCGAGATGTGGCAGGCCGGCGCAGCCGTGCGCAGCCTGCGCCCGGATCATTGGAAGAATTAAACAGGAGGTCATAAAAACCCTGATGGATACCGTAAGAATTTTCGACACCACCCTGCGAGATGGAGAGCAATCGCCCGGTGCATCACTGACTTCAGCAGAGAAGTTGGAAGTTGCCCGCAGCCTGGCGCGCCTGGGCGTGGATGTGATCGAAGCTGGTTTCCCGGCCGCCTCGCCAGACGATCTGGAAGCGGTGCGCCGCATTGCTGTTGAAGTGGGCAACCCCGGCCCGCACTGCCGCGCGGATGGGCAAGCGCCTATCATCTGCGGGTTGGCGCGTGCCACCCAGAGCGACATCGACAAAGCCTGGTCGGCAATTCAGTACGCCGCCCGGCCGCGCATCCACACCTTCCTGGCTACTTCAGATATCCACCTGGAGCACAAGCTGCGCATGAGCCGCAGCGAGGTGCTGACCGCCATCGCCAAGCAAGTGGCTTATGCCCGCTCCTTGTGCGAAGATGTAGAATTCAGCCCGGAAGATGCCGGACGCTCTGATCCAGAGTTCCTTTACGAAGTCTTGGCAGTCGCCATTCAGGCTGGCGCCACCACCCTGAATATCCCCGATACGGTCGGTTACACCACCCCGGACGAATTCGGCGGGTCTGATCGCCGGCATTATCGCCAACACGCCCGGCATCGAAAACTGTATCGTCTCCGTGCACTGCCACGACGACCTGGGTCTGGCTACCGCCAACACCCTGGCTGGCATCCATGCAGGGGCGCGCCAGGCGGAAGTCACCATCAACGGCATCGGCGAGCGCGCCGGCAACACATCGCTAGAAGAAGTGGTTATGGCGCTGCACACCCGCCGCCCCTTTTACAACCTGTCTACACATATCGATACCACCCAGATCACCCGCATCAGCAAGCTGGTCAGCAACTACACCGGCATCAGTGTCCAGCCCAATAAGGCCATCGTCGGCGCGAATGCCTTCGCACATGAAGCCGGCATCCACCAGGATGGCATGCTCAAGAACCAGCAGACCTACGAAATCATGCGCCCCGAAATGGTCGGCGCATCCCAAAGCCGCCTGGTGCTGGGCAAACACTCCGGCCGGCATGCGCTCAAAGTACGCCTGATCGAGCTGGGTTATGACCTGAATGATGAAGATTTGGGCAAAGCCTTTGCACGCTTCAAGGAGCTGGCCGACAAGAAGAAGACCATCACCGACGCCGACCTGGAAGCCCTGCTGTCGGATGAATTCTACCAACCGCGTGAATTCTTCTCGCTCAACGGTCTGCAGGTTGCCTGCGGCACCATGGGCATGCCCACCGCCACCGTGCGCCTGTGTGGACCCGATGGAGAGATGCATATCCACGCTTCCATCGGCACCGGTCCGGTCGATGCAGCCTTCAAAGCCGTCGATGCCATCATCCAGGCTGGCAACACCCTGCAGGAATTCTCTGTGCACGCCGTCACCGAGGGCATCGACGCTCTGGGTGAAGTCACCGTGCGCATCCAGGGTTCCAACGGCGTCAAAAAGACCGACGCCCAGAAAGATATGGATTACCATCGCACCTACGGCGGATACGGCGCCGACACCGATATCATCGTCGCCAGCGTCAAAGCCTACCTGTCCGCTATCAACAAACTGCTGGTTGCCAAAGGCATGCAAGAATTCTTGCCCGAAGAACCGGCCGTTCTCGCAGCCGCCTGATCGAAACCAGGCAATAGAATTGAAATGAAAGTCAGGAGTAACACAAGCATGAACGAAACCACCCCTACCCCCCAGGACATTGATCTGCGCCTCTCGGAGATCGATCCCTTTCCACAGCCATCCACCTTTCCGGAAGGCTGGAACATGGAATCAATCCTGAACCCTAACCCGGTAAAAGCCCGCGCCAGCCAACCCCTGCCGCTATGGCACGAATCCTTCCACGAACCGCGCACTTATCCCAGCGGTTGGGTGTACTGGGCATGACAGCTAAAACGCTTTTTGAAAAAATCTGGGAACGGCATGTCGTTGCCCAGCAACCTGGCGCGCCAGCGGTGCTCTACATTGACTTGCACCTGGTGCACGAAGTCACCTCCCCGCAAGCCTTTCACGGGCTGCGCCAACGCGGGCTGAAAGTGCGCCGTCCGGATAAAACCATCGCCACCGCCGACCACAGCACGCCCACGCATGACCCTTCCCTGCCCTTTGCGGATGCTTTAGCCGCCAAACAGGTGCAGATGTTGGAAGATAACTGTCGCGAATTCGGCATCCCGGTCTACGGTATGCAAGACAGCCGGCGCGGCGTAGTGCACGTCATCGGCCCGGAACAGGGTTACACCCAACCGGGCATGACCATCGTGTGCGGCGACAGCCACACCGCCACCCACGGCGCGTTTGGCGCACTGGCTTTTGGTATCGGCACCAGCGAAGTTGAACATGTGCTCGCCACCCAATGCCTGTTGCAACATCGACCCAAAACTTACCAGGTGCGGGTGGATGGGCAGTTGCAACCCGGCGTCAGCGCCAAGGATATTATTCTGGCCTTGATCGCCAAAATCGGCATCGGCGGGGGCACCGGGCATGTCTTCGAATACAGCGGCGCAGCCGTGCGCAGCCTGAGCATGGAAGAACGTATGACCCTGTGCAATATGTCCATTGAAGGCGGCGGGCGCGCCGGTATGGTCGCCCCCGATGAAGTCACTTTCGAATACCTGGCAGGCAAGCCCCAGGCGCCCAAGGGTAAAGATTGGGATGCCGCCCTGGCTTACTGGCGCACATTGCCCAGCGCTGACGGCGCTCATTTCGACCGCAGCCTCACCCTGGACGCCGCCAGCCTGAAACCGATGGTCACCTATGGCACCAACCCGGGCATGGGCGTAGCCGTGGATGAGCGCATCCCCGACCCGCAACAGGTCGCCGACGCCCGTGAGCGCGCCGCCCTGGAAAAAGCCCTGGCTTACATGGGGCTGCAACCCGGCCAGGCCATGGAAGGGGCGCCAGTCGATGTGGTCTTCCTCGGCAGCTGCACCAATGGACGCATCTCAGACCTGCGCCTGGCAGCCAGCCTGCTCAAAGACCGCAAAGTCGCTCCAGGTGTACGCATGTTGGTGGTTCCCGGCAGCGGCCTGGTCAAACGTCAGGCGGAAGCTGAAGGTTTGGACCAGATCTTCAAAGCCGCCGGCGCCGAATGGCGTGAAGCCGGTTGCTCGATGTGCATCGCCATGAATGGCGACCAGCTCCAACCCGGGCAGTATGCTGTCAGCACCAGCAACCGCAATTTTGAAGGACGCCAGGGACAGGGCGGGCGCACTTTCCTGGCCAGCCCGCTGACCGCCGCTGCCAGCGCCATTTACGGTAAGATCACCGATCCACGCAAGGTCATGGAAGGAGCACTCGCATAACCATGGCAGATCACACCACCTTCACTTCACAAGCTTTTGTGCTCCTGGTAGACAATATCGATACCGACCAGATCATCCCAGCCCGCTTTCTGAAAGCGACGGATAAATCCGGCATGGGCGCTAACCTGTTCGCCGACTGGCGCTATCATCCCGATGGCGCTCCCAAGGCAGACTTTCCGCTCAACCAGGCTGACCGGCAAGGCGCACAAATTCTGTTAGCCGGCGATAACTTCGGCTGCGGCTCCTCGCGCGAGCATGCCCCCTGGGCGCTGACCGGTTTCGGCTTGCGAGCGGTGATTTCCACTTCCTTTGCCGATATCTTCCGCAACAACGCCCTGAAAAATGGCTTGCTGCCCGTCCAGGTGGATGCCGACACGCATCAGAAACTGGCAGCCCTGTTATCTGCACAGCCGGACGCCAGCCTGAGCGTGAACCTGGCTGAACAAACACTGATCCTGCCGGATGGCAGCCAGGTGGAATTCCCCATCGATCCCTTCGCCAAAACCTGCCTGCTGCAAGGCGTGGACGAGTTGGGCTATATCCTGGGTTTCGCAGACCAAATCGCGGCTTATGAAGACCGGCGTCAAGTCGAGCCATTCGCCATCATTATTTAGCAACATACCGGAAGCTCTGAGAACCAGCGATCGCCCTGGCGCTCAGGGCGTCCGCTGATCTTGGATTTACCGGAGGAACCGATGAACATACAGATTTATGATACAACCTTACGAGACGGCACCCAGAGAGAAGGGCTTTCCTTATCCAGCGTGGACAAAATCCGCATCGCCAGACAGCTCGATTCGCTGGGAGTAGCTTTTATCGAAGGCGGCTGGCCGGGTTCCAACCCCAAAGATGTGGAATTTTTCCTGCGCGCCCAGGATATGGATTGGAAATGGGCCACCATTTGCGCCTTTGGCTCCACCTGCCGGGTCAACGGCGTGCCCGAAGATGACGCCAATATCAAAGCCCTGCTGGATTCCGGCGCACCCGTGTCTACCGTGGTCGGCAAAAGCTGGACCCTCCATGTGACCGACGTATTGCGCACCACTCTGGATGAAAACTTGCGCATCATCGAAGAAAGCCTGGCTTACCTGGTTGCCAACGGCAAACGCGTGATCTACGACGCCGAACATTTTTTCGACGGTTACAAAGCCGACCCGCTGTACGCCCTGGAAACCTTGCGCGCCGCCAAACGCGGCGGTGCGGAAACCCTGGTGCTGTGCGATACCAATGGCGGAACCATGCCCAGGGAAATCACCCAAATCGTCAGCCAGGTGCAGGCAGCTCTCAACCACCCGCTGGGTATCCACGCTCACAACGACAGCGAATGCGCAGTCGCCAATTCCCTGGCCGGCGTGCAGGCTGGCGCCATCCAGGTGCAGGGCACCATCAACGGCTACGGCGAGCGCTGCGGGAATGCCAACCTGTGCTCGATCATCCCCAATCTGGAACTCAAGCTGGGCTTGCGCGCCTTGCCCGAAGGGCAGTTAGCGCGACTGTCCGAAATCTCGCACTTTGTCACCGAAGTCGCCAACCTTTCGCCGGATCGACCACCTGCCCTACGTGGGAAAATCCGCCTTTGCGCACAAGGGCGGGCTGCACGTCTCGGCCATGCGCCGCTCGCAGATGTCCTACCAGCATATCGACCCGGTCATGGTCGGCAACCAGATGCACGTCGTCGTTTCGGAGCTCTCCGGGCGCAGCAACCTGCTCAGCAAAGCCGAGGAATATCACATCGAGCTGGGTGAAGGCGAAAATGTGGCTGCGGTGTTGAACGAGATCAAAGATCTGGAAGCGCGGGGGTTTGCTTTCGAAGCCGCCGAAGCCTCGGTAGCCATGATGCTCAAACGCCAGCAGACCGGCTATGCCCCGCCCTTCGAGCTGATGGATTTCTCCGTAATCGTTGAACACCGCCAGGGGCGTGGCATCTTTGCCGAAGCCACGGTCAAGGTCAAGGTCAACGGCGAAATCCTGCACACCGCCGCCGAAGGCAACGGACCAGTCAATGCCCTGGACCAGGCGCTGCGTAAAGCTTTGATCCCCATCTACCCCAGGCTAGCCGAATTCCACCTGGCGGATTACAAAGTGCGTATTCTGGATGGCGAAAACGGCACCCATGCCACCACACGCGTGTTGATCGACACCCAAAACGGTTCCAAACGCTGGAGCACAGTCGGCGCCAGCGCCAATATCATCGAAGCAAGCTGGCGGGCTTTGGCCGATTCGGTCGAATACGGCCTGAGCCTGGCATAGGAGAATTCATGAAAGCACATATCATTACCCTGCCCGGGGACGGCATCGGACCCGAAGTGACCCAAGCGGCGGTGGAGGTGCTCTCCGCCCTGGCAGCCAAACACGGACACAACTTTATCTTCGAAGAACACCTGGTCGGCGGCTGCGCCATCGACCACAGCGGCAGCGCCATCAGCGATGAAACCCTGGCAGCCTGCAAATCGGCGGATGCCGTCCTTCTAGGCGCAGTCGGCGGACCCAAATGGGATGACCCCCTGGCGCCGGTGCGCCCCGAGCAGGGCTTATTGCGCCTGCGCAAAGAGCTGGGCGTGTTTGCCAACCTGCGCCCGGTGAAAGTGCACCCGCACTTGATCAGCGCCTCCCCGCTCAAAGCCGGAAATCCTGCAGGATGTGGATATGCTGGTTGTGCGCGAACTGACCGGCGGGCTGTATTTCGGCCAACCCAAAGGCCGCCAGGTGGTGGACGGGCAAACCATGGCCGTCGACACCATGGCATACTTTGACTATGAAATCCGCCGGGTGGTCGAGCTGGCCTTCCAGCTCGCCGGAGAGCGCCGCAAGAAAGTAACCTCGGTGGATAAGGCCAATGTGCTGGAAAGCTCGCGCCTGTGGCGGCAGGTCACCATGGAGGTCGGCAAGAATTACCCGGATATCAGCCTGGAACACATGCTGGTGGATACCGCCGCCATGCGCCTGGTGACCCACCCGGCGTGGGTTTGATGTGCTGGTCACCGAAAACATGTTCGGCGATATTCTCACCGATGAAGCCTCCGTCCTGAGCGGCTCGATGGGTTTGCTGCCCTCCGCCTCTCTGGGTGCAAGCGGACCAGGTTTGTACGAACCGATCCACGGCTCCGCGCCGGATATCGCCGGCAAAGGCATCGCCAACCCGCTGGGGACCATCCTCAGCGCTGCCCTGCTGCTGCGCTACTCGCTCAAATTGGAAAGCGAAGCCGAGCAGATCGAAACCGCCGTCGAGCGGGTGCTGTCTGCCGGAAAGCGCACTGCCGACCTGGGCGGCAAGTTAACCACCCGCGAGATGACTGCCGCAGTACTGGCTGAAATATAGATATGGATAATCAAACTCAACCCAACCAAAAAAATAACGATCCCCAGCTCCCTCTGGTGGCTTTCCAGGGAGAACACGGCGCTTATTCCGAAGCGGCAGCCTTCGCCCACTTCGGCGAGCAAATCCGCACGCGCCCCTGCGAATCCTTCGACCAGGTCTTCTCCGTGGTGGAAAAAGGCTACGTTGATTTGGGGTTAATCCCCATCGAAAATTCGCTGGCTGGCAGCATCCACCGCAATTACGACTTGCTCATGCGCCATGCCCTGCACATCACCGGAGAAGAATACCTGCGCGTGCGCCACTGCCTGATCGGTATGCCCGAAGCGCAGCTTTACCAGATCAACAAGGTCATCAGCCATCCGCAAGCCCTGGCGCAATGCGAAGGCTATCTCAAACGCCGTGGTCTGGCCAGCCAGGCAGCCTACGATACCGCCGGCAGCGTCAAACTGGTCAAGATCGGCGGCGATCCATCCGTGGCCGGTATCGCTTCCCGGCATGCCGCCCAGGTCTACGGCATGCAGATATTGGAAGAAGGCATCGAGGACGACACGGCCAATTACACCCGCTTTTTAGCCATCAGCCGCAAGCCGCAGCCGCCCGAGGGGGAAGCCAAAACCTCGATCGTTTTCACCCTCAACAACCAGCCCGGCGCCCTGTTCAAAGCCCTGAGCGTGTTTTCTTTACGAGATATTGACCTGGCTAAGATCGAATCACGCCCGCAAATCGGCAGACCCTGGGAATACCTGTTCTATATCGATTTTCTCGGCGCGGCGGACGAAGAGCGCTGCGCCAATGCTCTCAAGAACCTGGGGGAATTCGCCCCCATGCTGAGGGTGTTGGGCTCGTATCTGCGCAGCAAGCCAGGGGAATAAATGATGTAACGAATCTCAACCAAAATTACATGCCCTGGCTGGATCCGGTCGGGGCATGTTTTGGTTAACCGCGAAGAAAGCGAAGCGAAGTAAAGAACAGAAAAGAGAAGTTGGAAATGGACCAATGTCGATAGATACAGGAGGCCTGGTTATGCAAGAGTTGTAAAAAAAATATAACCGGAAATGACATTCGTCCAGACCGAAAAGTGACATCCGCCCGTAGACAAAAACCCCCGGTGAGGCTAAGATCAAAATATCGCATCTATCTCATCCACCAACCAGGAGGCAACCCAGCGGATGGCCCCACTCCAGATGATCATCCTGCACAGCCTGGTGATCCTCTCCCTCATCATCCCCAACCTGGCCGCCTGGCCGTCCCAATCCGCCCCAATCCAGCAGCCCCTCAGCCAGCGCAGCGAGCCTGTGCTTGCCAGCGACCTACTCCCCCCCAGCCTCCAGCCAAGCGCAACCCCAGAACCTGAAGACACGCCTGCCAGCAGTGCAACCCCAGAACCGGAAGACCCACCCGCCAGCGATATCCCCTCCTCCGAGAGCACCCCGGAGAGCAACGACCCGGCCGACGAAGCCGAGCTGGCCGCCTACCTGCTCAGCCAAATCCCGTCGGACAGCCCGCTGCTTGCCAGCGACCCGCTGCTGGCTGCCAGCGACCCGCTGCTGGCCGCCAGCTCACCAACAGAAAATCAAATCTCCCTGCGCCTGGCCGCCCTGCAAGCCCCGCAACCCGGCGCAAGCCTGACCCTGGCCTACCAGATTAGCGCCCCGCTCACCAGCGACCCGCTAAGCGCAGAAAACTACCGCCTGCAAGTACAGGCCCCCGCCGCCGCAGCCTGGCAGGGTAAAGACCCCAGCCTGTTCGACGCAGCCAGCCAGACCCTGGACCTGCCCCTGGAATACCCAAGCGGCCTGCTCTCCTTCTCCATCGACCCACAAGCCCTGGGACCCTTCGAATTCCAGGCCAGTCTGACTTGACAGTCCAGCAGCCAAGCCTGGAAAGCTCTGAGCCAACCCCTGGCCAGCCTGAGCCTGTCCTTATCCGAAAGCGGCCTGACCCAGATACCCGCCGGAGGCGGCTGGGCCTCCGCCTTCGACGGGCAAGTGCAGGTGCACGTACCCCCTGCGGCCGCCCCCCAGGCGCTCACCCTGCGCATCCGCAGCCCCCTGGGCGAAGCGCGGCCGCCGCACTCCCCCAGCGGACAACCCTTCGAAATCCTGGCGCACAGCGCCGCAGACCAGCAAGCGCTGACCCAATTCGCCGCACCCCTGACCATCCAGGTGCGCTACGACCGGGAAACGCTGCGCGGACCGGAAGAACAGCTGCGCCTGGCCTATTACGACCCCAAAAGCCAGACCTGGATCAAGCTGCCCACCCGGGTGGACCCGCAGAACCAACGGCTGAGCGCAACCAGCGACCACCTGACGGTGTTTGACGTCACCTTCGACGACTGGCAGGAAGCCCTGCTGCCCAGCTTGCAGGCCTTCCAGGTGAGCGAATTCACGCGCAGCCGCCAGCGCAAGCTACAGCTTCTGGACCCCGCCCGGCCCCGGCGGCTTACAGCCCTCGCTCTCCCTGCACTACAACTCCCAGACGGTGGACAACGCCATCGCCGGGCATACCCAGGCTGGCTGGGTCGGCATGGGCTGGTCGCTCAACACCGGTTCTATCGAACGCAATATGCGCGGCACAATCACCAACCCCAACGACGACGTCTTCTCCATCTCCGCCGCCGGGGTAGACAGCCTGCTGCTGCTCGGCGAGGATGGCAGATACCACAGCCTGGATGAAAGCTTCTGGCGCATCGTATATGATCAGAACCAGGATGTATGGCAAGCCTGGGACAAAAGCGGCAACCAGTACACCTTTGGCTCAAGCCTGGGCAGCCGCGCCAGCTACCCCTATGGCTACGACATCGATTGCCAGGAAGAAGACCCGCCCACTCAGGCCCAACCCAGAACCTGGCGCTGGGCGCTGAGCAAAGTGCGCAATGTCCACGGCCAGGAGCTCACCTATACCTACACCCAGGATATACAGAACAAACTGCACCCCTGCCTGTCCTACCTGTATGCCCCCGCCACCCTGGCCACCTATCCGCAAACCATTCTGTATCCGGGCGGGCAATACCAGGTCTCGTTCGAGCTGGAAACGCGCGGCGACTACAACACCACCTGGGAGAATGAAGGATCCTACAACTTCTACGAGCGCCGCCGCCTGAAAGCCGTGCACCTCGAGCGCCTGGTCGGTGGGGACTTCGAGCCGATACGCAGCTACCAGCTGAGCTATGCGGGCGAAATCTTCCCCGGGGTTCTGTGGAGCAAGGGACAGGTCGCCACGCAAGCCCTGGTGGGCATCCAGGAAAGCCGCACGATAGATGGCCAGACCTACAGCCTGCCGCCCACCAGCTACAGCTACGACGGCCTGCACCTGGTCTCGGCGGAAAACGGCTACGGCGGACGGATCGAGTACGTCTACGAGAGCCAGCCCTGGCGGGCAGAAGGGGTCGACCTGCGCAGCAAAGGGCGCATTTGGGCCCCGCCCAGCGAGTGCAAGGAAATCTCCCCCGGCTACTATCGTACCCTACTTTATCCCCTACAACGGCGGGCAAGCCTATTGCATCGAGACCATATCAACGACTTGTACCTGGTAGGCAATAACCTGATGAACATCCCGGCCGGGATGCTGCAACCGGGCGGCGTCTACCGCCTGCAGATCAGCCTGTTCAAAAAGCGCGGCATGGGAACCGGCGCGAATGTGAAGGTGGGCCTGCGGCTAGGCAACGGGACAACCCTGACCGCCAAGGAATTGTACCTGGGGGTCAGCCAGGGGGTGGAGATCAATGAAGAAATACTCCTGCCGGCTGGCGCCTCAGGAGTCGGTATGTGGGTGTATTGCAGCACGGCCTGCGAGGTAATCGCGAGATGGCCGAGGTCAACTTGCTGCCGGTGCGCTACCGCCTGCAGGAAAGGAAGGTCTACGACGGGCTGAACCCGGCGGCGCAGGTCTTCACCTACCGCGCCGACGAACCCAGCATGAACGATGTACATCATTCCCAGGGGGCTTCTGCGCAACACCCCTTCCACCTGCCCTATACCGAATTTCGCGGCCACGCCTTCTTCAAACAGGTCGCCCCAGATGGCCGCGCCCAGCTCACCTTCTTCCACCAGGACGACGACTTCAAAGGCCGCCCGGCGCTGCAAGCCGTCATGCAGCAATCCTTTGAAGCCGACTTCGATACAGACGCCAGCCTGGGTACGGACTGGAGCCTGTGCAGCGGCGGCCGTGGTGGAACCTCCCGCGGCTGTACGGCGACCCGGCCGCCCGGCTCAGCGCGGCGAGCGCAGAAACCTGTCTCAAACGCCAGCCCTTCAACCTGGCAGACAGCGACGGGCAGCCCAATGCCGTCATCGGTCAATTTCTGATCCCAAGCGCTGAAAACAACAACCCCCAGGCGCGCCTGGGGCTGGAAAGCGACAGCGGCCTGGGCTTTGCCCTGCGGGTGCGCACGGACGGCGCGCTGGAAGGCCAGTACAACCTGGGCGCCGGCTGGCTCAGCGAGGCTGCCCCGCTGCTGCCGCCGGGTTCCATCCAGAAAGACGCCTGGTACGTCTTCCTGCTGATCATCGACGAGGACGAAAACTTCCTGGCGCGCTTCTGGCCGCGCCAGCAGCCGCTGGAAGCGCTGGAATACCGGCGCAGCTTTACCGCCGGACAAAGTCTACCTGCGGTAGCATGGCGCTTTGCCCTGTACGCCCAGAACGGCGCAGCCTACCTGGACGCCTACAGCGAAGGACGCCTGTTCAGCCTGTCTGCCAGCCAGTGGGAGCGCCAGGCCTACAACCTGGGCAGCGGCAACCCGACCGGCCTGGGCGGGCTGAGCCTGGGATGGGTTTTCCCCACCCGCCAGGTGGACCTGCAATTCGATGGAGACGCCTCCTACAGCGCCACGCGGCGCAGCAACACCTATGATGTCAGCTACGGCAACCCCCAGCGCAGCCTGGAAGCCGCCTGGGAGGCGGAGGCGAGCGCCTGGCGCGATGTGCGCCTGTCGCTCAGCGCCTATGAAGCCAATACAAACGGCGTCTACCTGGTGGGGCTGCCGGCTGTGGAACAAACCTACGCCTGCCCGGCCAACAGCCTGGATGAAGCCTGCCTGAGCCTGAACCCTACGCGCAGCGCTGCTGCTGGCCGAGCAACGCTACCTGTATGACGGCCAATTCTCCAGCCTACCCAGCCAGGGATTGCTGACTGGGCGACGCAGCCTGCTGCGCTTCGCCGGAGAAGACTACAGCCAGCCGCGCTACGCCGACCAGACGCTGACCTATGACGCCTGGGGCAACCTGACAACCACGACATATTACAGCGCGGAGGGCACAGCCGCGGCCCAGGCGAGCAGCGGCGCCCAGGTTTACCAGCCGCGTTTTCGACCCGGTATACCACACCTATCCCATCAGCCAGACCAACGCCCTGGAACAGACCACCAGCTTTAGCTACGACTTTGACCTGGGACTGCCGCTCAGCCTGAGCGGACCCAACGGCCCCAGCAGCACGGTCTCCGCCTGGTACGACCCCTTCGGGCGCTTGCTGGGACTGGCGCGCCCCGGCGATGACCCCGCAGCAACCCACGCTGCAATTCAGCTACCACGACCAGGCGCAACCCTTCCGCATCGAAGCCAGCCAGCGCATCCAGGGCAGCCAGTACGCGGTTACGCGCCGCTATTACGACGGCCTGGGACGCCTGGTGCAGAGCCAAAGCCTGCTGAATGGACAGGCGCTGGTAACGGACCAACGCTACAGCAGCCCACGGCGAGCTGCTCAGCCAATCCATGCCCTACAGCCAGAGCGATACCGGCGGCTACCTGACCCCGCCAACGGGTCAGGCGGTCAACCTTTTCGCATACGACCCCCTGGGACGCCTGATCCAGAGCACGGCCCCCGACGGCAGCAGCACCCAGACGGATTATGGACTGCCCCTGACAGCCAGCGGGCTGCGCCAGGTGCAAACGCTGGACGCCCTGGACCGCGCCAGCACATCCTGGCTGGACGCCTGGGGCCAGGTCCTGCGGGTGATCCCGCCCCAGGAAAACGGCCAGGCCCTGCACCCGGAGCTGGTCTTCGAGTATGACCCGTTGGGACGCCTGCTGCAAGCCCAGCGCGGCGTAGCCCTGACCAGCCTGCAATACGACCTGGGCGGACGCAAAACGGCCCTGCAAGACGCCGATATGGGCGCCTGGAGCTACGCCTATGACGCCCTGGGCAACCTGGTGGAACAGACCGATGCGCGCGGCTGCGTGACCAGCCTGAGCTACGACAGCCTCAACCGCCTGCTGGGAAAGAGCTACAGCAACGCCAGCGGGGGGAATTGCGCCGCCATCGTTGCCAACGCCGCCCCGGTCAGCTACAGTTACGACCAGGGGACCAACGGGATTGGGCAGCGCACCGGCATGAGCGACGCCAGCGGCAGCGTCAGTTGGAGCTACGACGCCCGCGGCCGCCTGGTGAGCGAGCTGCGCCAGGTGGGCAGCTATGGGTCCTTTGCCAGCGCCTGGGGATACAACTCGGCGGACGGACTGGCCTGGAGGCAGTACCCGGGCGGGAACAACGGGCAGTTGGGCGAGCTGGTCAGCTACAGCTACGACCAGCGCTATGCAGTTGGCTACGGTAACGGGGGATTATGCTTACGTGTCTGCCAGCGCCTATGACGCCGCCGGACGCCTGCTGCAGCGCAGCCTGGGGAACGCGGCCGTGCTCAGCCAGTACAGCTATTACCCCTGGGAGCAACAAGGGGGCCGCCTGCAGCAACTGCTGAGCGGGACGCCCGCCGACAGCGACAGCCTGCAAGACCTGCGCTACACGTATGACCTGAGCGGCAACCTGCTCAGCCTGCAGGATTACCTGGCTGGCGCGCCCCAGACGCAGGTGTTTGACTACGACGCCCTGGACCGCCTGGTGAGCGCGGCCGCCAGCGGGGGAAGCAACGGTTTGGGGGATTACAGCCTGGAGATGGCCTATGACCCGGACAGCGGCAACCTGAGCCAGAAGGGCGAATTGTATTACCGCTACCTGGACAGCGGGCACAGCCATGCGGTCACCGCCGTCTCGGACGGCTGGCGCTATGAATATGACCCCAACGGCAACCTGGTGCGCAAAGCCTACCGGCCGGGGCTGTATTTCCCGCTGGTGTTGCTGACCGAACCTGAGGAAACCCTGGGAGAGCCGCCGGAGAGCCAGGCTGAACCAACCTCCCCCTACCCGCCGCCAGAAGAGCAAAGCCGGGCTGAACCTGCCGGGCTGCTAGCCTGGCTGCACAGCGCTTGGGACTTCCTGAGAGCTCGTTTCGGCGGGGGCATGCACACCGCCCAGGCCGCCGCATTGCAGCAGGACGACCCGCCCGAGCCGCCGGAAGAGATCGAGTACGGCTATGACGCTGAGAACCGCCTGGTGAGCGTCAGCGCCGGGGAGATGCAGGCCAGCTTCCTTTATGACGGGGACGGGCAGCGCGTGGCAGCCGTGATCGCTGGGGAAGCGACGGTGTACATCGGGGAGGTCTTCGAGTGGGACGTAACCACGAGCAGCATGACGCGCTACTATTACGCCGGCGCGCAGCGGGTCGCCATACGGACGGGCAGCGCTTCTCCGGTGTGGCTGTTGGGCGATCACCTGGGCAGTACCAGCGTGGCGGCCAACACGGATGGCAGCCTGCTCAGCCGCCAGGGGTATCTGCCCTGGGGTGAGCTGCGATTTACAGAGGGCAGCCTGCCGGGCAGGTACCAGTTCACCGGCCAGGCTTCGTATGAGGCTGAGTTCGGGTTGTACTATTATAAGGCGCGCTGGTATGACCCCCATTTAGGCCGTTTTTCGCAGCCGGATAGCATCGTGCCTGTAGCGAGCCAGGGGATCCAAGCTTGGGATCGATATGCATATGTCAACAACAACCCTGTGAATGCTACAGACCCTACAGGTCACTTAGCTTGTTGGGATAATAATGCAAATGACACTGGATGTGAACAATATACACCTACCGGGTATGGTCTTCTCCCAGAAAATCCTTCTCCTTTACAGGGAACACCACCAACCTTAACGGATAAAATAAGGCAAGGGGATACTGGAGCGCTTGTCCAGCTCCTGACCCCGTCACATATTGGCGGAAGGTTACAATTTGAGGGATCGTCTACAATAATCATTGGGGTATCTGTTAGCGTAGGTGTAAACGGGATATACAATCGAAATTCTGATGAGCTTGCCGCAAACGTAGATTGGGCTATAGAAGGAGGCGGAGGTTTGGGGGTAGGGGCATCTGGAACAGGTGGACTGCTTATTGGGTGGGGGTCAAGCGACATTGATGATGCGACCAAAGGGTTTTCCGGAATAATCAGTGGAACGGTGGCAGCAGAAGGTGCTATATCAGCAGCAGTGACCACCCCGATAGACCAAAAGGGGTTTCATGTTGATCCATATTCTGGCCAAGTGCCTTTTACCATCTATTTTGGAGGGGGTGCGGGAGGTGGATATGCGGGTATAGGTGGCGGTGTTAATGGACCTACGGGAATATACGCCAACCTAACCCAATTTTTGCCCTGGCATTGGTTCAGGTAAGGTGGCGTTGAAATGCTTCAGATTGCTATGGATTCAAAAACCTTCCGAGTGGTATATGGGATAGTTTTCCCAATTGGGGTGATTATTTTGTTGCTTGGAGTGGCTTCATTAAACGATCGGCCAAGAATCTTAGGGTCAATAGCTTCTGATTTAGTCATACGATTCTTTCTTACAATTTGGTTTTGTATCCTTTACATAAGATTGTCGCGAATATCATCATTTAGTTACTATCCTAATAAAAAATGGACGAAGGATGATGTCGGCCCTTTCGAAAAATATTATTATTTGGCAATGAGTGCTTTTTTTAGTATTGTTTGCGGGATAATAACGTGGTGGGTGATAAGCTGGTTTTTGCTGAGTCCACCCAATTTAACTTATGCGATTTCGATCGTAAATTGCTTGGTCATTCTACTGCCTTTAGTGACCCATTATTGGGTGCTAAAACTTTGATGAAATTGAAAGCTGAGGAAAGCTTGGCTTGCAAGCTACCTGAACCTTCCTGTCTTCTCTCTATGTAAGCTTTATTGTATATAAACCCTGTCTATTCTCAATAACCTTTGCCATCTGCTCTTTAATAATAGAATATAATCTTCCTGAAACCATCCGTTTTCAGAGAGTGTTGTTATTATTCTTTTTTCCTGAGATTACCATTATTATGTCGTGCACTCCCGCTTTCGGCGTGCTATGACGGAAGCGAGCGGCAAGCTCGGTCTTCGCTATTTGGTTTTCCCAGGCGAAGTCAGGGAAAGCTCTTGATCCTTGCGGCTATTGGAGTATTACGCAAGCTCATTAGATCTTTGGGAAGCCGCTCATTTGGTGCCATAACGGGCAGCACCAGCGTGGCCGCCATCACGGATGGCAGCTTGCTCAGCCGCCAGGGGTATCTGCCCTGGGGTGAGCTGCGTTTTGCCGAGGGCAGCCTACCAAGCAGGTATAAGTTCACCGGTCAGGCTTCGTATGAGAGCGAGTTCGGGCTGTATTATTATAAGGCGCGCTGGTATGACCCCCATTTAGGCCGTTTCTCCCAGCCGGATAGCATGGTACCTGTAGCGAGCCAGGGGGTACAGGCTTTCGACCGCTATGCCTACGCTAATAATAACCCGGTCCGGTATATTGACCCAACTGGACATGCAGTTTTCGAAGGAACACAGGGAGGCTGTAGTCTTCCAATCTATATAATTAATCCGCCCCCACAAAATCCTCTACAGCTCTCTATATCGAATGACTCACCCCCAGAACCTACCCCCATTACTGATTTAATCAAACTTTTCCCCGGTTCATCTGAAGACTGGGCTAAGGCTGGTACAGTAACGGATGGAGTAGTCCTGGTAATGGATCTTTATGCAGATGGAGTAGTAGCTTATGCAACGATAGTTGGATTTGGATCAGCTTTACCGGTTGTAGTAACAGGCAACATTGAGGTGCCTGCTGTGTCTGGATGCGCTGCTTTTATTGTTGCGGATTTCTACCTGGTAAAACCTATTCTAACAATTGGCAACTATGGTGCATCGGCGGCTACCCTTATGACATTTGTGTCGGAGACGAAATCTGGCGCGACTGTTATCGAGATAGGTCAAATTTCGGTTGCAACAAAAAACAGCGCATCCTTATCTCTCTTGGGGTGGATCGCCCCAGAAGCAATAAGCTCCACTCTCATTCAAGCTGCAAGTTTTGCAAATGATTTGGGTTGGATTTCATTCCCATTTCACTAAAGTGAGGGTAATGACATGAAGATACTTTATTCCACTGTTTTCTTATTTATTTTTATTCTGGGTGCGCTTTTTGGAATTATGGCATATCGCCTTTCAAAGGCAATTTATTGGGGCACTGAACGGAGATATCGTGATGCAATTATCGATTCAGCTCTTTATGGTTTATCATTGAGCTTTGCGATATTTGGTGGAGCCTATTTCTTTGCCTCAATTACTGGCAATACTGTTACCTTTGATATTTTTCTGTTGCTAAAGAGCTTTGCGTTTTTTCTGATCCCAGGCTTTCTTGTGTTTCTTGGCTCACTTTTGCAGTATTTCGTATTTGGCTTATATCGAGACCGATTAATGGAATTCATTCTAAATAAAAGGAACGATAAAGACTTAAAATGATTCCCAGATTATTTCAAGACGGGTGAAAGGTTAGAAAACTTCTTTGTTCTAATAGCTCTTGCCATATTTCTTGAAAATGGTTCAGTCTTAGCTGAAAGCAAATATCTCTGTACCTTAATAACATAATGACCCCCATTTAGGCCGTTTTTTCCAGCCGGATAGTATCGTACCAGTGGCGACCCAAGGGGTCCAGGCTTTTGATCGCTATGCTTACGCTAATAATAACCCGGTCCGCTACAAAGATCCTACAGGTCATTGGATAGAAGTCAGTATTTGATATTGCCTCTATTGCCTATGATATCTATGACATCTCAAAGAACGGGTTGAATTGGGGCACTGGTTTAGCTCTTGCTGCAGATGTTGGTAGTTTGATATTACCAGGGGTCACCGGGGGAGGCGTGGCTGTAAGGGCGCTAACCCATGCTGATGAGGTCGTCGATGTTGTAAAAGCGGTAGATGTGACTGGTGATGTCATTCAAACAGCCAATCAAGCAGGAAATGCTATTCAAGCTGCAAATAGACTGGATAATTTAGCGAATGCAGCAGAATATGGAATTAAACCATATAATGAACTGCGCTTAGCGACCAAAGGAACCGGTCTCGAAGCTCATCACTTGATTGAGAAAAGATTTGCCGAAGCACTTGGGCTAGATCCGAATAGCATTCCAAGTGTGGCTGTCACAAAGGGAGAACATCAGGTTTTTACTAATTTTTGGAGAGAATTGATCGGTTATAGTACAGATAAAAATAAGGATATCATAACAACGAATGCTACAATAGATGATATTTGGGCGGCTGCACAGCAGATCTATGCAGATTATCCAGATTTATTGGAGGAAGTTAGAAAATTTCTTGGGAAATAGATAAGGAGTATTTTGCCGTGGAAATATATCACAAGGTTGCTATTAATGCCGATCATAGCCCAGAATTCTATGCCAGAATTAAACAGTTGGGCATCGAGCACAAAATATCTCCATTGCCAGGTCAGAAAACCGGCGGGGTTACATTTAGAATTCCAGAATCAGATCCAAATTGGGCAGAGGTTCAGCGCCTGATTGATGTATATGGCGCTTTTGATATCATTGGAACAGATTTCTCAACCGAGGAGATGATTAACTCGGAATGGAACCGGCTAGTACCCCTGCACGAATGGGGTTACCCACAACCCGAAAATAAAATGCAGTGGCGTCAGGCTACTTACCAGGACATTTGTCCGAAGTGCGGGATTCGTGATACACAGAAAGCGCCCTTCAGGATAAAGAAAGAACCAAGTTTAGGTAGAAATCATTTCTTCGCGCTATACTGGGCATATGTATTGTTTTGCAGGTTTGATGTCCTGGAGGCATTCAGAGAGAATAAGATCACCGGATATGATACCTGGGATGCAATTCTTCACTCCGCCAACCAGCCTTCGAGCACCGTTTCGCAGTTGGCTTTCCCTGTAATCACCCAACCAGGATTATTTGATGAAGACAAATTGAGACCGGAGAAATGCACAGAGTGTGGGATTACGAAATACGCCCATCACAGGCGTGGAAAGTTGAGATACAAAAGGGATGCATTACAGGATTATGATTTTCAATTGATCTATGAATGGTATGGAAGCGGAAGTCGCATTGGCTTTAGAGAGATACTCGTTTCTAACCGTCTGGCGCGCCTGATTATTTCAAGAGGTTGGCGAGGGATAACCCTCAGACCGATAGAACTGATTTAGATTAGTACGGTCGCATGGAATTAATACCTTTTCGAGTATTGAGAAGAAAGAATCTGACAGAATTCCCCAAGTAAGCTTTCTATTGCTGGCGATTGTGTTAAATAATTACTTATGACTGCTTATAGGATCCCAATCGAACCATTGATAACAAAACTTTTTCCGGGTATGAACCTTAATAATTGAATAACTAAGTCGAATAGTGCGAATATTTATGAGAACAAAAAACAGATGAATCATAAGTCGCCCTAACCAGCCTGAGCTACGACGCCCTGGACCGCCTGCTGAGCGCCTCCGCTAGCGGGGGAAGCAACGGTTTGGGGGATTACAGCCTGGAGATGGGCTACGACCCGGACAGCGGCAACCTGAGCCAGAAGGGCGAGCTGCATTACCGGTGCCTGGACAGCACACACAGCCATGCGGTCACCGCCGTATCGGACGGCTGGCGCTATGAATATGACCCCAACGGCAACCTGGTGCGCAAAGCCTACCGGCCGGGGCTGTATTTCCCGCTGGTGCTGCTGACCGAACCCGAAGAAACCCTGGGAGAGCCGCCGGAGAGCCAGGCTGAGCCAACCTCTCCCTACCCGCTGCCAGAAGAGCAAAGCTGGGCTGAACCTGCTGGGCTGCTAGCCTGGCTGCACAGCGCCTGGGATTTCATAGGGCGTCTTTTCAGCAGCGGGCAGCACACCGCCCTGGCCGCCGCACTGCAGCAGGACGACCCGCCCGAAGCGCCGGAAGAAGTTGAGTATGGTTATGACCCCGAGAACCGCCTGGTGAGCGTGATCTCTGGTGAGATGCAAGCCAGCTTCGTGTACGATGGGGATGGGCAGCGCGTGGCATCCGTGATCGCTGGGGAAGCCACGGTGTACATCGGGGAGGTCTTCGAGTGGGAGGTGGCCACCAACAGTATGAGGCGCTACTATTACGCCGGGGCGCAACGGGTCGCCACCCGTACAGGCAGCGCTGGTCCCGTATGGTTGCTGGGCGATCACCTGGGCAGTACCAGCGTGGCCGCCAACCCGGACGGCAGCCTGCTCAGCCGCCAGGGATACCTGCCCTGGGGCGAGCTGCGATTCGCCGAGGGCAGCCTACCGGGCAGGTACCAGTTTACCGGCCAGGCTTCGTATGAGGCTGAGTTCGGGCTGTATTATTATAAGGCGCGCTGGTATGACCCCCATTTAGGCCGATGGATACAACCTGACACGCTTATACCTCTTGGGCAAGGCGTCCAAGCCTGGGACAGGTATTCTTATGTCAATAATTCGCCTGTGAATTATACGGATCCATCGGGACACATGCTTAGCGAGTGCGGTCTTGATAATCAAGATTGTAATGCAAAAGAAGGAGAAGAATTCAGAGACTATGTCTATAATGTTATTCACAACGAGGAAGAAAGAAGAGAAAACAATAGAAAATTAGATACTGCCGTCACCATTTTAGAAATAGCTGCTAGTGTAGTTTCGGAACCTGTTGACTGGGCAATTACGATAGACGAGTGTTTAGACGGGGAGTGTGATCCTCTTGTATTGCTCGGATTCTTGCCATTGATACCAGGCAGTTCGATAGATGATATTGTGGCTGCCGTAAAAAAGTTAAATGGTAGTGAGCTTTCAGTTGATGAAGTCTTAGATTTAGCCATTCAATTTTTAGGGAAAGATTATGTGGATATGGGTAACGGTCGTTTTCTTTCTGCTGATAATCTTCGGCAGGTTAGGATGAGTTATGATGATATATTGGGAAAACACGCTGACGGTCCGCATATTAATTTCGATGTATTAGGTCCAAATCTGACAAAGCCCGGCTTTTTTACACATATATTTGGTACTATACATATTTTTCTTCACGGGAGGTAGAAAATGATTCTGCAAATACAAATTCCAGATTCTGGAGATATCAGTTCAATATGGGAACCTGATTTTAAAATCTCAACTAAAATATCTTATCCAATTTCGAAGAACGACTCTAAATCTATTCTGATCAGCATGAATAGTGCCGGTTTGATATCCATGGCTCGCCATCTTTTGTGGCTGGCTCAAGACGAAAGATATATCGGTCAGCATTTTCATTTTGATGATATTAATTCTTTGGAACCGGGGTCGGTTGAATTAGTTGTTGAAAAAATTAAATGAGCAGAGGATAGGATCGATTTTCCACTGCCCTGTCAATGGGTGTCAGGTTTCTCGAAGCCTGTCCAGAGCTGAGCG
>CAWJHE010000011.1:0-177001 GCA_963842455.1 uncultured Chloroflexia bacterium
AGTTGATTGACATATTTTCTGCCCGGCATATCTGTTCGTATAACCAACCAGGCTAATGTCCCCCCAATAGCTAAAGCAAGTAAGGTCGCACCAATAGCAATTGTAAATGAATGCTGTAAAGGCGTGTACATGTAGATCTTGCCCAAAGTACCGGTCAGCATTCGGATATAGTGATAAAGGGTTAGCTTCCCAGCCTCAGCGCCAGGATTGTTGACAAGATCACGCGGCTGCCAAGTTAATGTCGTTTCAAACATACGATAAAGTGGAATAATCACCATGTAGTACAAGATAACCAACATGATCAGCGATAAAATGACATGTGGCGTAGTCAGCCAGCGGAAGAACCTTCTGAGACCGGCTAAAAAACGTTGCGACGTAGTGCTTGTTGATGCTGCAAAATCCGTCATTCGATTTACTCCTTTGATTTTTTCGACCCTAATCTTTAGAACCTAGACAGACTTTTTTCTTCGAATTGTTTAGAACCACTAAGCAATATCCCTACGCACTCTCGTTTTGGGCAATTGATTACAACAAACAAAAACCATTAGCTATACGATTTGTTGATTTTCTTGAAGCGCTCGCGCAATTCATCTAATTTATCCAAATTCTTTATGGCATGATCCTGATCATCCTGGGCAAGCGCTAACATGAGCGTGTTAATAATGGTCATCGGCACAACCAGTGAGTGGAAGCCTGAAACAGGTCCACGCCGGGCAGCCAAAACTACATCTGCCTTTTCGCCAACAATCGAACCGAGGGTATCGGTCAACATGATTACTTTACAATTTTGCTCATTCGCATAATTGAGCACCAGTTCAAGAGAGGGGGTAACATCAAAAAAACAAATGGTGAAAAGTAAATCATTTTCGCTCATGCTTAATAACGGCTCAAGCATCTCTCGGCCAGTGGTCGTAAGGGGGATCACATCCCAACCAGTTCGGCGCAAGCGAATTTCCATCAAATCCACTAACGAAATGGAGGGACCTACACCAAAAACAAATACCCGCCTGTGCATTTTGAGCAGCTTGACGGCTTGATGAAAAGCGTCTTTATCCATTGTCTCGAGTGCTTGAGTCAAATAATCAATCTCCGAGGCGATCATTCGCTCAAAGATATTCCCCCCCTCGCGTAAATCATCCAATCTACTCTGCAATCGTGTGGAATGTGTAACCCGCCGGCGAAAATTTTCTTGAAGGACTTTGCGCATGGCCGGGTAATTCTCAAAACCAATCGTGCGCGCAAATCTCACAATCGTCGCCTCACTCAGATCAAGGCGGGCCGCCAGTTCTGCGGCTGATAAGAAAGCTGCTTCTTCCTGATTTCTACGTAAATAATTCGCTATCTGTTCTTCGCTCTTGGTAAGCTGTTGATAATATTCTGCAACGATCCCCCCAAAATCACTCGGAGCATGGATTTCATGACTCATCATACACCTGACCTTTTTAAATATGGCCAATCTTTCATATTATTGCGAAAATGAAAGATTACTTACATTTGTAAATCATATAACATTTCAACCAGTTTTGCAAGCCTTTTTTGCATCATTTCCAACCAGCAACTTTTACTACTGATCAGTTCCATCTAAAATCTCAGCAATTTCTGGTGTTACCCAAAAAGATGCACCAGTCGTATCAACCACAATATCGGCTGAAGCCATTTGAGGACGATAGGCTATATCGGCCATAATGAATTGGTCTTTAAAATACCGGTTCCTAAAATAAGTTGGCTCATATTTTTTCCGATAATCGATATCCCTTTTCCATTTTCTCTTCAGGCGGATTGGATCATCGGTGAGATAGACAACTTTTATACCGATCAGTGGAATGATTTCTTCCAAAAGAAACGGGAAATTGCCTTCAATAAAGATGATATCTGCTGGTTCGATCTCTATTGGAACGCCATCCGGCTTAAGATTGCCATTCAAATCGTGGCTCGAGGTAGCATAGACAAAATCATACCGTGGGATGCTGATCTTTTTCCCCTGAGTAATATCAACAAGGCTTTTCTTGAGCATCTCAAAATGCAGGGCTTGTTTTCCCTGCGTATGAATGCCCTTCTCTTCCCGGTAGTCGCGATCTGTCAGAAAGTTATCTAACTCAACCGCTGCTATATTTTTACCATCCTTACCAAAAGCTTCTCGCAGGCGATCAACAATCTCAGTCTTTCCAGCAGCCGTTGGACCGGCTATTGCCAGTAAAATAGGGACCCCTATTTTAGCAACCAGTCTTTTCACGCTTTCTATGAAGAATGCATCCACTTCAATGTTAGCGTTTTTCACAGCCTTATAGCCTACATCCTGCAATTTTTCAAAGGCCTTCTGTTTTTGTTCAAAGTTTCGATAAGGCTTGCCCCCCAAATGAGCGCTGATCTCTTTGGTGAAGTAAGTTGTACGGTGGAGGAAGAAAAAGCATCTGACATCAAAATAAAAATGAGCTTTGACCCATTCTGATGAATACGCCTCCGTTACCAGCCCCACAAAAAGCGTGTTGGTAAGCTCAACGATATGGGAATCCAGAACGATATCTCCATTCACCTTCCCTTTTATCTGGATAGCTTTATAAAAAGCCAGATCATTGACACGCTGTTCGATTTCTTCCTTTGGGAGAACTCTTACTGAGGCCCACCCTCCATGCGCAGGGAACAGATTGTTGAGACAATAATGAAATTCATAAGGCTCAAGTTCTTCCAGAGCAGGATTAATCGCCTGCATTTTTTCAAAGAGCAAGCTGGAAAAAGCATCCGGATCATTAAGCAAGAACGATAATTTTTTATCCATTGTGTAACTCAACTTTCTTATGCACCGTACTTTGCAATTCTGCCAGCGTTTGCCAACGCCAATAACATCACATGCTTGGCTGGTAAAACGCCCAGGCTTCCTTTTGAGCAAGCACGCTCGCCAAACTCAGCAATTCCATCCGGGAGAGCCAACTTGGAGTACAGCATAAGCGGAACAGGATGCCAGGAATGTGATTTCATGACAGCAGGAGATGAATGGTCACCGGTAATAACGACCACATCCGGGTTGAGCGCTTGTAAACGTGGGATCAATCCATCAATCTCTTCAATGGCTTTTACTTTGCCTGCGAAATCGCCATTCTCGCCACAGGTATCTGTTTTCTTGATATGGATATAAAAGAAATCAAACTCGCCCCAGTGCTTCTCAAGGGTAGAAAATTCGTCGGCGGGTGTGATACCTTCACTATCCAGCATAGTCATACCGGCCAAGCGGGATACACCGCGGTACATTCCATTAATCGCGATTGAAGCTGGATTTAAACCAAATAACTCCTGGTAGGATGGGATTTTTGGCAACTTCGCAAATCCGCGCAATAGAATCATATTTGCCGGTGTTTGGAATTTCAAGATTTTTCGCGCCTGCTCGATAAACTGATTGGCATACAGAGCAGCCCGTTTTGCGTCCTGGTTTAAAGCCTGGACAGGTAAATCAGGTACACCGATTTTTAGAGGATCGGTGTCTGAAAGCGCTTCATTTAACCCTGGGGCGCGCATAACCCATGCAAAGCGATGCTCCTTAATCGGTCGCAGGAAGAATTCGGCGCCGTCGACTTTAATTGTGCTTAGCATCTCTACCAATTGAGCGCTTAAGGCTGTTGCCAAGCGTCCAGCACGCCGGTCAAGCAATAATCCATTCTCATCTACGCTGCAAAAATTGCCACGCGCTGCGACATCCTCAGAACCCAATTCAAAATCGACACCCAGCGCCTCTAAGGCGCCGCGACCTATTTCGTTCTCGATGGGGTCATAACCGAAAATTGCAAGGTGTCCAGGTCCACTCCCAACAGTGATACCGGGCCCAGCCGGTTGGCTTAAACCCAAAGCCGATTGTTTCGCCAGGTTGTCCAGGTTGGGTGTAAAAGCTGTTTCCAGCTCTGTTTTTCCTCCTGGCTCTTGCGGCAATCCCCCCAACCCATCCATAATTAACATAACAATTTTCGTGTTGGCTGGCGCAATCAGTTTCTTGAGGAATTCGAAGTCCATAATAACCAATCCTTTTTAAATTCCGGAGACTTTTATTCCATCACCATGAACCAGGGCGTCAAAGGCTTTTTTCGTTTTTTCGAAATTGCCATCCCGGTCAAGAGCAATCCCACGACCCAAACCTGTGACGATCAGCCCAATCCCAATTGCTTCCATTTTTTCCTCAAAACTTGCTAACAAAGCTGGCGCGCTGCCTGGCTCGGTGCTGCGCCCATCAAAAATCACATGCACAAAGGCTTGTTCCAATTGAAAATCTTTTGCCATGCGCAGTAAAGCCAGAGGATAATCAATCGAGCCATGTGAGCTTTTTTCAGTTAGCAGAGTTAATAAATGCAAGTCTGCGCCGCGCTGTTTGACATCCTTAATTACCCTGAGAAATGTCTCGTTGGAGTAAAAAGAACCATCGTGCATCGCCATATCTAATCGGACATCATCCTGCAAAACAATTCTTCCAGCCCCAATATTCATGTGACCCGCTTCAGAATTGCCGGCCTTTTTCTCTTGCAAGCCAACTGCCGTTCCGGAAGCATGTAGCCTGGAAGATGGATATTTATTTAATAATTCGTCCCAGACAGGTGTATTCGCAAGGAAGATTGGATTATCCTCATCTTGAGAACCTACTCCCCAACCATCCAAGATAACAAGCAAAACGCGGCGCTTACCACGCCAATCATATTCCTGCGCCAGGTTCACACCTTCCATTCCAGCAGGTTGTTCAAAACCAAGAGCTGATAGAATCGTTGGAGAAATATCAGCCAGCTTGCCATTTCTTAGATCTGCAATTACCGCAGAGCCCGGATCAATTAGAATAAAGGGAACCTGATTCGTGGTATGCCCTACATGGGGTGAGCCGTCAGGGTTTTTCAACACTTCAAGGTTGCCGTGATCGGCTGTAACCATGACAACATATTCTTCATCCAAAGCAGTTTGGATCACCTCGCCAAGATATTTGTCGACATGCACTGCGCACTGAATTTTGGCCGCATTGTTCGATGTATGACCGATCACATCCCCATTGGCAAAATTGGTTACAACAAAATCATACTTTGCACCTAAGCCACGCTTGACTTCTTCGCTAACTTGAGGAAGGCTAAGCTCAGGAACTTGATCGAAAGGGATACCTCTGGGTGATGGAATACGAATATCAACTTCACCTTCAAATGGCTGGTTGTCTCCACCATTCAAAAAGAAAGTCACATGGGCAAACTTTTCAGACTCAGCTACTCGCAGCTGACGCAACCCACTTTTGCTAACCAATTCACCCAAAGTGCGGGTGATTTTGGCGGGAGCAAAAGCGACTGGCAGATTTATAAATTTTTCGTGATAGAGTGTCAAAATCACGAAGGTTAAGTTAGAGAGGTCCGGACGAGAAAAATAGGAAAAATTTTTTTCCGTAAAGGCTTCCGTTAATTGAATCTCGCGTTCTCCTCTGCGACAACAAAATATGACAGCATCACCATCTTTGATCCGGCCAATTGGCTGCCCATTAGGCTCAGACAAAATAATGGGTTCCAGGTAGTAATCAGTTTGCCCAGCTCTATAAAGCTCTTGGACAGCACTTGCCAGTTTTACTCCACTGTGCGGAATGGCTTTTGTGACCATAAGAATTCCTCAAGGAAAAACTCTATGCAGGTGAAGCCTTGAATGCAACCCGTTCTGGAAATACATCCAGAAGCTCACGGAAACTGTGAATGATCAAATCCGGTTTGTTTTCATCAGTGATCGGTTTTTCGTTCATTTTTTCTGGATCCATCAGCAGAATCACCGCTCCAAAGCCAGCCTGGCGCGCTCCAATTACATCACGCTTAGGATTATCGCCCACATAGACACAACGCTCCGGTTCTGCCTCTGCCCGCCTAGCCGCTTCTAGAAATACATCTGGATCTGGTTTTCGTTTTCCATATACAGAGGATAAGACTACAGACTTAAAGTAAGGATTAAAACCATCCTCTTCCATCCAATCCGGAATCTCTTGAGAGGTGATCAGGTTACTGATAATTCCGAGGGTATAGCCACGTTTGTGTAATTCCACCACCACTTCTTTACCGCCCTCAACAACCACTCTCCGCCCCATGGATTGCCGGTATTGAAATGTAAGCTCTACACCCAGCGGTGCAATTTTTTCTGGTGGCAAATCCGGCGCCAACCAGCGAGTCCACAATTCTGCTTCTGGCGCTTCTTGCAGGTTCTCAAAGGCCCATTTGCGGTAAACCTTATATCTGTCATCCAATTTTTTGCAGAACTCCTCAGGATCTTCATCTATCTCAAGCAATTGGGTAATTTTCCGCCGCGCTGCCACCCGGTGCTCACGATCATCCAGCAAAATACGCAGCGTGTTGCCGATATCCAGAAAGATGACATCAATGGTTTCAAACATAATCAGGCTTCTTTAATTTTTTCTAATGCTGGAAAAATATCCAATAATTCACTCAAAGCTTGAATAGTGTAATCAGGTTTAAATTCGTTCGTCGGAGGCTCCTTTTTCAAAGTTGCAGGCTCGTGCAAAAGGATCATCATGCCATAGCCGGCTTTACGCGCGCCTTCCACATCTCGCACTGGGTTATCGCCCACGTATACACAGCATTCAGGCTCAACACTGACACGTTTCGACGCTTCCCAATAAATCTCTGGACCTGGTTTTCGAAGCCCCAGCTTAGACGACAAAACCACTGTCGCAAAATAACCGGTCAAACCATCTTCCACGATCCAATCCGGTATTTCCGTTTCGGTAATGGTGTTGGCGATAATACCCAGTTTATATCCGCGACGGTGCAATTCGATGACTGTATCTTTGACATCCGGTCGCGCCACCCTGCGCCCATCGCAGTTACGCCACAAACGGGTTAGCCGGCTTGAGTGGGGGGCAATTTTATCGGCAGGAAAATCAGGCAACATCCATTCAGTCCACATTTCCCGCTCAGAGGCCTCAACTAGCTGTTCTTTCGCCCGTTTTCTAAGGACTTTATAGCGACCTTCCAGAAGTGCAAAAAACTCATCAGGCGACATCTTTGCGCCAGTAAGCTCCACCAGTTCTCTCTTTGCATCTGCCTGGAAATCTGCATCCTCAATAACAATCCGCAAGGTGTTACCAACATCCAAAAAAATAGCCTCAATTTGCTTTTGCATCGACGGACCTTTCTTTTATTACACCAGGACTCAGGTTACGCTTAACCCACTAACAGTATCTGGTTTTCTTTCATTCTCTAAATTATTGAAATAATTCTTTCATTTCTTAGATATTACAACAATTTTCACTTTTTTGCAAGGATTCTTTCATTTCTTAATCAAAATTGCCCTTTCAAGCGTTGACTTTTGTACCTAACTCATGTAGAATATGATCACTGCACACGTGTGCATCCGGAGATTTTCTCATGCCAGTCACCATTAAGGACATCGCTAAACACGCCGGTGTGTCGCACTCCACCGTTTCGCGGGCGCTCCACCGCAGTGATTTGATTTCTGATGAAACTGGTATGCGAATACGCAAGATTGCCAACGATCTGGGATATTTTCCCAGCGCAGCCGCGCGTAGTTTAAAAACCAATCGCTCTCATGCGTTGGGTGTGATTGTCAGCGCAATAGACGACCCCTTTTTCAGTGAAATCTTGCAAGGAATAGAAGAAGTTGCCCAGGAGAGAGGTTATAGCCTGCTCATGGCTGCTTCTCAACGCGATCCGGAACGCGAACAAACTATCGTACAAGACATGCGTGAACGTCATGTTGACGGATTGGTCATCTGCTCGGCATCCTTCAGCGAAGGCAAACGCTGTAAACTGCTGGATTACGGCATCCCAATTGTCGTCGTCAATAACCAGGCTGCTGAAGAATACCGCTACTCCATTTACCACGATGACATTGACGGCAGCCGGCAGGTCACCAGACACCTGATTGAACTAGGGCACACACGCATCGCCTATATCGGCAATGCAATCTCCGGACGAACAAATCTTGATCGCCTGACCGGCTTCCAGCAAGAAATGCTTGCAGCTAATCTGGAAACCCCGGATGACTATATCATTTCAGTCAATGGCAGTCATCCTGAAGATGGCGTCAGTGCAGTTCGACAAATTCTCCACCAAAACCCAGCTCCGACCGCAATCTTCTGCTTTAACGACATGATTGCTACTGGCGTTTTGCACGGACTTCACCTGGCTGGCTTGCGAGTTCCGCAAGATATGTCCGTCGTTGGCTTTGATAATATCGTGTTCGCAGAATATGCCACCCCCCCGCTTACAACCCTGGACCAACCCAAACGCTATATCGGCGCAGAAGCTGCACGCTTAATCATTGACCTGCTGGATCCATCAGCGCCAGATAGGACCCCAGATCAGAAAATTATCCGCCTGAAAGGCAAGCTGCTGGTTCGACACTCGACAGCATCCCCAAAAGCTGAGGTGAAATGAAACTACTCACGACCACCCTGCAGTTTTTTCCCCGCTCACTGGTCAGCCATCAAGGCATAGAATATGGCCTGGCAAAAACCGACCATAATACTCGGCTGGCTATTCTGGGGGCGCCGCAGGACTCGAAGCTTGTTGCCTTTGATGGTGAAACTTCAGATTTCGATGGCCTGACTCTTTGTCTGGCGCCAACCAACCACCACAATGCCAATACCCTACGCAGACAAATCCCCTGGCTACAACCTCGACCGATTGGTTTAGCTACATCTGCCGGGATGGGCGACCGCCTTGGGCTAGCTACACCGGGACATGTACGCGCGGTGCAAGCAGTGGGGGGACAGATTGCCCCGATTTTTGCGCAGCAATCCATGCGAGAGATGGCACGCACGATCAGGACCCCTCAGCAGGTTATGGATGACGCCACTTGGGGCATCTTCCAGGAGGGATGGAAATCCGGAGTCGGCGCGGATGCAGACCACCTGAAATCTCCAACAGACATGGATGCCTGCCTGACTGCTGGTTTCACCTTCTTTACCATTGACCCCGGCGAGCATGTGGACAACCGCGCCGAGACAGCCAGTCGAAGTTCATTAAGTGAATTAGCTGAATTGCTACCAGACGAAGTAAAACCCCAAAAATCAGGATTAACCGGCAAGATTTTTCAAGTAGAAGGGTATCAATTCAAGATTGACGAAGTCAGCTTACTAAAAGCAGCAGTCAAATACGGCGCTGCCATTGCCCACGTAGCAAAGATGTACCTGTATCTTGTACAATCTGCTAGTTCCCACCCATTTGAGCTGGAAGTCTCAGTAGACGAAACCGACCAGCCCACCACGCCCATCGAACATATTTATATTGCCAGTGAGCTCAAACGACTGGGCGTCCAGTGGGTAAGCCTGGCGCCGCGCTACATTGGCCGTTTTGAAAAAGGGGTGGATTATATTGGCGACCTGGATGAATTTGAAGCCGACTTTGCCTGCCACGCCGCAATAGCCCGTCATTTTGGTCCCTATAAACTCAGCCTGCATTCCGGTTCTGATAAGTTCAGCATCTATCCGATTGCCATGCGCCAAACACAAGGGTTGGTGCATCTGAAAACTGCTGGCACCAGTTACCTGGAGGCTTTGCGCACCATCGCCGAATTGGATCCCGGCTTATCTCGGGAAATCTATACTTACGCTCGGGAACACTATGAAACCGACCGTCGCAGTTATCATGTCTCTGCCAGACTTGAACAAGCGCCACTTCCAGAAGAAGTCCTTGATTGGACTGGTCTGACAGATCAATTTGACGCCCGAGAAATCTTACATGTCACCTATGGCTCTGTCTTGACAGAAAAGAACACCGACCATACCTGGCGCTTCTTTGATAGGTTTATGCACTTGCTGCGGAACAACCCAGAGGCCTATGCCAAGAACCTGGAAAAACACTTTGTCCGCCATCTACAACCCTTTGTTTCTGCGGAGAAAAAATGAATTTAGCCCAAATCAGCCAATTGTATGATTTTTCCGGGAAAACCATAGTGATCACAGGCGGCGCAGGTGTACTGGCCAGCCCAATGGCGCAGACCCTTGCAGAGTGCAATGCCAATGTGGTCATCTTAGATCGCGACGCCCAACTGGCGGAAAAAGTGATCCAACAGATGCCATCCATTGTTGCCTCAAAGGTGCGGAGCATTCAGGTCAATGTCCTTGAGCGCGCCTCCCTATTGAAAGTTGCGGAAGAAATAAAGGCTGAATTCGACCGGGTGGACATTTTGATAAACGCGGCTGGCGGTAATCACCCCGCTGCCACCACCAAACCCGATTTGTCCTTTTTCGATCTACCGCTGGATGCCCTACGCTATGTAGTTGATTTGAATCTGACCGGTAGCATACTACCCTGCCAGATTTTTGGGCAGGATATGGCGCAGCAGGGTCACGGTGTCATCTTGAACATCTCATCCATGAATGCCTTCCGTCCCCTAACTCGCATCCCAGCTTATTCAGCAGCCAAAGCGGCAGTCAGCAACTTCACCCAATGGCTGGCTGTTCACATGGCGCAGGAATATTCACCCAATATCCGAGTTAATGCAATTGCACCTGGTTTCTTCCTGACCGAACAGAACCGATTCTTGTTAACTGAAGGTCCAGAAGACGAATTGACACCCCGAGGGCAAACTATTCTTGAACACACCCCCATGGGAAGGTTTGGCACACCGGAAGATTTGCTTGGCGCCGTTCTCTGGCTGGTATCCCCAGCCTCATCATATGTAACTGGGGTTGTCATCCCAATTGATGGCGGCTTTTCAGCCTTCAGTGGTGTGTGATCATGCTCATTTCTCACAAAATCGCCCCTGAAAACCAATTGCTTACCAGCCAGGAAGTGATCGAAACCCTGCACAAGGGTCTGGCAGGCAAGTACACCAGGCAAAAAGTGCTGGTCTTAATCCCCGATCATACACGGTCTCTGCCATTGCCTTTCTTGTTTCGAGCTTTGGTCGAATTATTCCAAGATACGCGCCAGCTGGATTTTATGGTAGCTCTGGGTACACACCCGCCTCTGGACGAAGCCAGCCTGATTAAACACGTTGGAATTACGCAAGCCGAACGCAGTACAACTTTTCAACATATCGGGCTCCTGAACCATGCTTGGGATAACCCATCCGAATTAACCACCATCGGTGTCATGGAAGCGGATGAAATCAAGGCGATCTCTGGGGCAAACTGGCATGCATCCTTACCCAGTCGCATCCCAATCCGCATCAATAAGGCCGTCACCCGCTACGATCATATAGTAATCCTCGGACCAACCTTCCCGCACGAAGTGGTGGGCTTCTCGGGCGGCGCTAAATATCTTTTTCCTGGCATTTCGGGCGGCGAGCTGATCAACGCTACCCACTGGCTGGGCGCTCTAGCTGGTGTGGTCAACACAATCGGCATCAAGAAAACACCTGTGCGCGACATGATCCATGCGGCTGCGGAGAAGATACAGATTCCGATTACATTAATCGCCTTGGTGGTTGAACACGATGAGTTGCGTGGCCTGTTTATCGGGGATCACCTGTCAGCCTGGGATCAGGCAGCCGATCTCTCATCCCAATGCCATATCCACTGGACACCAAAGCCTTACCAGCGTGTGTTATCCTGCGCCCCAAGCATGTATGATGAATTGTGGACCGGCGCTAAGGCTATGTACAAGCTCGAGCCTGCTATGGCGATTGGCGGTGAAGTGATCATCTATGCCCCGCATCTGGATACAGTCAGCCATGTCCATGGAAAATATATCTATGAAGTCGGTTATCATACTCTCCCATATTTTCTGCATGATTGGAAACGTTTCAAGAATATTCCTCTCAGTGTTTTGGCGCATAGCACGCATCTGCGCGGTTCTGGGAAGATGGAGAAGGGCATTGAAATACCAAATGTTCGCCTTACTCTAGCAAGTAAACTTTCCGCACAGGATTGCGCAAAACTCAACCTGGGTTATCTAAACCCGGCTGAAATTCATGTCGAAGATTGGCAGGACCGCGAAGAAGAAGGAATTCTTTACGTGCCTAAAGCTGGTGAAATTCTATATAAGGTTAAAACCAGTTCGTAACAACCTATCAAACGTACGATTTGATAAAAATTTTTCGAGTTTATGTCAGAAGCGAGGTTAGGATCGATGGAAAGAGCAAATTTTGGGATGATGGGGCTAGGCGTCATGGGGATGATGTTAGCTCTTAACATGGAACGCAACGGCTTTCATGTAGCCGGATACGATCTGGATAAAAGTAAGGTTGAAAGCTTCGGCAACAGTTATCCAGAAAAGAATCTGATCGCATGCAACAACCTGACTGAATTTCTGGCAGTCCTGGAGCGGCCACGACGGATCATGATGATGGTGCCAGCAGGTAAAGCTGTGGATGCAGCTATCGCCAGCATTCGAGACTTATTAGCTCCGGGCGACCTGCTGATCGATGGTGGCAACTCCTTCTTCTTGGATACCGAACGCCGCAGCCGGGAGCTTGAAGAAAAGGGGATTATCTACATCGGCACGGGAGTCAGCGGTGGTGAGCAGGGTGCGTTGTGGGGACCTTCGATCATGCCCGGTGGACAAAAAGAAGCCTGGCTGCTGGTTAAGCCCATCTTTGAAGCCATCAGCGCCAAGGTGCAAGGCGAACCCTGTGTTACCCATATTGGACCACGCGGCGCGGGACACTATGTCAAAATGGTCCACAATGGCATCGAATATGGCGATATGCAGCTCATTGCTGAAGCCTACGATCTGTTGCACCGAGGCTTTGGTCTGGACAACCACCAATTGCACGAAACATTTGCCGAATGGAATCGCGGTGAATTAGAGTCTTATCTCATTGAAATCACGGCTGACATCTTTACCAAAAACGACGCGGAAACCGGTATGGCAGTGGTGGATTTAATCCTGGATGAAGCTGCCCAGAAAGGTACTGGGAAATGGACCAGCCAAAACGCCCTCGACCTGGGCGCCCCCACCCCGACCATCAACGCTGCGGTCGAAAGCCGAATCATCTCTGCCTATAAAACTGAGCGTGCTGAAGCAAACAAAGTGCTTTCAGGTCCAACTTCCAGACCCAAAATTGAGCCTGTTGAAGGGGTCACCCTGGTGCGAGATGCCTTGTTTGCCGCCAAGATATGCTCTTATGCCCAGGGTTTTGCCCTGATGCGTCTGGCCAGCCTGGAATATGCCTACCATCTGAATTTTAGTGAAATTGCGCGCATCTGGCGCGGCGGCTGTATTATCCGTGCTCGTTTCTTGAACGATATCCAGCAAGCCTTTTTGCGCAACCCAGACCTGGCTAACTTGATGATTGATCCGAAGTTTTTCGAGATTATGAACTCCCGCCAGGCTGCCTTACGCAAAGTGGTAGCATTGGCAGCCGAAACTGGCATCCCTGCCCTGGCTTTTAGCTCAGCGCTGGCATATTACGATGCCTACAGGAGCGCACGTCTGCCCGCCAACCTTACCCAAGCCCAACGAGATTATTTCGGCGCTCACACCTATCGTCGGATTGACAAACCAGGCGCCTTTCATACAGAGTGGACAGACTGATGGTTGTTGTATAGATACTAAAAGCAAAACAGAACATATGGCAAGATTCTGCGGGATAGACTGATTTTTTCGAGCTACAAGGAGGCATGATGAAATATGGTCTAAACATTAAGGGAGAGGGAAAATTGGATTTCTTATCACTGGGAGCGCTGGTACACCGCCTGGACCCTGGAGTCATTCCATTCCGCAAAGCGACTGAGTGCCAGATCCATGTCAGTGGCGGCGAATTCAATTGTGCAGCCAACCTGGCAGATTGCTTCCGCATGAACACGGGTATCGCCACTGCCATGGTAGCGTATCCCATCGGAGACCTGATTGCTGAACGGGTAAAAGCCATGGGAGTAAAACCATTTTACAAGTCCTTTGAACACAATGGCGTCAATGGGCCTAACATGGCTACCGTTTACAGCGATCGAGGCTTTGGTGTCCGGGCGCCAGTGGTTTTCTACAACCGCTGCAACGAAGCAGCCGCTCTGCTCACACCCGGCGTGTTTGATTGGGACTCAATATTTTCCGGGGGAATCCGTTGGTTTCACAGCGGGGGAATATTTGCAGCATTATCCCAAACAACCGGTGAAGTCATCCTTGAAGCCATGCAGACTGCCAAAAGTTACGGAGCTATCGTTTCTTTCGATTTGAACTACCGCGCAAAGTTATGGAATATTTGGGGTGGGCAGGAAAAAGCTGTCTCAGTCCTGCGCCGGATTGTCCAAAACGTAGATGTTTTAGTTGGCAATGAAGAAGATCTGCAAATGGGTCTGGGCATCCCTGGACCGCAGGTAAAAGCCAAATCCAAGCTGGATCCCAGCACCTTCTTCCAAATGATCGATAAAGTGATCGCGGAATATCCTCATATCAAAGTTGTGGCAACCACGTTGCGCGAAGTTCACTCGACCAATCATCACAGCTGGGGGGCGGTGGCCTGGATCAATGGGCAGACCTACCAATCGCCAACCTGTGAATTGAACATCTACGATCGCGTGGGCGGTGGAGATGGTTTCGCCTCTGGATTTTTCTATGGGCTGCTCAACCAGGTTGAACCACAAGAGGCAGTTAACTTAGGCTGGGCGCATGGCGCTTTGCTGACCACCTTCCCTGGTGACACCACCATGGCCACCTTGGAGCAGGTTCAAGCCTTTGCGAGCGGAGGCTCAGCCCGGATACAAAGGTAATCTACTCACCTTTCACTAGTAGCAAGGATATTTTTTTTACTAGAATATGCACACGTGTGCAAAAGAATTCAAAATTAGGAGATCTGAAATGGACAAAATGAAAGCCCTGGTATACAAAGATGTTGGCAAACTCGTGTTGGAACAAAGAGATATTCCGCATGTCAAAGAGCCAGATGATGTGCTGATCAAAATTAGCAAAGTTGGCATCTGTGGAACGGATGTCAAAATTCTGGAAGGTAAGCATCATGTCAGACCCGACACTGTCTTAGGACACGAGTTTTGTGGTGAGATCGTTGAGGTCGGCACTCATGTCCACCACATGAAAATTGGTGACCGCGTTGCTGTGGATAATAATATCCGCTGTGGGTTTTGCTCCTTCTGCCGGATGGGATTGACCAGCCAGTGTGTTGAAATCAAGAAAAATGCCATTGGCGTGATGCGCGATGGCGGCTATGCCGAATACTGCCTGGTACCAGAAAAACAATGTTATGTTTTACCTGATGAAATTGATGATGTTTTTGGTTCGCAGGTTGAGACCCTGGCAACTGTGGTCAACGGAATGAACCACTTGCAAATGCTGCCTTATGATTATGCCTTGGTCCTGGGCTTTGGTCCAATCGGATACCTGTTTGCTCAATTCGCAAAGAACATTGCGGCCAAAGTCGCTGTTACCGAGGTCGATCCTTTCCGCATCGGTGTTGCAAAAGAATGCGGCCTGACTGTTTGGAATCCCAACGAAGTAGATATCGAAGAAAAGATCACCGAATTCACATACGGTCGCAAAGCGGATATCGTGATTGAGGCTACGGGGAATGCCTTGTGGCAAGCGCTCAAGTGCGTCACCCCTGGTGGCAAGGTGCTACCTTTCGGGATGGATTCATCTGTAAAAACCGAAATTGTACCCAATGAAATCACCCGTTGGGCGACCAAAATTATTGGTCTTTACCTGGGTCAGAATACGATGGTACCCTCCATTCGCATCTTCCAAGAAAATCGCCTGAACATGAAACCCTTCTTCACCAAGGTGATCAAACTGGATGACGGTGTTAATGCTTTTGGCAGCCTGGGATTGAACTTGGAAACATTGGAACGCCAACCCAAGAGCGCCATGAAAATTGTCATGGAAATGTAAGCTAATTTTTTACCGACGCCCCTCTCCTAGCTGAAAAAATACAGGAGAGGGGGAAAGGACCTTTATGAGCAGAAGCGTTAAACTGGCTGTTATTGGAACCGGTCGCATGGGGAGCGTCCATTGCAGGAACATCGTCCGCCATATTCCTGAGATTAAGTTAGCTGCTGTTTGTGACATCCGCCTGGATGTTGCCCAATCCGTTGCAGCAGAGTTGGGCATCCAGCGCGTGGAAGAGGACTATCACCGCTTGCTGGAGAATCCAGACATCGAGGCGGTTTTGATTGCTGCCAGCACATACGCCCACGATACCATTATCAAGGATTCAGCTGCAGCCGGTAAGCATATCTTCTGCGAAAAGCCAATCGCCGTGGATCTGAAAAAAATTGATCAATCTTTACAGGCTGTACAAAGCAGCGGAGTGAAATTGCAAGTTGGCTTCAACCGGCGCTTTGACAAGAGCTTCCAAAAAGTACATGAAATCGTCAGCTCAGGTGAAATTGGTCACCCCTGCATCCTGCACATCACCAGCCGGGATCCAGAAGTCCCGGCGATGGAGTTCATGAAAACTTCAGGCGGCATGTTTATGGATATGACCATCCACGATTTCGATATGGCGCGCTACCAAATGGGCAATGTGGATGAGGTCTATGCAACCGGTAATGTTCTCATCGAGCCAGAACTGAAGATGTTCGATGATATTGACACCAGCCTGGTGATGCTCAAATTTGCCAATGGCGCGATCGGGGTGATTGACAATAGCCGCCAGGCCGTCTACGGCTACGACCAGCGCCTGGAAGTGTTTTGTTCACAGGGCACAGCTTTGTCTGAAAACGAGAAAGAAAATGTAGCTGTAAAAGGCAGCCGGAAGGGCTTTTCTTCTTCACGTATTCCTCACTTCTTTATGGACAGATATGCAAGCTGCTATGTCGATGAAATCCGCCAATTTGCCCATTGTGTGCGTGAGAATAAACCGGTGCCAGTAACTGGAGATGATGGAAGAGCTGCTGTCGTTCTGGCGCTGGCAGCCATGAAATCCTTACAGGAAAATCGTCCGGTAAAAATCAGCGAGATCGGTTAGTTGAATTACCTGAATTTTTTGCAAAACTAACAATTATTTTATCGGTCAAACCAGAATGATTAGGCAGAGCTCGTGAATAGATTTGAAGGCATAAACGTACCAACCGAAGAGCAGTACCTGAACTGCATCCGCTGCGGGGCTTGCCTGCCAGTGTGTCCGACTTACCGCGAGGCCCTGACCGAGACTGCCTCCCCACGCGGCCGGATTGCCCTGGCTCGAAAAACGATCCATGGTGAATTAGAGCTCAGCCCCGGCTTGATGGATCAGATGTACGCCTGCCTCGATTGCCTGGCCTGCAATGAAGCCTGCCCGGTGGGTATACGGCCTGCAGATTTGGCGCTTGAGATGCGGCATGTGCAAGAGCAAATCAAGCCTAGCCGGTGGAAAGAAGCCTTATTTGGAAAAATCGTTGCTAAGCCCAGGCGCTTGGAGCTGAGCACCTGGCTGCTGCGCGTCTATGAAAGGACTGGCATTCGCCGCCTTGTCTATGCGCTCGGTTTGAAAAAAAGTCTGTCAGCTCAACTACGCGATTTAGAATCCATGTTGCCGCCTTTGCCAGAACGCCCCCTGCGACCTGCCTTGCCCGAAATCACACAGCCTGAAACAAGAAAACACCAGGTTGGATTCTTCCTGGGCTGCGCACAAAGCCTGTTCTTCGCCGAAGAGAGTTCCGCCACACTGCGGGTACTGGCGCGCAACGGTTGTCAGGTTTTTACCCCCAAAGAAACCGTCTGTTGTGGGATGCCAGCCCTGAGTTATGGCAAAGTGGACCTGGTACAAACCCAAGCCAGGCACAACATCGCCTTGTTCGAAAGCTCTGACCTTGAAGCCATTATCACAGACTGCGCCACCTGCGGTTCGACCCTGAAGGATTATGGGAAATTGCTTGCCGGCGATCCAGAGTGGGCAGAACGGGCAGCCCAATTCAGTGCACGCGTCCAGGATATCAGTGAATTTCTCATGAAAATCCCCTTGGAAAAACCCAAAGGGAGCATCCATGCAAAAGTGACTTACCATGATCCCTGCCACCTGAAGCGCGCCCAGAATGTCTGGAGAGAACCCAGAGCCCTGTTACAAATGATCGACGGGCTTGAATTTGTCGAGCTACCCGAAGCGGACTGGTGCTGCGGCTCAGCCGGCTCCCAATTGATTACTCACTACGAGACATCCCTGAAAGTGCTCCAGCGCAAAACAGACAATCTCACCACAACCGGTGCAACATACATTGCCTCAGGCTGCCCCGGCTGCCAGATGCAGCTCAATGTGGGTATAAATCGGGCAGGCTTGAATGTAAAAGTGGTCCACCCCATCACTTTACTGGATCTGGCATACCGCCAGGAAAAAGCCTCACAAAAAACCCACATAAAGCCACCAGAAGATGAACTCCAGAACGAGGTGTAGCATGGATAAAAAGACCCTGATCCAGCTCGAAAAAATATTTGGCAAGGATGGTGTTTTATCCACACCTGAAGACCTGGCTGTTTACAGTTACGATGGCACTTTTGCAGAGCACGATCCTGATGTGGTGGTTCTTCCCAACTCCATTACTCAAATCAGCCAGCTTTTACAATTTGCCAACCAGGCGCACATCCCTGTCGTTACGCGTGGCATGGGTTCGGGGCTAGCCGCGGCCACGGTTCCCTTCCAGGGCGGCATTGTTTTGTCCACAACCAGGATGAACCGCATCCTGGAAATAGACAAGTTGAATGCGACTGTGCAGGTGGAAAGCGGTGTGATCACAGCTGACCTGCAATCTGCGGTTGAAAAACGTGGCTTATTTTACCCACCAGACCCATCCAGCATCAAACACTCCACCATCGGAGGAAATATCGCCTGCAATGCAGGCGGACCGCGCTGTCTGAAGTATGGGGTCACAGGTGATTATGTGCTTGGCTTAACCGTGGTCCTGGCTGATGGGCAAGTCTTACACACGGGGGGTAAATCTATTAAAGATGTGGTTGGCTATGATTTGGCTGCCCTCTTCACCGGATCCGAAGGCACGCTATGTGTGATCGCAGAAGCCACGCTCAGGCTGATATCAAAGCCTATAGCTATACGCACTGCACTGGCCGAGTTCCCATCACTTGCGGATGCCTCTCAAACCGTGAATGCCATCTTATCTTCTGGGATTACCCCCGCTACCCTCGAGTTGATGGATGAAACTGCCATCGCTTGCATCGAGGAAGCCATGACGCTCGGCTTAGCCTTGGATGTGGAAGCCATTTTGCTGATTGAAACCGATGGCTCCACTGAATCCGCCGTCATACAAGATATCCAAAGGATCCAGGAAATCTGTCTTAAATATGGCGCCAGGCAAGTGAAAATCGCCCAAAATAACCTGGAACGCAACCAGCTGTGGCAAGCCCGCCGTTCTGTCTCCCCTGCCTTAGCCCGGAAAGCCCCTAATAAGCTGGGCGAAGATATCACCGTGCCACGCAGCGCTATTCCCGAAGCCATCCGGCGCATCAAAGAAATCAGCAGGAAATACCAGCTGCCGATTGTCATCTTTGGTCACGCTGGCGACGGCAATTTGCACCCCAATATTCTGTTTGACAAACGTGACCCTGAGCAGTGGGCGAAAGTCGAGCAGATGGTAGCAGAAGAATTTCGAGTGGCCTTGGAATTAGGCGGCACGCTTTCCGGCGAACACGGCGTTGGCAGCCTGAAGCGACCCTATTTAGAACAAGCTCTAGGCCTTTTGGCAATCGACATTCAGAAGCGTATCAAAACAGCTCTAGACCCAAACAATATTCTCAATCCAGGAAAGATATTTCCTGAGTAATTCACACCAAACCTGTGCTTACAAAACAGCGCTATCTTAATCTTACGATGCACAAATTATAAAAAGGAGCAGATCATGACAAACGCAATACCTCAAGGGCTATTGCCCACCAACCAACCCGACTTATTCTTCGAAGACAACGAAGTAGGGCGTATGAAAAAAGAAGTCTGGGATGCCAGTGATGAGCAGATCGATGCCATCCTGGCTGATTATGGCATTCCATCCCCAGTCGAATGGGGCAAACCCGGTTCCTATATCCAGACCACAACCCGCTGGCAGGTAGAAGCCAACCGCAAGAAGAATGATATTGTTTTTATCCCTGTGGGATGCACCGAGCTACATGGACAGCACCTGCCCAGTGCAGCAGATACTTTGTACGTCAGCGCCATTTGCGAAGGTGTCCGTCGTTTCACTGCTAAGCGTGGCGCCCCGGTTAACCTGGCCTTACCTCCCCTCAACTATGGTGGACACCCCTATCACCATTTGGGCATGCCCGGCACCGTCATCGTGCGCGAGCATGTGGTGCGTGAGATGATGATCGATGTCATGCTGGGTCTGTGGAATGATGGCTTCCGCAAACAACTGATCGTCAATAACCATGGGCAATTATGGATGCTCGAATCAGCTGTGCAGGAATTCGTCAAACGCTACCAGCTGCCCGGCATCTACCGTGTGATCGACTGGCATCGCGGCGTGCGGGAATTCTTCCGCCCAGATACACGCGGCGGACAGATGACCACCAACTTTGTGCATGCGGATGAATCAGAGACTTCTCTCAGCCTGCTGCTGCACCCCGAAATGGTTGACATGAATTATGCCGTCGATACCGAAGGTAAGAGTTACTTACCCGAAGGACATTTCGATAAATCTGTAGACCCGTTTGGACGACCAAGCCGCTGGTCTGAAGGCGAGGGTCATTTTGCCATCGAAATCGCCGCTACTCCTGAAGGCGTGGTAGGCAAAGCCAAGTCGGGTACAGCGCAGAAAGGCAAACGTCCCATGGCTGCTATCTTGAAATACCTGACCCTGTGGCACGACGATGTACTGGCGGCCTTCCCGGCTGGCACTGTACCACCGGTTGAAGAAGTCACCTTGCGCACAGAAGCTGATATGGAGCCCTATCTGCGCGAACCTTTAAGCAAAGGCTGGAAACCTGTTTATGGAATTCCGCGCATTGGCCAGGGAACCGAAGTTTAGAACAAATTCGCAGATAGAACCAGGACAAAAAATCTAACAGAGGAGAATACGATGAAAGGTACAATGCAAGGCGTTACCCTGGTGGCAGATTGGGATCCCAAACCAGGTTTCAAATTGGGTAGTAAAGATATTGAAGGCCGGCAAACCTACCTGGGAAGCCTGGTATGGCGCAACCCGCGTTTGGAGATCAGGGAATACGATATCCCCACACCAGGACCAGAAGAAGTCTTATTGCAGGTCAAAGCGGTGGGAATTTGCGGATCCGATGTGCACATGGCCCAAGCCGACAAAGATGGGTACATTTATTACCCTGGATTAACCGGTTTTCCTTCCATCCTGGGGCACGAGTTATCCGGTATCGTAGTCGAAGCCGGCAAAAAAGCCTTCGACAAGAACACGGGCAAGCCCTTCAAAGGCGGCGAGCGGGTCACAACGGAAGAAATGTTGTGGTGCGGGAGTTGCCGCCCTTGCGCCGATGGTTATCCCAACCACTGCGAGCGTCTGGATGAAATCGGGTTTAATGTGAATGGGGCCGACGCCCAATACATGGTGCTGCCAGCACGTACTTTGTGGAGCCTTGAACCTCTGGCAGACTCATACAAAGAAGAGGACATCTTTCTGGCAGGCAGTCTGGTAGAGCCCACCTGTGTGGCCTATAATGCGGTCATTGAACGCGGCGGCGGGATTCGCCCGGGCGACCGGGTGGTGATCTTGGGCGCAGGCCCAGTAGGTATCGCCGCCTGCGCCATCCTGAAACGAGCTGGGGCGTCCAAGGTCATCATCTCTGAGACGCAACCCGAGCGGGCTGCCCTGGCGATGAAGCTCGGCGCAGATTACCATATCGATCCATCCAAAGAAGATTTCGCCGACCGCGTATTGGAAATTACGCATGGGATGGGGGCAGAAATGTTTATGGAAGCCACTGGTCTACCTGAAATCGTCTACCCCGGCATCGAGCGTGTCATCTGGGAAGGGCGCACCATCAACAGCACCGTGGTCGTAACCGCCCGAGCAGAAGCAAAAATGCCGGTGCAAGGCGAGGTATTACAGGTGCGGCGAGCGCGCATCATCGGAGCGCAAGGTCATTCCGGTCATGGCACCTTCCCACGCGTCATTGATTGTATGGCATCTGGTATGGATATGACTCCCATGGTCACCAAGAAAATCAGCCTGGAAGAAATCCCGGAAAACATCCTGAGGCTGCAAACCGACCGTAAAGAGTGTAAGATCACCTACGTAGCCAAATAGCTCATTCACCTCCTTCAGCGCCACTCCCCAGCGAAGTTGGGGAGTGGCAAATTGGAAACATCATGAAATATTCGATTGTCCTTTCCACGCAACCGGCTCAATTCCAGGCTGCCACTTTCAAAGGCGACCTGGAAACCAATATCGCTCAGATCGCCTCGCTTGGTTATGACGGCGTCGAGCTGGCTATCCGCGATCCGAAGTTGATCGACTTGCCTTTGTTGGATCGCCTCATGCAAAAACACAATTTACAGGTACCAGCCATCGGCACTGGCCAGGCCTGGGGCGAGGAAGGGCTCTCCCTAACCGACCCTGACCCGCAAATTCGAAGGAATGCCATCGAGCGTGTCAAATCCCACATCCCAGTGGCGGTTCATTTTCAGGCAGTCATCATCATTGGTTTGCTGCGCGGCATCGTCAAAGCCGGGAGTAAGCCATGCGCAAGCCATGGATTGGCTGGTTGCCGGTCTGGTAGAATGCTGCGACTTCGCTACAATCTCAAGGCGTTCGCCTGGCGCTGGAGCCCATAAATCGCTACGAGACAACGCTAATTAACAACGCTTTTGAAGGTCTTGAGCTAATCGAGCGCGTCGGCGCGGAAAATTTTGGCTTATTGCTGGACACGTTCCACATGAATATTGAGGACGCCAATTTCGCTGCCAGCATCCAGGCTTGTGGTGAGCGCATCTTCCACTTCCACGTCGCCGACTCCAACCGCTGGTATCCAGGAGCAGGACATTTAGATTTTCGTACGATCTTGGGGGAATTGATCAACAACGGCTACCAGGGCTGGGTCTCCGGTGAGTTTCTGCCCTTGCCGGATGCGGTCACAGCGACACGGAAGAGTATTGAATATTTGAAGAATTTGGGAATTTAGTGGGAGGTTTATAAAAAGGCGCCCCCGGCGAGATTCGAACTCACAACCATCTGGAATTCTTTGAATGAATTCGCATTGTTAACAAAGGTTATTTTATTGGATGCATACACTTAATTTTCTGATAAAATAGTGTATAAATGTCTTATTGTAATTAAATTAGAAAAATTCACCCAACAATCCAAACAGGCAGGGAAAAAGGTGGTTTTTCTCTCCAATGATTTTTCTTCTACCTAAACCTTGGTAAAACAATTGACCAGTCAACCACTCTTACACTATAAACTGCGCCGCCCGCATGCAGGCCCTGGGTGGATTACCCGACCACGCCTTCTCGAACATCTTGACCGGGTTCTTGAAAAACCAGTCGCATTGATCTCTGCTCCAGCCGGATTTGGCAAGACTACCCTTCTGACCCAATGGTTGGAGCGCTGCCCTCTACCAAACGCCTACCTTCAGTTGGATAGGGATGATCACGAGATACATGCTTTTATGTCCGGAATTATTGCCGCCCTGCGTCAGTACTTCCCGAATTGTCTCCCAAAAACTGCCGATTTGCTGCTAGCCCAAGTATCTGTACCGTTGGATATCTGGATAAATACATTCATCAGGTGATTTAGACCAACTTCAAAGACACACCTTTTGTCCTGGCGTTAGATGACTATCACCTGGTTGGCAATCCTTTGATCGACTTGCTGCTTACCAATCTACTCACCATCGATTCAAAGCCCATGCACCTGATACTTTCTGCCCGGCGTAGTCCATCCTTGTTATTCAGCAAGCTAAAAGCTCAGGATAAGGTACTTGAAATCAAAACATCCGAATTGCGTTTTACGGATTCGGAAGTCTTGTCGTATATGCAGCAAGCAATTAATATTCCCATAAATAAGGAAGCAGTTAACCAGCTTCACGAGAAAACCGAAGGCTGGGCGGCTGGATTAACCCTTGCAGCGATCAGCTTACGCGACGAAGCTCAACCAGAGGCGCTGATCGCACATCTCGACAGGTTTGACGGGCCAGTGAGTGAATACCTCCTCGATCAGGTATTCATTCATCAAACAGAGGAAATCCAAGATTTCTTGCTAAAAACGGCTACTTTTGGTCAGTTTTCTGCAGCCATGTTATCCGAAGTTTTGGGTAACGAACAAAGCGTAGGCGAAATTCAGTCGCTGCTTGAACGTATTGAAGATGCGCAGCTCTTCCTGTTATCTCTGGATAGCCAGCGCATCTTCTTCCGCTACCACCATTTATTTCGCCAAACACTGCTATCTCGCCAGAATTTACATCTCCCAACTGATCAAATTTCGTTGTACCACCGGCGCGCAGCAGCATGGTTGATTCGCCGGGGACAGATAAATGAAGCGCTTGACCACCTGATCACAGTTCAAGATTGGATCGGCGCCGCAAAAGTTGTTGAAAGCCAATTCTGCGATCTGTTGAATGCGGATGATTCCCAAGGGATTAAGCGTCTGCTTGGATATCTTCCGGAGGATTTAATCGCAACCCGTCCCGGTCTGCTGCTTATGCAAGCCTGGGTGGCGCATTTCAGCTTGCGTCTGATGGTTATAAACTCTCTAACCAACAAAATCCAGACCATATTGGATGCTACTTCGCAACAAAATGGCGGCAGTGAAGATGACGCTTCTTTGCCTGGCTTTGAAATCATCTCGCATAGGACTATCCAGTTAAATGTGTGGACATTGCAGTGTGCATTACTTTGTTTAACTAACCGGGGCAGTCAGGCGGTGGAACGAGCCCAGCACGTAGCAGATGCATTGCCGAAAAACTGGTTATTTGTCCGAGGCAATACCTTGGTATACCTGGGGCTTTCTATGGCGATGGACGGACAATATTCCCAGGCAGTCGAAATGTTAACCCAGAAATATGAGAGCCTCCAGAAAATGCGCACGGCATTAGGGAAGCGAATTTTGTTTTCTCTAGCGACCATCTATCTTCTCCAAGGAGAGCTCGAGCTTTGCCGGCAAACAGCAGAAACCCTGGTGCGAAACGCAAAGGAATTGAACTTTCTGCTCATGCTGGGCTGGGGTTACTACATGCTGGGCCGAGTCTATCAAGAATGGAATCAGCTTGACCTGGCAGTCAGGTATTATAAGTTAGTAATTGATATCGGTTATTCCACCAACCTGTTTTGTGCGCTTGAGAGCATCGCAGGTTATGTGTACGTTCTCGATGCGCTTGATCAGCATGAATTAGCGCAGGAAGCATTCGTTTCTCTCCAAAATCTATTCGAAGAGCAAATGTCAGCCACAACTCAACCCATAATGGCTTTAAGGGCCTGGTTGAAATTAAAGTCAGGTAATCGAATCGAAGCACGTCGCTGGGCTAATTCGTTTGGAACACCCATTTCTCAGCAAGCGATCGTTTGGTACCACATCCCACATTTCTATAAGGCAAAAATCCAGATGGAGATTAACAGCCCCGAGACCAGCCAGGAAATCGATCATTTCCTGGATGAGGTTCAGGAGCTCGCTGAAAGAACACATAATATATATCACACAGATCCGCATCCTAGCTATGCGTTCTGTCTGGTTCGACAAGCAGGGTGAGCGCCTGCTTGCTTTGCAAACCCTGGAACATGCTATTCGACTGGGCTATCCTGGCGGGTTTATGCAAACATTTATCGAGCAAGGCCTCTCAATGCAGGATCTTCTGCAAGCGATTGCTCCAAATCTGAAGAATGAGACAGGCTTGATACGAGTATGTTACTACTCTGATTGATGCCTTTTCAATTCCTGGCACTCCCCATAGTATTGCCTGCCAACCTCAATCCGATCAAAACGCTGCTGACCGGGCGCGAGCATGAAATCCTGGAATTACTGGCCGAGCGGTTGAGCATCCATGAAATATCCAACAGATTACATATTTCTCCAAGTACAGTCCAGCAGCACACCCACCACATTTATCGTAAACTGAATGTAAACAATAAGCGCCAGGCGGTCGCCAGCGCCGAATTGCTTGGTATTCTTCCTCGAAAAGCTTAGCCAGGTACACTTTTTTCCCTCAGCAAATAAAACAATAATAAAACATTTAATTGCATGACAGACAAGGCCCCCAAAGGTATGCTTAGCTGCATACAAGGAGGAGCCATTGCCTGAGCATGACATACCTTCAATTCCCATTTGATCGACCGGGGCAGTATCAGATAAGAGTGCAGGGCACGCTGAGAAAATGCTGGATCGAATACTTAGAAGGCTTAGAAATCACAATCAGTTCCTGGCGTAATTATAAGCAGGTGACTCAGATTCAGGGATGGCTTCCCGATCAAACTGCGCTGGCTGGCTTACTCGAGCTTATTGAATGACCTGGGCATGGTGATTCTGACCGTTGAGCGCCTTGAATTCGATGAAAAAACAATTAATTTCAAAGAGTAAATAGGTCTTCCACATGAACGCTTTTCCAACAATTCCTCTTCTCCCTATCGGCGCCCCTCCTGCCTTTCACCTGCTGGCGAAACCCAGCGGCTCAGCTTGCAACCTGGACTGCGCCTACTGCTTTTTCCTGGATAAGGAAGCCTTATACCCGGGCAGCAAGTTCCGCATGAGCGAAACAGTGCTTGAGCAGTACATTCGCCAATTGATTGAGGCGCACCAGTCAGACACAGTCAACATTGCATGGCAGGGCGGCGAGCCAACCCTAATGGGTCTGGATTTTTTCCGACGAGCGCTCGCTCTGGCTGAGAAATACCGTCGCCCAGGCATGACCTTTCTCCATACCATGCAGACCAACGGCACACTGCTAGACGATGAGTGGGCAGCCTTTTTCAAGGAAAACAATTTCCTGATCGGCATCAGCCTGGATGGCCCGCGTGAGTTGCATGATGTGTACCGGTTGGACAAGGGTGGTCGACCGACTTTCGACCGGGTTATGCACGGCATCAGGTTGTTGCAAAAACACGGCGTCGAGTTCAATGTGCTGACCACGGTTAACCGGGTCAACGGTGATTATCCGCTTAGAGGTTTACCGCTTCATGCGCGACGAAGTTAAGGCCGATTGGATCCAGTTCATCCCGGTAGTGGAACGCATCAATTCAGATGGTCAGACACTTTATCCAGGAAGGAAACACCGTCTCAGATCGCTCGGTGCTGCCAGAGCAATTCGGGCGCTTCTTATCCATCATCTTTGACGAGTGGGTCCGCCATGATGTGGGACGTGTTTTCGTGCAGACCTTTGAAGCATCCCTGCGCAACTGGCTCAGGATGCCCACCTCGGGTATGTGTGTCTTCAACGAGACCTGTGGTACAGGGCTTGCTATCGAGCACAACGGCGATCTGTTTGCTTGTGATCACTTTGTTGAGCCAAGATATCTGCTGGGCAATATCCAGGAAACGCATATGCTCTCATTGGTAGCTTCTCCCCAGCAATTAAAATTTGGAGCAGACAAAAAAGATAGCCTGCCTCTTTATTGCCTCAATTGTGATGTTAATTTTGCCTGTCATGGCGAGTGCCCCAAGAATCGCTTCATCCAGACACCAAATGGTGAACAAGGTCTCAATTATCTTTGTGCAGGATTCAAGCTGTTTTTCCACCATGTCGATTTCCCGATGAAGATCATGGCTGGTCTGATGCGGCGAGGCCACGAAGCACGAGAGGTAATGGCCATCCTGGATCATACTTTTGCCAGTACTCGTCGACACGATCCCTGTCCTTGTGGCAGCAACATCAAATTCAATCGCTGTCACGGTTCAGCGCCTGAAAAGCAGGTTTCAATGAAAATCCCGGCATTCCACAAATCGATCCGCAATCCAAGAGAATTCACCTTCCATTCAGATATCCAGCAAGTAATTGCTTGAGTGGAACGTGTGGTTCACCAATCAGAAGGTTTTATTCACTATATTAAGGAGAAAATTACATGCCCAACGGAAAACCAAACATTCTCGTCATCTGGGGTGACGATATCGGCATCACCAACCTGAGCTGTTACAGCGATGGCTTGATGGGCTACCGCACCCCCAATATCGACCGCATTGCCAATGAAGGCATGCGCTTCACCGATTCCTACGGCCAGCAGAGCTGCACAGCTGGACGGTCAGCATTCATCACCGGGCAAAACCCATACCGCACAGGGTTGACCAAGGTGGGCATGCCGGGTGCAGATGTCGGTTTACAGGCAGAAGATGCCACCATCGCCGAGTTGCTCAAGCCGCTTGGCTACGCCACTGGCCAGTTCGGTAAGAACCACTTCGGCGACAAAAACAAATACCTGCCCACAGTTCATGGATTCGATGAATTCTACGGCAACCTGTATCATCTGAATGCTGATGAAGAGCCGGAGCATGTAGACTATCCACCCGAGGCTGATTTCCCCAATTTCAAGAAAATTTTTGGACCGCGAGGCGTGATTCACTCCTGGGCGACTGAAGAAGACGATCCTACCGAACAGCCGCGCTGGGGCCGCGTGGGCAAGCAGCGCATTGAGGATACCGGCCCGCTGACCATCAAGCGCATGGAGACCTGTGATAGCGAGTTCCTATCGGCTGCCCAGGATTTCATCCAGCGCTCCCATGACGCCGACCAGCCTTTCTTCGCTTGGGTCAACACCACCTGGATGCACTTCCGCGTCCATCCGCCTGAGGAGGTCCTCGGCCAGGCCGGGCGCTGGCAGTCTTTCTACCACGATGTGATGATCGAGCACGATAAGCATGTTGGCATGCTGCTTAACCAGCTGGACGAGCTAGGCATCACCGAAGACACGATCGTGATTTACTCTACGGACAACGGTCCTCACATGAACACGTGGCCGGATGGCGCTATGACGCCCTTCCGCAACGAGAAAAACTCCAACTGGGAAGGCGCTTTTCGCATCCCTGAGCTGATTCGGTGGCCAGGCAAAATCCCGGCAGGCGTCGTCTCCAACGAGATCATCAGCCACACCGATTGGCTCCCCACCCTACTGGCCGCGGCTGGGGATGCTGAAATCTCCGAGAAGTTGAAGAAAGGATACGAAGCCGGGGATAAGACCTTCAAGGTTCATATCGATGGCTACAACTTCCTGCCTTACTTTACCGGCGAGGTGGAGAAGGGACCCCGTCCAGGTCTGATCTACTTTTCTGATGATGGCGATCTGGTTGGGTTGCGCTACGATAATTGGAAATTTGTCTTCGCTGAACAGCGCGTGCAGGGCACCGTGCAGATCTGGGCTGAGCCGTTCGTCTTCCTGCGCGTACCTAAGATCTTCAACTTGCGCACAGACCCCTTCGAGCGAGCAGATGTCACCTCGAATACTTATTGGGACTGGATGATTGATCGGGTTTACCTGACTTATGCCGCCCAATTCCTGGTGCGTCAGTTCCTGGAAACCTTCCAGGAATTTCCACCCCGCATGAAACCGGCCAGCTTCGGCATTGACCAGGTAATGGCAAAGATGGAAGAGAGCTTCGATTACTAATCTGCTATGTGAGAACATGGCGCAAGCAGGCGTAACCAACTGTTGTTGGTTACGCCTGCAGTGAGCATCTCATGCTGAGCAACAACCGGATAAAGAAAATTTTGATGACTTTGATCGTGTTCAACATACTGTTAGAACCAGGTGCTGTTACGGTTGCGAAAGCACAGGCGGTTAATGCTCGGCTGCGAGAGAGCTATCCGGACGAATTCGCCCTCGAAGCCAACCGGGCGCTGCACAATACCATACTTAAGCGATTTGTGCAAACGTAGGACTTCGATAAGGTCCCCCTACTGTGGCCGAAGTGCTTTGTGCAGGGCAGTCGCTGAGAGCAAAGCCATTCGAGACATTCACCTTCCGGGCAATATCCGTGAGCCTCTAACAGGTAGAGGATTACGGTGTGGCAAAGGGAAAAATCTATGTACTCAACCACTATGGATCCGCTACCTTCCTGGAACGATGGCCCCGCCAAACAGGATATCCTGGCGTTCCTCGCCAGGGTGACAAAGGAAGGGTCATCCGACTTCTTGCCGTTGGCAGAACGCATTGCCGTGCACGACAACGACGGCACACTCTGGCCAGAGAATCCAATGCCGTTTCAGGCAGCCTTTGCCATCGACGAATTGAAGCGGCGGATCCTCACAGAGCCCAAGCTCGCTTCGGACGAAATGGTGCAAGCCGCCCTTTCAGGAGATTTTGCAAAACTCCTGAAAGGTAGACATTTCGATGGCCTGATGCAAGTCCTGGCGCTCACCCATGCAGGTATGACGATCGATGAGTTTCGTGAGGCAGTTGAGGTATGGCTCACTTCGGCCAAACATCCACGATATGGCCGGCGCTATGACGAACTCACCTACGTACCCATGCAGGAACTACTGCGCCTTCTGCGAGCAAATGGCTTTAAGAACTTCATCGTTTCCGGCGGCGGCGCGGATTTTATGCGCGTTTGGGTGGAACGAGTTTACGGCATACCCCCCGAACAGGTTGTCGGCTCGACTGCACGAACGACGTTCGAACTGCGCGAAAGCGGGCCTGTTCTGACAAAGACACTCGACTATCTGTTCGTGAACGACAAGCAGGGCAAGCCGGTCGGCATTCATCAGTTCATTGGCCGGCGACCTGTGATTTGTTGCGGGAACAGCGACGGCGACCACGCGATGTTACAGTACACCACGATCAATAACCCGCGCCCTAGTTTTGGCCTTATCGTCCACCATACCGATAGTGAACGCGAATATGCGTATGACGCCAAGACAAAGAGCACCGGCAAGCTTGTGGAGGCCCTCAAGGAAGCTCCGAAGCGCGGCTGGCTGGTTGTGGATATGAAACAGGACTGGCGCACTGTCTTTACTCAAGAATCGTAGGCCCTCTGCAGAAAGGTGAACCAATGGACACCATCCAACAAATGACCCAATTGATAGCCAATATCGGGATTCTGACTTTTGTCGTCGCCAGCATGGCTGCCTTGGGGCTCAGCCTGAGTGTTGGACAGATCCTGCAACCGTTGCGCAACGGCCGTCTGGTGGTCATGGCGCTGCTGGCCAACTTTGTGTTGATCCCAGCCCTGGCCTTTGCTATCAAGGCTATCGTACCCATGGATGAGGGCTATGCGATCGGTTTGATTTTGCTGGCTACGGCTGCCGGTGCGCCTTTCCTGCCCAAGCTGGTGCAGGTCGCCAAAGGCGATGTCGCTGTCAGCGTGGGCATCATGGTGCTGTTGATGATCGCGACGGTCATTTACGTGCCCTTGGTGCTGCCTTTGCTGTTGCCGGGGGTGACCGTCAACCCGCTGGACATCGCCATGTCGCTGGTTGTTTTGATGCTGATCCCACTGGCCATTGGCCTCTTCATCAACAGCCGCTATGCCAATCTGGCAAAAAGCCTGCAGCCATCTCTGGCCCAAATCAGCAACATGGGTCTGATGCTTGGCTTCGTGGCGTTGCTGGCGCTCAGCTGGCGATCGCTGCTGGTCAGCATCGGCAGCGGCGCGATCCTGGCAACAGTACTACTGATCTCAGGCGCATTTCTGATCGGCTGGCTGCTGGCCGGCAAGGAACGCACGGTGCGACCTGTGCTCGGTCTGGCTACCGCGCAGCGCAACATTGCGGCCGCACTGGTGGTAGCTGGAGGTAATTTCGATGATCCGAATGTACTGGTGATGTGTATGGTCGGTGCGCTGCTTATGCTGGTAAGCCTCATGCTTATCTCTGGTGAACTGGGCAAGCGCGTGTCATTGAACAACAAGGGATAGATGAGACTTACCTTTAAGAACAGGAGAGAAATATGCGTAGAAAAGCAGGACCCCTACAACGACGTGAGAATCGCCAAGTTTTTGGACGTGGTGGAACCGCCACCCGCTATAAGATGCGCGAAAAGCTGATTTCCTTTGGCAACGATTTCTGGATCGAGGATGAGAGAGGCCAGCGTGCCTTCAAGGTCGATGGCAAGATGCTGCGTGTGCGCGACACCCTTTTCTTCGAGGATCCAAACGGAACCGAGCTTTGCAAGATCCAGCAGAGGTTGTTAACCATCCGGGACACCATGGCCATCGAAGGTCCTAATGGCGAAACCCTGGCCACTGTTAAGAAAGCATTGATTACTCCGCTACGTGATCGCTGGGTGGTCAAGGTTGGCAATGGTCCTGATTTGCAGGTACAGGGCAATATCCTCAACCACCAGTACACTATTGGAGATGGCAGCAGCAAAGTTGCGGAAGTATCCAAGCGCTGGTTTCGACTGGCTGATACCTATGGCGTGCAGATCGAACCCAGTCAGAATGATGTCGTCATTCTGGCCGTCACCGTAGCGATTGATATGATGGCGCATTCTTAGGCTGTACATATGACCAGACCAGTCCGGACTATCAAGCCTGGCTAACCTTCTTGATTATATTATCCATCAAATCTCAGGAAGTAATTAATGCTCGATCTGCTGACTCTTATCATGAACCTATCTACGCTGGTCTTTGTGGTGACCAGTATGCTTGCTATGGGGCTGAGCCTGAGCCTGGCGGAGATTGGCGCACCGTTGCGAAATACCCGCCTGGTGGTCGCGGCCCTGGTAGCAAATTTCGTCCTGGTACCGCTGGTTGCCTATTTGATCATAGCGATCTTTCCCCTCGGCGATGGCTTGAAGATAGGTTTGATCCTGGTTTCAACCGCTGCAGGAGCGCCTTTTTTGCCCAGGCTAGCTCAGATCGCCAAAGGCAACCTGGCTTTCTCCGTCGGTTTGATGGTGCTTTTGATGGTTGTGACCATTGGCTATGTGCCGTTGGTGCTGCCATGGCTTTTACAGGGCGTCTCGGTTGATCCCTGGAGTATTGCCCGTCCGCTGATCATTTTAATGCTGATCCCGCTGGCAATTGGATTGTCGATCCGTGCTGGTTATGTTCATATTGCCAAATCTTCCAACCCTACATGACTCAGGTTTCTACTGCTCGCCCTGATTCTCCTCATTGCCTCCGGCTTGTTGGCTAACATGAATGCCGTGCTGGGAGTATTCACCAGCGGCGGAATCCTTATCCTATTGCTATTTTTAGGATTAGCTTTTATCTTCGGATACTTACTGGGTGGCAAAGACGATGCCATCCGCTCTGTTCTTGCTCTGGGCACTGCTCAACGGAATCTCTCGGCTGCGTTGGTCATCGCAACCACCAACTTTGCCGCCCAGGCAGATGTGATCGCGATGGTGCTGGTGCTCGGTCTGGTAGATCTGTCATCCTTGTTAATTGCAGCGAACTTACTACGGAGAAGGTATGGAAATCTCAATGTCTAACAAAGAATACCGCCGATTGACGACCCCGCGGGCGGCAGCAACTGCTGGGATCTTATTTGGTTTGCTGTTTGGCGCCAGCCTGTTCCTGATGCGCAGCGCAATCCCTGCAACGCTTTCCTCCGACACAAGCTGGGCACAGACTGGCGCATGGAAAATAAACCTCGCTTTGGGTTTGATGCCCTTTGCAGGCATCTCATACCTGTGGTTCATCGGCGTGGTGCGCGATAAGCTGGGTGAATTTGAAGATAGGTTCTTTTCAACCGTTTTCTTTGGCAGCAGCCTGCTCTTCCTGGCGATGACTTTCATTTCAATGTCCATAGCCGGTGGGATCTTATCTACATATCTTTTGATCACGGGAGAAACACCTGATTACACCGTGATTTACTTTGGCCGGGCGCTAATGCTGCACATCAGCAATGTGTATGCTTTGCGCATGGCTGGAACTACGATGATCTCTCTAGCTACAATTTGGTTGCGCACTGGATTGATGCCACGCTGGCTGGCCGTTTTGACCTTCTTACTGGCGCTGACGCTGCTGGTGGTGGTCAACTATAGTTCCTGGGTGACCCTCATTTTTCCCGGCTGGGTGTTGTTGATCAGCCTGTTACATCCTGTGGATGCGCTTGAAACACCCAGATGTTCAGATTCTTTCTGTAGATTAACCAACACAATGCATCCTGGTGTAAACATGGATTTGATTAAAGTAAGTTTTCTGATTATCGAATACCTGGCGGTGGTAGTCATCGCGGGAATGTTTGGTTACAGCACCATTCGGTACATCACAATTCTGATTAAAAATAGAATTGTGATGGGATCAAATTTCCAAGAATATAAACACACCCTGGGAAAAGGGCTACTGTTGGGATTGGAAATTCTGATTGCCGCAGATGTGATCCGCACTGTAGCGCTCGAACAAACCTTTGAGAACATCGCCGCCCTCGGGCTACTGGTATTGGTGAGGACCTTCTTGAGCTGGTCCCTGGTAGTCGAGATTGAAGGCCATTGGCCCTGGCAGAAATCCCTTGCAAGAACTGAGCAGAGAGGATCTCAAGAATGACTGCCTTGATCACCATTGGAATTAATCTCGATAGAACAAGCGTTACGTGCTCACAGGCTGTAGAGAGATCGTTGTTTAAAAAGCCTTTGAGAAGGCGATGGCATGATTGGGATGAGATATTTCCCATTAATTTGATGAAGGAGGAATAACTGGATCATAAATCTTAAGTTTTGATTATCCGCAAATCCTGTCAGTATAGTTATCGATTTATTTTTCTTAGATTCTTGAAAGGAGTAATTAGAAATGGCTACAACATCGAATGCAATGAGTTTTGAGACCCATCGAGCTCCATGGTGGTTAGGTGTGATCGGGGGTTTCATCAATATTATGCTTGGTATTTTACTGCTGTCTGTACCGGTAAAAACTGTATTGGTCCTGGTATATATTCTGGGATATTACTGGGTCTTTTCTGGCATTTTCGCGCTGGTGCATATGTTCATTGACCGGCAAGCATGGGGCTGGAAACTGATATCTGGGTTGATAAGCATCTTTGCAGGTTTCTACATCCTGCGCTATCCACTGATCAGTGCTTTAACTATTCCTGCACTGGCAATTTTGTTCCTGGGCATCCAGGGATTGGTCGTCGGTGCGGTATTCCTGGTATTGGCCTTCAAGGGTGGGGGATGGGGCTCGGCGATCATGGGCGCTTTGAGCCTGATCTTCGGCTTTGTCCTGATCGGCAATTTTGCCAATCTGTCCAGTATCGTAAGCCTGGTTTGGATTGTCGCTGTCTTTTCATTGGTGGGCGGAGCAATCCAGGTATTTCAGGCAATCGCCGATCGTAAAAATTAACCAGTAACATCCATCCAACCCATCAGATGTGGGTTGGATGGACAATTTCTAACGGATTACGGCAACATTCAATTTTCCAAAGGAGGAAAAATATGTCCACACTTACAGTACTCAAGTTTTCAAGCCCAGAAGGGGCAAGCCAGATGCTCGACAAGCTCGTCGAGCTGCAGAAGGCTGAACTGATTCAGGTGCTCGACGCTGCCATCGTCACCTGGCCAGAAGGGAAAAAAGCTCCGAAGACCAGGCAGGCACTCAACCTCCCAGCCCTCAAAGCACTGGACGGGGCATTCTGGGGCATGCTTTTTGGGATGATCTTCTTTGTCCCATTCTTCGGTTTGGCAGTTGGAGCTGCCATGGGTGCGTTGAGCGGCAAGATGGCAGATTACGGCATCCATGATGACTTCATTAAGTCTGCTCGCGAGAAGGTAACCGAAGGTACTTCGGCGCTGTTTCTTCTTTCCAGCAATGCCGTGGAAGACAAAGTTCTTGAAGAGCTTAAGGGAATTCAGTTTGAAATAATCGCCTCCAATCTCACCAAGGAAGAGGAAGACCAATTACGTGCTGCTTTTGAAACAGCGTAAGGAGAAAATTCATGAGAAAATTGAAATATTTTAAGCCTTTGCAGCCCGCTTTGTGGATTGTAAGCATTCTGGTACTTACCACTTTGCTTTCAGCCTGCCAACCGGCTCAAACGCCAGCGCCAGTCCTTCCAGTAGAACCCACCGCAACATTGATGGCTACCTTGCCAGTGGTTCAAGAACCTCAGCCAACGCCCGAAATCCCTGTGACCACGGTGGATTTCTCTTCCCAGCTTGTCGGTCCGCTCTGGATGCTGCTCGGCTTTGGTGATGCCCTCAATCCAACCGTTGTCGAACCCGGTGTTACAGTCACTCTGCAATTCTCGAATGACGGTAGCCTTGGCGGTTTTGGAGGTTGCAATAATTACTTTGGCTCGTATGAGTTGGATGGCGATGTGGTCCAGATAGCTCCATTGGGCTCCACCATGATGGCATGCGAAACCGGTATGGAACAGGAAGGGGTCGTGCTGGCAGCCTTGAATTCCGCATATCGGATCAATATGACACCTCAAGGTCGTCTTGAGATCTTTTACGACTTTGCCTCTTCCTTCGAGCGCAAGATGGTTTTCACACAAAGCCAGAGATCGCTGCAAGATACCGTCTGGTTATTGGAAGAGTATGGAAACATCAATGAACCTGCTGCCGTTGAGGCAGGCACTTTCATCACTGCCCAGTTCACTCAGGATGGTCTCTTGAGCGGCTATTCCGGATGCAATCGTTATTCGACCTCATTCATTGCCGAAAATGGCCGTTTGCAGGTTCAAATGCCTGCCAGCTCGTTGAGAGAGTGCCTCAACGGCATGGAACAGGAAGCTGCTTTCCAGCAGGCGTTGATAAAAGCTGAAAGCTACGCCATCGTAGGTGATATGTTGGAAATCACCTACGACGCCGGTCAAGGGGTGCTGCGTTTCACATCCAGTCATCTTCCCCTGGAGAATGTACTGTGGACACTGGTGACCGTGAATGGAGAGCCGAGCCAGACCGATACGGCGCCAACTACACTATTGTTTGAGCCAGGAGATGAGCCATATCAAGGGATGATGGGCGGCGCTGCCATGTGCAACAACTACAGTGGTGGTTTCACCATTGACCAGGATGCGCTATCCTTACAGACCCTCACCACAACTCGCCTCAGCTGCCCTGAAGAAGTGATGCAGGCTGAATCCAACTATTTGGAAATCCTGGAGAGCACACAAAGCTATATGGTGCTTGGACAGACCCTGACCATCACGTCTGAAAAAGGTGTGCTTGTGTTTGCTGCAAACCGCACTTCGCTTGAAGGAACGTACTGGCGCTTGGTTTCTATGGGAACACTGGAAAGCCCCACAATCCCCAGTGATGAGGCAAATTTCACCGCACTCTTTGCACCACAAGAGGGAGGTCCCTCCGGGCTGGTTCTGGGTTCTACTGGTTGCAATGACTACAATGCACCTTACGTGGCGAACCTGAACGAGTTAAAGGTCAATCTGCCTTTCAAAACAAATAACAGTGAATGTCCTCCGGATTTCTGGGAACAAGAGCAGCAATTCTTCCTCGGCCTGAACAGCGCAACCACCTACCGTATCCTTGGGGATTCCCTTCAGATACCTTATGATGAGGGTCGCCAGTCGCTTAACTTTGTCGCGACAGTACCGGTAGTCGAGCCAAGTGAAGGCGCTCTTACCCCATTGAATGGTACTCGTTGGTGGCTGGTAACGCTCGGTCCGAAGCCAGTTTTACCTGGAACACAGACCACTGCTGAGTTCGTCATCAACCCAAATGGGGAAACAGGACAAATCTCAGGAAGTTCAGGATGCAACACTTACAACACGGAAATCACCGGCGTATTGCGAGTAGGACCAGTCGCTACAACGAAGCTTTTCTGTGCAGAACCGGCAGGGATAATGGACCAGGAGTTTGCGTATCTGGATGCGCTGGCATCAGCAAACAGCTTTGCAAAAGTTAATAACCAGTTGCTCATCAGCACCCAGAGAGGCCTGCTTGTCTTCTACAACTCACCATCCCCTCTGCAGCCGATTGTGCCTCCAACCCAACTTCCACCCCTTCCACCTGGGCCAACAGAAATCGCACCGACGCCAGAAGCTACTGAGGCGCCCACACCGGAACCGACGGAAGAGCCATCACCTGCTCCGCCTGTTGCCATCATTACAGCACCCGAAAAGGGAGATGTCAACCAGCCAGTTTTGTTTGACGCAGGCAGCTCCACTTCTAGCGGAAGCATCACCAGCTACACCTGGGACTTTGGAGACGGTGTTAAAGCCGATGGTGTCACCATTGAGCATACATATACCAATCCAGGGACATACACGGTTATCTTAACCATCAAAGACATCCATGGGAACACGGCCACTGTGACCCATATCATCACGATTCAGTAGATTTAACACAGGAATTGGGGCATCCAATTAAGGTGAACCTTTGGAATTAAACCCAAAAGTTGGAAGCCCCAACTTTCTATCCAAGATCGCTTGTTCCTGGACTATTTTATAAACATAGTGTAGGAAAAAGGAGTATGAGAAAATGTTTGGAGGAAATCGAAGAGTTGCTCGCCGCACATCACGACGGACTTCTCGAAGGACGACCCGTCGGGTGTTTCGGCGGACCGCATTGATGCCGGGAAGAGTTTTTCGTCGTCGGAGTTTACTGGTTAATGGTTTTTCACTTCTGCTGGTTGGTGGCGCGGCCTACAAAATCGGACAGTCACAGGCCCAGCAAATCCAGCAGTACACCGGTCGTCCACCTGAGGATCTGAACCAAGAAGAACTGGAAAACGCGATGGATGCCCTGAATATAGAACCTCAAGAGCTGAATGACCAGGATAGAGCCGCGATCGAAGCTGAAGCTGTCAGCCCTTCTTCTCCTGCACCGTCAGCTCCTGCTAAGTTAGATGCCCAACCAACCCAGGACTACATTGCAGAGATCCAGAACCTTGCCAATCTGCGTGATTTGGGCATCATCACCGAAGAGGAGTTTGAGGCAAAGAAAAAGCAGTTGCTTGGAATATAGAAAAGCATAAGGAATCAAATCGTGCTCGCTTATCAACCTCTCGATATGCTCCCGATCATGGGTGTATATCTACTCACAGTAGTCATCTTGATGGCTTCCATCGAAGGCGGATACCGGCTTGGATGTTTCTTCCAGAAGCGCTGGCCTGACCATTCGGAATCTGGTGTTAATGCAATGGTCGGCGCTTCATTGGCTTCCTTGGGTTTTTTACTTGCATTTATAGCCAGTATCGCTGTGAATATATTCAACTCTCGGCTGGAGCTGGTTATAAATGAAGCCGATGCTATTGGTACTACCTACCTGCGAGCAGGTTACCTGGATCAACCAATTTCAACCGAATCGCGGGAATTGCTTGGAGAATATGTGGAAATGCGCCTGGCTGCCCTCGACCGTGACCGGCTTGAAAATGCAATCACCCGTTCGGAAGAAATCCACCAGGAGTTATGGAAGCTGGCAGAAATCGTCGCGCGTAACGACCCCACTCCGATTAGTGCTCTTTATATTGACTCCTTGAATCAGCTCATCGATTTGCATTCTGAGAGGATCAATAAAGAATTGGTCATCCGTGTTCCACCTTTTTTTCTATTGGCAATCTATCTGGTGGCTATATTCACGATGATGCTTATCGGTGTGTACGGAAGCTATTCCGGAAAACTCAATTACCTGGCTTTAATCATCATGATTCTAATTATTTCAACCGTGTTCTTAATTATCGTCGATTTGGATCGTTCTCATCAGGGTCTGATAACGATCCCTCAGAATGCCTTAATTGAACTCCAAGAACAAATCCAATCTATGCCATAAGAGTGGCATTTGACCTGTGTGCATGTTTTAGAACAGTTTGGTTCAGTAATTTCAAAAGAGGTAATGGAATGATTAAAAACAGAAGGAATTTTTATCAGTTCTTGACCATCTTGGGGATTGTCATCCTTTCGAGTGTTGCTGTTCCTTCACAGGTCGGAGCGCAGAGTATTATCCAGGGAGATAATCTCCCGACAGAGACAATGATTAAAGGAGATGCTGTCTTTACTGGTGAATCAGTCAGGATTGACGGTGTTGTAGATGGGGATGTCTTGGCAATAGCCAATAAAGTCGAAATCAATGGCACAGTGAACGGCAGCCTGGTGGTCATTGGCAATGAGGTTGTTGTTAACAGTGGGATTGGGGGCACTTTATATGCTCTCGCATTTGCAGTTTGACTTAGGATCTGAAGCAAACTTAAATCGAAATCTATATTTCGGTGGTCTAAGTCTGAGCACTCAGGAAGGATCCCAAATTCGACGCGATCTGCAATCTATTTCTTTGGGCGCGCGATTGAATGGCATTGTAGATGGGACGATTAGAGCCATTATCGGTCCGATGGAATTCTTCTTCCTGATTATGGAAAAAATCGATATGACAGATTGGATCAAATCGGATGAGGCTTCCACAACGAGCATGGCTTACCAGGATTTCGCAGTGGATCCGACCGCAATTGATACAGAGATAATTTTTGCTGGCCTGATGCCCGCGCTGTTTGGGGAAAGCCTCTCTGCTCTGCAGGCAGAAGAAATCGATTGGGGAAAAGTGACGGACTGGCTACTCGAACGCTTGCAAGAATGGTTCGTCCTGCTCGCATTCGGTCTACTAGGTCTTTGGCTAAAGCCCAAGTGGATCCCCGAAAGCGCTAAGTTACTGCATTCCAAACCCCTGGCGGCCTCGGGTTGGGGCTTACTTGGGATAGCCATCTCATTCAACCTGATCGGAGTAGCTATCCTCATGCTGATCATCATCATCGCCATCGGTTTGTTTCTTGGGATGATACCGTTATGGGAGCTAGCTTGGTCCTTCATGGCGATCGGTGGTTTTAGTTTGGGTTTGGTGTCCACTTCTTTCGCTTTATTTGTGATCTATATCAGCAAAGCCATTGTTGCTTTCTTAGTTGGCTTAATGATCCTCAACCGATTTGCACCGGCATATGCGATTTACAAACCACTCGCTCTCATCACCGGTTTAGTGCTTTATGTTCTACTGTCGGCTGTGCCAATTCTGGGATGGGTGATCGGGATGCTCGCCACGGTACTCGGACTCGGCGCCGTGTGGCTGCTCTACAAGGACAGACGAATCCCAGGCAAACATATCTGAGATGAAGATTAGTGGAGAAATGGCGATGGTTTAGTCAGAAGGATTTATTAATTCATCTCAAAAACAAGTTGATTAATTGAAAGGAAGATGTATATGTCAGACTTCTTAGGCAAGACGATAGGTGAATATCAGGTTATTGAAGTCCTGGATGAGAGCGGGGATACCATGGTCTTTAAAGGTTTTCAGCCTTCAATGAACCGTTACGTTGTGTTAAAAATTCTCAAACCTGGCATAGCTCGAAACCCAATAGCCGTGCAGCAATTCATGCAGCAGGGTGAGCTGATGGCACGAATGCAGCACCCTAATATCCTGGAGGTTTTTAGCTCTGGTCAGGAAGCAGGATTTTTCTATCGAGCTGAGCGGCTTGCTGAAGGCGGTACGCTACAAAATCACATTACCTTGTTTAGAGACATGAAACAAGCTCTTGATCTATTTGATGAAATTGTTGGCGCTGTGAATTATATCCATGCTCAGGGAACTATACACGGCAACCTCAAGCCTGGAAAAATCCTGATGGACGCCAGACAATGCCCCCTCCTGGCTGATTTTGGCACACCTCCCAGCCAAACGCAGATGCCGTCACCTTATTTAGCGCCAGAGCAAGTGCAGGGAGGTGCAGTAGATCCCAGGACAGATGTTTACGCTCTAGGTGTTCTATTGTTCGAGGTCGCTACGGGGCAGGCGCCGCCACCCGGAGTTGTAGTTAGCTTGCGGGCCCATCGCCCAGATTTGCCACAAGCCCTTGAGCAAGTGGTCTTGAAAGCAATGGCTCAGAACCCAGATCAACGCTTTCAGACAGCTGGCGAGTTTCTGGCTATGATGCAGAATGCCCTTCAGGGCCCTGCCCCGGTCCAGCCTTATTTATACCAACAAACCCCTATTGCCACTCCCATGCCCATGGTGTCCCAATCGGTCACGGTAGAAGGAGAAAAAGGCAGGACGAACTGGGTAGCCCTGGTACTTGGAACACTCTTATTGAGTGTGCTTTGCATCGGCGGTTTCCTGGGATTTCGCTATCTAACCCAAGAACAAAGAACAGATAATGGGGAAACTGTGACCATCCTACCCCCATCTGGCCCGACAATCATTGTCCCAACGGTTGTCTTTCCTACTCAGGAAGCGAGACCAACCCAACCGCCTCCAGAACCCACTCAGAGCGCCTCCAGAACCAACCCAAGCACCGCCAGAACCCACTCAGCCGCCTGACGAACCTCCGGGCGAACAACCTCCAGATGAGAATCCACCTCAATTACCTGAAGAACTCCCAGAAGGTCGTGGTGGACAGTTGGCTGGCAGATTACCAGAATCATGCGGTTCAATCGGGTTCATCTCTGTCGGGGTTGCCTTGGTGAGTGTAACCAGGATTAGAAAGCGGAAGCCAAGTCGATAAGATAAGCTAAGTAATAAAAGAAACAACATATAACAGAGGTTATTCGTGAAAAGTATCAATCATCGAAAAATATTTCTTATCCTGGCTTTGCTCATGCTGGTGTCCTCTGCGTGTAACAGTGTGATCACAACAGAAACACCTGCGCCTATCGAAGAAAGTCCTACACCGACACCTATCCAGGAAACCCCCGAGCCACAAGAAACGAGTATCCTGAGTGAAATTGTTGTTGAACGCACGCCAATTCCGACTGCCCAACCAGGTCTTATCCAGCAAGAAGTCGAAAATATTGTTGTGCGAGCAGGTTTATCCAGGACGCAAATACTTGGACTGAATATAACTGACTGGATCGATATTTTATTATCGATTATTTATTTATTGATAGGTTCCCTGCTCAGTAGCTACCTCGTTAAGAAAGCTTTTCAACAGGTTGAAAGCCGTGCACCAAAGGACCTGGACCAACAATATGTACAGAAAATTAGTGCTGACTTACGTTGGATAATGATCATTATTGTCATCTTTTTTTCCATTCAGAGACTTAATTTTCTTAGTACAACATTCTTGACTTTCTTATTAGATGTCTGTTTTTCTATCGGAGCTTTTCTTGGATACCGTATCACTTTATCTCTGATCCATTTAGCTGATGATTGGTATCGCCGTAAGACCATCGAAGAAAATCGTGAGGAAGAATTAATTCCAGTAATTACTCTCTTGGAGCGTTTGTTACGCGTTATTGTCTTTATGATTTTTTCTACAATATTGCTTTCGCATTTTGGGATCAACATTACAGCCTTTGCGACTGCCCTTGGTATCGGTGGTCTGGCAATATCCCTTGCGGCTAGAGATACCATCGCTGACGCAATTGCCGGTTTTATTATCCTGGTTGACCGGCCTTTCCGCATTGGCGATCGGATAGAGATACAAGGAGTTGATACTTGGGGAGATGTAGCTGATATTGGACTTCGTACAACGCGTATCCGCACCCGTGATAATCGTATGGTGATTGTGCCTAATTCAATCATCGGTAGTAATCGAGTTATCAACTACAGTTATCCAGATCCCCAATATCGTATTGAAACCCATGTCGGTGTTGCCTACGGCACAGATATTGAGAAAGCACGTTCCTTGATGATCAATACGGTCAGAAATCTTGAGAATGTACTCAAAGACAAACCAGTGGACGCCCTTTATCATGAAATGGGCGATCATGCCATGATCTTTCGTATTCGATGGTGGATTGAATCTTATGTAGACACGCGTCGGGTCCTCGATCGGGTGAACACCGCACTGCAAATTGCGCTAGATAATGCAGGGATTGATTCCCCCTTCCCAACCCAAAAGATCAATCTAGAAATTTCCCCCGATACATCAAGTCAAATTCTCATGACATCCAGAGAATCTCAACAAAGAAAATCCGACAACGAGTCTAGGCAAAACCGATTAGATGAATAGCATTGGAAAATCTGGATCTCAGGACGATTAAGTTCACCGCACTTCGTGGATCATACAAATTGATCAGTGCAATAGACTTTCTTGATAAAGCTCTGTGTACTTTGCGAGCTCTGCGAGAGATCAAAAAAGGTAACACATCATGATTAACAAAGGTCTACATAAACAATTCAGATACATTCTTCTGAGAAAACAAATAAATGATATGAGAATTCATTGCTGCGAATAATTTTATGAACTCACATGCCAATCCAACCAAAATAAAACAACTGCTTTGGAAACTGGCTCTATTTACTTCCATAGTCGGGTTGGTGGCTATTCTGCTCAGAATATGGCAAAAGAAGCACGCCCCAAAATTAAGTAAGCCTGTCGTCAAACCGGCTTTCCCCGTTCACCCTTCCTTGCAAGGTTTGAGTGAAGCCGAAGCCGAATCAAAAAGGCTGAGTGGCTACAGCAATGCTGTCACTTACGAACCAACACGTTCTGTTAAGAGCATCTTGCGCTCAAACACCCTGACGATCTTCAATTTTAGCCTGGTGGGGGTGGCTTTTGTTCAATTGCTTTTAGGACTTCACTGGGATATGTTGCTCAGCTTAGGTGTGGCGCTACTCAATGTCCTCATCAATGTTTTCCAGGAAATTTTGGCGATAAGACGCCTGCAAGCATTGGAACCCGCCACCCGCCCCACCGCCACTGTTATCCGAGAAGGGAAAGCCCGAAGCATCGATCCCACCGAAATTGTCCAAGATGATGTTTTAGTCATCGGTCCGGGCGATCAAATCCATGTGGATGGAAAGATTCTGAGCAAGAAAAACATCCTGGTGGATGAATCAATTCTGATTGGCAAGGGCAATCGATTGTCCAAGCACCAGGGAGATATGCTCTATGCCGGCAGCTTCTGCATCACGGGAAGAGCCGCATACCAGGCTCTAAAAGTAGGGAATGAGCGCCTGGTTGATGGCTTGCTGAAAAAAAATGGATCAAATGTAGAAGAGCATACCCCTCTGGAAAAAATTGTGGAACGCGTGCTGCGCATTATGCTGATTGTGGTCATGATCATGGTCTCTTTGATCCTCTCGCACACCCTACATTTGGATACCGCTGTGGGTTTGGACACTGACGTGATCGTAAGCCGTGTCAGCGTCGTTTTCAGACTTGCGCCAGCTGGTCTGTATTTTATGATTTTCTTGAATTACGTCGGCGGTGTCAGGCAGCTTGCCAGGCAGGGTGCTCTCATCCGTCGTGCCCGATCAGTTGAGACCCTGGCTCAAGCCTCTACTTTGTGGGTCTCTCTAGCGTCATCACAAGCTGGCAACGGTATCCAGGTAGAAGAGATCGCCTCATCTCAGAAAAATAATGCGATATCCCAATCACGCTTGCATCAAATCCTTGGGGATTTTGCGCATACCATAGCTTCAAGCAACCAGGCTATCAGATCCATCGCAGAGCTCTTCCCGGGCGATCGGCGTTCGATTCGAGAACAATCCCCTTTCTTATCCATCTATGGTTGGATGGCAGTAGCATTTGACGAGGATGATTTACGCGCTGTTTATGTATTAGGAGAAAAACAAGTTCTCAATCAATTTATTGTTGAAAAGAATGACAGTAGAAAGCAAGAAAATCTTGAAAAAACCCAATCATTCAACCTGAAAAATCGGTTTTCTGCCTTTAGTCGAATATGGAGACGATCCAATGACCTAACCGAGGTTTACGAAGAAGAAATGACAACTCCAGAGAATGAGCATTCCCAGGTTGATATCATTGAAAAATCTTCACAAGTTGACTCAACTTCTTCAGCCAACTCGACTAAGGGGAGCCGGTTTCGCAAGTTCTTCAGTGGTATTGGTCGAGTGTTTACCCGAAAACAGGCAACAGATCAGGATCCGGATGAAAGAAAGATAAGGGATGGGTTGAAGCAACCTGAGGATGAAGTCGTCTATATGTTTGCTTATTATCCTGAATTAGTACCGCTTCACGATAGAGAAGGACAATCGCAATTGCCAATGGGTTTGATCCCCCTCTGTTATTTACGTTACACAGCACGAGTCAGATTCAGAAGCCGTGAATACAATCCGCACTCTGAGAAATAGTGGGGTGAATCTAAAGGGCTTTTCACCTGGTGATACCAGTCGGGTTACACGAATCCTTGAATCGGCTGGTATCAATCAGGAAAGTTCGGAGGTTCCAAAGGCTATCTCTGGCCCGGAATTGGTCGGATTGGATCAAGATACCTTATATCAATCAGTAGATGAAAATATTATTTTCAATCATGTCACGTCTGAGCAGACCTCCGATTTTGTGATCTCCATGCGCGAACATGGGGAGACTGTTGCAGTATTCGGCGGCAACCCATCTGATATTCAAATTATGAAGAATGCCAACCTCTCGATCACTTCACAAGGTAGCAGTCAGGCGGCGCTCAGTACTGCCGATATCATCCTTTTAAGAGAAGCACCTAAGGCATTGTTAACCGTAATGGAAAAAGGTCAGAGTATTGTCCGAAGCTTGCTGGATGTTTTGAAACTTTACCTCACGCAATTAGCATACCTGACGACGTTGATCCTGGTTCTCTGGGCGCTCGACCTTGGTTTCCCATATCTATCCCAGCAAGGCTCTTTTATAGCTATTGTGACTTTAACCTTGCCGTCTCTCGCTTTATCCTTATGGGAATTGCCTGGCGCACTCAAACAGGATAGTTTGAGCCGGCAGCTGCTCTGGTTCGTTGGCCCTGCCGCTCTTTCGATCAGCCTGTCGGGAATCCTTGTGTATACATATTTCCTTAAGCAAACCAATCAGATGGCTTATGCTCAATTGGCGCTCACACATATGCTGGTGATTTCTGGCTTGTTATTGTTTGTAATGGTACGTCCACCGAAACGATCTGATCTTCAGGATACAACATCGCAGAAAAACTGGCGTACCGTTATCCTGGCGATGGGCTTGCTGATAGCTTATCTGTTATTCGCTTCTCTCCCAATTGCTTTCAGATGGTTCCGATTGGCCCATCTTCGGCAGCCTGGGGATTACTTAGTGATTGGATTTGCTGTTCTTGCGTGGGCAGTTTTGGTACAAATAATAAGGCAGATATTTTCTGCATCTTTTGGGATGAGAGAAATAGCTTCCAACATCAAACAAGGTTAAAAAATCTCGTGACACAGTCAAACCAACTAATATGATGAACCAGGAATCACTCGTCAAATTCGTTGGAATAATTTAGAAGAAAAATGGATAGGAGGATTAAATGTGCTGTTTCTTTACAACCCTGGTTTTCCTTGGACCGCGAGTAGGATTAGGTATCTGGTGGTTGCTTAGACCGCTACGGTTCGCGATTGCTTTTAATTCCTGGATCCTGACAATTTTGGGAATCATATTTCTTCCCTGGACCACACTAACTTACGCCATTGTCTTTAAACCGGCAGTTGGTTTGGTTGGTATAGATTGGATTTTCCTGGGATTCGCTTTCCTTGTAGACATTGCCTCTTATAGCGGCGGGGCGTATGGAAATCGTGATCGCTTCCGGCAGAACCTATAGCCTCGAGATGGGAAATTGGGATTAGGATAGGGGATAAATAGACAACAAACGTTTGGCTAATGAAAACTGAATCTACAGGACTTCTTCATATATAGGCGCCCCCGGCGAGATTCGAACTCACAACCATCTGATCCGAAGTCAGGCGCTCTGTCCATTGAGCTACGGGGGCGTTTCCGTCCTGCATTATACCCTATGCACGTTCAGATGCAAGGGGAGACCTGGAATTTTCGTACTGTGCTTTCTAACAGGAAATGATAGAATTTCTCCAATCATTACCCCACATTCAGAAAGACAAGGATAATTTGATGAGTGTCACCAACCAAACCTCAAATGTTGATGCTGAAATCCAAGCCTTTTTGTTCAAGCTATCCCGGCAGAAATTTCACATCTCGTTGAGTATCTGCGTAAGTTGATACGAGATGCCATCCCTGAGGTGATCGAACAAATCGATTATCCGGCGAAAATGTTGCTTATGGATTTTCAGAAGACTTATCAAGGACACCATCTGCGTGATCATGCCCTATAAAGATTGGGTGAACCTGGGTTTTCCGCGCGGCGCTACCCTATCTGATCCTATAAGCCTTCTCAATGGAACAGGTAAACGCGCCAGCCATGTCAAAATTGTCCAACCTCGAAGAAATCAACCTGCCGGCTCTGACTGGCCCTGCTCAAGCCTCGATTGCCCAGATCCAGCAGTAACTCTTAGTGGCTAGGGAATATTATAGTAATTGTAGACTGCAGTCGATAAATCAGAAACGATCACAGAGGCCGAATCCCAAACCAGTTGTACAGGATGGTAAAGAAAAACCACCATGATGTAATTACCACCTGGTGAGTAAACAATGCCCGCATCGCCAATCGTGTTGATCACGCCGTTGACGGTGACCCAACCGTGTTTATGGGCGATTGGCGTTCCTTCGGGTAAACCGGCGGTTAGTAGCATGGGAAGGCGATTGTTTATGAGTAAGGTATTCATCTGCAGACAATCGTCCTGGTCTATCTCACCCGGGAAAATCGCCGTCAAAGCACCGCCGCCCGTCTGTGAGCACTGGTAGATATCTTCCAGTAGCATACCTATATCAGAAGGGGTGGTTTGGCTATAAGGATCAGGATCCGTAAAAACATCCTGTCGTTGGTTAGCCGGCGTTTCGATCACCGCAAGCAAGGGTGAACCAAAAGAAAAGTAGCCAGCCATATAGGTATTTTCTAAACCCAGGGCGCGCATATCTTCGGTTACCAGCAATGGACCTCTTTGCGGATCAATCACCCGGTCCATCAGCCAATCGGCAGCCTCGTTGCCAGATAGCTCAATCATATCTTGTAGTAGCTTAGTAGTTTCCGAATCCGGGTTTTCCCCCATGCGACGGATGGAAGAGACCATGATGGGAACTTTAATAATACTTGAAGCAGTAAAGGCGATATCCGGTTGCACGGAAACATCTTCGCCATCCCGAATGGCAAAATGCAATTCCTGCTGAGTCTGCAAATCGACCAGGTATATGCCGGCCAGGCCATCAAAACCGGCCACTTCGATGGTCTGCTTGAGTAAGATTTCCAGGTTTTGAAATGCAGGTCTGGGGGGATTGGTCCGCTGGAGAGGCAAATCCACTGAACGGTTTGTCAATGAGTTTAACGCCGCTTCAATCAGCAAAATTGACCCATTGATATCAAGTGATGTGCCCGACCGTCCTGCTTCAAAGCGTGTTGAGCCTGCTACCGGCATCGCTGATTGTGCTGGTTGGTCGTAACGGGTAGCAGAGATCTTCCAGGAATGCTTGAAGCCTGGCTTCAGAATAAGATGCACTCAATGGAATTTGGGTGGCGAAGGTCGTTCTTCCCCACAAATAATCCCAAAAATCCAGCCAAAAACCCTTTTGGGTCCGTTCCAGGTTCGCAACTGCCAGCATGCTCTCCAATTCCAGGCTGTAATCAACCACCGCTGGATTAAGATGAATGACCTGGTCCTGATAATTTATCTCAATGGGAACAGAATATGCTTCCAACAATCGCTCTGCAGCAGCCTGGCGGTCTAATCCCCCCACCGGAATACCTGCAATCATCAAGCCGGCTGGCAGGTATGACCGCACGCGGCTGAAGGTGATCAATTCTAGCACCGTCAGGATTACCGTTGCCAGGATCAGCAACAGCGAGAGTATTCTTAAAGCAGAAAATGGGCTTCGGTTTCTCAAGTGTACCTTCCACCTTGCTTTCGCAAGCACCTTCAGCCCATTATCATACCACAAAGCCTGGTGAGGCTGGTTTGCTAATCAACCTGGCTTAATATTTTTTAACCCTAGCGCGAAACAACTAACTTCACCAATTTTCCTTTTTCGTCCAAAGTCAGCCTGGCGACTTGCGCATGCACACCATGTGAATTTGGAATTTGTTTGCTCAATGTAACCAGTCGCCGGATTGTAGTGCTCGAATTCTCATCTGCGTTTGCAGAACCTTTATGCTCAGAACTCAACTCCAATCCATTTTTGGGATTATGCATTGGGTTCAGTTCGCTCGTAGGGCAAGAATGACCATCGCCTTCACAGTCTCTCCGCTGGGTGGAATACACCATTTGGGCATTTGACATGCCAGGCAAATACTGGGAGACAACCTGTCTGACGGCATCCAAAACATCGGATGGTATTGGCTGAGCCTCAATGGTTTCATTCTTGCGATCGCAAACCGTCATCACTTGAGGCAAACTCTCATTCTTGCGCCAAATCGATTTAGGTTGTTTGAGATGGGTTTCCCTGGAAACCAAAGGATCGCCATATAACACAAAGGAGATGATCGTTTTTTGATCTTCACCATCCAGGTAACCCTGCCGGTTATTCATCACTTTTGCCAGGTGGACTTTAGCTTGACGCAGGGCTTCTCCTGCCGGTAAACCTTCCTGAAAGAATTTCCAGAACGCATACCCTAACAAATCTGCTGCAACCAGAGGCGTATCAATTGACCCATAAGCCATGCATGTAGAACCCACGACAGCCAGGCTGCCTGCTTCCAAAAACTTCAGTGAAATCGCATCCTCTATTCCCCTGCCATAGATGTGTAAACCATAACATGCCTCACTAAAAACCACCTGCGGCATCTTTTTGGCATTGCGACCGTTCCCGTTGATATCTTGAGGCCGCAGAGCGATCGGGTAATCTGGGTTGTCCTGAGGATCTAGTGGATCGCGTTGCCCATACCATTCAGCCGCGTTTTCCATGCCATGCAAATTAAAGTAAGCCAAGGATGCTTTTGGAGCCGGTATTTTTTTCCCTTTTCCATTTTTCTTTCCAGTAACAGGCTCTAATGAGGCTAAACCCAATGGCGGTGAGCTATTGATATTTTTGGGTTCCCCAATCGGGCGGAATACGTTCTCAGCCGCATTGCGCCAAACTGCAGCTGTGTAACCAAAACTGGACTTTTTCTGATTTTTATCTATGAACATCCAACGGAGAAATCGGCGATACCAGGGTTTACGAATACTGTTTTTTTGGTGATAGCTCACCAACCGGCGAAGGACCCCCAGTAAAAGGCTTGCGTCTGATCCACTCCCACCAGGCAATCTACCTACCGGCCATTCAGGCATAAAATAATTTTCATCTCGTGTCGCATACGGATTATCCGAAGGCACGTCATCATCTTGATCGTCTACTGGATTTGGGAGGGAATGAAACGGTACAATTTCCGGTCCACCCACAATCAAAACGGCTCCTACCATTTCACCGCGTTTAGAAAGCGCTTTGTCCAAATCCGCCAGCGCCAACTTGATATCCCAGGCCGTCCCAGAATTGACTGGATGAACGCCCAAATTCGCCAGACTCTCCGGATCATCCGCTAGAAATACCCTGGCGTTCCATCTTTTTCTTTGCATTACGGCTCTTGCCAATTTTTCCATCTCTTCGATGATTAACTGAGAGACTTCTGCCCCATAAATCTTGTCCAAGTTTTTCTTCTGAGAAAGGATCAAGTAAACCGGAAAACGACCATCTTGTTGTGTGAGCCCAGGCATTCTCAGCTTTTTTGCTAAGCGTTCCAATTCTTTCTTGAGAGGCTGCAAATCTTCCGGCTTTGCTTTTGGATCGACTAACCCAGGTCCATCCTCACCCTCGACATCGAGCGTTTCAGCCTTGAATTCAGTAGATCTGTTAACATTGTCTTGACCTTCCACCTGGTCTGAGACAACCTGTTCTGCCTCAAGACGAGTTGGAAACACATCTTCTAAGACAACTTCTCCATCCGATTCCGGATCAATTTTTTGCTCTGCCAGGCGGCTGACTTGCAGGCTGTTATCGATCGGCTCATAATCCTCCCCAACCTCCAACTCGGGTCGGGTGAAGACCGCTGCATCATCCCAGGGCAATGGCTCATAAGAAAGTGATTGTCTTTCATGATTCTTGGAGTCAATTTGGCTGGGAAGCTGGTTCCATCCAAGAATATAAGCCACGTCTGCAGGAATCGATTGTCCAAATTCTAGCTGCATTTTTTCGGGCCAAAGTGGCAAATAGGGATGTGAATCACCCCACAATCGCCGCGGAACCTGTCCGCCCACATCCCGCGCAGCAGCCTGATGCAGCATTGCCACAGCCTGGGTAGATTCTCCACTTTCTAGCAGCCAATCGGCATGAAAAAGCGTACAGCCCAGGTTGTCAGGCCAGTTTTGAGAATACCTGGCCGCACTCTTCTGCCTGGCTTCTAAATGATGAACTGCCTGGTTTTCCGCCAGGTAACGCAAATGTGTCACAGCAATCAATGGGTGCAAAGCCTGAAGACTTAGCACCTGGCGAATCATCTGCTCAGCCTGGACAAAATGTCCTTGGAACAAGTACTGGCGCGCCAACCACAAGTCAGTCGCCCAGGAGGGTATTTCTTTTTCATCTTGGGCTTCACCGGTCATGGCAAAATGATACGCTTTTACCATTGTCCCTGGCGCAAACACCGCTTTGGAATTTGGAAGGGATGTTTCCTTTTTAACTTCAACTATTCCTGGTTCAACCAGACCTCGTCGAAAGAGGATTTCCTGCAGTTTGTATAGTTCCTGTGCAGCTTCAAGAAATTCGACATCTAGCATACATATGCTCTGCAAAATGGACAAAGCCTGGATAAAACGCTCTTCTCCTATTAATGCCTGCGCATAAGCCAGGCTCATTGACAAGTCTCCCGGAAAAGCAGCTAACCATGAAATGGCCATTTCGCGGGAAAACCTGTAATTTGCTGCTCTCAAGCCGGCCCTCACTACGGATAAATATCCGGATCTGGAGAGTATTTGGGATGAAGAACGTTGATCCAAATCTAAAAATGTCATCATGTGCGTCCTTGTAAAAATATCAGCGATTATGAACCAGGTTGAGCGCAACGACCGCGCCCAACAAACGATGAATACTTACTTCACCGGGAGCCATCTTCGCAGCCAGGCGGAGCATTTTTTCTGCTTCGATATATTCCTTGTTATCCTTGAACACTATACCGCTCAGATAATAGGGGCGATAATCATCAGGGAACAATGCGTTTGCTTGCTCTAAAATCTTCAAGGCTTGTGTGTGTTCTCTCCGGTCCTGATAAGCATGGGCAAGGTTTAGATAATGTTCTACCTGGTCTGGTTCCAATTGAACTGCCTGGCTAAGGGCGTGAATCGACTGGTCTAACTGCCCAATCTGCTTCATTTTTAGACCGATCAAGCGATATAAGCGCGCTTGTTGAGAAGGTGATAAGCGGCCATGATCTGCTTGTAATGCAGCTCTTGCGGTTTGAACAGCAGCATCCACCTGGTCAGCCTCAGACAACCACTCTGCCAGCAGCGCCAACAGTTCAGGGCTTTGAATATTCTGCTCTACCAGGTCCTGCAATGCTTCTAACCCAGCTTCCAAACCCTTGGTGCGATAAAGCAACATCAGCTTTTCCATGTGAGTTGGAACAGGATCTTTCAGCTTTGGCAAAGTTTTATCGAGCAATTTGAGGGCTTCGTCTGGGCGTTGGAGAGCCTCTAAAGAATGGACCATCAAATGTAAGGCCTGGAGATGTTCTGGTTTGGAATTTAGCACCGATTGAGCCCGAGTGAGAGCTGAACGAGGATTTTTTGCCTTTAGTGCGATTTCTCCGCTCAGGATCAAAGCCTGTGATTTATCATCCAAGTTGTCCATGGCCCTTTCCGCATTTAAGGCTGCTTTGTCCAAGTCACCAGCCGCTTGATGCACTTCAGCCAATAGTAACCAGATATCCGAATTATCTGGAGACAATTTCCCTGCTTGTTCCAATGCAACAACTGCCTGAGCATAATCACCCCATTCGTAGTAAAGCCTTCCTAATTGAACAAAATGAGGGGCATATAAAGGCTCGAGCCTTGAAGCCAATTCAAGATGGGTTTTTGCCTTCTGCAGGTTGGGAAGTCCCTTTTGAACATCTGAGCCCAGGTAAATTTGAGCGGCAAGGGCATGCCACCGGGGCTCCTCCGGCCAATCGGCCAATGCTTTCTGGATCGCCTGCATGGCTGTGGCTAACAGTCCAGCCTGGAGAGCCAGGACAGCCTGCAAGTAATAGGTCATCGGCACATCTGGCCAACGCTTAGCTCCCTGATCCACTTTCGAAATTTCGGCTCTTTGTGAAGCCAAAGCTGCCGTATCAAGCGCCTTCTGAACATCGACTTTTCCATAAGCGATAGAAAGCTGGGTGAGGACAAGCGGATGCTCTGTAATTTCTTTACCCCCATAGGTGTGGATAAACTCATCTCTAACGGCTTTGATTGCTTTGGCAGGTTGATCTATCCGTCGATAAGCCATTAACATTGCAGCAACTTCACTGCTCGTTGGTGGGAAGCTAAGCACTGCTTCTTCTAAACTGACTGCATTTTGATAATCAGGCAAGAATACCGAATTTCCACGCGCTTTCCAAATATTCAAAGCCTGGTTGGATTCATCCCCAGGAGATGCAGCGAATTGCTTGATTGTTCGCTCGGCCTCTTTGACTGCTTCCTCAAATTCGAGGCGTGCCTTCTCACCCAACACATCTTCACCCGGAGCGTGTACAACTACCTGCAGGTCATTGCAGAGAGCCTGTTCCTCAGCGCGTTCAATAATAACCTGGGCTTTGAGTAAATGCGAGATCGGTTCGTGTGGTGCACACTCAACACCCTTACAAGCCCACACGTAAGCCAGTTCCCATTGACGCAGCCAGGCTGCAGAACGGCATACCGCTCGTTCCCGGTCTGGCTTCAGGTAATTGGATGGCTTACCATTTCTTCCTGTGCGTTGGACAATTTGGCGTTCCAGTACCTGGTTCGCTGTCTGAAGTAAACGCCTGGCCGTTTCATCATCCCCATGCAAACTGGCTAAACGAGCCTGCACAGCCAGACCACGCGGATCTTCGGCATCAATCTTACGCATTTCAACAGCAGCAGCTTCTGCCAGGTTTAGATCGCCAACTTCCAAAGCCAATTCAGCCTGTAAGCTAGTCTGTTCCATTTTCTGGTCAGCTTCACCCGAAGCAGCTAGCTTGTCCGGCAAGTAGGCGATTGCCTGGCGAGGCTTTAACATCGCCCGTGAGATTTCTGCTGCCAGATATCTGGTCGCTAGATCACTGTTTTCGTCTGTTACGCTGTCCTTTTTCGATAACGCCTGTTCTGCATGCTTTAATGCCCCAGGCAAATCCCCATTGATATACAAAGCCTGCGCTACCCTGTGGTTTACTTTCGGGTCTTCGGGCGATAACTTAATGGCTGGTTTTAAACAATCCAACATCTCCTGCGGCTTACGCATCTCGGAATATAGATCGGCTTTGTGAAGATAGAATTTTGGCTGATCGGGTCGAAGGCGAATAGCCTGGTCAACAGCTTTGAGTGCTTCTGTGTGGTTTTCGGCCTTCTGGTGGGATACCGACAGTTCTTTATACATATCTGCCACCTGGACGGCGCTCTGTGCAAAAAGCTTCTCTTGACCAAAGCTGACCTTTTCGATGGCCTTTTCCAATAAGAACACAGATAAAGCAGCATCCCCCCATTCTCGGATCGTCTTACCAGCTTGATAAAGATCGATGGCATCTATCTGCCAATCTTTAACTTCCATTTCTGACAACTTGCGGAACACATCCACTGCCGGTTGTCGTTCGCCTTTTTCCAGGAGTAATTTTCCTAGCTGGACCATTAGATCCACCCGCGCTGGCGCAGTCCGAACTGCATTGTGCAGTAACCGGATCATATCTGATTGGACCAAAGTTTGGACTGTGCCGGGGTGCTTACGCAACTGGCTGCCAAAAATTACAAACCAATTTACCGTATCGATCTCAACCGGTTGTTGTTCAATCACCTTACTGGCGATGTCATAAGCATCTTGAGCCAGCCCATTTTCTAAATAAGCATCCGCCAATGCCTGTAATAAAGCGATATTCTGAGGCTCTTTTTGTAGAGCTTCTTTCAATACTGCCAGAGCAGTTTCCGGTTGGTCCAACTTAATTGCTACACGACTGAAACCCATCGCCAGTCTAGCTCGCCAACCTGATTTTTGAGCTACCTGGTCATCAAGAACCTGGCGATAAACAGCATGCGATTGTTGCAATTCACCTGAGGCAGCATACGCTTCTGCCAATAAGCTCAAGGCTTCAGCTTCCATGGTCACGGTATCGCCAATACTCATCCGCTTAACCATTTCTGGTGTATTTTCGGTGATCAGACTAATCGCTTTTTGAAGATAGGCTATTGCTTGCTGAGCTTGTTGGGGAGTAGGCTGACCATAAAGTATTGCACGTCCCAGATCCATGTAAGGAGTAGGGACCTCAGGCTGCAATTCCACTACCCTGGCCAGTAACGGGATTGCATTTTCACGATCTCCCGTGGAAAGTAAACTTCGTCCGTAAGCATGCATCAACTCCAACCCTAGCAAATCAGAGTCCTGGGCATTATCCAATGAGCTCCAGTTTTCCTTCTCAGCTAAATAAGCGTTTTCCAGAATCGTTCGTGCTTCTTCTAGGTGCCCCAACTGAAGGAGAGTTTGTCCAAGGCGCAGCATGATCCTGGGTTTGGTCTCCAGGCTGGCTGCCCGGCGTAAATAAATAAGCGCCTGGGTAGGGGCATTTCTGGAAAGATATGCTTCACCCAAAACCAACTGGATTTCGGCATCGTCTGGCAAAGCCTGACTGGCAGCCTTCAATACATCCAATCGCTGGGCGTCCATCCCGGCTAATTTACAGGCTTGTGCAAGTTGCAACCACAATTCTGCTCGAGATGGGGCTAAACGAACCGCCTTTCGGAAATAATCGATGGAAGTGATGAAATCTCGAGATTGGGTATAGGCTTCACCACACAATCCCAAAGCTATGTCATCCTCAGCATTCTCATCCAGAATTGGCAGGCACAGCTCCAATGCCTTTTGTGGTTGGTCTGCTTTAATTGCACACTGCGAAGCTTCATATAATTCTTTTTTACCGGGCCGGTTGGATGAAGCCAGTAAATCTAAGCGCTCAGCCAATGCAAAATTCCACTCTCCCAATGCCTCCAGCCCATCGACATACAACAATCGCATAAAAAGAGGAAATTGTACGGCGTTCAATTCAGGCGAAGAAACAGTATGAACAGCCATATAGGCTATTACGTTATCCAGGCATTCATCTGGCTTCTTCAGCGACTTCAATGTATTTGCCAAAGAAGATAAAAGTTCTGTATTGGTTGGGAATCTTTCCAAACCAGCTTTCAAAACCTTGTCGGTTAAATCCAACTGATCATTTTGATTGAAAATATCCCTCAAAGCCAGGTAACCAGGAACATCCAGCCCGTTTCCGTTTTGGACCTGGACTAGAGCACGTTGAGCAAGTTTGAAAGCGTTTTCTTTATCTCCAAGACCTGACGCCACCTGGCTGGAGACCATAAGCAATTCCGCATGTTCAGAATAACGATCCTTTGACTGCCAGGCCCCAAGATGGAGCTGTGCATCTGCTAAACGGCCTTCATTTACAAGAGAACGCACTAAACCAGACGAATAATCCGGTTCATCCGGTGCAAGGCGCACAGCCTGCTTCCAGGCTTCCAGATCGGTTTCTTGCTTCTCAGCTTTTCCATCCTGTTTTGCTATGAGAACAGATTGTGCCAGACGTGCCGACAAGTGTCCTTGGATTTTTCTGGCATTTTTCAATGCATCAATCAGAAAAGTTATCGACCTGGCCGGTTGAGCAGAATATTGGTTGATGGCTGCCAAATCTACCAGTTTTGATAACTCTTTGAATTCCAGTACCAGAGGGTCTGTAGACATTAAAGATGGTTCAAATTCCGATCTGGATAATAGCCCATTAGCCAAATCCGCAACCAACCAGGGACGTTGTCTTTGCAGACAAGTCAGAACCTGTACGCCAAGCCCCATGGGCAATTTATCCACAAGCGACTGAAAGATAGATTTTTGATCTGCTACAGATATTGGCTGACATAATAGTGCATGGACAACCAGCTCAATTTCCTGTTCACTCGACTCCATCGAAATCAGCTTAACCATCGGTTCTAATGGTTGCGGAAGAATTCCAAAAAGACAGGCTAGAATCGTTTTGCTAAATCCAGGATTCTTTTGTAGTTCTTTTGGCAGAAAATCCCAGTTCTTTTCCTCAAGATATTCCTGTCGAAAGCTTATGGCAATTTCGGCAGCCTGCTTCAGTGTTTTAAGAGAGTTCGGTTGATTGTCCCACAACTTCCTTGCATGCTCGACACCGAAGATTAATGTCTCCGGAATCGGAGTCATGGGATCAAGGGAAAGTCGCCCTACAACTTCACCGGTCTCATCTGGCAACAGCGCCAAAGCTGCAATATTCCATTGATGAGTCGTTTGCTGCAAACGATTAAATATTCCAACCGAAACATCAGGAACTTGAAGGCTTGACCAAATTAATGCATCTTGCCTTAAAGCCAACAAAAGCCAGGACCAATCCGGCGTTGGGATTGTTTTTTGCAATTCGAGGGAAAAGTTGTATTTTTTCATAGGTTCATTTTATAGACTTGCAAGGCTAAATAACAAGCGAAACCCATCAGGATTGCGCCTAAAACACATAAAAATATTCCAATACCACGCGTGGTGCGCACAAGCTGGCTCATTGCATCCACCAGGGTGGATGCATTCCCCACCAGGCCGGACATTTCATCAACCAGACCTTTTTGCGCCAGCCGGGCTGTTTGTGAAGCCAGGTTTTTCACATCGCCGCTAGCCGACCGGAAGGTTAAAACCAGTACTCCGGCAATAAATGTCACCATGCCAATGATGAACACCAGGCCGATCACCATAATGACAATCGTAAATGGATTCATAGAAGTCAATTCAGCCTCCTTCACAAATTCTAGGGTAGTACAGAAGATTTCTGGAGATTAGGAAATTCACACGAAATCCCTGTCTTCGCATTTCTCAGCCGCTGCCATTCATCAACTAATAATTGCTCGGGGAGATCCGTACGTATATGTGACCCAAATTGTTGATAGAGATCCAATACTTCAACACTGTCCACTAATTCAACTGAATTTCGACAAATTGTGCGTGCTAAAGTAGCATAGCCAAACAAGGCCGCCTGTGAGTCATCTCGGGCGAGCGGTATTTGTGATAATGCACGTACACCGCTCACTTGACCGCGCCCCAAATCAATTCCTCCCACGTTATCGATCAGCATGGCCAAACCAAATTCATCCAAGAATATATAGTTGTCCCAATCGATTTGTTTCATTTGGATCCAGTCTATAAAGTCTTGAGAAATTACACCATCTTCATTCACTCGAAAATCACCCAAAGCCTTTTCTTCATCCTGCAGATCAATGGATTGTAAGGTTGGAAAAATCGGCAAGAGAACAACTTGTGAGCGAGCCTTAACATAAGTCGCCAGCCAAATCGACTCTACCTGCGGTGAAGTAACTTGTAAGTTATCCAGGACGAGGATTAATACCTTCCGTTGGTTGATAGCTGCGCCTGAAGAAATCGGTTCTGTTTGAAATTCCGGAGCCTTGACGGAAACAGGAACCGTTTCACTGACCTTCGCCAACTGATTTGCTTGCACATGCTTGATGGTCGAAAATACAAACCACCCAAATAAAAGGCTGAAAACCAAGGCTGAAGAAATTAATACAATTCGCAACAACTTCGGTTCTTTCATCAATCGAACAGCAAAAGTCCAAAAAGATATTTCTATTCGTCGGGAGATTCCAGTCAAATTCATTCTCTTAATCCCATCCCTTCAACAAAAAAGGGTTATTAACGTGAGGTTGATATTTTTAAAATTTTCCCCTGCTCAGTTACCACTACGCGAACCAGGCGAGGCATCATTTTCTGCCCGGAGGTAAGAACCTGACTCTGGTAAATTAAAAGATAGGTCGGTGGTTTCGAAATCGAGCGAGATTGTGAGACATCCTGCTTCTGGATTCTGGGACGTTTATCTTTCACTTCAGGAAAGCGACGATAAATCTCCTGGTTGATCGCCTGTAAAAGGTCTCGGTTCATAAAATCTCCGCAAAATAGCCTTGGGATATCATCTAGAAATTACGCCGCCTCAAGAAAGCGGGAATATCATAATTCGTCGATCCATTTTTATAGCCTGGTTGAACTGGCTCAGGTTCCACAAATGGAAGTCCACCTTTGGGTTGTGTTTTAATTTCATCTTCAACAACCGGAGTTTGTTTACTCACTGAAACCGTTTTTTGCACTTGAGAAAAAGCTTCTTCTAAAGTTGAGCCTCCCAAACCAGTGATCAGTAAGATCACCTGGGCGCGATTGACCATGCTTTCATCATTCGTAACCCCTAAAACAATTTCGGTCAACGAGCCAGTTTCTTTTTGCAGGCCTTCTAATGCTTCTTGTACTTCCAATAGTGTCAAATCGTCCCCACCGGTAAAATTCGCAATCACGCCGGCAGCATTTCCTAAAGAAACGCTTTCTAACAGAGGATGTTGTAAAGCCTGCTGCAATGCCTTACCAGCTTTCTTAACACCATGCCCATGCCCAATCGACATTAGAGCCCCACCACCCAACAGAATGAGCCTTCGAATATGAGAAAAATCCACATTGATCAAACCGGGTTCTGTAACCAGCTCAGTAATCCCCTGCACCGATTGGCGCAGGACATCATCGGCTAATCTAAACGCAACTTCAATGGAGAGGTTTTTAGGCGCCACATGAAGTAAACGATCGTTAGGAATAGAAATAAGCGTGTGAGTGTGCTCTCGCAACTTTCTCAGACCCTCATTGGCATTCTTTTGCCTGCGCCCAACCTCAAAAGAAAAGGGCATGGTAACAATGGCAATTGTCACCGCCCCTAAAGAGCGGCAGATCTCTGCCACGACTGGGATCGAACCCGTTCCGGTTCCTCCACCCATTCCTGCAGTTAAGAAAACCATATCCGCCCCGGCTAAAGCCTCAGATAACTCTTCCCAGCTTTCTTCGGCGGCAGCCTGACCTTTGGAAGGGTCCCCACCTGCACCTAATCCACGGGTCACATGCGGCCCAAGCAGAATCTTTGTCGGCGCCGGATTGGATAACAGGGTTTGGCGATCGGTGTTGGCAGCGATGAAATCGACGCCCTTCATGCCCAATTCAATCATTCTTTCTATGGCGTTACAACCACCTCCACCAAGCCCAATCACTTTTAGAACTGGCTGAGCAATTTCACCAGCATCATATTCGGATGAATTGTTTAAGGGATTTGTGCTTGGGTTCATATACTTCCTCTCAATTCTGACTATGGATAACAAAACCTGTTCAATGCTAAATTCATTTAGTATGTTGCAACAAGCGTGCCATCAGGCAACATTCGCTCAACAACACAACCGGCCCGACGTAATGTCTCAAGCGCTTGTTCGGTGAATGTTTCTTTTCCGCCAACCACTGTTACCCGATCCGCCAATCCGGCTTCCGTGAGTGAAAAGCCAACCGTCGGATGGTTCTCCTGAATTAGCGGCGTGATCAATTCCATATCCCATTCTGCCGCCCCCCAGGCATATAAAGGCAATAGTACATAATGAGAAATGGATTGTGTATCTTCCCCTTTTTCTTGACCACTTTTAGGAGTTTCAGGATCAAAATGCATCACCGAAACTGCTCGCTCAGCAACTTCAGCTGTTTTGGAGGCAGGTTTTGTCAAACGAGCTGCGTTGTTCACATCTCTTCCCGCTGTATTGATGACCTGACCCAGGTAAGAAGCTGCCCAACTTCGCACCAAATTTACAAAAGGTTGCTGGGTTTGGAATAATTTCTCTTCGGTAGATTTTTTCAGTTTTCCATTGGCAACTTCCATCAGATCGAAGAATGAAACAACAATCTCCTCAGGTGCTTTTCCTGATAGATAGCCACCATCTGAGGATTGGTGCAGCCAACGGATGATGGATAAATTTCGATCTGACCAGGTTTGTCTGTCTACAGCCGGAAATTGAGGGTCCTGTTGGTCTTCTAATCGACTGCCAGACTGCAACAAGATCAACGGTAAACCTTTTCCTAATTCCTGGGAGCAAATATCCAGGTACCAATCGAATGTTCGAAATCCACAATGATCTTGCATGCCAGGTTGGTTTTGGTAAGGGCGTAAGCCAGGCCAACGATCTAATCCACCCGATCCCCAATCCAATGGTCTATTTCCGGCTCGGGCATACACCGCCAATGCCATGACATCCAATATTCGATGGCCACCTCTGCGCTGAATACTTTTTAAGGCTGCACGAAGAAAAGCTAAATCCCAATAATCCCCGCCTGGCTCAAGCGCAGGAAAAACCGGCACCAGCCCCTCATAAAGCGCCATCTCAGCCAATGGTAAGAACTGATCCAAAAATCGCTCTACCAAATCCTCCTGCGCCCAAACAGATGCCACCCAGTTTTGCTGCAAATTTGGACGGTCAAAGAAAATCACATACCTTACACCCTGACGCGCATAATGGTTAAATAAAATCCGGTATCCTTCTACTGATTTCAAGTCGTCAGTAGGGATGGAAAATTGGAGAACCGGTTGAATACCCGCATGGATCAATGGCGCCAGGAAAGATTCCGGAATAGCCCTTTGTAAAGGCGCTTGCAATAAGATCCAATGCGCACCCAACTTTTTCAACTCAGCGGTCCAAAGATGAGCATCTGGGATTCCAAAATGGTATGTGTCAGATAAATAATTAAAACCGAGTCGACTTTTTTTCTCTTGATTATCAGATAGCTGCATAGCGTTCCTCACGAAGGATGGCTAATTTTTTTGTTACTTAAACATATATATCTACCCAACAAAATTGCAAGTTGTATGCCAGGAACTGTGGATAAAGAAAAGGCCCTCCCAACCATTTTCTTTTCAAGTATATAAAATTCTAATAGTTGTCTGGTAGAATCGTTATTGAACTAAAAAGTTGTTATCAGGAAACAATCTCGAGATAACAGTTGAGTATTGGTGGATAATACAAGAATTGAAATAAGAATTCAGGAGAATTGCAATGACACCATCGGATTTCATCATCGATGTAAACGAGTCGGATTTTGAGTACCAGGTATTAGCTTACTCACAACAAATACCTGTTGTTGTAGATTTTTGGGCTGAATGGTGCGCACCATGCCGGGTTTTAGGGCCTCAATTAGAGCGGTTGGCAGAAGAAGCGCAAGGGAATTTCCGCCTTGCCAAAGTTAATGTCGATCAAAACCAGAGTCTAGCCTTGCGCTATGCTGTAAGAAGTATCCCAGCGGTCAAAGCCTTTCGCAACGGGCAGATGGTCTCCGAATTCATCGGTATCCAACCCGAACCCAGATTGCGGGATTTCATTCGCTCCATTGCTCCCACCGATAGCGATTTGCTGTTGGAAAAAGGAAATACCCTGCTGAGTGCATATAAAGCAGCTCAAGCTGAACAGACCTTCCGCAAGGCATTAGAAACAACACCTGGAAACACAGGCTGCTTGTTGGGTTTATCCAAAAGCCTCCTTCAGCAAGGAGAGGGACAGGAAAGCTTGCAGATTCTGATCGATTTTCCCCCCAGTCGGGAATATAGTTCTGCCCAAAATCTTCTGCCGCTGGCGCAGGCTTTAGTCAATCATGCAAAATCCCCTGATGAGTTTGATGACGATCCTCTGGATGCATCATTCAAGAATGCTTTGCGTCTGGTTGTACGCGGAAACATCGAAGCTGCTCTAGATGGATTACTAGACATTCTGAGAGAGAATAAACGTTACAGGGATGGAAAAGCCAGGCTAGTAATCTTAGGATTATTGGAGACATTGGGTAACGAGTCTCCCATTGCCCAAGAATATCGGAAAGAATTGGCTACGGTTCTATTCTAAACAGCTATTTCAGAATTAAGTTGTTTTAAAATATTGGCGCCACTGATCGTTGTTGATCCAGTGGCGCCTTTATTTTTTTCTATTGCCTATTTCAGGCAACCAAAACCCCACCATGCCGTGTGCTGCGAAGTTTTGAACCTGCCTTCGCAGGTTGGGTCCCGCCTCAGGTGATCCGCCTTGGCCGAAGCCTATCGCGTCACACCACGAAGATTGAGACCCGATTTAAGAGTGTTGGCTCAAAACCGGGATGCGGCATCACGCGCACAGCAGGGTATGCATTTTATACCACAATTCCAGCCCAGTGAGTAGGTCAATCCGTTGTTTCTAACTTTTCAGCGGGTGGAAGTTCTACCTTGATATGCAGCTCTTTCAACTGTTTGGCTTCCACAGGAGATGGCGCCCCTCCCATAACATCTCGAGCAGCCTGATTCTTAGGGAAAGCAATGACCTCGCGGATGTTAGGCTCGTCCGCCAGTAACATACATATCCGGTCAATCCCTGGTGCAATTCCGCCATGCGGAGGAGTACCAAATTCAAAAGCCTCCAACATATGTCCAAAGCGCTCCTGGGCAACATCGGGTTCCAGGCCAATCAACTCAAATACTTTTTCCTGTAATTTTCGATCGTGGATACGGATTGAACCGCCGCCCACCTCATAATTGTTCAAGACCATATCGTATTGTTGGCCTCGAGCTTTTCCAGGGTCGGAATCCAGTAGTGGGAGATCTTCTTTCATGGGTGAAGTAAACAGGTGATGACTGGGATCCCACCGTTTCTCATCTTCGCTCCAATTCACAAATGGAAAATCGACAACCCAGCAAAACGCCAGTGTATCAGGATCAGCCAGACTTAATCTTTCGGCCAACTGCACTCGAAGCCGCCCTAATGCCTCGCACACAATCGCAGGTTGGTCAGCAACAAACAATAACAGGTCACCAGCGCTTCCTTCCAGACGCTCTAATATTACGTTTAATACATTCTCTGGTAGGAATTTTATGAACGGAGAACGGTATTCACCGTTTTCCGATATTGCCAGGTAAGCCAACCCCTTAGCGCCAAATTGTTTCACAAACTCAGTCAGCTCATCGATTTGCTTTCTCGTATACTCACCGCAGCCTTTTGCATTGATGCCGCGGACCAGGCCACCATTTGTTACAGCACTTTCGAAAACCTTAAAGCCACTGCCAACCGCCAGGTCCGAAATGTCTTTCAATTCCATCCCAAATCTTAGATCAGGGTTGTCTTTCCCAAAACGATCCATTGCCTCACGGTAAGTCAAGCGTGGCCATGGGCTGGATAATAAACGTTTTTGTGGAACAACTGTTTTTACCAGGTTGGTAAATAGCCCTTCTGCTAATTGCATAATGTCTTCCCGCTCAACAAAAGACATTTCTAAATCCAACTGGGTAAACTCAGGTTGGCGGTCCCCGCGTTGATCTTCATCACGAAAACAACGGGCAATTTGAAAGTATCTTTCCACGCCAGCCACCATCAGCAGTTGTTTCAATTGCTGAGGCGACTGAGGCAATGCATAGAACTCACCTGGGTGCACCCGGGACGGAACCAGGTAATCACGCGCCCCTTCCGGTGTGGTCTTGAATAAAATCGGCGTTTCCACCTCAATAAAACCACGTTCGCTCAAATAATCACGGATATATTTAATCACCCTGTGGCGCAAATCCAGGTTCTTGCGCATTCTCTCGCGTCTTAAATCCATGTAGCGATAGCGTAAGCGCGTGTTCTCATCTACTTCTTCATCTTTGTTGATCGCAAATGGAGGTGTTTTAGCGGGGTTAAGAATTACAACCTGTCCTACTTCAACCTCTACCTCTCCTGTCGCCAGGTTCGGATTTTCCGATCCTGCCGGCCTGGGACGCACCTTTCCCTTCACCTGGATAACCCACTCATTTCGGACGGCTTCCATAGCTTGATGAGCTGCAGATGCTGAGGTTGAGTCTGCAACAACCTGGACCAGACCGAAGCGATCTCGCAAATCCAAAAAAGTTACACCACCATGATCACGCCGGCGATTTACCCAACCAGCCAGGGTAACTTCCTGTCCAACATGTTGCTTCCGCAATTCACCACAAGTATGAGATTTATACATAAAGACCTCCATAAAAAATCGCCCATCGCAATTGGCGTCGGGCGAACTATTGGTTTAGAGAATGCTCAAGAAAAATGCAACTGCCCAATTAACAGGAAGGAATTATAGCATGTTCGGTAAATAATGTGAAAACACATGCCATGGAAATCTAATCTTCTTGACCTACAAATTCATCATCCTGAGAACCCGTCGAAAGATTTCCGCTCCGTGTACTGGCAGAAAGATGAAATTCGCTCGGGCGTTCACCTGCTTCAAAATTTGCCATTACAACTAAAATTTGTGTATCTTTACCTTTTGGAACTTTCCATCGATGTTTTAGTTGAGCAGCAAATATCAAGCTGTCGCCGGCTTCTAAAAGATAAGATGTTTCATCAATCGTGTATTCAATAGCACCTTTGATGCAATAGACAAACTCAGAGCCTGTGTGCAAAATTCCGAATGGACCAGAAGTGGAATCTGGCGCCAGCTCTAACATAAATGGCTCCATCCTGCCATTGAATGCCTCCCCACCCAGGCCTTCCCAAATTCCCTGTGCTAGATTTACCCTTTTTCGTTCTTTTCCTCTACGCAAGACAAGCTCTTGTTGAGATGGTTCAGCCCGAAAGAATGTTGTGATTGGAAGATTCAGAGCATCAGCTATTTTGAATAACGTACTGACTGAGGGTGAAGCCCGGCCCCGCTCGATCATACTCAATGCATTCGTAGACAAGCCGCTTGCTCGTGCAACCGCACGCATCGACAGATTTCGCTCCTGCCTAAGCTCTCGTAAACGATTTCCAACATCAACGGTCAAGAAATCTGCCTCTAAATCCGCCATTACTTCCTCCAATAACACTCACTAATTTCTTCGAATTTGTAACTTTTAAATTATACCTTCTCCTGAATAAAATTTTAATCCAAGTTGGAGCCATTTTCATCACAGGATACTCACAGGTATGTTACAAACATAATCCCGAAAGTGTGATATTTGTCACTAGTGTTGAGCATATTTTATAGTTAAATTCATGCTTGTATAAACATATAAAGGAATTTACATACATACATTAGTGAGTGCTTATGGATACCAATGTTTTGACTGAAGAAGTTAACCAATTACACGCCGACATTTGTGCTGCCTTGGCAGATCCTCGGCGTATCTTAATCCTCTATGTCCTGGCTGATAAAACCATCAACGTCAGCGACCTGGCCAATGAGGTGGGCATAAGTCAGCCAGCAGCATCCAGACACCTGAAAATTTTGCGGGAACGTGGTTTAGTGCAGCCCATTCGCCAGGGTGCAAGCGTTGAATATCGCCTGACAGACCATCGTTTAATTGAGGCTCTCGATTTATTGCGTTTGGTCTTACGCGACCGAATAGCCTATCGAGCTAGCCTGATTGAATCTGAGCCCATAATTTAAATTCATAATTTATATTTTTTCAAAAGTGGAGGGACTATGCTGGATAGAAAAAATTTTTATCTGATACCCATCATTGCCGGGGGGCTAATTTTTGCCAGTCTTTTGTTGTTTATCCCCAACCGCTCGGTGAATGCCCAATGCGGCTCTCAAGCTTCATCCTGCAAAAATTGCCATGAAGTCCAGGGGGCTGATCCCGTGAATGATGATGGTACAGGATGGCACACCGGTCATGCCTTTGGTGATTTTTGTTATATCTGTCATGCTGGCAACAACCAGAGTATGGACCAAAATGAAGCACACACCGGTATGGTAGCCCCGCTTTCTGATGTAGAAGCAGGTTGCCAGAGTTGCCATCCAAACGACCTGATGGATCGTGCCCAGGTTTATGCTACGGCTCTAGGTGTAGAGATCGGGAGCGGGGGAAACGCCTCGCCTGGCAGTATCCAGGAGCCACAAACCAGCAGCCAAACAACCAGTGAAGAAATCAGTCCAGCCCCAGCGTTGATTGTTAGCTCGGAAGAGGTCGTTGACTATAACCAGCGCTATGATGAACAGGTTTTAGGCGTGCGTCCAGTCAATTGGGGAAACGTGATCCTTGTGGTGATGATTGCTGCAATTGCTTTTGGCGGTGGGGCTTATGTATGGTTTAACGAAAGAAAATTGCGTGGTTTACCTTTTGTCCCAGGAAATACGAAAATCACAACTCGTGCTAAAGACTCTCGAAATTCCACAAATCGAAGGATATTCACCAGAAGTTTTAGCTTTATTGCCACAAATCGAGAAACTGAACCCTCTCGGCCACCAGGCACTCAAACGCTTGCTTGAAAACCCTGATCAAGCATCAGACATGCTGCATAGCATGTCACGTATTGATCCCGAGCTGATAAAAAGAATTCGGAACATGGACCGGGAATCGCGCGCTTTATTATTAGCGCTTTCCGGAGATTGAAATCCTGCAATTAGAGAAGGGAAATAGGATGAACTGGTTTACAAATCAATTAAAAAAAGAATTGTGGTCTCCCTATGCGGCTGGAATTCTACTTGGCATCGTCGGAGTTCTCGCCGTTTGGTTGAGTGATAGCCTGCTTGGAGCATCTGGTGCTTTCCAGAACCTGGCTGGAATCTTAGGAAAAGCAGTCGCTCCCGATCTATTTAACAATATGTATTTTAATTTCATTATGCCTGCAGAAATTACCTGGGGAGTTATCCTCCTGGTTGGTATTTTCTTTGGAGGTATGCTTGGCGCCTGGACCAGTGGCACCCTGAAATGGCGCGTCAATGATAATCCTCAATGGAAAAAAGTCATCGGTCCACAAACCTGGAAACGCTGGGCAATTGCCTTTTTGGGTGCAATAGTCCTTGAGTACGGTGCTGGAATCGCGGGAGGCTGCACCAGTGGTTTGGCTATCTCAGGTGGCATGCTTCTAGCTCCAGCAGCGTTTTTGTTTATTGCCGCTATGTTTGCTTCCGGCATTCTTACTTCACTTCTCATCTACGGAAAGAGGTATTAAACCATGATCAACTATATCCTGGCCCTATTTTTAGGCGTATTCTTTGGTTTTTCCTTGAATAAAGCCGGCCTTACACGATACGACAAAATTGTTAATGTCTTTCGCTTCACCGATATGGCCGTTCTGAAATTCATGATGACAGCACTGGTTGTTTCCATGGCTGGTCTGTATACCTTGCGTGGTTTCGGTCTTATCACCTTCCCCAATATTCCAGCGACTTACATTGTTGGCAACCTGGTTGGGGGCCTTATTTTTGGTGTTGGCATGGCCATCACCGGTTTCTGACCAGGCACCTGCGCCGCCGGTGGCGGTGAAGGCAAATTAGACTATTTGGTTCCAGGTATGCTTGGCTTTCTCACGGGTGCAGTCATCTTTGGCCTGACTTACCAACAGGTATTTCCAAAAATTTCTGCTCTGGCCAATATCGGAAATGTTGTCATGCCAGATCTTTGGAATCTCAATCCGTACTTAACTGTTCTCTTATTCGCGCTCATCAGCATCTTCCTTTTTTACCTGATTGACCGCAGCGGGTTATACAGAAAGAAAGAAAATCCTGAATAAGATCCTTTTCAATTTTCGAGCAAAGATTTTTTGCCCATTTGAATGGATAAAAAGGATGAAACTATGCAAGATACCCAAATATCACGACGTGATTTTGTAAAAATTGGCAGTGCTGCAGTTGGCGCGCTGGCTGCCTCTCAATTTATCGCACCACCCATGGCTAAGGCTGCTAAATCGTTAATCACCGATCCAAACGGAGACGGCTATATCACGACAATGTGCGAAATGTGTGTCTGGCGCTGTGGTGTAAAAGCCAAGGTTCACAATGGTCGTATCGTAAAACTAGAAGGAAATCCAGATCACCCTCATTCCAAAGGCAAACTCTGTGCCCGCGGGCAATCTGGTCTTATGAATACTTACGATCCTGACCGAGTCCTGTATCCCTTAGTGCGGGCTGGGCAACGAGGGGAAGGAAAATTTCGCCGGGCAACATGGGATGAAGCGCTAGACCTGGTTGCCACTAACATGCTCAAAATAAAGGAGAAGTATGGCGCTGAGGCCATGGTTTTCTCCTCCACGCATAATCTTTCTCAGCTGCAATTCGAGAATATACTCAACGGTTATGGTTCTCCGAATTATGGAACCCAACGCAGCTTATGTTTTAATGCCATGATTGTGGCAAACCTGATGACCTACGGAATGGAAGAACCGGGTCGCCATTATGACCAGCTGAAATACATTCTCTTAACTGGTCGAAACTTGACAGAGGCTATTTCCACATCCGAGACATCCGAGCTAGTCGATGCGATTGCACGTGGCGCAAAAGTGGTTTATCTGGATCCCCGGTATACAAAAACTGCATCAAAATCTAGCGAATGGTGTCCCATCCGTCCCGGTACCGATCTAGCATTCCATTTAGCCTTACTTAATGTAATTGTCAATGAAGAACGTTACGATAAAGAGTTTGTCTTAGAATATACAACCGGATTTGAGCAGCTGGCTTTGTCTATACAGGCCTATACCCCAGAATGGGCAGCTCCAATCACCGGAATAGATGCCGATGTGATTTACCGAATTGCCCGAGAATTCAGCGATGCCCGCCCTTATAATCTGGCTCATAATGGTTGGCGCACCTCGAATTTTATCAATTCCTTCCCCACGCAACGTGCCATCACGATTTTGAATGCCTTGATGGGCAACTGGGATGTTAGTTTATATGCTGCTGCCGGCGAAGGTGGCGGTGGGCTTGGGAAACCGCCACAACCTCCCTATCCACGAATTTCTGGTTTGCGGCTTGACGGAGTACCTTGGAAATACCCCTTTGTACCGCTTAAGCTGGGCATCTTCCAACAACTAAGGGAGGCCATGTTGGATGGTCAGCCCTACCAGGCCCATGGCTGGTTTATTTCGCGTCAAAATCCTGTTCTCTCTTTACCCGATCGGCAACGGACCCTGGACGCCATGGGCAAACTTGATTTCATCGCCGTGGTGGACATCATCCTGAACGACACTGCCTGGTTTGCGGATGTCGTACTCCCGGAAACATCCTACCTGGAGCGCTACGACCCATTACTCACCGTTGGCGACCGCGTGTTCCTGCGCCAACCTGTCATCGAGCCGCTAGGTGAGGCTAAATCCGCACTGTGGATATTCAAACAACTTGGAGAACGCTTGGGGCTTGGGGACTTTTTTCAATATGAAGATGAAGAGGATTATATTCGCCAGGAATTAGCCCCTCTGGGTTACTCCCTGGAAGAAATTAGGACGCATGGCTTCATCGAATTACCCAAACCTGAAAAAGAAACAGAACTCCGTTGGAATACACCAAGTGGGAAAATAGAAATCTACTCTTCCACTTTAGAAACAGGGAAATTTGACCCGCTCCCGAATTGGGAAGAACCCCCTATCCCCAAACCAGGTTTGTTTTACTTGCTGACCGGTAAAGTTGGGCAGCACACACAATTTGGAACGCAAAACAATCAACTCCTCCACAAGGTTGAGGATGAACCTCGCCTGTGGATGCATCCGCAGGCGGCAGAGGCTGCCGGGCTCTATGACTGGGATATGGTTGAAGTTACAAGTGAAGCCGGAAGCATCAAAGTAGCTCTAAAAGTCACTCAGGCTATACGTCCAGATTGTGTATATCTTACGCCAGGTTATGGACACCTATCCAAAGGATTGACAACTGCCTATGGCGTAGGTGCAAGCGATTCTGTGTTGCACGTAACTTATATCGATCCGATCAGTGGCGGGCAAGCTTTAAGCCAAACTTTTGTATCGGTGAAGAAGGCATAGGAGACGACAGATGACAACCAAGAAACGTTACGGTTTTGTGATCGATGTTTCCCGGTGCATTGATTGCCGCGCTTGCCTGGTAGCTTGCAGTGTCGAAAACCAGGTGCCGATGAACCATACCCGCATCTGGGTGCATGATCTCGGGCTGCAAGGTACATACCCGTCCCTAGAGCAAACTTTCGTTCCATACAATTGCATGCACTGCGAGAACCCACCCTGTACCGAGGTGTGTGTAAGCGGCGCAACCTACAAGGAAGCTTCGACCGGTCTAGTATTGGTGGATCAAGAAGCCTGTATCGGCTGCGGTTTTTGCGTAGACGCCTGCCCTTACAATGTCCGCTATTTGGATGAAAAACGTGGTGTGGTTGATAAATGCAATGCCTGTGCCCAAAGGGTAGAAGTGGGATTACAGCCTGCTTGTGTATCCACCTGTGTGGGCAATTCCCGCTTGTTTGGCGATTTGAATGACCCGGATTCAGATGTGTCAATAGCATTAAAGAATGCCAAAATCATTCAGCGATCTGGATTATCAGAAAGATGGGCATGACACACAACCGAATATCTATTACATCAACGGAGATGTATTAAATAGCAGTATATTGCCCCGCGATCCCCAATACACCATTTCTGAAGAGGGCTGGAAAAAGGTGCTCGTTCCTGTGGTATTTTCAGCTATCGGTGCATCCTTTTTAGTTCAAGCCACCTATTTCACCAAACAACTTTTGCAAGGTGAGAAGGAGTTTGAGGAGTAATAAATGAGTGGTTATCATAACATTCCCTTAGATGAACGTCGCAAGCTGCGTGAAAAGAAATTTAAAAAGCACAACCTGGCAAATATCCTGACCCATTGGTTTAATGTGGGAAGTTGGCTGCTTTTGCTACCTACTGGGATCGCCATCATTTCATCTCCTCGGCTTGGGTTAGCGCCGATCTGGTGGCAGGATGCATTTCGAAACCTGTTTGGTGGTCCAGCCAACTTGATTAAATTCCACTATACCATCGGATTGCTATGGATATTTATCTTAACCTTTAATGTCCTTTTCGGTTTCCGCAAATACTTCGTTCCGTATGCTGCCACTCGCATGCTCCTGGATAAAGATGATATCGAATGGTTGAAAGTCAAACCCTTGCAAATGATGGGGTTTTTTAAAGAAAAACAACTTCCGCCGCAAGATGCCTATAACGCAGGACAAAAGCTATACAGCTATTTGGTGATCCTCGGCACCCTTGGCATCATGAGCAGTGGAATTGTGATGACATTTAAGGAAATCTTTCCTCCCATCCTCAAACAAATTGCGCAGCCTTTGCACTGGGTGTCGGTTTTTGGAATAGTTGCCGGCGTAATTATTCACGTTTATATGGGAGCAGTTTTTCCAGAAGAAAAAGAAGCCTTCTTTTCCATGTTTAGCGGCAAGGTTTCGGCATGGTATGCCCGCGCCCACCATGAAAAGTGGTATTGGGAAAAAGTAAAGGAAGAGATTGAGTGGGAAGAGGAAGTCCAAAAAGAAGTTGCCCAGGAGTCCGTAGAAACATCACTGGTCCAGGCAGAAAACGCATCTGCTGATTAAAAGAAGCAAACATCCCAAAAAGTGCCGCTGATGGACCAGCGGCACTTTTTGATTCAAGAATTACGGTTTTCCTGTGTGAATATCTCACACCAGCAGCAATGTCAGTGCACCGAATAAGGTAAAATCAATTTCAAATAAGCTATTCGCACTTCGTGGGCTATGCAAAATGATCTGTGAGCTTATTTCAAGAAAGAAATCTCTGCGCACTCTGCGTCTCGGAAATCTTTGCGTACTTTGCGACTTTGCGAGAGATCAAAAAAAAGAAAGGTGGGTTCATGACGCCAGAAATTATATTAGTTTTTAGTATCCTGGGTGGAGCAATTATTCTCTTCGTAACAGAAATTATCCGGCTGGATGTGACTGCCTTAATTGTGTTAGTCACCTTAGTTTTGACCCGATTGATTCAACCAGATCAAGCGCTGTCTGGTTTTAGCAATCCAGCAGTCGTTACAGTTTGGGCGATGTTTATTCTATCCACGGGCTTGACACGTACTGGCGTTTCTTCTTTTATTGGCATCTCTTTATTGCGTTTTGCCAAGCAAGGCGGTGGCAGATTAGTAGCACTGCTCATGACAGTTACCGCACTGCTCTCTGCTGTAATGAACAACACCGGCGTTGCTGCCATGTTCTTACCCATTACAATGGAAATTGCTAAACGCACCAAACAGCCTCCATCACGTTTATTATTGCCCATGGCGCAAGGTTGTCTGTTAGGAGGATTGATACTTCTTATAGGTACCGCCAGTAATCTTGTCGTCAGAGATGCTATGCGTGAAGCTGGTTACCAGCCTTTAGGCATATTCGATTTTGCTCCAGGTGGATTGATTATCCTGACTATCAGTGTTTTATATATGGGACTGATAGGATGGAAACACCTACCGACACGACAGTCATCTCAAAGCATGTATTCTGTCAATCAACAGAATGGAGAAACCGATCTAACGCAGTATGATCTAGAAGAACGCTTTGCATATCTCAAAATCCCACAGGATAGTCCATTACACGGCAAAAGCCTTTTGGAGAGTAAAATTGGCCGCGCATTAGGAATAAATATCCTCAATATTCAACGAAAAGGGAAGGATATTATTTCTGCTGAGCCTAACTCGATATTGGAAAGCGGCGACCAGCTCCTGACACTTGGTCGATTAGAACGCATTCGAGAAATCAGCCACACGCCTACTTTTACGATTGAAAACGACCAGCATGTACTTGAACATCTCGTGGGAGAGAATGTAGGTTTAGCTGAATTTAAAATCTCTTCTGCATCTCCATTTCTCGAAAAAACACTGGCAGACCTCGATTTCAGAAACAATTTTCATGTCAACGTTTTAGCGATACGCCAGCAGGACATCATCCGTAGAACCAATTTACAGAACATCGTCCTGGAACCCGAAAATAAAATTCTCATTCAAGGTACTTTAGAAAATTTGGCGATTTTTGAAAAATACTCAGAATATCGTCGGCTAAATTTAGAAGAAATGGAAGAATACCATCTGGAAGAGCGCTTATTAACAATACGGATTCCAGAAGATTCGTCATTTATTAGCAAAACCCTCATGGAAACTCGCCTGGGAGAGGCTTATGGCTTAGCAGTATTAAGTGTAAATCGGGAAAATCGCTATTGGAAGATGACAGAACCCGATTTTTTGCTCCAAGCTGGCGATCTATTACTTGTCGGTGGAAGACCAATTGATATCGAAGTTGTAAGAGGGTTATCGACCTTAGAAATCGAAGAAAAGGCGAAAATAGATTTATCCAGTCTCGAAGAAGGTCCTCTCCAAATCATCGAAGTCATGCTTTCTCCGTTTAGTCGCTATGCTGGAAAGACATTGCGAGACATAAGTTTCAGAGAAAAATTTGGCGTTTCTGTTTTGGCAATTTGGCGAAGAGATCGTTCATTTCGAAGTAATCTTGGCAATATTCCCCTGCAATATGGAGATGCTCTTTTGTGTTATGGAGAACATGAAAGATTCCAAACCCTGGCTACCGAAAAAGATTTCGTTGTTCTCAGCATGGCTGCACAAGAAAAACCAAGATCCAAAAAAGCAATTCTGGCTGCGCTTATAATGGCCAGCGTCATCATCTCTGCAATTACCTTGAACATCCCCATCTCGATCGCGGCAATAGCTGGCAGCATCCTGATGGTTATCAGTGGTGCTTTGACTATGGACGAAGCGTATCAGGGGATTGATTGGAAATCCATTTTTCTAATTGCTGCTATGCTGCCTCTCGGTATCGCCATGCAGCAAACGGGTGCAGCTGATTTGTTAGGATATTCCATCGTTCAGGTCCTTGGCAGGTTTGGACCATCAGCCATCCTGCTAGGATTTATGGTTTTATCCATGATTGGGACCCAGGCTATGCCAAGTCCAGTTATGGCAGTCATATTATCTCCAGTTGCTTTAAATACAGCCATCAATTTGAATGTCTCACCGTACCCTTTTATGTTAGGAATCGCTTATGCGTTAGCGGCTGCCTTCATCAGTCCAGTAGCTGTACCTGCTAATGTTTTGGTGATGAGCCCAGGAGAGTATCGTTACAGTGATTTCATCCGGCATGGGCTACCCATCTCGATAACCGTCTTGATCGTTAGCGTATTACTTTTGCCTCTTATATTTCCATATTAACAAAAAGGTCCGGTTGTCCCCTTCTAATCTACAAATCAATTTTAAGATTCATCAACCCAAACAATCCACATAAAAAGGAAAATACCATTGGAGTATAATACGAAAATCAAACTATCTAATCTGGAGACTCTATGGAATGGCTAACAGACCCTAAATCTTGGATTGCCTTTATTACCCTTGTCGCACTCGAGCTGGTGCTCGGAATCGATAACATCATTTTCATATCCATCCTGGCAGGAAAACTGCCCAAGCAACAACAAAAAAAAGCACGCCAAACGGGCATTGCTCTGGCTGTTTTTTCCAGAATCTTGTTGCTGTTTTCGCTAGCCTGGATCATAGGCCTGACAAAGCCCATTTTTCAGATTCTTAGCTTCACAATTTCCGGCCGAGACCTGGTGTTGATCTTGGGTGGCTTGTTCTTAATGTGGAAAGCTACACACGAAATTCACGATAAGTTAGAGGGTGAAGAAGGACACACCTCAGCTCAAGTCAAAGCTACATTTACAGGAGTGATTGTTCAAGTACTGCTTTTAGATGTGGTTTTCTCTCTGGACTCAGTCATCACAGCAGTCGGTATGGTCGATCATCTGACTATCATGATCGCTGCCGTTGTGATTGCTGCTGGAGTCATGGTTTGGGCTTCTGGTCCTTTAAGTACATTTGTTGAGCACCATCCAACTATAAAAATATTAGCTCTTTCATTTTTACTTTTAATTGGCTTCACACTGATTGTTGAGGGTTTACACCAACATATCCCCAAAGGTTACATTTATTTTGCCATGGGCTTTTCAGTTTTCGTGGAAATGTTGAATTTGCGTTTGCGTAAAACCCCAGCAGAACCCGTTAAATTGCGCACAGCTTACACACCCGAAGTTGAACATGATCATGTGATTGGCACAGCCTGATATAATCATTTCTTTAAGCGTTTTCTCTGGGAAAATCTTTATCATTTCATGATTATTCCAGACTTGACTCCATATTCTCTATGTGGTTATATAAAGCTATTACTATGCAATCTTCAGGAGCAACAATGAACAAATTTCCAACCCAACCTCAATACTACGATCATTTGAATGTCCCCCCTCGCCTGCTTCTGGGACCAGGCCCAAGCCTGGTTGACCCACGCGTGCTGCAAGTAATGGCAACTCCTTTGTTAGGCCATCTGGATCCAAAATTCCTGGAAATTATGGACCACACCCAAGAAATGCTGCGCTATGTGTTCCAGACAAACAACCGCTTGACCATTCCCATATCAGGAACTGGTTCAGCAGCGATGGAAGCATCCATGGCAAATCTGATCGAGCCTGGCGATAAGGTACTTATCTGCATCAATGGCTATTTCGGTACTCGACTGGCGGATATGGCCCAACGCTATGGAGCAGAAGTAGAAACCATCAAACGTCCTTGGGGAGAGGTTTTTACACCTCAAGATGTAAAACTTGCCCTGGAAAAATTTCCAGCCAAGATTGTTGGGATTGTCCATGCTGAAACGTCCACTGGCGCTTGTCAGCCGATTAAGGAAATTTCATCGGTTGTCCACCAAGCTAATGCTCTCATGGTTGTAGATACGGTTACATCACTTGGAGGAGTTCCCGTTAAAGTTGATGAAAACGATATTGATGTGTGTTACAGCGGATCGCAGAAGTGTTTGAGTTGCCCTCCTGGAATTGCACCGATCACCTTTAGCCCCCGCGCTGAGGCAGCCATGGATCAACGCAAAGGCAAGGTTGCGAACTGGTATTTAGATGTCAATATGGTGCGCAGCTATTGGGGCTCTGAGCGCACCTACCACCATACAGCGCCAATCACCATGAACTACGCTCTGTATGAAGCTCTACGCATCGTCGCTGAAGAAGGTCTGGATGCCCGTTGGGCTCGCCACCAAAAAAATGCCGAGTTATTTTGGAGTGGATTGGAAGCAATGGGACTGAAGCTCCATGTTCCATTCGAATACCGCCTACCCAGCCTGACAACTGTTCGCGTCCCTGAAGGGGTCAACGAAGCTACGGTTCGATCCCGCTTGCTCAATGATTACAATATTGAGATTGGTGGTGGTCTGGGTGAATTGAAAGGTAAAGTTTGGCGGGTTGGCTTGATGGGTTTCTCGTCCAGACCAGAAAACGTACTCTTGCTTTTAGCTGCACTCAAAGAAATTCTCTAGAACCTCGAGACATTATTCTTGAGAACTTACATAAAACTATCCCTCAGAGTTGAATAATGGTCTGCTAACAAAAAAGACGCTCGGGAGAAATGACCCTGAGCGTCTTATTTTTTCAGAACTAACTGTTCCAATCATAATGATTCTATGGTTCTCTTTTTTCTACCATCGGTATCCCAATTCGAAATGCTGCGGAACTGATCGCATGAGCTGCTACTGGACCAGAGATCATCAGCGAGATAATTAGGATCAGTACTTTTCCCAGACCTACTGGAATTTGAGTGCCAGCTGCTACTAACAATAAAACTACTCCGAAAATACCGACCTTTCCAGTAGCATGCAAACGAGTGTAAACATCGGGTAATCTAATCAACCCGACTAAACCCAATATTGAAAACAGCGTTCCAACAACAACAGTAGTTATGGCAACTAAGTCCTGAACGAATTCCATACTTTCCTCACAAGAAACTAGAACATCTTCTCATCGGCAGCGTATCCTGCCAGTGCCAGTGTTGAGACAAATCCTAAAGCTGCAAGAGCCAAGGCAACATCAACATAAAGAGTCCTCTCAAAAATCATCGCAAGCAACACAAAAATAGCCAGATTTACCGTGCCCACCAGATCTAAGCCTACCAGACGGTCAATGATATTCTCCCCCATCCAAACCTTCCAGGCTGCAATACACAACAAAACTACATGAATCATCAATGATGAATATAAGACAATCATCAAGATATCTGACATAGAACTAACCTCTCGATAAAGAACCAACTCAAGAATTACTGGAAGATTTTATCCAATAATTCTTTTCTCATTTTCTGCGCATCTTCCAAATATTCGGCAGCGTGGGAGACGTCAAGACAATGTGTATACAAAGTGCCGTCTTCTCCAATCTCAACCACCAGTTCCCCTGGGGTAAGCGAAATGGCATGAGCGCTTAAGGCTTCTCCCAGGTCAGTTTTTGCTCTAGAAGGAATTGAAACCAGGCCAGGCTGAATAGGTAAGCGAGGGTCTACAAGCAACTTGGCGACCTGAATGCCGCTGGTAATCAGATCCCAGATTAACCATACAATATAACGAATGAGTGAAAAAGTCATTTGAGGAATTTTTTGGATATTGATCGCTTTCCACTCCGGTTTTAACAAAGCGATAATGATCATAGCAATGATTACACTCGTTACTACGTTTAATGGCTCAAAGTTAGAAGTTAACCCCAAATAAAAAAAGACCAATATTACAAATAATCCGCGAACACCCATCATCATCCTCCCAACACAAAAGCCCAATAACTGGATGGATTGGACAACCATACACTGGCCTGAATAGCCAGGCTAACCAAGGGATCTGCCCAGATTCCAAGTATCAAACCGATACCAATCAAAACAGCTGGGGCATATAACCGGTCACCACTGGGCTTGGTATAAATACCTTCTCCAGGCTCCTGCCACCAGATTCGCTGAAAGGCGCGAAAGGTGTAGATCAGAGTAAAAATACTGGAAAAACCAATGATAGCCATGCTCCAATATTTTTCGGCTGCTAAGCCACCCTGAAACAACATCAATTTTCCCAGAAATCCGTTCGTTGGCGGCATACCGGATAAAGCCATAGCACCCAAAAAGAATAAGATTCCGGCAATTGGCAACTTTCTACCCACCCCTGTAACGATATCAAACGCAGCCGATTTGACCGAAGCGTGGCTGGCGACATAGCCTGCAATCATGAGCATCGCTGCTTTTATCAAGCTGTGATTGAAAGAAAATACGATTGCAGCCGCGATCGTTAACTTCGTGCCCCACCCTATGCCTACCAGGATAAAACCGATCTGAGCTAACGTGGAATAAGCCAGCATTCTTTTTACGTTGTATGTGCCTATCGCTGACAGACCGCCATACAATATTCCAATTACCCCTGCTATGAGCAAAATCGTACGAATCATTCCAGCTTGTTCCGTAAAAAGAAGCGTTGTCATCCTCAAAAAACCATAGACACCTAGCTTAACTACTATAGAAGAAAGCATGGCGCTTACAGGTGTAGGTGAGGCAGTATGAAAATCTGGTTGCCAGAAATGAAAGGGAAAAACCGCGCTCTTAATCATAAAAGATGCCATGAGCATAGCAATAGCTGGTAACAGCAGCAATTGTTCGCCTTCCATCGCTACCCTTCGCGAAAGGTCTGCCATATTCAGGGTTCCGTAAGAAATGTAGAGACTGCCAATCGCTAACAGCAAGAAGACTGATGCAAGCAAGCTGATATAAAAATATTTATAAGCTGCCTCCACCCCATAGCGATCATCTGAAAGCGCCGTCAGAACCGTGCCTGATATAACCAACAATTCGGCAAAAACAAATAGATTAAACAGATCGCCTGTAAGAAAAGCTCCACTCAGGCTTGTTGCCATGGTTAAGAAAAGGGGGTAGAACATAGGATAACAAGTCACATCATCTTTACTGCCAAGAGCATATACCAACCCTGCCAACATGACCAATTGGACCATAAATACAAATAATACAGAGAGCAGATCAGCAACAAAAACAATCCCCATGGGTGCATTCCATCCACCCAATTGGTATGCGATGGGTGAGTTTTGATTGTGAACAAGCAAAACTAACCAAAGGCTGGCAAGAAAAGACAAGCTGAGAATGGCGAGACTCCATAATTGTTGAAGGCGATAGTTTTTTCGCACTACAATCGCGATTAATGCCCCAATCAGAGGCAATAAAACCGGAAACAAAATCAGATGAGTATTCAGAAAATTCACCAGTGATACTCCTGGAAAGATTCACGCTAGTATTTCAAATGGTTTACATCATCCATGTCGCTCGATTTATAACGAGCTGAAAGAATATACAACATCGAAAGCACGAAAGCCGTGCCACCCATGGAAATTACAATCGCAGTAAGAATTAACGCCTGGGGCAATGCATCACTTCTAATTGCCGTTTCTGTAACATACGCAGGCGCAATACCACTCGATACACCTGCGCTCAACAAAAATAAATTCACAGCATTCATAAGAATGACCATTCCGATCACAGAACGGATTACATTGCGCCTTAATAACTGGAATATACCTACCGCAAATAATAGACCAATCGCTATCGATATCAATAATTGCATTAATTTATTTCCTCCTTTTCGACCATATGATCATGAGTGTCTTCATAGATATGGATATCCTGTTCACTTTCCAGATCCAGGTGATCTGGTCGGCCAAGGGTATCCAAGATTCTCGCTGCACTCCCAAAAACACTTAAGAATATGGATAATTCAAATATGAATGATGAACTTAAATGAAAGCCACGCGGCAAAGCCAGATTCATCAGCTTGCCGTAATCCACATTTGCCAGGAAACTGCCTTGCATCAATGCAGCAACTGATCCGTTAAGAATTGCCAGTAGGATACCAACCCCAATCAAGACGGATGGTTTGATCCAGGTTAATCTTTTTCGTGTATCTTCATAACCAAAAACAACATACCATAAGCCCACAGCCAGGCTAACGATCACACCAGCTGTAAACCCATCACCAGGCTGATCATGTCCATACATCAAATGGGTAATGGCAAGAATTAAAGAAAACGGCAAGGTCAGGTAAGCAGGTATTCGAATGAAGGAAGATACAGGTTGCAATTTACCAGTTGCTATTAACGGGCTGGTTGTTAGAATTCCCATCGATGAAACTGCTCCTCGCAAATCACCGTGTTTACGCGCTGCAAATCGCAAGAGAGAATAAACTCCTAAGCCAGCGATGCTGAAAACTGTGATTTCAATCAGAGTGTCCATTGCGCGGAAATCCACAACAATAGCACCAACAATATCTTTTGCTCCAACCAGTTCTTTAGAATTGGCTTCATAGAAAGTGGTCGCTGCACTTTCCCGAGGGCGGGAGGTTAGTGCTATCATGCTTAGAGCCATTACCATCACACCAATAGAACCAGCCAAAAGGGCATCCCGTAAAACACCTTTAAGGTTCTGAGTTCGTTCGTCTGTAATTTCTTGGGCCATCCGCCTTTGTGCTACTGGAAGGCGGCCCAACGCCAACACCAGGATGACCACCGACAAAATATCTACAACGACCTGAACAAGGGCAACATCCGGAGCTGGTTCCAGGACAAACATCAGAGCAATGCCCAACCCAGAGGCGCCCATTGCCAGGATAGCAGCAAAATCTCTTTTCAACCAGATGCTGGCAAGAGCCGCACCAACAACCGTAATCAAGGCAATCAATCGTAAAAAGGCAACTCCTCCTGAAAGATCAAAATCCGGAACAGATAAATCGGAGAAATTGGGTACCAAAGCATTGCCGCCAACAAAAACGACCATGCTCACCAGGCTGGCCAGGATAATAAAAAGGTATGTCCTTAAGCGTCCAAGTTGGAGACGTGTGGCAAACCAGGCAAGCTTATCAATCCTGTCAAGCACCCAAACATAAAATTGCTCAAAATTCCAAGGGGGATCTAACCTGGCTTGCAATTTTCTCACATATCCTCGCCCCCAAAAAAGGACACTACCGATACTGATCGCCACAAAAGACAATGCTAAAGGAACGTTTAAACCATGCCAAATCTTCAAAGAAACTTTGACTTTATCGCCATAAGCAGCACCGGCTGCACTAGCCAAGAAAGCAGCTTCAGTTTGTGTTTCAGGTAGCAAGCCGACAACTAGAGAAAGAATGGTCGGTGCTAAAGGTGCTAAGATCATTAACCAGGGAGCTTCGTGCGCGTGAATCTTTTCATCACGTGGCTTTCCGAGAAAAGTATCCACGATCATCATTCCTGCCTGGGCAAGCATTAAAGCGCCTGCAACCACAGTAGCCATTGGAAAAATTGAAGCAAAAAACTGAGGCAAAGTGGGATGGACTGCGGTTGCCAGCAATGTTTCTTTTGCCAAAAAACCAAATAAAGGCGGCAAACCCGCCATGGACAATGCTGCGATGGATGCCACCACGAAAGTATATGGCATTGTGTGCCTCAAACCACCCAATCTCCTGAGGTCACGTGTTCCCGTTTCATGATCAATGATGCCAACGATCAAGAATAATGCGCTTTTATACAATGCATGAGCCAGAAGACCAATGGTTAAAGCTTTAAATGCGTCCGGCACATCCTGTCCAATCAACATAACCAGAACGCCTAGCTGGCTCACCGTTGAATAGGCTAAAACACCTTTTAAATCATTCTGTTTGAGTCCTAAGTAAGCACCGACCAACATAGTCGTGAGACCCACCAATGACAATAACCAGAACCATCCTTCAGTATATCCAAAGGCGGGGTTCATTCGCGCCAAAAGATAGATGCCAGCTTTAACCATGGTAGCTGAATGCAAATATGCACTGGCAGGCGTTGGAGCGCTCATCGCCCCAGGAAGCCAGATATGTGCGGGAAATTGAGCACTCTTTGTAAATGCACCAAAAGCAATTAAACCGAGCATCACCCAATAATATGGATGGCTTCGCAGGATATCACCGCTATTCAAAATGGTGGCAAAATCAGCTCCCCCAACGACAATGCTGGTAAACACAAGACCAGCCAGCAAAGCGATACCCCCTCCACCTGTAATAAATAGAGCCCGAAAACCGCTCCGCTGCGCTTCAGGATCCTTTGCTTTATAAGCAATCAACAAGTATGAAGTAATACTGGTCAATTCCCAAAAAATGAAAAGCGTAATAACATCTCCAGCCATCACCAAACCGAGCATGGCTGCCATAAACAAGAATAAATATAGATTAAAACGCCAGACACCCGACTCGCCTTTGAAATATTGCCCGGTGTATATCACAACCCAAGCGCCGATGAACGTAATCAGCAACGCGAAAACAGCACTTAGCCCATCTACATAAAAACTAAAGCCTAATCCCATAGATGGAAGCCAGTTATACTTGTAAACAAAAACTATCCCATCCACAAAATCTGGAATTAGCGCAATAAAAAAGACTAAGGCTGCGGTAGGCGCCAGAGCCAAGATGATATTCTGTTGACCAGTACTCAGGTATTTTGCAGGTTTAAAGAGAGGGAATAAACCTGCAACCACAGCCCCCAGGAAAATAAAAAGAAGAGGTAATAATAATGTGTCATTGGTAATGGCGTTCATATCCATCCCTCGAAGTTTTAACTGAGGGATTATAACATATTGATCTTTCATCAAATCATAACAACGGAAAAGTTTTGACGTCTTTTCTTTGCATCGCTCGCAGGTTCGGATGTCCGGATAGTTGTCGCCATCTAGATTCTGGCTGATAATGCCCAATCGATACTCGATTGTGACTTTAACCTGAACATGGATGACATATGTCAATTGACTGCTTAATGCAGATATGTTAATAATCTATGTTATGAAAACCTACCCAATTTGCTTAATTGATCTAGATAAAAAAAGAAGTGTTGTGGTAGGGGGCGGCAAGATTGCGCTTAGAAAAACATTGGGGTTAATTGAAGCTGGTGCATCAGTAACTGTCATTAGCCCCGACCTAGACCCAGCGTTACAACGCTTAATAAATTCAGATTCTCTGACATGGATTCAACGGAAATTTATCAAAGGCGATCTGCAGAATGCTTTTCTCGTTATTGCAGCGACAAATGATTCCACCGTTAATCGAGAAATTTGGGAAGAGGCGGCTTTAGAAAAGTGCCTTGTTAATGTAGTAGATGATCCTTTACATAGCAATTTTATTCTTCCCGCTGTAGTTAAACGCGGAGAAATTCAGATATCGATCTCTACTGGCGGTTGCAGTCCAGCGCTTGCTCGGCGGTTAAGAGAAATGATGGAAGCGCTTATCACTCCTGAATACCAGGAATTTGCCGAAATCCTCGCTGAGCTACGACCCGAATTAATTTGCAACACCGAACCAGGTGAACCCAGGCTTCAAGCTGCTTTGAAATTGGTTGACTCACCCATCCTGGATATCATCCGTTTATATGGCAAAGATTTTGCACTACAATATGCACGTAGCAAACTCACTCCCATCCCCCCGGCACTGGAGGAATAAAGAATATGGTCGATCGAACACAGATCAAAGTCCATCTAGTTGGAGCTGGCCCGGGAGATCCAGGGCTGCTTACTATTAGAGGGTTAGAATGCCTGCAAAATGCTGAGGTTGTGATCTTCGATCGATTAGTGAATCCAGTATTACTACAGTACGCGCCGCAAGCAGAATGGATTGACGCAGGCAAACAACCAGACCATCATCCGATGCCACAAAGCGAGATCAATGCCCTGCTTGTAAAAAAAGCTTTAGAAGGGAAAAAAGTGGTGAGATTAAAGGGCGGTGATCCTTATGTATTTGGCCGAGGCGGTGAAGAAGCAATTGAGCTATCCAAAGCTGGCATCGCCTTCGAAATCGTCCCAGGAATCACAAGTGCAATTGCAGCCCCTGCCTATGCAGGCATCCCAGTTACACATCGAGGCGTTTCGCAAAGCGTCTCATTTATCACTGGCCACAGCGCCAAAGAAGATAACCTCCCCGAAAAATGGTCCTGTCTAGCAGGTTCTGGGGGCACACTGGTCTTTCTAATGGGGGTTCATAACCTGCCGGAGATTACACAGCATCTCCTGGCTGGTGGACTTAGCCCTGAGACGCCTGTTGCATTGATTGAACAAGGTACCTGTACAGGTCAACGGACTATCACAGGTACCCTGGAAGATATCGTGGACAAAGCCAAACACATCCAACCACCAACCATAATTATTGTCGGTGAGGTGGTCAAGTTAAGGGATTCACTCCGCTGGTACGACAAACCGGTTACCTGCCCCCTCATGGGAATAAATATTGGGATCACACAAACAGGTGCACCATCCCTGACTTCCTCAAGAAACAATCATCAATCAGCTCATTTACCTCAGGGAGATACGATAACTGAGTTTAGCCGGAAATTATCCTTGTTAGGCGCTATGCCGGTTCAAATCCCCACCTTTCGGATAAAACCTGCTTCAGATTCAGATGCTCTTTGGCGTGTTATCCAAAGCATCACAAGTTCCAACTCTCCGGAAAAACCTTACACCTGGATACTGTTTTCCTGCGTAGAGGCAATCGACATCTTTTTTAAACAGTTCAAAGAACTGAACAAGGATCTACGCAGTTTATCAGAATTAAAATTTGGAACCATCGGCCCTCCTTCAGCAGACTGTCTCAAAGGATACATGATCATCCCGGACTTGCAGGTTCTTGAGACAGGTGACGATATTCAGGCAGAGCAATTGGCGGTCTTGACAAACGAACATGTTCTCTTTATCCACTCGGCGCTAATTTCACCTGAGTTATCCAGTATGCTCCGGGAAATCCAAGCAAGGGTCGATGAAATTCAAATTGCGGAATTTGAACCCCTGCCCTTATCAGTCTCTACAATCAATTCCGTAAAAAATGGTACTCTCAACTTTCTGACCTTTTTCACCCCTGCTTCCGTCTCGGGTTTTGTAGATTCCTTTTTCGATACCAATACCAACCTTAATATCATCAAAAGTTCTCTTGCGCACACTGTTATAGCATGCTCAGATCCAATCACAGCTTACACAGCCCAAAAATTGGGCTTAAAAGTAGATATACTCACCAAAGATCCGAGCCCGGATACAATGATCTCAGCCATCACTGCCTGGGCAAAGAAAACAAGTATCTGATCGATCAGCCTGATGGTTACGGGTAATGGAGTTTAATAACCATGGCGAATACTGAAAATGAAACAGTTCTTGATCATTGGAAGGCCCGCCTGAAAACATGGTTGGGGCGACTTATTGAACAACGTTGGTTGAATCTGGGGCTTTTGGGGAAGATGAGTGCCCTGGTAATCATCGGTGTGATCAGCTTAATCGGTATCTTTGCTTTGTTGGGAATAAGCAGTGCCAGGCAAACGACCCAACAGGCCTTGAACGAGCGTATGAAATTCGCACAACTGACCGCAAAGCTCTTGGATACATCCCTTTTCAACTTATCATCTTCGCTTACCAGGCTCGCACAATTTCCTTTACTTGACGATCCAGCTATCAACCAAGCTGAAATTCAAAACTTTTTTAACAGTGTGATTGTTTTTGACCAGGGTGTTCATCTGGTCAACAAAGATGGAGTAGATGAATTTTTCTCCGAAGAGAATTCACATCCCGAAGTAGGTTGGACAGACATTTTGGCTGTGCAGAATGCATTGGCAGGAAACCAGGGTGCGAATATTTCTCTTCTCTCTGAAGAGCATCCATCCATTGTTGTTGCGGCTCCTGTGTTTACAGAAAATGGATCTGTCGGGGGAGCACTAGTTGCAATCCTGGAATTAAGCAATACAAGAATCTTTCCTTCGAAAGTAGATTTTAACCTGGGAGAAACGGGCACGCTCGATATCCTTGATCAAAGCGGTTTTATCATCCACAGCTCGCAGCCCCAACGTATTATGCAAAAAGAAACCAAGGACGCGATTCTGCACCGCCTTTTTGAATCCGATGAAACCGGTGTAGAGACCTGTTTGGGATGTACATTTGATCCTGATCTTCAGTTTGTTGATCAGGTTGTTGCTTTTGCGCCACTCCAACAAGCTCCCTGGGGCGTCGTCATCCGTCAGGATGTAACCGAAGCTTTTATGCCTGTTCGGATTCTCATGTTTGAGATTTTGTTTATGGGGGCGCTGACCATTGCCGGAGCATTGGTTTTGGTTTGGCTGACGACCAGAAGTGTGATCACACCCATTCAATCATTGCAAGAATCAGCCGGCAGGATTGCGCAAGGTGATTTAGACACACCTGTCAAGCAACATATGGAAGATTGGCCTCTCAGGCACATACGCAGACGCGATGAAATTGGCGACCTGGTCAACAGCTTCGATCAAATGCGTTACCAGCTTAAGCAATCCATCGAAGAAATTCAAGCCTGGAACCAGGATCTTGACCGAAGAGTGCAGGAGCGGACTCAACAAGCATTAGAACTCCCAATTGGAGGCACAATCCACCAGGGATGATTTGGTCGCCATCATAAATGCCTTAGATGATGAGCTGGTAGTTATCAATGTCGAAGACTTTTCGGTCCAACAGATGAATAAAGCTGCCATCAGTCATCACGGATTGCCCCCAAATGAGATGTTAGGTCAAAGCTGTTTTGACATTTTCCATGGCGGAAATCCTTGTCAAAATCCTAATAGTGAGTGCCCATTGCCATCGGTTCTTGAAAGAAATGAATCTGTACGTGTAACCCAGGTCCGCAAGAATGGACATAAACACCAGGATCGTTATCTCGATATTGTTGCTTCACCCATGTTTGACGCAGATGGAAAGGTCACTCGCATTGTAGAATTGACTCGCGATGTTACGGAAGAAAAAAGAATCAAGGAAGATCTTGTCCGGAAAAATCAACAGCTGGCTATCCTCAATAAAATATCAACTACGGTCAACGAGTCTTTAGATCTTACCGAAATGCTTGAACGCTCCTTATCAGAAATATTGAGGTTAACTGGGATTGATGTTGGCGCGATCTTTTTACTGAATGAATCCCTTGGCGATTTAAATCTTATGGCCCATCAGGGTTTATCAAAAGAAGCCGCACTATTAGCTGCACAATTAGGCATGTTAGATGGATCATGCGGTGGTGTGATTGAAAGAGGGCAAGTTGCTATCGTACCGGATATCTCCCGTTATCGAGGTAAGAGAGCCAACTCTCTCATACAAGAACATTTAAAGAGCTTAATGCATGTGCCCTTAACCACCAAAGGGTGCACCCTGGGAAGTATGTGCGTCGCCACAAGGGAAAAACATTCCTTTGGTAAAGAAGATGAAGAATTGCTTACAGCGATAGGTAGCCAAATTGCAGTAGCAATTGAAAACGCTCGCCTATATGCTGAGGTGCAGCATAAAGAGCATATTCGAGCAGTCCTCTATAAAAAGATAGTAAATGCCCAGGAAGATGAAAGGCGGCGAATCGCCAGAGAATTACACGATGATATCAGCCAGGCGTTAACAGCTTTAATTTTCTCGGCTGAAGAGGGTTTGGAGCTATCCAATGCTCAAGAAATAAAAGACCAGCTACAATCGATGAGAAACATCATCCAAAACACCTTAGATGGTGTTCACCAGATCATTTTTGATTTACGCCCATCCATGCTGGATCATTTGGGTCTGGTCCCTGCCATGAGATGGTTCGCCGAAACACATCTCGAATCCAAAGGTGCACGTGTTACAATCAAACAGGAAACACCGATTAAAAGATTGTCTCCCGAACTGGAAACAGCCTTATTTAGAGTCGTGCAAGAAGCGATTACAAATATTGCGCGTCATTCAGCTGCCCGTAATGTTGAATTGAGTATCCGTTTAGAGAGTAACGAGATTTGTGTAGATATTATTGATGATGGAATCGGTTTTGAGATAAACACTGTGACCATTTCTCCGGATAGTGGGAGAGGGCTCGGACTGCTTGGGATGGAAGAAAGACTTGAATTGCTGAATGGCGAACTGAATGTTGAAGCAGCACCTGGAGCAGGTACAAAGGTCTTCATACGCGTTCCTATCAATGGGATGGAGCTGACTCATGCCTGAAATACGAGTGTTAATCGTTGATGACCATGCTATCTTAAGAGATGGTATCCGCTCATTGCTTGAGAGGCAAGATGACATGGTGGTCGTTGGCGAAGCCAGTAATGGTCTGGAAGCCCTATCCCAGGTTAGCGCCATTAATCCCGACATTGTTTTGATGGATATTGCCATGCCTGGTATGAACGGGATAGAAGCCACACACCAAATTAAAGATCTCTATCCAGAAGTTAAGATATTGGTCTTGACACAACACGATAATCGAGAATATATCGAACCGTTATTACAAGCCGGTGCATCTGGTTACATTTTAAAACGTTCGGGCGGAAAAGAGGTGGTTAACGCAATACGGCACGTATATGAAGATAGCGGATATTTAGAACCAGGAATAGTCCAAAAAATTATCTCGGATTACAGACAACAAAAAAATGCTACCGTGGAAGAAGCCCCGCACTTAACAACCAGAGAAAAACAAATCTTAACCTTAACCATCTCTGGAAAAAGTAACAAAGAAATAGCGCAGGTGTTAGGAATAAGTCCCAAAACCGTTTCCGTTCACCGCAGTAATATCATGACCAAGCTAGATGTTCACAACAGTTTTGAATTAATCCACTATGTCTCACGTCACCCAGAATTAACGGATAACCCTGCACTATTCAAAACAAATGGACTTGAAGAAATCTAAAAAAAGAAAAATTCAATAAATCTAGACAGGAGACTCATAATGACAACATCCATTGATTTAGGCTTTATCCTTATCCCAGAAGGCATAGTCAAAATAGGCAGTGATCCATTCAAAGACCGGAACTCCCAAAAAGATGAACAACCTTTGCACTCACTGGTATTATCTGACTATTACATCATGAAGTATCCGGTGACCAATGCTCAATACCTGGTCTTTGTTGAAGCCACCCATCATCGGAAGCCGCTTTTTTGGCAGGACGGATTATTTCCTGAAGGTAAATCAAATCATCCTGTTGTAGGAGTTTCTTACCATGACGCCACGGCATTCTGTCGTTGGGCAAGTGAAATAACCGGGCTTCCCATCCGCCTCCCTACCGAGCCAGAGTGGGAAAAAGCAGCCAGGGGATCTGATGCACGCATGTTCCCATGGGGGAATGATTGGGATGCCAGCCTGACCAATACTCGAGAGGGAAAATTTGGCAGTACATCTCCGGTCGGGAAATACTCTCCGAAAGGCGATTCTCCATTCCAGATTGCTGATATGGCTGGCAATGTACAACATTGGATTTCCAATTTATACGGTCCTTATCCATACGATCCATCTGATGGACGAGAAGCCTTCATTAATAACATAGATCGCGATTCTTCATTACCTTTGGTTGTGCACGAAACAGGTACGACTTCTGTCATCGACTCTCTTGAGGCATCCTGGGACAAATCAGTCATTCGCGGAAGTTCCTGGAGAGAATCCAAAGAGCAGTGCCGCTGTGCTTACCGTAGCTGGGCAGCTCCCATGCACCGCAGTGATGATACCGGTTTCCGTTGTGTTCATGAGCCAAAATAATTTTCCCAGCCTTGTGAAGTTTCATTCTTTTGAGTAGAACCAAAAAAGACGCTCTCAAATTTCGGGAGCGTCTTTTTGATAATCTAGCTAAATCTTAAGTAATAAAACCAGCAATGCCCATCGCAATGGCTGCCATCACAAATGAAATAAATCCTACTGCCTGCATGAATAGAACGACCAGAATGATATTCCTTTGGTCGCTGCGTAATCGAAGAAAATATCGATCCATAATCCACTTTAACAATCGGCCAGATTTCGTCCGGTGCAATTCAGCATAAAGCTTGATGTTCTTTAGCCACTGTTTGACTGCTTTTCGTACAGAAGTGATGAAATCATCTTCCGATTTTTCATCCGCATCAAATTCTTCTTCATAAATCACACGCGTACCCCTGGGAGTTTCCTGGAAATACCAGGATACCTTTGTTTTTCGACGAATGCATAATGAGTATGAGAATTTGCTTTCGGGGCAAAAATCTGTTACAACAGATTCATAACAATAATCTGCGGGCTCTTTTAATCGCAAACGGTAACGGCTACCTTGATAGGGATAATCTTCGGAGACATGATCCAAAAGAGTCGTGCCATATAATGGGCTCAATTGGAATCTTCGCTCCAAATTTAGGATCATTTCAAATAAATCGGAGCGAGGAGCATCAATATCTACCCACTCTGTTACTTTCACACTGTTCATTACTTTTCTGCTTCCACTTTTAATCATTCACGATCGAATTCCAACTATTGATTTTCATTGTAGCGCATAATCTTATCCAAAAACATGACTTTTATCAAAGGTTAATAAAACAGATGCTCATACTCGGTGAGCAAGTATGAGCATCCATTGAAGGATTTTTTTTAGGAACAGAAAGTATTCCTGACCTTGTCCTTTTGAGCTATCCTAATGCGGCCAGATAATCGCAGCAGCTACCAGCTCGCTTAGATTCTGAATTTTCACTTTCAATTTATAATGTCGTTTAATCTCATCCAATTGATCCAGACAATTGTGGCAGGTAGTCGCTACGATCTCTGCACCAGTCGCAAGAATCTGGTCTGCTTTTGTCTTGCCGGCATTTATCCGTTCTTTGGCAAACTCCGTCATGGAGAGCATACCGCCTCCGCCTCCACAGCAAAAATTCTCTACTCCGTGGGGTTCCATCTCAACAAAATCTTGAACCGCGTGCCGTAGAATATAGCGCGGCTCATCGACTATACCGCCATTTCTCGCCTGGTTACATGGATCATGGTATGTGACCCTTTTGGTGTTGACATTAGGATCCAATTTAATCCGACCTTCGCGAATATATTGAGCCTGCAACTCAACAAAACTCATCACTTTGAAAGGATAAGAATGCCCAAGCCAATTTTCGGCTTCCCACCTTTGGGAACGATAACCATGACCGCATTCCGCCATCACAAGCACTTCTGCACCCAATTCTTTTGTGGCTTTTTCAAGCCGCCCGGCTATTTCAGCAGCAGCTTGATCATTACCATTAAACAATGCGTAATTGGTTACATCCCAACCTGTGGTACTCATTGTCCAATCCTCACCGGCAGCGTTAAATATCTTTGCCGCAGCCTGGATTAGCAATGGAAAGTACTTTACTTCTCGTGGGTTAAGCGTGTAAACCACGCGTGCCCCAGGTTTATTAACTGGTATTTTCACCGATGGATCATTCACTTCCGACTGCAATTCTTCTTCCATCCACTCTAATGTTTCCAGGTAATCAACCTGGTCAATTCCCATATTGTTCCCTTCTTGAAGATGAATATCAACCGTGGCTTTTAAGCCTTCAGGGGTCATATCGATAGCAGTCAATAACGCACGCGCAGTACGCACAATCTGCCGCGTATCCACCCCCATCGGGCAATTAATCACACATCGCCCACACATTGTGCAACTGCCAAATGCCGTTTGGATCAATTTCTCAACCATCTCCTGATCCAATTTAGCAGCCCCAACCCATTTAGGCGCAATCTTTCCCAATGGGTCAAATAGATCCTTATAGATTTTTCGTAATTGTTCAGCCCGGTAGGCTGGCACGTGCTCAGGTCGGGGATCTGCCACATAGTAATGGCATGAATCTGCACACACTCCGCAACGAACGCACACCTCTAATGAGGCCTGTAGTTGCCGATTCAAGCGCTGTTTTAGGACATCTATCGCTAAAGCAGCTTTTTCATCTGTCAATTGAAATCTTTCGTCTGAAAACCTTTGATCAACCATTATTAACCTCGCCTTATTTATTCGCTCTTAGAATGACCGATAACTCCACGATGGCCAAAATTTGCACCAAAGAAAAACTTTGAATAGAAGAAATAAACACAATGTCTAATCTTGCTGATTGGAATATAAATGAAAAGGATTGCAGCAACCAGATAAAATGCTGGCAATAAACCTGGAGAAATTAAAATAACACTGGCAAAAGCAGTGAAAAGCGCTGCCAAAAAAACCGAAAAATAATCATCTGGAACACTAAGAGCCCTCTCATTTTCACCCATCCAACGCATAAAGATACCGGCAAAACCAAAAATTGCTCCTATGGACGTGATGACAACAAATATCCAGACGAGAGCGGAAGGGAGATTCTCCAACCAGGGACTTGCCGCCAACACAGCAAAAGCAGCAAAAATTCCAACATGGAAGAATATTCCCCGTAAATAGGCCATCCAATGAATCCGAGTACTTTCCTTTTCCCAGGGCGCCATTCCAAGAGTAAAAGCGTAAAGGATGCCCTTTCGAACTGAGCCTCTTTCTCTCGATAAGTCATTCTTGAATGGGCGGTTGATTATCTCTCTTAGACGAATGCCGATACCCACCACACATATCGCCAGCGCGATTAAAGCCAGAAATCCGGTTACGGTAACACTATTCATACAAATATTCCCTCAATATAAATTTCCTAAATTTTTCTAACATCCAATTAATTTGCAACCCAATTTTCACGCCACCAGGCTATCGTTCCATCGTAGTGAAGACCAAATACAGTTTGTACAATTTCATATGGAGTCAGTTCCTCAGCATTGTCGGGGGGCTTCCGTAAACAGACAATAGGATCGTGGAGTAACTTGTTGACTATGGATTGACCCATGAGTGTGACAGCATTTTGCTGTTCAGGGGTTAGATCACCTAACCGTCTTAATGTATGTTCTAGTTCGGATTTCAAGATGGTGTCCGCTTTGGCTTTCAGGCCACGTATGAGTGGTGCGTGCAAATGAGCCTGGTACCAATCTCCAAAGGCACCTAACTCATTTTCAACAATCAAACTTGCTTGAGTAACTGCTTGCGCCGTAAGGGGGTACATTATTTCTGCCAGTTCCTGTAAATCGTCAATATCCTTCAGGCAGGTATTGGGAATCTCACTAATCAAAGGATCAGCATCTCGCGGAATTGCAAGATCCACAACCAATAAGGGCTTATCTGGTCTTTGGGACATGATCCTTCCAACTTGTGCAGCATGCAGAACGATATGAGGGGCGCCCGTCGAGCAAATCACTATATCAGCTTTTATCAGACAATTTTCCAAATTTTCGAAATGAATTGCGCTTGCATGCTTTTCACCCAATTGTGTTACTAAATTCATGGCTTTTTCATAGGTACGATTGGTCACAAAAACGCAATTTAAACCCGCATTGACCAGGGCTTTCCCCGTTAAGGCGCTTATTTTTCCCGCTCCGATGATTAATGCCGTGTGGTTTTCTAAAGGACCGCAGATTTGCTTGGCAAGATCTACCACCACGGTCGAAACCGATCGGCCATTATAACCAATCTCAGTCTCTGTGCGCACACGTTTGCCAGCCCGGATTGCATATCGAAAAGCGGACGAAAGAACCGCCCCACAACTCTTTTCATTCTGGGCAATTTCAAAGGCATTCTTTACCTGACCCAAAATTTCATTCTCACCTAATACCAGAGAATCCAGACCGGAAGCAACTTGCATCAAATGCAGAACGGCGTCGGTACCAGATTTCCGAAATAATAGTTTTTCCAGCGTTTCTACCGGCAATTGACTTTTATGAGCCAAATAATTTTTAACTACACCCTCATCCTGACATAGATCATGAGAATGTATGTATAGCTCAGTTCGGTTACAGGTAGAGAGAATCACGATTTCTCTCCCTTCGGATGGCTCCCGAAGATCATTAATCGCTCTACGACATTGTTCAGCTGAAAATGCGAGACGCTCACGCAATTCAACCGGAGCATTCCGGTGATTCATACCAAGAAGCAGAATATCAACCATAAGCTCGTTCCCTGGCATAATTTCTGGCGCGAAGAACAACGGCATCCGCCCATAAGGGAGAACCATCTGCATGTAAATGCGTATAAGAAGCTAACACATTTTTATAGACAACCGCATCATGGTGTTCATGGATGCCGCTGCCACGCGTAAGGTGGTATGCCAATGGCAAGATTTCATCCGAATTAGCAATCCGTGAATGATGAAATTCATGCCCGCGTAATAGGGTATTTACCGGAAAAAATGGATTAGTTTGAGTGACATGAGCAACTACATAGCCATGCCCCTGCGGTCGGTCTTCCAATACAATATCGATCGGAAGCACACCGGCAAATTTTCTGCATTTTCCTTGATAGGTAATTTCTCTCGAAAGATACATCAATCCGCCGCATTCGGCATAAACTGGTAAACCGCGGTCAACCGCCTGATGAATCTGCCTCATCAGCTCTGTATTCGAACTTAGCTCATCCAGGAACAATTCTGGAAAGCCCCCCCCAATGACTAAAGCCTGGATATCTGGTAATGAAAAGTCACGAAAAGCGTCAATAAAGATCAGCTCGGCGCCTGCTCGCTCAAGAGCTTCAAGATTTTCTGGATAATAGAAAGTAAATGCCCGGTCGCGAAGGATGCCCACTTTGACGCTTGGTAATTGCGCTTTTTCGGAGATCAACCTCATGCGTGTGATCGTTTTTGGAAACAAAGGCGGAGCAGATCGTGCAATCTCCAGAAGGGCATCGAGATCCACATGCTTTTCAACTGCCTGCCGGCATGCATCAATCGCAGAAACCAACTGGTCATTCTCAGCCTTCGGAACCAAACCCAGATGTCTATCGGGAATAGCTACATCACTTGAACGTGGAATTGCTCCCAACACGGAAATCTTGCAATGAGAGTTAATCGCCTGTCTTAATTTATTTTCATGCCGTTGGTTTGCCACGCGATTGAGAATTATCCCTGCAATCCTGGTTTGCGGCTCAAAGGATTGGTAACCCATAACCATAGCCGCTACGCTACGAGACATGCGCTCAGAATTCACAACAAGGATCACCGGAGCCTGCAAAATTCTAGATAAATGAGCTGTACTTCCCCAGCCATCCTCATTCAAGGAGTCAAATAATCCATGATTCCCCTCGATAAGGCAAATATCAGTTTGAGTAGAGCCTCTTAGATAGGCCTGGATGATGCCTTCTTCGGTATCTAAAAAAAATGGGTCTAGTGAACGGCAAGCCCTTCCAGCGGCTGCGCTTAACCAGGATGGATCAATATAATCTGGACCCTTCTTGAATGGTTGGACTCGCATTTTCTTCTGGCTTAATGCGGCGCAGACCCCAAGAGCGATAGTGGTTTTTCCACTTCGCCCTTGGGGAGCAGCGATCACTATTCTAGCCGGGTTTGGAGTCCAGTCAGAATTCATCCGAGTCTTCTAAAATTCAGTGACGGTAACTGCGCCTTCTTCACAGCTCTCTTCACATGAGAGACATCCCAAACAATCATTCGGGTCACCAGTATACATGGCGTATTTCATGCCATCTTCTTCAACGATTGCCAAAGCTCCAACAGCACAGTTTTCAACACAATCTCCACAAGCCTTGCATTTATCGACGTCGATTGTAACGATGTACATTCTTACCTCCAAAATCTATTCGTATTTAATGATCATTCGCCAGGCAATATCAAACGCCTGGGAAAATGCCTGTTCTGCAAACTCAGGGTTAAATTTCAATGCATCGAAACCTAAAGCCAGCGATGCGAAAGAAGGCGCCAAATTATCACCTCGAACCCTGGCTGCTAACGCCATAGCCAATGCCCTTTCAAATAATCCCTGGTCTCTCTGGGATACTGCCAACGCTCGAAGCGCCTGAGCTTTATCAGCTTCACGGTCCATCAATTCGACCAGTGGCAGCGCTACTTGCACATCTTGACTCGCCAGGTGTTCAGCCAGCTGCACCAGCGGGTATTTATCATTCAACTCTGGCGCCAGCTCTACAGCACTCGCAGTTTCATCCAGGGCAGTTAGCGCCTGCACCTTATAATAGACGTTTTCGATCTTTTTTGCCAGTGACACATCGCGCTGTTTTATACTGACATTTCGCATTGCCAGATCCCGGTAAACAGGAATTTGTATTTTCTGAGCAAATTCTGCATCACCCCACCGGCTAACAATTTCTGCCTGCGCTCTGGCGCGTTCATAAGGGTCATTTATTTTTTCTGCCTCAGTCCAGGCTGCATCAAATTGGGCGATCTCCAGCAATGCAAAGGCTCTTGCTGAAGGATAAGCAACATCTATTTGTTGAAGCAATGATGAATCCCTCGATGCGGCGATCAAATCTGCCCACGCAAAAGCTAGAGCTACATCATCATCTTCAACACCAAGCAAAATCTGTTTGGCCTCTTCGTAATAAGAACTTTGTCCGGTCTGAATGCCTAATTCACGTAAAGCATGTGCGCCAAATATCGGTTCAGATATTTGTTTTGTTGTTTTAACAGCCAGGTCTAAGATAGATGAATCACCCGTAATGGCAGCGATTTCTCGAAGACCCCAGGCTTTGATATAAAGAGAATTTACAGTATTGATGATCTCGATACTTCGACTGAGATCCAGACCGGCATAAGTGACCGCAATGCTGCGCGCATCCAGATCATAATAATCACCAACACTGTCCTGGGCTACTTGGAATGCTCTTTCGAGAATCTCAGCAGATTTTTTGGGATCAATTGGAATCCATTCCTGAGCGATTAGTTGTAAACCCCAGGCACGAGATCGCATAGCATCTAACTGGCTAGTAATAAATAAAGCTTTCTCTTCTTTTGCCCACTCACCAATCGCTGCTTCCTGAGCCGATTTGGCCTCACCCCAAATGACAAATGAGTTTCTGTATGCATCCTCTGCAGTCATTAGGATCGCATCCAAATCCCTAGCTGCCTCCTCAGGCGCCAACGTGTATCGGGCAGCAGCCGCCTGGGCAAGCATCCAACTTCTGGCTAATTCGCGGTCAGATATGTCGGATGATCGCAAGGCGCTATCCAGCACCGCCTGCTGTTCTTGTTGTTCTAGACTTGTTTCGGTAACTTCTTGCGAGGCTCCACGAAAGATTGGTAATGAAAATAGGAAAAATACCAGAAATAGCAGTAGCCAGATTTTTGGTTGTAAGGAGAATGGGCTTCTTGACGAGCCACCAGATATTGAAGCTTTATGAGCATTCATCCATCCCCAAGCCAGAGAAACCAGCAAAATCAAAGTAACTAAACCTGCAAAGATCAGGATTCTGGTTAGTTTCTCTTGATCAAGCAACTGATTGATTTGAGAATAGATCTTTCCTAAGCGGAATCTCAATACCTGGGCTTCTGAGACAAAAGCATCCAAACTGGTGACAGGCATATCTAATAAACGACTATACGTTTGCTCGGCGGAAGTTAGCCTGGAATTCATGCTGCCTGTGTCTAAAGAAGCTGGTAATTGCCCCTGTCCGCGATCAATCGCTAATAACATTCGCTCTGTATAGTAAAGTTCTTCGCTAATCGTTTTCACAGCCGGACACAGAGAGCTGGCTGCACGATCAATACCACCCGACCAGGTGGTTGCCTGCATAACCCGATCATCTCCAGCACTATGGCAGCTCTGACAATAGTTCGTTGCTTGCAGCTGAAGATAACATTTATCACAGTTTGCCAGGCTTTCCGCCTCCGCCGTGTCCGAGCTGATCAAGATAAAAATAAGTGAAAGGATGAATAATGAACCAATCAAGATTTTGCTTGCTAATCTCATATGATTATCCCTTATCTTCACAAGGCAATCTCTGGCGTTGCACAAAGTAAGCTTAATCATTATCCGGTTTTCCAAGAATCCAACGGGTGAGGGAAAAGTAAATCACCAAAGCAGTCACCAGGATGGTTACCGCCAATACCCCACCCGGACCCGCCAGGTCAAAAAATGCATGCACCAATGCTCCAATATCCATAAGTTATCTCCTCAAGCCTGTGTAGCAACTGGCTGTTGAGCGTCTTCTTCTTCAAATTCCGGAATTTCTTCTGCTGTTTCCCATATCGGAATAATTGGGAAGAGGCGTGTAAATGTAGCATAAAGGAAAAACATCCCAGAGAATAGAGCAACCGTAATGAGGATCTCCGTCCAGGTCGGAATGTATATTCCCTGTCCCATTTCATGTAACAGTCTTGGGTGAATCTGAGTAGGAATAATGACTATATATCTCTCGATCCACATGCCAATATTGATCAAAATACTTGCAATCACCATCCACTTGATACTATTTTTAGCCTTGAACATAAAAATCAGTAATGGCAAGACAAAAACAAATAGGCTCATTCCCCAGAACATCAATGCATACGTCCCGGTAAATTTATCGTCCAAAACCCGCATTTCCTCGATCATGTTTCCATAGCCGGCAGTCAGGTATTCAGCTATCATGAAATACAGCCAGCCCAGTGTAAAGGTGATTAATAATTTTCTCAATGAGTTGAACAAACCAATGGGCAATACGGTTTCCAGTTTGTAAGCTTTCCGAAGAATGGATAAGACAATAACCACTGCAGCCGTTCCGGAGAGGATAGCGCCTAAAAGGAAGAAGGGTCCTAATAAGGCTGTGTGCCAGCCGGGTTGCAAAGTCATCCCGAACACCCAGGAAACGACCGTATGCACAGTAATCACCAGCATCGTCATAAAAATAGCCATCCCATCCAAAACACGCTCTAGCCGGTGATATTGGTGCTTTGTTCCTTTCCAGCCCAAGGCCAGAACGCGGTACATCTTTTGCTTCCAACTTGGGATATCCGTCAGGCGATCGCGGCAAATGGCGATATCTGGCAACAAGGACAGGTAGAAGAAAACTATACTAGAAAGTAAATACAGTCCAACCGCGGAAACATCCCATAGTAAGGGGGATGCATATCTTCCATAAAAAACTAGATTGAGAATACGCTCTGGCCGCCCCATATCGATCAAAATCGCGGCAACACCAAAGGGAAGCGAAAATAGTGTGATTGCCTCTGCTGCCCGGGTAAGTGGTTTGCGCCAGCCCTGGCCTGCAACGCGAAGGATCGCAGAGATAAATGTACCAGAGTGAGCCAGACCAATAAAAAACACAAAGTTGGTCAGGTAAACTCCCCAGTAGACCGGACGGTTCAGCCCCGTTACACCTAATCCAAGGATATATTGCCGCACCCAAACACCGATCCCCAGGAGGAGCAAGCCGCCCGAAATGCCCCATAAGAGCCAATCGGTGCGGGTGATTTTTTTTACCGGTTCAAGGATTATTTTTTCGTTTTTATTGAATAAATGCATAGCAGTTATCCTTGCTTCAGATAATAGACTTTTGGCTGAGTACCCAATTCTTCTAGAAGCCGGAAAGCGCGTGGACTATGAGCCAATTTTGAGACCAGGCTATCCGGATCATCCAGATCGCCAAAATAGCGTGCATGCCCCGTGCAGGTTTGTACACAAGCGGGCTGGAAATCTGTCGCATCAAAAGGTCGCCCTTCTGCTTCGGCTTTTTCTCTCGCTTTTCGCAGTCTCTGTATACAAAAAGTACATTTTTCGACCACACCCTTTGGGCGGGGAATAACTTCTGGATCAGGATTAAGATGCTCTAATAGCTCTTCGGGCCATTCGGGAGCGTACCAGTTGAAATAGCGCACTTCGTAAGGGCAGGCTACCGTACACATCCGGCATCCAATGCAGCGGTTATAGTCCACCACCACAATGCCCTCTTCATTCTTGTAGGTTGCCTTTACAGGGCAAACTTTCGTACAAGGAGGTTCGTCACAATGCTGGCAGGGGCGAGGAATCATGGTAGCCACAATATTGGGAAATTCACCTTCAATAAAGGGCAAGACCTCATTCCAAAGGATGGCTCTCCCCATCCCGGCTTGTTCCTTACCGGCAATTGGTGTGTTGTTTTCCATCCTGCAAGCTGCGGTACAACTTTGGCAGGCAAAACATTTATCAAGATCAATTACCATTCCCCATCGGGGCATGTCTACCTCCTAATCCTTCATCCGTTAAGCTTTGTAAACTTTTACGCGAGTGGGGTTAAATACCGCCTGACCACATAATGACTCGCTTGAAAAACTCATCAATTGACCTGCGTTAACCCCCACCACCATCTGTTCTGGTGTATTCCGCCCCCATTTAACCTGGGTTAAATGACCTTGCCCCGGAGGAATGAAAACCACATTAGGCCAGATACCTTCATACAACCTGATAGCAAGTTTTGCACGTCCTTTTTCAGATTCCACCCAAACCCAATCTCCTTGATGCAAGCTCAATCTTTCTGCAGCTTTCGGATTCATCTCAACCCAGCTATCCCACTTCATATAGGTTTGTAAGCCATAGCATTCTTGCAGGGTAGGAATAATTCCATGCCAGTTTTGACTGTGAGTTATTAAAGGCTGTGTGACCATCAAGAATGGATATTCATCGAATGCTTGCACATCATCGGCCAGATCTGGAGGTAACACAAATTGAGGCAAGCAATCCTGATCGCCGGGATGATCCAGTATCGCGGATAATTCTCTCGAAAAGAAATCGAAGCGACCATCCTTTGGTGCATGCAGTCGATCCCTGCCAACAACCTGAGCCCAGGCTGGACTTCCCGGTTGGGCATTAAAATAAATCAATTCTGACCAGTTACCATTGGCAACAAATTTATCCCAATCCATATCAATCGCCGCCAGACGATCCTGGATCAACTCGTAGGTATCGTTCCAGGGTAAGGCTTGGGCGCATGCTCCACCGATTCGATGGGCCAATTCAAGGATCACATCCGCAGGATTTCGTGTATCGTAAACTGGCTGAACAACCGGACGACGCAAGGAAACACCAGCATAACCAGTTCCTTCCAAATAATCATCCCCCCAGACTTCCAGGAAAGTGCTGGCAGGCAATATCAAATCTGAATGCAGCGCGCTTTCGTCCATTACAGAAGAAAAGCTAACCACCAACGGCGTTTTCATCAGGGCCTGTACCATTTTTCCATCGCCAGGGAAATCATAGACTGGGTTGGCGTTGATCAAGAAAAGAGCATTCAACGCATAAGGGTATGCGGAGAGAATAGAATGAGGGATTTCCTGGTAAGCGGATATAGCCAATGGGAAACGTTGGCTGCCTGCGCCGTCCAACCTGGGTTTATTGAAACTATCGATAATACCAGGCTCCAAATCAAATTCAGGCCAATCTGCTGCCGGTGGGAAGCGTTGGACCAACACCCCACCCGCACAATCGATTGAGCCAACCAGGGCATTCAAGCAGTGGATCGCCATGGCGGTATACAGACTATTTCCACTGTTCAATTCTCCATATTCATTTGGCAGCACAGCAACTGCAGGACGGTTGGTAGCAAATTCTCCTGCCAGACGGGCGATTGTCTCGGTAGCAATACCGGTGATTAATGACGTGCGCTCAAGAGTGTACTTCTCAAGCACAAGGCTTTTAAATCCTTTGTGCACGTTTCCGTCTTGATCTTCAAAATCATCAAAACCAAAGGTGAAATCGCGCACGAAATCCTTATCATAAAGATCACTATTAATGATCACATTCGCCATACCCATTGCCAATGCTGCATAGGTGGCAGGGCGAATAGGAATCCATTCATCGGCTTTCAAGCCAGTCAATGACAAACGAGGGTGCACTGATACCAATTTTCCACGTTGTGGTCGCCCGCGGCGCATAAAAGCCACCGAACCCAGGTGCCCAATCACATTTCTGCTCGATTCCAGTAAATTCCCCCCGAAGGTCATCACATAATTGGCATTATTGATATCATATACCGGTAGGCCATTGATCCCTTGGGTCAGGAACATGGTTTGGCGCACTACTTGCTCTGCCAGGCTGGAGTTGGAAATTAAGTTCGGCGAACCAAATGCTTTCATAAATTGCTGCAACAATCCTCGCATCTGACCACGTGTTTCTCCATGCACAACAGCGAGGGTGTGGGCCCTTCCAGTTGAGCGTAACTCCTTCAATTGTTCAGCCAGATACGTAAGCGCTTCTTCCCAAGAAATCTCTTCCCATTCTCCTGAGCCGCGTTGTCCTTTCTGTCTTCTGGGTCGCTGGATACGTTCTGGGCTGTACAGAATTTCGAGTGAAGATTGCCCGCGCAGGCAGCACACGCCCTGGTTCAAAGGATGCAAGGGATCACCTTCTACCTTGACCGCTTTCCCATACACCACACGCACTTCAAGACCGCAACCTGATGGACATAAAGCACAGGTTGTTTTTACAATTTCTTCTGGCAAAGGCGTAGATGCAATAGCCTGTTGGCTGGTTTGCACCGGATCGAGCAGTTTATCAATTGAAAGAGCTGTTGCTCCAACCACCGTTGCAGCGGCGCCTAATTTCAAAAAATCTCTTCGGTTTACAGATGAAGGTAGTTTTTCATTCGCATTATTCATAATCATCATCACCATGATTTCTGCTAGTATCAATAACTGATAAGTACTTATTCAATAAACCGCTTACTCAATTACCTTCGTAAGCAAACAAAAAAGGAAATAAATCCTCGGAAGCCGGGATTTCTATCATCAATGGATCGGCAGGGGCAAACGGAGGCAAAGGAGCAATAAATTGATCGGGATCCACTTCAAGATTGACACCTAGAATATCCAGGGACTCCAACAAGCTTGGAACATAACCGGGTTTCTCACTACCAACCCAGGCTTGTCCACGCGGCCCCCTGGGTCCGCCCCCAGATGGACTGATATGGCAACTGGAACAAGGTTCTCCTACTTGTGCAGAATATTCAGGCAATGCTTGAGCGTTGTGGGTTGATAAATTTGCTAAAACAAAAATCACAAATAAACCGATCACAAGAAAAACAACTGGAATGAAGCGCTTCATCCATACCTCCTTAAACAACATCTCCAACAATCACTTTATCTGCTTCCACACGGGTAGAAAATTGTTCCAAAGGAACGGGAGGCGGACCAGCTAAGACCTCTCCAAACTGGTCAAAACGTCCATCATGACAAGGACAATAGAATTCCAATTGATTTGCCTGCCACTCCACAATGCAACCAAGATGAGTACAAATCAAAGAAAAAGCCTTGATGCTCTCATTGGTTCTCAGGACAATCGTAGGATTGCCTCCGTACACAATCTGTTTATAGCCACCGACAGGTAATTCTGACAAAGGGATTTCCACAGGCTGAGCTTCTTGCACAGAGCTTTCGGCCGGAAAGAGTTTTGATTGAACATATGTGCCCGCCCAGGCTACACCCACTGCTGCCAATCCAAGTTGAATAAATTCACGCCTGGTTTCAAAAACAGATCTTTTGGGAGTAATCTTTTCATTTTCGCTCATAATCAATTTCCAAAATCCTTAGACTTAGGGTAAAACAATATCTTGAACACCAACATATTGATGGCAATTATTACAGGACGTCTCAGGATCGTGACAATACAAGCAATCCGCTTTTTCCAAATCGCCCCGATTGACAATATCCATATGGTGCGTTTGCCACCAATAAAGCGGGTTGTGGGTTTCAGGGGCAGAAAAACGTGGATCCAATTGAACAGCTAAAGGACCATTGCCATCTTTGACAGGTTTTTCAACCACCTTTGGATAATAAATCCCTGTCATGACCATCAGGAACAAAACTAAGATCAACAAAACAACTTTTCGCATACATGTTCTCCGTATGATTGCAGAATCAACCAACATTCATAAGTAGGTCAGGCTGCACTAATACTTCAGGGAATTGGTCAGCAACTGAAGTACACCACCTACCTGTACCGGAACATCCCAATAATGCATTGATTCAGGGAGCTGAGCTTTACAGATGGCACAAATTGTAGCCAGGTAATTTGCCCCAGTATGTTTTACGGCCAAGGCGCGTGGTTTTCCGCCTGCCATACGAATAGGCATAACTTCATCGGTCAATAAACCACCGCCTGCTCCACAACAATAGGTTTTTTCTCGGATCGTATCCGCAGGCATCTCCACGAAACGATTGCAGCAAGCACGAATGATTTCCCGAGGTTCCTCTAACAACTGTCCTGCTCTGGCAGGGTTACAGGGGTCATGATAAGTGATCAACAAGTCATCATTGGCGCTTTTGTCAATCCGTCCATCGAAAGCACCTTTTCGCATCATTTCGACGACAAACTGGCTGATATGATAAGGATATGGCGGGTCAAAATCATCCATGGACCCGCTCAGTGTTGGGGTAAAGATTCCTGCTCGCCATGCATGCCCACATTCACCCCACATGACTGTTTTCACCTTCAACATTCGAGCAGCATCCAAAATGCGATGGTTGACCTTTTTCATGTTGTCGTAATTCAGGAAAAGACCAAAATTACCACCCTCATCACAATAAGTGCTTGTCGTCCAGGAAATACCCAAGTAGTGAAAAAGCTTACCGTAAGCTATCATCGTATCTGTATTGGCAAAATTATCTGCAGAAGGTGGCACCAATAAAATATCTGCTCCTTCCATATCCACTGGGAAACGAATTGGCATACCTGTCTCTTCCAACATCTCATCTTCCAAGAATTCACAGTTGTCCTTCCAGGCTAAAGGTGGGATGCCAAGATTGTTGCCTGTCTCGTAAACTTTTGCCACAACCTCAGTGACATACTTGGTCGATACCCCAATATGCGCCATAATTTCCCTGGCAGCCATGGTGATTTCTGCCGTATCAATGCCGTAAGGGCAGAAAACTGAACAACGGCGACATTCTGAACACTGGTAAAAATAGGTGTACCATTTTTCCAGCATCTCTTCATCAAAATCAGCAGCCCCATTTAGATCAGGAAACAATTTTCCCCCAGGTGTAAAATAGCGCCGGTATACGGAACGCATTAACTCAGCTCGGGCAACGGGGAAATTCTGTGGATCGCCTGTGCCCAGATAGAACTGGCATTTATCGGTACAGGCGCCACAACGGACACAAATATCCATGTAGACCCTGAGCGCCTGGTTTTTCTCAAGTAATTCGCCAAATTTGGCGATAGCCTTTTCTTGCCAATCGGGTACTCGCTGGTGCACCAGGCCAATTTGAGAAGTATCTTTTTCCTTACTCGGCCAGCAGCGCACCTTTTCGGTTGCATGCTCACGAATTTCTGGAGGCAAAAGAATTCCATTCTTTGCCGGGTCTTTAATAATCGGAGTCTCGTCAAACTTTGCCATTCGTTCCTCGGATTTTCGTTTTTCGATAAGTTATTTTTTAGCAGCTTCGGAATTTGGTGAAGTAGCCGTCTTTGCGCCCGGGTTCGGATCCCAAGGGTTTACATAGCGTTTCCCCTTTTTCTGTATTTCATAGAGCTGTGTATGGGATGGAGTGAGGAACACACCGCCCGCATGTAATAATTTGCTAAACGGGAAATAAATCATCAATCCGACTACAAACAAGAAATGCACAAGAAAGAGAGGGTGTTTAGGTGGTGCAACTGGCTGCAATGTCATTAAACCGAGTAAAAATGCCTTGACATCGACCAGGTAAGCATGCGCCCAATAACTCATTAATATGCCTGTGCCGGCAATCAGACCAAGTAGCCCCAAGGCAAAAAAGTCGGGCAAGGTGGAAATATACAAAGTTCGTCTTAAAGCCATCCGGCGCCAAAATAGATAGATAGCCGCGATCCCAAAGATATATCCAAACAACAATGCCACAGTTTCCATAGATAAAACCAGTCCAGGTACAGGATAAGTAAAGTATCTCAGATGGCGGAACAGGATCGCTGCAAGCGCAAAATGAAATATCCATGCTCCTGCCCACAGGAATTTGTCCGCTTTGAACAGGTTGGGGAAAAGAAGAACATCTCCAATAATACGCGCCACAACCCCTGTTTCGGTTTCCGGAGCAGGGGTTACCACCTCTGGCCAGGGCATCGGTGTCCGAAAATAACCATAAAGCTTGGTGAATAAACCAAACACAAAGACAAAGGCAGCAAAATAAGCAAGCCCAATAATGACAAGTGAGGTAAGGGTCCAAAGAAGGTTCGCAGCGTCCATAGCACCTCAAAAATCGCTAAAGATTTGCACTAAAAAAATTTGCAAGAGAAAGGAGCGGGAATCATAGCGCTGAGCGGTACTTACGTACCCCTTTCGAACTAGAGGAAACACCGCTCCTCTTCTTAGTAGAACAAAAAGATTAAGCGTGCCTTTGACTAGACACAACCGGTCGGTTTAGGCAATCCTGCTATTTTGCAGGCCCCTTTTGCTGGTCCGCTTGGGAATAGTTCATAAATGTACTTCAAGTCGAAACCAGTCTCTTTGCAGAGCTTACGGATCATGGGGGCAATCCCAAATTGTTGATAGTAATTACGCAAGTAGTTGACCACTTTCCAATGATCTTCTGTTAGCGTATCCACTTCTTCTAATTTGGCGATCGCCACTGCCAGTTCTTCACTCCAGGTATCCGGTTCTTGGATGAAACCATCTTCATCAACATCAATCTGTGTGTCACCTAAATCCAATATTGGCATAAGTACCTCCGATAAAAATTTTTTTAGGATTCTTCCAGCAATTTGATAAATGTTGCGCCGCCAAAAGAGGTAAACTCTAAGGTGCCTTCATTGACCATTTCAATCAAGACTTTCTTCGCGATCCGGTTTTCTAGTTCCAAACCGCTGGCAACATCCCTGCTGGTTAACATCTTGTTTTTTTTCTTGAAGAACTCCACAATCTGTTGCTTGAGTTCTTCGTAATTCTCTTCAGACATCATGTCACTCCTTTACCACTTGAAGGTTGGTGTGGAGCGAAAAGTCTCTGGCGCCAGGGTGAAATCATCAATTAATTGAACTGAGAACGGGATTCCGGTGACGTCAAAGAAACGTTCCCATCCAATTCGATCGATCCACTCACCCATTCGCTCGTGTTTGTGTGCATGCTTCGCCCAGGTTTCGACGATATTACGAACTGCATCGGTGACTTCTGGCCAACGTGGGGGGTTATTGGGTAAGAATGGTATGGCCAGGCGAGAGAATTTTGGTGGCGTGCGTGCGCTTGAGATCTTTCCACCCACCCAAATGGAGATGCCATCGCCCACTGGGTCAGCCAGCGGCATACCCGGGCACATGGTATAGCAGTTGCCGCAATACATGCACTTGTCTTCGTTAACGATCAAGGTCTTGTTCTTGGGGTCAGGACGGATCGCTCCAGTCGGGCAGGCTGCAATCACATTGGGAATTTCGCACTTTGCCCGCACAATATCATGATCAATGTGAGGCGGTTTTCGATGAATTCCCAGGATAGCAATATCTGAGCAATGCACAGCGCCGCACATATTCAAACAGCAAGCCAGAGAAATGCGGCAATAAGCCGGTAATTTCATATCCTCAAAATACTCGAACAGATCGTCCATAACGGCTTTGACAATCCCAGATGCATCCGTTGCAGGTGTGTGGCAGTGGATCCAACCCTGGGTGTGCACCGGGTTGCTGATGGCATGTCCAGTCCCACCGACAGGAAAGCCTTTGTCCTTCAGATGTGCAAGCAGTGGTTCGACCAGGCTCTCGTCAGAAACCAGGAACTCAAGGTTGTGCCGGCTGGTAAAGCGCAGATGCCCTCCGCAATACTTGTCAGCAATTTCACATACATCTCGGATCCAATCGGTGCTCACCAGGCGGCATGATCCAACTCGGACCGTATAGAGTACATCTCCAGATTCAGCTACGTGTTTGAGTAAACCTGGTTTGACGCGTTCGTGATATTTCCACTGGCCATAATTCTTCTCAATGACCGGCGGTAACATTTCACGGAAATATGGCGGGCCAAAATCTGTTCTCGTGGCCATTATTTCACCTCCTCAGGATCCCAGAAGTAGTATGGGTTAGCGCGGGGCGCCCGGATCATTTGTGCTGATGGCGGCAAATCCATTGCTTTTAAGAATGCGCGCATTCCCAGGCGGTTAATTAACTCGCCTAATCGCTCTCGCATCTTTCCATTCTCATCCCACCATTCCCAGATCTTTTCGACCAGTTCTTTGAATTCAGTGAAGGGGGGTTCCATCTTCATGAAAGGCACAATCACCCAGGATAGCATAGCGCCATGAACAATTGGCGCTTTACCACCGACCAGGATTGTGGCGCCTTTTTCTTTGCCGACTCGCAGGGCTTTAGGCATTAAATTGATGCAATGCATACACCGATTGCATTCAGCATTGTCAATCGTCAGCTTTTTAGCTTCAGCATTCCATCGCATGCAATTTGTTGGACACAGGTTGATAATTTCCTCCTGGATATCCATACCGTTCTCTGCATAGTGGGCTACTTCTTCTTCATCCATCTGGATATTGTCACGCCAGGTGCCAACCACGGAGATATCTGAACGCGGGATAGCTGCCACACAGTCGTTGGGGCAGCCTGAAATTTTGATTTTTGATTTATACGGGAACATCGGCCGGTGCAATTCATTCTGGAATTCCATCGTAACGTTATAGAGTAATTCCAGGGTATCGATACAGGCGTATTCACACCGTCCAGGTCCCAACACAACAGGAAGGTGTGCGCATATCGCTACCTGAGCCGCCTAAGTCGAAACCAATTTCAGCCAAATCATCGAAACAAGGCTGCAACGCATCCGTGGGGGCTCCCAGCAAAATAATATCGCCGGTAGCGCCATGCATATTGGTTAAACCACTGCCGTGCTTGTCCCAAACATCGCATAGCTGGCGAAGCTTTTCGGTATTGTAAAACCAACCGGATGGCATATTCACCCTAAGGGTGTGGAATTCCGCTACAGCCGGGAATTTTTCCGGCAGATCAGTATAGCGACCAATGACACCACCGCCATAACCTCTGACACCGACAATGCCGCCATGCTTCCAATGCCCAATTTTGTCTTCATACGATTGTTCAAGCTGGTGTAACAAATCCTTTGCTGACTCTTTGTCCTCTGCAGCTCGCTTAATCTCAGTGACAAAGCTAGGCCAGGGTCCATCTTCCAATTGGTCAAGCAAGGGGGTTTTCGATTCTGACATATAGTACCTCCTTGGTATTTTCAGTATCGTGGAAGCAGGGGAAGCGATCGGCTTTTATAGTCAAACCACTTCCCCTGCCTGATTCATCAAAGGTTTATTACAGGTTCGCCGGGAACAGCCAACCAAAAATAATCCAGGCAACGATCAAAGCCAGGATGGTATTGAATACAGTCACAATCAGATAGACAATGACTGGAGCCCAACCCATCTTCTTCATTTCCGATACAGAAAGCTCCAAACCCATGCAGACGAATGCCAGGCAGAAGAACCAATCTTTCACTGCCGCAATGGCTTTACTGGCGTCAGCGCTAATCCAACCAAAAGTAAAGATCAACGATGTCACAATGAAGCCCAAAACAAACTTGGGGAAGCGCTGCCAGATGATCGAGGCGCTTGGTTTCTGCTTTTTACCTTCGACCACGGTGGTGAAATATAAAGCTAACAGGAATGCCACCACACCAATCAAGGCATTCTGAGTCTGCTTAACAATACTGGCGATTTTTTGTGCTGTCTCGCCATAGATCGTACCGGCGCCAACCACAGCTGCTGTGGTATCAACGTTGCCGCCGAACCAGGCGCCTGCCACAGGTTCCGGCAGGTTAATCGCTTCAGCGATCAAGGGTGCAATCACCATCAAGGGCAAAGCTGTGATAATTACCAGGGCGGTAATATAGGTGATTTCTTCTTTCTTTGCCAACACAGAACCAGCGGATGCAATAGCAGCCGATACACCGCAGATGGAAACAGCGGTGGACATCACGGCTCGCAAGGTGTCGGGAAGCCCAAACTTGCCGCCCAACCACCAGCTGAAGAAATAAACCGCTGTGACCATGATGACGCCTTGGATGATAGCGCCTGCTGCTGCGGTCATGATTACTTTGAAGCTAATGCCTGCGCCAAGCAGGACCAGACCAATTTTCAGGAATAGCTCGGTGCGGAAACCAGGCTTAAAGAAATCATAAGCCTTGACCGTTTTTAATATCCAGTTGAAAACCAGGCCGATCAGAGCAGCCCAGAGAGGATATTCCAAAACTTTCCCAGGAATACCAAAAGGTAGGGATGAACCATAGACTTGAATTTTCGCCCAGCGTGCTATAAATGCCAGCACAACAACGAGCGCTAATCCGGCCAGCAAGCCGGCAGTTCCGGGATTCGATGCTTTTTGACTAGATTTTACAGTTGACATTTTGAACTCCTCAGGCTTTCTGCCAGACTAAAACTTCATCCAGGTTGGGGAAATGATCCCTATCATTGCGAGTAACAACAACGCAAAAGCAAGTATTGTAGCTAGCCAATCCTCATTGATTTTCATGGTACTTTCTCCTTACGGAATTGCTGAATGGTTTTGAATTTTTTAAAGCCTTGCTGAAAATCGCAATTTCTATCACCGCTTCTGAATGAGGGATTCTTTCTTGCACCTCCTTCAACTTACAAATGTTTCAAAAATAAAATAATCACTTAACCGAGAAAACTCTCGGAGATGACCCAATCACTAGCATACTTATTGTACAAAACATCACGACCCAAGGAAATAAGACAATCTCTTAAGTAATCTAAGGAAAGTCTTAGATTACTTAAGGCCCGACTTATTTTCTGCGCAAGTGCTCTATTGCTAAAATATCCTTGTTCAAAATATCACAAGAAAGGAAGGGTAAGAGCCAGCATATCTTACCCTTCCGACCATTGATATTGAAGATCCTTCAGTCAAATCAGACAAAACGTCCAAAGTTGTTTCTAAATGCAGATCCGAACTTCATCAGGAGAAAACATGAATTCCCCCGAAACGCCACATGCTATTTCAGTCCAAGATCTTGAAAACGATTATGAAACCCACCTGCACAAAGGTCTGAGCACACAACAAGCTCAAGATCGGATTCAGCAATACGGTCCTAATGAGCTCATCGAACGTCCCCGTCCAGGCTTCCTTAAAATGCTATGGGATCAGATCAATAACTTCCTCATCATTATCCTGATCGTCGCTGCGATCATTTCATTGTTTCTGGGTGAAGTCATTGACGCAACGGCCATCATGGCAATCGTCATTCTGAATGCAGTGCTTGGTGTTGTTCAAGAATCCAAAGCAGAACAAGCCCTGGCTGCGTTGAAAAAAATGGCTGCTCCAAATGCCAACGTGCTTCGCGATGGTGTGCATGTTACCATCCCAGCCAGGGAGCTTGTGCCAGGCGACATCGTTTTCCTGGAAGCCGGAAATTATGTGCCTGCCGACATGCGCCTGGTCGAAACCTTCAACCTGAAAATCGAGGAGGCTTCATTAACTGGCGAATCGGTGCCGGTCAATAAAGATGCGCGGGTTGTGCTGGACCGTGAAATTCCTATTGGAGACCGAAAGAACTCAGCGTTTATGAGTACAGTGGTCAGCTATGGGCGCGGAATTGGGATGGTCACAGCCACAGGCATGCACACTCAAATCGGCATGATCGCTGAAATGATCCAATCCTATGAAGAAGAAGCTACTCCCCTGCAACAAAAGTTAGATCAGCTTGGAAAAATTTTGGGAATTGTCGCCCTGGCGATCTGTGGGGTGATCTTCCTATATGGCATTATCCGCGATACCCATCCTGAAACAGTTTTGACCGAGGGTTTTGCGGCCTACCTGGTTCTGCATCAGGAAGAGATTGTCGAATTGTTTATGACTGCTGTCAGCCTGGCAATCGCTGCCGTACCAGAAGGCTTGCCAGCGGTCGTTACGATCTGCCTGGCGCTTGGCATGCAGAGAATGGTCAAACGCCATAGCCTGATTCGCAAGCTACCCGCCGTCGAGACCTTGGGCTGCGCGACAGTGATTTGTTCTGACAAAACCGGAACCCTGACGCAAAATGAAATGACCGTGGTCGAAGGTTGGGCTGGTGGAGAATCATTCCAGGTAAGCGGCGAAGGATATGCGCCAACAGGCGACTTCAGCCGCAACGGTGGTTCACCCTTCAAGCCGCTGGATCACCCTGCAACAGCATTGTTGCTGGTTGGATCAGTTTTATGCAATGATGCCGATTTAGAGGCCAGCGGAGAAGATCTAGGCGAGCCCACCTGGCGCATGATTGGCGATCCCACAGAAGGCGCCTTGGTGGTGGCTGCAGCCAAAACCGGCTTAAAACGAAATGAATTAGAAACCCGTTTCCCACGCGTCAATGAAGTGCCATTTGATTCGGCCCGAAAACGCATGGTGACCATCCACCAGCTCCCCGATGAAAGCGACCTGAAATCACGTTTGGGTCTTGAGAAATCTGCATACCTGGCCTTCATCAAAGGTGCACCGGATATCGTTTTGGATTATTGCCAATCCATTCATATCGATGGAGAAATACAATTATTAACGGACGACATCCGGCAATCCATCCTGGAGGCTAATCGCCAGATGGCGCAAAAAGCCTTGCGCGTCCTCGGCCTGGCATACAGGAATTTAGATAGCATGCCTGATGTAGAAAAACCTGCCAGCATTGAGCAATCACTGGTCTTCGTTGGCCTGATGGGAATGATTGATCCAGCCCGTCCAGAGGTCAAGCCAGCCGTGAAAATTGCCCAAGGCGCTGGTCTCAAAAGTGTAATGGTGACAGGCGATTACCGGGATACAGCCATGGCTATCGCCGAAGAGATTGGCATGCTTTCTCCAGGAGGTAAGGTTTTAACCGGAGCAGAGTTGGATAAGTTGAGCGATCAAGAGCTGGCCGAAGTTGTGGAAAGCGTTGACGCTTACGCCAGAGTATCTCCCCAACACAAAGTCAAGATCGTTGAAGCCTTCAAAGCACGCGGTCATATCGTCGCCATGACCGGAGATGGCGTCAATGATGCACCCGCCCTCAAGCGCGCCAATATCGGCGTCGCTATGGGGATTTCGGGCACAGATGTCACCAAAGAAACCGCGGATATGGTCCTCACGGATGACAACTATGCCAGCATCGTATCAGCCATCGAAGAAGGTCGCATTATCTATTCAAATATTCGAAAATTTGTGTTTTACCTGATCGCCTGTAATGTTGGGGAAATCCTGATCATCTTCCTATCCATGTTGGGCGGCTTACCCATCCCTCTGAGACCCATACAGTTGTTATGGCTAAACCTGGTCACGGATGGCGCCCCCGCATTAGCTCTTGGGCTGGAAAAAGGCGAGCCGGGCATCATGAATCGTCCCCCACGCCCCACCAAAGAACCGGTCATCAACCGCGACATGCTTACCGGGATTATCACCGTTTCTCTGGCCGATACCATAGCAGTTCTAGGTTCATTTATCCTGGCGCTGAACCGCTTCCCTGAAAATTTGCTCATGGCGCAAACCATCGCCTTCACCACCCTGGTTGGCTCTGAACTTCTGCGAGCTTACACGTCTCGTTCAGAATACAATTCGATTTTCAAGATTGGCATCTTTTCAAATAAGTGGATGGTCTATGCGACCGGTTTTTCAGCCATCTTGATGCTATTGGTCATCTATCTCCCCGTATTGCAGCCCTTCTTTGGCACACAACCATTAGCATGGATCGATTGGCTGATCATGCTGCCATTCATGCTGCTTGCGCCCGCCGTAGCAGAGCTGACCAAGTTTTATCTGAGACGCAAAAATAATTTTGCCTCACAGGTGATTGGAGAAGCATAACCAAAACCAGAAAGAGCTGAACATCTTCGTGAAAGTTCAGCTCTTTTTATTTTTCTTCCACTGTGAAATGAATTCGAAGATTATAATCAGAATACCGGCAGCGCCAATCACAAGGGCAAATATTTGAACGGTGACATTCAACCAGATCAAGATGATGATATCGGATAGGGCGAGTAGAGACCAGCCAGCTGCCAGCCGCCATTTTTTCTGCAGAGCATTTGAAGCCGCAAAGCTAACCAAAATGAAGAGAATGCCAACAATCACCTGGGCCTGTGCATCTTCCCACAATAGGATATCCAAGGCCCAGGCTCCAATCATCAGGATGCCAATTACCATGGGGACTAATGTCAGGGTTAAGAGCACGCTGACCCATAAGGCAGGCTTGTTTTCCAGGTTTTTTGATGCCGGATTGTTCTTGACAGGATGTTTAGCCATGCTGCACTCCTCAACTTGTTTTCAAATCATGAGTTTAAGTGTACTCGATTTCAAGGCTTCACGGAAGATATTCTTTCTGACTGTCGATCGAGGCTGCCATGCTCACTAAAATTCGATCCGCCCTTCAGCTCCAACAAATCTCGGAGCTTTCATCTCTTTCAAATTGAGCCTTCATTACTGTGCAATATTCGCTGTGTGATGTGCCCCTGGATTGAACACCGGGCGGCCTCCGGCGGACACATGTCCTGGGAGACATTCTCGAAAATTGCGGAAAACCTGCATCTGGCGCAAGAAGTCGATTTAACAGGCGGAGGCGAACCATTATGCAACCAGCAAATTTCAGATATGGTCAAGACGGTCAAAGCTGCTGGTTGTCGAGTCGGCTTCAGCACCAACGGATCGCTGCTAACGAAAGCATTGGCTGAAGAACTGACCAGGCTGGGCTTAGATTGGATCTCATTTTCGGTAGATGCTGCGAATGCCAACACGTATGAAGCCATTCGGCGGGGCGCCAGTTTCGAAAAGGTGATTACGAATATTGATGCTCTAAACCAAATCAAACGTACGCTCAAAAGCCAGACACCTAAAATGATGTTGGTTTTTGTCATTATGAGCGGTGAGGTCGAAAATTATGCGCAATTACCTGCATACATCGAATTAGCCCACCGTCTCGGGGTTGAACATGTGATCGCCAAAAACCTGGATGTGATCCTTAAGGATGGGGATGATCAGCGCCGGCTATTTACACACAATGGTCAGGCCTTTTCCCCACTGCAAGAGGTTTTAGATGAAGCTGAACGACGGGCTCTGCATTGGGGGATTAAATTCCGCCGTTATTCGGTTCACCCCAGTGAGCAAATCACCTGCGAACAAAATCCCACCCAAAACCTGTTTTTTAGCTGGGATGGATCGGTTTCTCCCTGCATTACCCTATCCTACACGGAAAGCAGGATATTCAACGGTGAGCGCATCCAGGTCCCAAGTCAACGCTTTGGAAACATCAATCAACAAAGCTTTTCCGAAATCTGGAATAATCCCGATTATCTCGCTTTCCGCCAGGCTTACGCAGATCGCATCCGCCGCCACAACCAGGATTTTTTAGATTCTTTACTTGGCGGGGAGATTAGTAACGAAGAAATTCCCGAAGCGCCTCAGGTATGCAAATCCTGTTATTTTCTTTATGGAATATAATTTCGCATGATGTAAGAGTCTCCAGCTCATCCAGAATCGAGACGAAGGAAAAGATCAGCCATGTTCACGCCACTTGGAACTGTCCTTAAAGGAAATCAATCTGAATACACCCTGATCAAGGAGATCGCTCGCGGCGGCATGGGAGCCGTTTACCTGGCCGAAGACCCAGGCAACCACCGCATCGTCGCTGTAAAGGAAGCCTGCCTGGATCCGGCTGCCTGTGAAGGAAAGCTGATTGAAATTCGCAAACGTTTGTTGCATGAAATGGAAGTACTCAAACCGCTAAACCATCCTAACATCCCTAAGATATTTGACCAATTCTCCAGTGAAAATAACGCCTTTATGGTCATGGAGTATATTGAAGGCTCCACCTTATTGAAAATCCACCGGGAGAGCCAGAGAAAAAAACAATTAATCGAGGAGAGCCGGGTTTTGGGCTGGGCAATCCAAATTCTAGACACCCTTACCTATTTGCACGAACAAGAAAAACCCATTATCCATCGGGATATCAAACCAGAAAATCTAATCTTAACCCTGGATGGCCGGATCATGGTGATTGATTTCGGATTGATGAAACAAATCGAACGAGAGCTTGAGATGAGTGGGCCATTGATCAAAGCGGTTGGGACGGTGGAGTTCGCCCCACCCGAGCAATACGCAGACAGCGGAGTAAGCACAGATGCTAGAAGCGATATCTACAGCCTGGGAGCTACCCTGTTTTACCTTTTATCCAGTGAATTGCCTCCCCGCGCTGTGGATCGCATGCTGCCTGCATCGATCAATATTCACACTGCCCTGCCATCCTTGCAGAAATTCAACCCCAGCGTTTCAAAAATAACCCAGGCGGTTATTGAAAAAGCCATGCAGATTGATCCGGAAGAGAGATTTCAGCATGCCAGGCAAATGCGGGAAGCCCTGGCGCCGCGTAAACGCTTCATCACGCTGCCCTTCTAGAAATCCATCATGAATGCAGTTATACGGCAAATCCGCGGCTGCCTGGTCCATCAGAATCACTCCCAAATCCTCAGCCTGGCAACACACAACAAACGCATCTTGAGTTACTTAACTGCCTTAACTTATGATCCACAGGCTCTGATTGCCTGGCGAGCGGTGAGCGCTTTGGGACTGGCAGCAGGTGTGATAGCTGACCGCGATCCAGAATATGTGCGGGTGCATCTGCGCCGTCTGATGTGGTTGTTAAGTGACGAATCAGGAGGCATTGGCTGGAAAGCGCCAGAGGCCATGGGGGAAATGATTCGCTCCCGCCCTCACCTCTTTAACGAATTTATCCCCATTCTCATTGCGGTTTTGGATATGGAACCAGAAGATGTTCCCTCGTTTCGCGACAGGCACATTATGGGCGCTGGACAGGCTGGCTCAAATCGTTCCCGAGAGAATATCACCGGCCGCCCATCTAATCTTACCCTGCTTGCACGATCCAGATGCCCAAGTTCGCGGGCTGGCGCTTTTGTGTCTTTCCCAGATTAAGCATCCAGTATCGCCACAAGATTTGGAAATGCTTTTGCAAGAAAACAAACCCGTCCTTTTTTACCAGGACGGGCAGATGATGGAATTGAATATTGCTCAACTATGTGCTCAGGTTACTCAAAACCTGGCGCAATAACACCTTGCCCCCGAGTGTCGTTGAACTGATTAACTTAGCTAATCATTTACGACGAAGTTATTGGCGTGATTTCAACAAATCGCGAATTTCTGCCAGTAACTTTTCTTCTGCACTGGGCTCGGGCGGGGGAGCTGGGGCAGCCTCTTCCTTTTTCTGGAATTGGTTGAAAGCCTTGACCACCAGGAAAATGACGAAAGCAATAATCAGAAAATTGACCAAAGCCTGAATAAAATTGCCGTACAGCAATTCTGCTTCGCCAACGGTAAGCTTTAAGCTAGTGAAATCAATGCCCCCAATGATCATGCCAACCAGCGGCATAATCAAATCATTGACGAGCGACGTGACGATGGCGCCAAAAGCTCCGCCGATAATCACAGCGACTGCCAAGTCGAGAACGTTCCCTTTTTGGATGAACTTGATAAATTCCTTAATCATTTCTACCCTCCTGTATTTGAATAGTTTACCTTTGCCTGATCATACCACGTTCAAAGTCTTAAATAAATGGGAATTTTGGATCAAATGGGATGCATTTCATTATAGGCTTATCGCACCTCATCGGCCACGCAAAATGATCTATGCTTAAGACTTTCAATAAATGAAAGCTCTCGTTCTCTGCGAGAGATCAGATTGCTTCACAAAGATCGTTCGCAATGACAGTCTTTGCGAGAGATCAAAAAAGATTACTAGCGAAGTGTCTTATTACCCAGTCAAATCATGGGATATGCGGCTCGCCGGAGTGCGGAGATGTTAGCTGATACTGTTGCATTCTCATTAAAGATCGCCGATCCAGCCACCAGGATCGTTGCCCCTGCAGCAACTACCTGGCTGGCATTGTTTTCTTTAATACCCCCATCAACTTCTAATTCAACATTTCCTAAGCCGCGCATTTTGAGCATCTTGCTAAGCCTTTGAATGCGCTCCAGGCTGTGCGGGATAAAAGCCTGGCCGCCAAAACCAGGATTCACAGACATTATTAAAACCAGGTCCACCTCGAACAGGATATCTTCCAACGCGGTTAAGGGGGTGGCAGGATTTAGAGTGACGCCAGCTCTAATTCCCAATTCTTTGATCTGCTGGATGGTGCGGTGCAAATGCGGACAGGTTTCGACATGCACAGTCAGCAAATCTGCACCCGCTTTGGCAAAATCCGGGATTAAACGTTCTGGCTGTTCAATCATTAAGTGCACATCAACCAGAGCATCGCTGTGCCTCACGACCTTTTTCACCGCCTCCACAACCAATGGGCCAACTGTCAGGTTAGGAACAAAATGGCCATCCATCACATCCACATGAATAACCTCTGCACCAGCTTCCACAGCTTCTTTTACTTGCTTTCCCAGCCTGGAGAAATCTGCGGAAAGGATTGAGGGGGCAATCTTCACTCGATTCATACGCGCTCCAATAACTCAATGCCATGATGGCCTGCAACAATAACCTTGCTAGCCATATTCAAGAAGAGACCATGCTCAATCACCCCAGGTCTATCCGAAAGAATTCGAGCTAACTGAGCAGGATCTTCGATCCCTTGCCTGAACCAGCAGCGTGCCAGGTAGTTTCCATTATCTGTAACGGCTGGTGTACCGTCATCCTGCAACCATAATTCAGCCTCGCAGCCTAAACTACTCAACCAGCGGACCGTAGCTGCTGCCTCAAATGGTGTGATTTCGACCGGCAGAGGTACCTTTTCGCCCAGGCGTGATACCAGCTTGGCTTCATCCACCACAATAATCAGGCGCTCAGCATGAATCTCTACCATTTTTTCGCGTAATAACGCCTTACCTAAACCCTTGATCAAGTTCAACTCAGGGTCTACTTCATCAGCCCCATCCACCGCCAGGTCAAGATGCGGGTGTTCGCTCAAGCGGATGACCGGTATACCTAGCCGGCGCGCCTGGTTCTCGGTCGCTTGCGAGGTCGGGACGCCGGAAACATCAGCAAGCTCACCATTCTGCAGCGCTTCACCCAAGTAGTTAATGAAATGAGCCGTAGTACGGCCAGTTCCAAGACCCAGCAACATACCACTTTTTACATCTTCAAGAGCTTTTTGGGCAGCCAATTTTCTGAGATCATCCAGGTAATTTTCCATACCTTATTGTACTACGGGCCTCAAAATCCAGAGCACAATCAGGCCATGACCTCGATATTCAACCATTCAACGCCTCAATCTCCGCTTGCATGTCTGTAAGTAAGTAACGAGCAGTATGTCTATACACCTTACAAAAATTCAAACCCCGTAAACGCATAATAAAATATAATCTTTTTATATTCAGCAATATGATTTGCATTATACATTAAATGTTTTGATGGTATAGCAATAGATACATTTAATATTGCGAAATTTAGCGATCTCAATCGAGAAAAGAGGAAACACATGAATCATCGCATGTTGCGTACACACAGCCCGGTCAAGAAATTTCGGCTTTTGATCATCACGCTGTTGGCAATGACATCCATTTTTTCTGGACCAGCGGCGCCTGCCATGGCTGCGAAACCAACCAAAACCCCCGTATCTATCCCGGCTGTTTCTATCAATTATCAAATCCATGTCAACCAGGACGGGATGTACCGGGTAGCTTATGAAGACCTGAAGGCAGCTGGGTTGGATTTAGCAGGCATCAGACCTGCGGATATTGCCCTGACAAAACTAGGCGCCTCTGTTCCCATCAATGTCAGCAGTGATCGCACCTTGGGTCCAGGGTCTTATTTAGAATTCTACGGACAAGCTCTGGATACTATATATACGGATACAAACATCTATCAAATACAAATCAATCGAAGATTAGCCAGCCGGATCAGCAAAGTTGATGCCACGCCAGACAACGAGGCGCCAACCACCTATTACCTGGAGAGTCTGCGTTACGATCCAAATCTTGCATATAACGTGGCCTCTCCCACCGATGATCCCTGGTATTATGCCACCATGCTTACCAACACAACTGCAAAGAGCTGGAATTATTCGATTGAATTCGACCAGTTTCAACCCGGGGTTGCCCCAGTATCTTTGTCGGTAGATGTCTATGGAGGAAACGATGCATTCCAAAGACCCGATCATCATGTACAGATCCAGTTGAATAACCAAACGATCGCTGACTTAACCTTTGATGGCATCACTGCGCAAACCCTGGTTGCCAACGATGTGCCCGCACTTCCCAGCGTCAACACCTTGACCATTACGCTTCCTGGAGATACTGGCGCCAGCAGCGATTCCATATTCTTAGAGGGTTATTCTATCTCCTACCCACGATCTCTGGTTGCAAAACAAGGACGACTGGAGTTCAACGCCTCTGGCAAGGTTCTAAAAGTTGGTGGTTTGGATTCACCCAATGCAATCGTATACCGCCTGGAAGAAGGCTTACCAGTACTTCTAAGCGGTGTGACAATCATCGATGAAGGAGATACATATTCCGCCGCATTCGCCGGAACATCCAACCCAGCCAAGTACTGGGTCTCTACTGATACTGGTTTACTGCGAGCCAAAATCATTCCAGGTAGACCGCAGGCAGATATCAGCAACGGCATCGCCGACTATCTCATGATCTCCCATCCAGAATTCATCTCAGGACTCGATCCTTTGGTGCAAGCTCGCACGTTGCAAGGATATACGGTGCGGGTTGTCAATGTGGAAGATATCTATGCTCAATACAGTCATAGCATTTTCGATCCGCAAGCTATTAAGGATTATATTTACCATGCTTACCACAACATGGGCACGCGCTATGTCCTGCTGGTAGGGGGCGATACGTATGATTACCGCAATTACCTGGGTTTGGGAGCAAGGAGTTTCATACCTACTTTTTATACTGCGGTGGACCGCACAGCGATGTACTCTCCGGTGGACCCCCTGTACGCTGACATCAATGACGATCGAGTACCCGACCTGGCACTGGGTCGCTTCCCGGTGCGCGACCTGGAGCAGCTCAACGCTATCATTGCCAAGACCCTGGCATTCCAGAACGACGCTTATCCTTACACATCGATCTTCTCCTCCGATTTATATTTTTCTAAGTACTCGGATGCCTGGGCTACCCTGCTACCAGAAGGTTGGAGCAAACAATTCGCCAATCTGGACCAGCTGCCCACCGATACAGCCAAAACTGTCCTCGTAGACAATATGAATATGGGTACAGCCCTGGTCAACTATTTTGGCCATTCAACCACCACCACCTGGACATCCAGGGGCTTGTTCTCCGTAAACGACGTACCAGTGCTCAACAACCAGGGCAAACCCTTCATTGTCGCCCAATACGGCTGCTGGAACACTTATTTCGTGAACCCGCTCCAGGATTCGCTGGGACAGCAGTTCTTATTTGCTGATGATCGCGGCGCCGCAGCGGTGTTGGGGTCTTCAACCAATAATTATCTGGATTCACAAAACTACCTGGGACAATACCTCACCCCCAACCTGGCATCTCCAGGTATGACGATTGGTCAAGCGCTCCTTTCCGCAAAGCAAAACATGGCAGCTGCGCTCCCTTACCGCGCTGAAATCCATTTGGGTTGGACCATTCTGGGCGATCCTACCATTATCTTGACTCCATAATCAGTTCATCAGCCAAACCGGCACAATTGTGCTGGAAAATCAAACACAACTTCACAAAACCGCCTGCTAAAAGATAGGCGGTTTTATCTATTAAAGATGGTGCAGGTATCTGTTTACAAAGCCTCTATCCCCAAGTAAGATATAAACAGTTCAGGTTCCTACAGACCAGTTTTTCTGAGAGAGCCTGTTTAAGATGGCAAAGAAAGAGCAAAGGAAAATGTAATTAGCGAGAAGATTATATTAAAAGCCTTTCATAATAGCGTAAAATTGATTATAATAAAATAGTACTATAGTAGGATATCGTTGGGCGTGACGATCATGCTACTCTCGAAAAAGGCAAACCCATCGTGAGGTGGGGACGCAAAACCCAGGATCTGAAAATCTCAGACAGCCAGGTTGCCGAAGGGGATGATACAGGCAGTCCAAAGGATTCAGCAGACAGCTTTTCAGGCACTTAAAATTGAAGTTTATAAGGGTTACTCATAGTAGCCATCATCGCATTTATCAGCAAAAACCAGGCCAGGTATTGGCGCAATTCTTTGCCAGATACAGGCAATCCACTCAAATGATAAGGCAGCCTGGTGGATGAACAAGGACTTCGTAATTAATCAGCAATTTATATCAGGAACTGAATTCGACAGGAGGACCACATGAAACACAGATTTTTCGCAGTGATGGGTACACTTATCCTAACATTAGCCATAGCCGGTATTGCCTATGCTTTCTCGGCAACCACCGTTGACGGCATCTGGGGCTTAATTGATGATGGCGGAGGCGCAACTTATGACACCTGGGCAACAGGTAATGGAGATAGCCCCAATTTCACAGACGGAGATTCAGCGGACAGAGTAACTGTCCAAAACCGGATACTACTAGATGAGAACCAGGTGCGTTATGGTTCTAGTAGTTCAAATTATGAATCTAGTTTTGGTAGTAAGAGTGGTTTTGGGTTTGACGGTAACAACAGCATTGGAACGATAACCCCGAATTTACCATTCTACCTTGGAGAATTCACTCATTACAATAACCCAATTTATTCCAGCAACAGTTTTAACTATGTTGACCTGGGTGTGACCGTTACCGGTGTTCAATGTGCGGATGGCAGCACACCGACTGAAGGCAGTACTTTCACCTTCACCTACCGTTTCTTACTGGACGAAACCTCAAACACAGCGGGGACTTGTGTATATCCTGGAACATCAATCTGTCCAGATAAGGTGACTGTTGACGACAGCGGCCTGACTCCCTCCACCTTCACCTGTGTAGAAAACTCTATTCCTGTCCAATACACAGTCCAGGTCTTGGGTTTTGCTGACTCGCCCACCAACGCCAATGGCGGCTGTTTATCTGCTTCACCTCCGTCCACAACCACCGACGAATTCATCACAGAAGAACAAACCGACAATTATGCCTGCCTGTGGGCGCAAGTCACCAAATATGAGCCGCCAGTTGATTTAACCGTGACGAAAAGCGATGATGGGCAGTCAAAGTACCTTTACGAGCCATTCTGGTTTGACATTAATGTTCAATCGGTTGGCGTGGCCGGTCGAGTTGCCCAAAACGTGGTCGTTACAGACCAGCTCGATCCCTGGCTGGAGTACCTGGGCGACGAACCCGGTTATGGTTACATCATTACACCGAGTGAGTTCGCATCCAAAACCTGTACATGGCAGGATGATAACAGTGACGGTCTGGGTGGTACGGTAACCTGCAATCTTGGCGCTGTAGACCAAGGGGATAGCATTACCATCTCGCTACCGGTGCGTGCAGTTGAGGGCGTACCGCTTGGTGGGCTCACTGAGAATGGCGTATGCCAGCAGAATGTTAACGACAGCATCGATGTCTGCAACCTGGTTTCGGTTACAACCACCACCTTTGAACAAGACCTGTCGGACAATTCGGACTCAGAACCCAAGAATATTGTCTACCCGACTGCTGTAGATGTCGGCTTATTGGAAGCCGAAGCCCAAACCACCTCCATCCTGGTCAGCTGGGAAACCTTCAACGAAATGGATATCCAGGGCTTCAACCTGTACCGCACCACCAACCCTGACGGTACCGGGCTTGAAAAGCTCAATCCAGATTTGATTGCCACAAAATACGAGGGTTCCAGTGGTATATATGAATACACTGATCAAACCGCACTGTTCGGCGTAACTTACTACTACAAGTTAGAGGTGATTTATTTCACTCCAAAAACTGAGTGGCTAGATGCAGTATCCTCTACGCTATATTACCGCTTATTCATGCCGATGACGATTAAATAGCGAAAGCCGCATCTCACCTTGGAATACTAGAAGAAAATTTGGTTTTGATTAGAAAGATTAGGCTGTCCAAAAAAGAAAACTTTTTTGGACAGCCATTTGCATGCAATGAAGGTGAATTCTTATGTCCAGATGGACTTATATCCACGAGGACTTTTGCACTCGGCTCAATCCAATAAATGGAAAAAACCCTAAGAACTAACCATTTACACAAATGTGCTCTCAGACTTCAAACAAATCGACAATAGCACCGAACAAAAATTAGTCGGATTTACCATGCTTAAATGGTTCATGTCGCCGTTTACAAGAATCCCCACACCAGATATGATAGAAGCAATAAATAAAGTTGATTAGATAGATTTAGCAGCTCATTTACATCAGGGAAGCTGGATATTGGACACAACAAATAAAACACTTGATATTAACTGGAAATCAACTATAATACAATAGTACAAAAGTAGGATGTCGTTGGGCGTGACGATCATGCTACTCTCGAAAAAGGCAAACCCATCGCGAGGTGGGGACGCAAAACCCAAGGGTCTGTAAATCACAGACAGCCAGGTTGCCGAAGGGGATCAGTTAAGCGGCACGCAATTAGCCATAAGAACCGGACGAAGTTTACCAAGATTTAATGTTGGTTTTAATCAGGACGCATCTCACAGAATCGTTCGATGGTTAATTCGTGTTATCAGAATAGAAACTGGCAAATACAAAGCGGTTGGGGAGAACAATTTTCCACAAGTAGAGGAGGGCACGATGAATTGGAATAAACAAGCAACTTTATATGGATTGATGATTGTAGTATTACTCATGGGTGCGCTGGCTGGATATGGGGTACAGCCTGCGCAGGCAGATGGTGGGGCTTATAGTTTAGCTTTTTCTGCAGCAGACCCTTTATTATATATCCCCCCGGTACCACTCCCAGAATTCCATCCACCGGTTGTTGGCGGTAGATATAATGGCGAAGGGTTAATTCCAGGAGCCTGGTACACCCAGCCTGGCGGTTCAAAGACTTCAGTTGAATCCCTTAATCCTCGAGAGATGGCGCTTTGCCAGATTGTTCCATTTGAAATCCAAATTACGGCAGGTGTAGGGGCAGAAGCCATAGATGAACCAATTACTTTCGTTGCTGGCTGGAATATTGATACAACCAATAATAGTCCATTTGGCTATGACCCTGCTTATGGTGTTTATTCTGCTTTTATTGACACGGGTGATGGGAGTCATAATGACCCTGGTGGAGATGCCACAGTTTCCTACACATGGTCGGTCGTAGGGGATGAAATTCAGGGTGTCTTTGATGTATTCGGTCTTGATACAGGAGATGTTGTCGTTGTAGAACCCTGGCTGGTATTGGATTGCACTCTTCCGGATAAGGTCGGTGGAAATGTTCAGAGTCGTCTAATCTCAGCATCTACCAATACCGGAGACGCCATTAGCACTGGCAACCAAACGGTTCCATTGTTACAAGTTGGCCAATTTACCTCTGTTGCTGTTGATCTGAATGTAACAAAAGTCGACGATAATCTCTCCAAGTATTTATATGAACCGTTCTACTATGACATAACTGTAAGTTTTCCCCTAAACGGTCTGGAGGATACGATTGCGAATAATGTGCTCGTGATCGACACGCTTGATCCCTGGCTTGATTATCTCAGTGATGATCCCATCAGCATCGACCCAAGCTTCGGATATGAAATTGTTCCTGCCTACAATCGCACATGTACATGGGTAGATGATAACGCAGATGGTTTAGGTGGTACAGTAACCTGCGATCTTGGCGCAGTAACTGAGGGTGAAACAACCACCATAAGGATCTGGGTTAGAGCAGTTGAAGGAGTTCCGTTAACGGGGCTAACGGAAACTGGAACCTGTGTACAAGGAGTAAATGATCTTGTCGATGTGTGCAACCTGATTTCAGTAGAAACAATCAGCAATGACACAAATATGGCAAACAATTCTGATTCTGAACCCAAGGATATTGCCTACCCGACTGCTGTAGATGTCGGCTTATTAGCTGCTGAAGCCCAAACAAATTCAATCCTGGTTAGCTGGGAGACTTTTAACGAGATGGATATTCAGGGTTTTAACCTGTACCGCGCCACCAACCCTGAAAGCGCCAATCTTATCCAACTTACCCCAGAATTGATCGATGCAAAATATCTAACAACCGGTGGACAATATTTTTATCTAGATTTGAACGCAGAATTTGGTGTAACTTATTACTACAAATTAGAAGTGATCTATTTCACACCTAAAACCGAATGGCTAGATGCCGTTTCGGCTACACTTTTCTACAAGATATTTCTGCCTGTAACAGTGAGGTGACCCCTAGTAATTTTCGGAATGTAGGTGACCCTTACAAAAAGAATACCGGTTGAGTCATTGTTGCAGTGAACATAATGACTCAACCGAAATGTATTATTTTTTAGCAATATAGAGATGGATCTGCTTACAGGATAGTTAGCAAAAAATGACAGATCGATTTTGCGGATCTTAATCATTACTAGATGGTATAATGGGAAAAGGTTATGGGCGCAAAATGTGAGATCCTTCTGGATAACACAATCCCATTTATTTACCAGTTTTTAAAAAAGACAGGCCTGGAATTTGTCCACAGTTGAATAACTGTGGTAAATTAACGGTAGTTGGATGACCTGAGGAGGAATTAATTGTTACAACCAGAAGCGCTATATGAGAGAAATCCGGATTTCATCTTTCGTAAAATCATCGATGAATTCATCCTGGTGCCTATTCATCAAGATGTAGCGGATATGGATTGCATTTTCACCCTAAATAATGTTGGCGCTTATATTTGGGAACAATTAGCTCAGAATGCCACACAAAGGGAGCTGCAAACTGCACTCCTGGATGAGTTTGACGCCGAACCGTCTGTTCTAGCTGCAGACCTGGAAATTTTTTTAAGCGAAATGACCGCTATTGGTGCACTGCAAAAGGTATAACTGTGGATTGCCCGAATTTTCAAGAAACTAACTTGAGTGAATGGAGCGAGGTTCTGGTCGGTCCCCTCAATGGTGGGCGCTATCCGCTTAGTGGCACATTGGAGCTAACCGATCGCTGCAATCTGGGTTGCGTACATTGCTACATCAACCAACCTGCTGCCAATCGGGCAATAAAATCACGCGAGCTAAACACCGCCCAGGTGAAACAGATCCTGGACCAAATTGCAGAAGCTGGATGCCTATTTCTGTTGTTGACCGGTGGTGAAATGCTCCTACGACCAGATTTTCCAGAAATTTACCGGTATGTCCATCAAAAAGGCATCCTGGTCACCCTTTTCACAAACGGAACATTGATAACTCCCCAGATTGCCGATCTTTTTTCAGAATACCGGCCGCGTTCTATTGAGATCACATTGTATGGTGCGTCATCTGAAACCTATGAAGAAGTGACCCAGGTTAAGGGTTCCTACGCCCGTTGCATACAAGGTATTCAGCTCTTACTAGAACGCAAACTACCACTCAACCTAAAATCTGTCCTGATTACCACCAATCTGCATGAGCTGGAGCAGATGAAAAACTTAGCAAAAGAATTGGGGGTAAAATACCGTTATGACAGCCTGCTTTGGCCCAGGTTGGATGGGTGCAAAGAACCGCGGAGTTTTCAGGTTCCTATTGAGCAGATAATTGAAATGGATTTCTCGGAGCCTGACAGGCGACAAGAATGGGAACGAATTGCTGGAATGTTTTTTAATCAAAACGTTCGCTCCGAGTATGTCTACAGCTGTGGCGCAGGATTACGGTCCTTCCATATTGACAGTTTTGGAAAGATGAGTATTTGCACCATGGTTCGCAGCTCGTCCTTTGATCTTTTACAGATGACCTTTCAAGAGGCATGGGAACAATTGGGCAAGCTGCGAGAATTAAAAAGACAGCTGGAAACACCTTGTCGCACTTGCACTCTGGGTGGTTTGTGCAACCAATGCCCGGGCTGGTCCCAAGCTGTGCATGGCGACGATGAGACCCCGGTAGATTTTGTCTGCCAATTAGCCCATCAGCGTGCGGAACGTGTCAACACACCCATTCAAATCAACACACCCATACTAATTAACCAAGGAGATTGATTATCATGAATAAGAAACCCTACCAGGCTCCACAGGTCAAAAAAGTTAAATTAGAAGTGAAAAACGCCATCTTGGCTGTTTGCCACTCCAGTCCCTTAACCTCAGACCCAAGAAGTGGTGAAGTACCTTGCTCTATTGTTACTGCCTGCTATGATCCAAACGGATAGAGCATTCACCAATGTAAGTATGGGATATATTGTCGTTTACGACACAATCCGCGCTGAGATTTAGATTTGTATCAGTCATACCTTGATAAGTGGAGAGTGATTCAATTTTCGAACAGGAGATATTTCCGGATGGGATCGGTTTTCGCGTCGCACGATTAGGTTTGTGGCTTGATTCGGAGGGGTCTGGTGTAATCCTGAAAGTACCTGCTGCCCACAAGAAATTTCTTGAAGCAAAAAGGGAATTTCATAAAAACGATCTTGTCATTCGGGTTAATGATGTCGCTTATGTTGAATCATCTTCTCATGTCAGGCAACTTTTTAAATCAGAAGCTCGAGGGCTTTGGTTAGATAAGTTGGGAAATTATGTTTTCAATTCAATGCGACACACACCTGCCTGGCGCATTGTTATCCAATCAAATTTTTCAAGTGGAGACGTGTTCGGAGATTATTCACACCTTCACGGAAACCCTGCTTATCCCTTATTGCATGTCGATATTATCATCTATGCCAACTGGCTGGCAAAAACCCACGATATTATATTGCATGCTGCAGGGATTACTAAAGATGGACGCGGATATTGTTTCGCTGGGGTTTCAGGCTCAGGCAAATCCACACTAGCTGATCACCTTAAGAAAATGCCGGGGATTAGGATTTTAGGCGAAGACCAGGTCGTATTACGCTACCTAGATGGTCAATTCTGGATTTTTGGAACGCCCTGGCACGAAAATCCTGAAATGTGCTTCCCAGGTGGAGCACGCTTAGAAAAGATATTCTTCTTGAATCGCAATGGGGCTTTAGATCTAGAACGCTTATCGGCGCCAGATGGCATTACCCGAATTTTGCAGACTGCATTCATCCCCTATTATCGGACAGAAGTTATGCCAGGCATCCTGGAGCGTCTTTCATTGCTGGCTGAACACATCCCGTTTTTAACCCTCCGCTATAAATTAGGCTCTGATGTTAGCGAGCTTATTTTTTAATTTTTCATTTTCTTTTTTCACCCCAAGGATCCAGAGATTCATATCTAAAAACCTTGGTTGATGGTTTAGGGTGGTCTCTATACAATAATGATATTTCAAGCAAAGCCTTATCCAAGTTAGATTATAATTTTGGGGTGGCGTGGTACGGACAAACAACCTCTGGTAGAGAGTCATGATGCCGGTTAGAGAATTCATTTGAGAGGGTTAGTTTCAATGAAAAAAGTCTGGCGTTCCTTTTTAATAATCATCATCTTAACCGTTCTGAGCAACTCTTTTCTTCCTGTGAAAGCATCGATAACAGAAAAAGGGTTCGAGCATGATACCTCAATTTGGCAAAATTATGCTACCCAAAAGCCTATCCAGCTGAATTCATCCAACGAAGGGGGGGTCAGTTTTGAGTTACAGCTACCCTGGCAAGAGATACAATCAGATCTGGTAACTGTCAATGAAGCTCAATTTACACAAGTCTCAATACCGGATTGGCCATCAATGGCCCAACCAGGGGAGCCAGCGTTGCCATATTTTAGCCAGCAAATCGGGGTGCCCTTTGGCGTTGAACTGATTATAAAAGTGACTCCAGGTAAGTCTCACATCTCAACCTTATCCCATCCGGTTATACCAGCAGTCACGCAAAGTGTAGTAGATATCACTCAGGATCTCGCCACAAGTGAAATAAACCAGCCAAATCTATCATCGTCGATTGTTGCGCTCCCCGCTATCTACTCAAGTGAAGATGCATATCCAGAGGATTTGGCCAGGGTGCTAGATGATGCCGTTCTACGACATCAACGTGTGGCGAATATTGCGATTTTCCCTGTCCAATATCACCCAACAGCCAGTGAAATCACCGTGTATGAATCACTGACAGTTGAAGTTAAATTTGATGGATTGCCCCGATCATCCACCGTCAGGCAAATAGAAGAGACTGGGATTTACGAAACATTCTTTAGCCAGCATCTATTAAATTATGATAGCGCTCGCCAGTGGCGCAAACCTGGGGTGCTATCCCTCTCGCCAATTTCAGAAAGCGAAGCATCTATAGAACCCAGGCTGGCTGATTACCACGCCTGGACCCCTCCCGATCCTGGTTGGCGTATCAAGGTCAGAGAAGATGGTTTTTACAAGCTAACTTATCTCGAATTATTGACGGCTGGATTACCAGTTGATGATCTCGATCCCCGTACATTTCAGATGTTTAACTTAGGGTCGGAGATTGCGATAGACATTTCCGGTGAAGCAGATGGAATTTTTAATAGCGATGATTACCTTATTTTTTATGGACAGGCAAATAATAACAAATATTCACTTGATAACGTCTACTGGCTAACATACGGGCATCAGAGCGGGCTGCGCCTGACCACCCGAAATGGGACGCCTGATTCTGGTCAGATTCCCTTATCGTATCAAGCTACTCAACAATATGAGCAAAATCATTGGTACATTTCCCGCGCTTCGGGTGATGAAAACCTGGAGCGATTCCTGTGGCAGTCTATTTATGCATCATCATCGCTGCCCAAAGATTGGTCGTACTCATTTTCTCTTCCAGCGGTTTCCTCTGGAGATGCGAAATTGACTGTGTCTATGCTTGGAAACCTATCAACATTTGTAAATCCGGATCACCATGTAAAGATTTATCTCAACAACGTATTATTGGAAGATGTTTGGTGGGACGGATTCGCCTGGAAGGTGCCCGAGATTGATTTGCCAGATGGCCTCTTGGTAATTGGTAATAACACCATCAAGATAGAATGCCCTAACGACACTGGTGTAGGCTTAGACCTGGTTTATGTCGATTGGATCAAATTAGAATTTCAAAATTCTTTCATGGCTGCAGATGATTTTCTTTCATTTTAACTATAATGCACCAGGTGACTGGAATTTCTTAATTGACAATTTTTCCAGTGATCAGATTTCTATTTATGATATCACCAACCCCGCTTCCATAGTAAAAATCGATGGAATCGCCACAAGCCCAACTGTAAATGGCTACTCTGCCCGGTTTCAAGATGATATAGCAAGCTCCAAAGAATATTGGGCTGGGAATGATGCCACTCAAAAATCTGTCCTATCTATCGAAGCAGACACAGCCTCAAACTTACAGGCGACGAGCAATGGCGCCGACCACATCATCATTACCCATAAGGATTTCGCCCTAGCTGCTGAGGATCTTCGCATCTATCGCGCCAGCCAGGGTTATCGCGCCATGCTGGTCGATGTACAGGATATCTATGATGAGTTCCATTATGGCATAACGAATGCGGTGGCAATACGCGATTTTCTGGAATATGCTTTCGGAACCTGGCAAACACCCGCTCCATCCTTCGTTGTTCTGATGGGTGATGGACATTATGACCCAAAGGACTATTTAGGATATGGACGGGTGAGCTATATTCCACCCTATTTAGCGCCAGTTGACCCCTGGATTGTAGAAACCGCTTCAGATAACCGCTATGTCACCATCTCTGGCTCGGATACATTTCCGGATATGATGATCGGGCGAATTTCTGTCAACAGTGACACAGAAGCGATTGCAGCTGTAGAAAAAATCATTGCTTACGAGCAGAATCCGGCTTCTGAAGATTGGCAGCTTCAAGTGCTTGCAGTAGCCGATAACGCCGATAATGCCGGTAACTTCGCCGCGTTGTCAGATGACTTGCTGGATTGTTGCTTACCAGACCCATATTCGTCATCGCGTGTATTTTTAGGTGTAACCCATTCAACTAAAGACCTCGCCAGGGCTGCCATCCAGGCAGAAATCAATGCGGGCAAATTAATCGTGAACTACATAGGACACGCAGCTTCAACAGCCTGGGCTTCTGAAGGATTACTGACATACGCGGATATACCCCTTCTACAAAATGGTCATAAGCAGCCCATTGTCCTGGCCATGACCTGTTATGATGGCTCTTTTCACTCGCCAAATCCTTATTCAAACAATAAAGAAGCTCTGGGAGAATTAGTGACTCGCATTCAAGGAAAAGGTGCTATCGCTAGCTGGTCACCTACAGGCTTAGGGGTTGCTACGGGACATGATTATCTCAACCGTGGCTTTTTCGATGCGGTTTTTAGCCAGGGCGTGGATACTGTTGGCGAGGCTACACTGGCAGGTAAGTTTAACCTGTGGTCGACTGGGTTTAGCCCTGATTTGTTGGACACCTATCTCTTGTTTGGCGACCCAGCTTTGATGATTGCCAATGCATACGCTGCAATGAATGACACCTATCAAACCAACGAAGATGTGACCCTGAATGTACCCGCTCCAGGTGTGCTGGACAATGATCATGCCAATCAACCCATCACCGCGGTATGGGTTTCAGATCCAAGCAACGGTAGCCTGACTCTTAACGCCGACGGATCATTCCAATACATACCCGATACTAATTTCTACGGGATGGATAGCTTCACTTATAAGATATGGGATGGTGGTGAATATAGCAACACTGCCACGGTTACTATAACCGTAAGTGCCGTCAACGACGCACCAGTGGCAGTCGATGACGCCTTCGAGGTCGATCAGGACTCACAGCTGATTGTGGCTGCAAGCGCATTAACGGCCAATGACACAGACGCTGACAATGATGAGCTCATCGTTGTAGATGTGAGCAATCCCTTGAATGGGACGGTTAACCTGGATAACGACACCATCACCTTTACACCCACCAGCGGGTTCGCTGGAATTGCCGGTTTTGATTACACGGTGAGCGATTGGCTGCTGAGCGACACAGGGCATGTTGTCATCACAGTAAACGCCTTGGTGCCTAACCAACCACCTGTGGTTAGCGACATCCCCAACCAGACCATCGCAGAAGGCAGCAGTTTTGCCACCATCAACCTGGACAATTTTGTGACGGATGTGGACAACGCAGACTCGCAGATGACATGGACGTACTCAGGCAATACACAGCTGAGCGTCAGCATCCTCAACCGGATAGCCACCATCAGCGTGACCAATGCCGACTGGAACGGCTCAGAAACCATCACCTTCCGCGCCACCGACCCAGACGGTCTGTATGATGAAGATGGAGCCACCTTCAGCGTGACTGCAGTCAATGATCCACCCGTGGTCAACGGCATCCCCAACCAGACCATCCTGGAAGGCAGCACTTTTTTCGCCACCATCAACCTGGATAATTACGTTATGGATGTTGATAACACAGATTTGGAAATGACCTGGTCATTCTCGGGCAATACACAGTTAAGCGTCAGCATTCTCAACCGGGTGGTAACCATTGGTGTACCTGATGCCAACTGGAACGGCGCAGAGACCATCACTTTTCGGGCAACGGATCCAGGTGATCTGTTTGATGAAGAGGCAGCCATCTTCACTGTGACAGCTGTAAATGATCCGCCAGTAAATACTATTCCAGGAACACAGTCTACTTTAATAAATCAAGAGCTGGTTTTTGAAGAGGCGTCCTTGATCTCGATCGATGATTTGGATGTCTCAGAAACTCCTGGCGCCATGCTACAGGTATCCCTGATCGTCGATCATGGCAGCCTCACCCTTTCCCAAATCACCGGTTTGCTTTTCACAAGCGGTGATGGGACGAGTGATGCTAGCCTGACCTTCATGGGGACCATCCATGATATCAATGCGGCTCTTGATGGGATGATCTACACACCTGCTTTGGGTTACACCGGCAGTGAGCTGTTGACCATCATCACCAATGATCTGGGCTACACGGGCGAAGGAGATGCGCTTACAGATACCGACACCGTTTCAATAATTATTTCAAAATCCTACCATCTTTTTATTCCCCTGGTGGTTCGATAAAAACTTAGCCTACGAAGGAAAGACCGCCCATTACCGGGCGGTTTTTTTTTCATCAACCTCGCCATTTCCGGATTCTTTGCAGCAGCCTGGCCAGGCAGCCAACCTTTGAAAAACCGGCAATCACATATCGCTCCACCCCCAACCCCAGATACACACGCTTGCCGTCTCGCTCAACCACCGTCACACAACCCAGGATTTCAGAAATATCAACGTAGCCATCTGTCTGCGCGGCTACATTATCCCCACGGATCAGATAAGCGCATCCTTGCTTGCCAACCAGTCTGTGCACAACCAATCGCTTGCTTTGTGGATGAATAAAAGCAGCCACTTTCCCAATGGATAGTGGCTCTATCGATAGAGGCGCAACTGTGATCCAATCCCCATCCCGGATAAAAGGAGACATACTCCAGCCCCTGGCGCGAAACCGGAAGGCTGCCCCTTTTTTTAAGACAACTTGCATGAGAGAAACTATTTCCGCATGATCTAACACAATTTCATCCTCATGCGCAGGATTAACAACAGGTTTTTCAATTACAGATTTCACAGTGACTCCAGCAAGTGAATGTCCATTTTTCATCGAATCATCCAGGTTATTCTAACCCGAATTTGCTCCAAGCAAAAATGGATTCCCAGTGTAAGGTTAACATTCATTACCATTATGATCTATTTTCTATTAATTCCTTGCTTTATTATGATAATATTGGTATTATTTATCCACTTACAGTACAAAAGTCCTATAACACTCTTCTCCGCCCTCGAAAAGGCAAACCCATCGCGAGATGGTGACGCAAAACCAAAGGATCTGCTTTTTTTGCAGATAGCCGGGTTGCCGAAGTACCCTTGAATTCTAGCACTTATGCCAGCGTTCATCTTGATCTAGAACCATGATTTTGCAAGGAGGCAGATCCATGAAACATCCACAGTTCCAACACAAAAGATCCACCTTTTCCATCCTGCTCAGCTTGATCCTGGTTTTCTCCATGGTCAGCGGCGCCCTGGCAGCTCCATGGGTGGCAAACAAGCTAAAATCGCACCGCGTTTACGATCCATTCACCAATGCCTATGTACCCGGCAACACCAAAGGCTACACAGAAGGTCAAGCTGCCTCCTTTCTGGTCGAAGTTCAAGGTGCAATCAACGATTTTCTGCAATTCGATATTTGTTTGGATTACAACGATAGCGGCGCTTATTTCTTCACCGGGCTCGAGCCTTTTGATACCGATTTCTTAGAAGATCACGCTGCACCGCTCCCAGCCGGGATCCTAACCGGTAATGCAAGTGACAATGTGCGCGGCATTGACATAACCGTTAATTCAATCACGCCGCTGGGTGTGACCGGCTTAGGCGGGGACCTGACTTCTTTATGCCCGAACAATTACATCGGCTGGCGCGTTGAGTTCACACTGAACCAGCCTCTGGGATACCTGGTTTATGGCGGCCACCTGGCTATGCCCACCGACCCGCTTCCCACCGGGGGCACAGTTCCTGCAAACCAGGGCGCAGCCAATATTTCCGGTGTCGCCCAGGCGCGTATCGCCACCTTGAACGGTGGAGATAAAACCATCAACTTTATGCCCGGTGCAGTCGCACCTGCCTCCGCGGATCTGCAGATTATCAAAACCTGCCCTAATCTTTTCAATCCATCTCCATATCCTTTCACGATTACTGTCACAAACCTGGGACCTGGAACAACCGGTTTGATAACGGTGACCGATACCCTGGATAATGTCCTGCTCTACAGCGGCTACTCTGCCTTCTTGACTACCAACGGCGTGTCAACTGCAGCTGGCGCCTGTTCTGCGGTTGGCCAGGATGTAACCTGTACCCTGGACAAAGCATTCTTCTCAAACATTATTGATGCCACCAGCAAATGGGTGATCACCCTTAACACGACTTTGGCTGAGGGGACCCCTGATGACTATCCTTTTCAAAACATCGCCGTTGTCAGCAGCGATCTGGCTGACCCGGTTGTATCCAACAATACCAGTTCTTGTTCCACAACAACCCCGGTTACCATTGCTTCGTTTTCATCCACCAAAATCGCTGAAATTGTGCACTTCAGCTGGACAACAGCAACGGAAACGAACAATGCAGGTTTCAATCTTTGGGTAGATGGGGATGGTGGTTTGCAAAAGCTCAATCGCCAGTTAATCCCATCTGCCGTAATCTACTCCACAAGCCCCCAGGATTACACCTTTGAAGCGGAAGTAACAGGCAATATTTTCTATGTGGAAGATATCGACATCTCCAACCGGCCTACCGCAAAGCATGGTCCTTTCCAGCTTGGTGAAAGCTATGGTCAGAATCTGACATTAGATATCATTGATTGGACAGCTATCCGCGCCGAACATGGGACAAAAGCCAATTCCCGCTTGGATAGCAGGCTGGAAAGCTTTAGAGCGCCGCTCCCAGCTGCGCCTCAAATTCAGGCTGTTGAAATCGTCGACGCCATCAAGACCTTTTTACCATTGGCGGCAAAGGCTGCCAATACACCATCGATAGCATATCCAACCTACTATTTCCATGTTGAACAGGATGGTCTGTATCGAGTAACCTATGATGAGCTATTAGATGCTGGATTAGATTTACAGGGCGTGACCGTTGACCAGATCGCCATTTACAATCAAGGTAAATATATCCCCGCTTATATCAAGGCTAATACGAATTTGGGGGCTTTTGGACCAGGTTCATTGATCGAATTCTACGGCCAGGCGTTGAACACGCTCTACAGTCGAACGAATGTCTACCAATTAATCATGAACAACGGCAGCCGGCCAGTGGATGTTGACTTTGCACAAGTGGATGCCTCAGCGCCGGTAGCTGCTTTCTATTTGGAAAATGAGAAAGTTGCCGATAATGTCGAATACAACCCGGTATCAATGGTCCAGGATCCTTGGTTTGCAAAACGGCTGTTTACCTACAACCAGCCCTCAAGCTGGGATTTCGCCCTGCAGGTTGACGACTATGTGCCCGGGGTTTCCCCTGCCAGCTTAAGATTAGAAATTTGGGGAGGCAGCCAATTTCACACATCTCCAGACCATCGTCTCCTGGCTGAGCTGAATGGCGAACAGGTTGCTGACGCATCCTTCGACGGCGTGACCGATTACTATGTCAATGCTCAACTTCCGGATGGCGCCCTGACTGAAGGCCAAAATAACCTTAAGATCACCCTTCCTGGCGACACCGGCGCTTCTTGGGATATTGTCAACCTGGAAAGTTACAGTATCACCTATCCCCGTGCTTTTGTTGCACGCAACAATCAACTGGCCTTTACGGCCACGGGTGAAGCCTTCCGTGTAAGCGGCTTCTCCAGCCCAGATATCGTTGTTTACCGACTGATCAACCACGTACCCACACGCATTTACCATGCAAACATCGAAAATGATGGAGCAGGTTATTCGATCAATTTTGCTGGCTCCGAATTCAATGCGACATATCTGGTTTACCAGGCAAATGCCTTACACAAGCCAGCTATCACGCCCGCTCCCCTCGCGCAAGATATTACCAGCGGATCAGCGGATTACCTGATCATCTCTCACCCCGACTTCATCGATGGTTTGGATGCACTCATCCAGGCTCGCACGGCGGACGGGTTGACTGTTAAGGTTGTGGATGTTGAACAGGTTTATCATCAATTTGGGTACGGTTTATTTGACCCACAAGGGATCAAAAATTATATCCGCCACGCTGCTCAGAATATGGGCACTCAATACGTGCTGCTGGTCGGCGGCGATACCTACGATTACCATGATTATAGCGGCGCAGGCAGCTTCAGCTTTATCCCTTCCATTTACCACCGAGCGGGATCCGAAATTGGCTATGCACCCGTAGATCCTCTGTTTGCGGACATCGATGGCGACCTCCTACCCGACCTGGCTTTGGGTCGTTTCCCGGTGCGAACCGCCGCGGAATTGGAGAGTGTCATTGATAAGACCCTGGTTTATGCTGATAAAGATTATTCAGCAACCGCTATCTTTTCAGCAGACCAGGATTTCAAAAACGATAGCCTGTCCTTAACCAGCCCCATCGACAATTCCTGGGATATTCAGGAAGCTTACCTGGATGATTTAGGTGTAGCCTCCGCCCGATCTGTCTTGATCAATGCAATCAATACCGGCGTGGCGCTAACCAGCTTTGTCGGGCACTCTGGACCGATGAATTGGACCTATGCTGGCTTATTTAGCTACACCGATGCAGCTTCTCTCACCAATGCAGACCGCCCGACCGTGGTCACCCAATGGGGTTGTTGGAACACATACTATGTAGACCCACTGTACAACACCCTGGGCCACCAATTCCTGTTAGCTGGCAACCGGGGTGCAGCCGCCGTGATGGGTTCAACCACCATTACCATGGCATATTCTGAGGAAGCCTTAGGTGAGTTGATGACCCCCTACCTGACTGCCCAGGGTGTGAGCATTGGGCAGGCTATGCTGAATGCCAAACAGGATCTGGCTCAAACGCAACCTTATCTTCTGGATGTACTTCTGGGCTGGACGATCCTGGGAGACCCAGCACTGGTCATCCATCCTTAAGCATACCATTTTCATTCCATGCAGCAGCATGGCTTATCCTGTCTGAGCCATGCTGCCGTCTCCAGCGCTTATCATTTAGTTTTTTTCGAGGAGGAATCATTTATGGAGAACAAACAGCCAGCGCAAAGCAAACTGCCTGCACTTCCCTCTACCAGGCGTACCTACCGCCAACCCCGTTAACCATCCTGGGCGATATTCGAGACTTGACCCTGGCTCCATCCATGGGCACCAGTGAAAGTGGGCGTGGACCAGGTTATAGAAGCGGGCCGTTAGACCCACCCTGATCATCCTAATATTGTTCATCTCAAAAAGACCCATCTAGAATTGTGAGATGGGTCTTTTTGACAAAATAATGACTGCGGATGTGTGCAGAGTAAGCTTTCCATCATGAGGCGAATGCTATAATTGAACCATGACCGCCATATTTGCATGTTTTGAACGCTCAGGAACTGCCATCCATCCAGAAACGATCCAGGATGTACTTTCGGCCAATGTAGAAAATGCCATCGATGGTTCAGATGTCTATCTCGATAAAAACATTGCCCTTGCCGCTCAATATCTATGGGTGACTCCAGAAGAACATGGTGAAAGGCAACCCGTTTGAAATCAACACAACTCAATTGCCATCCTGGGCAACATGCGAATAGATAATCGCCAGGAATTAGGTCATCTACTGGCGTTGGATGCCCAAACGCTGCAAGAGACCAGCGATACACGCCTGGTGCTTGAGGCTTATCAACATTGGGGGACGCAGTGCGTATCTCGTCTTTTAGGTGATTTTGCATTCGCAATATGGGAACCTTATTCCCAATCACTTTTCATGGCTCGCGATCCCCTAGGAGTAAAAAATCTGTGTTTTTTGCAAAACCCGTCATGTTTTGCGGTAGCCAGCGAAATGGAACATCTTTTAGCTTTTTGTGGCGGCATAACGGAAATCAACCAGGTTAAACTTGCTGAATATTTAGCAGATTTTTACTATGACCAGCAGGAAAGCTTCTTCGAAGGCATCCAATATCTTCCTCCTGCTCATGCTTTACGGGTGACACGGCAAGAGACAAAACAGTGGTGTTACTGGAAAGTAGACCCAGAGTTAAGTTTACAATATCCTTCGGATGAAGCGTATGCAGAACACTTTAAAGATCTCTTAGGGAAGTGTGTAAATGACCGCTTACGCAGCGTGGGACCCGTAGGGATCTCGATGAGCGGCGGTCTAGATTCATCTTCGGTGGCTGCACTGGCCAGCCAAATCATACCTGAAAGTCCCAGTAATCCAGGTTACTTACACAGTTACTCATATGCCTTTGAGCATTTGAAAAGCTGTGATGAGAGAGCGTATATAACCCATCTTGTTGAAGCTTTTCCGCTCGTTGCCAAGTATGTTTTCTGCGATGACGAATGGACTTTAAGAGACTTATCTACCTGGCCCATTTACCGTGAATATCCAACAAATGATCCATACCCACGTCTGCCTCAAAGAGTTATGCAAGCTGCTCAAGCAGATGGCATCAAGTTGCTGCTTACGGGTTATTTCGGGGATGTACTCTTCATTGGGCAATCCTATTGGCTGGCAGATATGATCCGCTTTGGCAAGATCGATTTGATTAAGAAATCATTCAGTCATGTTCGAGGCATTCGCTCACAAGCCAACCTGTTATTTAGATCTGGGCTTATCCCTCTGCTGCCACGTGCCTGGAAAAACATTTATCGTACTTGGCAAAAATCACCTGAAACTCACAGCCTATCCATTCCTTCATCCCGATTTTGTCAAACGCACCCACTTGCACGAACAAATAAACAAGGATCGAGGCTGGAAAGAATACGACGCGCCTGGACAGTGGGACCGGCTCAGGAGGATGACTCTGAATGTTTTCTCTCAAGGAGCAGCCACCACGGACAAAACTTATCACCAGCACGGCATGGAAATCACAACGCCCTATTGGGATCGCCGGCTAATCGAATTCGTCATGGCGATTCCCGCATATCAACTTGGTAGACCTGGTATGGACCGTTTTGTTTTTCGGAATGCTATGCGTGGCACCTTACCTGAACCAGTGCGGACGAGGAAACAGCGTACCATCTTCAACGAATTATTTACTTTGGGTTTACTAGAAAAAGAGAAAGCGACTGTTCAACGTCTCATCAAGGATCCCTTGATTGTCCAACTCAATCTGATTAAACATAACTGGTTAATAGCTGAATTTGAAGCCGGTTCTCATTGGACTGCCGAAGGTTACTATTTCTGGAAGGCTCTTTCTCTTGAGCTATGGCTGCGCAAGGTCTATAATGTGCCTTTGGCGGATTAATTCAACATGATCCAAATCCAGCTAAACACTTCACAGCATTCTGATCAATCCAAATGGTACGAATACCACCTGGCAGACACTTCGGTATGGTTTGATCAACCGATTCCATCTCTTTTCCCTTTTCTTTCTCATGACCACCCGTCGTCGCCTGCCCCACCTACCGCATGGACGCTTGAGTTACACTCATCTCTTGATACAAGTTACAGAGGCCCTGGATGGATAGCTAACCAATGGAGAGAAGTGCACTGTCAATTTGGAGATCAAGGTTATTATTTAACCGTTCCGGGTGCAGGAAGTTTTTGTATTTCACCCGGAGGCAGCCAGGTGAATTTATTGAGCCGAGAAGAACACGCACAGGATCAGGTGATAATCGAATCGGCTCTTGGACCTGCCTTGATCCTAGCCCTGGCTTTAAACGGCGTTTGGTGTCTGCACGCCAGTGCGGCCGTTTTTGAAGACAGGTTAATGCTTTTCAGTGGTGAAAGCGGAGAGGGCAAATCAACGCTGGCGCGGTTCCTGGGAATGCAGCCCGGCTGGCGTCGTGCAGGGGATGACATTATTCCGGTTATCCACTCAAACGGTTGTCTATACGCACTACCTCGTTTTCCTCAACTCAAGATTTCACCGGAAAATCAACCATCGATAAGCCTGGACTCTTCGATCAAAGTCCATTCCGTTTTCATCCTAAACAAAAATCCGTCTGAGAGCGCTCCAATTCGAACGCACGGCCTGCATCCAACGACGACTAGCTTAGCGCTTACCCGTCATAGTGTTGCTGCACGATTGTTCTCAAAAGAGCTATTACGAAAACACCTGAGTTTCTGCGCCTGGGTTGCCCAGAATTTGCCTGTCTACCAATTAGATTACCCCCATGCGCTTGACCAGCTCGGGAATGTACAAGCCGTCTTGGAAAATGGGTGATCTAATTCCTGGAAGACTAGCTTTGGCCATGGTTAGCGCAATCTCACTCGAATTCATCTCTCAACCGCTGAACCTGCTCCAGCAATAACTTTCTCCCACTGTTGATGGCTATTTCATGCGCCTGATCTAAGTGCTCTTTTCCAATTTCACCTGGCAGCAAAGGCGCTAACCACAGGTGTATTTGGGCCTCCAGATGCCTGGCGCCTAGAGACTGCGCCTGCCCCAAAGCTGTAGATATGTAATGCAAGGCAAGCTCTTTCTGACCACGCTTCTTGGCCAACAAACCCATATTGGCTGTGATCCCGGCAACTCTTTCAGCAATGGCAAATCGCTGCGCCATTTCCAGACCCTTTTTAAAATAAACCTCAGCCTGCTCATCCTCATCGGCAGAAAAAGCGATCTCTCCAAGCGTGGAATACAGGTATGTTTGCATTCCGAGTATGCCGTGGTCCTGAGCCAATTTCAGCCCTCTCTCGGCCTCTTCCCGTGCACCAGCAACGCCCAGCAAATGCATGTGGTAAGCCAGATTGTTGTGGGCCAGAACGCGAAAATCCAGGCTGCCAGAATCGCTTGCATCCGAAGATACCGCCAGTGATTTCTGGTAATACTCGATAGCCAGTTCAAGCTCGCCAAGCTGGGCAGCTACACTGCCTGATTCAAACAGAATTTGAGCCAGGGAAGAAACAGGAAAACCAGGAGTTTGTCGCCATAATTCTTCTGCCGTATGCAGATGTTCTTGTGCAGCCACCAGGTCTGACCCATCCAAAGATAAGGCAGTTCCCCAGATCAATTTCGCAGTCAAAACGCTTTCAGGTCCGGATTTGGCGCAAACCTGTTGTGCGATCTGGATGACTTCCTGGTATCTGCCCAAAGGCAACATGGATCGCGCCATCGCTAACCGCAACCCAGAAACATTTCCATCTGAGCTGGAGCCGGTATGCTTAACCGCCAGGGAAATAGCTTCTCGATACGCATCCGTGGATTGAGCAAACTCGCCTGCTTTGGCATGTGCTTCAGCCAAGTCTTGCCAGTCTTTTTCACTCTTGAGATCATCTTGACTTTGCAGCGCCATCTTAAAATATTCGATGGCTTCATGCCAGGCTGCCAGCTTCATTGCCTGCTTGCCGGCCATCCGTGCATAAGAGGCAGCCCGGTTTGGTTCACCAGCTTCAGCGAAATGCCAGGCTAATTGCCCGGCTTTATCTTCCATTGAACTCGGCAGGAAATTCTCGATTGCCTCGGCAACCCGGCGATGGAAATAACGGAGCCGCAGATCGCCCAGCTCACGATAGGACACTTCCATGATGAGAGAATGATCGATTATGAAATTTCTATCATCGTTCGACCTTACCAAACCGTGGTCTATCAATTCTTCCAGAGCATCAAATGCAGCGAATTCCGATAGACCAGCTGCCAAAGCGGCAACGTCAAAATTGAAACGGCGCCCCATCACCACGCCTGCGTCAAGAATTCGCCTGGCTGAGTCGGATAGGGCTTCCAGGCGCGCTTGCAAAAGACTGTAGACAGTTTGCGGGATCAAGGCTTCAGTCGACAGCGTACTCAAATTAAGCGAGCCATCTGGTTGGAGCAGTGATTTTTGACGAGCATATTTCACCAATTCCATTAGTATATAAGGATTTCCTTCTGAAATTCGTCTGCAGCCATTCAGCCAATGGAGGTGCATATTGAGGGCTGAACTGTTTGGAAAGCTTCAGAACGTCAGCGAAGGAGAGCCTGTATAAAACCAACTGAACCAGTAGATCCTGACGCATTAAACTTCTCAGAAAGCTTGGATAATTGGGAAGAGACGAGGCTGGCTTAGCAGTTCCGATCATCGAAAGCCCTGGCGCCCCACCTTGCCTGAGCAAGTATCCTAGTAATCCTAAAGTGGAATCGCCTGCCCATTGCAGGTCATCCATGATGATAATGAGCGGGCGAATTTGTGTGTAACCAATCAACAATTGACGAATACCTTCCCAAAGACGACCTTCATCAACATTCTTGTCGAGTGGGTCCTGAGAGGTTCTTCCGGATCGCAATTCTGGTAATATTCTGGATATTTCATTAAGCCAGATGGGTGATATTCGCTTCTCAATCTCTGTCTGGATCTCTGGCCAGGTTGGATCGGTAATGAGTGAACGGAAAATCTCGATAAAAGGTTGGTAGGGAAGATGCCGTTCTAATTCCCGCGCAGCACCCACTACCCCGGCTACAGAGGACTTGCGCACATATTCATTCGCTAGCCTGGTCTTTCCGATACCAGCTTCACCTTCAATTAAAACAAATTTTCCGAGCCGAATCTCCTTTTGCATCAGGTCAAGCTCTTCCTCACGCCCAACAAAAGGTAATTCTTGTGATTTATTCGTGGAGACTTTTATTGGAGATGCTAGCTGCACGGAAGGTTTGGTTGGACTAACCGGGATTTTATCCTGCAAGATTTTGTCATAAAGGGACCGTGTTTCAGCCATAGGCGGCACACCCAACTCTTGATCCAGCAGTTTACGTAAGGTATCGTAACTTTGAATTGCCCCCGGCCGGTCACCTGCCAGGTAATGCAACAAAATTCTTTCTCTTTGTAAGTCCTCCTGAAGCGGTTGGATGATCAGGGCACGATCAAGATTACGAATAGCTCCTTTAAAATCTTGCTGGTCTTTATAAAACGCAGCTAACCGGGTAAAACCATGCAATGCCATTTGCCGGTAATGCTCGCGTTCATAATTCAACCAATCTTCAAATTCATTACTCTCGGGTAAATAAAAACCTTGCAAAAATTCACCCTGGTATAAAGACAAAGCTTGTTCCATTGCGTTGATGCCGTCACCTGCTTGATCCAATGCCTTTTTAAAATTCCACACATCCACATCTACATGTTTATCAAAAGAGACGTGCGATGCATCCACTCGAATGGCATCAGCGAAAACCCGTTTGATTCCATACAGGCTGGACCGAAGTGATTGCAGAGCCGAAGGACGTGGCAAATCTGGCCAAAGCAAATCCAACAAGGCTTCTCTAGAAACAGGCTGGAGATGAGCAGCGGTGAAGAAGATCATCGCCCTGCTTTTCCGGCGATCAATTTTAATGCTTTCCCCATCTCGATAAATAACAGGACGACCCATCAATTGAATAGATATCATAGGCTAATAGTATAACGCAATGAGATCATTTTGAGTAACCAAACCAAAATGTTCACGCTTTTGTTTACGATCACGTTCACCGATTTGTGACGGAGCTTGCGTATACTATACTCATTAGTAACAACAATCAACAATAATTGGAGGAACACGATGTCTTGGAAAATTGATAATGCCCATTCGGAAATTAACTTCACTGTCCGTCACATGATGATTGCTAATGTGCGCGGCCGTTTTGAAAAATATAGTGGCAACGTTGAGTTTGACCTGGAAAATCCACAAAATTCAAGCGTGGAAGTGGAGATAGAAACTAGCAGTATAAATACTCGTGAAGCGCAAAGAGATGCCCACCTGAAATCCGGAGACTTTCTGGATGTGGAAAACTATCCGCTCATGGTTTTTAAAAGCTCCCACATTGAGGTCCTTGACAACAATCGAGGCCTAATCCACGGCAATCTGACGATTAAAGATATCACCAAACCAGTTGTCTTGGAGACGACCTACTCAGGCCAGGCAAAGAGTCCTTGGGGCACTACATCGGCTGGCTTTACAGCGACCACAAAAATCAATCGGAAAGAATGGGGCCTGACCTGGAATGTTGCCCTTGAAACCGGTGGATGGTTGGTGGGCGAAGAGATTAAGATTGAACTTGAGATGGAAGTTGTGAAACAGGAAGAGATGGAAGCAACGCCTGCATAAGTTCACCCATAACTGCATTCACAGCGGGTTTTCCCAGCAAAAATTCCAACCTGGAGTTGCCGAGATATACTTATTGGCAGCTTCAGGTTTTTAATTCCTGCATGTCTGCATGTATAATAATAATCATATTAAAGCTGCCTCAAGTTTAAAACGATAAGCTCATCGCATTTCATGAGTGATGGTTGCTGATTCATAAGATGATTGATTAAAAAAAACAAAGCTTTGTATACTTGGCGAGCTTTGCAAGAGATCATAAAGAAGGTAGGAACTGTATGGGTGTACGCATTGGATCATTAGAGATTAATGAAACAGAAAAATTTCGGCTTATCTCAGATTCAACGTACGATTGGGAGGAATGGCGCGGACCTTTAGGGGAGTTAGTGTATATCTCTCCATCCTGCGAACGGATAACGGGTTTCTCAGTCCAAGATTTTATTTCTCAAGAGAATTTCTTAGCTACAATCATACATCCCGATGATATTACAGACTATCAAAAAAATGTGAGTTTATCCCTAATTGCCTCGACTGAAACCAGTCATTTAGATTTTCGAATAATCCGCAAAAATGGCGAGGAACGATGGATTAACCAATACTGTGTGCCTATCTATCATGCGAATGGAACTTGGATGGGGCGCAGGATCAGCAATCGGGATATCACCCACCGAAAACAGACTGAAGCAGAATTATTTCAAACCAAGCAACAATTAGAAATCATCCTTTCCAACATTGCTACGATTGTATTTGGATTAGATCGAGAGGGTCACCTGGTTTACGCAAACCAGGCAGCCGCAAATGCAGCTGGCTTCCAAACACCCGAGCAGCTCATCGAATACGGTCTAATTCTTGATAAATTTGAAATCATCGATCAAGAAAACCAGCCGCTGTCATTGATGCAACTATCGGTTGATGAAGCTGTTCAGAGTTTGTCCAATTCAAATCTAACCATCCGCTACAGGCGATTAGATTCCAAAGAATTCAATTGGGCAATCCTGAGCGGTCGTCCAATCTTTTCCGAGCTAGGCGTATTTGAGATTCTGGTTGTGATTGCTCAAGATATTACAAAACTTAAGCAGACCCAAGATGAGCTCAAGGAATCAAGGGATGAGCTTGAAAAAAGAGTCGATGAGCGTACAAAAGAACTTGAACAGATCAACCAGAGCCTGCTATTAGAAAATGCGCATCGAAGAAATATTGAAGCAGCTTTGCAACAAGAGCGCGATTTTTCCCGAAGTATTATTCAAACTGCCCAGGTTGGTTTGTTAGTTTTGGACAAGGAAGGGAAAATTCTGCAAATAAATCCCTTTTTGGAGCAAATATCCGGTTATACCCTTGACGAAGTTAAATTTAAAGATTGGTTTCAAACCTTTTTATTGCCCGAGGATCAAGAGGTAACCAGAACGCTATTCCTAAGAGCCATTGAGGATATTCACACATACGGAAATATCACACCCATTCGAACAAAAGATGGGCAAATCCGGTTGATAGAATGGTACGATAAAACCCTAAAAGACAAGAATGGGGATCTTCAGGGTCTTCTTTCCATCGGTCAGGATGTGACCAAAAGGAAAGAGTATGAAAGAAAGGTGTTGCGGAATGCTACCCAAGCGGAAGCGCTGGCTAATATTACTTCTCGAATCAATGCTGATTTGGATCTAAAATCAGTGCTAAACAGTATTTGCGAAGTACTTGTGCATGCGACACCTGCCATGGAAACAGCGGTTATTATGCTGCGAGATGACGAGTTAGACGAAGTGAAGTTTGCAGCGGGATATGGGCAAAATTTGGAGTATAGATTTTCGCTGAACCCAGTACCCTTATCAATATATCAAGAAGATCTTATAAAACACGGGACCCTTACCGTCATCCCAGATATTCAGGTATTAGGAGACTATCCCAACTTAGAAATCGCCCACACAATCCATGCACGAACCACTATCAGTGTTGTAATGGTCCATCATGAGAGAATCGTTGGCGTAATTACCCTGGTCTCACTTGCGCAGCCATATACCCCATCAGAAGAAGAAATTTCTTTTATACAGGCTATCGCCAATCATGCGACCATAGCGATCGCTAATGCCCGTCTATTTGAGCAAGTATCTGAAAACAGGAAACGGATGCAGTCCCTTTCCCAAAGATTAGTAAAAATCCAAGAATCTGAGAGAAGAAATATTTCCCGCGAACTGCATGATGAAATCGGACAGGAGTTAACCTCACTAATATTACTCATAGAAGTCATTAAAAACACCTGTCAAAGACACGACACACCCAATCAGCTGACATACCAGAAACTGGAGAACGCCCAAGATTTAGTGAATATCGTCTTAAGACAAATCCGCGAGCTCGCCCTGGACCTTAGACCGGGAATGTTGGACGACCTGGGGTTGCTGCCCGCGCTTTTGATGCATTTTGACCGTTTCACTCAACAAACAGATATCAAAGTGCTTTTCAAGCATAGCGGAATCGACCGCCGCTTTTCCGGAGAAATTGAAACGACCTCGTTTAGGATCATCCAGGAAGCTTTAACTAATGTGGCTCGTCACGCCAAAGTTCGACAGGCTAATGTGCGCATTTGGATCGAAGAAAACAACTTGAATATTCAAATTCAAGATGACGGCGCCGGTTTTGATAGAGAAGAGATTATTAACAATTCAAACAGCATCGGATTACTGGGCATGCAAGAACGAGCGACTTTATGTGGAGGACGATTAGATATTGAGGCACAACCCGGCCTGGGGACATGCCTGACGGTCGAGATTCCATTGAATGAAGAAGTTCAGGAAAACAAATATGGCCTTAAAAATACTTTTAGTCGATGATCATACGATTTTGCGAACTGGCTTAAGGGCGTTATTATCCATGGAATCTGGTGTCCAAATTATTGCCGAGGCAGCCAATGGGCTGGCTGCCATTCAAGCAGTAGAAAAGCATAAACCCGATGTGGTCTTGCTTGACCTTGCTATTCCAGGTTTAAATGGATTGGAAGTCACCTACCAAATCAGCCAGCGATTTCCAGAAACGCGGGTCGTTATTTTATCGATGTATGCCAAAGAAGCTTATGTTGTCGAGGCATTTCGAAATGGCGCACTCGGTTATGTCCTGAAAGGGTCCGAACCCAAAGAACTATTGCAAGCCATCCAATGTGCAAGTCAAGGCAAAAGGTATCTCGGCTCGCCGCTGAGCGAGGATGATTTAAACAAATACATGCAAGATACAAAAGGAGAAATCCTCGACCCCTTTGACAAACTAACCATCCGAGAAAGACAAATATTCCAGCTAACAGCCGAAGGAATGAGCAGTACCGAAATCGGAAATAAGTTATTTATTAGTTATCGGACCGTCGAAGTTCACCGGGCAAAACTCATGAAAAAATTAGGGATTAACAACCAGGCTGAATTGATCCGTTATGCATTACAAAGAGGTTTGGCTCCAATTGACAATATCAAAATTGAACCCAATAGTGGAATTGATAAAGAAAATACGTAGATACACGTATTGTTATAACTCCAGAAACATGCGAAAATATGAATGCAATAACCAAGATGTTTTGAAATCTCACGATCGCAAGGGACACTTTCAAAACATGGTGGGCAATTGCGGGGTGATAGTCAGGGGAGCGATCTCGATATGCTGGAGCGGCAGAGTTTGCCGCTCTCAGCTGTTAAATGGCTGGTAACTAAAATTTTACTAATTTTCAATCTTTAATCCTGGGGGATTAATGTTTAATACACTATAATCTGAGAAACAATCCTATTTGGGTGCATTTCATATGGTCCAAGACAAAACCCTTTCCAATTTATTCATCCGTCACATAGCCTTACCGCAAGATCATGGATCCTGGGTATTTTTACTTAGCCCCCTACTGATTGGTCTTTTTGCCAGCAAAACTTTTTCAACTAACTCCCTGATCCTGATTCTCGCAGCCATGGCCGCATTCTTAATCCGCCAGCCAGTCACGATGGCGATCAAGTCGTATTCTGGTCGTCGATCACGCAAAGATCTGCCGGCTGCCTGGTTCTGGATACTCGTGTATGGTTTGATCGGATTGATTTGTTTATTGGGCTTAATGGTTCAAGGATTTTCATATCTGCTCATTTTATCCCTGCCCGGTCTCCCAGTATTCCTTTGGCACCTGTACCTGGTAAGCAAAAGAGCCGAACGCCGGCAAATAGGTGTAGAAATCGTTGGCAGCGGCGTGCTGGCGTTAGCTGCTCCCGCGGCTTATTGGGTTGGCCTAGGCTCTTTAGAGCCGGCCGGATGGTGGCTTTTTGTACTGACCTGGTTGCAATCGGCAGCATCGATTGTGTATGCGTACCTGCGCCTGGAACAAAGAATTCTACCTGTTCTGCCTGATGTGAAAAATCGTCTTATCCTGGGAAGACGATCCATTTTGTACACAAGTTTTAATTTCATATTCGTCAGTATCCTATCCGTTCTACAAGCCCTTCCCGCTGGTCTACCCATCCCCTTCGCTTTACAATGGGTTGAAACGATATACGGAACCTTGCGTCCCGCCATCGGTTTCAAACCAACAAGAATCGGTATCCGCCAATTAATCGTAAGCAGTATTTTCACAATTTTATTTATCCTAGCCTGGAGCCTCACCTAATCCGTTGAAATTTCTGCAAGTAGACACGCTCATAAACCATCTGGTCCCCAAAACATGCGTCCTTCTTTCTTTCACCATTTACACCCTCCCACGATCCCAGCCAAACAGGCTCGGCTCAGGTATACGCTGGGAGCGGGCGGGTTCTCTGTATATCTGCTCATTGTTTTAGGTCTCAGCGGGGCGTTAGAAATGTTTTACTATATTCCCACCCCAGAATCTGCTGGTCAATCAATTCAGTTGATCACCTTCCTGGTACCTTATGGCAATATTATCCGTAATATCCACTATTGGTCAGCTCAGTTGCTGGTAATCATTTCGGTAATCCATTTACTGCGGGTCATTTTCACGGGCGCCTTTTCCCCACCACGACGATTCAACTACCTGTTAGGGTTGGGGCTCTTTGTGGTGATTTTGTTCTTGAATTTCACTGGATATATCCTTCGTTGGGATGAAGGTATCCGTTGGGCGCTGGTTGCCGGAACAAATCTGGTGAAAACTATTCCCCTGATCGGAACCTCCTTGTATTTATTTGTAGTAGGCGGTTCTGAACCTGGTAGCGCCACTCTAATCCGTTTTTATGCCTGGCATATCTTTGGCCTCGTTCTGTTTGTTCTGGTGTTAGGGATCTGGCATTTGTTCCGGATCAGGCGTGATGGAGGTATTGCTGTCCCCCCGCCAGATTTACGCACAGATGCAGCCCGTATATCGCGCTACGAACTGGTTCGGCGTGAAGGCTTATCCGCATTGGTTGCCACCATCATTCTGCTCATCATATCGGCAACGCTGCCCGCTCCGCTGGCGCCGCCTATGACTGAGATCACTATGATTTCGGCAGAATCTCGCGCTCCCTGGTTTTTTCTCTGGGTCCAGCAATTGCTTACGCTGGGGGACGCCTTCTGGATGGGAGTCTTTATCCCGATTGCATTGCTTTCATTTCTGGCATCTATTCCATATCTATTCAAAAATAATCACCCAGAGGAGCTTGGAGCCTGGTTTCCACCTGGCCAACGCGCTGTCCAAATTATTGTTGGCTTATTGGTATTCATCATCATCACCTTGACCATATTGGCTTCCGGGATGATTGTATGAAACGTTCAGGATGGGCTGCCTCCTTAGGATTGTTATTTGTCCTGGTTTGGATATTCTGGATGAACTCAAGAGCGCTGGATCCAATCATCCTGATCCCTACACTGACCGGCGAGGCAGAATATTGCCTGACCTGTCACGCAAACCTTCCAGAAATCAGTCCATCTCATCCCATCGAAGCCTTTGGTTGTGTCTTGTGCCATGGTGGGCAACCATTGGCTTTGGAAGCGGATCTGGCACACTCCACAATGCGTGGCGGAGAGAACCCATCTCGCCTGGATGTTGCTGAAGAATCTTGCGGCGGCAGTGAGTGCCATAGCGGTGAGGCAGAAAATAATCGTGATCACATACAACGAGTACAAACCAGCATCCAATCAACCTATGCTGGGGCAATTGCCAGCTTACGCTATACTTTTGGTGCGCAAACGGACTTGCAGGCGAAAATGGCCATTAACCCTGTTCAAGATACGGATGGCGCTTCGAACACAGGAATTCTTGCGTTAGAAGCGTTTGATCCAGATGTGGACTCAAACCCAGCCATTACTGCCTTTGCCGAAAATTGTCTAAACTGTCATTTGTCAGCCGAACCACTTCCAGACCTGGCTTATCAACGCTTTGCTGGTTGCTCAGCCTGTCACACGCCGACCAGTGGCGAGAGCTTAGCAGAGAATGAAATTCATCGTCTAACAACGGCAATCCCTTACACACAATGTAATACCTGCCACAACCGAGGCAATTATGATTTACGCGCCATGCAATTTATTCCACGAAACGATCACCCAACGGACAGGCTAAACGATTACTACCAACCGATTGCTCAGTTTGTGCGTTGTGAGTGGACTTTGGATTGTATTGATTGCCACACTCGTAATGAAGCAATGGGGGATGGTGATATTTACAATAATCAGGCTGAAGTCCAATATACACAATGCAAGACATGCCACGGCACTTTACTTGAGTTACCTCAAACCCGCATCTTGAAAAATCAAATCGACCTGGCATTCAGCATGGCGTTCTTAAATCCGGTAGTTGATCTCAAAATCGGGGATCAAATTCTCACCACAGAAAAGGGAGAATCTCTTTGGAATATTCGCGTCTTGGACGATGGCCGTTATGAGCTGTTTGGCAAAGCTACAGGCGAGAGGTTCGTTTTCAATGCTGTAAAGAATTCTGCCTGTCTCCAAAATCCCGATGAACAAGAATCTCGGTACTGCCACAATTGCCATGCTGTTGAGCGTTAACAAACTGATCAGTTTTCGGAACCAGGATGATGACCCACAACAATCCAGCAGACAAACCATCAACAGATACACACAAAACACGCAGGGATTTCTTTTCTCTGCTCTGGCAGGCTACGCTTGGAACAAGCAGTGTCCTCGGCTTAGTTGGGATAATTCGATTCCTATCCCATAATCCCAATCCATCAACGGTTACTCAATTTGATCTTGGTCCCGTCGAACAATTCTCAACCAATTCCATCACGATCTTTCAACCTGGCCGGGCTGCTATTTTTCGCACATCAAGTGGACTTGAAGCTCGGAGTTTAATTTGTCCACATCTGGGTTGCCAGGTGGAATTACACGCAAATGGATTTGATTGCCCATGCCATGGCTCACGATTTTCCTTGGATGGGAGTCTGAGCAAAGGGCCGGCGAACTCTGACCTGAAAAAATTACGCATCGAAATTTCCCAGGAAGGTCACATCATCCTGGATGTCAGTGAGACTTAAACGGGTGATCATGATAGACATTTATGCGCAACGAAAATCTAAGAACAGTGTTATAACCTTGAAGAAACTAAGGTAAAATGAGATAGATCCATTCTTTTCCCCAGTATTCACTCACCATACACAACTAAGGAGGTTTTTATGTCCGAACAATTTGGAACACCAGAAGTTACCAGCGATGATAAGCTTTGGGCTGCATTGGCTTATGTTTTTTCCCCGTTAGTACCCATTATCCTTTTGCTAATGGAAGAAAAAAAGAACCGCCCATACATTCGCTTTCATGCTGTGCAATCTCTGGCTGTAGGTGTAGTTTTAATCATAGCAGTACCAATTATTGCGACTCTAACCTTAGGCTGTGGAAGCATTCTTTGGTTCATTATGTTCTATTGGGCTTACAAAGCCTACCAGGGAGAAACCGTGCAGATCCCTGTGGTGACTGACTTTATTAAGAAGCAAGGCTGGGTTTAAAGCCCGAATAATTATCAAGCCCTGTTACAAAACCTGTAACGGGGCTTTTCTTAAAAATTAAAGGGAACGCCTATGAACGAGCAAAATTCCCAAACCGGTTCTGAAGGCATTGAAAAACCCGACATGGTAACCGCCATCGCCATCATGACCTTGGTCAATGGTATCCTGAACATTATCTACGCCTTGAGCGTTACTTTTGGGTTGGTTTTAGGAACCTTAGGTATTGGCTTATTATGCGCACCGCTGACAATCCTCCCAGGGGTACTTGGAATTTTTGAAATTCTCTACGCGACTCAATTGCTTGCATTGCCTCCGAGACCGCTAAAACCCAATCAAACCCTGGCAATATTGGAGATCGCAGCTATCGCATCAGGTAATGTCATTTCTTTGGTCGTAGGAATATTAGCGTTAGTATTCTACAACGACCCAAGTGTTCGCTCATACTTTGGGAGGATCAACCAATAAAATTGTGATATTACTCACTTGACTTTTGGTTATCAGCATTTTAAAATGAGTCCGCAGGATAACTGAATTAACCAACAACGCAGATTTTGAGGAGAGATCCGAAGCATGCTGACGGGCGCCGAAGGGGCAAATCCAATTCTCAGGATGAAACTCTCAGGCAAAAGGACTCATTTTCTGAAATCCTCTGGAAAGTATTGCAGCTTGATTAGGTTTTTCTTCAGGTTTGCAAACACCGACGGGGCAAGAGCTGTCACCCAGCTGCGAATCTCTCAGGTTTTAGACAGAGGCGTACGTTTTTTGAACGTACGCTTTTTAAAGTTAATTCAAAAGGTTCAATAAATATTTCAGTTTAGAACAAAGGAGATAAACCATGGAAACCCCCAAAGACTTAAAATATACAGATAATGATGAATGGATCCGTGTCGAAGGCAATATTGGTACGGTAGGAATTACTGATTTTGCACAAGACCAACTCTCTGACATCGTTTACGTAGAAATAGTGGTTGCAGAAGGCGATGAAATCAGCAAAGGTGATTCCTGTGCAACCATCGAGTCCGTGAAGGCAGCCGCTGATGTCTACACACCTGTAAGCGGTAAAGTCGTGGCAATTAACGAAGCTCTTCCTGACGTTCCCGAAACAGTCAACTCCGACGCCTTCGGTGCAGCCTGGATGGTCAAAATCGAGCTAAGCGACCCCAGCGAGTTAGATAGCCTGATGGATGCCGATGGATACGAAAAACATCTGGCATCAAAAGACCACTAAGAAAGTCTAGCTCAACTATGTTTATTCCCCACACCGAATCTGATCGGGAAGCAATGCTTAACGAGATTGGTGTAGCCAGCCTGGATGAACTTTTCCAGGCTGTGCCTGCATCTCATCGTTTCCCAAAACTCGAACTTCCGGAAGCGTTGACAGAGATGGAAATCGTTAATGAATTGAGCGAAATCTCAGCTGCCAACGAAACCATGCGAGACCTGGTAAGCTTTTTGGGCGCAGGTGCATACAACCATTACATTCCTCCTGTTGTAGACTCAATTCTACGGCGCGGGGAGTTTTTGACCGCTTACACGCCTTACCAACCAGAATTATCCCAGGGTACACTACAGGCAATCTTCGACTACCAAAGTTTGATCACTGCCCTGACTGGAATGGATGTCTCCAATGCATCACATTACGATGGCGCAACAGCCTGCGCTGAAGCAGTCACTCTGGCGATCGCACACTTCCGTGGAAAACGCAAAAAAGTTGTCCTCTCACCTGCACTGCATCCTCACTATCGCGAGACCATCCGCACCTATAACCAGGCATCCGGATTAGAGATTACAGGCGACGATGGGTCTGTAGACCTTAATCAGGGTTACCAATCCCTTCTGCCTTTAATCGATCATCAGACCGCCATCGTCATGGTTCAATATCCCGACTTTTTTGGGACGGGTCTATGATTACAAAGCTTTAGCTCAGGCGGTTCACGAAGCCGGAGCTTTACTTTCCGTATCCATCAATCCCATGGCCTTAGGGATACTGACTCCCCCCGCCGATTTCGGAGCAGATATTGTCACCGGAGAAGGCCAGCCGCTTGGAATTCCACTATCGTTCGGTGGTCCCTATCTGGGGATCTTTGCTACTCGCAATGAATATGTCCGCAAAATGGCTGGACGCCTGGTTGGTGAAACTATCGATAACCGCGGCCAACGCGCCTATGTATTGACGCTCACAGCACGCGAGCAACACATCCGCCGAGATAAAGCTACATCCAATATTTGCTCTAATCAGGGTCTGGTTGCACTCGCCGCAACAGTCTATATGAGTTTGATCGGGAAGCATGGTTTACGCCAGGTTGCTGAGCTTTGCTATCACAAAGCCCACTACGCAGCTGCTGAGATTTCCAAAATCCCAGGGTTCAAGCTTTGGTCTCCTGAGCCTTTCTTCAATGAGTTCCTGGTTGAATGCCCAATCTCCGCTGAAGAAATCAACGAAAAATTACTCGATTACGGTGTCATCGGTGGATATGCGATCAGCAACCATTATCCAGGTATGGAAAATTATTTGTTGGTTGCTGTAACTGAAATCAACACAAAACAAGAAATCGATTTGCTGGTAGAGACACTGGCGGAGGTGTGCAATGACTGAACCCATGCTTTGTGACCTGTCTGTAGCTGGGCGAAAAGGCCTGCAATTCCCAAAACCAGATGTGCCTCTGGCTGAGCTCCCCAAATCATTCTTGCGAGAAGAGCTCCCGCTTCCAGAGCTTTCTGAAATCGATGTGGTTCGCCATTTTACGCGATTATCACAGCTCAATTATTGTATTGATTCAGGCATGTACCCCCTTGGATCTTGTACAATGAAATATAATCCCAAAGTCAATGAAGAGACCTGCCGCTTGCCCGGCTTTACATACACTCACCCCCTCCAACCCATCGACACGGTTCAGGGAAACTTGTTACTGATGTACGAATTGCAGGAATGGCTGATGGAAATTGGCGGGTTTGCAGGCGTCACACTTCAGCCGGCTGCAGGTGCACATGGTGAATTAACCGGTGTGTTGATTATCCAGGCTTACCATGAGTCGCGTGGAGATAAAAAACGCAATAAGATTTTGATCCCCGATTCCGCTCACGGAACCAACCCAGCCACATCATCAATGTCAGGCTTCCAGGTTATCCAATTGCCATCCGATGCCCGCGGAAACGTAGACCTGGATGCATTACGATCGCAGTGTGATGAGACATTGGCCGGGTTAATGCTCACCAATCCCAACACACTGGGGCTATTTGACGAAAACGTTTTGGAAGTAACCCGTATAGTTCATGAAGCTGGCGGACTGGTCTATGGCGATGGCGCGAACATGAATGCATTACTGGGCATTGTTCGCCCTGGCGACCTGGGCATCGATATCTTACATTACAATCTACACAAAACCTTTTCTACACCTCATGGCGGTGGTGGACCTGGATCAGGTCCTGTTGGCGTCGCCGCTCATCTTGTCGACTTTTTACCGGCGCCAATCGTCGGTGTGATTGAAGAAGGTGATGAAGGTACGCCGCCACTTTACGGCTACTTGACTCCATCCAAGACTATTGGCCGTGTTAAAGCATTCCATGGGCATTTCGGGGTCATGATACGCGCTTATACCTATCTCCGCATGCATGGTTCAACTGGACTGCGCAAAATCTCAGAATATGCGGTCTTAAATGCCAATTACATAATGTCCAAATTAAAAGATTCATACCACTTGCCTTATGAGCGTGTCTGCATGCACGAATTTGTTGTGGAAGGTCAATGGGAAGGGGCTCCAGATGTTCATGCGCTGGACATCTCCAAACGCATGATGGATTACGGTTTACACCCACCTACAAATTATTTCCCACTCATCGTACATGAAGCTCTAATGATCGAGCCAACTGAGACCGAAAGCAAGCAAACCCTGGATGAGTTTATCAAAATTATGAAGAAAATTGCTGAAGAAGCTCATCAAGACCCTGAATTGCTAAAGTCTGCCCCACATACCACCCCTGTCGGTCGCCTGGATGAAGTCAAGGCCGCTAAGGAGCTGGTTCTCTGCTGTGGGGTGGAAGCTAACCTAGATTAAGCAGAATACGCTGCAGAATCCACAGAAATAAAAAACCCCTGAGCCAATCCGGTTTGGGGGTTTTCTCATCCAGATAAAAGCAAGAAATGGAAAAATGATACAATAGGCATCCGATGAAACTTATAATCTTTGAAGGCAGGTATTTATGGAACAATCAACTTCAATTCAACTGGTAACACCTCGGACAACCGTCGAACTACACCTGCCCGATGGAAGAGTGCTCAACGGTCCGAGAAATGCAGAAATTGGTCTGTTTTTAAATACCTTAGCAGAGGCAAAAAACCCTCCCATCGTAGGAGCAATCGTTAATGGAGAATTACGTGAGCTGACCTATAAGATTCTCATGGATGCTCGGGTTACGCCGGTGACCATGGGAGATGCAGATGGTATGCGCATCTACCGGCGCTCATTGGTTTTCTTGCTGGAAACCGCCTTTGAAGAACTATTCTCTGATAGGATTTTACGAGTTGATCATTCTGTTGCATCTGGAGGTTATTATTGCCAGGTGATCAATTCGCATCTCCTGACTGAGCAGGAAATATCAGCGCTGCAAGTCCGGATGCTGCAAATTGTCGCAGAGGATCTACCCTTCATTCGTCAAGAGGTCCCTTTACAACAAGCTATTACCTACTTCCAGGAACAAGGTGAGGATGATAAAGCCCGCTTGCTGGCTCATCGTCAGAAAAGTTATTTGACACTCTACCGCCTGAAAGAACATTGGGATTACCACCACGGCTATATGGTACCCTCTACCGGCTATTTGCAGTGGTTTGAGCTCTTACCAACTGGTGATGGTTTTACCTTGCGTTTTCCTCGCCGGCACTCCCCCACAAAACTGCTCCCCATGCCTGAATATCCAAAACTTCTGAACACATTCAGCCAATATGGGAACTGGCTCGATCGCCTGGGGATTTCTAGTGTTGGCGCATTAAATGATGCCATCAAAAATAAACGTATTGATGAAGTCATCCTGGTTTCTGAGGCATTACACGAGTTGCGCGTTACGGAAATTGCCTCACAAATAGCCAGCCGGCGAGATCAAATTCGAGTAGTCTTCATTGCAGGCCCATCATCTTCAGGAAAGACTACATTTTCTAAACGCTTATCAGTCCAATTATTGGCCAGTGGTTTACCGCCTTTTCCATTAGCGATGGATGATTTTTTCATTGACCGCGAAAATACACCGCTTGGGGAAGATGGAAAACCGGATTTTGAATCGCTTTCCGCTTTGGACCTGGTTCGAATGGAAAGAGATTTACGTTCATTAATCGCAGGAGAACCTGTTTTACTTCCCCGCTACAATTTCATTACAGGAAAAAGCGAAGAAGGCGATCAAATCCAATTAAAATCAGGGGAAATTATCATTCTAGAAGGTATTCATGGCTTGAACCCGGCGCTAATGAGCGGAATCCCCTCCGAACAGACATTCCGTATTTATGGATCAGCCTTAACTCAGCTTAACCTTGACCGGCATAACCGCATCAGCACCACCGATACTCGCTTACTGCGCAGGATTGTTCGTGATGCTCGTGAACGTGGATACTCAGCCTTCCATACCATTCAACGTTGGGAATCAGTCAGAATGGGCGAAAAACGGTACATCTTCCCATTCCAGGAAAACGCGGATGTGATGTTCAACTCCGCATTGGCGTATGAACTCTCTGCACTAAAACCCTTTGCCGAACCCCTCTTGCGCCAGGTGCCTTACGGAACACCCGAGTATGTAGAAGCCAAGCGGTTATTGGCATTCCTCGAATGGTTCCTTCCCATTGATAGCGAATTAATTCCGGATAATTCTATCCTGCGCGAATTCATCGGAAATTCAATCTTACGTGATTTTACCCTTTGGCATACACAGCACGAATGAGTTAACATTCCTTACCGGGCTCCATTTCAGCTCAAGTTAATTCAGCTTGTGCTGGATCAGAATAAACCAGATGCCCAATAAACCCCAAACCAAAAACATCAAAGCCAACGGCCAAAAACGCACCAGAGCCAGGATGATCCATGGCAGGCGCTGTTTTTGGACATGATTGGCAGATCGGTAGGCTGACATTAGTTGAGGAGTTACTGTAACTTTTGGGTAGATCATGGTCACAGATGGTAACGGCAAAAATGTAGGCGTGGGTGTTTTTGTTTCCAGGATCATCGTTGGGCTGGCTGAGATCGAAGCAGCCACAGTATGTGTAGGCGTTATCGTAAGCGCCAATCCAAAAGTGGGTGTGAGCGTTGGTGAAGGGAGCGGGGTTGAAGAGGTAACTGTCGCTGAAGTGGTTGCACTTGTTGTTGTGTCAGGGGTTAATGTTACCGTCCCTGTCACAGACGATCCATTTGTTGCAGTCGGTGAAGGCGAAAGAGTCGGTGTAGCTGTATCGGTAACAATTTGCTGTTCAGAAGCGCCTCGTACAGAAGAAGAACCCAGAAATGCAACCATCAACACAAGCACAATTTGGATTACCACCCATAATCCCACTCTTTTTAAACATGACCCAAATCTTGTGGTTTTCTCTGCTCTTCTTGGAATGAGCCGCATCATTTTATGTATGATCATTTTTCAACTTCGCTGCTAAAGAGATGTGTTAGATTTCGAATGGTCTAAGCAAATTCCTTATCAGGTGCTTTCCTTTTTCAGTTTTCCCGATCACAATGCAGCATCGAGCTTGCACCCGCAAATCCCATCATATCGTTTTTGTAATTATATCAAGTTGTACCAAATGTTATAATCTTGCTAATTATCGTAACTTCAGCAAAGCCGAGGGGTTGGCCTTCGGTTTTATTATCGTTAGCTCTCTTCAGGATTAAAAATGGGATGAAAAAATTTCGCCAAATTTTGATCGGTGTTTCTCTCTTCTTTTACCTGGCGCTGCCAAACTATCCGTCCGAAGCTTCCAACCTTTTTGCCCCACCCCCACCATCCATCGAAGAAACTCATTTAATCGAACAAGCGATTCATCAGATGATCCAGAAAGAAGAAACATCCGTTTTACTCTTGATGTTATATGATACCAGGGTAGAAAAAATTCAAATTTCTGCAGATGGATTGTGGGCATCTGCCTGGCTGGTGCCAGTTGATCCGCTTACTGGTCACGATATACCTGCTGAACCCGGTTTAGCCATCGTTAGAAAAGTCCAAGGAATTTGGCAAGCCGTTCTCCCTTCTCAACCAGAGTGGACGACTTTGCTCGACCTGTCTCCCTCTGAGCTGATCACCGAAGATGCTCGTAACAATTTACTGGTCGAAGCTTCTACAATGCAATCCCAAGAGAGTGTAACCTATAGCGGCTATAAACTCCCCTGGGCAGCTGGTGAGACCATGGCGTTGACCCAAAGCACTGCCCACGATCGATATACGCCAAGCGGAAATGCCCATTATGCTTTCGACTTCGCCAAACCGGGTTACCCCAGCGGTATGTTTAATGTTCACGCCGCCAGAAGCGCCATGGTTAAGAAAGCAGTGTGGATTTATGAAAATGGCAGCGAGGCTGAACCAGGTAATTACCTGCTGCTGGAAGACACCTCCACCTCACCCACCACATACCAGCTATATTTACATCTAGCCCAGAACAGTATTCCATTAGAATTACGAACTACGGGAGCCCCCGTGCAGCAAGGTCAGTTTATTGGCATCGCTGATGATACAGGTATGAGCACTGGCAACCACCTGCATTTTATGGTCCATGAGTATGCATATTCCTACTGGGGGCGAGCAGTAGATATAACATTTTCGGATGTAGCCATCAATGGCGGACGGCCACGCATAACTGTGGATATCTCCTACTGTTATGATACAGATCCTTGCAGCCAAACCCAGGCCTTATATATCTCGGGCAACACCATCACCAGCGATACAACGCCTCCAAGAGGCGAAATCACCAACCCATCCCATAACACTACCATCAATGCATCCATTCTCCACCTCGAAGGCTGGGCAGTAGACGACGACTCGGGTTTAGCCAGCGCCCAGTTCAAAGCCAAATTCAATGGCAGCTGGCAATTGATTGGCAGCCCCTTTTCGACTTCATCATTTTCTTTGGATTGGAACCTGTGCGACAGTCAGGTGCCAGATGGACCTGTCACATTGGCCCTGGAATTGCGCGATCAAGCTGGCAATCCGACGCCGGACCTGCCCGGTTTAACTCAAATCACCAAGAATTACACTTGCCCGCGCCCTCCTCCTGCATGTCTCCCAAACAGTGAGCAGGTTGCGCTTTATGCTGAACCTGATTTCCAGGGAGTCTGCACTACTTTTAATATTGGAAGTTTCATCAATGCCGCTGCCATGGGAGCTGTTGGCGCAGATAATGCTGCCTCAATCCTGGTAGGCTCCAGTGTAAAAGCCACCCTTTTTAGTCTGGACGCATATCTCGGCCGCGGAGAAACTCTTCTTAAGCAAGACAGCAACCTGGCCGACAACCTGGTTGGCGCAAATTCAGTTTCATCATTAACAGTGCAGAATCTCAGCGCCTTGCCGTCTGTCCCGAGATTAACCTTTCCAGCCAGCAATGCAGCCTATACCAATGATGCCTCCTTTAGCCTGAGTTGGGAAAACGCCGGTGGAGGCGTCTTATTCCAAGCCCGCTTATTGCTCAACTCGGTCGAGATTAAGAACAGTGGCTGGCAAAACCAGACGCACTGGCATCTCAGCTCCCTACCGGCAGGTAACTATACCTGGCAGGTTAGATCTGCCAACAGTGCAGGGCAAAGCAGTTGGAGTGTGGTACGCAATCTGATCATCCAGGCCGTCAGTTTACCCTCGGCTACAGGCATGACCATTCCGTATTTCGATAATTTAGAAACTCTGGCCAGAGATTGGACTCATAGTAATAATTGGGACTTGACGGATGAGATCAACCACACACCGGATGGAATTGTGAGTTGGTTCTATGATACAAACAGTGATGGATACGATACGGGTGTTCCGAATTCTGGATACCTTACATCACCCGACATTCTAGTTACCTGACGATCAAGTTTCTTATCTCAGGTTCTGGTATTTTCACGAAACAGAAAGCCCTGGTCTGCACTGGGACCAACGCTGGGTGCAAGTATCTGCCAATGGAAGTCCTTTCACCAATCTTTACCAACTGTCTGATGACACCATGGAAACCTGGCTTAGCAGTCCAGCTATTTCTCTGGAAGCTTACAAGGGTACCACAGTAAGAATCCGTTTCTATTTTGCCACGCTAGACAACGTGAATAACCTGTATAGAGGCTGGTATCTTGATGATATCTCGGTAAACACGAACTCGCCTCCTGGCTGTTTGGATACAGATAATACCGCCGCCAGCGCTAATTCGATCTCCTATGGGAGCACCATGATGGGTTTAATTTGCCCCGCGGGGGATTTAGACTTCTACAGTTTCCTGGGTTCCGCCGGTGATCGTATCGGTATTCGTGTAACTGCCTCTTCCCTGGGCTCAAGTTTGGATTCCTTTCTATCTCTTTATGATTCGGATGGAAGTTCTCTCTTAGCTGAAAATGACGACATGGTTCTTTATGAACAAAGTGATTCGTTTATTTCCTACGAATTGAATCGCTCAGGAACATATTTCATTCGTGTTCGCTCTTGGAGTCATCCGGGTTCAGGAGACTATAACCAATTCTACACACTCTCCTTGAACATGGATAACCAAGACCCTCTGGCAAATATTGTCTTTCCTCAAGATGGACAAATTCTTCCCAAAGGAATAATCCATGTTACGGTCAATGCGACTGATACGCAAACCGGAGTAAGCCATGTTGAATTTTTGTGGCATACACTTGATTGGCAAAGCACTGACTGGCAGGCTCTTGGCCTGGATTTGGATGGTTCAGACGGTTGGTTTATTGAATTCGATAGTTCTGCATTGGATGTCAAAACAAGCATCGCAATCTATGCAGTAGTTTTCGACAAAGCTGGAAATTCTATCGGCATAGGTATTTATAACCTTCGCCTACCCGTAATTTACTTTCCGGTAATTACCCGCATGCAATAAAAAGAGCCCTGAACTTCCCCTTACATCAAGGAAAGAATTTTCAGGGCTTTGCAAACTTATTTTGAAAGGAGAATGGATTACCCGCGCAGGCCTCCGGCAGCCAAACCGCGGATAAACTGTTTTTGTGTCAGCATATACAAAATTATCATTGGCACGGCAGAAATGATCAGACCTGCCATTATGACCGTATATTGCTCACGTAGGGCGCCAGAGAATGCCATCAAACCTACAGGCACTGTCTTTAGTTTGTCACTGGTGATGAAGGTCAAGCCGAACATGAATTCATTCCAAACACGCATGGCATCGAGTAATGCTGCTGAAGCCAGGATAGGTCTGCATAAAGGTACAACTACATGCACAAATATTTGGAACGTGCTGGCTCCATCCAGAGTGGCCGCTTCCTCAAAATCCTTGGCCAAGCCCAACATATAAGAACGGATTAGAAATGTTGTGAATGGAATACCAAAGGCAAGGTTTGGCAAAATCATCGCCCAGTAAGTGTTGTATAAACCCATCCAGCTTAGAATTCTGAACAACGGGATCAAACTCACCTCTGGGGCTAGCATCAGGCCGCCTAAAATAAAGAACAGCATGAACATGGAGCCTCTAAATTTAAAGCGAGACAAAGCATAGGCTGCCATGACAGAAACCACCAGGTTTAGAAAAACTGTACTGACGGTTACAATCACACTATTCAGAATATATTTGGCTATGCCATATTTCCAGGCAGTGACGTAATTTTGCCAATTCCATTGTTTGGGCAACGACCATGATTTATCAAAAAGTTGCGTATCTGTCTTGAACGAATTCGTTGCCACCCATACAAGTGGATAGATCACAACCAGCATCAACACCGCGAAAAAGAAAATATGTCAGAAAGATATTAAGCGGCGTACTGGTTGTTGGCTTTTTATACTTTTTGGGCGATAGCGCACTTTTAGATATCATCTGACACCTCACTTCCAGTTTTACCAACACGCAGTTGAACAAAGGTCAGCACCAGGGTTATAAAGAATAACAGCGTAGCCAGGGCGGATGCATAACCCATTTCATCATTTCTGAAGCCTACCCGGTAAAGATATGAACCTAGAGTCTGGCTGGCATTATTAGGTCCACCAGCTGTCATAACCCAGATGATATCAAACACTTTAAACCCGCCAATCACCGTGATTGTCGTCAGTACCAGAATTGTCTCTCTTACCATGGGCACAGTTACATTCCAGAACTTCTGCAAAATGGAAGCGCCATCGATACTGGCAGCTTCATACATCTCTTCTGGAATGGCTTGAATGGCTACAATGAACAAGATCATGTCATAGCCCACCCACTGCCACTGTGAGACAGCTATAATGGCATAGATAGCTGTGGTTTCTTCCCCTAACCAGGCTCGGGTAAGATTCTCCAAACCCACTGCGTTCAATAATTGGTTGATCAAACCAGAGTTAGGGCTATAAATCAATTGGAAAGTAATACCAACCACCGTAATCGCCAACACAGCCGGCATAAAAAGAACATTTCTGAAGGCTGTCGACATCGATGGACGAATTATTTTGGCTTCCAGAATCGCGGCAAGCACAAGCGATAAGCCCACTTGAAACACCACGGATATCAACGCGTAGAGCACATTGTTTTTCAGACCCGTGGCTACAATTTTGTCGCTAAAGATACGCACATAATTCTGGATGTCGATGAACTTCATCGTTGGGTCGATCGAGCTCCAACGAAACAGGCTAAGATAAAAATTTTGAAAAACCGGTAAATAAACGAAAACCAGCATAATAATGATGGCTGGAAGTAAGAGCATGTAGGGTGTTAGCTGTTTTTTAAGATGGGCAGTGTTCATCCGCTGTTCACCTCTTCCTTATCAATCGTTTAGGGATGCCTCAAGAGAGGCATCCCTTTCCTTATCTTACCCTAAGTTACTGCTTTAACTCGGCTTGGACTGTCACTGCTATATCGTGAACTTCTTGCATCACCTGTTCAGGTGTCTTTGAACCTGTCAACAAAGCTTGCATGCCAGGCAGGTACACTTCTACGATCTTGATGTTCATATCAGTGTCCATCCATAATGCCATGCCAGAAGCGTTATTGATGGCATCAACGCCCTCAACAACAATTGGCAATGCATTATCCGTTTTCACTGCACCAACAGCCGAGCTGGGGATGCCCAGGCGTTTGACATATTCGTAACCCATTTCAGGGCTGGTTAAGAACTTCAAGAATTCAATGGCTTCAGCTGGATGTTGGGTCTTTCCGTAGACCATGAAACCATCTGGAGCGCCAGTGAGAAGATCCTGATCTCCCTGCCCACCAGTTCCGCTTGGGAACTCAAAGAAGCCAAAGTTTTTGAATTCTTTATCGATGGTCACAAATTCTTCAAGCTCGCAGTAGAACATGCCTGCTTTGCCGGCGATAAAAGCTGAGCGCGCATTCGAATGACTGATACCATTACGCGCCGTCATTAAAATAGCCCATATCGCCCAATTGCTTAAATCGTGTCAAAGCCTCAACATAACCCGGATCAGTAAACAAAGCATCTGGCTCCGCTGTAAGGAGATAGTCTGCCTTGAGTACATCGCCATTGACCAACTTAGCATTTAAGTCACCAACATAGTGTGCAGATGCCCAGGGGAACTCATTACCAAATGAAATTGGGGTAATCCCGGCAGCTTTAAGGCTCTCGGACACAGCCAGGAACTCATCCCAGGTGGTCGGTACATTGAGACCCTGTTGACTAAAAATGTCTTTGTTATAAACCATGAACTTTGCGTTGATGCGCATGGGGATGCCATAAACTTTGCCATCCACTTTGTAAGGTTCAACGGCAGCCAACACAACTTTATCTTTCCAATCAGAATTCATCAGCGCATCGGTGATGTCCAATGCCTGGCCTGCACGCGCGAATTTCCAGGAGAATTCACCGGCCCAAGAGAAATAGATGTCAGGGACCTCACCAGATGCCATTAAGACACGAATCTTGTCTTTATAAGCTTCATCGGAGGCTGCTTCCATTTCAACTTTGATGTTGGGATGGGTCTTGTTGAATTCGGAAATAACAAAATTGTAATAATCCAATTGCTCTGGCTCCGGCCATTTGTGGAAGAAACGGATGGTCACTTCTTTTGCTGCTTCTTCTTGAACAGGTGCAGCGCCGCCTTCAGCTGGAGCAGCGGTTGGTGCTGCTGGGGTTGCACAACTTGCCAGCAACATACTCATAATCAAAGCAAGACTAATCAAAAACCAGAATTTCTTTAACATCAGGTACTCCTCCTATTTTATAATTGATTGCCCATAAACATGGGTTAGATCGACTTGCAGTACGACTTGGCGGTATCAATGCTCTGTATAGTAAACAGTCGTATGCGCTCTGATGATCTTTCTGTTTTAATCTTCGCTAATCTATTTGTCAATCTCCTTTCAAAGGTTATCGGCGTGCATCTTCATGGGATCAATATGAAACGCCATGACCAAATGCCCCATACCAGGTGCAATTCTGAGCCGCGGATTCGGCAGCTCGTTGCATAGCCAATTGAATAGGCGTTCCATCCACATACTCAACCAGGAACCGAGCTGCAAATGCATCACCTGCTCCCAATGTATCAACGGCCTCGACCCTGATGACACCTTGATGATACAACTGATTGCCATCAAACACCCAGGCGCCATCTTTACCGTGGGTCATCACAACAAGAGAAGGACCTTCATCGATGGCTCTGTGCATCAAATCATGCATCCCGCTCTCATCCACATCTGCTAAAGAGAAGAAAGCAATATCCACATTGGGTAAGACTTTCTTCAAATAATCATCATCAAGCTCTTGCGAGAAATCAAAAGATAGGCGTTGGCTATGCTGCTTTAGCGCTTGTATTTGACTTTCCAAATAGCTAAACACACTGGTGTGAACCAGGTCAAAGGAAGAGATATACCTGTAATCATGGTCCTCTAATTTAATCAAATTTGTAGCACCATGATTGCCTTCACCAAAAACGCGGTCGCCATCCACTAAAGTTACTGTGGAAAATGATGTTGGCTCGCCTTCAATCATCCTGCAATGAGATGTATCGATGCCTTCTTTAGCCAACGCATTCATGATCAAATCGCCGCGCATATCTTTCCCCAACCAACCCAAATAGGCAGCTGGATGTCCGTAACGGTGAGCCAATACCGCAACATTCAAGGCATTGCCACCCGGGAACATCATGCGCTTATGCAAGTAAGTATCTACTGTGTTGTCGCCAACGCCTATCAATCGAGTCATTTTAGTACTCGAATTTCCACATATAGCGGCGGGTGCTTAGAGGATGGTTGTGCCATACCGCCAGGTGATCCGCAAAACGGCCAGCAGCTGCTTCAAGAATGAATGGCGCAAAAATGGCGCGTACCTCAGGATCAACACCCTTCATTTCGAATTCTTTCGAGTCGTAAACAATGATGCGCTCGGTGAATTTCTTGCAGAAGCGCAGCACTCGCTCAGTCACCGGTCGAGATGGATCCTCGCCCATAAACAACATAACAGGCGTTGTCTCGGTAACCACCTCAAAGGGACCATGGAAGAATTCGGCTGCTTCACCGGTGAAGGTATGCATCCACTGCATTTCCATCAAGATACAAGTGCCAAAAACATAGGCGTTAGCATAGGTAGGACCCGAGCCCATCACCATCATAAAATCATCATCTTTATACAGCCTGGAATCCTCGGTTGCACGTTTTTCATTTTGTTCTTGAGCATCAACCATTGCGGATGGCAGGGCATCCAATGATTTCATCACCTTTTCATACAACGGCCAGTTTTCAATTTCCTTCATCACAGCAGCCAATAAGGCCATGATGATGATAGATTTGGCGAAGTAACCATGCTTGCTTTCACCATAAATCAATGGATAGGGTACATTCTGCGCCAGTGGAGAGTCCTCAAATTGGGTTACTCCAACCACTTTGCAGGGATAATCTTTTAAGAATTTAGCTGCGGCTACCACCTCGGGGGTTGTTCCAGAATGGGAAGCCAGGATCACAAGCGAATCTGCCCCTAATTTGGCGGGAGATTGATAGATAAATTCAGCGGGAAAATACAGGTGAGTTTCAATCTCTTTCAGGTCACGATCCATCCAATACTTGATGGCTCCCATCTCCCGGTTAGGAGCACCACAACCGACCATGAAGACTTCGTTTTATGCCTTGTTTTGCAAGCTTCTTGCCCAACTCGGCAGCCTTATCTTTTTCCGTTAGCGATTTCTCAAGGCTGTTCAAGAAATCCTTTCGATCAATATCTGATGCCATTTCAAGCTCCTTCAATTTTGAATTATCGAATACAATAACGTATCCGCTACTTAATAACAGGTTCCTGGTATATACCAACGGGGGAAAAATTTTTAGAACACATTGGGTGTACTGACCGAGCGAAACACCACTCTCCTTGGGTGGTTTACAGATATTAAGTACTCCACTGGTCGATCGTTCACATCACTAACTACCAAACGCAGCAGCATAATCGCTTCGCCATGCTTTATATTCAAAAGGTCGGCTTCTTCTTGTGTAGCAAAACTAATTTTTAATGTTTCATTATTCAATGCAAAACGGACTCCATAACGCACCTGCATGATGGAATATAAAGAGGCATCCGGTTTTTCAAGATCTTCTATACTGAGTCCTGGAATAATCTCTGCAGGAATATAACTGGTTTCAACACAAAAAGGTTGGCCATTTACCGTTCTTAGACGTTTAATAACCAAAACCTCCGCCCCAATTCGTAATTTGAGTTTTTCAGCAATTTTTAGAGGAGCACGCTCGTAACCAAAATGCAGCAAAACAGAACCAGCCACAGCGCCTTCTTCTTGAAGCATCTGTGTCAAACCCACAGCCACATCTTTACCCAACTTACGTTGAACCTGTGGAAGACGCACAAAGGTACCGCTGGTTGAACGCCTTTCCAATAAACCCATGCGCTTCAGGTTTTCAACTGCTCGCCGCACAGTCATCCTGCTGACCCCCAACTGATCTGACAATTCTCTTTCCGAAGGAATTTGCTCACCAGGCGAAAAATCCCGACCTTCAATCATCTCCTTCAAGGTCGCTTCGACCTGGAGATAAAGTGGAGAACTGGAGTCGGGGTGAGTAATATCAACCATTTTTGTGTTTACTGGTCCTTGGTATATACCAATTATACAGGAAAATTGCAGTATGTCAATATACGCGACAGTTTTTTTAATCTTTCAACTGTATCAGCATTATTCCTGGCCACTAATCGATCCATCAAAAATTTCCGTCTCGGGGTATACTAAACAAATATCAGCAAATGGGTAATTCATCGGGAAACGAATTCAGTGAAACTGATCATCCAGATTCCATGTTATAACGAGGCGTTAACCTTACCAGCCACCTTACAGGCCCTTCCCAGGCAATTAGGATCCATTGATTGCATAGAATGGCTGATCATTGACGACGGCTCCAGCGACAATACCGCACAGATCGCATTCCAACATGGAGTAGATCATATTGTCCGCTTGAAGCAACATTCTGGCCTGGCGGCTGGATTTATTGCTGGGCTGGAAGCCTGCTTAAAATTAGGGGCTGATATCATCGTGAACACCGATGCCGACAATCAATACCGGGCAGATGATATCGCTAAGTTAATCCTGCCAGTTCTCGATGGCAAGGCAGATATGGTTGTTGGGGACCGAGGCGTCAATACAACACATAACTTTTCGCCCCTCAAACGTAGCCTGCAGAGATTGGGCAGTTGGGTCATCGCAAAGGCATCCGACCTGGATATCCCCGATGCAACCAGCGGTTTCAGAGCCCTGAGCCGCGAAGCTGCTTTACGGACGATTGTAGTCAGTGAGTATTCATACACATTGGAGACTTTGATCCAGGCAGGATCTCATCACGCGGCTGTCCAATTTGTTCCTGTCAGGACCAATCCCCAAACTCGCCCATCCCGGTTGATGCGCAATATCCCCCATTATTTAATCAATTCGATCCAAACCATTCTGCGAGCGTATACCATGTACCGACCTTTAAGAGTTTTCAGCTTGATCAGTGCGTTTTTTGTCCTTGCAGGAGTTGCGCTTGGTATTCGATTTTTATTCTATTACATCAACGGCCAAGGGGGCGGGCATATCCAATCCCTTATTTTGACGGCAGTCTTGATCATTGTAGGCTTTCAAACCTTTCTAATTGGGTTGGTGGCAGACCTGATCGGCTTCAATCGACGGATCTTAGAAGAAACACTGTATCGAGTCCGGAGATTAGAGCTGGACAACCCGTACGAAAGTCCCAATTCAAGCAGCCAAAATGTAGAAGACACAGGTGCCTAGGTTTTTCTTTCGTCCCACCTGGATGGTCATCGCTCTTTTGACCATCTTGTTAACAACCGGTTGCGCTTCCTTTTCCAAACTTGAACAACCGGTGATTAGCCATGATTATTCTCTGAATTCGACCGTTTCGCTAGGTCAATCGATTCTGGCGAGATATGACGGTCTGCAGAACATATCTATCTTTATGCAACCGGAAGTCAATGGCGAGGGTTCAATCCATTTAGCGCTTTATCCTTCGCCAGACCAATCAACACTGCTTGCTGAAGCATCCATTCCCAGCAGCGAGATAACCTCCCCCAGTTACTACACCTTTGCATTTCCGCCATTGCCTCATTCAAACCTGAAAGATTTTTATTTTTCACTTACCTATGTTGGCGACGGCAGTGTATTGGTTGGTTTAGCGCCAGGCAGCGTTTACTTGAACGGCTCTATCTATTTAAATAATACCCCGCAGGATGCACAGTTTGCCTTTTCAACAGGTCATCAAACCGCGTATGCAGCCCTAGGATTGCTCAAAGAGGGCCTTTACTGGCTATTATGGATCACGGCTGCGATTTTCTTATTTATTATTCCAGGTTGGGCATTGCTGAGCGCTTTCTATCACAATTGGGAAAGTCTGTATTGGACTACAAAGCTTGGACTGGCAACCGCGGCCAGCCTGCCGGTGTATCCTGTCCTCATGCTATGGACCAACCTGTTTGGAATCCGTCTCGGAGCCTTATACGCCTTTATCCCACCTGTTCTGGGCGTTGTTTTTTTATTTTGGAAGTCCAGACCCTTCAAGAATAAGCTAAGGAATCCTTTTTCAGATTGGAAACATGGGTTTTCTAAATTACTCCAATTGAATGCAGAAACCTGGGCAGATTTAACATTTATCCTGGTTTTGGGAATAATCATCTTCATTCGTTTTTGGGCTGTGCGCAATCTCGAAATACCCATGTGGGGCGATTCTTACCAGCACTCTGTAATAGCCCAGCTTCTGGTAGACAATCATGGTCTTTTCACCTCCTGGCAATCTTACGCCGATAATGTGACCTTCTCCTATCATTTTGGATTTCACAGCCTTGTCGCTGTGTTCCATTGGCTGACCAAGTTACCCATACCCCTGTCCACATTGTGGACCGGACAGATTCTGAATGTCCTGGCTGTCCTCGCTTTGCTTCCGCTGGCTTCGCTCTTGGGTCGTACACGTTGGGCCGGTGTTGCAGCGCTCTTGTCGGCTGGAGTGCTTTATCAAATACCCAATTTTTATGTCAATTGGGGCAGATACCCTCAGCTTGCTGGTCAGGTGATCTTAGGCGGCCTTGTCTGGCTGCTTTACGATTGGTTTGAACACAAAGAAAAGAATTATTCTGCAGCCGTGTACTTATGCCTTATTTTTGCAGGTCTGGCAATGACCCATTATCGCATTGTCATCATGGCCGTGCTTTTCATGGCCGCCTATGGTCTGCTTTACCTGAGAAAATCAAATGCCACCATCCTGACTCTGAAAACCATCATGCTCAGCGCAGGTTCATTCACCCTGTTCCTCCCCTGGTTTAGCCGCGCCTTCTCCAGCGACCTGGTTCAATGGTTACAGAAAAAGTTGAGTGTCCAGGTTCAACAGAGCTCAGAAAATGCCTTATCGATCCAAGATATCGGATTAATCGGGGCATATATTCCGGCAGTCTTCTGGCTGGCCCTGATATTCTCTATCGCCTGGGGGTTGTGGAAGCGCGAGAAGGGGATCGCTCTGATCAGTCTTTGGTGGCTATTCATCTTTGTCGCTGCCAATCCACAGTGGTTAAATCTTCCCAGTGAAGATATATTGGACAGTTTTGTGATCCTCATCGCAGCCTATTTCCCAGCAGCGATCATCATTGGCGCAGCTTTTGGCTGGATCATCACCAGCCTGGAAACAAAGGTTTTCGGATATAAGCAATACCGTTTGGTAAGCGTTAGTTTCCTGCCCTTATTGCTTGCTCTCGTATGCATTGTTGGCCTTTATGCCGGGAGAGCACGTTTATTTGATATCCAAGTTCCCGCACACACCTTGGTAACGCGACCAGATTTACGCGCATTTGATTGGATCCAAAAGAATACACCCGAGCATGCTTCCTTCCTGGTCAATAGTTTCTTTGCTTATGACAACAACCTGATTGTTGGCTCAGACGCAGGCTGGTGGTTGCCTTTATTAGCCAACCGGCGCACTTCTCTTCCCCCGCTTACCTATGGAATTGAAAGAGGTCCAACCAGTGATTATCGAGTATGGATCAACCAGCTTCCGGCGGAAATTTTAGCTAAAGGGATCACCCATCCGGATGTTCTCAACCTGATTCGAGACCGTGATTTCGACTTTATCTACATCGGTCAACAACAGGGTGCGGTCAATTCCAATGGTTCTTTTTTAGATCTTGGCGTGCTTGTGGCAGATCCCCATTTCGAACCGGTCTATCACCAGGATCGAGTATGGATCTTCAGCATCCTGGAGCTTGAGGAAGACAAGCCATGAGAATTTGCCTGGTCGGACCCGTTTACCCTTATCGAGGCGGTATTGCCCACCACACTGCCATGTTGGCCTCTGCGCTCGAAAAACACGGTCACTTTGTTCACACGATTTCCTTCAGAAGGCAATATCCCGCATGGTTGTATCCCGGAAAATCAGATAAAGACCCAAGCGAGCATCCTATTCGCACACAGGCAGCTTTCATCCTGGACCCATTGCTCCCATGGAGTTGGGAACAAGCGGTGCGAGAAATCCAGAAATCCCAACCCACTTTGGTCATCACGCAATGGTGGACCACGTTTTGGGCGCTACCTTTTTTCTACTTGAATGCCAGGTTAAGGAAATCAGGCATCAAAACCGTTTTCTTGATCCACAATGTGATGCCACATGAGCAGCGCATTTGGGATCGTTGGCTTTCAAAGCTAGCCCTGATGCAAGCAAATGAATATATCGTCCAAACCCAAGCAGAATCAGAGCGGTTGAGAAGACTGATTCCAAAGGCAAGCATACACCTTTGCTACATCCCTCCCTATTTCGATTTAAACTCAAGGACTCTATCCAAAGAAGATGCCCGGAGAGATTTAGGCCTGCCTCGCGATGAAAAGATTTTTCTATTCTTCGGGATCGTTCGACCGTATAAAGGATTACTTTTCTTGCTCGATGCTTTCAAAGCAATGCTACTTGATAAGCCCAATTCTCGCCTGCTGATTGCCGGCGAATTTTGGCAGGATAAATCCATCTACCTGGACCGGATCGAGCAATTGGACCTGGCGGAACGAATCAGCATCATCGACCAATATCTACCCAATGAAAAAGTACCCGTGATATTTGCCGCTGCTGATTGCCTGGTTGCCCCATACACCGCCGGGACACAAAGCGCTGTGGTAAGCACCGGTTTAGCCTTTGGCTTGCCCATGATTATTACAGAACAAATTGCCGCAGGCGTATCAGAAGAAAACCTGAGGTCCATTAAGGTTATCGCCCCCCAAGATATCGAAGGTCTAGCCAAAGCTATGGCTGAGATTGAAATCACCGGGGAGAAACAACCACCCGAAACCTGTAACGGTGAAAATGATTGGGTCCTCATGGCAAAGACCATTGAAAAGATCGAATCTTCATGAGAATCTTGTTTTTGCTCACCCAGGATCTGGAGAGCCCTACGGGCATTGGACGCTATTATCCATTAGCCAAGTATCTTACATTGCTTGGGAACCAGGTAACCATCGTGGCGCTGCACTCCAATTTTTCCAGGCTCAAATCAAAGAGCTTTCTTATCGAAGGTGTGCAAGTACATTATGTAGCCCAAATGCACGTACTCAAACAAGATAACCTGAAAATCTATTTTTCAAACACCCGACTGATCGCACTGGCCATCCAGGCAACGATACAGCTCAGTAGAGCAGCCTTAAGCATCCCGGCTGATATCATCCATCTTGGAAAACCTCATCCAATGAATAGCCTGGCCGGTCTGTTTGCCCGTTTGTTCAAGAGGAGAACCCTCTTTTTAGATTATGATGACTATGAAGCAGCCTCGGGGCATTTTGAAAATCGCTGGCAAAAAATGATTGTCCAGCTTTTTGAAGAATGGGTTCCGCACTGGGCGCACCATATCACGACAAATAACCATTTTCTCAAAGAACGCTTACTCAATAACCGCATTCCTGATCAAAAAATCACAATCCTACCGAACGGCGTCGATATCGAGCGGTTTTTACTTCAACATCAAGACGAAATCGAAAACTTGAGATCTAAGGTTGGTTTTCAGAATAAGAAAGTTGTCGCCTTTATCGGCAGCTTGAGCCTTCCCAGCCATCCGGTCGATCTATTGATAGAGGCTTACCGATTTGTAGCCAGCGAACTGCCGGACGCCGCCCTGCTCATCGTGGGTGGAGGAGAGGAACTAAACAATCTGCATCGGCGTGCAGTCGAGTCAGGTAGTTCAGCAAGCACTTACTTTACCGGATACGTACAGCCATCAGAAATCCCTTCCTATTATCGCCTGGCTGATGTGGTCATTGATCCAGTTTATAATGACTCAAGCGCTCGCGGACGATTACCATTAAAGATGTTCGAAAGCTGGGTCACTGGGACGCCTTTTATCAGCTCCGATGTTGGCGATCGCAAAATGTTGCTTGGCGAACCGCCGGCCGGTTTATTGGTTGAGCCTGGAAATGCTCGAGAATTAGCTAACGGCATCTTGAAAATCTTACAGGATCAAGCTTTTTCCCGTTTGCTGATTGAGAGAGGACTGGTCCGTGTACAAGAATATGATTGGAAAAAACTGGCAGCCATGATGGATAAAGTTTATCAAGGAAGGTTCCAGGTGTGAGGTTTACCTTCATAAAACACGACTGACAGAGGAAAGGTATAATCAAAGAAATATCTACCTCGAAAAATGATAAAACTAAGGGAATTCATTTTCAGCAGGATTGCAAGCAGCTTTTCTAAACTTTTGAACCCATATGACTGATATCCTTTTATGTTGCCCGGCATGCAAACAAAATCTTGATGGCTCTGACAATAGGCTGTTTTGCCCTCAATGTCAGTTAACCTTTCCAATAAAACTTGGCATACCAGATCTGCGATATCCCCAAAACGAATCCGGAAGCGGTAGCGGAACCAAGGAGAATGAATTAATCAATCGTTTTTCAACCTCAACTTTCGAGGAAATGGTCTTGGTTCTCCTGGATGGTGCTCACCTTTCTGAAAAGATCATGAATAAAACCTTGATCTACTATCGTACTCAGGATGTACGCTCCGAAAAGATGGTGAGCATGCTGATCACACGCTATCAAGAACATTTTAACAACCCACCATTTGAAAATGTGCTGGATTTGGGCTGTGGCTCTGGCGGTGCGGCTGGCTCCTTATCAAGAAGATTCCGAAAGATTTTCAGCATCGATGAGGATATGGTGCAACTGATCCTGGCAAAGAAGTATTTTGAAGAAAAGCATATCGACAATGTCGTTCTTATATGCGCCAGGGCGCAGGCTTTACCTTTTTCTAACGCCTGTTTTGATTATGTCCAGGCGATCAACCTCATCGAACACTTAGAAGATGCAATACACCAGGTTATCCAGGAAATCTATCGCACATTGAAAATCGGCAGTGGATTTGCTGCCGATTCTCGCAATCGCTTTGATATTTTTATGCCTGAACCTCATTCTGGGATCAGATTTCTCGGCTTTTTACCCAGAAAGCTCATTCCCGATTTTGTCCGGAGAACAACTGGCAATCACTATCTAAGCACAAGGCTGTTATCCTATCGTGAATTAGCTTCAGTTGCCAGGAAAACTTTTACTCATTTCAAAATTGTCTTACCAATTTTGGAGGCATATGGTCAATCAGAGCGCTATGATAAAGTATTAAAAACGCTCGAAAAATTCGATCTACTAAAAATCCTGGTTATAAGTTGTATCAGTACGCATAT
>CAWJHE010000012.1:0-34578 GCA_963842455.1 uncultured Chloroflexia bacterium
TTGCGTTATACTTGTGACCTATGAAACCATTTCGACTCATCTCCATCTACACACGCAAATATACATTTCAGCTCAGCCTGACCGTGATCAGCATGCTGCTTCTGGTCGGGGTCCAGCTGGTTCTACCCTGGATTATCAAGACCCTGATTGAAACCGTCACCACACCTGACGCTGCCAGTAAATCGTACAAATCATCACCACCCTGGCGCTGGGCAGCCTGGGTCTATACATCCTGCGCGGCGTCCTGCAATTCATGCGCAGTTACCAGGCGCATATCGCTGGTTGGGGTGTGGTAGCCGACCTGCGCAAGCATCTCTACCGGCACCTGCAACGCCTTTCACTGCGCTTCTACGAAGATAAGCAAACCGGGCAGCTCATGTCCCAGGTGGTCAACGACTCCGACCTGTTCGAAATGCTCATCGCCCATGCCATTCCGGATATATTTGTCAATATTCTCACTTTATAGGTGTGATCGTTGTGCTGGCTAGCATCAATCTCCAATTGCTTTTACTCAGCTTGCTGCCAGTTCCCTTTATTCTGATTGCCCTCCGTATTTATTCTCGTCACGTACGCCCAGCCTTCCGCTTTCGTCAAAAGGAGTTGGGTGATCTGAACGCCTTGCTCAACGAGAATATCTCCGGCATCCGCGAGATCAAAGCCTTCACCCGTGAAGATGCTGAGCTGCTCCGTGTTAGCCATCGCATTGACCGCTATCGAACTTCTCTGTTACGAGCCCTGCGTCTGATGGCCACCTTTTCCCCTTTCATCGAATTCACCTCCTCTCTGGGTAATTTGGTGGTGATTTTCTTTGGTGGACGGCTGGCTATGCAAGGTATCCTACCTCTCAGCGACTTGGTTGCCTTCTTCCTATACCTGGAAATCATGTACCAGCCGATCCGTGTTTTGAGCAGTGCTTGGGAAAATATCCAGAGCGCGCTGGCTGGCGCTGATCGTATCTCAGGCTTATTGGCTGAAGATGAAGAAGTCCAGGAACATGCCCAAGCGACAACCTTACCCGAACCTGTGCGCGGTGCGCTTTCATTCAATGAGGTTGTTTTTTCATACGGAAACGGGGAAAATGTGCTCGAGAATATCAACCTGGAGATCCCCGCCCGCAGCATTGTCGCCCTGGTGGGGCCAACCGGTGTGGGCAAATCCACCCTGGTCAGCCTGATCCCGCGCTTCTACGATGTCCAACAAGGATCGGTGAAACTTGACGGTGTGGATGTGCGCCAACTTGAATTAGAAAATTTGCGCCAACAGACCAGTATTGTGCTGCAGGATGTTTACCTGTTTTATGGCAGTGTGCGCGAGAATATCCTCTTCGGGCGCCCAGACGCGACCGATGAGCAGGTCGTCGCGGCCGCCAAGGTTGCCAACGCCCACGAATTCATCCAGGCTTTGCCCAACGGTTACGAGACCTTGATCGGCGAACGCGGTGTGAAACTCTCCGGCGGTCAGAAACAACGCCTATCCATTGCCCGCGCCGTGCTCAAGAATTCACCGATCCTGATCCTGGATGAGGCCACTTCTTCGGTCGATACCGAAACCGAGCTGCTCATCCAGCAGGCGCTGGAGCGATTGATGATCGGACGCACGACCATCATCATCGCCCATAGACTGAGCACAATCCGCAATGCCACCAAGATCGTGGTGCTGGAGGGTAAGAGCATTCGCGAGATAGGCACCCATGATGAGCTGATTGCCATGGATGGCCTCTACCGCAGACTATACACCGTGCAGCAGCGCATCGACTCGCAAATTGAGAGCCAGGCGCTACAATCAGCGCTGCGCAGCCGGAATTAGATAGGATAACGGATGGCAGATACCACCTCGATCATCATTTTCGGCGCAACTGGCGACCTGACCTGGCGCAAGCTGATCCCCGCCCTTTACAACAACTACCAGAAAGGCCGCCTGCCTGATTGCGCCCTGGTGATCGGGTTTGCTCGCCGCGCCCAAAGCGACCAGGAATTTAAAGCCCATTTGGAACAGGGTGTCCGGGAGTTTAGTCCAAACAGTTTCCAGGAGCAGACCTGGCAGAGTTTTTCCGAGAAGATCCACTACCTGCAGGGCGATTTGGAGGATAGCCAGGATTTTCTCCGCCTGGAAGAGCGTTTACACACTCTGGAAGGCGGACCTGCTAACCGCCTGTACTACCTGGCTACCGCCCCAGAGCTGTTTGCTCCCACGGTCAACGCCTTAGGCGCAGCAGGCTTGGCTGACCAGCAAGATGGCTGGCGACGTCTGGTGGTCGAAAAACCCTTCGGGCAGGATGGACCATCCGCCCAAGCACTCAATCAAACCCTGCATCGCGTCTTCGACGAAAAACAGGTTTATCGCATCGATCACTACCTGGGTAAAGAAACCGCCCAGAACATCCTCTTCTTCCGCTTCGCCAATGCCATCTTCGAGCCGATCTGGAACCGGCGCTACGTTGATCATGTACAAATCACCGTTTCAGAAATGGTCGAAGTGGGGCGGCGCGCCGGTTACTACGACGGTTCCGGCGTGCTGCGCGATATGTTCCAGAACCACCTGCTGCAGCTGCTTTCTCTGGTCGCTATGGAAGCGCCAGCCTCCTTCAATGCCGATGCGGTCCGCAATGAAAAAGTAAAAGTGCTGCAGAGCATCCGCCCAGTCGATTTTCAGGAGAGCGTGCTGGCCCAGTACGATGGTTATGGCAGCCTGGAAGGTGTTGCACCCGGCTCGCGCACGCCTACCTTTGCCGCCTTAGCTCTGTATGTCGATAACTGGCGCTGGAAAGGCGTGCCCTTCTACCTGCGCTCCGGCAAAGCCCTGGATCAGAAAGTCTCCGAGATCACGATCGTCTTCCAACGCCCGCCGCATGTCATGTTCAATTTGCCAGATGAAGCACGCTTCCGACCCAATATTCTCAGCATCTGCATCCAACCGGATGAAGGCATCCATCTGCGCTTCGAAGCCAAACAACCGGACACAGAGAACCAGACCCATTCGGTCAACATGGCCTTTCACTACCAGGACTGGTTCGATGGCGAGCTGCCCGAAGCCTACGAGAAACTGCTCCTGGAAGCCTGGAACGGCGACGCATCCCTGTTTGCCCGCAGCGATGAAATCGAAAGCGCATGGCATCTGATCGACCCGCTCATCCAGGCCTGGGAGGAGAACACCGGCACAGCGCTTGCTGGCTATACGAAAGGCAGCAACGGTCCTCAGGCATCCCACGACCTGCTGGCGCGCTCCGACCGCCACTGGTATGCCTTTTGTAATCACGGATCCTGATCATGCCTGCTATTATCAAAAAAATTGTCCTCCCCGACGCCGAAGCCATCGGCCGCGAATGCGCTTCCATCTTTGCCAGGCTTGCCCTGGCTGCCATAGAAGGCCGAGATCGCTTCCTGGTATGTCTATCAGGCGGCTCTACTCCACAGTTCGCCTACCAGCTTCTGGCGCAGTCCGACTACCGGGACCTGCCCTGGCAAAAAATCGTTTTCTTCTGGGGCGATGAACGCTGCGTCCCAGCCGACGACCCGCAAAGCAATTACAACCAGGCCTACCAAACCTTGCTCAGCCGGGTGCCTGTGCTCAAAAAGAACCTGAATCGCATACCCGCAGAAAAACCCACCCAATTGGCAATTGATGCCTATGCGCAAATTCTGGCCCAATACTCCGCCTCGCATAAACCCTGGCCACGCTTTGACCTGGTCCTGCTCGGGCTGGGCGAAGATGGTCATATCGCCTCACTCTCCCCAGAAAGCCCAGGTCTGCAACCCGACAGCCCGCCTGTCATCGCTACCCAGCTCAACTACCAGCAACGCCCCTCCAATCGACTGACCCTGACCTTACCGGTTTTCAACAGCGCCCGCGAGGTCATTTTCCTGGTTTCTGGCGCTAACAAAAAGAACGCTCTCGCCGCCGCCTGGGACGATAACTCCGACCCGCAGCAAAATCCAGCGAAATTGGTGCAGCCATCGCCTGGCCTGGTAAGGTGGTTGGTGGACAGGGATGCAGCGGGGGAAGAAGAAATCTAAAGGCTTGGGAGCAGCAGGTTTTTCCAGCAGTTAAGCAAGCACAACCTTTGCTGCAGATATCCTCCAAATGACCAGCTAAACTCATAATGTCCAAACTCATCCTGCAAACTCTGAAGAATTTCCTGATTGGAGCCATCGCTCTCGGAATGTTACTATTTCCAGCAGCGGGTACCTTCGCCTACTGGCAGGCCTGGCTTTTCATTATCGTCTTCATCACATCTGTTTCCACCATCGGGGTTTATCTATCCCTCCAGGACCCTGAGCTGCTGGAGCGGCGTAAACAATTTGGTCCTTCTGCAGAACCAACCACGCCGCAGAAGGTGATTATGTCGCTCACCATGCTGGGATTTCTTGCAATTTTCGTTGTCAGCGCACTCGACCAGCGTTTAGGTTGGTCGCAGGCTCCGATTTATATTTCTATACTCGGCAACCTGCTGATCATACTTGGGTTCATTATGCTTTATTTCGTTTTCAAAGAAAACAGTTACGGCTCATCCAACATCCAGGTTATTGAAGGACAAAAGATTGTGACCTCCGGTCCATATCGTCTCGTCAGGCATCCTATGTACACGGGCACCCTGATTATGAGCAGCGGCATCCCCCTGGCGCTCGGCATCCTTTTGGGGGTTGCTGATCTTGATCTTGATAACTCCGGTACTGATTTGGAGAATTCTGGATGAAGAAAAGCTGTTAAAGCAAGAGCTGCCTGGTTATGCGGAGTACATGCAAATGGTTCGCAAGCGTCTGATACCTTACGTGTGGTAAGTCGACTCGCGTCCAACAAGGCTAAATTCATAGCAAAAACTATTCCAATCAGCGTCCTTTCACACTCATCCGCGATTATAATGATCGCATGGATCACTTCAAACTGCTGGAAACCTGCCTGGAAGCGCGCAGAAGCTCCAATTCCATTCCCTTTTTCTTGGAGAAACTGTTCACGCTGCTTCAGACGCCGCTTTCGATCGATCGATTAGTCGTATATCGGGACAAGCAAATCCTGGCAGCTTGTCAATCCGCTGATTTCGACTCTGAGGCATTCGATTGTTCCCAAGAAAAAATGCTGCTGGATACCATTCCCGAAGGGTCCAATGCGTTTTATGGTCAAACGCAGGAACACTTGCCTTCCGGACAGTCGTTTTCACATCCGTTTTTCGTAGCCAGGCTAGAAAACGCTGAGGTGCATGGGGGGCGCTTGCTCGTGATTCGCACTACTCACCCAGCTAGCTGGTCAGAAGCTGAGGCAAGCATTCTCCTTTCGGTCAGCCTTCATGCTCGAAACGCTGATCGATGCGAACATCGACCAGGACAAATTGGATGCGCATCAAATCCAAGCTCTTTCTCGCCAACTGGTGTTGGTCCAAGAGAACGAGCGCCGGGCGATTGCCCGAGAATTGCATGATGAGGCGACACAATCCCTGTCGTCTTTGCTCATCCGCATGAAGCTTCTCGAAATGAATTGTAATGAACCGGATTCTGTGCAAGCGCAGATTAAGGACTTGCGCAAGATGACAGCCCAAATTATGAACAATCTGCATCGCCTGGCCGTAGAGCTGCGTCCGCCCACCCTGGATCACCTGGGAATTGTCGCTGCCCTGGAACAGCTCATCGACCAGGTGAACCGCGAGAAATTGTTCGAACTTCAATTCGAAGTGGTAGGTCAAGTCCCCCAAAATCTCGATGTCCAGGTGAAAACGGCGCTCTATCGAATCACTCAAGAAGCCCTGATGAATATACGCCGTCATTCCCAGGCAACCCAATCCGATATCGTGCTTGAAGCCCGCCCAAACAGGTTGACCCTGATCATTGAAGACAACGGCGTTGGTTTCAACCCGATTGCTGCCATGCACACAGGCCGGCTAGGACTGATCGGTATGCGCGAGCGTGCCGAAGCCTTAGGCGGCAGCCTATTTATAGAAAGCCAACCATCTCATGGAACAACCATTTTTGCCGAAATCCCCTACGAAATCGACCCTGGTATTAGCTGACGATCACGGAATCTTACGCGCTGGCTTACGCGCCTTGCTCAATGAAGAACCTGATCTGGAAGTCGTCGCGGAAGCGTCGAATGGCAACGAAGCCCTGGACCTCATTCTGAGATTGCAGCCCAGACTGGCCATTATGGACATATCCATGCCAGGCATGAACGGTCTCGAAGTACTCGAAGCCCTGGCAAATAGCCAATCTAAAACGCATGTCCTCATCCTGTCTGTCCACGAAGACACCTTTCTACTCAAGAAAGCCTTGAAATTTGGAGCTTCTGGCTATATCGTCAAACAAGCCGTTGAATCCGAGCTGATCAACGCCATTCACGCCATCTTCCGCGGGGAAATCTACATCCATCCTTCGCTAACCCGTGAATTGGTAAAGGGGATAACCCCTGGCCGAACAGCCCAGCCCAACGAAACCGATGAGCTATCTCCCCGGGAGAGAGAAGTGCTCTATTTGATTGTGCAGGGATACTCAAACCGCGAGGTGGCTGATGAGCTGAGCATCAGCACCCGCACCGCTGAAACCCACCGCGCCAATATTTTGCAGAAGTTGAACCTGCGCACGCGAGTTGAGCTGGTCCGCTACGCCAAGCTACACCATATCATTGATTAACCTTTCAAAAGCCACCCGAAAAGGATGAAACAGAATGGAAGCAAAGCATCCAGAAAACAGAAATCCCAAAAAAATCTTGCTGGTTGACGACGAACCCGATGTGGTGGGGCTCTTCAAAATGGACCTGGAACGCCTGGGTTACCAGGTTGGAACAGCCAACAACGGCGTTGAAGCCGTTTTGCGCGTGCTTGAAGAGCGCTGGAATACCATCATCCTGGATATCCAAATGCCGGTGCTGGATGGACTCAATGCCTACCGGATCATCCAAAAGATCACTCCCGACACACCGGTTGTGATGCTCACCGGTAAAGCTATACAACAAGATATGCTCGATTCGGTGGCGATGGGAGCACATACCTGCCTGCTAAAACCTGTGCCGTTGGCGAAATTACGCGAAATTCTTCAGCAAATATAATCGTGACCTCCTTATATGGAACCAGGAAGGAAATCAGTGCGCAACTGGAAGCTTACTCCCAATCGAATTACCGCCATTTCGCTGGCAACTTTTTTAATTTTTTCCCTGGTGGGGTTGGCGATCAGCAACCTGTTTGAAGCACAACGTCTTGCTGAGCGGCAGTTCAACCTGCGCCAGGTGGCATCCAACCAGGCGCACACCATTCAAAGACAAATCGACCACTCCCTATCCTCCACCTATGCGCTCGCCGCGATTATCAAGCAAAACAACGGTGTCATCAACGATTTCGATTCCTTGGCAGCCGAAATGATGGGAATTTACAGCGGCATCAGCAGTTTACAACTGGCGCCGGATGGCATTGTGGCGCAAATTTATCCGCTCAAAGGCAACGAGGCAGCCCTGGGGTTCAATGCCTTCGAGGTGCCCGACCGTCGAGAGGAAGCCACTTCAGCCGTTTCCAGCCGTAAACTGACCCTGGCGGGACCTTACGAGATCGTCCAGGGTGGAATTGCCATGATCGGTCGCTACCCTGTGTTCGTTAGCACGAGAAACGGAGACGAAGAGTTTTGGGGTTTCACCCAGGCCTTGATCTTTGTTCCCGAATTTATTGAGGCAGCCAATCTTAACCGCCTGGAAACCAACGGTTTTTCCTATGTGCTTCAGAAAATTGACGCATCCTCCAATGTGAGCATGGAGATTGCCAGATCGGATCTTTACCCAGCCTCCAACGGGGTTCTGATCGACTTCGATGTACCTAACGCCACCTGGCGCCTGATCATGAACTTCCAACAAACCCAAGGTCCAATTTCCATCCTGGGTGTCGGCGCTTTACTCACCCTATCTCTTGCAATGCTCGTTTCTATCCTTACCAACAAGTTCTTACATCAGAACCTGGCTTTACAAAACACCAATCTAACCCTGGAGACCGAGATCCAAAACCGCCAGCTGGCTCAACATGAAACCAACCTGGCTTATGAAAAGGTCGAAGCTGCCAATACCCAACTTGAACAACAAATTGACCAGCTAGCTGCTTCTAGAGAGGCTCTTCGCCAGAGTGAAACTCGTTATAAGACCCTGCTGGATGCTGTTCCTGATCTGATTATCCGCATCGACGCCCACGGTATCCTGACCGATCTCAAACCCGATCAATCTCGCCTATCAGACCAGCTATTTGAGCAGATTGGGCAAGCAGCGGAGCAAGTGATTCCTCGATCCATGGTGCAACCTTTCCTGCAGGCGGCAGCCAATGCCAGGAAATACATGAAAATCCAGACCTTTGAATTCACCGTCAGTCATGCGGCGGAGGAACCAGAAACCTACGAAGCGCGTGTAGGCGTTCAGGACAACCAACAAATCATGTGCGTGGTGCGCAATGTCACCACCCAAAAAAGGATGGTTTCGGATCTGATCACTTCGCAAAAACTCGCCTCACTGGGCAGCCTGGCTGCGGGCGTCGCCCATGAAATGAACTCCCCATTGCAAGTCATCATTGGCCTGAGCAGCAGCCTTGAAGAAAGAATCCAATCGGACGAATACGACCCGGCTAGCTTCCGACAAAATTTACAGACCATCCATCGCAACGGCTGGCGCGCCGCAGAAATCGTTCGCTCCCTTCTCCAGTACGCCCGTCCTGCTGTCGAAGAAATGCAGCCAGTCAATCTAAACGACGCCATCCATGAAACCCTGGTATTAATCGAAAACCAGCTCAAGACCTGGGATCATATCCGTATGGAGGTGAACCTGGAGCCTGGACTTCCCAATATCTTGGGTAAACAAAGCCAGGTCAGCCAGGCCTTGATTAACTTACTCTCAAACGCCAGGGATGCCATGCCTTTGGGAGGTGTGCTCAGCATCCGCACATCCTTTGACGCACAAGCTGGGCAGGTGCTCCTGCAAGTCGCCGATACAGGCGAGGGCATCCCTGAAGATAAAACCAACTTGATCTTTGATCCCTTCTACACCACCAAAGAGGTGGGCCAGGGAACCGGTCTGGGGCTCTCCATTGTCCTTGGGATTGTAAACAGCCATGGCGCAGAGATCCGTGTAGACACCCAACCAGGCAGCGGAGCAATCTTCACCATCGCCTTTCCCGCTTTGGAAAAATAAGCACCCGCAAGCATACGCAATAGTTACCGATGAAATCCGTATTTATTACGGATTTTTTCTTTCATTTTCCGGCCGATTAGGCTCAGTACAAATCCGTATTCCTTACGCTTATATTTTCCACCTCTCATCAGTACAATTCGTGCAATCCTACACAATCAACATCTCTCTTACTGGTCTTAAGAGACCTGGACTTATACCAGGAAAGGGCGTTTCTACTCCATGGTCAACTCTCTAGCCAAAACTGCAACCCGAAAACTATTACCGGACTCGAAAAGAAACCTGGCTGAAATTGCGGTCTTCTTCATCTCTGTTATCGCAGCTTTGCTGGTCTATGGAATTTTCATCATCCTGATCGGAGGCAATCTACTGGAGGCTTATGCCACCATTCTCAAAGTCTCCTTAGGCAGCCAGATCGGTTGGGCGCAAACCCTGAACAAGTGGACGCCGCTCCTTTTAGGTAGTATTGCGGTCGCCATTGGTAACCGCAGTGGCGTGGTGAACATCGGTGTAGATGGCCAGATTTTTATCGGCGGTACGGTTGCCACCGGTGTGGCTTTCTCCCTGGCGGGCTTCGATGCACCCCTGTACGTCCTGGCTCCAGTTGCTCTGCTTGCTGGTTTCATTGGCGGCGGCATGTATAGCGGCATCGCCGGTTTTCTAAAAGCGCGTTGGGGAGTAAACGAGATTTTTGTCACCGTTATGATGAACTTCATCGCCATCAACATTGCAGAGTATTTTGCTTCAGGACCATGGAACGACATCATGGCCGGCGATGCAATTACTGTGGCGATCCCAGGCAGCACCTTCTTGCCTTTGCTCTTTGTGCGCGGTGGAGGCCACGTTGGTTTCATCATCGCGCTGCTGGTGGTATTCCTGGTCTATTTCTTACTGGAAAAGACTGTTTTGGGTTATTCCATCAAAGCCGTGGGCACAAACCCTGCCGCTGCCAAAGCTGCAGGTATTAACGCCAGCTTTATCATGTTCCTGGGTTTGAGCCTCAGCGGCGCAATTGCGGGTCTGGCAGGCGCGATCGAAGTCACCGGCATTCACCACCGCTTGCTAAGAGGGCTTTCACCGAATTTTGGCATCATGTCCATCATCCTGGCCGCTATCGGCAAGAATAATCCCCTGGGCATCATTCTATCTTCTTTTTTCTTTGCGGTTCTCTTTGTGGGATCGGACTCCCTGCAGCGCAGCATTGGGGTACCTGCCAGCGCAGTCATCGCCTTCCAAGGAATGATGTTTCTGTTCATCCTGCTTGGCCGGGCTTTACTGGAACGTTCAAATTATTTGAAATAAAACGAACGATGAGGACAAAACATTATGCTTCTTGAAGAACTTTTCAACCCCAACGTGTTCCGCATGGCGATCACATTTTCTGCCCCATTGCTGATTGCCGCCATGGGTGAGCTGATCATCGAGCGCAGCGGCATTCTCAACATTGCCATCGAAGGTATCATGATCGTTGCGGCTGCATCGGGATTTCTGGCAACCTACCTGACGGGATCAGTGATCTATGGCGTCATCGCAGCCATGTTAGTCGGCGGATTATTCGGGCTCATCCTGGCATTCTTTTCGGTCAAGTTGAAAACATCACAAATCATCGTTGGTCTGGGTTTACTCGTCCTGGGCATGGGTCTCAGCTCTCTCATTTATCGGCTATTTATCGGCGTCCAACTTTTAGCCCCGCAGATCGAAGTTTTGCCCAATCTACCCATTCCATTTCTCTCCCAAATTCCATTCCTTGGAGATATCCTTTTCAACCAGAATATCTTTGTCTACATCGGCTTTTTGCTGGTGCCAGTCATTTATTTTGTTTTGAATAAAACCCCCCTGGGTCTGCGCATTCGCGCTTGCGGAGAGAACCCCAGGGCAGTTGACGTTTTGGGTATCAACGTTTTTCAGATCCGCACCTGGAGCACGGTGGTTGGCAGTATGATCATCGCCCTGGCAGGCGCATACTTGCCCATGATCCTCACAGGTACATTCAGTGACGGCATGGTCGGTGGAAGAGGCTGGCTGGCCTTGCAGCTGGTCATCTTTGGACGCTGGATACCAGGTTACATACTGGCGGGGTCGCTCTTCTTTGCCTACATCGAAGCCTTACAATTCCGCTTTGCGATGACCATCCAGTCCGTTCCTGCCCAATTCTTCCTGATTTTGCCGTATCTTTTTGCCATTATCGCCCTGGTGCTTGTTTATCGCCGGGCAGAATCGCCGCAAAGCTTGATGAAACCCTACGATCGCGAACAGCGATAGGTTGAAGGTTCACGGAGGTGAGCAGATCAGCATGGTTTGTACATACCCAATTTAGATCAAGTAACACGATCAGCCAATTCTTATCAAATATTTAGAGGAAAGGAAATATCCAATGAAACAGAAAATTTTCAAAACCGTCAGTGTTTTACTGCTGCTCGTCATGAGCATCTCCTTACTTGCTGGCTGCGCTTCAAGCCAGCCTACTGAGGCGCCGCAGCCACTCAGCCAGCAGAAGCCGCCCAACCCGCGGAAGCAGAAGCTACCAAAGAATTCAAGTTTGCCCTCATTCTGCCGGGTAGTATTCAGGATGCAGACTTCAATACCAACGGCTACATGACTGTCCAGACGGTCAAGGATGAGCTGGGTATCGAATCCACCTATTCTGAGCAGGTAGCCGTGGCGGACGCAGAGCGTGTTGCCCAGGAATATATCTCCTCCGGTTTCAACATTGTCGGTTTTTACGGCGGTCAATTCCGCAATGCGTTGACCAACCTGGCAGGCAAATACCCAGAAGTAACCTTCATCATCCTGACTGGCGGACAGAGCCCCGAACTTGAGCTGAGCAATGTCTGGAATATTGCCCGCAAATGGTACATGGCCAGCTATCCCTTTGGTGTGTTGGCTGCCAAAAGCACCACCACCAAAAAGGTCGGCTACATCACCGGTCTAAAAATGGCTGACTTCGTTGGCGCTTTGAACGCCGTCAACGATGGTATCCAGGCTACGGACCCATCTGTCGAATATGTGTACGCCTTTGTTGGCGACTACAATGACCCCGTCAAAACCCGCCAAATCGCAGAATCAATGATCAGTGAAGGTGTAGACTTCATCGTCGGACACCAGAACCTGGGCTTTTTCGGTATTTTGGAAGCAGCCAAAGCCGCCCCACATAAAGTGCTGGTCACCGGTCTGTATTCAGACAAAATCGCTATGGCGCCGGAACAATACACCTCAGCGCTGTTGATTGATCACGCCTCGGTTTTTGTCCAGGTCATCAAAGAAATCATGGCTGGCACCACCGGTGGTTACTTCGAAATGAAACCCGGTTCAGGTATGGAAATGTCTGAGCCAATTCACAATGTCTCAGAGGATATAGCGAAAGCTGCCCTCGAAGCTCAAGACAAGGTCGCCAACGGCGAAATTATCCTCGAAGAAAAGAATCAAGAGACTCCATAACTCGCTTATCGGTTTTGGTGTGGATGGTAACGGATGGCTGCATGAACCTTTTCATCATCTTCATGCAGCCACCCCACCTCGGATCACCTGACTATGTGCAACAACTTGGGAGAGTATTCCATGGTTTTGGTAGCTGAAAAATCTCAAACCGTCAAAGTAGAAATGCAGGCCATCAACAAGCGTTTTGGTGAGGTTCAAGCGCTAAAAGATGCAAATTTCAACCTGAAAACTGGCGAAGTTCACGCGATCCTGGGTGAAAACGGCGCTGGTAAAACAACGCTGATGAATGTGCTCAGTGGCCTTTACAAGGCCGACCAGGGTGAGATAAAAATTTCAGGACAAACGGTAGAAATAAACCAGCCAAAAGATGCCAATGCTTACGGCGTGGGCATGGTTCACCAACACTTTGAGCTAATCCCCAACTTTACCGCCTTAGAAAATATCATTATCGGTAAAGAAGGCGATCAGAAAGTCCTGGACCTTGCAGCTCAACGCAAAAAAGTTGAAGACGTGATGAACCAGTTTGGCCTGCCAGTAGACTTGGGTCAAAAAGTAAAGAACCTGGCAATCGGTGTCCAACAAAAAGTTGAGATTCTCAAAGCTCTCTATCATGGCGCTCAAATCCTCATTCTTGATGAGCCAACCACCATGCTGACGCCTCAGGAAGTCGACCTGCTTTTCGAAGTGGTCAGATCCCTGGTGGAGAAACAGCTCAGCGTAGTCATCATCACGCACAAGATCAAGGAAGTTCTTTCGGTCTCCAACCGGATCACGATCATGCGCCGCGGACAAGTGGTCGCCACCGTGAATACAGCTGAGGTCACCCAAAAAGACCTGGTGGAATTGATGATGGGTGAGAAGCGAACGGCAATAGAAATGGGAGATCAGACTTCGCGTGAAACCCATGAAAATTTACCGGTACTGGTTTCTACCACAAACCTGGATGTGCGTGACGAGACCGGAAATCTCGCCGCCCGGCAAGTGTCCATTGAAATTCGATCCAAGGAAATCGTTGGCTTGGTGGGTGTGGCAGGAAATGGGCAACGTGAAATAGCTGAGGCGCTCTTGGGTATGAAAGAATGTGAAGCGGGTGAAATCCTGGTCAAAGGCAAGAACCTGACGCACGCCACCATCCGGCAGCGCATCCTGGCGGGTATCAACCTGATTCCCGAAGACCGCATTCGTCAAGGCATCCTCCCCACAGCCTCCCTGGCTCACAACCTCATTCTGGGGCCGCACCATAAGCTTTTTGGGAAATCCATTCTCTTTGACCGTAACCTGGTTAAAAATCTTTCCCTGAAAGCAATCAAGGAATACCAGATTCTAGCCCCCAACGAAGAGATCGAATGCCGCTCGCTTTCTGGCGGAAATATCCAAAAAGTGATCGTCGCCAGGGCTTTCCTCCAATCTACCTTGGTGGAACCGGTCCTGATGATCGCCTTTAACCCAACCCGTGGCATCGATGTCATGTCCAGCGAATTTATCCACACAAAACTATACGAATACCGCGATGCAGGCGCCAGCGTTCTTCTCATCTCGGAAGACCTGGATGAATCCATGATGCTTTGCGACCGCATCTATGTCATGTACAAAGGCGAAGTGGTTGCAGAATTCTTGAAACATGAGTTTGACGCTTACAAGATCGGCAGTTTCATGTCAATTGCTAACCAGGACCAAGCCCAAAAGGCAAATGTAAAAACGGAGATAGCATGAAACCTTCCGCCACACCGTTCGAAGACATGAGCGCAGCGCAAATTCGTTCCGAAATACGGCAAGGAAATTGGCGCGGTCCGACCCTCAAGTTAGCGCCTGGCAAGGTGCAAGCCAACCTGGTGGTGCTACCCGAAGCAGATGCCTTTGACTTTCTGCTCTTTTGCGAGCGTAACCCCAAACCTTGCCCTATTATGGATGTCACCGAATATGGTTCGCCTGAACCAAAATTCATGGCCCCTGGCGCTGACCTGCGAACCGATCTGCCAGCTTATCACGTTTTCAAAAACGGAGAGTTTGTCGGTGAATTCAGTGATGTGAAAGATTTTTGGAGAAAGGACCTGATCGCCTTTCTCTTGGGCTGCCGTTTTCCCCTGGAGACTGCCTTACAGAAAGCCGGTGTGCCCGAATGGAAAGTGCCCAACCATCTAACCCCGCCGAACTTCATCTCCGACATTCCAACCATCCCAGGCGGAGCTTTCAAAGGTCCTACGGTGGTATCCATGCGACCCGTGCTTTACAAGGACATCGTCACCACCGTGCTGGTATCGCAAAAGTATCCGAAATCACACGGCACACCCATCCATATTGGACCCCCGGAAGAAATCGGCATCCATGATCTGCAAAAACCCGATTTTGGCGATCCGGTGCCGATTGCAGAAGGTGAAATTCCTGTCTTCTGGGCATGCGGTGTAACACCCGGATTAGCAGCTCGCAATGCGCGCCCCGAGTTGCTGATCACCCATGCGCCGGGGCATATGTTTATCGGAGATTGGCACTATACCGAGCTGGAGCAATCCTGATATGATCACCATCCCTGGATTAGTTGACCCACACGTGCATCTGCGCGACCCCGGCCAAACCCACAAAGAAGATGCTGCTAGCGGTACTGCGGCCGCCCTGGCAGGTGGCTTTACGCAGATCATCACGATGCCGAATACCACTCCGCCCATCGGTGATCTGGAAGGGCTAGCAGCAGCCCAAGAAGCCATCGCTGGCAATATCCGCTGCGATGTGGGCTTTTTTGCGGCAGGCTTGAACGACAATTTGCACAAAGCCAGGCTATTAGCGCCGCACACCATGGGCTTGAAGTGTTGGCTGGACTCCAGCTTTGGCAACTTCCTGCTAACCGATGCCCGCCTGGTTGAGCAACATTTGCTGGATTGGCCCGGCAATTCCCCCCTGGTGGTGCATGCTGAAGGCGGCGGTCGCTTCAGCCTCGGCTATATTCTAGGATTGGCAGCCATCCATCGCAAAGCTGTGCATATCCTGCACGTCGCCAAACGGGATGAAATCCTGTTGATCCGCGCCGCCAAGGAGAAAGGGCTGCCGGTTACCTGCGAAACCTGCCCGCAATACCTTTTCTTCACACAGGAAGATCTGCCCAACCTGGATGCCCGCCTGCTCGACGCCCGCCCCACGATCGGAAATAGCCAGGATCGACAGGCGCTGTGGGACAACCTGGAGTTCATCGATTGTTTCGGCAGCGATCACGCCCCCCACACCCTAACCGAAAAATTCAGCCCCAACGCCATGCCCGGGATGCCTGGCTTGGAAACCAGCCTGGCCATCCTGCTCGATTTTGTCCACCAGGGCAAACTGGACCTGGACGATATCGTCCTGCGCATGGCGACCAACCCGCGCAAGATTTTCCACCTGCCCGAACAGGAAAATACCTTCGTGGAAATTGACCCGGATCAGGAATGGATCGTCGAAAACGAGCGCCTGCACACCAAGGTTAAGTGGTCACCCTTCGAGGGCATTCGACTGAAAGGCCGCGTCCACCGGGTTGTGCTGCGCGGTCGCAGCGCATACCAGGCAGGAAACGTTGTCGCCCCACCCGGTTACGGCCGATTGATCACACCGAATAATAGTAATTCATAACGCCTCGATGCGGTTGTATCCCCCATAAAATGCGCCAGGGCAGGTCTTCTCGCGCATGAGACGGCGGGAGCCCGGTGGTGAGCAGAGGCTCTCAACGCACCGGGTCTATGGGATGACCTGCCCCTACGGTTTCCCCATTCGTGCAATTCGTGAAAATTCGTGGCTAAAAAAATCCTTCGTGGTTCTTCGTGGCCCTTCGTGGCTAAAAAAATCCCGCGCAAAATCAGGGCAGGTCTTCTCGCGCATGAGACGGCGGGAGCCCGGTGGGGAGCAGAGGCTCTCAGCGCACCGGGTCTATGGGATGACCTGCCCCTACGGTTTCCCCATTCGTGCAATTCGTGAAAATTCGTGGCTAAAAAAAATCCTTCGTGATTCTTCGTGGCCCTTCGTGGCTAAATCCCGCGCGAACCCTATTCACAATTCTAAATACCTCATCATGTAGATTTGTTTAACTTAAAGCAACGTAACCGGCATCCCTTTTTGCTATCATTTTCTAAGGACCTCTATCTGCCTCTGGTCAATGATATTTCTTATTCTTTTCGGATTGTTTTCCTCAGGAGAATGCAAATGTCTTCCAAATCTTCATCCGCCGAACTTAAAGCAAACGACAGAAAAATTCTTTCCATCATTATTATCATTACCGCCATCCTGCTTGTCACCCTGGTGCCGGTGCTGGTAATCCGCGCCATGGACAATGTACTCAGCGGAATGGTTCCAAAACTTGCAGCCAACCCCAACCCCTTGCTTCAGACCGCCCCGCGCATCGTGCTGGCTTTCTTCCCGGTGTGGGGAGGTTGGAGCGTAGCAGCCGGCATCGCTTTGTTCTACGTTGCCTGGGCTCTCTATAAGGGCAAAAAATGGGCTAAACCGGTTGCGATTGGTCTGTTGGCCGTGCCAGCCATCACCGGCGCTTACTTCTCCGGTCCGATTATGTTCTTTGCCTCATCTTCGGCCCCCATTTTTGTCATCGTTGGACTGATTGGATTGATCCCCTACTTCACGATATTGTTGTGGGGCCAGGGGAGCGCGGCAGAAAAAACAGGCCGCTTCTTCCTGTTCTTGATGCTTGGCGTCACAGCAGCATGGTCTTTTTCGAACGGCGGTTCATCCCTGCGCATGTACTGGGCTCGCCCGGATACTATCCCCCTGGATATGAGCAATTACGGTTTTCTACTCGGCATCCCGGTCATCTGGACCGGAGTAGCTGTGGCTATACTCGCCATCCCAATCCTGGCTGCACGTAAAGACATCGGCTACTGGTTGGCGGCGATCAGCATGACCATTATCTTAATGGGCAACCTGGTACTGCGAGTTACCCATCCGACCACCAAAGAATTCCTGATTGGTATCATTATGGCTGTTGTTACGCTGATATTGCTCTTCCTGCCATCCATAGGCCGGAAAGCAGTTGATCAACCAGTTCTCGAATAAATGCTCCACAGGCAGATGAGGTCATTTTTCGAAAGTGGTTTTCTCAGGAACTTCCCGACGCACTTTATCCGCATGCAAACCTCCGACTTTCTCGTCGCCGGATTGCTCGGCACCTTGCTAACCGCCGCGTTGCTCTACCCCAAGTTTAAGCATAGCCTGCTTGGCACAGCCTAATTATTCACACAACACCCAGCCTTCAAACCCTAAGGGTCTCGCAGACCCTTAGGGTTTTCAGCATCGCGGATGATTCGGATTTTAGCGGATTTAGTGGAAATCAGTTTTTATCGTCAAGAAAAAATTCGTGAAAATTCGTGCTAATTCGTGGCTAAGAATCCTTCGTGATCCTTCGTGGCCCTTCGTGGCTAAGAATCCTCACCCATCCAGCAGCGCCTGCAAAGCAGCCTTGACCTGTCCGTAACTTATACCTTTCTCCGTGCAGTAATCACGGATGACCACCGCTGGATTGCTGGGCATTTCCACACCCAACACGGCATCAATCTGCGCCTGGCTCAGCCCCCACTGCAGTAATTCGCCAAAGGTCGTGCGACCACGGATGACACGCTCCGTGCTGCTGTCGTGCTCACCTTCGCCCTCGGCGGGCACCAGCGGCACGCTCACTGCGCCTTCCAGGCTGGGAACGGTGTGGGTAGCCAGGTAAGCTTGCCGCTCAGCGCTCAAGTTACGCGTTTCCAGCACCGTGGCAGCCGATTCGGGCAGGTAAACATCTTCTGTAAGTTCGTAAGGCAGCCCACGGTAAAAGGCTACAAACATCTTTACCGACTCGGTGCCGACTTCGTAAGGACTGGTCGCATACAATGTTTCTAAGCTGTTCAAGCGTAAGGAAGCAGCATTTTCTTCGGCCAAGCCAAAAGCCTGCGCCAGCACGCCAACTGGAACCTCAAAATTCGTTTGTACATCACCAAAGGTGTACGAGCCACGGATATCAGCTGGATCCGCTTGCCCGGCAAACTGCCCCTGACCAATGCGCCCAGCCTGCCGGCTGTTTTTGGTCTGCCACCAGCCCATCGCGTCCGAGAAAAAAATACCCCCGAACATCAATACCACAATGATCACCGCCAAAGGTTTAGAAGTCAGGGTCATTTGGCGCCTCCTGTGGAGAATTTAACTGTTTCGTGCACCGGGCAGATCGCCTCAGAAGTGCACTCCAGGCAGGAAATACACTGATGATCGCGTACCACAGTAACCTGGTCCACCGGTATATTCATCGGGCACAGGATTGAACAAGCCCCATCCGCCTTGCAGGTGTCGCAATTACGCCGGATGCTGAACACCCGGAACAGGTTAGTGATGCCTAGCAGCGCCCCATACGGGCAGGCATATTTGCACCATGGACGTTCCACGAAGAACGAGAGCACCAGGGTCACGCCCAGGATGCTCAACCCGATGACAGTAGCGTCGCTGTTCCAGAAGTTGAACAATGAAAAGTAGGGGTCGTATTCGGAGAAGATCAGTTTACCCGTCACGGCGGTCATGTAGATCACCCAGGCCAGCACCCCATAGCGCAGGTAGCGCAGCCAGCGGTCCAGCTTGACCGGCACAAAATGGTTGAAACGCCGCTTGAACTTTTTGCGCCCAAAACTGCTCACCCATTCCTGCACCGTCCCCAGCGGGCAGACCCAGCCGCAAAAGACCGGTCCAAACAGGATGGCGGTCAGGAAGACGATGCCCATTAGCACCAGGGAAGAGGTGTGGATCTTTTGCACCAGGGTGCCCGTGGTAATGAACTGGTAAAAGGTAACTACGCCGCCAAAGGGACACACGGCATGCAGACTGGCATTGGTCACAAAGGGGATTGGCGAACCGCGTTCCGTCAGAGAATGGTTAACCGCAATCAGCGCAATCAGGATAAAGAAACCTAGTTGAACAATTTTGCGGATCCAGATGCTGCGTGGTCGAAACAGGCGGATACGTTTTCCGAAGAGTTTAAGCATAATGCCTCCGGTGTGAAGAATATGTTACAAGTTTAGGGTATTCTAGCCGAAAGTTGTGAAGAAGTTATGAAGATCATACTCATAAGGTGTGAAGGGATTCAAAACCCCTAAGGATGTCATCGTATCTATCAGAATAACCTCATCTCACGGACATGTCTATGCGCAATATCGTATAAATCCACCCTCAACACACCCCCACAATCGCCTCCAACGCTTCTCGATAGGCCACATAATTCGGATAAGGCACGCCTTCACGCACACGCCCATCAGCCAGGGGGATATAGCGCCCCTGTTCCAGCAGCGGCGTTACGGTCGCTTCCAGGCGTCCGCGGATCAAGCCTGGGTCGCCGTACAGCCAATCCACATCGATCCCGCCCATCAGGCTGAAGTGGTCGCCCAGCTCCCGCCGGATGGCGAGATAATCCATCTCCACCGGGTTGGTCTCGCACGCCCACAGGCAATCGAAACGATCCCCTGCCAACACGGCTGGCAATAACAAGCGCGGGTTGGCATAGCTGCGCCAGATGATCGTCTGCACCCCGCTTTCCCTGAGTGTCTGCAGTAATGGGTCATAGCTAGGCAGCACCAGCTCAGCGTACATCTTCGGCGAGATCAATGTGCCCTGGTGCGAGGCGATTGGCTCGCTGAAAATGGCTGCATCAAAGTGCACATCCCGTAGCAAGCGCGCCGCCAATCCACCCTCGAACTCCGCCTGCAGCGCCAGCAATCTCTTCCACATAGGCGCGATCCTTGCACAGGGTCACCATCGCCTGTGAGAAACTGGCCCCATCGCTGATACCCAAGGTCAGAAACAGGCCGTCGTGCACCACCAGAAAGAGTGGATAATCGCGCTGCGACCAGCGCTTCACCTTCTGCGACCAGCCTTTTGGCAGCCAGCGCGGGTCTTCCGGGTCCAGGCGTTGGCGTAAATCACGCAAGCCCTGCTGGTCTTTCGGCCAATCCGGGTAAGTCAGGCGCAGGTCGGTGGCAATATCCAATTCTTCGAATGTGTCGTAATGAAAAATCTTCTCCAGTTTCTTGCGGCGCAGAAAGCCCTGGGAGCGCCAACCCTGCAACACACCTTCCCGCAAGCCTTCTGGGAAAAGCGGCGGGCGTACATCGATGGCCGGAGATGGTTTGTTGGAAACGCTGTTGAGAGGTGAGGGGAGGCATGATGTTAGATATGGTCCTTAATTTTCTCGCAGCCAACGGTCTTCGCGTTCCTCGTAAATATCCGAACGATCCAAGTGAAAGGGAAGCGCGTTATCGATTGCTGCATCTCTCGCATCCAGAAATGCAACCAAATTCTTCCAAGCAGAACGATCGGACGGAAGCGGGTGCTTCATTATTTCAATAACAATACAATTACGATCAATCACTTGACGAATAATCTCAGATTGGCTCAATCCAAGGGTTACAGCCGTCAGTTTTAGCCAGGAAGCTTGCCTCTTATAAATATGGATATGTTTTGACACAAATTTCGATGGCATTTTTAACACCCTTCAGGATTATACACGATCTAGAACATCATTCGATGGATGTTACACGAACAAATTATCACCCACCAATCCAATACACCCAATCCAACCCCAAAGCCCGGCATTGGTTGACCAGCTTCTGGTCAGCAGTCCACAAGGCCACATCCATTTGATCCGCCAACGCCAGGTAGTGAGCATCATAACACCTTGCCTGACCTAACTTTTCAGATAAATCCAGAGCCTTTTGGTGAAGGTGAAACGATGGGGATATCACATCCACCTGCAGACGCATGACTTCTTCCAAGGCCAACCGGGCGTCATCATGAGAAATCAGCTTTCGGTATTCTGCCATTCTCAAACCAGATAAGACTTCATATTCCCACAGCACAGGCGCCAGCAGCCTGGTCTTGCCTAGACTCCACTGTTTGAATTTCTTTTCCACATCCTCCGAATACGGGAGTGGTAAAAACAACCCCAGGCAAATATTAGCATCGATCACAACAGATGTCATGCTTCTCCCCGCCAGATTCGATCTTCATCGTGTTCTTGTGCTTCGCGGGATTCCTTAACCAAGTCGCCGGTATAGACGCCATAGGATTTTTCGACTTGCTCCCGAATGACGGCCATTCTTTCGACAGACTTCAGGCGCTCGTCCCAAACCCGAGCATCAGCTCTTTTTGCCAGCCATTCATCCACAATCAACCGGATTAACTCGGATAAGCTGCGGCTTTCCTGTTCTGCAATGTCTACCAGAGTACTGTGCTGTTCATATTCCAATAAAATTTGAGCTCGATATTTTCCAGCGGTCATAACCACCTCCATGCATATTATACACCTGCACAGGTGTATACACACAAACAATTTCAACTGGATCACCCGAAGTCGAAGCATGCGGCAATTGTTTCTCACCTGACCTTTCCCAACGGGAGAAAATTGGATCAGCGCCATCCGCGCATCTACGGTTTATTAAGAATCCTTAGCGTTCCTTCGCGTACTTCGTGGCTAAATACCCGACGTCTTGGGCAGGTCTGTCGTTTCAATCTGCCATGGCTCATCCCTATTGCCTTTGCCAGATTCAACTATTGCTGCAGGAGGACCTGCCCCTACGGATTTCATCGCTTCCCGTATTGCCCAATCCGTTCAATCCGTTCCCCGAATCCGTTGACAGCATTCGTGTCTATCTCGCCCGACACCCTGGGGCAGGTCTACCAGCGTTTCAGCCTGCCAATGTTCATCCGTTTGCCGTTGTCATAATCCAATATCGCTGCAGGAGGACCTGCCCCTACGGTTCCCCCATTCGTGTCAATTCGTGGCTAAAAATCCTTCGTGTTTCTTCGTGGCCCTTCGTGGCTGAATCGTCCGACGTCCTGGGCAGGTCTACCAGCGTTTCAGCCTGCCAATGTTCATCCGTTTGCCGTTGTCATAATCCAATATCGCTGCAGGAGGACCTGCCCCTACGGTTCCCCCATTCGTGTCAATTCGTGGCTAAAAATCCTTCGTGTTTCTTCGTGGCCCTTCGTGGCTGAATCGTCCGACGTCCTGGGCAGGTCTACCAGCGTTTCATCCTGCCAATGTTCATCCGTTTGCCGTTGTCACATTCAACCATCGTTGCGGAGGACCTGCCCACGTTCCCATTCGTGTCAATTCGTGGCTCAAAATCCTTCGTGTTTCTTCGTGGCCCTTCGTGGCTGAATGTCCGACGTCCTGGGCAGGTCTACCAGCGTTTCATCCTGCCAATGTTCATCCGTTTGCCGTTGTCATAATCCAATATCGCTGCGGAGGACCTGCCCCTACGCATTGCGGATTTCACCGTTACCCTTATTGCCCAATCCGTTCAATCCGTCCCCCGAATCCGTTGACAGCATTCGTGTCAATTCGTGTCAATTCGTGGCTAAAAATCCTTCGTGTTTCTTCGTGGCCTTTCGTGGCTAAAAATTCCCGTTGCCCGATCATCTCTCATCCATTATACTTAACCCCAATCATGTCCGAACTCAACCTGCTCATCGAAATCACCATCGCCCTGGCGGCTGCCTTTGTCGGCGGACTGCTAGCGCGGCGGGTCGGGCTGCCCACCATCGTCGGATACCTGCTGGCCGGTGTTGTGATCGGTCCTTTCACCCCTGGCTTTGTCTCCGATGTAGATACCATCAGCCAGTTAGCCGAGCTAGGCGTAATTTTCCTGATGTTTGGCGTTGGCCTGGATTTCTCGCTCAAGGACCTGTGGCGCGTGCGCGATATCGCCATCTCCGGCGCGCTGCTCCTGATGGCTGGCGTCGGCGGCTTAGCCTTTGCCCTCAGCCAGGCCTGGGGCTGGTCTCCGCAAGCTGGCTTGATCCTGGCTTTTGCCCTGGGCAACGCCAGCACCGTGGTGATGATGCGCGGCTTGATCGATAACTCCCTGCTGAACACCACGCATGGACAAGCAGCAGTCGGCTTCCAGGTGATGCAGGATCTGGTCACCGTCTTTCTGCTCGTGCTTCTTCCGGTGATCGGCGGCGCTCAGAGCGGCATTGACTGGCTTGCTCTGGGGCTAACCCTGCTCAAAGCCGCCCTCTTCCTGGCCTTAGCGCTTCTGGCTGGAAAGCATCTCTTTCCCTGGCTTTTCAAACTCATCTTGCACACCCGCTCACGTGAGCTGTTTATCCTCACCGTGCTGGCAGTCTCTTTAGGCACCGCGATGGGCGCCGCCACCTTGTTCGGGGTCTCCCTGGCCCTGGGTGCTTTTGTGGCCGGTGCAGTGATCAGCGAATCACCGCACAGCCACCAGGTGGGCGCTGATGTGCTGCCTTTCCGGGAAGCTTTTGCCGTGCTGTTTTTTGTCTCGATCGGGATGCTGGTTAACCCAGGTTACCTGCTCCAGAACCTGGGGCCGGTGATCATCCTGACCTTGTTGATTGTGGTCGGGAAATTTTTGCTAACCACCTTGATGGGCGGATTCTATTCACGTCCGGCGCGCACAGCCATGGTCATCGCGGTCGGATCCAGCCAGATCGGCGAGTTTTCATTCATCCTGGGGCAGACCAGCCTGGCGATGGGCATGCTGTTGCGTGACCAGTATGCGCTGATCCTGGCCGGAGCGCTCATTTCGATCGCCGTCAACCCCTTCATGTTCAAAGGTCTGCCGACATTTGAGCGCTTGCTGCGGCGCACCGGCGGCCTGTGGCGCTGGCTTGACCGGCACGGACCGGCGCCCGCTCCGATCGCCGAGAGTTTACAGGGGCATGTGGTTATCGTCGGCTATGGGCGTGTCGGAAAACACCTGGTTAATGTGCTGGAGACGCTCAATATCCCCATTCTGGTGCTCGAAAATGACCTCGAACGTGTCGAAGAGCTCAATTCGCGCGGAGTGATTACCTTGTATGGCGATGCCTCCAACTCTGAAGTATTGCGCTTCGCCAGGCTGGAGACTGCCCGCCTGCTGGTGGTGACCACCCCTTATGACCCCAGCAACCAGATGATGGTCACCGCTGCACGTGACCAGAACCCCGAGCTGATGATCATCTCCCGGGCCGCCACGGTGGAAGGTCTCGAAGTTCTGGCGCAAGGCGGTGCGCAGGTGGTTATCCAACCCGAGCTAGAAGGCGGTCTGCACCTGCTGCGCCACACCTTATTGGAGCTGGGTTTTCCCCTGGAAGAAGTTCACAAATATGCCGAAGCCGTGCGCGCCGATCATTACGATGCCCAGGTCAACACACCAGACGAGCATCGTATGCTACACCAGCTGATCGACAGTATGCATAATATCGAAGTGACCTGGATCAACCTGGCCGCGGGTAGCCCAATCATCGGCGAAAGCCTCCTGGAAGCCAACTTACGTGCGCGCACGGGTGCATCTCTGGTCGCCATCATCCGCCAGGGCGCTTTGATTGCCAACCCGAAATCCAGCACCTTATTTGAGCAAGGCGACCGACTGGGTTTCATCGGTGAGCCAGACCAGATCCAGGAGGTTGAAGCGATCCTGTTAAACCAACAAAAAACTTAACCATCCGATCTTTTCGCGTTATAATTCCCCAGCGCGCATGCAGATGCAGCCATCTCCACGAGCAGGAGGCATACCTTGCCAACTATTCTGATAATCGCCAACCCAGCTGCCGGCGGAGGCAGCGCCCGTAAAGTTATCCCCCAATTGATTGAAATGGTTAACCAATACCAACTGGATGCAGAAGTCATCCAGACTGCTCAACGCGGGCACGCCATACAGCTGGCAAAAAAAGCCGTTGAACAGGGAGTTTCGATCGTGGTAGCTGCCGGCGGTGATGGGACTGTCAACGAAGTCATTAACGGAATGCTGCAAGCGCGGGATGCCAGCTGGAACCCGGACCAGAGCGCACCGACGGGGAATTACCCCGCGCTGGGCGTCATCTCGATCGGCCGCGGCAACGACTTTGCCCATGGAGTCGGCGTCCCCAGCGAGCTGGAGCAGGCAATTAAAACCCTGGCAAACGGTAAACGCCGCCCCATCGATGTAGGCCTTGTGAAAGGCGGGATTGTCCCCGATGGGCGTTATTTTGGCAATTGTGTGGGAGTCGGTTTTGATGCCATGACGACCATCCAGGTGATGCGTATGCCGCGCCTGGGGGGCTTTCTCAGCTTCTTCCTGGCTGTGATCAAAACATTGTTGGTTTACTACAAAGGCCCCAAAGTCCAGCTGGATTTCAACGGACAGCAAATCACCCTGGATGCGCTCATGGTATCGATCATGAACGGCCAACGCCTGGGCGGAGGTTTTTGGCTGGCCCCCAACGGCTTACCGGATGATTATGTTTTCGATGTGTGCATCGCCAAGCAAATTGGCAGGATTGAAATTTTACGCTTGCTGCCCATGTTTATGAAAGGCACCCAGGGAAAACATCCGGCGATTGGCAACGTTCAAACTACGCATATCAAAATCACTGCACTGCGAGGCGGCTTGCCTGCTCACATGGACGGAGAAATTATTAGCGAAGAAGATAAAATCCTGGAAGTAAAGCTGCTCCCCCACCAACTGGATGTGATCATCCCCAATGACAACCATGACGGTTAGTCGCTTTTTTGTAACAGGCTTCTTCCGCATTCTTACCAGCCTGCTGTGCCGTATCGATGACAACGCCCTGCAAGCCGTTCCCCAGGCTGGGCCGCTCATCCTGGTCACCAACCACACCCACCTGGTTGAAATTCCCATTATCTACACCCACCTGCAGCCACGTCGCGTGCATGGTTACATCGCCTCTTTTCGCTGGCAAAATCCCATCTTAGCCTGGTTATTGGATACCTGCGAAACTATCCCTCTACAGCGCGGCGAAGCAGACATCGCTGGCATCCGCCGTGGGCTGAGCCTGCTCCAACAAAAACGCATCCTCATCATCATGCCCGAAGGCACCCGCAACAAAACCGGAGTCTTGCAGGCAGCGCATCCCGGGGTCGTCACGCTAGCCCTGCACAGCGGCGCGCCCATCCAGGCGATCGCCACTACCGGCGCGGAGAACTTCTCCCAACATCTGAAGAGCCTGCATCGCTGCCCGTTCAGCTTTGCAGTGGGACCTGTCTTCCATTTAAATACCAACGGTGAAAAGGTCACCAGCCAGGTCCGGCAAGCCATGCTGGTGGAAATCATGACGCAAATCGCCGCCCTGCTGCCCGAACCCCAGCGTGGGGTCTATGCGCAATACGCAAATAAACCTCCCCACTATCTTGAGTTCCTGAAATAAATATTCCCTAATGTAGACATACACATAAACCCTAAGGGTCTCGGAGACCCTTAGGGTTTTCATCCTTTCACACCAGCAGCCATCCAATCCCGCTCGATCCGCGTCCTTCCGCGATCCCGAAGCCCTTATAGTTTTGCGACTTTGCGAGAGAACAATTTCACCCATGCACTGCATGCGGCAGCGGCTTCGCCGCGCAAGCCAGCCAACAGATTCTGTGCAGAAAGCACTGCCATCTGGTCACGCGACTCGTAGCTGGCGCTGGCGATATGCGGCGTGATGATCAGGTTATCCAATTCCAATAAGGGACTATCCATCGGCAACGGTTCCGGATCGGTGACATCGATAGCTGCCGCGAAAATACGCCCTTCTTTCAAAGCCTGGTACAGGGCGTCCTGGTCGACGACCCCACCGCGGGCTGTATTCACCAGCACAGCGCCGGGTTTCATACGTGCAAAAGCATGTGCATTCATCAAGCCGCGAGTTTCCACGGTCAGCGGTGTATGCAAGCTGACAAAATCGGATTGGCGCAGTAAAGTTTCGAAATCCACTTTCCGAGCGTTCAACTCCGGGAACTCATCTGCTGCGGAGGGATCATCATAGAGCACATGCATCTCAAAACCAAGCGCCCGCCGCGCCAGCGCCTGCCCGATGCGCCCGAAGCCAACAATGCCCAGGGTGGCGCCCACCAGGTCAGGACCCAACATAATCGAAGGCCCCCAGGTCTTCCAGTTTCCCTGCCTGACCATGCGATCGCCTGCCACTACGCGGCGAGCAGCAGCCAAGAGCAGAGCAAAGGCAAAATCGGCTGTAGCATCCGTCAGTATTCCGGGCGTGTTGCCCACCTGAATGCCGCGCTTCTGAGCCGCCTGAACGTCAATATTATCAAACCCCACCGCGTGGTTGCTGATCACCTTCAAACCCGGGCCAGCCGCATCCATCACTTCCGCATCAATGCGGTCAGATAGCAAGACTAAGCAATCCTTCCACGCCTTGCACACGTTGCAACAAGGTTTCCCTGGATGGAGGCAATTCATCCGGCCAGACATCCAGCTGACACGAGTCGCGCAACAACACCAGGCCTCGCTCTCGGATGAGGCGGGTCACAAATACTTTCGGTTTATGCATCGTTCAACTCCGTTGAGAAAGCTTAGATTTTTTGTAAAGAAAATGGACCCACACAGCGAAAAATAATGAGGCAATGAGTGAAACCGAAATTTCAACCGTGCCAATTTCGATCCCAACCAGGCTAACGATCCCCAAGATAATGATCCATGAGAAAATCACCACCGCGATCCAGCCACCCATGCTATCGACATCGATCAATGTATCTTTCGTTGGAGAGGGGAGAATCCGAAAGTCTTTCTCCTTACCGGGTTTGTACACGAAGGAGATATCCGGCTCAGGATCGACAGCTTTAGGTTCGGACCTAAAACCATCGGATCGACCCATGTTTTCTTTTTCTTTTACCATTTTCATAAAGAAAAACCCCTCCCATTGCACGCTTATCGCCAAACAGAGACCAAGAGACATAACCAGCGCAACCCGTTGGCAACCTATACCATATTATCTGTTAATCATCCTTCTGGAAATCCACCCCAAGAATTCGATCTACCTGTATTAGACGCGCGCCACAAACTCTTTCATCAAGCCATTTGCATGTCTGGATCCCCATTGCTACGTTGTGCTAGAGATATAGTATAACTTAAAATATGGAAACAAATATGAAAATCTTAATGCAATTTGCAATTTGTTTTAAACGTAACCTGCAATTCATGTTGTGAATGAATTGCAGGTTTACGGAGGAGTGGAGGTGCGAGGCTGATGGTTTTATCGAATGTAACCAAGGTCTAAGGAGATGCGATCTGCCGTGTCGATCAAGGAATTTGCAATTTTCGAAAAGTTCTCACCGGCAATTCTCGCAGAAGGCCCGCCGATGGACAAAGCCGCAATTGCGCGGTTTGTGTGGTCAAAAATCGGCGCACCCACAGCAAACAATCCCAGTTCCTGCTCTTCATAATTGGTGGCATATCTTTGTCGAGTAACCAGCTCCAATTCCTTGCGCAATAATATTGGATCCGTGATCGTTGAATTTGTAAAAGCTGGGAGTTGGTTTGCTAAAAATTTTTCCAATTCATGATCTGGTAAATATGCCAGAATGGCTTTGCCAGCTGCAGTGGCGTGAGCCCAGGCTGGGCGATCATAACTGGATGTTGTACCTAATCGATACGTGGATGGAATCAGAAGCACACTGACCATAAACAGGTTTTGATCGGGTACATCAACCACGGTAGCTTCACCCCAAAGATGAGCCAAATCTTGCAGATATCGGGAAGCCGTTTGCACCAGATCATTGCTCTTTCGGGCCAGATCACCCATTTTTATCAACGAGTAGCCCAATTGGTAACGACTGGTGCTGACATCCTGAAGGATCAACCCTTCAGTCACCAGAGCTTGCAGAATTCGATGTGCTGTCGGCGGTTTCAGCTCAGTCAGGCGCACAATCTCCCCCAAGCTACGCTCAGTATGTTGCTCGTCAAAACAACGCAATATCTGGCAAGCGCGCTGGATAACTTGAGTGCCTGTATTATTTTGGTTCATAGGATTTCTCCTTGTTCCATATTATGGAACAGCATTCCATATATTGAGTATAATCATAACAGAATAAACATGAATGTCAACCAATCTTTTTGACATGTGTTTACCACCTTAGGAGCCCCCATGTTCGATCTGATCCTCGAAAACGGCACGCTGATCACCCCCACCTCACGCACCCAGACCTCCATCGGCGTCAAGGATGGGCTCATCACCGCCATTTCCGCAGACCTCAGCGCTGCCCCCAGCCATAACCGCCTGGACCTGCACAACCAGTTCATCCTGCCCGGCTGCATCGATGCGCACATGCACCTGTGGGAGAACGGTTTTCGCGCCAATCCGGATTTCACCGACAGCACCCGCGCTGCCCTGGCCGGCGGCGTCACCACCATCATCGACCATCCCCTCTCCCCGCCCGAGACCCTGGACGCCCAGGCTTTCCAGGCAAAAGTCCGGCTGGGTGAACGCACCTCCTGCACCGATTTCGCCCTGCACGCCGGCGTATCCCCCACCAACCTGGAGCAGCTGCCCGCTCTCTGGCAAGCCGGCTGTACCGCCTTCAAAATCTTTATGAGCGACTCTTTCACCGCCCTTGGCCGGCTGGACAATGACGCATTGCGCGCCGCTTTCGAAACCATCGGCCGCCTGGGCGCGACTGCCATCATCCACGCCGAAAATGAAGACATGCTGCAAGCAAACCTGCGCCGCCTGCAGGCTATTCAGCGCAACGACCCACTGGCTTTCACCGCATGGCGTCCACCCGAGGTGGAAATCGAAGCCATTCGCCAGGCTCTCAATCTATTGAAAGGCACCGGCTGCCGGGCAAATTTCCTGCACACCACAGTGCCCGAAGGCATCGAAATGATCCGCCAGGCGCGCGAGCAGCTGCGCATGTCCGTTTGGGCTGAGACCTGCCCGCACAACCTGTACCTGACCACGGAACATCTGCGAAGGCAGGGACCCTGGGTCACCTACGCCCCCCCAGTGCGCGACCCAGCGCGCGCAGAACAATTGTGGCAACAGCTCGCGCAGGGCGACATCCTGACCATGGGTTCCGACCATGGCCCCATCGATCCAGAGCTGAAAACAGCCGGCGAGAAAGATATCTTCGCCGGGCAGTTTGGCATCCCCGGAGCAGAAACCCTGGTGTCCGTTGATGCTGCACGCCGCCGCTACCGGTCGCATCAGCCTGGAGCGCCTGGCAGCCGTCCTGTGTGAAAACCCGGCGCGCCTGTATGGTCTTTACCCGCGCAAAGGCTGCCTGCAACCCGGTTCGGATGCGGATTTCACCATCGTAAGCCTGGAAGGCAACCGCACGCTTAGCGCCAGAGAACATGCTCACCAGCTGCGCCTGGACGCCTTACGAGGGCTGGCGTTTGCAAGGGCAGGTGACGCATGCCATCCTGCGCGGTAAAATTATGATGCAAGATGGCGTTCTGTTCGGGCAACCCGGCGATGGCCAGTTCATCCCGCGGTCTAAAGATCTTGAGCGGACTCTCCCGGGAAAAGCTGTTCGCAATTCGCAGGCATAGCAACATGAACCGTAAGATGGAATTCCATAAAATCTTTGCGTACTTTGCGAGAGATCAAAAAAGCTCATCGCACTTCGTGGGTCATACAAATTGATCCATAATATTTAATTCAAGAAAGAAAGCTCTGCGCACTCTGCGGCTCTGCGAGAGATAAGAAAAACTTTGCGTACTTTGCGGCTTTGCGAGAGATCAGATTGCTTCACAAATACCTTCCTAATGACAACTGTCATTGCGAGGAGCGAATTTTGCGACGAAGCAATCTCTTCTCTCGACCAGCGCTGAGATTGCTTCACAAAGATCGTTCGCAATGACAACCATCTTGGCAAGCCTTGCGAGAGATCAGATTGCTTCACAAAGATCGTTCGCAATGACAGTCTTTGCAAGAAGATCGAAAAAAGAGAAAATGATGAATGAACCTTATTTAGACAATTACCGCATCAATCGCCATAGCAACACCCCGCTCTACCAGCAGATCAGCGACATCCTGGTGACTCTCATCCGCTCGGATTTACTCAAGCCCGGCGAGCCGCTGCCCTCCGAACAAGCGCTGATGAAAGCCTACGACGTCAGCCGCTTTGTCGTGCGCCAGGCCCTCAATAACCTGGCCAAGCAAGGTCTGATCTACACCGAGCATGGCCGCGGCAGCTTCGTCAGCCATCACCGCATCGACAAGCCCCTCGAAGTGCTCACCAGCTACCAGGAGAGCATGAAAAAATACAATATTCCTGTGGACTTGAGGATCAATTACAAGAACATCGTCGTCCCGCCGCCCGAGGTAGCCAAAGAGCTGGAGCTGGACGATAAAGAAGAGGTCTTTCTGCTGGAGCGCATCGCCCATATCCAGGATAAACCGGTGAACATCCTGATCTCCTATATTTCCCTCAAACGGATTGATCGCCAGGTAATCAGCCAGTTCAACAAGGGTTCTCTATACGCATTTCTGCAAAGCGAATGCGACATCACCCTGTACTCGTCCCGCAGTTTCATCGAAGTAGCCTACGCCGACAAATACGAAGCCGACCTGTTGGACCTGCCGCGCAACGCGGTGCTCCTGCAAATCTTAAGCCTGGTCTACGATCAACACAAACAACCCGTGGAATATACCCGCATTATCTACCCGGCCTCCCGCTTCCGTTTCCGTTTTGACAGTTTTATGGACCCGGATGCCGACGATAACAAGCGTTTTATTTTGGTTTGATGTCTTTAGCATAAGCTCATCACACTTCATTGGTCTTGTAAAATGGTGCATAAGATGAAATTCAAAAAAACTTAGCATCCTTTGCGACTTTGCGAGAGATTAGATTGCTTCACAAAGAACGTTCGCAATGAACAGACTTTGCGAGAGACAAAATAAATGAAGCTCTGCGTTCTCTGCGAGCTCTGCGAGAGATCAGATTGCTTCACAAAGAACGTTCGCAATGACAGACTTTGGAGAGATCAAAATAAATAGAAAGCTCTACGTTCTCTGCGAGCTCTGCGAGAGATCAGATTGCTTCACAAAGAACGTTCGCAATGACAGACTTTGCGAGAGATCAGATTGCTTCACAAAGAACGTTCGCAATGACAGCTTTGCGAGAGATCAGATTGCTTCACAAAGAACGTTCGCAATGACAGACTTCAGAGATCAGATTGACTTCACAAAGAACGCATCGCGCACTATGCGAGCTCTGCGAGAGATCAGATTGCTTCACGAAGAACGTTCGCAATGACATCGACCTTTGCGAGAGATCAAGAAAGGATATGGATAATTCAGCATGCTCATACTCGATTCACACGCCCATGTCGATGTCGTCCCTTCTCGGATGGACCGATACCGCCGAAAAGCTCGTCCAGCGCATGGACCAGGCTGGCATTGCCATGGCGGCTATCAGCGGTTACCTGAATGCCCCCGGACCCAACCCGCACAGCCTGCAAACCATCGCGGATGCCGTAGAAAAGTACCCCGATCGCCTGATCGGATACGCCCGCATGGATCCCTGGTTCGACGACGCCTGTCATCCAGGCTTTGGACGAGGGCGTCAAACACCTGGGCATCCGTGGTGTCAAGCTGCACCCGGCCCATTACACCCTCTACCCCTTCGGAGCGCTGACCGTCAAGCTGAGCCCAACGCGCCGGTGAGCACGGCCTGCCCATGCTCTACCATCGCGGCGATGAGATCATGTGCCTGCCCTACCAGATCGACCGGCTGGCGCAGCAAGCCCCCGATACCACCATCATCCTGGCGCATACCGGCGGATTCTTCTCCGGCGAAGCCGCCATACGCGTGGCTGAGCGCCGCCCCAATGTGCTGGTGGATACCAGCGAAATCCCCTTCCCCGACCGGGTTCGCCAGGCTGTCGACCGCCTGGGCGCTGAGAAAGTGCTCTTCGGCAGCGACGCCCCTTGCTGCGATTACCGCCTGGAGATCATGAAGGTCAAGCTGTGCCAGTTCACTCCTGAACAGGAGCAGCTCATCTTCCACCAGAATTACGCCCGCCTGATGAACATCAACCTGGAGAATATTGCTATGACCATCCTGGACGCCCACATTTACGCCGGTGAAAGCCTGTTCGGACAGAGCCAATCCATCCAGGAGATCCTGCATTCCATGGACGCTTGCGGCATCGATCAGGGTGTGCTCATCCCCAACCGCCCGCCGCAATACGACCTGTGGCCCGCCAACCTGTGGACCGCCGCGCAGGCTGCCCTGCACCCGCAGCGTTTCTTCTGGGCTGCCCGCGTAGACCCCTGGCAGAAGCAAACCGCCCTGGCTCAGCTCAGCAGCCTGCACCAGGAGATTTCTGGCGCTTGCGGCCTGCTTGCTGCATCCCTGGGAAGAACACTTCCAGGTATCCGACGCCCTGGTCGATCCCCTGGTAGATTACTGCTCAGCGGAACACGCGGCTGTGGGTGATGGTCGAAGCCGGCTACCCCCTGGTTTCGCATCCGCTGGATATCGCCGAGCTCATACCGCCACCCGCAAGCGAGCATCATCGCCACCCACGCGGCTGCAGCTGGATAGCGCCGCCTTCGCCCTGACCGACGCCGAGCTGGCCATGCGTGGAATGCCCCAACCTGTACATGGAAACCTCGGGTTATGTACGCCCCCGAAAATGTCGAGAACATCGTCCGCGACCTGGGCGCCGGGCGCATCATCTTCGGCAGCCACCCCCTGGCTAAACCAGGCGCTGGAGCTGGAACGCTGTGCGCTGCCTGAACCTGGACGACAGCCAGCGCCAAGCCGTCCTGGGCGGCAACCTGCTGAGCATGATGCAGCCTCGCCAGATGTAACGCGAACTGTTAGTTTGCGGGCCTACCAGATGTAACGCAAACTGTTAGTTTGCGGGCCAGCCAGATGTAACGCAAACTGTTAGTTTGCGAGCCAGCCAGATGTAACGCTAACTGTTCGTTTACGGTCTTTAAAGATGTAACGCAAACTGTTAGTTTGCGGATTTGCCGGAGGCAAATCATCCGTTCGGATTGCTGCAAAGAAACGTAAGCTAACATATGCGGCTCAAGCAGTAGCTTGAGAACAAACTAACAGTTTGTTTTACATAACGCTCAGCGAGAGCTAACAAACTAACAGTTTGTTCTACATAAAGGTCGCTCTGCGAGAGATCAAAGGAAACAACGATCTTTGCGCCTTTGCGAGAGCGAACAAACTAACAGTTTGTTCTACATAAAGTGCTCTGCGCTCTCTGCGAGCTCTGCGAGAGATTAGATTGCTTCACAAAGACCGTTCGCAATGACTGCGATCTTTGC